>NZ_LR732827.1:1014486-1565039 GCF_902506155.1 Curtobacterium sp. 8I-2
CTCCTCCCCCACGCGGTGGAGCCGGCCCCCGCCCGAATCCCGCCTGGCGGCGGAGGCGGGGCGTGCCTCCCGGCCAATAGCGTCGGACGCAGCGACGACCAGCGTCGTGACGAAGGGGAACGACATGCTCACCATCGAAGGGGTGACCAAGCACTTCGGTGACCGCCGGGTGCTCGACGACGTGGGGTTCACGGTCGGCAGCGGCCGCCTCACCGGCTTCGTCGGCGGCAACGGTGCCGGCAAGACCACCACCATGCGCATCATGCTCGGCGTGCTCCAGGCCGACGCGGGCACGGTCTCGATCGACGGCACCGCGGTCCGTCCCGCCGACCGCCGCCGCTTCGGCTACATGCCCGAGGAACGCGGCCTGTACCCGAAGATGCCGGTGGCCGAGCAGATCACCTACCTGGCCCGGCTGCAGGGCGTCGAGAAGCGCACCGCGACGACCCGCACCGGCGAACTGCTCGAACGACTCGAGCTCACGCAGCACGCCGGCGACGCCGTCGAGAAGCTCTCGCTCGGCAACCAGCAGCGCGTGCAGATCGCGGCGGCGCTGGCCCACGACCCCGAGGTGCTCGTGCTCGACGAGCCGTTCTCGGGCCTCGACCCGATGGCCGTCGACACGGTGCTCGGTGTCCTGCGCGAGACCGCCGCCCGTGGCGTCCCGGTGCTGTTCTCGAGCCACCAGCTCGACGTGGTCGAACGGCTGTGCGACGACGTCGTGGTCATCGCCGGTGGCACGATCCGCGCCGCCGGTCCGCAGGAGGAACTCCGCAAGCAGGCCGGCCCCGCCGCGTGGGAGCTGCTGGTCGACGGCGACGTCGCCTGGCTCCGCGACGAGCCGGGTGTGGCCGTGCGGGAGTTCGACGGCGGCTACGCGGTCTTCGAGGCCGACGCCGCCACCGCCCAGCGCGTCCTGCAGCGTGCCGTCCAGCACGGCTCCGTCGGGTCGTTCTCGCCGCGGGTGCCGCGGCTCAGCGAGGTCTTCCGGGAGGTCGTCCGATGAACAGCTCCTTCGTGCAGGCCGTGCGGCTCGTCTCCGCACGCGAGATCCAGGCACGCATCCGCAGCAAGGCCTTCGTGGTCTCGGCACTCATCCTGATCGGCATGGTGGTCGCCTCGATCGTCGTCGGCGGGATCGTGAGCAAGGCCACCGCCGACGACACCACCGCGGTCGCGGTCGTCGACGGTGTCGCGCTGCCGACCACCAGTGGGCTCGACGTCACGAAGTCGGCATCGGTCGACGACGCCGAACGGCTCGTCACGAAGGGCGACGTCGACGCCGCGATCGTGCCGTCGGACGACCCGCTCGGCTACAAGGTCGTCGGGCTCGACGAGGCCCCGTCCGAGGTCGTCTCGGCGTTGAGCGTCACCCCGCGCATCGAGCTGCTCGACCCGGACGCGCTGCCGGGTGGGCTGGTCTACCTCATCGCGATCGCGTTCGGCGTCGTGTACTTCGCGTCGGCGGTGACGTTCGGCCAGTCGATCGCGCAGAGCGTGGTCGAGGAGAAGTCGACGCGGGTGGTCGAGATCCTGATGTCCGCGATCCCGGCCCGGGCGCTGCTCGCCGGCAAGGTGCTCGGCAACAGCGTCATGGCGTTCGCCCAGATCGTCGCGGTGGCCGTCGCCGCCATCGTCACCCTGGCGGTGACCGGGCAGGACAACACGTTCGCGATGCTCGGCCCGAGCATCCTGTGGTTCATCGGCTTCTTCGCGATCGGGTTCGTGCTGCTGGCGTCCCTGTTCGCGGCCGCCGCCGTGCTGGTGTCCCGGCAGGAGGACGTCGGCAGCGTCACCACCCCGGTGATGATGCTCGTGATGATCCCGTACTTCCTGATCATCGTCGCGTACGACAACCCGACGATCCTCGGCATCATGTCGTACGTGCCGTTCAGCGCCCCGATCGGCATGCCGATGCGGATCTTCCTGGGGACGGCCGAGTGGTGGGAGCCGATCCTGTCGCTCGTCATCGTCGCCGCTTCGGTGGTCGCGGTCGTGGTCATCGGTGCCCGCGTCTACGAGAACGCGCTGCTCCGCACCGGCAGTCGCGTGAAGCTGTCGGAGGCGCTGCGCGGCTGACGCCGCAGGACCGGCAGGCCCAGCGCACCCGGCGCACCCGGCTGCCCCGGACGGGAGGCCCGCCCAGCGTGAGCAGACCTGCTCACGTGGGGCGGGCCTCCCGTCCGTTGCCCGGCGCCGGTCAGGCGGTCAGCGTCGCGAAGGCGGACCGGTGCCAGACCAGCGGGTTGTGCGCGAAGTCGGACATGAGTCCGAGCACCCGGAGCACCACGATGTCGTGGTCGCCGGCCGGGTAGGTGTGCTCGACCGAGCACTCCAGCCAGATCGGCGCCCCCTGCAGGAACACCGCGCCCGTCTCGGCGACCGTCGTGTCGACACCGACGAACCGGATCGACTTGTCCCGCGATGCGAGCTGCCGGGTGACCTGCGCGTGCCCCTCACCGAGGATCGAGACCCCGATCGTGCCGGCGTCGCGGAGCACCGGCCACGTGGTCGACGTGTGCTGCACGGCGAACATCACGAGCGGTGGGTCCTGTGAGACGCCGACCGTGAACGAGGACGCGACGAGCACGGTCGGTTCGCCGTCGACGACGGCGGAGAGCGCGGCGACACCGCACGGGAACCCGGAGAACGCCTGCTTGAGCGCGGAGCGGTCTGGGGCCTCGGTGGAGTAGGGGCTGATCATGACGCGGTTCCTTCCTGGTGAGCGGCGGCGGCGAGGACGACGTCCTGCCAGCGGGCGAGCCACACGTCGGTCGATGCGGGGTCCGAGTAGTGCTTGTCGTTCAGGTACAGGGCTGGGGCGACGACGGTCGCGCCGAGTTCGACCAGCACCGGTTTGAGGAAGACCTCCGGAGCGAGGGCGTGCGCCGGACCGGCACCGAGCATGAGCGGCACCGCGACGACGCCGGCGAGTCCGTCGCCGGTGCCGAACTGGTCGAGGAACAGCTTGAGCACGCCGGTGTACGTCGCCTTGAACGTCGGCGACGCGACGACGACGAGGTCGGAGCCGGCGACGGTGCGGACGGCGTCCGAGACGGCGGGGTCGCCCCAGCCGAGCAGTCCGGCACCGAGGTCGATGACGTCGACGACGTGGTCCGGGGCCCGGCCGGTGAGCCGCTCGAGCACGACCGTCGCGGCGTCGAGTGTCCGTGAGGCCGGCTTGGGGTTGCCGGCGACGACGGTGGTGATCATCGGGGTGCTCCTGTCGGTGGGCGGGTGGTGGGTGCTTGGTGCAGTCCACCGCTCGTTCGTTTCGCCGCCGTACCGCGTCCGTATCGGCTGGGTTACGCCAGCTGCCCCGGCCCTGCGGCACCCGAATGTCCCGGTCAGCGGGGCTGCGCGTCCGGGCCGCTCCGCCATTCCGCCAGGCGTCGTCCCCACTGACCGCGCCGGATTGTGAGAGCGCCGTTTCCGGAAGTCGCCTCGGATGGGTCCGGCGTGTTTCGCCCCGCCGTCGCCGGCCCGTCACTGCCCGGATCCGCCCCTGCACGCGGGTCGGTGGCGCAGTCGTCCGCCCCGGATCCGTGGGTCGAACGCCCCTCCGCGTCGGGCGCCGCAGGTGGCCTAACACCAGCGAAACAAACGCCTAACAGGACCGTTACCGGGCGACCCTCTGTCGGCACCCCGCGGCCGTTACATTCGCATCAACCCCACTGCAGCGGCCGGCGTCACCGGCGATCCGCCACACGTCGGCCCCGCCCCGATCCGATGCCCCCCGCACCTTCCCTGCTCCACCCGTCCAGGAGGTCCCCGACCGATGTCGTCCCCCGCTCCGTCCCGAACGCGTCCGTCGCGTCCCGTGCTCCTCGCCGCCGCGATCTCCGGCGTGCTCTTCCTGTCCGCCTGCTCCGCCACCTCGACCGCGTCGACGAGCTCCGGTGACGACACCGCCGGTGTCGAGCACGCCACGAGCCAGATCAAGGCCGCCAGCGTCGACCCCGAGTTCACCTTCGAGGGCGCTCGCTTCGACATGTCGGGGATCGCCGGCAAGACGATCTTCAACATCCCGAACTCGTCCGCCGTCCCCTTCATCACCGCGGTCGACGAGGCCGGCGAGAAGGTCGCCGAGCAGTACGGCGCGAAGTGGATCGAGTACACGAACCAGGGCACGCCCACCGAGCACTCCGCCGGCATCGACCAGGCGATCAGCCGCGGAGCCGACATCATCGTGCTGGCGCAGGGTGTCAACGGCGAACTGATCGTCCCGGCACTGAAGCGTGCGAAGGCAGCGGGGATCCCCGTGCTGATCAGCCACACCTACCAGACCGGGCAAGCGCTGCCGGACCAGCTGCAGGGGCTCGTGGCGGCACAGGTGACCGCCCCGTTCCACGAAGCCGCGAAGCTCAACGCCGACTGGGCCATCAAGGAGACCAAGGGTCAGGGCGACGTCCTCATCATCACGTCGTCCGAGGTGCCCCCGTCCGACGGCATCGTCACGGCGATGCAGGACGAGTTCGAGGCGCAGTGCGACGGCTGCAAGGTGAAGGTGACCAACGTCCCCGTCGCCGACTGGGCGACGAAGATCTCGTCGACCGTGCAGTCCGCCGTGCAGTCCGACCCGAACCTCGACTACGTCCTGCCGGTCTACGACTCGATGACGCTCTACGTCGAGGCCGGCGTGACCGCTGCCGGCAAGACCGGCCAGGTCTTCACCTCCTCGTACAACGGCACCCCCGCGGTGCTGAAGATCCTGCAGGAGGGCAGCGTCCTCACGATGGACATCGGCGAGAACATGGAGTGGCTCGCCTACGCGACGCTCGACCAGGCCGGCCGTGTCCTGACCGGCACGCCGATCATCGAGGACGGCGACGAGAAGACCCCGCTCAAGGTCTTCACGAAGGACAACGTCGACGCGACCGGCACGCCGCCGGCGCCGAGCAAGGGCTACGGCGACGCGTACAAGACCGGGTACGAAGCGATCTGGGGCGCGGCCGAGTGACCGCCACCCGGGAGGCACGGCTCGGCTCCGCATCGTCGGCTGCGGTCGTCGGCACGGGTGCGGACACCGCGCCGGTCCTGCGGATCAGCGGGCTCACGAAGCGCTTCGGCGGGCTGACCGCACTGGACGACGTCGACCTCGAGGTCGTGCCGGGCCAGGTGCACGCGCTGCTCGGCGAGAACGGCTCCGGCAAGTCGACCCTCATCAAGGTCCTGTCCGGCACCTACGCGCCGGAACCGGGCGCGACGATCGAGGTCCGTGGCGCCCGGCTGCCACTACCGGTGCCTCCCGGGTACTTCCGCCGTGTGGGGATCAGCTTCGTCCACCAGGACCTCGCACTCGTCCCCTCGCTCGGTGTGACCGAGAACCTGCGGCTCGCGACCGTTGTCGCCGGGCGTGGACCCTTCGTCCGCTGGGGCGCCGAGCAGCGTGCCGCGGCCGAGCTGTTCGCGCGGTACGGGGTCGACATCGACCCACGGGCCCGGATCGACGAACTCACCGACACCCAGAAGGCGCTCGTCGCGATCCTGCGGGCCGTCGCCGAGCTGGGCGACGACCGGGCGCTCATCGTGCTCGACGAGCCGACGGTCTTCCTGCCGAAGGAGGACGCCGACCTGCTCTTCCGGGTCGTGCAGGACCTGGTCGCGGACGGCCGCACCTCGGCGCTGCTGGTGTCGCACGACATGTCCGAGGTCCTCGAACACGCCGACCGTGTCACCGTCCTGCGGGCCGGCCGGGTCCAGGCGCACCGGGACACCGCCACGACGACGGCGGACGAGCTCGTCTCCCTCATCGTCGGACGCGGACTGGACGGTCCCGCCGCCAGGACTCCGCGCCCGGCGACCACCGGCGACGCCGTCGTGACGGTGCGGGACCTGCGGGTCGGCGTCGTCGACGGTCTGTCGTTCGACGTGGCGGACGGCGAGGTCGTCGGCATCACCGGGCTCGCCGGCTCCGGTGTCGAGGACGTGCTGCCCGGCCTGTACGGGGCACGCCCCGCGACGGGCTCGCTCACCGTGCGGCGCGACGGGGCGACACTCGCTCCGGTCGACCTGACGCGCGTGACGCCCGGTTCGTCGATCGCCCGCGGCATCGTCTACGTCCCCGCCGACCGCAAGCGCGAGGGCGGGGCGCTCACCCTGTCCGTCGAGCAGAACGTCACGCTCCCCGTCCTCGGGAAGCTCCGCGGGCTGCTCGGCCTCTCGCCCGCGCGGGAACGCGCCCACGTCGCGGGACTCGTCCGCGACTACGACGTCCGACCAGCCGACCCGGCCGCCCTGTTCGGCACGCTGTCCGGCGGCAACCAGCAGAAGGCCGTCCTGGCCAAGTGGATGCAGGACGCCCCGAGGCTCGTGCTGCTGCAGGAGCCGACCCAGGGCATCGACGTCGGGGCACGCGCCGCGATCTTCTCGATGCTCCGCCGGAGCGCCGAGCAGGGCGTGACCATCGTCTGCGCCTCCACCGACTACGACCAGCTCGCGCAGGTCTGCGACCGCGTCGTCGTCCTCGCCCAGGGTCGCGTGCACGACGTGCTGACCGACGACCGCGTCGACCGCGACGTCATCGCGGCCGCGGTCGTGGCGAGCCTCGTCGACCGAGATGCCCAGGCGTCACCCACCGGGTCCCCGTCCCCCGCGGGCTCGTCCTCCCCCGATGCCTCCTCCGCAGTCAAGGAGAACGCCTGATGTCCACCACCGCCGACCCCGTCCTCGAGACCTCGATCGTCCGTCCGACCCGCCCGCGCTTCTCGTGGGGACACACCGAGCGGTACGCGCTGCTCGGTGCCTGGGTCGTCATCGTCATCGCGTTCAGCATCGCGCTGCCCGACACGTACCCGACCCTCGGCAACCTGCAGAACATCCTCGGGTCCCAGTCGGTGCTGCTCATCCTGGCGCTCGGGTTCCTGTTCCCGCTCACCGCCGGTGAGTTCGACCTGTCCGGCGCCTCGACGATGTCGCTCTCCGCGATGACCATCGCCGTGCTCAACGCGAAGATGGACGTCCCGCTCGTGCCCGCGATCGCCGCAGGCCTGGTCATCGGCGTCGTCGTGGGCCTGGTCAACGGGCTGCTGACCGTCGGGTTCCGCATCGACTCGTTCATCGTCACCCTCGGCACGTCGACCTTCATGATCGGGATCATCCAGTGGATGAGCGTGTCGTCCTCGGTGACGGGCATCGACCCGGCACTCGTGCAGGCCACGGTCGGGTGGCGCGGGCTCGCAGGCCTGCCGCTCGCGTTCGTCTACGGCCTGATCGCCACGGTCGTCGTCCTGGTCGTCCTGAGCGCCACCCCGGTCGGCCGACGGCTGCTGTTCGTCGGCACCGGCCGCACCGTCGCGGAACTCTCCGGGCTGAACGTCCGACGGCTCCGGGTCGGTGCGTTCGTGGGCGCCGGCTTCACCGCCGCGGTGGCCGGGGTCGTCTACGCCGGCACCCTCGGCGGCGCCGACCCGTCGAGCGGACAGTCGTTCCTGCTCCCCGCGTTCGCCGCCTGCTACCTCGGTGCGACCGCGATCGTCCCGGGGCGCTTCAACGCGATCGGCACGTTCATCGCCGTGTACTTCCTGTTCTCCGGCGTGGTCGGTCTGCAGATGCTCGGCGCCGACAACTTCGTGCAGCAGCTCTTCTACGGCGGCGCCCTCATCGTCGCCGTCGCCGTCTCGCAGACCATCCGGCGGCACTCCGTCGCGACCGCCGCCAAGGCCGCCGCGAAGCGTCCCTGACCCTGCTCCCCCTTCGACACCCACCACAGAAAGCGAGTTCCCCATGGACATCGGAGTCTTCATCCCGATCGGCAGCAACGGCTGGCTCATCTCCACCACGTCGCCCCAGTACAAGCCGTCGTTCGACCTGAACCTCGAGATCGTGCAGAAGGCCGAGGCGTACGGCTTCGACTTCGCCCTGTCGATGATCAAGCTGCGCGGCTTCGGTGGCCCGAGCGGCTTCTGGGACGAGAACCTCGAGTCCTTCACCCTGATGGCCGGTCTCGCCGCCCGCACCGAACGGATCCGCCTGTTCGCGACGACCGCGGTCCTCACCATCCCGCCGGCGATCGCGGCACGCATGGCGGCGACGGTCGACTCGATCTCGCACGGTCGCTTCGGGCTGAACCTGGTCGCCGGTTGGCAGAAGGCGGAGTACGACCAGATGGGCCTGTGGCCGGGCGACGAGGTGCACTTCAAGCGTCGCTACGCGTACCAGACCGAGTACATGCAGGTGATGAAGGAGCTGTGGGAGACCGGCCGGAGCGACTTCCACGGCGAGTACTTCCAGATGGACGACTGCCGGATGCTGCCGCGACCGACGTCGCACATCCCGATCGTCTCGGCCGGTCAGTCGTCGCAGGGCATGGCGTTCGCCGCGGAGTACTCGGACTACAACTTCTCGATGGGCGTCGGTGTGAACACCCCGACCGCCTACGCCGAACAGAACCAGGCCCTGCTCGAGGCACGCGAGAAGACCGGCCGTGACGTCGGCTCCTACGTGCTCTTCATGGTGATCGCCGACGAGACCGACGAGGCCGCCCAGGCGAAGTGGGAGCGGTACAGCGACGGGGTCGACGTCGAGGCGATCGCCTGGATGACCGGCCAGGCGCTCACCGATGCCGAGGGCGAGGACGGCAACACGGCCAAGCGGATCTCGCTGCCCGAGGGGGCCGTGAACATGAACATGGGTACGCTCGTCGGCTCCTACGAGCACGTCGCCGCGATGCTCGACGAAGCCGCCGCCGTCGAGGGCACCAAGGGCATCATGCTGGTGTTCGACGACTTCCTGCAGGGGATGGACGACTTCGGCACCCGCATCCAGCCGCTGATGCGCACCCGCGAGGGCGTCGCGTCCGCTGCTCCGAGCGCGGTCACCGCATGAGCGCCGCCGCGAGCCGACCGGTCATCGAGGTCGCGGTCGTCCAGGCCGGCGAGACCCCCGCTGACGGCGACACCGCACTCGACGAACTCATCACCCTGTTCGAGCAGGCCGCGGAGGGTGCCGACCTGGTCGTGTTCCCCGAGCTCTGCACCACGCCCTACTTCTGCGGCGTGGTCAACGACAGCCGGAAGTCGTGGGCACAGCCCGTCCCCGGTCCGGCGACCGCCCGCTTCGCGAGCGCGGCGAAGCGGCTGGGCACCGCCGTCGCCTTCGGTCTCTACGAGGACGCGGGCGACGCGCAGTACAACAGCGCGGTGCTCATCGACGCCGACGGCACGCTCGTGCACGGCACCGACGTGCACGGCGACCGCGTGGCGTCGTACCGCAAGACGTCGATCCCGACGAACGCGATCTCCGACGTCGACGAGAAGCACTACTTCGAAGCCGGTGCCGGACCGGTCGTCTTCGACGCGCTCGGCACCCGCTTCGGCATGCTCATCTGCTACGACCGGAGCTTCCCCGAGTACTGGCTCGCGTCACGTGCCGCCGGGGCCGAGGTGATGCTCGTGCTCGTGTCGTCGATGGGCTTCCGCGAGACCCTGTTCACCCAGGAACTGCAGGTCCGTGCGCTCGAGACGCAGACGTGGGTCGTCGCCCCGAACCGCGGCGGCGAAGAGACCGTCGACGGCAAGACCGTCAGCTACTTCGGTCGGTCCTCGGTCGTCTCACCACGGGGTGACCTGATCGTCTCGGCTCCGGCCCACCAGGCGGGGCCGATCATCCGGGCCACCGTCGACATCGACGAGGTCTCGGCAGCCCGCCGGGACTTCCCGCTCGGACGTGACCGGCAGCCCGGGGTGTTCCGGTACCTGGCCGACGCCCACGCAGCGGCGGCGGTCCCGGCGTGACGGACGTCGCCGCCCTGGTCCGCGGCACCATCGCACCGCAGCTCGACCGCGCGCTGGCCGCGAGCCGCGCGAACCCGTTGCCCGCCGCCCCGTCGGCGCTGCCCGCGGAACCGGCCCACAGCGCGCAGCTGTTCGGCCGGCTCCTCGGCGCGGCGATCGACGGGGCCCCGGCGCCGACCGCTGCCGGTCCGGACGACGACCTGGCGGCGTCCCGGGCTGCCACCGACCCCGCTGGCGCCTCGGTCGTCGAACTCCTCGCCGCGTACCGGTCCGGCACCACGACCCCTTCCGAGGTCCTCGCCGCACTCGCCCCGCACTGGACGAGCGACGACGTCTGGTCCGATGCCGTCCTGCGCCTGGTGCAGGGGGCCGAGGAAGCCGCCGCCGAGTCCACCCGCCGCTGGGCGGACGGCGAGGCCCGACCGCTCGAGGGCATCCCGTTCGCGGTGAAGGACATCATCGACGTCGCGGGGACGATCGTCACGAGCGGCTCGCTCCAGACCGGTGACCGTGTGGCCCCGAAGGACGCCACCGTCGTGGCTCGGCTCCGCTCCGCCGGCGCGATCCCGGTGTTCACGGCGGCCACCACCGAGTTCGCCTGCGGCGGGCCCCACAACGCCCGGTACGGCGCCGTGCGGAACCCGTGGGACCCCGAGCGCTGGACCGGTGGCTCCTCGACCGGGTCGGGTTCGGCGCTGGCCGCCCGGATCGTCCCGCTCGCGCTCGGGTCCGACACCGGCGGATCGATCCGCGTCCCGTCCGCCCTCTGCGGGACCACGGGGATCAAGCCGACGTACGGCCTCGTGCCGCGCACCGGGGTCGCGAGCCTGTCGTGGACGCTCGACCACGTCGGCCCGATGGCACGCTCGGCCGAGGACCTCGCCCTCGTCCTGGCGGTCATCGCCGGTTCCGACGGCGAGGACCCGACGACGTTTGCCACCGTGCCGCTCATCGAGGCCGCGCCCGAACGGGTCGAGGGGCTCCGGATCGGGGTCCCGCTCGACTGGTTCACCGAACGCGTCGACCGCGCGGTGCTCGACGCACACGCCGCGGCGGTCGAGCGCTTCCGCGAGCTCGGCGCGACACTCGTGCCGATCGAGTTCGACGACCTGGAGTCGATCGACTCCGAGTGCTGGACGGTGTTCTACGGGGAGCTCGCCGCGAACCAGGAGGCCAACGCCGACACGGCCGACCTGTTCGACGCCGGCACCCGCGCGCGGTTCGACGTGTCATTCCTGCCGACCGCGGCGGACTACCTCCGGGCACTCCGCCGTCGCCCGCTCGTGCAGGCCGCGATGGTCGCGCGGATGGACGAAGCCGGCGTGGACGTGGTGCTCACCCCCGGGATCGGCGCCACCGCCCCGCGGCTCGACGACCTGACGATGTCGGTCGACGGCGAGCGGTTCAACCTGCACGACGTCATCCCCCGGAACACCCGGCTGTTCGACTACGTCGGGTTCCCCGCGCTGATGATGCCGGCGGGCACCGCGCCGGACGGCCTGCCCGTCGGCGTGCAGCTCGTCGCGCGGCCGTGGGACGACCGCCTCGTGCTGTCCGCGGCCGCCGCCTTCCAGCGGGTCACGACGCACCACCGCCTGGTGCCGCCGTCGTCCGCCGTGCGAGGGCCGACCGATCGGTAGCCGCACCATCGACGAGGGCGCCGCCCGGCGACGCGCCTGGCAGGTGCTCTGCGCGTCGAGCCTGAGCGTCGTCCTCGTCTTCATCTCCTCGAGCGCGCTCCTCATCGCGCTCCCCGACGTCAGCCGTGACCTCGACGCCAGCGCCGTGCAGTCCAGCTGGGTGCTCCTCAGCTACATGCTCACCACGACCACCCTCATCCTGGTCTTCGGGCGCATCGCCGACCTCGTCGGTCGGCGCCGTCTGTACATCGCCGGCATCCTCGTCTTCCTGCTCGCCTCCCTCGCCTGCGGCTTCGCCCCGGACGCCGCGGTGCTGCTCGGTGCCCGACTCGTGCAGGGCGTGGGGGCGGCAGCGATCGTCACCAACACGACCGCGCTGCTCACCGATGTCTTCCCGGAGTCGATCCTGTCGCTCGGCCTCGGCCTGAACGCCACGGTCGCCGCGGTGGGCCAGGTCATCGGGCCCGTCGTGGGCGGGCTGGTCGCCGAGTCGTTCGGGTGGCGGTGGATCTTCCTCGCCGGCGTGCCGATCTCACTGGCCGGACTCATCTGGTCGCTCCGGCTGATCCCGCACAGCACGCGTCCCCCTTCCGGCGAGCGCCTCGACGTGCCGGGGTCAGTCCTGTCCGTCGCCGCCGTCGGACTGCTCGTCGGTGCGGTCTCGACCGGCGGCTCGGTCGGCTGGTCGGCCGTCCCCGTCGTCGCGATGACCGCCGGCGCGGTCGTGCTCGGCGGAGTGTTCGTGTGGACCCAACGCCGGGTCGCGCACCCCCTGGTCGACCCGGCGATCTTCCGCGACCGCACCACCATCACCCTGTTCTCCGCCGCCGGGCTGTGCGCCCTGTCCAGCTACGCACTGGTCCTGCTGGCTTCCCTGTCGTTCCAGGCGGTCGACGGCAAGGACGCCGTCGACGCCGCCCTCTGGGTGCTGCCCACGCCGATCGGCACGACGGTCGCGGCGGTGAGCGCCGGGTTCCTCGCCCGCCGGGTCGCCGCGCGGACGCTGTCGACCATCGGCATGCTCCTGATCGCGCTCGGCGCCGCGGTGCTCGCGGTGTCCCTCGCCGACGGCGACGCCTACGCCGTCACCGCCACCGGCCTCGGCGCCGTCGGGGTCGGCACGGGCGTGTTCATGACGCCGAGCACGTCGGCACTGATGACCCGCGTCCCGGAGCACCGACGCGGCATCGCGAACGCCATCCGGTCGGCCCTGCAGAACGCCGGCTTCCTGTTCTCGACGGCACTCGGCCTCGCGATCGCGACGGGCGGCCTGTCCGCGGCGCAGGCGGCCGCGGCCTACGACGGCAGCCTGCTCAGCCTGCCGTCCGGCGACGTCCAGGTGTTCGTCGACGGCGTCCGCGCCGCGGCGCTGACGTTCGCCGGCTGCGCGGCCCTGGGGGCGCTCATCGTCGCGTTCGGTCCGTTCGGGCCTCCCGACCGGGAGGCGCCACTCCGGCCCGACAGGTCGGGTCCGGTCCCCGAGCCGGGGGCGTCCACGTGACCACCCTCACCCTGGCAACGACCACCCACGACGGAAGCAGGACGCCATGACCGACGACCACCAGGACTACGCGGCAGCCGGCTTCACCGGCACGCTGCAGCCAGGACGACGCGCTGCGCTCGTCGTCGTCGACCCGGTCCGCGCGTACGTGGACCCCGGCTGCGGGCTCTACGCGGGGGTCGAGGAACCCGTCGAGCGGATGCGGGAGCTCACGACCGCCGCTCGGGCAGCCGGGGTGCACGTGGCGATCACCACGATGGCGCTCTCGGCCGACGGGTCCAACGCCGGCGTGTTCTTCCGCAAGGTGCCGGCACTCGCCGCGTACCTGCCCGGCGCGTCCACGGGGGCGTTCGTGGACGGGCTCGAACCCCTCGACGGCGACACCGTGGTGCCCAAGCAGTACCCGAGCGCGTTCTTCGGCACGTCGCTGGCCGCCGACCTCGTCGCCCGCGGCGTCGACACGCTCTTCATCGCGGGGCTGTCGACGAGCGGGTGCATCCGCGCGACCGCCACGGACGCCATGCAGCACGGCTTCGTCCCGATCGTCGTGCGCGAAGCCGTCGGCGACCGGTTGCCGAGCGTGCACGAGGCGAACCTGTTCGACATCGCCGCCAAGATCGGCGAGGTCTGGCCGATGGAACAGGTGCTCGAGCACTGGGACGCGGCATGAGCACCACGACGCGCATCGAGGCGCCGGTCCGGGGCCGGCCGCGCAGCGCTGCCGTCGGCGAGTCCGTGTACACCGCCTGTGTCGAGATCCTGGCCGAGGGCGACCCCCGGGCGTTCACGATCCGGGCCGTCGCCGACGCGGCCGGCGTGGGTGCGGCGACGATCTACCGGCGGTGGTCGAGCAAGGAGGTCCTGCTCACCGAGACCGTGATCCGTCTGATGGAGGAGCACATCCCGACGGTGCAGGATGTCCCCATCGCCGCGGGTGTCCTGGGCCTCACCCGGGGATGGGTGCACGCCCTCGTCGCGACGCCGGTCGGTCGGGCGCTCCCGCTCATCGTGGAGACCGCGTCGCACGAGCCGCGGGTCGCCGAGGCCGTGGCCGAGTGGCACCTGGACCGGCGGCTCCGGGTGAACGCGATGCTGCAGCGGGCGATGGACGCGGGCGATCTGCGACCGGACGTCGACCTCGGCATCGCAGTGGACCTGCTCGGCGGGCCGACGTTCTACCGACGCGTGTTCGTCTCGCTCGACATCCGGGCGCCCGACTACCCGGTGCGGCTGGCCCGGGAGTTCCTGCGGTGGGCCGGTTGGACCGGCGACCTGTCGACGGTGGGGGTGGCCTCGTGACCGGGACCGTGCCGGAGGGGTTCGCCCCGTCCGCTGCCTGGACCGACATGGGGGTCGGGACGACTCCGTCGGCACCGGGTCACTGGATCGGGTTCAACCGACGCTCCGACGCGGCCCGCCAGGTGTCCGACCTGATCCGGGCCGACATCGTCGCGGGGCGGTTCACCGGTCCGCTGCCGTACGAGTGGGAGCTGCTCGACCTGTACGGCACGACGCGGAACGTCCTGCGGGCTGCCCTCGCGTTGCTCAAGGAACAACGGCTGCTCACCCGTGCGCCGCGATCGGGCACGTTCGGTGTGCGGCCCGTCGCCTCGGTGAGCCTGGCCCGCACGTCCGACGAGGTCACGATCTACGGCGAGACGGCCGGGGGCAGCGTGTTCGAGTCGCCCCGGCTCAGCATCGTGCACCTGTGCGTGCAGCAGGTGACCGCGCCGGAGACCGTCCGGCGGAACCTGGAGATGACCGGCAGCAGCGCCTTCTTCGTCGAGAGCCTCATCTCGTTCGACGGCGAACCGAGCCGGGTCCGGACGAGCTGGGTCCCGCACGAGCGCTTCCCCGACCTGGTCGCCGAACCGCTCACCGAGTACGTGCCGGACGTGCTCGTCAGGAAGGCCGGCGCGCGGCCGGAGGCACGACGGTTGCTCCTGAGCACCGTGAACGCCGACCAGTGGACGGCCGACCTGCTCGACATCGATCCCGGCCAGGCGATCTTCCACATCGAACGGTTGATGTGCCTGGCCGACGGGACACCCGTCGAGTACGGGTTCTCGCGGTACCGCGGCGACCGGGCGGTGATCGACTCCCGGATCACGTGAGGCACGGGCGGGGATCGTCAGTCCGTGCGCACCGAGAAGACGTCGCCCGGCTGGCAGCCGAGCACCTCGCACAGTCGGGTGAGGGTGGAGAACCGGATCGCGCGGGCCCGGTTGTTCTTGAGCACCGAGAGGTTGACGACGGTCACACCGACCCGGTCGGCGAGCTCGGTCAGGGTCATCCCCCGCGCGGCCAGCAGATCGTCGAGGTGACAGACGACCGCGTGGCCGTCCTCCTGTTCCGGGGGCATCAGACCAGCCCGGCCTGGTCCCGCACCATCCGCTGCGAGGCGGTGAGCGCGAACCGGAAGCAGACGACGACGAGCAGGCCGAGGTACACGGGCAGGAACTGGTGATCGACCACCGGCGTGGGCAGGTACCCGTCCCAGCCGAGCCCGGACACGACCCAGTTCCACCCCATCCGGCGGACGAACGACGGCAGGAACCCGGCGGCCAGCACCGCGCCGGCGAGCCAGTCGAGGATCCGGGGGGTCGAGCGGTCGAAGAGCCCGCCGCGCGAGATCTTCCAGGCCACCGCCGCCACCAGGGCGATCAGGACGCTGACGAGCAGGACCTCGAGGGCGTCGCCGACGCGGATGCACCCGATCGCACCACCCGGCAGGTCGGCGACCGGCGCCCGGAGCACGAGCTGGTCGGACGTCACCGTCGCGCCACCCGGGGGCTGCGGGATGGCCCTCGTCTCACGCATCCGGATCGGCACCGCCACCGTGCCCGAGGTGATCGACTGGACGAGCTGTTCGACGTACCGCCAGACGACGAACACGATGCCGATGGCGCACGAAACGACGTAGGCCAAGTAGGAGTTCCGCCCGCGGGGCGGTTCGTAGACGGGTGTGGTCATGGCTGCTTCCCCTGTCGATCATCGATACCATCGAATTTCGATGCAACGATAAACGATGGGTCCGGCTCGGGCAAGCCCCTACAGCAGCCCGAACGCCGCCTGCACGCCGAGGCTCGTCCCCGCCACCAGGACCCAGAGCGCGATGCCGAGCAGCATCGGACGGAACCCGGCACGTCGCAGCGCCGCGAAGTCCGTCGAGCAGCCGATCGCGGCGAGCGCCACCGTGATGAGGAACGAGGCTGCGGTCGCGAACCCCGGTGCCACGGACGCGGGCAGGACCCCGACCGTCCGGAGCAGCACCACCACGAGGAACCCGATCAGGAACCACGGCACCAAGCGGAACACGCGGAATCCGCGGCCCGACCCCGAGGCGGGGGCGAGTTGCTCGCGGGAGGCGCGGCGGGCCTCCAGTCCGGCCAGCCCGATGACGATCGGGATGATCATCAGGGTGCGCACCAGCTTCACGACGACCGCGGTGTCGGTCGCCTGGCGACCGTAGACGGTCGCGGTGGCGACGACGGACGACGTGTCGTTCACGGCGGTGCCCGCGAAGACGCCGAAGGCGTGCTGGCTGAGGCCGAGGGCGTGCCCGAGCAGCGGGAAGGCGAAGACGGCGGCGATGTTGCAGAGGAAGATCGTGGACATCGCGTAGGCGACGTCGGCGCTCACCGCGCCGATGACCGGCGTGACGGCGGCGATCGCCGAGGCGCCGCAGATGCCGGTCCCGACACCGATCAGGGTGCGGAGCGCGCCCGACACCCGGAGCAGTCGACCGATCCCCCACGCGGCCACCAGGCAGACCACGAGCGTCGCGAGCATCACCGGCAGGGTCTCACCGCCGATGCGCAGCACCTCGCCGATGGACAGCTGCGCGCCGAGCAGGACCACCGCGAACTGCAGCACCCGGCTGGACGAGAACTTCACCCCGGGGGCGAGCACCGCGAGTGTGCCACCGGTGCGACGCCGGACGAGCCACCCCACCACGGCACCGATCAGGACGGCGGGGACGGGGCCGCCGACCACCGGGACGACCCGGCCGACCAGGGTGGCGACGATGCCGATCGCGACGGCGAGGGCGACACCGGGGGCGGCTGCACGGACGGACTGCATGAGGACAGCATGTCGTGCCGGCAGATGCCGCGCTCGCGGAACGGGCGTCACCGCGACGGGCAGCGCCCGATCGTCACTGAGCGGGCGGGGTGTCACCCGTCATGTCGACGCGGCCGGTCTCGTCGTTCCAGGTGAAGGTGGCCGTGGTCCGGCCGGAGGGTGCTGCGTTCGGTTCGCCCGCCTTCGCGAACTTGTAGGTCACCGTCACGGCCGACTCGCTCCGTCGTTCGATCGTCGGCTCGAAGGCGTACTGCTCGGCAGTGGCGGTGCCGAGGTACCGGCCTTCGTGGAACAGCAGGATCGCGTACGGGGAGCCGGCTGTGGCGAACTCGGGTTCGACCACGGACCAGGACAGCGGCGCGCAGGCGTCGTAGCCGGAGTAGTCGGCGTTCGCGGCGTCCCACTTCGCGTCCTCGAGTCCGGCGGGCAGCGGCAGGGCCGCGATGCCCGCGGCAGCAGCCTCGGCGCCGCTCGTCGGCCCGCAGGTCGGGGTCGGGGTCGGCGTCGGCGTGCTCGCGGCGTCGGAGGGCGGGGCGGTGACGGTCTCGGTCACGGTCGGGGTCGCCGCGCTGCCGTCCGCCCCGTCCGCGCCGGAGCACCCCGTCAGCAGTGCGGCCAGGGTCGCAGTGGTCAGGATCAGGGCGGTTCTCGTCAGGCGCATTGCTCCACGCTGCCTGCGCCGCCGAACGGTCGCCCGCATCGTTACCGGGATGTGTCCCTCCGGACGCTGCAGCGGTGTGCCTGTGGCGTCCGCCGGCGTGCTGCCACACTGCTCCCATGCGGGGGATGCACCAGGGGACCGTCCGGGTCGAGGTCCGGGACGACCAGATCGACGGACCACACGGGCCGGTCCCCGTCCGTCGGTACCGACCGGCCGATCCGAGCGCCAGCACGGGAGCCCCGACCCTGGTCTGGGTCCACGGCGGCGGGTTCTTCCGGGGCGACCTCGAACTGCCCGAGTCCGACGCCGTCGCACGGGCACTCGCCGAGCGCGGGCTGCCGGTCGTGACCGTCGGCTACCGCCTCGGACCGCTGCCCGGGCTGCCCTGGCTCGGCCGGGGTGGACCACGTGGGCGACGACGGGCACCGCACGCGCGGGACGAGATCGTCGCCGTCCTCCACCACCTGCAGGACGAGGCACCCTCGGGTCTGCTGCTCGGCGGGGCGAGCGCCGGTGCGTGCTTGGCGGCCTCCGCGGTCGCGACCGCCCCGGCACTGGTCGGCCTCGTGCTGACCTACGGGTTCTTCCACGCCCGACTCCCCCGCGACCGGGCGGTGCGGCGACTCGTCCGCGGACACCGGTGGTTCACGCACGCCCCGGTGCTGTTGGACCTGAGCAACCGGGCGTACGCGGGCGGCCACCCCGCTGCGGTCTACCCGGCGTCCGACGACCTCACCCGGTTCCCTCGCACCCTGATGGTCGACGCCGAGCGGGACGTGATGCGCGGGTCGGGGGAACGCTTCGCGGGCGAGCTCGAGCACGCGGGCATCCCCGTCGAACGTCACGTCCTGCCGGACAGCCGTCACGCGTTCCTCAACCGACCCGGCACGCGGGACTTCGACGACGCGATCGACCGCATCGCCGCGTGGGCGGATCGGACACCCGACCACCGGACGCCCGACCACCACACGCCCATCCGCTGAGCGCTCTTCCACGGACGAACGGCGGACATCGGGGAACGCCGCGCCCGAGGCGGACGTACTCTGGGAACGGAAGCAACGGCGGTTCCGAATCCCCTTCGCCACGCTTCCCCCGTGGCGCCTCACCACCGTGACGAAGAGTTCCATCGTGACCGAACACCTCATCGAGTACGTCGCCCGCGACCGCACGGGCATCACCGCCGTCGTGACACCGACCGGTGTCATCGACGTGGACACCGTGATCCAGCACATCCGCGCCGGCCACGCGGGGTACTACGTGGCTGCCGACTCGTGGAAGCGCGCGCCGGTCCGGAGCATGTCGTTCATCGGCGGGACCTACCTGTTCGCGAACTGGGACGGCTCGAAGCGGAACATGCTGCACGACCTGGCGTTCCGGTCGCCGACCCGCTCGATCGAGACGATCCACGAGCCGGAGTCCCGGTTCTCGCGGTTCCTCGACGCACTGTTCGGCAAGCGGACGCCGCAGCGCTGACCCTCGGCAACCGGCCCGTGGGAGCATTGCCGGACAGACAGAAGGGGGAGCACATGCTCGCACGAGAGGTGTCCGAGAAGCGGTTCCGGCCGACCAAGTTCCGCGACGGGTACGACCAGCGCCAGGTCGATGCGTTCCTCGACCGGATCCAGGCCACCCTGACCGGGTACGAGCAGCGGCGGCCCGTCGACCCGCTCACGCCGGAACAGGTCATGGATGTGCGGTTCCAGCCGACGAAGTTCCGCGAGGGGTACGACCAGGGGCAGGTCGACGACTTCCTCGACGAGGTCGTCGTCGCACTGCGCCAGCACGGCGCCCGCTGAAGCGGTCACCGGCGGTGCAGGTGACCGCCTGGAGGCGCGGCGTGCGTCACGGACGCAGGTCGCGCCTCCAGGCGGTCGCGTCGGTCAGCGGACCGACTTGATGGGCAGGATCACCAGGGCACCGAGGATGACGGCGACGCCGGCACCCCAGAGCATGAGCGTGTAGTTCTGGCCACCACCGATGCCGAGCAGGAACAGGCCGACGGCGGGGGCGAGTGACTGCGGCAACGCGTTCGCGATGTTGATGACGCCGAGGTCCTTGCCAGGGCGCTCCGGGTCGGGCAGCACGTCGACGACCAGGGCCGTGTCGATGGCGGCGTAGATGCCGAAGGCGAAGCCCAGGACGATCTCGGCGAAGTAGAACCCGCCGACCGTGTCGACGTGGGCCAGGATCACCAGACCGACGGCGGTCATGGCCGTCGAGCCCCAGACGAAGACCTTGCGACGTTGGATCCGGTCGGACACCCAGCCGGAGACCGCGGCGCTGACGAGCAGGGCGATCGTGTACAGGAGCACGCCGAACGCGACGACCCCGACCGCCTCGCCCTGCGGGAGCCCGATGCGGTCCTGCATGTACAGGAGTCGGTACGTCGTGAACATGAACGTGCCGAAGGTGATGAGGAAGCGGCCCCACCAGGCGAGCCCGAAGTCGCGGTGCTTGATCGGGTTCGTCCAGAACGAGCTGATCAGGTTGACCCAGCTGAAGGGCTTGACCGGAGTCGTCGGCAGGTCGTCACGGGCGACGAACGAGTAGACGAGGACCGCGACGATCGCCAGGACACCCGGTGCGATGAACAGGACCGGCAGGTTGCCGACCAGGTACACGGCCAGGTAGAGCCCGGCGAGGATCGCGATGTTCTGCGCCAGCGCGATGACGCTCGAGGCCTTGCCGCGCTGGAACTCCGGCACGTTGTCGGCGAAGCTCGCCGTCAGGGTCGAGAGCACCGCGTTGGCAGAGACCTGCGCGAGCACCCAGGCCAGGGTGAGTTGCAGCACGTCGGGCGAGAACGCGAGCCAGGCGAGGGAGCCGACGAAGACCACGACACCGCCGACCATCCACGGGCGACGACGACCCCACCGCGTGCGGGTGCGGTCGGAGAGCGCACCGAACAGCGGGTTGGCGAACAGGGCACCGAGCGCTCCGAACGGCAGGACCGAGCCGACGACGGTCTCGGGGCTCGTCGGGTTCAGCTCCGTGGCCTTGATCGACATGCTCACGAAGACGGGGGTGAGCAGGGCGACGAACAGGCCGAACTGGGCGAAGCTCAGGCCCCAGAGGTACCCGCGACCCACCCGGACGGTGCTGACGGACTGTGTGATGCCCTCGACCGAGAACGCTCGGGACGCAGCAGCGTCCGTGGCGGTGGCTCCGGCGGCTGCGGTGACCGCGGGGGACGCGGTCCCGGCGATGCCGCGGGTGGGTTCTTCCTTCGACGACGGTGTCGACATGACTCCTCCTCGAGTCATAGGGGGCTTCGGGGCCCTCGAATACCTAGCGCTGCTAGGTGATCGGGACTGTAGCACCGGAAACCGCAGGCCGGAAGGTTTTGCTCTGATTGTTTCGTCGGTGCGGATGCGTGCCGACGCAGAACGAAACCGCCGTTGTCGGAGGACAACGACGGTGTCGTTCTGCATCGACCCGCAGGCCGAAAAGGAGCGCCTACTGCTCGCCGTCCTCTTCCGGGTTGAAGTGCGAGTCGTCGCCCGAGTGGCCCGCGGCCAGGCCGTCGGGGTTGTTCGGGATGGTGTTGTCGTCGCCGAGGCCGCCCGGCTTCTCGGTGCCCTCGGGGTCGTTCTTCGGGGCGTCGTGCGTGTTGCTGCTGTCGGTCATGAGCTGCTCCAGTGCAGGGATCGACCCGGCGGCACCGCCACCGGGGTACTGAGGACTCGGACAGTACGTGCCCCGCCTCGGAATCCACCGTCCGAGCGGGGGAAGCGGATGACACGGGCCGGGGCTCTCGGTAGATTGTTCAACAACCCGCGACGACAGGGAGCACCCGTGACGACGATCGACCTGAACAGCGACCTCGGCGAGGGCTTCGGCGCCTGGGCCATGGGCAACGACACCGCGATGCTCGACGTCGTCTCGAGCGCCAACGTCGCGTGCGGGTTCCACGCCGGCGACCCGACGATCATGCTCACCACCGCCCGCGCCGCCGCCGAACGCGGTGTGGCGATCGGCGCCCACGTGGCCTACCGGGACCTGATCGGCTTCGGCCGCCGCCCCGTGCACGTCACACCGGACGAGCTGTACGCCGACGTCGTCCACCAGCTCGGGGCGATGGCGGCCACCGCGCACGTCGCCGGCGCGGCCGTCGCCTACGTCAAGCCGCACGGCGCCCTGTACAACACGGCCTGCGCCGACCCGGTGCAGGCCGAGGCGGTCGTCCGCGCCGTCGCCGACGTCGACCCGTCGCTCGCCGTGCTGGCGTTGCCCGGATCGGAGCTGCTGCTGGCGGCCGAACGACACGGGCTCCGCGCCGTGAGCGAGTCCTTCGCCGACCGCGCCTACGAACCCGACGGCTCGCTGGTGTCCCGGAAGCAGCCGGGGTCGGTGCTGCACGACCCGGACGAGGTCGCGGCGAGGGTGCTCCGCATGGTCACCGACGGCGTCGCGATCGCCGTCGACGGGTCCGAGATCGCGGTGCGTGCCCACTCGGTGTGCGTGCACGGCGACTCCCCCGACGCCGTCGCGATGGCCCGTGCGATCCGAGCACTCCTGACCGAGCACGGCGTGACGATCGCGCCGTTCGTGTTGCCCGCACCGCTCGCGCCGTGACGGGTCCCGACGTCCGCTCCGCTGGCGGCACCGCACTCCTCGCCACGTTCGAGTCCCTCGCCGAGGTCGTCGCCTTCCGCGCCGGGCTCGACGAGGCCTCCCTGCCCGGCCTGACCGAGGTCGTCTCCGGCGCCCGGACGCTGCTGTTCCGGTTCGACCCCGCGACGACGGACACCGGTCGGCTCCGCTCGGAGCTGGCGCACGTCGTCCCGGTCAGCGCCACGCGCGAAGCGCACGACGCCGAACCGCTCGTCATCCCCGTCACCTACGACGGCGAGGACCTCGACACCGTCACCGAACTGACCGGCATGCGGCGCGACGAACTCGTGGCGTGGCACACCGGGCAGCTCTGGACGAGCGCCTTCTGTGGCTTCGCCCCGGGCTTCAGCTACCTGACCGGCAGCGATCGACCGCTCGACCTGCCCCGCCGCAGCACCGCCCGCACGGCCGTCCCGAGCGGTGCCGTCGCGGTGGCCGGCGAGTTCAGCGCCGTCTACCCGCGGACCTCGCCCGGCGGCTGGCAGCTCATCGGCCGCACCGACGTGCCGATGTGGTCGCTCGAGCGCACGCCCCCGGCGCTCGCGCCAGCCGGCACCCTCGTCCGCTTCGTCGTGGCGGGTGCGGCATGAGCGCGCTGACCGTCGTGCAGGTCGGCTACGGCGTGACCACGCAGGACCTCGGTCGCCCGGGCTTCAGCGACATGGGCCTCGGGGCGGCCGGCGCGGCCGACCGCGGGTCCGCGGCACTCGCCAACCGACTGGTCGGCAACCGTGCCGACGCGGCCGTCCTGGAGGCCGTGCTCGGCTCCGTCACGCTCCGCACCGACGCGTACGTGGTGGCGGCCGCCACCGGCGCGGCCTGCCCGGTCGAGGTCGAGCGGGCGGACGGATCGGTCCGCGGGGCGGCCTCGCACGAGGTGCTGCTGCTGGCCCCGGGCGACACGCTCCGTATCGGCACCGCGACCGTGGGCCTGCGCGCCTACATCGCGGTCCTCGGGGGCTTCGCGGTGGAACCGGTGCTCGGCAGCCGCTCGTGGGACTCCCTGGCGCGCCTCGGTCCGCCGCCGCTGTCGGCCGGCGACCTCCTGCCGGTCGGCGGAGCCCGGGTCTCGTGGCCGGTCGTCGACGCGGTGCCGCAGCCCGAACCGCGGTGGCCGGACGAGCCGGTCGTGCTCGACGTGGTGCCCGGGCCGCGCGACGACTGGTTCACCCCGGAGTGGCGATCGACCCTGACCGGTCAGGACTTCGCCGTCAGTGCGGACAGCGACCGCGTGGGGGTCCGCACCACGGCTGCGACGCCGCTCGCCCGCTCCGTGACACGCGAGCTGCCGAGCGAGGGTGTCGAGACGGGATCGCTGCAGGTGCCGCCCGAGGGGTTCCCCGTGCTGTTCCTCGCCGACCACCCGGTCACCGGCGGCTACCCGGTCGTCGCGGTCCTGACGCCCCGGTCGGTCGACCGTGCCGCGCAGCTCCGGCCTGGTGATCCGCTCCGGTTCCGCATCCTCGACTGACCGACCCGGAACAAGCGCAGGGGGTCCGGAGTTGGCTTGGACACCGCTGACGAAAGGTTCCCCATGTCGATCACCGTCCTGCTCGAGGTCCAGTTCCAGAGCGACGCCCCCGAAGACGCGCTCCAGGGTGCGATCCGCGAGACGCTCGAACAGACCGCGTCGTTCCACGGCCTGGAGTCGCTCGAGGTCCTGGTCGACGACGAGGACCCGGCGCGCATGGTCGTCGTCGAGTCGTGGACGACCGCCGCGGACCACGACACGTACGTGGCCTGGCGTGCGACGCCCGAGGGTGCTCCGGCGATGGCACCGTTCCTCGAAGCGACACCGGTCACCCGCACCTTCGCGCGGACCATCCCGCTCCACTGAGCCGACACCGGCCCCGCCCCACGGCGCATGGGTCGGCGTCGGCCGCGGTCGGTCAGACCACGTCGTCGTCGGTGTCGAGCGGCACCGGCCGTTCGTCGTCGGGGAGCACTTCGTCGTTCGCGTCGTCGACCACCGGGAGGTCGTCGGGGTCGAGCACGGTGGGCTCCGGTTCGTAGTCGGTCTCCTGCGCCTCGCGGAAGTCGTCGAGGGTCTCGTCGTCCTTCGGATCGCTCATGGCCCCGAAGGTACCTCCGGATCCTCAGTGTGTCCGCAGACGATCACCACCCCGAAGCCGGTCATCGAGCGGCGTGCTCCCGGGCCTCCATGGCGTCCCAGGCGAAGCTCGCCAGCCAGTGGGTGGAGTAGTACTCCTCGCCCACGCTCGCCGCGAGCCCGGAGGTCAGCAGCCGGTCGGCGGCGTCGTCGAGCAGGTCCGCGATGCAGGAGTCGTCCGAGCTGCCGGCACGGAGTGCGTCCGCGATGCGCCGGGCCGATCCCGCCCGCGACAGGTCGAGCCCGAACAGGTGCACCTGCTGCGGATCGTTCTCGTCGCGCACCACCGTCGACCGCAGGATCGCGTCGCCCGGCTGCACCGCGGCGAAGAAGCCACGGGCCCACGTCGCGAACTCCGCAGCGGGCAGCACCGCACGCATCAGGTCGGCTTCGGCGAGACCGGCGGACAGGAAGTCGTGCCCACTCCTTTCCCAGGCGAACGGCCACCCGGCGTCCGCGCCGAACCAGTCCCGTGCTGCCCCCTCGACCGCTGCCGCCAGGGCCGGACGTTCGAGTGACCGGGCGGCCTCGAGCACGAGCAGCAGCCCGAACGCCGAGTTCGAGTGCACGCCGTGCCGGACCGGGTGCGCGGCACCGTCGATCCACCGGACGACCAGGTCTTCGAGGACGTCGACGACGGGCGCGAACCCCGGTGCGAGTGCCCGGACGGCGGGCGCCTCGGATGCCGACACCTCGGCGGCGAGCCGTGCGAGCCAGGCCCAGCCGTAGGGGCGCTCGTAGTGCGGTGTCTCGCGCAGGTAAGCGGCCTCGGTCGCCAGGTGATCCGTCGTGAGGTGCGCCTGCAGGATCGAGGTGAGCCGGGCCTCCAGGTCGGTGGGCAGACCGTGCGCGACCAGGCGCGCCGCGAGCCAGTGCATGTGCACCGACGAGTGCCAGTCGTACGACGTGGCGAAGGCGGGGTGGAGCTCGACGGGCAGTGCCCGGTCGTCCGGCCCGGACGTCGCGTGGTGCGCGGCGTACGGGTACTCACGGGTCGTGTTGTCCGCGGCGACGGCCGCGAAGCGGTCGGCCCAGGCCGCCCGGGCCAGGTCGATCGGGGCGGCATCAGAATGCGACAAGGTACATGACTCCCATGTTGACGACGAGCAGGATGGCGGCGGTGGGGATCTGCGCCTTGATCGGGCCGTACTTGTCCCGCATCTCGAGCAGGGCGGCCGGCACCAGGTTGAAGTTCGCGGCCATCGGGGTGACGAGCGTGCCGCAGAAGCCGGCGAGCATGCCGATCGCGAAGATCGCGGCCGGGTTGCCGTCGAAGCCCTGCACCAGGACGGGCCAGCCGATCGCGGCCGTCATGATCGGGAACGCGGCGAACGCGTTGCCCATGATGATCGTGAACAGGGCCGTGCCCAGGCAGTAGATGACCACTGCGGCGAGCAGTGAGCCGTCGGGAAGGACCGACTTGATGATCGTGCCGACCGCGTCGCCGACCCCCGCCTGGGTGAAGACGATGCCGAGGGTCGAGAGCATCTGCGGCAGCAGCGCCGCCCAGCCGATCGCCTGCAGGAGCCGACCGCCCTCGCGGATCGGGGTGGCGATCTTCGGCGGGCGCAGGACGAACACGGCCACGACCACGGCGAGGACCGAGCCGATGCCCAAGCCGGTCAGGGTCGCGCTCCCCTCGGCCAGCAGCGGTTCGCCGCCGAACGAGACGAGCGGGCCGAGCGTCGCGACCAGCACGGCGACCACGGGCACCACCAAGGCCGGGATGAAGAGCCGGTTGCCGTACTTCGTCGCGAACGCGGCACGCTCGTCCGGGCTGGTGGTGGCGAGCACACTCGTGCTGCCGCTGCCCGCGCTCGTGATCTTCTGCGTCACGCCGGTTGGTTCGGCGGGGCCGGTCTCCGCACCGGTACCGGCGCCGGGGATGCTCGCGACCCGGGTGCGGCTGGTCGTGCCGGTGAAGCCGAGTCCGGCGAGCGCGACCATCACGAGGACGGCGATGCCGAGCGTCCACGCCGGGATGCTGCCAGCGGCGACGAACGTGCCGGCGAAGAACGACAGGCCGAGGATGCCCCAGAACGCGGCGTTGCCCAGGCGCTTCGCGTGCGCGGTGTCGGTGACGATCAGGACGGCGACGGCGATGAAGAACGCGCCGATGAGCCAGTAGAGCCATTCGCTGGTGATCACGCTGCGGCCCCCAGGGTCGGAGCGTCGGCACGGGCGTCCGCCGCCATCTTGTCGAGTCGGCGGTCGAACAGCAGCAGGCGTCCGCCGTGGACGATCAGCGCCGCGATGCCCGTCGGGATCGCCCACAGGGCCAGGTCGATCGGTTCCAGCGACAGCCCGTAGGTCGCGTCGACGAACGTCGTGATGAGCAGGATGGAGCCGACCGCGACGAAGACGTCCTCGCCGAAGAACACCCCGACGGTGTCGGACGAGGCCGAGTAGCCCTTGATCTTCTCGCGCATGCGGTCGTCGATCCGCCCGTACTTCTTCGTCGCCGCGCCCTCGGCCATCGGGTAGACCAGCGGGCGGACGGTCTGCGCCGGGCCACCGATGCTGGTCAGGCCGACCGCCGCGGTGACCTGCCGGATCACCAGGTAGCCGGCGAGCAGACGACCCGTCGTGAGCTTGTCGAGCTTCGCGATCAGACGCTTCGCCTGGTCCTGCAGGCCGTAGCGCTCGATCAGGCCGATGACGGGCAGGACGAGCGCGAAGGTCGTGACGGACCGGCTCGAGGCGAACCCGTTGCCGAACGCGTCGAGGATGCCGACGGGACCGATCCCGCCGATGGCCGCGGTCACGATGCCCGCGACCGTGACGACGAGGAGCGCGTTGACGCGCAACGCGAAGCCGACGATGACGACGGCGACGCCGATGAGGACGAACATGCGGGACAGTCTGGACCGCATTGTTCAACAATCGCAAGAGCCGGTTCTGCTCTGTAACACGCCCTTCACAAACGCCGCCCGTGCCAGGATCGGTGCCATGACCCGAACCGTCGGCGGCGCTGACTCCACGGCCACGCGGTTGCGCACCATGATCGCGTCGGGCGGCTTCTCCCCCGGGGCGCAGCTGTCCGAGGAGCGGTTGAGCGATCAGCTCGGGGTGTCGCGGAACACCCTGCGCGAGGCATTCCGGCTGCTCGCCCGCGACCGACTGGTCGAGCACGTGTTCAACCGCGGGGTGTTCGTCCGACGTCTCTCCGCCGCCGACGTCACCGATCTCTACGCGGCTCGGCGGGTTCTCGAGGAAGCCGCTGTGCGTGCCTGCTCCCCCGACTCGCCAGCCCTCGCCGCGGCCGCCGCAGCGGTCGCGGACGCCCGGGCCGCAGCAGCCGCGGGCGACTGGGGCGCCGTCGGCACCGCCGACATCCGGTTCCACACCGAACTCGTGCGCGCGGTGCCGAGCGAGCGGATCCACGCCCTGATGGACGGCCTGCTCGCCGAGATGCGACTCGCGTTCCTGACCACCGCCGACCCGGCGTCGTTCCACGCCGACTTCGTCGAACGCAACGACGCGATCGTGTCCGCGTTGCGCGGTGGCGACCAGGACGCCGCCTCGGCACTGCTCGCGGTCTACCTCGACGATGCGGAGCGGACGCTGCGGGTCGCCGCCGGCGCAACCGGCTGAGGGACCTCCAGGAGGCCCGGCGCGGCTCCGTCCCGCCCGCCCGGTCCGATCGCGGTCGCGCTGGTGCCGGTCGAGCCCTCGGTCAGGACTTCCCGCCGAGCAGCGCCGTGACCGCGTCCACCACGACCTGGCGACGTCGCGGTGGCGTCACGGCCTGCACGAGCGGCTCGTACTCCGGAGCGGTCGCGCTCCAGAACGCAGCGGTGTGCAGGACGAGCCCGAGGAGCACCGCCGGACGGAACGCCCGCGGCAGGACCCCGGCGCGCTGGGCGTGCTCGACCTCGGCCACCGCGTCGGCGTAGCTCGTCGCGACGGACTCGAGCGGGATGTCGGCACGCTCGAGCCGGTGCCACGTCGCGAGCCGCTGGGCCCAGGGGCGACGGACGTACGAGTCGTGCACCCCGCCGGCCCAGGCGGCCAGGTCGGCGGTGTCGAGCGGGGCGTCGGCGAACGTCTCGGTCATGGTCTCCACGACGAGGGCGTCGAACAGGCCCTCCTTGCTGCCGAAGTAGTGGAAGACCTGCGCCTTGTTGCTCGACGCCGCCGCGCCGATCCGTTCGACCCTGCCGGCGGCCAGTCCGACCGCGGCGAACTCGTCCCGCGCGGCGAGCAGGAGTCGTGCGCGCATCGCGTCGGCAGCAGGGGGCGTGAATCGGGCCATGGCGACCACCGTACCGATCACGCGGCCCGCGACGCGGGTGCGACCGTCGCTCAGGGCACCTGATCCCCCGAACCTAGGATGAGCGAGTGACCCTCCGACTCCACGACCTGGACCTGCGGGGCTTCGCCTCGGACAACTACGCCGGCGTGCACCCCGAGATCCTCGCGGCCATCGCCGAGGCCAACGACGGCCACCAGACCGCGTACGGCGAGGACGTCTACACGGCGCGTCTCCACGAGGTGGTCCGGCAGCACTTCGGGTCGCAGGCCGAAGCGTTCCCGGTGTTCAACGGGACCGGCGCGAACGTCGTCGGCCTGCAGTCGATGCTGCCGCGTTGGGGTGCGGTGGTGTGCACCTCGACCGCGCACATCCACACCGACGAGGCCGGAGCACCCGAGCGCATCGGGGGCATCAAGCTGCTGACGGTCGATGCACCGGACGGCAAGCTCACCCCCGAGCGCATCGACCGGCAGGCCTGGGGCTGGGGCAACGAGCACCGTGCGCAGCCGCTCGTCGTGTCGATCACCCAGACCACCGAGCTCGGCACCGCCTACACGGTGGACGAGATCCGGACGATCGCCGACCACGTGCACTCGCTCGGCATGACGCTGCACATGGACGGCGCTCGCATCTCGAACGCCGCGGCATCGCTCGGGGTGCCCCTGCGCGACTTCACCACCGACGCCGGCGTCGACGTGCTGAGCTTCGGCGGGACGAAGAACGGCATGCTCTACGGCGAGGCGATCGTCGTGCTGAACCCCTCGGCCTCCGAGGGGTTGCACTACCTGCGCAAGATGAACATGCAGCTCTCGTCGAAGATGCGGTTCGTCTCCGCCCAGCTCATCGCCCTGCTCAGCGATGACCTGTACCTGCGCTCCGCCGGGCACGCCAACGCGATGGCCGCCCGCCTGCGCGGTGCACTCGAGGCCGGCATCGCCGACGGCAGCATCCGAGGTGTCGGCTTCAGCCAGCAGACCCAGTCGAACGGGGTCTTCGCGACCCTGCCCGCCGGCGTGGCCGACCGGCTGCGGGAGCACTTCCGGTTCTACGACTGGGACGCCAGCCGCAACGAGGTGCGGTGGATGTGCGCGTACGACACCTCGGAGCAGGACGTCGACGACTTCGTCGCAGCCCTGACGCGCGAGCTCGACGCCGCCTGAGCCGGCCCGGCGCACTCCGGCGCGGCGGTAAGATCACCCGAACGGGATGACCCGCACCACGATCGCCACCACGAGCATCGCCATCGCGACCACGGCGGCCCGCCACAGCACCTTCTTGTGGTGGTCGCCGAGGTTCACGTTGGCGAGCGACACCAGCAGCAGGATCGCGGGGACGAGCGGGCTCTGCATGTGCACGGGTTGCCCGACGACCGAGGCGCGGGCCATCTCCGCCGGTGTGATCCCGTACGCCGAAGCGCTCTCGGACAGCACCGGCAGGATCCCGAAGTAGAACGCGTCGTTGCTCATGAAGAACGTCAGCGGCATGCTCAGGATGCCGGTGATGCCCGCCAGGTACGGGCCCATCGAGTCCGGGATGACCGCAACGAGCCAGTCGGCCATCGCAGCGACCATCCCGGTGCCGTCGAGCACCCCGATCAGCACCCCGGCGGCGAACACCATCGACACGACACCGACGATGCTCGGGGCGTGCGCGACGATCTGCGCGGTCTGCTGCTTGAGCTGCGGGAAGTTCACGAGCAGGGCGATCGCCGTGCCGATCATGAACACGAAGTGCAGCGGCAGCAGGCCCATCACGAGCGCCACCATCACGGCGACGGTCAGTGCCAGGTTGAACCAGATGCGCTTCGGGCGCAGGGTCGGACGGTTCGGGTCGAGCATCGTCTCGGCCATCGTGCCGGTGCCCGCGCCCTCGTCCGTCGCACCGGTTCCGTCCACGCCGTCGCCGTCGGCACGTCGGCCGTCGGCCTTCCCGCCGCGCAGCCCGAGCGCGACCGTGGGGCTCGTGAACATCCCGCCGCCGGTCCCGCCGACCGCCGCGAGCACGCGCGACCCGGCCCGGGCGTTCGCGCGCTCCGGCACCCGTGCACCCCGCGAGGCCTCGGTGAACTCGATCAGCCCGAGGCGCTTCCGCTCCCGCAGCCCCATCGTCCAGGCGAACGTGAAGCACAGCAGCAGCCCCACCACGAGCGACGGCACGAGCGGGACGAAGATGTCCGTCGGGTCGATCTTCAGTGCAGCGGCGGCCCGGGCGGTGGGACCACCCCACGGCACGATGTTGAGCGTGCCGTTCGTCAAACCGGCGACGCACGTCATCACGACCGGGCTCATGCCGAGCTTCAGGTAGATGGGCAACATCGCCGCGGTCACCACGATGAACGTCGTCGAGCCGTCCCCGTCGAGCGAGACCGCGCCCGCCAGCAGAGCCGTCCCGAGCACGATCTTCGCCGGGTCGTTGCCGGTCACCCGCAGGATGAACCGGACGAGGGGGTCGAACAGGCCGACGTCGATCATCAGCCCGAAGTACATGATCGCGAACATCAGGAGCGCTGCCGTCGGCGCCAGGGTGCCGATCGCTTCGGTGACCATGTCGCCGAGTCCCAGGCCCGCCCCCGCGAACAGGCCGAACACGGTCGGCACGATGATCAGCGCGAGCATGGGCGACATGCGCTTGGTCATGATCAGGACCATGAAGGTCAGGACCATCGCGTACCCGAGGATGACGAGCATCAGGACTCCTTCGTCCGTGTCTGGCAGTCCGGGCACGCTACGACCCGGCCTGGAGGCGCGGCGCGCTTCTGCACATTGGCGCACCATCGCGCGTTGACCGCATTCTGCGCATTGTGCGCAAGCAGGTCGGCGCACCCTCCGTACGCTGGGGTCGTGACCGACGACCGTTCACGGCGCCCCAGGCTCCGCTTCGCCACCCAGGTGCTCGTCCTGCAGCTCGCCGTGGTCGTCGCCGTCGTCGCCCTGACCAGTGCCGTGTTCGTCCGGATCGAGGTCACCCGGCTCGAGCGCGCTGCCGAGGGGACCGCACTGGCGATCGCGCAGAGCGTCGCCGCCCAGTCCGACGTCCGGGCCGCGGTCGCCCGGCTCAGCGTCGACGGCACCGACCTCGACCGAGCGGCCCTCGCCGACGGGCCCGTCCAGCGTGCTGCCGTCGCGGCCCAGCGCCGGACCGGGGCGCTCTTCGTCGTGGTCACCGACGACCGGGGTGTCCGGCTGGCCCACCCCGACGTCGACCGCATCGGCGAGATGGTGAGCACCTCCCCCGACGCCGCACTCGCCGGACGCGAGACCGTGTCCTGGGCCCGCGGCACGCTCGGCGAGTCGGCGCGGGCGAAGGTGCCCGTCTCCGCACCCGCAGCCGGCGGGGCGGGGACGAGCCGCGCCTCCCGGCAGTCCACCGTCGTCGGCGAGGTGAGCGTCGGGTTCACCCGGGCACGCGTCTACGACACCCTGGTCGAGGACAGCATGCCGGTGATCGGTGCCGGGCTGGCGGCGGTCCTGCTCGCGCTGATCGCGTCGGTGCTGATCCGACGCAGGTTGGTGCGGCTGACGCTCGGGCTGCAGCCGGAGGAGCTCGTGACGCTCGTGCAGAACCAGCAGGCCGTGCTCGGCGGGGTCGGTGAAGGCGTCATCGCGATCGGCCCGTCGGGGGCCGTCACCGTCTGCAACCCCGAAGCCGTGCAGTTGCTCGGGCTGGCGGACCCGGTCGGGCAGCCGGTGGGTTCCCTCGACCTGCCCGCGCCGCTCGGGTCGATGCTCGACGGGGGTTCCGCCGCTCCGGCGAGCGCCACGATCGTCGCCGGGCACCGGGTGCTGCTCGTCGACGTCCGCACCGTGTCCCGCGACGGACGCGACCTGGGCCGGGTCGCTGTCCTGCGCGACCGCACCGACGTCGAGGCCCTGACCCGGCGGCTCGACGCCGTCGGAGCGATGAGCACAGCGCTTCGGGCGCAACGCCACGAGTTCGCGAACCGACTGCACGCGATCTCGGGGCTGCTCGACATCGGCGAGACCGCACGGGCGCGGGCGTACCTGGCGGACGTGCAGGAGCGCGGGCCGCTGCGGTACCCGGTGCAGCACGCCGACCGGTTGACCGAGCCGTACCTGCAGGCGTTCCTCGGGGCGAAGGGCGTCGAGGCCGCCGAGCGCGGGGTGCTGCTGCGGATCGGGGCGGAGACGCTCGTGCAGGGGACGATCACCGAGCCGGGCGACGTCACGACCGTGCTCGGCAACCTGGTGGACAACGCCGTGACGGCGGCCCTCCGCGACGACGAGCGCACGCGTGACGGGGGCTCCCCGTGGGTGGAGGTCGAGGTGCTCGACGACGGCACGACCCTGCACCTGTCGGTGATGGACTCCGGGCCGGGGGTGCCGGACGGTGCCGCGGACTCGCTGTTCGTCCGAAGTGCGGCGACCGCCGCGTCCGGGGACGTCGCGCAGGTGCACGGGCTCGGGATCGGACTGCCGTTGTCGCGGGAGATCGCCCGGCGGCACGGTGGCGACGTGTGGCTCGCCTCCCCCGGCGGCGACGACCACGGCGCGGTGTTCTGCGCCCGACTGGAAGGAGTGGTGTCGTGAGTTCCGTGTTCACCGTGCTGGTGGTCGACGACGACTTCCACGTCGCAGACCTGCACCGGCGGCAGGTCGACCAGGTTCCGGGCTTCCGGGCGCTCGAACCCGTCGGGACCCTCGCGGGTGCTCGCTCCGCGCTGTCGGGCGGAGCCGTGGACCTGGTGCTCGTCGACGTGTACCTGCCCGACGGCAGCGGCCTCGACCTGCTGCGGTCGATCGACACCGGCGCCGACGCCTTCGTGCTGAGCGCGGCCTCGGACTCCGGCACCGTGCGCCGGGCGATGCGGAGCGGAGCGCTCGCCTACCTGATCAAGCCCTTCGCAGCCGGGGTGCTGGCCGAGCGGCTGCAGGCGTACGCGCGGTCGCGGAACGTGCTCGACGAGCGGTCGACGCTCGACCAGGAGGCCGTCGAGCGGGCGTTCCGGATCCTGCACGCCGGGGACAGCGGTGGGGCATCCCCGTCCCGGGCGGCCACTGCTGCGCTGGTGCTCGAGCAGCTCGTCGCCGGTGAAGAACGATCGGCCGCCGAGGTCGCTGCGGCGATCGGGGTCTCGCGGGCGACGGCGCAGCGGTACCTGGCGCAGCTCACGGCCGACGGGACGGTGGCGATGCAGTTGCGGTACGGGGCTGCGGGGCGGCCGGAGCACCGGTACGTGCGGCGGTGAGTCAGCCGTTCCGAAGACTGCGCCGTGGCACCATCGGTGGATGACCGACGCTGCGCGATCCGACACCAGGACTGATCCGTTCCCCTCGGGGACTCCCGTTGCGCTCCGGAGCCTCAACGACTTCGGCGAGCGCGGCGAAGCGGTCGGCTTCGCGGTCGCCGGCCGGGTCCTGGTGGACGACGACGAGCTCGCGGTGGTCGCCACGACGGTCGGCTCGGCCGTCCGACGACGAGCGGGCGTCGGGAGCGGCCCCAACGGACGCCTCGTGCTTCCCGAGGACTGGGACGGCTCCTACGTCGACGACCGGTGGGTCGGCTCCAGCGTCGTCCGCGTCCATCAGAAGGGAACGCGCTGGTCCGTCTGGCGTTGGCACGACGGGTCGGACTGGCTTCCCGACTGGTACGTCAACCTCGAGCTGCCGTGGGTGCGGACGCCGATCGGGTTCGACAGTCAGGACTGGACACTCGACGTGGTGGCGACCACCGAACCCGACGGTTCGTGGTCCGTCCGGTACAAGGACGAAGACGAGCTCGAGTTCTACGCGGCCGGCGGGTACTGGCCGGCGGCGATGCGGGCGATCATCGAGCGCGCTGGCGAAGAAGCCACCGAACTCGCGGTCGCGCAGCGCTTCCCGTTCGACACCGATTGGTCCGGCTGGGTGCCCGACCCGGCGTGGGGCACGACTGCGCTCCCCCAGGAGTGGAGCGCCGTGCAGTGATCCGCGGAGTCGGTGCAGCGTTGCACAGCCTCCTACGCTCGCTGTCGTGAGCGAGTTCGTCCGGTACCAGAGCGCCGTTCCCAACCGTCGCGGGCGGTTCCCGGGGGTCTTCGCCCTCGCCAACGGTCTGCAGCGGGACGGCAGGCTCAGTGACGCCGAGACCAGGTGGCTCCGAGAAGCGAACCTGCACGCGACCGCGATGTACACGGACCCGACCACGGTGCAGCCCGACTGCTACGACGAGACCCGCAACCCCGGGGCCCGGGCCTGGTTCGCCGCCGACGCCGTCGAGCTGCTCGAGATGGTCGGCCCGTACCTGGAACTCCTCGACCGCCACGGGATCCCGTGGATGCAGCTCGTGACCCGCTCGCCGGGTCGGATCGTCTACCGGGACGCGGTCCAGGTCGTCGCGGTGCCACATACGCACGCTGACGCCTGGCCCTTCCGGCCGACACGGGAGGGGCGGACGCCCTAGCCCTGTCCCTGGTCCGTGAGCCGCCATCCGGACGCCGTCTTCGTGAAGCAGAAGCTCCACGTGCGCGTCCCGTTCATCGGCTCCGATTCCTCCGACGCTCGACTCGTCACCGTCGTGTCGACGCAGGACTCCGTCGTGTGGCCAGGGTTGAACGGCACCGATTCCGCCTTGTCCGCGACGGTGTACTTCCGCAGCGTCGGGTTCCGGCACCACGCCCACGTGCTGTCGAGCGTCAACGCCTTCGTGACATCACACCGCTGCGCCTTCGCCGCAGCCAGGTACACCTTCGTCACCTCGACGGCGGTTGCGGACGACGGCGGCAACCGGGGCGAACTGCACCCGGTCACCAGTGCGAGCCCCGACGCCAGCACGGCGGTCACGAGGAGCGAGCGTTGCACGAGCAGGAGCCGTCCGTGCGGTCTGCTCAGGCGCATCAAGTCCACCCCTCACGGTGCCGCGGGCGGTCCGCTGGTCTCGCCAAGCAAAGCGCACCACCCCGATCAGAGCCATGAGCACCCCCACAGCGAGGTCCGCCACTGCCGGGCTGGAGGCGCGGGGCGGCGCCGCAACGGGCCTCCCGTCCGTCAGGTGGTCACGTCGCTACCTGCACCTGCGTGGGCACGTCGGTGACGGCGAACGGGGCGGACGTGCCGCGCACGTCGACGCGGTAGTCGCCACGGAAGCCACGGACCTGCACCCGACCACGGTCGTCGGTGCGCAGCACCGTCGGTCCGAGCCACCACTCCTCCTTGACCAGGCGGCGGAGTGCGTCGTAGGACGGCTTCGGGGTGCCGTCGGCGCGGACGAGTCCGATCGGGGCGCCGAGCCAGGCGCCGGCGTCGGTGATGCCCCAGTAGGTGATCGCCTCGACAGAGGGGTGCCCCACGAGGCTCCGGTAGTGCCGCTCGATGTCGTCTGCCTGGCGCGCCTCACCCTCCGGCGTCGACGGCCACGAAGCAACCTGGTGGTCGTTGAGGTCGACGATGTGCGCGGGCATGATTTCGCCGGAGACGAGCGAGGTCTCGGTCAGATGCAGCGGCAGGCCGTAGCGGGCGAACCGGTCGACCATCGCGAGCATCGTGTCCTCGCCCCAGTAGCCCTGGTGCATGTGGGTCTGCAGTCCGATGGCGTCGATCTGCACGCCGGCCTCCAGCACGCCCTCGATCAGGCACTCGTACGCACTCGACAGGTCGAAGTCGTTGAGCAGCAGGGTGGCGTGCGGGTTGGCGGCGCGGGCCTCCTCGAAGGCCATCCGGATCATCGGGATGCGGCCCTCGGCACGGGCGAGCGGGGTGATCGCGTTGTCGCCGTTGTCGAACACCGGCATGATGACGACCTCGTTGATGGCGTCCCACGTGTCGATCGTGCCGGCGAAGGTGGAGACCTCGCGGCGGATGCGCTCCCGTAGCAGCCGCTCGACCTCGTCCAGCGGGAGTCCCAGCAGCCAGTCGGGCTGCACGGTGTGCCAGACGAGCGGGTGACCCTTGAGGGCGATGCCGCGGTCGCGGAACCAGTTCGCCGTGACCCGGAGCCGCGCGGTGTCCGGCGCTCCGCGCTCGGGCTCGAAGCGACCCCAGTAGAACGGGAGCGTCGCGGTGTTGAAGACGTCGGTGTAGAGGTCGGCGAGGTGCTCGGTGCCTGCTACATCGTGCGCTTCGCCGTGTGCTTCGCCGTTGGCCAGTTCGATGAAGTCGAAGCCGATGTTGCCGAAGGCGAAAGCGTGGCGGGTCTGCTCGACGGTGACGTCAGCCCCGGGGATCGGTGCGCCGGTGGCATCGACGATCGTCAGGGTCGTCTCGCCGAAGCGGTGCTCTGGTGCGTGCGTCATCGCGGGTCCTCCGACATCGTCGTCCGGGATCGTATTTGTTGCGCGCGCAAACATAGCAGCCGGTCTCGCCGCGGTCACCCGGAATCCTGCCGAGGGTGAGAGGATGCGTTCGCATCCGCACTGCTGCGGGGCGCGCGGCACCAGTGTCGGGCCAGAAATCGATGTCAAACAAGACCGAGTCGGCCTTGCTGTGAGGTGGCCCCAGTGGTCTTGTTGGAAGCGGAACGTGCAGGCTCCCTGCGGCGCGAGCTGGAAGCCGCCCGTGCGGACGGCCACGCGCGCACACGGCTGGAACCGTTCCCGAGCCGCGCGGGCGCACGGTGGCTGCTCCGGCTCGCGTTCGCCGTCCCGTTCCTGATCCTCGCCGTCGTCAGCGCCGACCCCACCGTGGCCGACGTCACCGTCAACCGCTCCGTCGTGGACCACGTCGCGACACTGAGTTGGGACCGGGCGGACGTCTCGTGGCTCAGTGAGCTCTACCCGCCGCTGGGCACGGTCCTGGTGCGGCTCATCCCCGGTGGCGCCGCCGGCCTCGCGGCGGCCGGGGCCCTGGTCGCCGGGATCCTGCTGCAGCAGTTGCTCGAGGCCATGGTCCAGCGACGCTTCCCCTGGTGGAAGAGCACGGTCTTCCTCGTCGCGATCGGCGCGAACCCGCTCTTCGCGTACACCGCCACGGGCAACTTCGAAGCGCTCCTCGGCATCGCACTGTTCGGGATCGGCGCGATCAACATGGTCCGCTTCGTCTCCAGCCGGAACACCAAGGCAGGCTTCGAGTCCGGGATCCTCTTCATGCTCGCGGCGTTGGCGGATGCTTCGGGGCTCGTCCTCGTGGTCGCGGCGGCGATCACCGCCCCACTGCTCTCCGTCGCCCGGCGGAGCGAGTCGGGGGCGCGATGGTCGAACGTGCTCATCGTGCTGTTCCCGACGATCGCGGTCTTCGGGGCGGTGATGTTCCTCGAGGCGCTGTTCGGACGGAACCCGTTGCTGGTGTTCCAGAACGCCGTCCACTACGACCCCGCGCTCTGGGCGCTCGTCCCGGAGCTCGTCACGACACTCAACGGGCTGCTCATCCTCGCCCCGGTCGTGAGTGGTTGCGCCCTGGCGCTGCTGAGCCGGCGCCCCGGCTCGGTCCTGATCTCGGTGTTCGTCTTCGGGGCACTGATCATCGGCTACGTGGGCGGCCTCATCCCTGTGAACTCCGCGGGCAACGTGTTCCTCATCATGACGATGATGGGCATCGCCGTGGTCCCCGCCGCCCGGACCACCCGGGTGAGTGGCCTGATCGCTGCCGTGGGCGCAGCGCAGATCGTGATCGCGTGGGCGGCTGCGTTCAACCGGCCGATCACGCTGCAGTGGATGGCCGCCATCGGTGCATCGCTCGGGTGGTGGTGACGCGTGACGACCCCGCACCCCTCCGGGCTCGGCCGGCACACGGCCACGTCCCGACCCGACGAACTCACCGAACTCGAGGCCTCCGGGATCGACCCGGCGTTGCAGCGCCCCGGATCCGGACAGCGGTACCTCGCCGAGGACTGGATGCCGGTGCGCGTGCTGCAGGACGGCAGCATCCTCGTCCTCACCTCCGGCCGAGCCGACGACGCCACCCTCGGCGATGCGCTGTCCGAGGAGCTCGGGGCTCCGGTCACGTTCGTCTCGGTCGACAGCTGGACGCTCCGCCGTGCCGTGCTGAGCCAGTTCCACGGCGCCGTCGCCGACGCTGCCGCGAACGAACTCCACGACCGGAACCCGACGCTCTCCGCCCGCGTCGTCTTCTCGCGGTCGCAGAAGGCCTCGGGCATCGTCCTCGCCGTGATCGCCGTGGCGTGCGGGATCGTCTGGCCCGTCCAGACCGCCATCGCCGCACTGATCGCAGCGAGCCTCGTGTTCCTCGCGGGGACGGGCTTCAAGTTCGTCGTCGCCACGCAGGGAGCCCGCTACGACGTCGTCGAACGGATCACCGACACCGAGGTCGCCGCTCTGGACGACGCAGATCTCCCCGGCTACACGGTCCTGGTCCCGGTGTTCCGCGAGGCGAACATCGTCGCCCAGCTGATCGACAACCTCGGCGGCCTGGACTACCCGGTACACAAGCTCGAGGTCATCATCCTGACCGAGGAAGAGGACCAGGAGACACGGGACGCGATCGCCGCGGCGAACCCACCGCCGCACTTCCGCGTCATCAGCGTGCCGAAGGGGCACCCGCAGACGAAGCCACGTGCCTGCAACGTCGGGCTCTACGTCGCGACCGGCGACTTCCTCGTGATCTACGACGCCGAGGACACCCCCGACCCCGACCAGCTGAAGAAGGCACTGATCGCGTTCGAGCGCGGTGGCGAGTCCACGGTGTGCGTGCAGGCGGCGCTGAACTACTTCAACGCCCGCGAGAACGTCCTCACCCGCATGTTCACGCTGGAGTACTCGTACTGGTTCGACTACATGCTGGCCGGTCTGGACCACGCGTCCCTGCCGATCCCGCTGGGCGGCACGTCGAACCACTTCCGCACGGCGTCGCTCATCGAGCTCGGCGGCTGGGACCCCTACAACGTGACCGAGGACGCCGACCTCGGCATCCGGGCGAGCGCCGTCGGGTACCGGGTGGGTGTCATCAACTCCACCACGATGGAGGAGGCCAACACCTCGGTGCCGAACTTCATCCGGCAGCGGTCCCGGTGGATCAAGGGCTACATGCAGACGAGCCTCGTCCACGCGCGGCGGCCCGTCGCACTGGTCCGTGAGATCGGACTCGTCCGGTTCGCGGCGTTCGTCCTGCTCATCGCAGGTACCCCGGCGACGTTCCTCTGCGTGCTGCCGTTCTACGCGCTCACCGTCGTCACGTTCTTCCTGCCGCGGGAGACCGTCGATGCGCTGTTCCCGGTGTGGGTGCTGTGGCTGTGCCTGTTCAACTTCCTGGTCGGCAACGCGATCATGATCTACCTGTCGATGATGGGCCCGTTCAAGCGCGGGACCTTCCACCTGATCCTCTGGTCGCTCCTGAACCCCGTGTACTGGACGCTGCACTCCATCGCCGCCTACAAGGCGCTCTGGCAGCTCCTGACCCGGCCGCACTACTGGGAGAAGACGGAGCACGGGCTGACGACACAGGGGCCTGCGGCGGACACGACGAGCTGACGCGCAGGCCCTCGGCTCAGCCCACGACGAGCGTTCGTGGCGATCGGGTCCGCGCAAGGGTGACCAGGAGCGCGCCGTAGGCGACCAGGGCAGGCACCAGCATCCACGCTCCGGTCGGGACCATCGCGTAGACGACGAAGAACGCGAGGTAGACGACGAGGTTGATCGCGAGCGTCACCTGCGAAGCCCAGGTCCACATCGCTTTCGTGACGGTGTCGCCCTGGTCCTGGAACGACGAGTTCAGCCACGCCCGCGACGTCCCCGAGAGCCAGCTCGCTCCGTACCCGAGGAGGAAGAACGCGGCGACCGCCGTCACCACCGTGGTGACCTCCGACGGTCTCGCCAACGCGACCGCTGAGACCGCCAGGAAGCCTGCGGCCAGCGCCACTGCTGAGATCGACGTGGGCACACGGTCGTTCCCGGGGGACAGGTCCTGAGCGCGACCACGGCGCAGGTTACTGAGCAGCACGACGAGGCCGCCGCATCCGTAGGCGGCGAGCATCCATCCGTACGCGGCTTCACCGAGCTTCACGACCTCGAACACGAGCGGCGTCTCGATGATGTTGAGGACCGCGCCCGCGATGAGCAGGAGCATCCACAGCCGTGTGTAGGGCTGTCGCCAGGCCCACAGATCGGACCCTTCCACGCGAACGAGGGCGGCGAACCCCGGCAAGCGGAACCAGCTCCCCGTGCGCAGTTCGGTCGCCGTCCTCCCGCCATGATCGCGAGCCGCTCGCAACGCACGTCCGACACCGCCGTGAGCCCACATGGCTGCTCCGACGCCGACGAACATCAGCGCATTCAGGAGCAGCAACCACGTCGGCCCGATCACTGGGAGCAGTGAACCTCCCACGGCCGGCGCGACGGCGAGGGTCACTGCCGACGTCGCGCTCACCGAGCGGAGCACCACCGGACGCTCAGTGGCAGTGACCGACGAGCTCACGAGCGACAGCAGGAGCGGATTCGCAACCGCACGGACGATCATGCTCGACCCCGCGTACACGTAGACCACCCACAGGTGCTCGACGAAGAACGCCGCGCCGACCGTCATCACGGCCAGGGTGACCTGGCAACCGATCCACGCCGTGCGGACGCTCTCGATCGGAACAGCTCGAGCGATGTGACCGGCGACGAGCAGTGCCGGGACCGTCTGCGCCAGGAACAGCCCCGCGCTCGCGGTCGACCCGGCCTGGGTCTGCACGTAGACGATCAGCGCCAGGTAGGTGAACCAGTTCCCGATCCCGTACGTCAGCGACACGAGGGGGAAGAAGACGCGCAGGGGCATCGCTCTCCTCCTCACCTCCGCCGAGCCCCGCAGCCGCCGCCGACGTCCCAGCCGGCGTTGGGGCACCTCGGGTTGAGACGACAGTAGGACGCCTGCTCGCGCCTTCCCATGAGGGAGTGGAAAGGGAACCACCCAAGCGGTGCCGACGGCGCTGATGCGTTGTCGGACCGACCACACGACGGTCTGGAGGCGCGTGGCGGCGCCGCCACGCGCCTCCAGGCCGTCATCCGGTCACGTCGGGGGCGCGCCGGCGCGTCCCTAGGGTGGTGGGATGCGATCGCTCACCAAGCTCGATGACTGGAGCAGGTCCGACGTCGACGCCGTCTTCGACCTGGCCGACGACTACCGCGACGGCCGAGGGCCCGCGACGGCGGGCTCCGCGGTGATGTTCTTCCCGTCCACGAGCCTGCGGACCCGGGTCACGTTCGAACGGGGCGCGTCCCTGATGGGCCTGCAGCCGATCGTGTTCCCCGACACCACGCTGGACAAGCCAGAAGCGTTGACGGACGTCGCGCAGTACCTGGCTGCGTGGGCTGACATCCTCGTCGTGCGCCATCACGACCTCGCCGTCGTCGAGGGTCTGGCCGCAGCAGCGGCACTGCCCGTGGTGAACGCGATGACCGACGAGAACCACCCCTGCGAGGTGCTGTCGGACCTGTACGCGCTGCGGCAGCGAGGCGACATCTCGTCGCTCCGATACCTGTTCGTGGGTGCTGACGGCAACATCGCTCGGGCGTGGCAGGAAGCGGCTCGGGTCCTGCAGCTCGATCTGGTCCAGTGCTGCCCCGCCGAGCTCGCCTCCCCGGGTGCCGTGTGGACGGACGACCTGGAGACCGCCGTCCGGTCGGCGGACGTGATCCTCACCGACGGCCCCGGTCAGCACGCCCGAGCCCTCGAACCGTTCCGGATCACCGCGGCCCTGCTCGACCTCGCGCCGACAGGGGTGCTGCTCGACCCGTGTCCACCCTTCGTGCGCGGTCGGGAGTTCAGCACCGATGCGCTCGAACACCCTGCCTTCGTCGGGCACGCCTTCAAGGCCGCGCTGCTGCCGGTCCAGCAAGCCGTCATGGCACACTGCCTCGAACTGCCGTCCGCGACGCCGTAGGTTGGCGGCGTGAAGCCGAAGCCGAAGCCTGTCCGACGCAACCCGTGCTGGGCCGTCGCGCTCGTGTACCTGTTCGGGGGCGTGCTCGCGCTCGTCGCCGGTCGGATGCTCCCCTGGCAGGACCAGGACCGTCAGGACCCCGACTACTGATGCACGCGGCCGTCATGGCCGTGTCGGCATCGGGCCGGTTGGGCGGGACAACCCGCCGGTGCGGCCGTCGGACTCGCGTCCGGCTCAACATCGGCTACCGGGCCAACCCGCGTTCGTAGAGGCTGGAAGCGAGTTGGCGCCCGCCGTCGAGGGAGGTCACCGTCACATCGCGAACGTGCCGGAACCCGAGCTGGTCGTAGAAGCGCCGCAAACCCGCGTTGTCCGTCGCGCAGTCGAGACGAACGCAGGCAGCCCCACGGTCGGCAGCTCGTGCCTCGACCCACGCCAGCAGTCGTTGCCCGAGCCTGCTGCCCCGGTGCGTCTGAGCAACAGCCAGCCGGTGCACGTACACCGCGGGACTGCTGTCCGCTCCCCATGTCTCCGGGTCGGAGTCGGACACCGTGACCATCGCCACGATCACCTGGTCCTGGCGCACCACGAAGAGACGCCCCTGCTCTGCGTCGCGCAGGAGAACGGCGTCGGGAACTGGGTCCTGCCACTGGTCGATCCCTCGCGCGCGGAGCCACTGCCGTGCGCCGTCGATGAGCGCCTGAGCCGCGGAGACATCCGCGGACGTGGCTGTTTCGACCGTCAGTACGTCTCGATCCATGGAACGACGCTACGGGAGCGGCCTCGCCGGAGAGGTGCTGAAGCGCCGCGCGCTCGTGGTCTGATGGCGATAGTTGCTCGAGGTGCAGATCGCACCTGCAAGGTTGTGCTTCGTATTGATATGCAGCACTCTGGCTGGGTTCGCCGTGATCTCGGCGACGACGCGTGGAGGAAGAACATGACGAAGGCCGCTCAACGGGGACGAGCGATGAGCACGCCACGATTCGGGCTCTCGGTGCGCAGAGCCACCACCGTCGCCCTGATGATGGCGACCATCGGTGCCGCCTTGCTCGCGATCGACAACCTGCTCGGATTCGTCAGTGCACACCTCATCGCGGCGAGCTTCGTCACGACCGTCGCGGTGGTCTCCGTGTCGGCCGGGGTGGGAGCCGCTGCGGGCGCCGCGTTCACTCGCGACGGGGCACGCGCACTCCTCGCCGTCGCCGTCGTCGGTTTCGTGGCCGCGCTGTCACCAGCGACCGAGAGCCATATGTGGCTCCCCGTGTCGATCGCGATGCAGGCCCTCGTCCCGTTGGCGTTCGCCGCGGGCGGGTTGCTCGCCCTCCACAGCCAGCGGGAGTTCGCCGCGGTTCGAGCCCTGACGGTGATGCTCCTGGGGCTCGCCGCCGCCTGGATCGTCACTGCGTTCGTCCCGGTGGCGCTCGTGGCGTTCTTGGTCGTGCAGGCGGGCACACTGCTCGTCGCGGCCGTCCTCAGCCTGGAATCCGTTCTTCGCCGGGTCCGGGGTCTTGCGCGTGAGCTGTGGTCGAGCGCGGAGGTGCGTTGAGGGGTCGGCTCACGGCTCCGCTTGACCGCGATGTCGGTGGGCCGCGATGCGCCTTCGACGTGGTTCGGATACGAACCTGCGCCGTGTGATCCACCTGCGGTAGAAAGATGGCGTCGTCTCGCGGGTCGACGACGTGCAGGGCTGAGAGGGAGCGCGTGGTGGCACGTCAGAACAGGACCTCGTCCCGATCGTCCACAGCGCCTGCGCCACACCACGTCAGACGAACCGTCGCAGCCGGTCTGGCGATCGCGGTGTCTGCGGCAGCCCTGATCGGCATCGATGTGATCGCCGGGTCGGCTGCCGGGTCGACCACCTCGACGGTGACGGTCACCCAGGTCACCGCGACGACGACCGTCACCTCGACCGGCACCGCCGTTCGCACCACCCTCAAGGTCAAGAACACCGCCTCGGTGCGGAAGCCGGCCTCCTCCGCGTGGCTGTACCTGTCCGCCGGCGCCAAGAAGTACACGCTCGGCCGGGTCGCGGTGAAGGCGCTCTCCGCTGGTTCGAGCACCTCGGTCACCGCAGTGCGCGGGACCCCTTCCCGTACCGCGGCCGGCAACTACTCCGTCCTCGCCTGCGCCGGTGCGTACTCGGCGAAGCAGTGCCGCACGTCGACCGCGACCGTCACCACCAAGCCGACGACCCGCGCGCGTCCGGAGACGGGCGTGATGCTCGACGTCGCTCGCGCCTACTACCCCGTGGCGCTGATCAAGCGGTACATCGACCTGCTCGCCGACGACGGTGGGCGCTTCCTGCACCTGCACCTCACCGATGACCAGAACGTCGGGATCGAGAGCACGGTGCTCGGCCAGACCCTCGCCAACGCTGATCTCGACGACGGCGTGTACACGAGCCGCGTGACCCATCGTCCGTTCCTGAGCGTCGCGCAGGCACGCACGATCTCCGACTACGCAGCGAGGCGGGCTGTCGCGATCGTGCCCGAGATCGACACTCCGGGCCACATGGCTGCGGCATTCGCCCTGCTCGAGGCACAGCACGGCACGAAGTGGGTCGACCGCATCCGTTCGGGCGAGAACGAACTCGACACGTCGACGCCCGGGAGCCTCGCGCTGGCGAAGAAGCTGTACGCAGAGGTGCAGCGGACCTTCCCCGCCAGCCGAACCGTGCACATCGGCGGTGATGAGTGGGGCGACGACGTCTCGGCCGCCGAACGGGTCGCGTGGATGAACGCGATGGCGGCCGCGCTCGGCAACCGCGAGGTGTGGGCCTGGAACGACGGGATCGATCGGGTCGCGGTCGGGCGACTGGACCCGCGCATCCACGTCACGTACTGGAGCTTCGACGGCGACACTGAGGACGCAGCCGAGCGGCGCGAACGCCGAGCGCGACGGGCGAGTGCGGTCGACCTGCAGCAGGCCGGGATCGACTTGCTCAACTACAACTCCTACTACCTGTACGAGGTGCCGACCGACCTCGACCCGGCCGACAGCGAGTACACCGTGGCCGACCTCCGCGAGAACTGGTCACTCCGGACGTGGGACGGCGACTCCGGTTCGGCGCTCGCTGCTCCGATGTCGGGCGCCGCCGTCGCGATCTGGGGTGAGGACCTCGAGGACCCGCCATCTGACGCGCTCCTGCGGTGGAGCGCACCGCACGTGACGGCGATGATCGAGACCGCAGCCTCCTGACGGACGCGTGTCGTGCCTCCAGGCCGATCGCCGGACCCGCCGGACCCGCCGGACGCGCCGCCTGCCTACCCGAGCGGCTCGACGCCGTAGCTGGTGACCACCGCACGCAACTCGTCCAGGTACGCCTGCGCCTGCACGGTCAGGGGAACCGAGGCGTGCGCGATCCAGCCGATCTCGATGCGTTCGTCGACGTCGAGGGGGATGGCGACGATCTCGGGGTCGAGATCGTCGCTGATGAGTCCGGTGGAGATCGTGTACCCGCCCAGGCCGATCATGAGGTTGAAGATCGTCGCTCGGTCCGAGACGCGGATCTCCCGCTTGCTCGACATCGTCGACAGGATCTCCTCCGCCAGGTAGAAGGAGTTGTTCGCGCCCTGGTCGAACGTGAGCCGAGGCAGGTCGGCGAGGTCCTCGAGGGTCGCACGCTCCCGTGACGCGAGCGGGTTCCGCCGGGCCACGAAGATGTGCGGCTGCGCGACGAAGAGCGGTGTGAACACGACCCCGGCGTCCCGCAGCAGCTTGCCGAGCACCTGCTTGTTGAAGTCGTTGCGGTAGAGGATGCCCACCTCGCTGCGCAGGGTGCGGACGTCCTCGATGATGTCCCAGGTGCGCGTCTCACGCAGCGAGAACTCGTACTCGTCCGCAGCCGCCGCTTCGACCATCCGGACGAAGGCCTCCACCGCGAACGAGTAGTGCTGGGCGGACACCCCGAGCAGCCGACGCGACCGCTGGCCGCCGACGTACCGCTGCTCGAGCAGGGAGACCTGCTCGACGACCTGCCGGGCGTACCCGAGGAACTCGACGCCGTCGACGGTGAGCACGACCCCTCGGGCCGACCGGGTGAACAGCGGGCGCCCGATCCGCGTCTCCAGGTCCTTCATCGCCGCGGACATCGTCGGCTGCGACACGTAGAGCAGGTCGGCCGCGGCGCTGATCGAGCCCTCCGTCGCGACCTCGATGAAGTACCGGAGCTGCTGCAGGGTGATGTCGTTCGAGACCCGGGCCATAGGCCGAGGCTATACCGGTGCATAGCGTCTCGGTATTACCTGATGGCTCACCATTCCCGCCATGATCGATGCATCCTTCCCACCGCGCCCACGGGCCGCTCGACGAACAGATTGCCGACCATGGCGAACGACCTCACCTTCAGCATCACCCGGACCCGGTTCGACGAGGACTACTCCCCCGCCGACAGCTCCCGGCTGACCACGAACTTCGCCAACCTGGCGCGCGGCGAGCACCGTCAGCAGAACCTCCGCGCTGCGCTGGCGATGATCGACGGGCGAGCGAACGAGCTGGCCGCGGCGCACGACCGCTACCGTCTGCAGCTCGACATCGTCTCGGTAGCGCTGGAGTTCTCCGACGGTGGTTCGGACGCGCAGTTCCCGTTGCTCGAGATGCTCGACGTCACGATCGTCGACGAGCACACCGGCGAGCGCCACCGCGGGATCCTCGGCAACAACTTCTCGTCGTACCTGCGCGACTACGACTTCTCGGTGCTGCTGCCGTCGTCGTCGCCGCTGCCGGCTGACTTCGGGGCGCTGCACGGGGCACTCTTCCAGCGCTTCCTGGAGTCCTCCGCGTTCCACTCGAATTTCAGTGCCGAGCCCGTCGTCTGCATCAGCGTCTCGACGAGCCAGACCTACCGCCGGAACGGGTACGTCCACCCCGTCCTCGGCGCCGAGTACGAGCACGAGCACTCTTCGCTCACCGACGACTACTTCGGCCGGATGGGCATGCGGGTCCGGTACTTCCAGCCCGCCGGGGCGGCTGCCCCGCTCGCGTTCTACACGCGCGGCGACCTGACCGACGACTACACGAACCTCCAGCTCATCGGCACGATCGCCACCATGGAGACCTTCCAGAAGATCTACCGCCCGGAGGTCTACGCCGCGAACACCCCGGCCGGCAGCACCTACCGCCCCACCCTCGACCACACCGACTTCACGCCGACCCCGGTGACGTACGACCGCGAGGAGCGCAACCGCCTCGGGATCACGCAGGGCCGGTGGACCGAGGAACACCTGGTGCGGCCGCACCACGCACGCCTCGCCCGGTGGGCTGCCCCCGCCCTCGCGCGCTGACTTCCTCTGCCCTTCGACTGACTGGACCATCACACCCATGCGTTCTCTCCTCCCCACCTCGATCGTCGGCAGCCTGCCGAAACCGTCCTGGCTCGCCGAGCCCGAACGGCTCTGGTCCCCCTGGGAGCTGCAGGGTGCGGCACTGACCGAGGGCAAGCAGGACGCCCTCCGGTCCGCCGTCCACGAGCAGGAGCGCCGTGGCATCGACATCGTCAGCGACGGCGAGCAGACCCGCCAGCACTTCGTCACGACGTTCATCGAGCACCTGGACGGCGTCGACCTGGAGCGCAAGGAGACCGTCCGCATCCGCGACCGCTACGACGCAGCCGTCCCGACCGTCGTCGGTGCCGTCAGCCGTCGGGCGCCCGTCTTCGTCGAGGACGCGAAGTTCCTGCGGGCTCAGACCGATCGCCCCATCAAGTGGGCGCTCCCCGGCCCGATGACGATGATCGACACGCTGTCCGACCAGCACTACAAGAGCCGCGAGAAGCTGGCGGGGGAGTTCGCCACGATCCTCAACCAAGAGGCCCGGGAACTGCAGGATGCCGGCGTCGACATCATCCAGTTCGACGAGCCCGCCTTCACGGTCTTCCACGACGAGGTGCAGGACTGGGGCGTGGCCGCGCTCGAGCGTGCAGCCGAGGGCCTGCGCGCTGAGACCGTCGTGCACATCTGTTACGGCTACGGCATCGAGGCGAACAACAAGTGGAAGGAGACCCTCGGCGCGGAGTGGCGGCAGTACGAGCAGTCCTTCCCGCTGCTGCAGCAGTCGTCGATCGACATCGTCTCGCTCGAGTGCATCCACTCGCACGTTCCGCTTGAACTCGTCGAGCTGATCCGCGGCAAGAAGGTCATGCTCGGGGCGATCGACGTGGCGACCGAGACCGTGGAGACCCCGGAAGAGGTCGCGGAGGTGCTGCGTCGGGCGCTCGAGTTCGTCGATGCGGACAAGCTCATCCCGAGCTCCAACTGCGGGATGGCACCCCTGGCGCGGGGCGCGGCGCTGGACAAGCTCGGTGCGCTGTCCGCGGGAGCGGACATCGTCCGGGCTGAGCTCGTCGGCGCGGCGGTCCCGTCGGGGCGCTGACCACTGCGAGACACCACGGCGGCTCTCTTCCGGAAGGAGGCGGGCCGCCGTTCGTGTTGCGTCCACCGCGTGCGCGGCTTTCGGTCCGGCCTGGAGGCGCGGCTGCGGTTGCGCCGACGAGGCACGTTGGCACCGGGGTGCCGACCACGGCAGGGCGTCTCTCCGTCACCATCGGCGCTCGGGTCCTGACCGCCCACCAGGGGGACGGCGTCTGCGAAGCGTCAGACTCGGGGCGTTGACTACGTTCATGATCACCAAGGGCGTCATCCACAAGGTCGAGAGTGCGACTGTCCGGGATCGCAACGGCGTATCAGTCGGCAAGGTCGTGCAGGTGTTCCCCTCCGAGGAGGACGGCAGTGCGGCCTACGTCTGTGTCGCGACCGGACTGCTCGGGCGACACCAGGCGCTCGTCCCCGCCGACGACGCCACGTTCGACGGCACGGACGTGCACGTCGGGTACACGAAGGACGCGATCAAGGACGCGCCGTCCCTCGGAGCCGGACGCACCTTGTCCCCCGCCGAGGCGAACGCCGTCCGCAAACACTTCGGGCTGTCCCACACCGGCGCTGCAACCGGGGACATGGGCGACCCACACGAGAACCTCGACCAGGCCGGGACAGGTCTTGCGGGCGCAGACGACACCGAGGGCGCAGGGACGACCCCGCCGGCCTGAACGCCACTGGGGTGAACGGCGCCGAGACCATGGCTATCGCCCACACCAAGCAAGGCAGCGGCCAGTCCTCTGGCGAGCGCGTGTTCCCTCGATGATGCGCGCTCCTCTGAGCGTGGCCGACGCGGGTTTCTCGGAGGAGCATGCCCGTCTTCGTCCGACGGGCTCCGCGGCCATCACACACGCGCAGCACCGCGATGAGGCTGTTGCGAACCCCCACCTCGTCGCAGCGTGGTCACGTGTCATGGGAAGTCACCCTCCGACACACATCGACACACCCCTTCTCGCGGGCGTTCGGCGATGCCACAGTCTCGCGATGGCACACATCTGGACGGGGCCGTCCGGTGCCACACCACGCCACAGGTAGCAACCCAGACCACGAAGGAGTCCTCGTGACGATCAGCAACCAGACCGCCGACAGCACGATCGACGAGGGCGCAGACGACGAGCTCCTCGCCCGCTTCCGACCGATCTTCGACCGCATCGCTGCCGGCGCCTCCGAGCGCGAACGCGACCACCGCCTCCCGTTCGACGAGATCCGCGAACTGGCCGCCGCAGGATTCGGCGCCGTCCGCGTCCCCGTCGCCCACGGCGGAGCCGGGGCGACCCTGCCCCAGCTGTTCCGCCTGCTGACCGAACTCGCCGCCGCTGACAGCAACATCCCCCAGGCGCTCCGCGGCCACTTCGCACTGGTGGAGGATCGGTTGGTCGCCCGGACCGGGGAACGCGAGGGGTGGCTGGACCGCTTCGGCCGCGGTGAGATCGCCGGCAACTCGTGGACGGAAGTCGGGTCAGTGCAGGTCGGCGATGTGGTCACGAAGGTGACCCCGCATCCGGACGGGACGTTCCGGATCACCGGGCAGAAGTACTACTCGACCGGCAGCATCTTCGCCGACTGGATCGACACCTACGCCGAGCGCACGGACACCGGCGAGCGGGTCATCGCGATCGTCGACGCGCACCAGCCCGGGGTCACGCACACCGATGACTGGGACGGGTTCGGGCAGCGCACCACCGGCTCCGGTACCAGCACCTTCGACGACGCCGTCGTGCAGGCCGACGCGGTGATCCCCTTCAACGAGCGGTTCAAGTACCAGACGGCGTTCTACCAGGGCGTGCTGTTGAGCGTCCTCGCCGGGTCCGTGCTCGCAGCCGAACGGGAGATCGCGCGCGAGGTCCGCAACCGCACCCGCGTCTTCTCGCACGGCAACGCCGACACGTTCGCGGCCGATCCGCAGATCCTCCAGGTCGTCGGTGAGGTGTCGGCGGCCGGGTTCGCCGCCACCGCGATTATCGACCGGGCCGCCGCAGCCCTGCAGGGTGCGTACGAGGGAGCGGGGCTCGACACAGCCGAGGACGAGCGCCGCAACGACCGCGCCGAACTCGCGACCGCGCAGGCGCAGGTCGCGCTGACCACGCTGGCGACGACGGCGACCTCGCACCTGTTCGACGCGCTCGCGGCGTCCGGGGTGAGCACGACGAAGAACCTCGACCGGCACTGGCGGAACGCTCGCACCGCAGGCAGCCACAACCCGTGGGTGTTCAAGGCGCGGATCATCGGTGACCACGCGGTCAACGGTGCCGAACCGCCGCGCGTCTGGGCGATCGGTGCGACCCGCACGTCGTGACGCCTGCACCGGAAGCTGGCCGCGTGACTGCACGCGATCTCGTGACACACGACGGACGGGAGGCGCGGTGCCAGCTGGCACCGCGCCTCCTGTCCCGCACACGGTCGCGGACACGCGACGGTGGCGTCGCCACCCTCTACATGTCGTCGATGAGACGGAGCGTGTACCCGTCGGGGACCGTCTGGTGTTCGACGTAGTGCATGAACACCGGCGCAGCCTGGTCAGCCGTGAACAGCTCGGCAGGATGCCGCGGCTCGTGCGCCGCCTGCACGTCGATGGTCTCCGTGAGCGGTTCGGTGAGATCGTGATCACGGCCGACGATGGAGAAGCGGTACTCACCGTCGTCCTCACGGCGGCGCAGCTCCACGCTCATCTTCTCCGCGGTGCCACCGGCCTGCAGGTACGAGTCGCCGTACTCGTCGATGACCGCCTGCGGGCCGGCGCGCCAGGTCTGGTCGTCGATCGGCGCGGAGAAGACGAGCCACGCGAAGTGGTCGTCGTTGTCGAGAAGGCCGAGGCTACGTCGCACCTGGTCCGGGAGCGGTCGGAACGTGTCGTTCAGCACACTGCTGACCGACCCGTTGGTTTTCGTGATGATCAAGGCGGGCTCCTCCACGTGCTCGTCGGCGACAGAGGTGATCGTGATCCGCGCTCCTCTGAGCGTGGCACACGTGGGTTCGTCGGGGCATCACACCCCCCCTGGTCCGACGTTGGCAGCTCGCGGTTCGGCGCTCGCCGAACGGACCATGGCGTCGACGAACGAGATGCCCGCTCGGCCCAGGCTGCGACCGCACGTCCCGAGCCGCGGACCGTCGCTGGACGACTCAGTGGGGCCTGTCGAACGATTTGAGCTCCTGCGGGACTGCGGACACCGAACCGCGTACTCGGATCGGCATCGGGACGAGCTGTTCACCGACGGTCAAGTCCGGGTCAAGGAGGATGCGGACCGCCAGGGCCCCCATCTCCTCGTACGGCAGCGCCGCGGTGGTCAGGGTCGGTTCGAGGTACAACGCGATGTCGTCGTCGTCGAAGGAAACGACTGAGACGTCCTCGGAGACCCGGAGTCCCGCTTCGGTCAGGGCGCGGTAGACACCGAAGGCGAGCCGGTCGTTCAGGGCGATCACCGCTCCAGGGCGACGGCCGCTGGCGAGCAGGCCCCGCATGGCTTCGTAGCCGTGGTCGGGATCCCACTCGGGCATGTCGATCTCACTGATCGGCACGACGTCGTGGGCCGCGAGGGCCGCCGATATCCCGGCGAGGCGCCGTTCGATCGCGCGGGTGGTCCAAGCCGGGCGGACGGACCGATCGCGGCCGATGATGACGACGTCCTCGGTGTGGCCGGCGTCGAGCAGGAGCCGCACGATCGACTCGCCGCCGGCGTGCTCATCGGCGAGGACGGTGGCGGTCGGACGGGATGCGACTGCGTTGAGCATGACGACGGGGATGTCCGCGTTGATCTCAGGGAGTTCGACGGCGTGCGGTCGGATCGAAGCGTAGATGAGCCCGTCCACCTGGTGGTCGACGAGCACACCGAACGACGAGACGATCCCGGCCTGCTGGTCCTCGGTCTCGGTGATGAAGAGGACGTATCCCTGGCGCTTCGCCTCGGCGAGGGCGCCGCGGATCATGCCCGACCCGAACCGGTCAGTCGTGATGGCCTCGGAGACGAGTCCGATGACACCGGACCGGCGAGTGGTGAGTGACCGTGCAGTGAGGTTCGGTCGGTAACCGAGTTCACCCGCTGCGGCACGGATGCGGGCTGCGGCGTCGACGGAGACGCGCGATGCCGGGTGGGAGTTGAGCACCTGCGAGACGGCTGCCTTGGACAGCCCGACGCGAGCGGCGACGTCGGAGAGCGTCACTCGACGGGCGCTCATCTCGACCTCGTCGTCATTGTTCGCACCTCTCCAGCATACGGGCTTGACAGACCGTGGTGAACCGGTACACCATACGTGATTAACCGGTTCACCATGGCGGTGGACCCCTCGATGATGAGTGGTGGAACCCCGTGCACGACCTTCCCTCGACCGACGGCCAACGCCGCTTCCGGGCAACGGTGCTCCCGTGCTGAGGCTCCCCGACCACTGGGTGTGGGACTTCTGGTTCGCCGACGACGGCGACCGCCACCACGTGTTCTTCCTCCACGCACCGCGGTCACTCGGCGACGAGCACCGTCGACACCGTGCAGCCCGCATCGGTCATGCCGTCTCCGACGACCTCGTCGACTGGGCGATCCTGGACGGACCGTTCGGGCCCGGTCCCGACAACGCGTTCGACGGGACGACGACCTGGACCGGGAGCGTCGTGCGCGGCCAGGACGACCGCTGGCGGATGTTCTACACCGGCACACGGTTCCTCGAGGACGAGCCCGTCCACACCAACATCGAGACGGTCGGGGTCGCCGTGTCCGACGACCTCGTCACCTGGCAGAAGCTGCCCGGCCCTGTGACGCGCTCCGACCCCCGCTGGTACGAGACCCTCGGCAACGACCCCGACGTCGACGGCGCACTCTTCCCGGAAGAGGCCTGGCGCGACCCGTGGGTCCACGAGGACCCCTCTGGCGGCCTCTGGCACATGCTCGTCACCGCCCGCTCCACCGAGGGAGCGCTCGACGACCGCGGAGTCATCGGACACGCGACGTCCACCGACCTCGAGCGCTGGGAGGTACAGCCACCGCTGACCTCACCCGGATCGGGCTTCGTCCACCTCGAGGTACCGCAGGTCGTGCAGGTCGACGGCGCCTGGTTCCTGGTGTTCTCCTGCCCCGCTGACGCCCTCAGCACGGCCAATCCACGCGCCGACGAGACACCGGGCACCTGGTCGGTCCCGATCGACGGGCCCTTCGGTCCGTTCGACGTGACGGATGCCGAGCCGCTGACCGACGTGACGTGCTACTCGGGCCGGATCGTCCGTCGTCGCGACGGCTCACCCGTCCTGATGACCTTCGCGAACGGCCGCGCCGGAGAACCCCTGCCCGGCTTCCTGCACGACCCGGTCGACGTGCACGTCGTCGACGGTCGGCTGGCCCTCCGTCCAGCGACGCCCACGGCCCAGACCCAGACCCAGACCCAGACCCAGACCCAACCCTGCCCCGCCGACAGCGGTACGGCCGCTCCCTGAGCGCCGTCCCACCGACCGACACCCGATCCCACTCAAGGAGAACCATGCACACCACGTCCCTCGTCCGCCGGACAGGAACGGTCATCGCCCTCGCCGCGGTCGCCGCTGCTGCCCTCACCGGCTGCTCCTCCGGCTCCGCTTCCAGCAGTGCTGCTGGCAGCGGGACCGGCAGCATCGTCGTCTGGGGCCACCAAGGCCAGGACTCCGAGGTCGCGGCCATCCAGAACGCCGTCAAGGGCTTCAACGCGTCGCAGAAGAAGGTGAAGGCGACCCTGAAGCTCATCTCCGGCGACACCTACACCAGCACCGTGACGAACACCCCGACGAACAAGTTGCCGGATGTGCTCGAGATCGACGGCCCGACGCTCGCGAGCTACGTCTACAACGGCAAGCTCACTCCGCTCAGCGACTACGTGTCGAAGTCCACCGTCAGCAACGCCACGAGCGGCTCGATCGCCGAGGGTACCGACAACGGCAAGCTCTACGGCCTCGCGCAGTACAGCTCGGCGATGGGCCTCTACGGCAACAAGAAGCTCCTCAAGGCCGCCGGTGTTCAGCTCCCGACTTCGCCGTCCACTGCGTGGACGCCGGAACAGTTCTCGGCGGCGCTGAAGAAGCTCGCCGCGGCGAACTCCTCAGGGAAAGCGCTCGACCTCACCGAAGCGTCGCTGAACGCCGAGTGGGGCACGTACGGCTTCTCGCCGATGGTCCAGTCTGCCGGGGGAAACCTCGTCCAGGGTGACAAGGCCACCGGTGTGCTGAACTCCGCCGCCTCGGTCAAGGCCCTCGAGGACATCGCGTCCTGGAAGCCCTACGTCGACGCGAACACGGACGGCAACGCCTTCCAGAACGGCCGCGTCGCGCTGAGCCTCAGCGGACACTGGAACTACCCGGCCTACTCGAAGGCGGTCGGCAGCAACCTCGTGGCCCTGCCGCTGCCGAACTTCGGCAAGGGTGAGAAGGTCGGCGCCGGGTCCTGGACCTGGGGCATGAGCTCGGCCACCAAGAACGGCAAGGCCGCAGGTGCCTTCATGGACTACCTGCTCAACGACACCAGCGTCAAGGCGATCACGGACGCGAACGGTGCTCCGGCAGCGACGAAGTCCGTGTTCGACAAGCAGGCCGACTACCAGCCCGGTGGTGCCCTCGCCCTCTGGGGGCAACAGCTCGAGCAGTCCTGCCCCGCCACGGCGATCACGGACTCCTGTATCGCGGCCTACCGACCGGTGACCCCGGGCTACCCGGTCATCACCTCGAAGTTCGCCAGTGCGCTCTCCGCGGTCTGGGGCGGCGCCGACGCGAAGGAGCAGCTGACCACCGCGGCCCAGTCCATCGACCAGGCCTTCTCCGACAGCAACGACTACAAGTGATCGGCGGTGGAGACGTCGGCCTGCCCGACGTCTCCACCGGCACCGCCCCGAACAGGACGACCAGGAGCACCAGTGACCAGCACGACCAGTCCCCAGTCGGATGCCCCGCCGACGCCATCCAGGGCGCGGGAGCACCGCGCTCCCCGACAACTGCGCAAGCAGCGGAGCGGCACCTTCGCCGGTCCGCTGATGGCCCTCCCCGCGATGAGCGGCATCGTCCTGTTCATCGCAGTACCCTTCGTCGCCGCGATCGGGCTGTCGTTCTTCAACGTCCAGATCGGGTCGCCGCGTCCGCCGACGTTCCTCGGGTTCACGCAGTACGTGCGCCTCTTCACCGACCCCGTCGAGGCGCCGCAGTTCTTCCGCGCTCTCGGCAACAACCTCTTCTTCGCCGCGGTCGTCATCCCGGTGCAGACCGGGCTGGCGCTCGTGTTCGCCGTCCTGCTCAACCAGCAGCTCAAGGGCATCAGGTTCTTCCGCACGTTCTTCTTCATGCCCGTCGTCTTCCCCATGGCGCTCGTCGCCGTCATCTGGCGCGTCATCCTCGACCGCAGCGGGGACGGCCTGCTGAACAGCGCGGTCGAGACCGTGACCGGCGGGACCGTCGGCGCGCACAACTGGCTCGGCTCCGGCAACACGGCGATGCTCTCCGTCATCGTCCTGTCGGTCTGGCAGGGCGTCGGCTTCCAGATGGTGATCATCCTCGCGGCGTTGCAGGAGATCCCCGAGGAGCGCTACGAGGCCGCACGACTCGACCGAGCGAACGTCTTCCAGCAGTTCCGCTACATCACCGTGCCCGGCGTCCGGAACACCCTGATCTTCGTCGTGCTGCTCACGACGATCTTCGCCTTCCGGGTCTACGACCAGGTGTACATCCTGATCACCACCGCCGGCGGGAACGAGAACGCCCTCCGCACGGTCCTGTACCAGGCGACGAACGCGATCCTCGCCGAGAACAGCGTCGGCCAGGCTGCCGCCATCTCGGTGGTCCTCTTCCTGATCATCGTCGTCATCACCCTCGTCCAGCGAGCCGTCCTGCGCCAGAGGAGCGAAAGTTGAGCACCATCCGACCCACCCGCAAGCGACTCTCGAAGGCCGGCTCCTACGCCATCCTCATCGTGATGTCGGCGGTCATGTTCTCGCCGATCTACTACCTGCTGATCGGCAGCTTCAAGCCGAGCTCCGAGGTCCTCGACGGCTTCACCGGCTTCCTCCCCATCCACCTGTCGCTCCAGAACTACCTCGGGGTCTTCAAGGCCCTCGACTCGGACGCGACGGGGTACTTCTGGCGGTTCATGGGCAACTCCGTCGCCATCTCGCTGGTCATCGTGCTCGGCGGGCTCGTCGTGAACTCGATGGCGGGCTACTCCTTCGCGCGCCTGCAGTGGCGCGGCAAGAACGCGGTGTTCGTCATCGTCGTCCTGCTGATCATCGTGCCGTTCGAGTCCGTCGCGGTCCCGCTGCTGTTCCTGCTGAACGGCCAGCGCGACACCCTGTTCGTGCAGATGATCCCGTTCGTGGCGAACGCGTTCTCGATCTTCTTGTTCTACACGTTCTTCCTCAACCTGCCGAAGAGCATCGAGGAGGCCGCGCGCCTGGACGGTCTCGGGGCATTCGGCACGTTCGCCCGGGTCGTCGTCCCGAACGCCAGACCGGTCTTCGCGACCGTGGCCATCCTCACGTTCCTCAGCTCGTGGGGGTCGTACCTCTGGCCGTCGATCGTGACGTCCGATCCGACCGCCCGCCCGCTCCCGCTCGAGATGAGCGTGTTCTCCGGCCAGACGCCGGTCGACTGGGGACAGACGTTCGCCTTCGGGACCCTGCTGGTGCTGCCGGTCCTGATCGTCTTCCTCGCGTTCCAGCGGTTCTTCATCCAGAGTGTCGCCGGTTCGGCCGTCAAGGGATGACGCTCGCCTGCTCGAGTCGAGGTGGAACCGGTCGGTCGCAGACGCCCCTTCCGAGCTGAACCTCGACGGGGGTGCCAGCAAGCCTCTCGGGCGGCGGGGCCGGTGAACGAAGGACGCCCCGCCGGCCGAAGCCAGCGGGGCGTCCCCGTCGAGTCAGTCCAGGATCAGAAGTCCCAGTCCTCGTCCTCAGTGTTCACGGCCTTGCCGATGACGTACGACGAGCCGGAGCCCGAGAAGAAGTCGTGGTTCTCGTCCGCGTTCGGCGACAGGGCGGAGAGGATGGCCGGGTTCACGTCCGTGATGTTCTTCGGGAACATCGGCTCGTAGCCCAGGTTCATCAGCGCCTTGTTGGCGTTGTAGTGCAGGAACTTCTTGACGTCCTCGGTCAGACCGACCTCGTCGTAGAGGTCCTGCGTGTACTGCACCTCGTTCTCGTACATCTCGAACAGCAGCGAGAACGTGTAGTCCTTGAGCTCGTCGCGCTCAGCCTGCGTGAGGGTCTCGAGGCCCTTCTGGTACTTGTAGCCGATGTAGTACCCGTGGACGGCTTCGTCACGGATGATCAGGCGGATCAGGTCGGCGGTGTTCGTGAGCTTGGCACGCGACGACCAGTGCATCGGCAGGTAGAAGCCCGAGTAGAACAGGAACGACTCGAGCAGCGTCGAGGCGACCTTGCGCTTCAGCGGGTTGTCGCCCTGGTAGTAGTCCATCACGATGGACGCCTTCTTCTGCAGGTTCGGGTTCTCCTCGGACCAGCGGAAGGCCTCGTCGATCTCACGCGTCGACGCGAGCGTCGAGAAGATCGACGAGTAGGACTTGGCGTGCACCGACTCCATGAACGCGATGTTCGTGTAGACGGCTTCCTCATGCGGAGTGATCGCGTCGGGGATGAGCGACACGGCGCCGACGGTGCCCTGGATGGTGTCGAGCAGGGTCAGACCGGTGAACACGCGCATGGTCAGGGTCTGCTCGGCCGGCGTCAGCGTGTTCCACGACTGCACGTCGTTCGACAGCGGCACCTTCTCGGGCAGCCAGAAGTTGTTGACGAGACGGTTCCAGACCTCGACGTCCTTGTCGTCCTGGATGCGGTTCCAGTTGATGGCCTGGACCCGATCAATGAGCTTCAGCTTCTCGACCAACGTGTGTTCCTTACAGAAATGGTGACTAAGTGACGGACTGGAGGCGCGGTGCGGGTTGGCACCGCGCCTCCAGGGAGCAGAGCGGCAGCTCTACAGCATGCAGCTGACGCAGCCCTCGACCTCCGTGCCCTCCAGCGCGAGCTGGCGGAGACGGATGTAGTAGATCGTCTTGATGCCCTTGCGCCATGCGTAGATCTGCGCCTTGTTGATGTCACGCGTGGTGGCGGTGTCCTTGAAGAACAGCGTCAGGGACAGGCCCTGGTCCACGTGCTGCGTCGCCGCGGCGTACGTGTCGATGATCTTCTCGGCACCGATCTCGTACGCGTCCTGGTAGTAGTCCAGGTTGTCGTTCGTCATGAACGGCGCCGGGTAGTAGACGCGGCCGAGCTTGCCTTCCTTGCGGATCTCGATCTTCGACGCGATCGGGTGGATCGACGACGTCGAGTGGTTGATGTACGAGATCGAACCGGTCGGCGGGACGGCCTGCAGGTTCTGGTTGTAGATGCCGTGCTCCTGGATGGACGCCTTCAGCGCCTTCCAGTCGTCCTGCGTCGGGATCGTGATGTTCGCGTTGTCGAACAGCGAGGCAACGCGAGCCGTCGCGGGGGTCCACGTCTGGTCGGTGTACTTGTCGAAGAACTCACCCGATGCGTACTTCGAGTCGCGGAAGCCGTCGAAGGTCTCGCCGGTCTCGATCGCGATCTTGTTCGACGCACGAAGGGCGTGGAACAGCACCGTGTAGAAGTAGATGTTCGTGAAGTCGATGCCCTCTTCGGAGCCGTAGTAGACGCGCTCACGAGCGAGGTAACCGTGCAGGTTCATCTGGCCGAGGCCGATGGCGTGCGACTTGTCGTTGCCGTCCTCGACGGAACGCACCGAGGTGATGTGCGACATCTGCGAGACCGAGGTCAGGCCGCGGATGGCGGTCTCGATGGTCTTGCCGAAGTCGGGCGAGTCCATCGTCAGCGCGATGTTCAGCGAGCCGAGGTTGCAGGAGATGTCCTTGCCGATCTCCTTGTAGGACAGGTCCTCGTTGAAGGTCGTCGGGGTGTTGACCTGCAGGATCTCCGAGCACAGGTTGGACATGTTGATCCGACCCTTGATCGGGTTGGCCTTGTTCACCGTGTCCTCGAACACGATGTACGGGTAGCCCGACTCGAACTGGATCTCGGCGATGGTCGTGAAGAAGTCACGCGCCTTGATCTTCGTCTTCTTGATGCGCGAGTCGTCGACCATCGCGCGGTAGTTCTCGGAGATCGGGACGTCGCCGAAGGGGACGCCGTAGACCTTCTCGACGTCGTACGGCGAGAACAGGTACATGTCCTCGTTGTTCTTCGCGAGCTCGAACGTGATGTCCGGCACGACGACGCCCAGGGACAGCGTCTTGATGCGGATCTTCTCGTCGGCGTTCTCGCGCTTGGTGTCGAGGAACTTCATGATGTCCGGGTGGTGGGCGCTGAGGTAGACCGCGCCGGCACCCTGACGCGCACCGAGCTGGTTCGCGTAGGAGAAGGAGTCTTCCAGCAGCTTCATCACGGGGATGATGCCCGAGGACTGGTTCTCGATCTGCTTGATCGGGGCGCCGGCCTCGCGGATGTTGGAGAGGAGCAGGGCCACGCCGCCGCCGCGCTTCGAGAGCTGCAGCGAGGAGTTGATGCCGCGCGAGATCGACTCCATGTTGTCCTCGATGCGGAGCAGGAAGCAGGAGACGAGCTCGCCGCGCTGTGCCTTCGCCGTGTTGAGGAACGTGGGGGTCGCGGGCTGGAAGCGGCCGGCGACGATCTCTTCGACCAGGTCGATGGCGAGCTGCTCGTTGCCCTGGGCCAGGCCGAGGGCGGTCATGACGACGCGGTCCTCGAAGCGCTCCAGGTACCGCTTGCCGTCGAACGTCTTGAGCGTGTAGCTCGTGTAGTACTTGAACGCGCCGAGGAACGTCTGGAACCGGAACTTCTTCGAGTACGCCAGGTCGTTGAGTCGCTGGATGAAGTCCAGCGAGTACATGTCGATCGTGGCTTGTTCGTAGTACTCGTTCTCGACCAGGTAGTCGAGCCGCTCCTTCAGGTTGTGGAAGAAGACGGTGTTCTGGTTGACGTGCTGCAGGAAGAACTGCTTGGCGGCCTCACGATCCTTGTCGAACTGGATGTTCCCGTCCGCGTCGTAGAGGTTGAGCATCGCGTTGAGGGAGTGGTAGTCCATCCCCGTCTGCGGCGACGTCAGATCGACGTCTGCAACTGCTGCGTCCAAAATGCATCCAATCCTGAGTTGACCGCCGACACGTCGTCAGGGGTCCCGAAGAGTTCGAATCTGTAGAGAAGGGGGACGTTGCACTTCTGTGCGATGACGTCCCCTGCGAGGCCGTACGCCTCGCCGAAGTTCGTGTTGCCACCCACCACCACGCCGCGGATGAGCGAGCGGTTGTGGGCGTCGTTGAGGAACTTGATGACCTGCTTGGGCACTGCCCCGTCGCCGTTGCCGCCACCGTAGGTGGGCAGCACCAGGACGTAGGGCTCGTCCACGTGCAGGAACGGTTCGCTCGGGTAGATCGGGATCCGGTCCGCATCGCGGCCGAGCTTCTCGACGAAGCGTGCGGTGTACCCGGACACGCTCGAGAAGTAGACCAATCGGCTCATGGTGCGCTCCTCGTGGAAAGGTGCGGACAGGCGGACCGGGCGGGCCAGGAGAGGCGAGTCGCGCCTCCCGAGATGCCCTGCCTGCGGGCCCCTTCGGGGCCCGCAGGACGACTACGCCAGTTCGGCGCTGAGGGTCGCGATCTTGTCGGGGCGGAAGCCCGACCAGTGGTCGTCGTCCGTGACGACGACGGGGGCCTGCATGTAGCCCAGGCTCTTGACGTGCTCAAGCGCTGCTTCGTCCGTGGACACGTCGTGCACTTCGTACTCGATGCCCTTGTTGTCGAGGGCCCGGTACGTCGCGGTGCACTGGACGCAGGACGGCTTGGTGTAGACGGTGACGGCCATGTTCTCCCCTGGTTCCTACTGGTTTCTGCTGTGCTGTGGAGGTGGTGCTGATGTCTGTCCGCAGTCGTGTCCGGGAGGGGCCGCTGCGATGTCTCCACACTACATCTAGTGGCTAGCCGCAGCACCGACCACAAGAGGGAGTGTTACAGCCGTGTAGTTCTCCACAACGCCCTCCACAGTCTGTGGATTCCCGGGAGGCCCGAGTTTCCGCCAGTCTGCGGGAGGCCACCGACACTTCCCCACACCGGGGGACAGTCACGATCCACAGATGTGGAATCAGCCCATCGGCGTGTCGCGAAGGCCCCCTCCCCAGGACGGGGGACACCCCGATCCGGCCGGTCCGTACACTCGTCTCGTGAGTACGTACGGGCCCCTCCTGAAGACCCCTGGCGTGGGTCGTGTCATCGCCGCACAGCTCACCGCACGGTTCCCGTTCGGCATGCTGTCGCTGGCCTACCTGCTGCACGTCGAGCACGTGTTCCACTCCTACGGCGCCGCCGGTCTGGTGCTCGCGACGACGAGTGTCGGGCAGGCGCTGGCCGGGCCGCTGACGAGCCGCTGGATGGGCAGCTGGGGCATGCGCCCCGTCCTCATCCTGACGAGCATCGTCGCGCTGGTGAGCATGGTGGTGATCGCATTCGTGGTCATGCCGCTCTGGGGATACGTGGTGGTCGGGTTCCTCGGCGGGTTGGCGGTCCCGCCCGTGCAGCCGGCGGTGCGCACCATCTACCCAAAGATGGTGACGTCGGCGCAGCTCACACCGCTCTTCTCCCTCGACGCCAGCGCGCAGGAGCTCATCTGGGTCGCCGGCCCGGTCATCACCACCTTCGTCGCGACCCAGGTCGGCACGGTCGAGGCGATCGTCGTCGCGATGGTGTTCCTGGTCGTCGGCGGCACGTGGTTCATCGCCTCCCCCGAGCTCGGACGCGTCCGCATCCCCCGTTCCAAGCGCGCGTTCGGTGTCGTGCTGAAGCGTCCAGCGGTCGTCGTCGCCACCCTGACCGGCCTGCTCCTGATCGGGGCGTGCGCCGCGGTCGAGGCGAGCGTCACCAGCGTCTTCGGCGAGGGCAGCCCGAACGCCGGCATCGTCCTCGCGGTGTTCGCGGTCGGCTCGCTCGCCGGTGGCCTGGCGTTCGGCCACCGCCCGATCTCCCGCAACACCCTGTGGACGCGCATGGCCGTCGTGTTCGTCGGCCTCACCCTGGCCCTCGGCGGCACGGGCTTCTGGTGGCTGTGCCTCGCCCTGGTCATCGCGGGTGTGGGCATCGCGCCGGCCCTCGCCGTGATGTTCGGTTCGGTCTCCGCCACCGTCAAGTTCTCCGACACGGCCGAGGCCTACGGCTGGATGGGCACCGGCCAGCTGATCGGCGCGGCCGGCGGTTCGGCGATCGCCGGCTTCCTGATCGACGGCAGCGGCCCCGTCGGCGGCTTCACCGTCGGCGCCGTGATGGCCGGGCTGGGCGTGCTGCTCCCCCTGGCGATGCGGAGCTGGCTGCCCGACCTGCGCGGCCGCGACGCCAGCCCGCTCCCCGACACCGAGCCGGTGCACCTGCCGACCTGAGCGGACGCGCGGCGGCGGCTGGCGGGCGGGCGGTTTCGGGCGTACCTGGTCGAATCGGGCGTACCCGGTCGGAAGTTCTGAGCAGGTACGCCCGTTTCCACTCGCCATCGCCGCCGGTATGGGAAGGAACGTGCGCCCGGCGTACGGGTCGCGTTCTCCACAGATGGCCTGGAGGCCCGGCGCGCGCCCGCCAGGCACCGGCAGGATGGGTGCATGGTCACCTCAGTTCCCCTGCGCGACGGCCGCTCGATCCCCGCGATCGGCTTCGGCGTCTACAAGGTCGACGACGCCCAGGCAGAGACGGCGGTCGGCCTCGCGCTGGACGCCGGCTACCGGCACGTCGACACCGCCGAGATGTACGGCAACGAGACCGGCGTCGGCAAGGCGATCCGGGCCTCCGGGCTGGACCGTGACGACGTCTTCGTGACGACCAAGGTGTGGAACGACCACCAGGGGCGCGAACAGACCCTGCGGGCGTTCGACGGCAGCCTCGAGCGGCTGGGGCTCGATGCCGTCGACCTCTACCTGATCCACTGGCCGGCCGCCACCAACGACCGCTACGTCGAGACCTGGCGGGCGCTGGTGGAACTGCGCGAGTCGGGGCGGGCTCGGAGCATCGGCGTCTCGAACTTCCAGGTGCCGCACCTGCAGCGACTCATCGACGAGACCGGCGAGGTACCGGCGCTGAACCAGGTCGAACGGCACCCCTGGCTGCCGCAGCGCGAGCTCATCGCGTTCCACGAGCAGCACGACATCGTCACCGGGGCGTGGTCGCCGCTCGGCCGCGGGCGCCTGATCGACGAGCCGGTGCTGACCGGCATCGCGGACGCACACGGGGCGAGCGTGGCGCAGGTGCTCGTGCGGTGGAACGTCCAGCAGGGCGTGGTGGTGCTGCCGAAGTCGGTCACGCCCTCGCGGATCCGGTCGAACCTCGACGTCGACGGCTTCGAGCTGACCGACGACGAGCTCGCGGCGATCGCGACACTCGAGTCCGGGCAGCGGACGGGCTCTCACCCGGACTCGGTGTAGTAGCGGGCGGGGTACGCACCGGTCAGCCACGGCGAGGGCAAGGTCGTACTGTCGAGGGGTGATCGATCCTCAACAGGCCGCCCGTGAACATCTGCGTCCCGATGAGCACCTGTACTGGGCGGGCACCAGTGACCCGGCCAAGCTCTTCTCGGGCCGCGACGGCTTCCTCATCCCGTTCTCGCTGCTCTGGTGCGGATTCGTCGGCTTCGGCACCGTCAGCGTCCTCCGAGACGGTCAGATCGGGCCAGAGCTCGTCATCTTCCCGCTCTTCCTCGTCCTCGGCCTCCACTTGCTGTTCGGCCGGTTCCTCGTGAAGCTCCACCGGAAGCGGACGACGGTCTACGCCGTGACCGACCGCCGCGCCCTGGTCATCACGGCGCGTGGGACCCGCGACGTCCCGGTGGGCCGATCGGACCGCACGACGCGCTGGTCGGCCGACCGACGGCACTGCACGGTCGAGTGGCAGGAGCAGTTCGGTCCGTTCGCTGGCGTGACCCGCGGTCTGCAGACCCAGATCTACGCGAACACCGGACTCGATGGATTCTTCGGTCCGCAGCTCGTGGCGTTCTGGGATGTCCGCAACGGCGAGGAACTCGTGCGCGCACTCGAGCTCGCGACCCGGTAGCCCGGATCAGCCCCGGCGGTCCTCCTCTGACTGCCACGGCAGGTGCAGGTCGCCCGGTTCGGGCTCCACGTCGCCGGCGTCGTCCGCGCCGCCGGTCCCGGGGGCCGCGATGACCTTGGACGGGTCGATGCCGTCCTCACGCAGGTCGTCGTCGTCACGCTGCTTCGTCTGGGACGCGTCCATCTCGCGCTCACTCGACGGGCTGTACGACGTGTCCGCCGCCCGCTGCTCGCGGCCGCTGACCCCGTCGACGTCGTCGCTGTGCGCCGCGTCGCGGAGCGCATCGTTGCGTGCTCGGTCGTCGGACGGCTCGGGGCCGGGGGCCTTCGGGATGCTGTCGCTCATGGTGTTTCCTCCTGCAGCGGACGCTAGCCCTCGGCCCCGTGTAACGAGTCTGGCTCGGTCCGCTCCCCGCACTCGATGACGCCCCTGCCCCCGCTACGCTGCCGACGAGGGGGAACGATGCGACGAACACGGACCGCGACGACCGCGGTGATCGGCTCGGCACTGGTGGGGCTGCTGCTCGCCGGGTGCACAGCGTTCGGCGGCGACGAAGCGATCCCGACGCCGACGCCGACGCGTCAGGCATCACTCGACGGGACGAGCCGGAGCCCGGGAGCCGACCCGACCTCCGCCGCACAGCAGGTCAGCACACCGCAGGTCTTGGCGGCCGGCACGGTCGCCGCCGAGACCGATGTCGTCTCGGCGAGCGGTGACACCCGGATCCACGTGCGGGTCGTCGCGAACGAGAGCGGCACCTTCGACGCCGAGTTGTCCGGCTACCGCACGACGAACCCGCAGTGGATGAGCTTGGAGTTCCGCGGAGGTGACGCTGACGGTGCCGGCGACGCCAGCGGGTACCGTGCCGGAGTCGTCATCTGGGACCCGGAGACCGGCGCTCCGGACTCGGTCGGGCTGTCAGACGCCGGCCCCACTCCGGACTTTCTGCACAGCGTCGCGCTCGTGCCGGCGCCGTCTGATGACGGGGACGATTCCGGACGCACCGGCATCGGCTCCGTGCTCGCAATCGCTCCGTTGCACTGGACGATCCCCGACCCGTACCCGGACCTGCAGGTCGACGTGGGCGCATCGCGGCCCGGGGCGAACGGTTGGGTGCACGAACGTGACGGCGTGCCGGTGTCGTACCAGGTGTCGAGCGACGACGCGCAGGTGACGGTCGCCGAACGCTTGGGCATCACCGTCGCGCAACTCCGCTGGCTGAACCCGTCGCTGCAGACCGGCGCGGGCGACCAACTCATCACGGACACCGATCTCAACCTGGATCCCGCAGCGCGCTGATCCGGTCGCCGCCCCGCCGGACGGAGCCCGTCCGTACGGTCGGTTACGGTTGACCAGCACTCGCGAGCACTCGGCACCACCAGGAGGTCCCATCGTGACGATCGTCGCCGCCGCAGACGGCTCAGCCCTCGGCAACCCCGGCCCCGCCGGATGGGCCTGGTACGTCGACGACGACCGGTGGGCGGCCGGAGGCTGGCCCCGCGCGACGAACAACATCGGCGAGCTCACCGCCGTGCTGCAGCTGCTCCGTGCCACGAAGGACACCGGCGAGCCGCTGCACATCCTGTGCGACAGCCAGTACGCCATCAAGGCCTGCACCGACTGGCTCGCCGGCTGGAAGCGCAAGGGCTGGCGGAAGGCCGACGGCAAGCCGGTCCTCAACGTCGAGATCATCAAGGAACTCGACGCGGAACTGCAGGGTCGCAAGGTCACGTTCGAGTGGGTCCGCGGCCACGTTGGTCACGAGATGAACGAAGCTGCCGACGTCCGTGCCCGTGGTGCTGCCACCGCGTTCCAGAACGGCACCGACGTGCCGCACGGTCCCGGCTGGCCCGGGGCCGAGGTCCCGGAGCCGTCCGCACTGCCCGACGCGACCCCGCCCGCGACCCTCTTCTGACCCTTCCGCCAGCAGCCCGCCCGGTTATGTACTCCCCTGTATAACGGAGGTGATCGGCATGGCAGTGACGACGATCGATCTTGATCCACGCGTGCTCGATGATGCGAAGCAGCTGACCGGCGCCCGCTCCAACCGCGAGGTCGTGCAGAGAGCACTCGAAACCCTCATCGCGGTGCGGCGACAGCCCGCCGCCGTCGAACGCATCATCGCGCGAGACTTCAGCGCCGACCCTTCTGCGGCCGACGAGCTGCATCCCTGATGGCGACGTACATCGTCGACAACTCCGTCTGGTGGAAGGCACACCGTTCAGCGGGCATCGCACAGCGGCTTCGCGAGATCGCGACGCAGGACCTGATCATGACCTGCCCGCCGCCGGTCCTCGAGTACTGCCATGCAGCACGCACCGGACCCGACCACCAGGGGTACCGCGACGACATGGACGCCTTCCTCGAGGCTTCAGAACACCCGGACATCCAGGATGTCACGAGCATCCATAACGCCCTCTGGAACAACGGCCACGTCCGCGGAGCCGGACCGATCGACGTCCACATCGCTGCCTACGCCGTGCGCAACGGGGCCACCGTCCTCAGCTCGGACCGCGACTACGACCACATCGCCGACGCAGTCGCCGATTTCCGGCACGAGTACCTGCCGGAGCGCTGACTGCGGGTCAGTAGGTCCCGTCGCGCCGCTCCTGCTGCGTGATCTGCTCCCCCGACGCCGGGTCGACGCCCGAGCGCGTGGTGGTCGTGGTGCGGCGACCACCGAAGGCCACGGCGAGGCTGATGATGAGCAGCACGACACCGGCTGCCATCAGGATGTAGCCGATCAGGCGCAGGTCGACGCCGGCGAGCTGGATGTTCAGCGCGAAGGCGACGATCGCGCCGATGACGATCAGGGCGATGCTGGATCCGATGCGCATGACGCAGTCCTCTCGGGTCGGGGTGGTGCGGCAGACGGTACACGTCCGACAACCCCCGCGCGGATCAGTCGACGTCGACTTCGGCCCACCCGTCGAACCGACCGATCTCGGTGACCCGCACGACGGCCTCGCCGACCTCGTCCGAGGCGTCCAGGTCGATCGTCGCCGAGAACCCGAAGTCCTTGTCGCCCTCGGGGTCGGAGAAGATCTGCCGTGCCTTCCAGACCCGCGGTGATGCCGTGGCACCGCTCTCGTCGAGCACCAGGTACTGCATGGACCGTGCGTCGGCGTCCGTGCCGATGCTGTCGTGCTCCTCGTAGTACTCCTCGAGCACGGTGTCCCACGCCGACCGGTCGAAGCCGGCGGTCGCGTCGAGCTCCCCGAGCCCGTCGATGTCGTCGGCCGCGGCGAGCAGCACCCGCTGGAACAGGGCGTTGCGCACGAGCACCCGGAACGCCCTGGGATTGCCGGTGAGCCGTGCGGGCTGCGGCGGCGCGATCTCCTCGTGTTCCTCGGAGGCCAGCAGGACGTCGCCGTTGAGCAGCGCCTCCCACTCGTCGACGAGTGAGGAGTCGGTCTGCCGCACGACCTCGCCGAGCCACTCGATCAGGTCGTCGAGCTCCTGGGTCCGCTGTTCCTCGGCGATGGTCTGCCGCATGGTCCGGTACGCGTCGGACAGGTAGCGGAGCACGAGCCCCTCGGAGCGGGTGAGCTGGTAGAAGCGCACGAAGTCGCCGAAGGTCATCGCGCGTTCGTACATGTCGCGGACGACGGCCTTCGGGGACAGCTGGAAGTCGAGCACCCAGGGCTGTTCGGCGGCGTAGGCCTCGTAGGCGGCGGTCAGCAGCTCGTCGAGCGGCTTCGGCCAGGTGACCTCCTCGAGCAGCTCCATCCGCTCCTCGTACTCGATCCCCTCCTGCTTCATGCGGGCGACGGCCTCGCCACGCTCCTTGAACTGCTGCTGCGACAGGATCGCCCGCGGGTCGTCGAGCGTGGCCTCGACGACCGAGACCATGTCCAGTGCATAAGTGGGAGAAGAAGGGTCGAGCAACTCGAACGCGGCGAGCGCGAACGGCGACAGCGGCTGGTTGAGCGCGAAGTTCGGTGCGATGTCGACGGTCAGGCGGTAGGCGCCGTCGACCTTCTCGATCACCCGTGCGTTGATGAGGGTCCGGGCGATGACGAGTGCCCGCCGGGCCATGGCGAGCTGCCGGGAGCGCGGTTCGTGGTTGTCGTAGACCAGCGACCGGACGTCGGCGAAGGCGTCCCCGCCACGGGCGACGACGGACAGCACCATCGCGTGCGTGATCCGCATGCGCGAGGCCATCGGCTCGGGCTCGGCCGCGATCAGCCGTTCGAAGGACGCCTGCCCCCATGACACGAAGCCCTCGGGCGCCTTCTTCCGCTTGATCTTGTTCTTCTTCTTCGGGTCGTCGCCGGCCTTGGCGACGGCGCGGGCGTTCTCGATGTCGTGCTCGGGGGCCTCGGCGACGACGTCACCCTCGGTGTCGTACCCGGCGCGTCCGGCGCGGCCGGCGATCTGGTGGAACTCGCGTGCGGACAGCTGGCGCATCTTGGTGCCGTCGAACTTCGTCAGTCCGGTGAACAGCACGGAGCGGATCGGCACGTTGATCCCGACGCCCAGGGTGTCGGTGCCGCAGATGACGGGCAGCAGGCCGCGCTGGGCGAGCTGCTCGACGAGTCGTCGGTACTTCGGCAGCATGCCGGCGTGGTGCACGCCGATGCCCGCCCGGATCAGGCGCGACAGGGTCTGCCCGAACCCGGCGCTGAAGCGGAAGCCGGCGATGGCGTCGGCGATCTGGTCGCGGCGTTCGCGCGAGGCGACCTTCGCCGACATCAGCGACTGCGCCCGTTCGAGTGCGGCAGCCTGGGCGAAGTGCACGATGTAGATCGGCGCCTTGCCCTCCTCGAGCAGCCGCTCCACCGTCTCCTGCACGGGCGTCATCACGTACTGGTACTCGAGCGGCACGGGTCGCGAGACACCGGTCACGCGGGCGGTGGGCCGGCCGGTCCGGCGGGACAGGTCGTCGGCGATGGTGGTGACGTCGCCGAGGGTCGCCGACATGAGCAGGAACTGCGCACGCTCGAGCACGAGCAGCGGTACCTGCCACGCCCAGCCGCGGTCGGGGTCGCCGTAGAAGTGGAACTCGTCCATCACGACGACGTCGACGTCGGCGTCCGGTCCCTGCCGCAGCGCCAGGTTCGCCAGGATCTCGGCGGTGCAGCAGACGATGGGTGCGTCGGCGTTGACGCTCGAGTCGCCGGTGACCATGCCGACGTTCTGCGCACCGAACAGCTCGACGAGCTGGAAGAACTTCTCGGACACCAGCGCCTTGATCGGTGCCGTGTAGTAGCTCCGCTTGCCCTCGGCGAGCGCGGCGAAGTGCGCGCCGGCCGCGACGAGTGACTTCCCGGTGCCGGTCGGCGTGCTCAGCACGACGTTCGCGCCGGAGACGAGCTCGATGACCGCTTCGTCCTGCGCCGGGTACAGGGGCCGGCCGCCCTCGGCGGCCCAGGCCGCGAAGGCCTCGTAGACCTCGTCGGGGTCGACGACGCCGTCCACCGCCGCCGGGATCGCGGCGACGAGCGGGGGCGGGGCGGTGACGTCGGTCATGCGCCCATCCTCCCAGGTGCGGCCATGACGGACTGGGCCCACGCCGCCGGTCCCGGGGCGACGCGCCAGCGGCGGACCGGCCGTGCCGGTGGGGAGAGGCGCGGTGCCAGCTCGCCACGGGCCTCCCGTCCGCCCCGTCGCCGACTCAGGCGCATTTCAATACGTGCGCATAGACTCGCGCCATGCGCGAACTCGGCTTCCTCTCCTTCGTCCCGAACCACGGCGGCACCGACGGCGCCGCCGGCGCCCTGGAGGACGGCCTGCGCCTGTTCGAGACCGCCGAGTCCCTCGGCTACGGCACAGGTTGGGTGCGTGGACGGCACTTCGAGCCGTACCTGACGAGCCCGATGACCTTCTTCGCGGCCGCCGCGCAGCGCACCAGCACCATCGCGTTCGGCACCGCCGTGCTCGGCATGCGCTACGAGGACCCGGTGCGCTTGGCCGAGGATGCCAGCACGGTCGACCTGCTCAGCGGCGGCCGTGTGCAGCTCGGCATCAGCACGGGCATCGCCGGGTACGGGCCGATCCTCGACCCGGTGTTCGGCACGGTCGACCGCAGCTTCCGCGACGAGGCCGAGGCCCGCGCAGCACGGCTGCTCGAGGTCCTGCAGGGCGAGCCCCTGGGCAGTGCCGGCAAGGGCTACGAGAGCATCCCCGCCGGGGCCGACCTGACCCTGCAGCCGCTCAGCCCGGGCCTGCGCGACCGCGTGTGGTGGGGTGGCGGCAGCATGGGCACGGCGGTGCGCACGGCCGAGAAGGGGCTGCTGCTGCACTGCTCGACCCTGAACACCGAGGACACGGGTGCGCCGTTCGCCGAGGCGCAGGCCGACCAGATCGCCGCCTACCGCGAGCGGTTCGCCGAGTTGCACCCGCACCGCGAGTCCAAGGTCGCCGTGGGCCGGATCGTGGTGCCGCTCCTCGACGACCACGACCGCGCCGTGCACCAGGAGTTCCTGACCGGGTACGCGTCCGGGATGGACGACGAGGGCCGACCGCTGTCGGGCACGCCGCCGTTCCGCTTCAGCAAGGTCGTGTCCGGCGAACCGGCGGCCATCGTCGACGCCCTGCTCGCCGACCCGGCTGTCACCGCCACCGATGAGCTCGTCATCACCCTGCCGGCGAACGGCGACCGTGCGACACACGAGCGGATCCTGCGCATCGTGGCCGAGGAGGTCGCTCCGGCGCTGCGGGCCTGAGGGCCAGCGACGCGGGCAGACGCCTGGAGCCTGATCGCCTGCGGCCCTGCCGCCACCGAGAGTCGAGGGCATCCGGCGGGGCTCTGATCGAGTTGGTGAAGCCCGAGAGCCCGGCCGGATGACCATCTCGTCCCTGATCCGCACGAGATGGTGCCCCCATCGTTCCACCTACCGACCGGTTTGTCACACCGATCTGCGTCCCTGGAGCAAAGAAGTTGACCAAGTGTCACTCGTTTTTGCGAACCGGCACGAAGTCCGGCAACCGGTTCACCGGTGCGTACCGAGTCCGGGACGATCCACGGAACCAGGTTCCGGCACGGAGCACCGATGCGGCTCCGACCCGGAACGACGAATGCGCCCCCGCGCGGACGCGGGGACGCATTCTGGGACGCACCGGGGAAGCCAGGGCGACAACGGCCGGATCAGGAGGCCGAATCGCTCACCCAGCGACCCCGTAGTCGGTGCGTGCGCGGACGGTAACCAGCCGACTCGCGCACGACGATGTTACTGAACAGAGTCGGGAGCTGCGCGGAAACCGGACGACTTCGTCACTCCAGTTCGAGGGACGCGGTTCCGGCGTCGTCGACGACGGAGGCACCGACGTGCAGCGTGAACGTCCCCGACTCGTACTGCCACGAACCGTCCCAGTGGGCGAAGGCGCGTGCCGGGACCTCGATCGAGACCTCCGTCGACTCCCCCGCACCGAGCCGGACCGGGGCAAACCCGACCAGCCAGCGAACCGGGCGGTCGACCGCCGACTCCGCACGGGACGCGTAGACCTGCACGACGTGCTTGCCGGCGCGGTCGCCCGTGTTCGCGACGGTCGCCGTGACGATGACGGCGTCGCCCTCGCGCACGGTCGGCGTCGCGGAGACCCCGTCGATCGACCACGTGGTGTAGCCGAGGCCGTGCCCGAACGGGTAGGCCGGCTCGGTGCCGGCCCGCAGCCAGGCCCGGTACCCGACGTGGACGCCCTCGTCGTAGGAGACCTTGCCGTCCACCGGGGTGACGTCGAGCACGGGGACATCGGCCATCGCGACCGGCCACGTGGTGGGCAGGCGTCCACCGGGCTCCTGCCGCCCCGTCAGCACGTCGGCCAGGGCGTTGCCGTACTCCTGCCCGCCGAACCAGGTCAGCAGCACCGCGGCGACGTCGTTCCGCCACGGCATCTCGACCGGCGAACCTGCGTTCACGACGACGACCGTGTTCGGGTTCACGGCGGCGACCGCGCGCACCAGGTCGTCCTGGTGACCGGGCAGCGCCAGCGAGGAGCGGTCGTAGCCCTCGGACTCGACCTTGGAGTTCGTCCCGACCACGACGACGGCGAAGTCCGCACCACGAGCGGCCTCGACCGCTGCGTCGATCAGCACGGCGGGATCGTCGTCGGACGGCTCGGTACCGAACTGGTACGCCAGCACCCCGCCGAGCGTCTCGTCCTGGATGACGTCGTACTCGATCCGGATCGCGACCTGCTGGCCGGTGGTCACCGACACGGGCACCGACCGCGCCGGCGGGTTCAGGAACGCGGCGCCGAGCTGGTCGCCCTCGTACGGCACGTCCTCGTCGAGCAGCAGCTCGCCGTCGATCCACATGCGTGACCGTCCGGCCGCGCCGATGCCGAACCGCACGGTCCCCGTCGACTCGGCGGTGTAGGTGGTGGTGATGTCGAGCCGGTCGGCTTCGCGCGTCGGGGCGTCACCGCCGAACCAGAACAGTGCCGTCGCGCGGCGGTCCTCGACGAACAGCTCCTCGCCGTCCTTGACGAAGGCGACCCGCGCTCCGGGCTCACCGGTGCCGGGGTTCGTGATGGTGGACAGCGGGAACTCCGCGATGCCCTCCTGCACGACGGCGCCGATCGCGTAGTCCACGCTCGCGCCGGGGAACGCCGAACGGATGCCGTCCAGCGGCGACACGACCTGCGACGGCACGACCGTGGCCGAGCCACCGCCCTGCGTGCGGGCCTGGTCGGCATTGTGGCCGATCACCGCGATGCGCGACACGGCGGGGGCGTCGAGCGGCAGGACACCGGTGTTGCGGACCAGGACGGTGCCCTCGGCCTCGGCCTCGCGGACGAACGCGATGCCGTCCTCGACGTGCACGGGCGACGCGGCGACGGGTTCGAAGCCCTCGAGCGCGCCGACGCGGGCGGCCAGGGTCAGGATCCGGCGGACCTTGCGGTCGATCGCTGCCATCGGCACCTCGCCGGACTGCACGGCGGCGAGCAGCGGCCCCTCGCTCCACCACGGGTTCGGCCCGGGCATCGCGACGTCCTGCGACGCCTTCGCGGAGTCCACGGAACGCACTCCGGTCCAGTCGGACACGACGATGCCGTCGAAGCCCCACTCCGAGTTGAGCGGGGTCTCGAGCAGGTCGTTCTCCGACGCCGTCACGCCGTTGATCGCGTTGTACGACGACATGACCGCCCAGGCGTGCGCCTCGGTCACGGCCTTCTCGAACGCCAGCAGGTACAGCTCACGCAGCGCGCGGTCGGACACCTCGGTCGACGCGGTGAAGCGGTCGGTCTCGTAGTCGTTCGCGATGTAGTGCTTCGGGGTGGCGGCCACACCGTTCTCCTGCACACCGTCGACGTACGACGCGGCCAGGTCGCCCGTGAGCACGGGGTCCTCGCTGAACGCCTCGAAGTGCCGGCCACCCAGCGGGGACCGGTGCAGGTTGATGGTCGGGCCGAGCACGACGTCGACGCCCTTGCGACGGGCCTCGACGGCAGCGGCGGCGCCGTAGCGCTTCGCGATCGCGCGGTCCCACGAGGCGCTCAGCGCGGTCGCCGACGGCAGGTTCAGGGACGGGTCACGCTCGTCCCACACCTCGCCGCGCACGCCGGACGGCCCGTCCGACATCAGGATCCGGCGCAGCCCGATCTTCTCGACGGGCCAGGTGGTCCAGAAGTCACGTCCGGTGAGCAGCTGCACCTTCTCGTCGGTGGTCAACTGGCCGAGGAGCGCATCGATGCGCTCGGTCAGCGGCGTCGACGGACTGGAGGCGGTGCTCGCGTCGTTCACGGTGGTCACGGTGGTCGGTCCTCTCGTTCAGGGCCGCGGGGCGCCGCCTGGACGGCCGGGGCCTCGTCGCCCACACCCACCATCCACCGGGTTCGCCGCCCGCGCTGGCAGCTCCTGCACCGTACCACCCAAAACCGACCGTTGGTTGGTTTTCTGGGGTCTCCCGCGGGCGGTACAGTCTGGCCATGGCACGACGGGGTTCGTACGCAAAGGGCATCGCGAAGCGCGAGGAGATCCTCACGGTCGCGCTGGACCTCGTGGCGTCGCAGGGCTTCCGGCGGACGAGCATCAAGGACATCGCCGACGCCGTGGGACTGACCCAGGCCGGCCTGCTGCACTACTTCGACTCGAAGGACGAGCTCTGGGTGGAGATCCTCCGCCGCCGCGACGAGCTCGACCTGGCACACGACTGGCAGGCCGCGGACCCGGCGGCCCTGCTCGCGGCGATCGTGCGGCACAACGCCGAGGTCCCGGGGCTGGTGCAGATGTTCGTCAACCTGTCCGCCGCGGCCGCCACCGACGCCGAGCACCCGGCGCACGAGTACTTCCGCGAGCGCTACGATCGCAGCCGCCGCGACCTGTCCGCCGACTTCCGCACCATGCAGCAGGACGGTCGGCTGCGGTCCGACATCGACCCCGACGAGCTCACGAGCGTGCTGCTCGCGGTGTCCGACGGCATGCAGATCCAGTGGCTCTTCGACCCCACCCGCGACATGGCCGAGCACGTCGAGCTCGTCGCCCGTCTGGCGATCGCCCAGGTCGCCCCCACCGCCTGAGAGACCCCCGCCCCGGCAGTGGGGTACGGACAGGGCCTGGTCGTGTCAGGGCAGGCGGGGCAGGATGGTCGATGCCCGCCAGGGCGTGTTCCGACGACGATGTGGAGTGACGCGATGACGCGTGTAGTGGTGACCGGTGGCAGCGGCAAGCTCGGACGAGCGGTGGTGCGCGACCTCGATGCGCACGGGTACGACGTGGTCCTGCTCGACCGTGTCCCCTCGCCGGACAAGCCCGAGCGTGTCCCGTTCGTGCGGATCGACCTGACCGACCACGGCCAGGTCCTGAACGCCCTGCTCGGCATCGACGACCGGTACGACCACGTCGACGCCGTCGTGCACCTCGCGGCGGTGCCGGCCCCGGGACAGGTGCCCGACGTGGCCCTGATCACCAACAACGTGACCTCGTCCATCAACGTCTTCCACGCCGCCCGTGCCGCCAAGATCAAGAACGTCGTGTGGGCGTCGAGCGAGACCCTGCTCGGCATCCCGATGGGCGAACACCTGCCGCCCTACCTGCCGGTCGACGAGGAGTTCGCCGTCCGCCCGCAGTCGTCGTACTCGCTCGGCAAGGCGGTCGAGGAGGAGATGGCCCGCCACTTCACGCGCTGGGACCCCGAGCTGAAGATGATCGGGCTGCGCTTCTCGAACGTGATGGACGAGACCGACTACCCGGCGTTCCCGTGGGACGCCACCCCCGAGGCGAAGACGTTCAACCTGTGGTCGTACATCGACTCGCGCGACGGGGCCCAGGCCGTCCGCCGTGCGCTCGAGGCGGACCTCACCGGGTTCGAGGCGTTCGTCATCGCGAGCCCCGACACGGTGATGGACACCCCGACGATCGAACTCGTCGAGCGTTTCGTGCCGGACATCGAGCGCCGTGCGGACATCGACGGCGTCAGCTCGCTGCTGTCGTCGGAGAAGGCCCGCGAACTCCTCGGCTACACGCCCGAGCACAGCTGGCGCGACCACCGCGCCTGATCGTCAGGCGGCGGGGACGAGCAGCCCGTCGAGCACCAGGTCGCGCGCCGCCGGCAGCAGGTCGGCGGCGAGGGCCTGCTCGTCCGCGCCGGTGATCTGCGCGAGCGCGCCGATGATCGCCGCGACGGACAGGTCACCGTCGCACGCGCCCACGAACGCCGCGAGTGCGGTGTCCGCGTCCACCCGGCGCCCGAGCCCGCCGCCCTGCACCAGCGTCATCACGGTGGGGTCGTCGTTGCCCGGCCAGTAGTACCGCTCCTCGGTGACGTCACCGGCCACCGCCAGGTGGGCGGCAGCGAGCGCGGCGTCGTCGTGCGCAGCGAGCCAGGCGGCCGCGTCGAGGACGCGGGCGACCGTCGCCCCCAGACCCGCGGGGTTGGAGCCGAGCGTCTCGGGGACGCGCTCGAACCGGCGGAGGCCGGACGGGCCTCCCGGCAGGGGTCGACGCACCACGACGTAACCGAAGCCGACGCCGGTGACGCGGCGATCCGCGAAGTCGTCGAGCCACGCGCCCATCAGGGTGTCGAACCCGTCCGTGCCGGGCTTGGTGCCGCCGTCGCGGATCCAGGTCTCGGCGTAGGACGTCGGGTCCTGCCGCTCGCGCTCGATCACCCACACGTCGAGGCCGGTGTCGGCGAACCAGGCGCGCACGCGGTCCAGGCCGTCGACGCCCCAGCGGTACTCCCAGTTGCCGAGGAGCTGTGCGGTGCCACCGGGCTCCAGGTGGTCCCCGAGGCCCCGGAGCACCGTCTCGACCAGGGCGTCACCGACCATGCCGCCGTCGCGGTACTCGTAGGACGGGACGCCTTCGCGACGAGGCGTGATGACGAAGGGCGGGTTCGAGACGATCCGGTCGAAGCGCTCCCCCGCGACCGGCTCGAACAGTGAGCCGAACCGGAAGTCGATGCCGTCGATGCCGTTCAACTGCGCGTTGAAGCGGGCGATGTCGAGGGCACGGCGCGAGATGTCGGTGGCGACCACGTGGTCGGCGAACCGCCGCGCGTGCATGGCCTGGATCCCGCAGCCGGTGCCCAGGTCGAGCACCCGCTCGACCGGCACGGGCACCTGCAGGCCGCTCAGCGTCGTGGTGGCGCCGCCGATGCCGAGGACGTGTTCCTCGCTGATCTCGTGTCCGAGGGCGAGCTCGCCCAGGTCGGAGACGATCCACCAGCTGCCGGCGCCGAGGTCGTCGACGAAGGCGTAGGGGCGCAGGTCGACGGTGGGGTGGACGAGCGGGGCGCCGCCGTCGCCGTCGCCGTCGCCTTCGCCTTCGCCTTCGCTGCGCAGCAGACCCGATGCGATGACGGCGTCGAGCCCGGCGGTCGGGAACGCGGCGGCTGCCTCAGCCCGCGCCACCGGCAGCCCGAGCACGAACAGCGTCGCCAGGGTGCTGAGCGGCGTGGTCTCGCGGGCGGCGAGCGCACGGAGCGCAGCGACCCGCGAACCGCGGTGCAGCGATGCGGCAGCCTCGGCGCCCCACAGGGAGTCGAGCCGGTCGACGGTGAAGCCGGCGGCCGTCAGGTCCGCGGCGAGCGCCGTGGCGACGGCGGGGTCTGCGACGATCGACGGCAGCGTGTGCACGGTCGGGCTCGGGGCGGCGTCGGGCTCGCCGCTCACGAGGCGAGCCCCTCGCGGAGCAGGGCCGATGGGACCTGCCAGTCGAGCACCAGGTCGAGGAGCCCGGGGAACCGCTGCTGCACGTCCGCCACCCGGACACGGCTGACGCGGGTCAGGCCCTCCAGGTGCTGCTCGAGCAACCCGGCCTCGCGCAGGACCCGGAAGTGGTGGGTCAGCGTGGACTTCGGCCGGTCGATGCCGACCCACCCGCAGCTGCGCTCACCCCCGGCCGCGTCGACCAGGTAGCGGTGCAGGATCGCGAGCCGGATCGGGTCGCTCAGGGCGTCCATGACGACGGGGAGGTCCATCTCGGCCACGGACGGCTGCGGCAACCGTTCGGGAGCATCGACGTGCGCGGGCATGGACGGGACGCTACCACCGTTCGGCTTGCTGTACGACTTGCGTCGTACTGTTCGAGTGCGGTACGAATGCAGTCGTACTGCACGGAGATGGAAAGGGGTGCGCATGCACCAGTCAGCTCGTTCGGTCGCCGGGTTCTGGATCCTGGCGGCGATGCTCCTGGTCTCGGTCGCCTCGTCGGCCGTCCCGTCGCCGATCTACCCGGTCTACGCCGCCGAGTGGCACCTCACGCCGCTCATGCTCACCGGGGTCTTCGCCATCTACGTCGCCGGCCTGCTGGCGAGCCTGCTCATCGCGGGGCGCTTGTCCGACCACGTCGGCCGGAAGCCCGTGCTCGTCGTCGGCGGGCTGGGCGTCGCACTGTCGCTCGGCCTGTTCGCGGCGGCGGACGGGGTCGTCGCGCTCATCGTGGACCGGATCGTGCAGGGCGTCTCGGTCGGACTGCTCATCGGCGCACTCGGCGCGGCCCTCATCGACAACTCCCTCGAACGCCACCCGACCATGGCGGGTGTGCTGAACGGGGTCATCCCGCCGATCGCCCTGGCCACCGGCGCGCTGTCGAGCGGCGCCCTGGTGCAGTGGGGTCCGGCGCCGGAGCAGCTCGTCTACCTGCTGTTCGGCGCGCTCCTCGTGCTGCTCGTCCTCGCGCTGTCCGTCGTCCCCGAGCAGGTGGAGCGTCGCCCAGGAGCACTCCGCTCCCTGCGCCCGACGATCAGCGTGCCGCGGTCATCGCGTCGGCTGTTCCGCGGCGTCGCCGGATCGCTCGTGGCCAGTTGGGCACTGGGCGGCATGTTCCTGTCGCTCGTCCCCTCGGCACTCGGCGCGGTGTTCGGCATCACCAACCACTTCGCCGCCGGTGCGCTCATCGCGGTCGTCACCGGTGTCGGCGCCCTGACCGGCCTGGCGATCCAGCGGATGGACACCCGACGTGCGGTCCTGCTCGGGCTCGTGGCGCTCGTGCTCGGCCCGATCATCACCGTGTCGTTCGTGTTCGCGCACTCCCTGCCGGGCATGGTCGTCGGCAGCGCCGTCGCCGGTGTCGGCTTCGGCGCCGGGTTCCAGGCACCGCTGCGGATGCTGCTCGCCACCGCTGCACCGACCCACCGCGCCGGACTGCTCTCCACGATCTACGTCGTCAGCTACCTGGCGTTCGGGGTGCCCTCGGTCATCGGAGGCCTGCTCGAGCCGTCGGTCGGCCTCGTCCCGGTCATCGCCGGGTACGGCGGCTTCATCGTGCTCGCCGCGGTCGTCGCCCTCGTGCTGCAGCTGTCATCGAAGGACGCCGCCGAGGTCGAGGAGCGCGCTGCCGAGGTCATCGAGCGCACCGCCACCGGTTCGGTCCGGGTCGCGGCCGAGTAGGCGCGCCCGGCACGGTGCGGCGATGCCCATTCGGTGCGAGGTTGATCGCTCGGTGCGAGCCTGCAGCGCCGCACGGAGGCGTCAACCTCGCGCGCGGTGACCAGCCCCGCACGGTGCCGACCGCGACGGCCCGACTAGTGGCCCGGGTGCGCCGAGTTCGCCCCGCGAGCGCGCGCACGGACCCCGACGGTCCGCGCCGCTCCGGTGTGCGCAGCATCGACGTCGGCCTTGCCCCGGTCGGCCGCATCGCGCAGACGCTTCGGCCCGTGCCGCTTGGCCCAGTCCCAGAAGCGGTGCAGCTGCGCCTTGAGCCACGTGATGATCTTGTGGAAGAAGTGGAACTCGCTCGCCAGCACGGTGAGACCGATGAACACCACGAGCCACCCCGGGCCCGGCAGCGGCACCAGGATCAGCCCGATGATGACGACCAGCCCGCCCACCAGACCGACCAGCACCTTGTAGAACAGGTGCACGTGCGGCCGCTCGTGGATCCAGGCGCGCAGGCGGTGGAACCACTGGAAGCGCTGTCGGGCCGCACCATCGGCCCGGGCGTCGCCGGGTCGGTCGTTCGGGTCGCCGTCCATGCCGAAAACGTAGGGCGCGCGGCTGGGAATCAGCGGCGCACGCGGTGGACGCGGGGTGCGCAGGCCGGGAGGCGCGGGGCGGGGTTGCGCCGCGCCTCCAGTCCGTCACGCGGCAGCGTCCGCCCACCCCTCAGGCGTGCGCGACGCACGTCGCCGCCCACGGGACGGCGGCCAGCCGGGCCTTCGGGATCGGCTCGCCGCCGACCGTGCAGCGGCCGTAGGTGCCCTCGTCGATCCGTGCGAGCGCGGCGTCCACCTGGCGGATCCGCAGCTGCGCACCGTCGCGGACCGCACCGAGCGAGCCACGTTCCCACGCCAGGGTCGCACCCTCGGGGTCGTGCTCGTCGTCGGAGTTGGCATCCTGCCGGGCGTCACTGACGTCACGCATGCTCCGCTCGACCTCGGTCAGCAGCCGTTCGTTGCGGGCGCGTTCGGCTTCGAGTGCGGGGCGGGGGTCCTCCATCCCGGACACGGTAGTCGCGGCGGAATGACCCCGCCCCCGGATGCGTTCGCATGGACATGACGAAGATCGGGTTCCTGTCGTTCGGACACTGGCGTGACGTGCCGGGGTCGAAGGTGCGCAGCGGGCGAGAGGCCCTGGTGCAGGCGATCGACCTCGCCGTCGCAGCAGAGGAAGCAGGCGTCGATGGCGCTTACTTCCGCGTCCACCACTTCGCGCCGCAGCAGGCCGCACCGTTCCCGCTGCTCGCCGCCATCGCCGCAAAGACGAGCCGGATCGAGATCGGGACCGGCGTCATCGACATGCGCTACGAGAACCCGCTCTACATGGCGGAAGAGGCCGCGGCCACCGACCTGATCTCCGGCGGGCGACTGCAGCTCGGCGTCTCGCGGGGATCACCCGAGACCGCCCTCGCCGGCTACCAGCAGTTCGGCTACGTGCCCGACGCCTCCGATGAGAACGGTGGCGACATGGCCCGAGCGCACACGAGCGTGTTCCGCCGTGCGATCGCCGGCGAGCCGATGGCCAACACCAACCCGCAGATGACCGGATCGGTCGGGTCCCTGCCGATCTTCCCGTTGTCCGACTCGCTCGGCGACCGCATCTGGTGGGGTGCCGGCACCCGCGCCACCGCGGAGTGGACGGCCGAGCAGGGCATGAACCTGATGTCCTCGACCCTGCTGACCGAGGACACCGGTGTGCCGTTCGACCAGCTGCAGGCCGAGCAGATCGAGCGCTTCCGCCGGGTGTGGGCGGAGTCGGGCTGGGAGCGGACCCCACGGGTGTCGGTCTCGCGCAGCATCATCCCGATCATCGACGACGAGTCGCGCCACTACTTCGGCGTGCGCGCGCAGGTCGAGGGGCAGGACCAGGTCGGGCACCTCGACGGCGGGCTCGCCCGGTTCGGCCGCTCCTACATCGGTGAGCCCGAGCAGCTCGTCGCGGAGCTCGCGGCCGACCAGGCCGTCCGCGCTGCCGACACCGTGCTCGTCACCGTGCCGAACCAGCTCGGTGTGGAGTTCAACGCGCGGCTGCTCGCGGCCGTGAAGGACGTCTTCACCGAGGTCGACGCGGAGCCGGTCCCCGCCTGACCCCGTATCGGGATCCGGTTCAGCCGTTCGGGATCGGCCTCAGCGGTTCGGCCACAGCAGCCGGAACCGCTCGCACACGACGGGCATGCCCGGCGCGAACCCGCGCGGGTGCTCGGAGTGTGCACGCCAGAACGCCTCGTGCACGGCCCGCCAGTGCTCGAGCGTGCGGTCGCCTTCACCCTCGGCCCAGGCGTGGTCAGCATCGACTTGATCGAACGGGACCACCTGGACCAGCGTCGTCTCGATGACCGCGCGGGGCGCATCGGAGCCGTCGGTCACGATGCTCAACTCGTCCACTGCGGGCAGCGGGTCACCGGTCGCCTCGTAGTCCCAGAGCGACGACGCCGTGCCGACCTTGACCCCGTCGAGCACGAGCTGCAGGAGCGCGTCCGCCTGCTCCGGGGTCGCACCGAACGACCAGGCTTCCGGCATGTCCACCGGAAGGTCCGGTCGCTCGAGGCGTCGTGCGGTCCAGAAGTCGTCGAGGGTCGAGGGCACGCCCCGACCGTAGTGCACCGGGAGACGGCACTTCGTGAGCAGGAGATGTCGAGTGCTATGCCGCGACCCGACCATTGCTGCTCACGAAGCACGCCCGTCTCCCCCCATCGTGCTGCTCACGAAGCGCGCCCGTCGCGCCCATCCGGCAGCGCCTGCCGCCGCGCCCTCGGGTGCGCCGTCTGGTACACGTCCCGCAGCATGTCGGCCGTGACCATCGTGTAGATCTGCGTCGTGGCGACGCTCGCGTGCCCGAGCAGCTCCTGCACCACGCGGACGTCAGCACCGCCCTCGAGCAGGTGCGTCGCGAACGAGTGCCGGAAGGTGTGCGGTGACACGTGCGCCTCCAGGTCGGCGGCGGCAGCAGCGGCCTGGATCACGAGCCAGGCGCTCTGTCGCGACAACCGCGCACCACGGGCGCCGAGGAACAGCGCCGGCGTCGACGCTCCCCGTGCCGCGAACACCGGCCGTGCCCGCACCAGGTAAGCGTCGATCGCGGCCCGCGCGAAGCTGCCGAGCGGGACGATCCGCTGCTTGTTGCCCTTGCCGGTGACCTTCACGACGGCGAGCCCGTCCGCACCGGGGCCCGGGCCCGGGCCCGGAGCGTCGGCAGCGGCGTCCGACAGCGTGGTGACGTCGTCGACCGACAGCCCCACCGCCTCGGAGATCCGCGCACCGGTGGCGTAGAGCAGCTCGAGCAGGGCCTTGTCCCGCAGCTGGACGGGGTCGTCCGCGTCGACGGAGACCGCCCCGAGCAGCCGTTCCATGTCCTCGACGGGGATCGCCTTCGGCAGCCGCATGGGAGCCTTCGGCGGTCGGACGGCGGTGCCGGGGTCGAGCGGCAGCCAGCCCTCTCCCGCGGCGAAGGCGGTGAACGAACGGACCGAACTGAGCATGCGCGCGATCGACCGCGGCGCCAACGGTCCCGATGGTCGCGTGGCGAGGTGCTCGACGAACCCCGAGACGTCCGCCCGCGCCAGGCGAGCGACGTCCTGCAGCACCGAGGAGCCTCCGGCCCGGTCAGCGCCGTCCGACTCGACGACCGGTGCGACGCCGAGCCACTCGGCGAACACGGCGAGGTCCCGCCGGTACGCCGACAGCGTGTGCTGCGAGAGTCCCCGCTCGATCGCGACGTGCCGCAGGTACGTCTCCACGGCACGATCGAGGGGCATCACCTCAGCAGGCTAACCGGCGAACGGCCACCTGCCCGTCAGTGCAGCGCTTCGTCCGGCGCGCCCACCCGGAAGCCGGTGAACGTCACGGTCAAGCCAGCCCGCGTCGGCCCGGCGCACAGCAGCCCCGCGGACACGACGGCCTCCGGGTCCAGGTACGCGACCCGGACGAGCCGGGGCTCGTCGCCCTCGGCCCACGCCCGGATCGTCACGGCGTCACCGTCGCGGCTCGCGCGGACGGTCACCACCCGGCCCACCCACTCCGGCACGGGCGACACGGACCAGTCGGAGAACCCACGCGTGACCACGGCGCCGAGCTGAGGAGCACCGTCCGAGAACTCGACACCGGCCTTGATCCACGTCCGCTCGTCGACGCGCAGGAACACCCCGGCCTGGTCGAACTGCTCGGTGTAGTCGAGCACGAACGACGCCTCGACCGAGAACGGGCCGTCGGTCGGTTGCAGCAGCGCGTGCTCCGAGTCGTGCACGAACCCGTACGAGGTGGTCCGCCAGGCATCGCTGCCCTCGACGGCGGTGACACGGAACACGTCGCCGTCGAGCACGGAGGCCTGCGGCTCGTGCGTCCAGGCACCGGCGCCGACCAGGTCACGCAGACCGTCGACCGCTGCCCCGCTCACTTGCTGCGCTGTTCGATGGCCTCGACCGCGAGCGTCGCGACGACGAGGGCCGAGTTGTTGAGCCGACCGCCCAGGATCCCGTCGAGCAGCTCCGCCCGTGGCACCCAGCGCGTCACGATGTCGGCCTCTTCCGCCTCGCGCTCGAACGCGGACCCGGTCGACCGCACGCCGCGCGCCCGGTAGACCTGGATGAACTCGTCGCTGCCGCCGGACGACGTGTTGTAGCGGATCAGCGGCTCCCACGTGTCGGCTTCGAGGTCGGCCTCTTCGCCCAGCTCGCGCTTCGCGGCGGTCAGGTGGTCCTCGCCCGCCATGTCGAGCAGGCCGGCGGGCAGCTCCCAGTCACGCATCCGCACCGGGTGCCGGTACTGCTGGATGACCAGGACGCGGCCCTCGTCGTCCTCGGCGTACACCGCGACCGCGCCGGTGTGGTCGATGTACTCGCGGACCATCGCGTCACCGTTGTACGCGACGGTGTCGCGACGCACGTCCCAGACGGCGCCCTCGTAGACGACGGTGGATTCGGTGACCTCGAAGGAGGCGGACTCGTCGGCGATCGGTGCGTCTGTCACGGCTCCATCCAAGCACGCGCGCGCCGGACGCCCCGTCGGAACCAGGTTCCGGACACAGCACCGCGTCATTCCGTGGTTCCGTGTCCGGAATCAGGTGCCGTGGACGCGCCCCCAGACGGACGGGAGGCGCGGTGCCAGCTGGCACCGCGCCTCCAGTCAGAGACCACTCGCGCTACGCGACCTGCTCCTCGGTCTGCGGGTCGAACAGGCTGGACGCCTCGTGGCGCTCGATCGCGGCCGCGACGAGCCCCGCGAACAGCGGGTGCGCATCGGTCGGACGCGAGCGGAGCTCCGGGTGCGCCTGCGTGGCGATGTAGAACGGGTGCACGTCGCGCGGCAGCTCGACGTACTCCACCAGCGTGCCGTCCGGCGACGTGCCCGAGAACACCAGGCCGGCATCCGCGATCTGCTCGCGGTACTTGTTGTTCACCTCGTAGCGGTGACGGTGCCGCTCGGAGGCCTCGGGCGCACCGTACAGCTCCGCCGCCAGCGACCCTTCGGTGAACGACGCCGGGTACAGGCCCAGGCGCATCGTGCCGCCCAGGTCGCCACCGGCGATGATGTCGACCTGCTCCGCCATCGTCGCGATGACCGGCGTCGAGGTCTCCGGGTCGAACTCGGTGCTCGACGCGTCGGTCAGACCGACCTCGTGGCGGGCGTACTCGATGACCATGCACTGCAGGCCGAGGCACAGGCCGAGCGTCGGGATGCCCTGCTCACGCGCGAACTTCAGCGCGCCGAGCTTGCCCTCGATGCCGCGCACGCCGAACCCACCCGGGATGCAGATGCCGTCGACGTCGCCGAGCTGCTTCGCCGCGCCCTCGGGGGTGGTGCAGTCGTCGGACACGACCCACTTCAGCGTGACCTTCGCGTCGTGCGCGAAGCCACCCGCACGGAGCGCCTCGGTGACGGACAGGTAGGCGTCCGGCAGGTCGATGTACTTGCCGACCAGCGCGATCGTGACGTCCTTCTTCGGCTCGTGCACGGCCTTCAGCACAGGCGTCCAGGCGGTCCAGTCGACCGGACCGGCGTCGAGCTTGAGCGCCTCGACGATGACCTGGTCGAGACCCTGGTTGTTCAGCAGCGTCGGCAGGTCGTAGATCGAGGGGACGTCCACAGCGTTCACCACGGCGTCCTCGTCGACGTCGCACATCAGCGCGATCTTGCGCTTGTTCGACTCCGACACCGGACGGTCGCTCCGCAGCACGAGCGCGTCGGGCTGGATGCCGATCGAGCGGAGCGCGGCGACGGAGTGCTGGGTCGGCTTGGTCTTCTGCTCACCCGAGGCGTTCATGAACGGCACCAGCGACACGTGCACGAAGAACACGTTGCTTCGGCCGAGCTCGTGCCGCACCTGACGGGCGGACTCGATGAACGGCTGCGACTCGATGTCGCCGACGGTGCCCCCGACCTCGGTGATGATGACGTCGGGCTGCGGGTCGTTCTGCGCCTGCTCGCGCATCCGGCGCTTGATCTCGTCGGTGATGTGCGGGATGACCTGCACCGTGTCGCCGAGGTACTCGCCGCGACGCTCCTTGGCGATCACCGTCGAGTACACCTGACCGGTCGTGACGTTCGCGGCCTGCGACAGGTTGATGTCGAGGAAGCGCTCGTAGTGCCCGATGTCGAGGTCCGTCTCCGCGCCGTCGTCGGTCACGAAGACCTCGCCGTGCTGGAACGGGTTCATGGTGCCCGGGTCCACGTTGAGGTACGGGTCGAGCTTCTGCATGACGACCTTGAGGCCGCGAGCAGTGAGCAGGTTGCCGAGGCTGGCCGCCGTCAGGCCCTTGCCGAGAGACGAGACGACCCCGCCGGTCACGAAGATCTGCTTCGTCACCTTCGGGGTCGAGTTCGAAGAATTGGTACCGCCGCTGAGAGTGTCCGCCACGGGATTCCATCGTACGTCAGAACTGCCGGGAGGCGCGACCCCGGTTCGCCGTGGGCGTTGCGCGGGTGGGTGGCTGGGTCACCGTGCCGTGGCCGGGTCGCCGGGCCGTGGCCCGGTCACCGGGCCGTGGCCCGGTCACCGGGATCAGGCAGGTCTGGCCGTCAGGCCCGCTGGCCGGCCACGTCGAGCAGCTCGCGGGCGTGCTCGATGCCGCTGGCGCTGTCGCCGAGCCCGGAGAGCAGCCGAGCCATCTCCTGCAGCCGGTCCTCGCCTTCGAGCCGTCGCACACTCGACGAGGTCACGGCACCGCTGGCGTCCTTCACGACGTTGAGGTGGTTGTTCGCGAACGCGGCGACCTGGGCCAGGTGCGTGACGACGATGACCTGCGTGCGCTCGGCGAGCTTCGCCAGCCGCCGGCCGATCTCGATGGCCGCCGCCCCACCGACACCCGCGTCGACCTCGTCGAAGACGAAGGTCGGCACGGTGGTGCTGCCAGCCATGACGACCTCGATCGCGAGCATCACGCGCGACAGCTCACCACCGGACGCCCCCTTGCCGATCGGCCGGGGGTCGGTGCCGGAGTGCGGCTGGAGCAGGATCGTCACCTGGTCACGGCCGTGGCGGCGGTACTCCCCCGCGTCGGTGACCTCGACCACCAGGGTCGCGCCACCCATCGCGAGGGTCTTCAGCTCGGCCGTCACACGCTTCGCCAGGTCGGCCGCCGCCTTGGTACGCGCCGTGGTGAGCGCTGCGGCGGCGGACTCGAGCGCCTGCTCATCCTGCTCGACCGACCGCTGCAACGCCGCGATCCGGTCGTCGTCGCCGTCGAGTTCGAGCAGCCGGTCACTCGCGCGCTGACCGTAGGCGATGACGTCGTCCACCGTCTCGCCGTACTTGCGGGTGAGGCCGGCCAGCAACGCCCGGCGTTCGTTGATGAGTTCGAGGTCGTGCCCGGCTTCGGGTTCCAGGGAACCGAGGTAGCTCGAGATGCTCGCCGACGCCTCGGCTGCCTGGATGCCCAGCTCCGTGAGCTGCTCGAGCACCGGCTGCAGGGCACTGTCCGACGACACCACACGCTCGACGGCACGGCGCGCGGACTCGACCAGGCCGACGACGTCCGAGACGCCGTCGAGGGACTCGCTGGACAGTGCCTCGTGCGCCAGGGCAGCCGACAGCCGGAGCTCCTCGAGGTTCCCCAGGCGCTCGGCGCGCTCGGCCAGCTCGACGTCTTCCCCGGGCTGCGGGTCGGCGGCTTCGATCTCGTCGGAGGCCGCACGGATCCGCTCGGCCTCGGCCACCCGGTCGTCCCGGTCACGGACCAGGACCTCGAGTTCACCGGCGTGCTGCTGCCAGGCGTCGTACGCGGCCACGTACCGGGCAAGGGCCTTCTCGAGCGAGGATCCCCCGAACCCGTCCAGCGCCGCCCGCTGCGCGGTGGCCGAGGTCAGGCGGATCTGGTCGGACTGCCCGTGCACGGTGACGAGCTGGTCGGCGAGTTCACCGAGGACCGCGACGGGGGCACTGCGACCGCCGACCGTGGCACGGCTGCGCCCCTCGGCGGAGACCGTGCGGGTGAGGATGAGCTCGCCGTCCTCGACGGTGCCGCCGGCGTCCTCGACACGTTCGGCGACCGCGTCCTGCTCGGGGACGTGCCAGCGGCCTTCGACGACCGCGCTCGACGCGCCACGGCGAACCGAACCGGCGTCGGCCCGCGCACCGAGCAGCAGCCCGAGTGCGGTGACGATCATCGTCTTGCCTGCACCGGTCTCCCCGGTGACGACGGTGAAGCCCGGCCCGAGTTCGAGCGTGGTCTCACCGATGACACCGAGGTCGCGGATCGCGATCTCCTCGATCATCGGTCGTCCTCCGTGCTCATCGGGTGTTCTCCGTGCTCATCGGTCGTCCTCGTCGCTCTGGGGGCCGCGCCACCCGGCGACGGGCAGCTGGAACTTCGCGACCAGCCGGTCGGTGAACGGGGCGTCCTTGAGCCGGGCGACGCGCACCGGGTCGGGCGAACGCCGGACCTCGACGCGGGCACCCGGGGGCAGGTCGTGGGTGCGGCGTCCGTCGCACCAGAGCACGCCGACGCCGCTCGTGCGCCGCAGGACCTCGATCGCGAGCGTGCAGTCCGGCCCGACGACGATCGGACGGGCGAACAGGGCGTGGGCGCTCAGCGGCACCATGAGCAGTGCGTCCACATCGGGCCACACGATGGGGCCACCACCCGAGAACGAGTACGCCGTGGAGCCCGTCGGGGTCGACACGACCACACCGTCACAACCGAAGGACGACAGCGGGCGCCCGTCGACCTCGGTCACGACCTCGAGCATCCGCTCACGGGACGCCTTCTCGATCGTGGCTTCGTTCAGCGCCCAGCTCGAGTAGACGATCTGGTTGCCCACGACGACGTCGACCTGCAGGGTGACGCGTTCCTCGACGTTGTACTCGCCGGACAGCGCACGCTCGACCGTCTCGGCAAGACCGTCGCGCTCGCTCTCTGCCAGGAACCCGACGTGCCCCAGGTTCACGCCGATCAACGGAGCACCGGTGTTCCGGACGAGTTCCGCGGCGCGGAGGATCGTGCCGTCGCCGCCGAGCACGATGACGATCTCGAGCTGGTTCGGCTGGACGTCGACGCCCAGGATGTCGACCTTGCCGACCGACGCTTCGGCGCGGCGGATGTCCGCGTACTCGTCGAAGGGCATGACGGGCGTGAGACCGGCGGCGTGCAGGAGGTCGCAGACCTCGACCGCGGCGTCGATCGAGTCGCGGCGACCCGTGTGGGACACGAGCAGGATGTGCCGTTCGTCGCTCATGAAGACCCTTCCGTGAGTTCGGTCGCCCGGACTCTCCATTCTGTCGGATTGCCCCCGACACCGCGCTGGAAGCGGGCCAGGTACTCGTGGTTGCCGTGGGTCCCGACGATCGGCGATGCGGTGAGCCCGCTGGTACCGAGGCCCTGGTCCCACGCCGCCCAGAGCACGTTCATGAGCGCGTCGTTCCGCAGCCCCGCGTCGTGCACGATGCCCTCGCGCACACCGCCGCGGCCCACTTCGAACTGGGGCTTCACCAGCAGCACGAACTCGTCCGCCGGGACGGCCTCGGCCAGCGCCGGCAGCACGAGTCTGAGCGAGATGAAGGACAGGTCCCCCAGCACGAGGCTCGTGTCGGTGGCTGCGTCGTCGAGTGCCAGGTAGTCGGCGCGCGTGAGGTTCCGGGCGTTCGTCCCCTCGACCACGGCGACGCGCTCGTCGAGCGCGATGGTGGGGTGCAGCTGTCCGTGGCCCACGTCGAGCGCGATGACACGGCGCGCACCACGTGCGAGCAGCACCTGGGTGAACCCGCCGGTGCTCGCGCCGACGTCGAGCACGACACGATCGGCAGGGTCGACGTCGAAGGCGTCGAGCGCACCGACGAGCTTCCGGGCTGCACGCGACACCCATTCGTCCGCGGCGTCGACCTCGATCTCGGCGTCTGGCGCGACCGGCGTCGACGACTTGAGGACGGCACGCCCGCCGACGAGCACGCGGCCGTCCTGGATCAGCTTGCTGGCCACGGTGCGCGACCGAGCGAGTCCGCGTGCAGGGAGCAGCGCGTCGAGGCGGACCGGGGTCGCGTCGGGGACGGCTCCGTCCGGCTCAGGCACTCGCGGAGCCGCCGCTCTCGAGCCGCGTCCGCAGCTCGTCGTGCAGCGCGGAGAAGGCGTCGGCGCGATCGACGAGCGGGAGCGTCTCTGCCTCGGCGGTCCGCGCGGCGAAGGCGTCCTGCTGCTCGGGTTCGGCGGACGGCTGCTCGGGGTTCGGCACGTCCGACACGCTACTCGCCGCCGTACAGCTGCGGGTCGACGTCGAGGCCGTAGATGGCCAACTCGGACTCCCAGATGATCGTGGAGCCGGCGCGCAGTCGATCGATGTCCGTCCCGGCGTCGAGCACCCGGACCACGTGCCCGCGCATCGCCACCGTCGAGGTTCCGACGGTCACGTACCGGGTGCCGTCCTCGTCCTCGCGCCGCACCGTCTCCGGGTACGGCTGGGACAGGCCCCGGAGGTCTTCCAGCACGTAGGTGGGACGCGAGCGCTGATCGGCCGCGAGCACCTGCTTGGCCCGGTCGATGCCGGTGAGCACGAGCACGCTCGGGATCCCGACGTCGTTCGCGCCCTTGATGTCGGTGTCCAGCCGGTCACCGATGAACAGGGTCCGACCGCCGCCGAAGCGTTCCACCGCGGTGTCGAAGATCTGCCGCTCGGGCTTGCCGGCGACCACGGGCATGCGACCGACTGCCTGGTGCACGGCGGACACGAGCGTCCCGTTGCCGGGGGCGATGCCGCGCTCGACGGGGATCGACCAGTCCATGTTCGTCGCCACCCACGGCACGTCCTGGTCGGCCAGGGCGAACGATGCCTCGGCCAGTTCCTTCCAGCCGAGATCCGGCGAGAAGCCCTGGATCACTGCTGCGGGAGAGTCCTCGGCGCTCGACGTCACCGTGAACCCGGCTGCCTCGACGATGCTGGACAGGCCGAGCCCGCCGGTCACCAGGACGGTCGACCCGGCCGGCACCAGGGTCGCGAGCAGCTGGACGCCGGCCTGCGACGAGGTGACGACGTCGCCCTCGGACACCTCGAGCCCGTAGCGCTCGAGGTGTTCAGCGACGTCGATCGGGCGGCGCGATGCGTTGTTCGTGATGTAGCCGACCCGCGCCGTGAGCGATGCCCGGGTCAGTGCTTCGACCGCGTGCGGGATCGCGTTGCGGCCCCGGTAGACGACGCCGTCGAGGTCGGTGAGGACCACGTCGACGCCGTCCGTCAGCGACGCCGGGTGCTCAGCCGGCTGCGGAGCCGTCGACGTCGCGGGGGTTGTCGTCGTCGATCTCGCCGGGCTCGTCGGCTGCAGAGGTGTCGTCGTCGAGGTCGTCGACGGCTGGTTCGTCGTCGAGGTCGTCGTCGACATCGTCGGCGGAGTCGTCGTCGCCGCCGTCGAGTGCGTCGGTCGCGACGTCGTCGGTTCCGAGGTCTTCGGCGTCGTCGTCTCCGGCGTCTCCGGCGTCTCCGTGTACTTCGACTTCGATCGTTTCCTCGACCACATCAACTGTCTCCCAAGCGTTGTCGTCCGCGATTTCGGCGAGGGCCGCTACCGCGCGGTCCACTCGGGCCCACCACTCGTCGGCCTCGTCCTGTCGACCGAGCTCCTCGAGCGTGGCCGCGTAAGCACTGTAGAGCGCCGGGGACCACGTGTAGGCGGTGGACGGGTCGAGCTGTGGAATCTCCAGCTCGCCGAGCGCAGCTGTGGGATTCCCGAGGTCGAGACGGGCGCCGGACATGGCGATCGCGAGTTCGACCTGCACCGGTGTCTCGAGGGCCGACCGTTCGACCGAGCGGCCGAGTTCGAGCGCGCGCTCCGGACGTCCTAGGCCGCGCTCGCAGTCCACCATCATCGGCAGCTGGTCGTTGCGACCCGAGATCCGACGGTAGGTGCGGAGCTCACGCAGGGCCGTGGCGAAGTCGCCGAGACGGTAGGCGGTGATGGCAGCGGTCTCACGGACGACACCGACCCGACCAGCACGACGAGCCGCGCTCAGCGCGTGCTGGTTCGCCGTCTCCGGGTCGTCATCGACGAACAGCGCAGCAGCCACCAGGTGACGAGCCACCCAGTCCGCGTTGTCCTTGCTGAGGGTCTTCAGCTCCATGCGGGCGGCCGGGTCGAGGTCGCGCGCATCGATCTCTTCGGGGATCTCCGGGTCCTCGTGACGCGGACGGATGGACTTCGTGCCGTACGGATCGCGGTCTTCCCAGTCGTCGCGGGCCGCTTCGCCGAAGCGCGCACCGGCGTGCCGGGAGCCGTCGCCGAACCGACGACGCTCCTCGCCACCATCGCGGCTGGAACGGTCCGAGGACCCGCCACGGAACGGACGGTCGGAGGAACCACCACGGGTCGGACGGTCGCCGTCGCGACGCGGGCGGTCCGAGGATCCGCCGCGGTACGGACGGTCACCATCACGAGCCGGACGGTCCGAGGATCCCCCGCGGTACGGACGATCGCCATCACGACGCGGGCGGTCCGAACCGCCCTGGAAGGGTCGGTCCCCGTCACGGCGCGGCCTGTCCGAGGACCCGCCACGGTACGGGCGATCGCCATCACGAGCGGGCCGGTCCGAGCCACCGCGGTACGGGCGATCGCCATCACGAGCGGGACGGTCCGAGCCACCGCGGTACGGGCGATCGCCATCACGAGCGGGACGGTCCGAGCCACCGCGGTACGGGCGATCGCCATCACGAGCGGGACGATCGGACGAGCCACCGCGGTACGGGCGGTCACCGTCCCGACGCGGACGGTCAGAGCTCCCACCACGGTACGGACGGTCAGCATCACGAGCCGGACGATCCGAAGACCCACCACGGTACGGACGGTCACCGTCACGACCCGGGCGATCGGCACCACGCGGACCATCCCCGCGCGGCGGACGGCCGGCGGCGCCACGATCACCCTGCCACGAGGGTCGGTCATTGCGGTCGCTTGACCGGAACGAACGATCGCCGTCACGACGCGGAGCGCTGTCCCGGCGGGGAGCACCATCGCGGAACGGACGGTCCCCACCTTGCGGACGATCGCGACGGTCACCCTCGCGACGCTCGAACTCACGAGGACCAGAGGACCACCGGCCGTTGCTCTGGCCGTCACGACGCGGAGCACCATCACGACGGGGGAAACGATCGCCGTCCCGCCGGGGTCGATCTCCGCGGTCGCCGTCGTTCCGCCGCTGATCGTCGTCGTTCGCCACCGTTGCTCCTCATCGCGTGCCCGGTGCAGTGCCTCGGGCGTTCATCCGCTGTGTCGTTGTGTTGGGTGCCGCGTCGGTCGCCCGACGGTGGTTCCAGTCCATCACGAACCGGAGCCGGCGTCGAGTGAACGGCGGCAGAAACAGAAATGGCCACCGGCCCCAACCGAGAACGAGGGTTTCCCCTGCGAATTCTCGATGGAGGGCCGATGGCCACATCTTTCTTACGTTAAGTCCGGCGGCGTCCTACTCTCCCACAAGGTCCCCCTTGCAGTACCATCGGCGCTGAGAGGCTTAGCTTCCGGGTTCGGAATGTGACCGGGCGTTTCCCTCTCGCTATGACCACCGGAACACTCTCGACCAGATCATACATTGGTCTCAAAGCTGTCCCGACTACTGCCCTCCGTGAAGAGGGCAGAGCGGTGTATTCAGTTTCGATTCCCGATCGTCTGNCTGACAATCTTCAATCCAAAAGGAATTGCTTCATGACCCAGTCAGCAAGCCGACCAGGCACGAGGTCAATCAATAAATTGGCATTGACAATGTGCACGCTGTTGAGTTCTCAAGGACCAGACGCACTTGCTCTTCGGCTCGAGTTCGAGCTTCAGCCACAAGGCTTGTGTTCTTGGCTTGCCACCGGTTGTTCGTCGGACCCGGAGGTCCAGTGGCTCATCCCGAGGGGAGAGAACCGGTGGGCTTGTCATCCTAGGCGTCGAAGCGATCCGGCGCAAGGCCCGATCTGAACTTCAGTGGAGGATGGTCCCGCTTGAGGGCCGACGTGCTCTGGGCTTCCGCTCCAGCCGCTCCGCCGCACCTTTGGGGTGACGAGTAAGAACTATACGCAGCCCTGAGCGGGTGCGCCAAGCCAGCTCCCATCCCGGGCGTGTCGCGTTGTGCAACACGCGTCGCCCGGACGCAGTGATGCCCGGTTCCGCAGGGGAACCGGGCATCACGAGAGGTCGAGCGACCGGGGTCAGCCGAGCGTCACACCGGCGAGGGTCTTCTTGCCACGACGGAGCACGAGGACTCCCCCGGGCAGGGCGAGGTCGGACAACGGGGCGGCCGCGTCCTCGGCTCGGACGTTGTTCACGTAGACACCGCCCTGGTCGATCGCGCGGCGGGCCTCGCCGAGGGACTTCACGAGTTCCGTCTCCACGAGTGCCCGTGCGACGTCCGCCCCGGGGTCGAGCGTGACCGACCCCGGCAGCGCGGCGATCGCCGACCGCAGGGTCTCGGGGTCGAGCGCACCGAGGTCGCCGTTGCCGAACAGCGCGGCCGCGGCGTCGATCGCCGCCTGGGTCGCCATCACGCCGTGCACGATCGAGGTGACCTCGAACGCCAGGGTCCGCTGGGCTTCTCGTCGGAAGGGCTCGTCGGCGACGGCCTGCTCGAGTCGTTCGATGTCGGCGCGCGTCAGGAACGTGAACTGCCGCAACCGGGCGATCACGTCCGCGTCCGTCGTGTTGAGCCAGAACTGGTACATCGCGTACGGCGAGGTCATCTCGGCGTCGAGCCAGATCGCGTTGCCCTCGCTCTTGCCGAACTTCGTGCCGTCGGAGTTCGTGATGAGCGGGGTGCCGAGGGCGTGCACCGTGGCGCCTTCGGCGCGACGGACGAGTTCGGTGCCGGAGGTCAGGTTGCCCCACTGGTCCGAACCGCCGGTCTGCAGCGTGCACCCGTACTGGCGCCAGAGTTCGCGGTAGTCGAGTCCCTGCAGGATCTGGTAGCTGAACTCGGTGTAGCTGATCCCCGCATCGGAGTTCAGCCGCGCGGCGACGGCGTCCTTCTTGAGCATCGAGTTGACGCGGAAGTACTTGCCGACGTCGCGCAGGAAGTCGATCGCGGACATCGGGGCGGTCCAGTCGAGGTTGTTCACCAGTCGGACGCCGTTGTCGCCGTCCGGGCTGAGGAACCGCGACACCTGGGTCTGCAGTCGGGAGACCCACTCGGCCACGGTCTCCGGGGTGTTCAGCGTGCGCTCGGCCGTCGGACGCGGATCGCCGATGAGACCGGTCGACCCGCCCACCAACGCGAGCGGCTTGTGCCCGGCGAGCTGCAGCCGGCGCATGGTCAGGAGCTGCAGGAGGTTGCCGCAGTGCAGCGACGGGGCCGTCGGGTCGAAGCCGCAGTAGTACGTGATCGGCTCACCGTCGAGGGCCTCTTGCAGCGCGGCCTCGTCGGTCGAGACCTGCACCAGACCGCGCCACTGCAGTTCGTCCCACACCGAGTCGAAGGCGGGGTCGTTCTGCTGGCGCGTCAGGACGTCGTGAGCGGTATCACTGGACACCCCGCCATCGTAGCGGCGACGGACGACCGGCAGGCGCGGCAGCCGGGAGGCCCGTGGCCGGGTTCACGGGTCGAGGGCACCCTTGTGCCGTCGGTACGTCGAGACCGTGGGGTCACCCGTCAGCCAGAAGCGCCAGGGGTACTGCACCCCGCCGGCGATGCCGCCGACGCCGGTGCGCGGACCGCGGGAGATCCGTGGGACGGCAGCGCCGGCCCGCGGGCCGGGCAGGGTCTCGGACAGGAGCTCGTCGATCACCCGGGCCGGTCCGGCGGAGGCGAGCCGGGCCTCCAGGCCGGGTGCCAGGGTGAGCACGAACGGGCCGGAACCGTCGAGGAGCGACGTGCCGTCGTCCTGCCCGAGGACCGCGCCGAGCGCTCCCCCGAGGTTGCCGGGCCCGCGTGCCAGCGCGACGTCCGCGACCGTCGGACCGCGACGCGCTCGCGCGAGGTCCAGCCCCTCGACGACCTGCGCACCGCGGAGCAGGGAGCCCGACGAGGTGCCGGCCGGCCCACTCACGACGTTGACGCAGGTGTGGATGCCGTACGAGCGGTAGGCGTACAGCGTGCCGGGCGGACCGAAGAGGTGGCGGTTGCGCTCCGTCATCCCCCGGTGTCCGTGTGAGCCGGGGTCGGTGGGGCCGGAGTAGGCCTCGACCTCGGTGATGCGGAGCGCCACGCCGCGCCCCGCGATCGTCGCACCGAGCAGGGCCGGCGCGATGATCGGGGCGGGCTCGGCGAGCAGCGCGGCGATCCCCGGGGTCATCGCGAGAAGGGTGCGCCCTCGGCCAGGTCGCGGACGCGGCGGGTGACGGACGCGAGCTGCTCGGCGACCCGGTCGGGTGCGGTGCCGCCGACGCCGGAGCGCGATGCGACGCTGCCCTCGATGGTCAGGACGGAACGGACGTCGGGCGTGAGGTGCTCGGACACCGACCGGTACTCGTCGTCGGTCGGCTCGTCGAGCTCGATGCCGCGCTCCTCGCAGTACCGGACGAGCGCGCCGGAGACCTCGTGCGCATCCCGGAACGGGACGCCCTGACGGACCAGCCACTCGGCGACGTCCGTCGCGAGCGAGAAGCCCTGCGGCGCGAGCTCGGCCATCCGGTCGGTGTCGAAGGTCAGGGTCGCGATCATGCCGGTGAACGCGGGCAACAGGACCTCGAGCGTGGCGACGGAGTCGAACACCGGCTCCTTGTCCTCCTGCAGGTCGCGGTTGTACGCCAGCGGCAGTCCCTTGAGGGTCGCGAGGAGCCCGGTCAGGTTGCCGATCAGGCGCCCCGACTTGCCCCGGGCGAGCTCTGCGATGTCCGGGTTCTTCTTCTGCGGCATGATGCTCGACCCGGTCGAGAACGCGTCGTGGAGCCGGACGAAGCCGAACTCCTTCGTGTTCCAGAGGATGACCTCTTCCGACAGACGCGAGACGTCGATGCCGATCTGCGCGAGGACGAACGCGAACTCGGCGACGACGTCGCGGGCTGCCGTGGCGTCGATCGAGTTGTCCGCCGGACGGTCGAAGCCGAGCTCCGCGGCGATCGCGGCGGGATCGAGGCCGAGGGAACTGCCCGCCAGCGCACCCGCACCGTACGGGCTGACGCTCGCGCGGCCGGCCCAGTCGCGCAGGCGCTCGAGGTCGCGGACGAGCGGCCAGGCGTGCGCGAGCAGGTGGTGGGCCAGGAGCACGGGCTGGGCGTGCTGCAGGTGCGTGCGCCCCGGCATGATCGCGGCCGGGTGCTCGGTGGCCTGCTGGGTGATCGCGTCGACGAGGTCGATCACGAGCCGCCCGATGCGCCGTCCGTGGTCGAGCATGTGCATCCGGCCGAGGGTGGCGATCTGGTCGTTGCGGCTGCGACCCGCGCGGAGCTTGCCGCCGAGCTCGGGACCGAGGTCGGCGATGAGCAGGCGTTCGAGGGCGCCGTGGACGTCCTCGTCGGAGTCGTCGGGCTGCAGCGTGCCGTCGGCGTGCGCCGCTTCGAGCCGGTCGAGGCCGGCGAGCATGCGCTCCAGCTCGTCGGCGGTCAGGTAGCCCGCGGTGTGCAGCGCTCGGGCGTGGGCACGGGACCCCGCGATGTCGTAGGGCGCGAGCTGCCAGTCGAAGTGCGTCGACTTGGAGAGCGCAGCGAGGGCCGCACTCGGGCCGTCGGCGAAGCGGCCGCCCCAGAGGGCACCGGTGTTGGTGGCGTCGGTCTTCTCGTCGGTCATGTCGTCCTGCGTCGTTTCGTCGGTGCTCGGGCGCGCCGGGGGCGGGGCCGCGGGCTGGTGGTCGGTCCGGTGCGGCTGTCGGTCAGTTCGCCGCATCGCGGCGGGCGGAGATCTTGCTGGGCAGTGACCAGAGTTCGATGAACCCCCTGGACACGGACTGGTCGAACGCATCGCCGGATTCGTACGTCGCCAGGTCGAAGTCGTAGAGGCTCTGCTCGGACCGACGACCCGTCACCGTGGCGCGTCCGCCCTGCAGCCGCAACCGGACGTCGCCGGAGACGTGCTGCTGGGTGTGCTCGACGAAGGCATCGAGGCTGCGCTTGAGTCCGCCGAACCACAGGCCGTCGTAGACCAGGTCGGCCCACTCGGCCTCGACACCGCGCTTGAACCGCGCGACGTCACGCTCGAGCGTCAGGCTCTCGAGTTCCTCGTGCGCGGCGATGAGGGCGACCGCGGCCGGTGCCTCGTAGACCTCGCGCGACTTGATCCCGACCACGCGGTCCTCGACGACGTCGATGCGTCCGACCCCGTGCTTGCCGGCGACGGCGTTGAGCTCCTGCACCATCCGGAGCACGCTGAACCGCTGCCCGTCGAGGGCGACCGGCACCCCGCGGTCGAAGGTGATCGTGACCTCGTCGGCCGGCTGCGGGAGGGCCGGGTCCTGCGTGGTCGCGTAGAGGTCCTCGGTCGGGCCGTTCCACGGGTCCTCGAGGAGACCCGTCTCGACGGCACGACCCCACACGTTCTGGTCGACCGACCACGGCTGCCGCTCGGGCTGCTGGACCGGCAGCCCGTGCTCCTGCGCGTACTGGAGGGCACGGTCGCGGGTGAGGGCGAGGTCCCGCACCGGGGCGATGGTCCGCAGGTCCGGCGCGATCGCCGCGACGGCGGCCTCGAAGCGCACCTGGTCGTTGCCCTTGCCCGTGCAGCCGTGCGCGACGCTGTCCGCACCGAGCTGCTTCGCCGTCAGGGCGAGGTGCTTCGCGATGAGCGGTCGACTCAGGGCCGAGACGAGCGGGTACCGCTTCTGGTACAGCGCGTTGGCTCGGAGCGCCGGCACGATGTACTCGTCCGCGAACTCGTCCTTGGCGTCGACCACGAGCGCCTCGACCGCGCCGCAGTCGAGTGCGCGCTGCCGGATCGCCTCGAGGTCGTCGCCGCCCTGGCCGACGTCGACCACGAGTGCCACCACGTCCTTGCCGGTGCCGTCGCGCAACCGGCCGATCCCGACGGAGGTGTCGAGACCGCCCGAGTACGCGAGGACGACGCGGTCAGCCACTGGTGATCACCCGGTCGGTCAGTCGTTGGCGAGCAGCCAGGCCAGCAGCGCCTTCTGGGCGTGCAGACGGTTCTCCGCCTCGTCCCAGATGATGCTGCGCGGACCGTCGATGACGTCGGCGGTCACCTCGAACCCACGGTCTGCCGGCAAGCAGTGCATGAAGACGGCGTCGGCGGCGGCGTGCGCCAAGAGCGCGTCGTCGACGCGGTACCCCGCGAAGGTGTCGAGGCGCGACTGCTTCTCGGACTCCTTGCCCATCGAGACCCAGGTGTCGGTGACGACGACGTCGGCACCGGCCACAGCGGCCACCGGATCGGTCACGACGAGGACGGAGCCACCCGTCACGGCAGCGCGGTCCTCGGCGTCGGAGACGACCTGCGCCGACGGGGAGAACTCGGCCGGAGCGGCGACGCGGACGTGCATGCCCGCGGTCGCACCGGCGAGCAGGTACGACTGCGCCATGTTGCTCGCGCCGTCACCGATGAACGCCACGGTCTGCCCGGCCAGTGTGCCGCGGTGCTCACGGATGGTGAGCAGGTCGGCGAGGAGCTGGCAGGGGTGGAAGTCGTCGGACAGCGCGTTGACGACGGGGACCGTCGTGCCGGCGGCCATCTCCTCGAGCCCGGCCTGGCCGTAGGTGCGCCAGACGATCGCCGACACCATGCGCTCGAGCACGCGAGCGGTGTCCGACGGGGTCTCCTTGCCGCCGAGCTGGCTGTTCGCCGTCGAGATGATCAGCGGGCTGCCGCCGAGGTCCGAGATGCCGACGTGGAACGACACCCGGGTGCGGGTCGACGACTTGTCGAAGATCACCGCGACGCTCTGCGGACCGGCGAGCGGCTTCTCCGCCCAGCGGTCGGCCTTCATGCGGTCGGCGATGTCGAGGATCGCGGACTGCTCGGACTGGCTCAGGTCGTCGTCGCGGAGGAAGTGGCGGGTCATGCGGTGGGCTCCTGCGCTGCGGCGACGGCCGCGAGGCTCTGGGCGAGGATCGACAGGAACTCGTCGACCTCGGCGTCGGACACGATGAGCGGCGGCGCGATGCGCAGGCTCGACTCGTTGGGGGCGTTGATGATGAGGCCGCGTTCGAGGGCGGCTGCGTTGACGAGCGGGCCGACCGGGCCGGCGAGACCGACGCCGATGAGCAGGCCGGTGCCGCGGACCTCTTCGACCAGCGGAGAGCCGATGGCACGGATACCGTCACGGATGCGCTCACCCTTGACCACCGCGCTGGCGACGAGGTCGGCGCGCTCGATCTCCTCGAGCACGGCGTTCGCCACACGGGTGCCGAGCGGGTTGCCGCCGAAGGTCGAACCGTGCTGCCCGGCCGAGAACAGGTCGGATGCCCAGCCGAAGGTCACGAGGGCGCCGATCGGGAAGCCGCCGGCGATGCCCTTCGCGATCGTGATGGCGTCGGGCGTCACCCCGTGCCCCTGGAACGCGAACCAGTTGCCGGTCCGGCCGACACCCGTCTGGATCTCGTCGAGGATCAGCAGCGCACCGTGCTCCTCGGTCAGCCGGCGGGCGGCCAGCAGGAACCCCTCGGGCAGGTCGACCACGCCGGCCTCGCCCTTGATGGGCTCGAGGATCAGGGCGGCCACGGTGTCGTCGATCGACGCTTCGAGCGCGTCGATCGAGGTGTCGATGTGCTCGACGCCCGGGATCATCGGCAGGAAGTCCTGCTGCAGTGCGGGCTTGCCGGTGAGCGCGAGGGCGCCCATAGTCCGTCCGTGGAAGCCCTGCTTGAGCGCGAGGATCCGCGTCTTCGTGCCGTCGGCGCCCCTGTTGAGGCGGGCGAGCTTGAACGCGGCCTCGTTCGCCTCGGCGCCGGAGTTGCCGAAGTAGACCCGACCCGCGTCCCCCGCGCCGGTGATGCGCTTGAGGCGCTCGGCGAGTTCGAGCTGGGGCGGGGTGGCGAAGTAGTTCGACACGTGCACGAGCTTCGCCGCCTGGTCGGCGATCGCTGCGACGAACGCGGGGTGCGCGTGGCCGAGCGAGTTCACCGCGATCCCCGCGAGGAAGTCGAGGTACTCGTTGCCCTCCACGTCCCACACACGGCAGCCCTGTCCGCGCTCGAGCATGATCTTCGGAGGGGTCAGGGATCGCATGAGCGACGCCCCGAACCGGTCGTTCCAGGTCTCGGTCTGCGTCTCGGTGCTCACTGCTGGTGTCCCTTCTCGTCCGTACCCGCCACGTGCTGGCCGGTACTGCTGTCGATCGACGGCGACGCCACGCGTCGGCCGATCTCGGCGTGGGTCATCTGGTTCTCGGTTCGTCGGCTCGGGTCCGGGATCACCTCGGTGCCCGCGCCCCGCAGGGTGAAGACCTCGAGCAGGATCGAGTGCGGGATCCGGCCGTCGATGATGGTCGCGCCGCCGACCCCGCCGACCACGGCGTCGAGGCACGCGGTCATCTTCGGGATCATGCCCGACTCGAGGCTCGGCAGGAGTTCACGGAGTTCCTCGACGGCGATGAGGTCGACGATCGAGTCACGGTCCGGCCAGTTGCGGTAGAGCCCCGGGACGTCGGTGAGCATCATGAGCTTCGACGCCCGGAGTGCGATCGCCAGGGCACCGGCCGCAGCGTCCGCGTTCACGTTGAGCGCCTGGTCGGGGTGCGCGTCGTCGATCGCGATGCTCGAGACCACCGGGATCCGGCCGGCCTCGATCGCGGCGAGCACACCGGACGGGTCGACGTGGGTGATGTCCCCGACGTGGCCGAGGTCGTACTCCTGCCCGTCGACGACGACGCCCTTCTTCTCGCCGGTGAACAGCGAGCCGCCGTCGCCGAACACGCCGACGGCCAGGCCCTCGCCGTGTTCGTTCATCAAGTCGACGATCTCGCGGTTCACCTCGCCGGCCAGGACGTCACGGACGACCGTGATCGCCTCGGTCGTCGTGACGCGGTAGCCGCCGCGGAACTCGGACTCGATGCCCTGTTCCTTGAGGGCGGCGGAGATCTGCGGACCCCCACCGTGCACGACGACGGGGTGCAGGCCGGCGTAGCGCAGGTAGACCATGTCCTCGGCGAAGGCGCGCTTCAGGTCCTCGTTCACCATGGCGTTGCCGCCGAACTTGACCACGACGACCTTGCCCGAGAAGCGCTTGAGCCAGGGCAGCGACTCGATGAGCGTCGCGGCCTTGACCGCGGCGAACTCGTGCTCTTCTTCCTTCGTGAGGGGCGTGCCGGCCCCGTTCGTGTCGGCCGCCATCAGCTGGAGTACGCGCTGTTCTCGTGCACGTAGTCGTGCGTGAGGTCGTTGGTCAGGATCGTGGCCGAGTGCGTGCCGACACCGAGGTCGATGCGCACGTGGGTGTCGCGCGGGGTCAGGTCAACGCTGTCGCTCGGCTCGTCGGGTGCGCCCGCGTGGCAGACCCGGACACCGTTCATGCTGACGTCCACCGCGTACGGGTCGAACTCGGCGTCGGTGGTGCCGATCGCTGCGAGCACCCGTCCCCAGTTCGGGTCGTTGCCGAAGACGGCCGCCTTGAACAGGTTGTTCCGGGCGACGCTCCGACCGACGGTCACGGCGTCGTCCTCGGTCACGGCGTGCACGACCTCGATCGTGATGTCGTGGCTCGCGCCCTCGGCGTCCTGCTGCAGCTGCCGGGCCAGGTCGGCACAGACCGCGGTCAGGGCTTCCTGGAAGTCACCGACCTCGGGCGTCACGCCGCTCGCACCCGACGACAGCAGGACGACGGTGTCGTTGGTGGACATGCAGCCGTCGGAGTCGACCCGGTCGAACGTGATGCGGGTGGCCGCCCGGAGCGCCTGGTCGAGCTGGTCCGGGGTCTGCACGGCGTCGGTCGTGATGACGACGAGCATCGTCGCGAGCCCGGGTGCGAGCATGCCGGCACCCTTGGCCATGCCGCCGACGGTCCAGCCGTCCTCGGTCACGACGGACTGCTTGGCCTTCGTGTCGGTCGTCATGATGGCGGTCGCGGCGTCCGGACCGCCGTCGTCGCTGAGTGCCGCGCTCGCCAGGTCGACGCCACGGAGCACGTTGTCGCGGAAGGACTGGTCGCCGACGCCGATGAGCCCGGTGGAGCAGACGACGACGTCGCCGGCCCCGATCCCGAGGGCGTCGCCCACGGCCTCGGCCGTCAGGTGCGTGGTCTGGAAGCCGAACGGTCCGGTGAAGCAGTTCGCGCCGCCGGAGTTCAGGACGACGGCCCGGGCCACGCCGTCCCCGACGACCTGGCGGGACCAGATCACCGGGTGCGCCTGGGCGCGGTTGCTGGTGAACACGGCGGCCACGGCCGCGTCGGGGCCGTCGTTGACGACGAGTGCCACGTCCGGCTTGCCGCTGGTCTTCAGGCCTGCAGTCACGCCGGCAGCGCGGAAACCCGCTGCCGCGGTGACGCCCTGGAGGCCCGGCTCGGTCTGGGTGGTCGTGCCTGCGTCGGTCACGGTGCGACTCCGTCCACGCTGAGGCCCGTGGTCTCGGGGAGACCGAGGGCGATGTTCGCCGACTGGACGGCGGCGCCCGCCGTGCCCTTGGCGAGGTTGTCGAGGGCGGTCACCGCGACGACGCGGCCGGCGGCCTCGTCGACGGCGATGCCGACGAGCGCGGTGTTCGCGCCGATCGTGTCGGCCACCCGGGGGAACTCGCCCTCGGGCAGCAGGTGCACGAAGGGTTCGTCGGCGTACGCCTGCTCCCACGCGAGCCGGACGTCACGCGCGCTGACGCCGGGCGAGAGCTTCGCGGTCGTGGTCGCCAGGATCCCCCGCGGCATCGGGACCAGGACCGGCGTGAACGAGATCGTCACGTCGGAGGCGCCCGCGACCTGCAGGTTCTGCTGGATCTCGGGGACGTGCCGGTGCGTCCCCCCGACGGCGTAGGCACTGGCGGACCCCATGATCTCGGAGGCCAGGTAGGTGGTGCTGAGCTTCTTGCCGGCACCACTCGGCCCGACGCTGAGCACCGCGACGAGGTCGTCGGACTCGACGAGGCCAGCCTGGATGCCCGGCTGGATGCCGAGCGTCACCGCGGTGACGTTGCAGCCGGGGACCGCGATGCGCTTCGTGCCGACCAGGGCGGAACGCTGCTTGCCCTGGGAGGCGATGTCGTCGACGTCGCGCCACTCGTCGGCCGAACCCGGAGTGGGAGCCGCGAGCAGGAGTTCGGGGAGACCGTACGTCCACGCGCCGAAGTAGTCGCCGCCGTAGAACCGCTCCCACGCAGCCGGGTCCGTCAGACGGTGGTCCGCGCCGCAGTCGATGACGAGCGCGTCGTCGCCGAGCTCCGCGGTGATCGCACCCGACTGTCCGTGCGGCAGCGCCAGGAAGACCACGTCGTGCCCGCGCAGCGTCTCGGCCGTCGTCTCCGCCAGGGTCAGGTGTGACAGCGAACGGAGGTGCGGCTGGGTCGCGATCAGGGGCTGTCCGGCGTTCGAGAACGCGGTCACCGTCCTGACCTCGAACTCGGGGTGGGCGGAGAGCACACGCAGGAGCTCACCACCCGCGTAGCCGGAGGCTCCCGCCACGGCGACGGATACGGACATGGGATTCCACCTTTGGTCGGACTGGTCGTCGAGAGAGTCGGAGGCGGCGACCCCGGGCGGTGCTGATCCCGTGTGGGTCAGTCGCGCAGGGTCGCCCCGAATCGCTCGCCGGCACGTCGGACAGCGCCGTCACGGGCCTCGGTGGCCTCGGCAGCGGTCAGCGTGCGGTCCGTGGCACGGAAGCGCAGGGCGAACGTCAGGGACTTCTGTCCCTCGTCCACGCCGGAGCCCCGGTAGTCATCCACGAGCCGAGCATACTCCAACAGGTCTCCGGCGCCAGAGCGCACCGCATCCAGCACCTCGCCGGCCGGTACCCCGGCGTCGACGACCAGCGAGAGGTCCTGCGTGGCTGCCGGGTAGGAGACGATCGGCGCGACCGCGACGAGTTCCGGGGCTGCGGCGACGAGCGCGTCGAGGTCGAGCTCGACGACCGCCACCACGCGGGGCAGGACGGCGGCCTCGGCCAGTCCGGGCAGGAGTTCCCCGGCGACGCCGACGACCGTGCCGTCGACGAGCAGGGACGCGGCGCGACCCGGGTGCAGCGACGGGTGGGTGGTCTGCGCGACGGTCAGTTCCACACCGACGGCCCACGCGACCTGGCGGGCGGTGTCGATGGCGTCGGCGATGCCGAACGGTTCCGCGGTGGCGCCGGGCTGCTTGACGACCCGGTGGCCGGTGAGCAGGGCGGCGACGTGGAAGGGCTGGGCCGGCAGCGAGGCGTCCAGTGCTTCGAGCGCCGCACGGTCGGGCCGCGCCGCGCCCGCCGGGACCTCGTCGGTGCCGAGCGTCACGCCCGTCACCGGCAGGAACACCCGGGACGTCTCGTACAGGGCGACGTCGACGAGCCCGCGCGAGACGTTGCGGCGGGCGGCGTCGACCAGGGCCGGGACGCCGCTGCGGCGCAGCAGGTTCTGCTCGCTGTCCAGGGCGTTGGCGAGCACGACGCTCGGTCCGCCCTGCGGGTCGATCCCCGGGTAGGCGTCCTGCGTGGCGGCCGAGACGAACGGGGCCGTGACGACCTCCGTCAGGCCCGCCGCGGCCAGCGCCGAGGCCACCCGACGACGTGCCTGCTGGTGCCGGGTCAGCCCCCGGCCGGGCGGGGCGACGGGCAGGACGCTCGGGATGCGGTCGTAGCCGACGATGCGTGCGACCTCTTCGACCAGCGTGGTGTCGTCGGTCAGGTCAGGGCGCCAGGTGGGCGGGGTGACCGCGAGCTGCTCGCCGTCGGACTCGACCGTGGCGCCGATCGCACGGAGCGTCTCGATGACCTCGGCGTCGGTGTAGTCGACGCCGACGAGCTCGGCCGGGCGGGAGACCCGCATCGTGACGGTCGGCCGCGGGTCGCTGTCGACGAGCGTGGACCCGAGGGGGTCGGCGGTGCCGCCGGCGAGCTCGACGAGGAGCTCGACGGCGCGGTTCGCCGCGGCCTCGGCCACCAGCGGGTCGACCCCGCGCTCGAAGCGACGGGATGCCTCACTGGGCAGCTTGTGCCGACGAGCGGTGCGGGCGATCGAGACCTGGTCGAACCCGGCGGCCTCGATCAGGATGTCCGTCGTGCTCGCCGAGATCTCGGTGCGGGCCCCGCCCATGACGCCGGCGAGCCCGACGGGACCGTCGTCGTCGGTGATCACGAGGTCTTCGGGGTCGAGCTCCCGGACGGTGCCGTCGAGAGTCTCGAGCGTCTCAGCGGCGTTCGCCCGGCGGACGCCGAGGCCCCCCGCGATCGTCTGCAGGTCGTAGCCGTGCAGCGGTTGGCCGAGCTCGAACATGACGTAGTTCGTGATGTCGACGGGCAGGGAGATCGAACGCACCCCGGCCAGCGACAGGCGCGACACCATCCAGGAGGGTGTCTTCGCTGCCGGGTCGATCCCGCGCACGACGCGCGTGACGAACGTGGAGGCGCCGACCCGACCCCGGACCGGAGCCTGGTCGTCGATCGTGACCCGGAAGCCCTCGGCCGCACGCGGCGCGATGCGCTCGACGGGGTCGTGGAAGCTGGCTCCGGTGGCGTGCGCGTACTCACGAGCGACCCCGCGCATGCTCAGCACGTACCCACGGTCGGGCGTGACGTTGATCTCGACCGCGGCGTCGTCGAGGCCGAGGAGCGCGATCGCGTCGGCGCCCACGGTTGGCTCCATGCCGAGGTCGGCGAAGCGCAGGATGCCGTCGTGCTCGTCGCCGAGCCCGAGCTCGCGCGCCGAGGCGATCATGCCGTCGGACACGTGTCCGTAGGTCTTGCGGGCGGCGATCGGGAACGGCCCGGGCAGGACCGCACCGGGCAGCGTGACGACGACGAGGTCGCCGACGTCGAAGTTGTGCGCGCCGCAGACGATGCCGCGGGGCTCGGCTTCGCCGACGTCCACCTGGCACCAGTTGATGGTCTTGCCGTTCTTCTGCGGCTCGGGGACGCGCTCGAGCACCCGACCGACCACGACGGGGCCGGTCAGGTCGAAGGTGTGGACGTCCTCTTCCTCGAAGCCGACCGACACGAGCGCCGCGTGGACGTGCTCGAGGGTGACGTCGTCGGGGAGGTCGACGGACTCACCGAGCCAACGGAGTGGGACGCGCATCAGACCACCGTTCCGAACTGCTGCGAGAAGCGGATGTCGCCCTCGAGGAAGTCACGCATGTCGTTCAGGCCGTTGCGGAACTGCAGCGTCCGCTCGATGCCCATGCCGAACGCGAAGCCCTGGTACTCGTCCGGGTCGATCCCGGCGGCACGCAGGACGTTGGGGTTGACCATGCCGCAGCCACCCCACTCGACCCACCGTGCGCCACCCTTGGCGTTCGGCTGCCAGACGTCCATCTCGGCACTGGGCTCGGTGAACGGGAAGTAGTTCGGGCGGAGGCGGATCTGCGCCTCGGCGCCGAACATCTGCCGGGCGAAGTGCTCGAGCGTGCCGCGCAGGTGCGCCATCGTCAGGCCCTTGTCGATCGCGATGCCCTCGACCTGGGTGAAGACCGGCAGGTGCGTGGCGTCGAGCTCGTCGGCACGGTAGACGCGTCCGGGCGCGATGACGTACAGCGGGAGGTCACGCGACAGCAGCGACCGCACCTGCACCGGCGAGGTGTGGGTCCGCATGACCAGGTGCCGGTCGACGGGCTCGACGAAGATCGTGTCCGCCATGGCCCGGGCCGGGTGGTCCTGGTCGAAGTTCAGCGCGTCGAAGTTGAACCACTCGTGCTCGAGCTCCGGGCCTTCTGCGACTTCCCACCCCATGCCGACGAAGATGTCGGCGACGGCTTCGTTCAGCAGCGAGAGCGGGTGGCGGGAGCCGGTGGCGCGGTGGGTCGGCAACGCGGTGACGTCGACGCGTTCGGCTTCGAGCCGTGCGCGTTCCTCGGCCACCGCGAGGACGGATTCCTGCTCGGCGATCGCCGCGTTCACCCGCCCACGGGCCTGCCCGACGAGCTTGCCCGCCGCGGCCTTCTGTTCCGGCGGCACACTGCGCATCGATGCGTTCATCCGCGCCAACGGTGACTGCTCACCGGTGTGCTCGGCCCTGGCCTGCTTCAGTTCGGCGACCGTCGTCGTGGCACGGACGGCGGCGAGGGCCGCGTCCACCGCGTCGGCGACGGCCGATTCGCTGATCTCGAGAGGTTCTGACACGAGACCCAAGCCTACCGGCCGTCGGGATACCACCCACCTGCACCGAGCGGACGGTGGATGGCCGACGCCGACGACCGGTCTGTGGAGGAGCGTCAGCTCCGGAGCGCGAAGGCCGACTCGTACAGGCACACCGACGCCGCCGTGGCGAGGTTCATCGACTCCGCCTGCCCGTAGATCGGCACCTTGACTGCCCGGTCGACGAGCGCCAGGTCGTCGGCGGTGAGCCCGCGTGCCTCGTTGCCGAAGACCCACGCGGTCGGACCGTCGAGCATCCCCTCGGCGCGCACCACCGGCAGGTCGTCGCCGGAGACGTCGGCGGCGAGCACCGTGTAGCCGAGGGCCTTCGCCCGCTCGATCGTGTCCGCCAGCGTGACGCCCACCGACACCGGCACGTGGAACAGGGACCCGGTCGTCGACCGGACGACCTTCGGGTTGTACGGGTCCACCGACCGGCCGGTCAGCACCACCGCATCCGCTCCGGCCGCGTCCGCGGCGCGGATGATCGTGCCGGCGTTCCCCGGGTCCCGCACCTCTTCGAGGATGGCGACCAGTCCGGGCAACGCGGCCTGTTCGTCGGACGCATCACGGGCCTCCGCGTCGGCGCCAGCCGCAGCGCGGTCCGGGAAGACGTCCTTCACCGACGTCGGGAACTGCTGGCACACCGCGACCACGCCCTGCGGGGTGACGGTGTCCGCCATCGCGTCGAGCACCTGCTCGGTCACGAACCACGTGTCCACCGGCGCGTCGTCCAGCCCGTAGCGGGCTGCGGCGGTGGGGGTCACGTACAGCTCGCGCAGGAGCTCCGGCGCGTACTCCAGCGCTTCGCGGACCGCTTGGGGTCCTTCCAGCAGGAACAGGCCGGTCTCGGCCCGGACGTCCTTCTTGGCCAGGGCCGCAACGGCCTTCACGCGTCCGGCACGGGGGTTCTCGAGGAGATCGCTCACGACCCAAGTCTAGGAACGACGAAACCCCCGCCGTGCGGCGGGGGTTTCGCGAGCAGAAGAACTGACTACGCAGCCTTCGGGGCCGAGGTGTCGGCCGGGAGGGCCTTCTTCGCGGTCTCGACGAGCGCGGTGAAGGTCTCGGGGTTGTTCACCGCGAGGTCGGCGAGGATGCGACGGTCGACCTCGACGCCAGCCAGGTTGAGACCCTGGATGAGGCGGTTGTAGGTCAGGCCGTTCGCACGGGACGCAGCGTTGATGCGCTGGATCCAGAGGCGACGGAACTCGCCCTTCTTCGCGTGACGGTCGCGGTACGCGTAGACGAGGGAGTGGGTGACCTGCTCCTTGGCCTTGCGGTACAGACGCGAACGCTGGCCGCGGTAGCCCTCGGCGCGTTCGAGGATGACGCGGCGCTTCTTGGCGGCGTTGACCGCTCTCTTTACTCGTGCCATTGCACTATTCCTTTACGATCTGCGGGGCTCAGTGGCCGAGGAGCTTCTTGACGTTCTTCGCGTCACCCTTGGAGAGGACCTGGTCCTCGTTCAGGCGGGCCTTGCGCTTGGAGCTCTTGACCTCGAGGTTGTGACGCATACCGGCCTGCTGCTTCATGATCTTGCCGGTACCGGTGACCTTGAAGCGCTTCTTCGACCCGGAGTGGGTCTTCTGCTTGGGCATGGTGGTGCCTTTCCGTGGGATGGATGGGGGGCCGCGTCGTTGCGGGTTCGGTCCGGGGACCTATTCGGCCGCGGAGTCCGTGGATTCCGCAGCTGCCTCGGACGTGGAACCGGCCTCGGCCTCGTCCTTGCCCTTCGCGGCGTGCTCGGTGGCACGACGCTCGGCCTTCTGTGCAGCACGCTTGGCGTTCTGCTCGCCCTTGACGTCGGACTTGTTCTTGAGCGGGGCGATGATCATCGTCATGTTGCGGCCGTCCTGGGTCGGACGCGACTCGACGACGCCGAACTCGGCGATCTCTTCCGCGAACTTGTGGAGGAGACGGACACCCTGCTCAGGACGCGACTGCTCGCGGCCACGGAAGAGGATCATCGCCTTCACCTTGTCGCCACCGAGGAGGAACCCCTCGGCGCGCTTGCGCTTCGTCTCGTAGTCGTGCACGTCGATCTTCAGGCGGAAACGGACCTCTTTCAGGTCCGTGTTCACCTGGTTGCGACGGGCTTCCTTGGCCTTCTGAGCGGCTTCGTACTTGAACTTGCCGTAGTCCATGATCTTGGCCACGGGCGGCTTCGAGTTCGGCGCGACCTCGACCAGATCCAGTTCGGCTTCCTGCGCGAGACGCAGGGCCATGGCGATCGGGACAACGCCGACCTGCTCACCCTGCGGACCGACGAGTCGGACTTCGGGAACGCGGATTCGGTCGTTGGTACGGGGATCGGTGATGCGGAGCTCCTTCAATCAGGTGGTGGCCGTCCGGGGCGTTTGCCCTGGACGACAGCACGAGAGAGGAGATCTGACGCACGGGATGTCGACCCGTTCGGCAGCCGCCCTGCATCGGATCCGTGGGATCCGACCGACGAGCGCAACACGTGCACTCGCGGAGCGGTGGTGACCCGGTAGCCTGGTGGAACGCGGCCGCGGGTGGGAGAGACTCCTCTTTCGTGACACCGTCCGGGAGTTGTCAGGGTTCATGACGTCAGGAGAACTGATGTCAAGAGAACTGATGGCACACGGACAGCATCTGCCGCGAGCAAGCCTAGCAGAGGAGCACCGTGAGCGACACCCCGATCGACGACACCGGCATCGACGCCGCCAGGGACATCGCGGAGGTGCCGGCGGTCGAACTCATCAACACCGTTGCGGTGCACCTGCTCAGTGCCGCGGCCGTGAAGGTCGGCCTGGCCGACGACCCGCAGCAGCAGACCGACCTGGACGAGGCACGGAAGCTCATCACCGCGCTGGCCGGTCTGGTCACCGCCGCCGCGACCGAGATCGGCGATCACCACGCCCGCCCGCTCCGCGACGGGCTGCGGTCGCTGCAGCTCGCCTTCCGCGAGGCGTCGGCGATCCCGGACGCGATCGGCGCCGGGCCGGGCGAGAAGTACACGGGACCCGTCAACTAGACGGGCGTCACCCGGTGACGGACAGGAGGCCCGTGGCGGTGTCGCCACGGGCCTCCTGTTCGTTCGTGGGTCGCGGTCAGGACCCGCTGTCGCCGACCAGGCGCGCGACGGCCGCCAGCGGGATGCCGACCCAGTCGGGTCGGTTGCGGGTCTCGTAGACGACCTCGTAGACCGCCTTGTCGAGCTCGAAGGCGTCGAGCAGCGCACTGTGGCCGGCGAGGTCCGCGCCGGTGCCGCGCTGGTAGCCGTCGAGGAAGCGCGCTCGCGCCTCGGCTGCCCAGGCTGACGCGTCGACCGGCTCGGCGTCGTGCGCCAGGGCACCGGCGACGTAGTCGAACGAGCGGAGCATGCCCGCGACGTCGCGCAGGGTGACGTCCGGCAGCGACCGTTCGTCGAGGGGGCGGAGCGGTTCGCCCTCGAAGTCGAGGAAGACCCACCCGCGGGGATCCGGAGCCGCCAGGACCTGCCCGAGGTGCAGGTCGCCGTGGATGCGCTGCAGGTCCGGCCAGATCGCGTCGGCTGCCCGGGCGTAGACCGCACGGATCGCGTCGGCGTGTTCGGCGACGGCGGGGGCCTCGCGGGCGGCGGTGTCGAGTCGGGTGTGCATCGTGGCGACTGCGGTGGCGCGTCGTGACCCGTCGGCCGGCTCGGTCGGCAGCGCTCCGGCCAGGGTGCGGTGCACGTCGGCGAGCGCGGTGCCGAGCTGCTCGGCTCGGTCCCCGAACGGCGTGCCGGCCTGGGCTTCCCGCAGGGCGACGCGCCAGGCGTCGTCGAGCCCGGGCAGGAACTCCTGGGCGAAGGCGAGGTGGCCGGTCGCGGCGCCGTCCGGGCGGCCGACGTCGGGCCACTCGGCGCGGAGGGCCCCGTAGACCCGGGGCACGCGGGTACTGCCCGCCGCGGTGAGGGCGAGCTGCGTGGTCACATCGGGGTTGTCGCCGTGGTGCAGCACGCGGAAGACCTTGATGATGACGCGATCGCCGGACTCCGTGTCGCAGATGACCGAGGTGTTGGACTGCTCGCCCGTCAGGACGCGGGCCGCGGTGACCCGGCCGATCGGGCTGAGGCACTCCGGCGCCGCGTCGATGCGTGCAGCGAGCGCCGACACCCACGCGAGGTCGGTGGTGGCGTCGACGACCGTGCCGTCGGGACCGCTCGTGATCGGTGCCTGGTAGAGCACGGGGACCGCGGGGGCCTCGTCGAGCACCAGGCGGGTCCCGTCGTCGGTCGAGATGGTGCGGAGACGCGGCACGGACCCCTTCGAGGCGTACCAGCGACGGTCGGCGATCCAGGACTCGAGGTCGTGGTCGCTCGGCGTGCGGGTGTCGGGGGCGGTGGTGTCGGGGGCGCTGGGTGCTCCGTCGCTCATGCAGCGGAACCTACGCGCCGGGGGCTGGCGAGGTGCCGAGTCCTCCGTGGCGTGGTGTGTGGCACGCTCTTTACAACGATGTACCGAACCGGGAACATGGAGGTATGAGCACGCTCGACGGCACCGTGGCCGCACCTGACTCCGCTTCCGCCCCCGGCCTCCCCCTCGCTTCGCGGCAGGACGGCACGTACCCCCGGCCGCAGATGCTCCGCACCGCCTGGGCCGACCTCGACGGCACGTGGTCGTTCCGGAACGACGGCGACGACGACGCCTGGCGCACCGGCTTCACCGACGCCCGGGACATCGTCGTCCCGTTCCCGCCCGAGTCCCCGGCCTCGGGCATCGACGAGCCCGGATTCCACCCGGTGGTCTGGTACTCCCGTGCGATCACCCGCTCGGAGCTCGACGCCGCCGGGTTCGGCACCGGCGCGCCTCGACTCGTGCTGCACTTCGGCGCCGTCGACCACCGCGCCCGCGTCTGGGTCGACGGGCAGTTCCTCGGCGGGCACGAGGGCGGCCACACGCCGTTCTCCTTCGACGTGACCGAGGCGCTGACCACGGACCCCGACGCCGTGCACACCCTGGTGGTCCGCGCCGAGGACGACCCGCACGACCTGACCCAGCCGCGCGGCAAGCAGGACTGGCACGAGGACCCGCACGCGATCTGGTACCGCCGCACCACCGGGATCTGGCAGACCGTCTGGCTCGAGGCCGTGCCGACCGTCTCGATCGCGTCCCTGCGCTGGACGAACGTCGACCACGCGACCATGCGCCTGACGGTCCGGCTCGACGGGCACCGCACCGGCGGCGAGCGCCTGCGCGTCGAGGCGCGCTGGGACGACCGCGACGAGCATCTCGCCACGATCGAGACCACCGTGGGCTCGACGGGGGACGAGTTCGACGTGGTCGTCCCGATCGCGCGGCAGACGAACGGGCAGGCCGAGGACGAGCTGCACTGGACCCCGGACGCCCCACGCCTGGTCGACGCGACGGTCTCGCTGCTCCCCCGTACCGGCGCGACGCCGTTCGACGCCGTCGCCAGCTACTTCGGGATCCGGACGGTCGGGGTCGACGGCGGCGCGTTCCTGCTCAACGGCCGACGCCACGAGGTCCGCAGCGTCCTGAACCAGGGCTACTGGCCCGAATCGCACATCGCCGCCCCGTCCCGCCGGGCACTCCGCCGCGAGGTCGAACTCATCAAGGAGCTCGGCTTCAACGCAGCCCGCAACCACCAGAAGATCGAGGACCCGCGGTTCCTGTACTGGGCCGACCGACTCGGACTCATGGTGTGGGGCGAGGCCCCCGGCGCCTACGCGTTCTCCCCCCGCGCCGTGCAGCGACTGGTGCGTGAGTGGATGGACGCCGTCGAGCGTGACGCCTCGCACCCGTCGATCGTCACGTGGGTGCCCGTCAACGAGAGCTGGGGTGTGCAGCACATCGCCACCGACCCGGCCCAGCAGGCCTACGCCCGGGCCCTCGCCGACGTCACGCGGGCACTCGACCCGACGCGTCCGGTGATCTCGAACGACGGGTGGGAGCACACGAACTCCGACATCGTCACGATCCACGACTACGAGGGTGACGGACCCCGGCTCGCAGCGACCTACGCGGACGAGACCGCACGGACCCGGCTGCTCGGTGGGATCGGCCCGGCGGACCGCCGCATCCTGGTCGGTGGCGCCGAGGACCTCGGCCAGCCGGTCATGCTCACCGAGTTCGGCGGCGTGAACTACCAGCCGGGCGTCCAGCGCGAGGACGGCTGGGGGTACACGTCGGCCACGGACGGCGACGACTGGGTCTCCCGCATCACCGCGCTGTACGACGCGGTCCGTGCGAGCTCGTTCCTCGCCGGGTCCTGCTGGACGCAGCTCACCGACACCGTGCAGGAGACGAACGGCCTGCTCAACGCAGACCGTTCCCCGAAGGTCCCGATCGAGCAGATCCGTCGCGCGGTCACGGAGCGCTAGCCGGGAGGCCCACACCCCCTGAGCAGCGGTGGTCACCTCCGGCAGACGGACCCGACCACCGCTGCTCACGACGCACACGGGTCGCCTCGCGCCGGGCGGGTGGCGACCCGCGATGCGGGGCGCGGCCCACGGTCTGGGAGGATCGGGCGGGTGACGAACGTGGCCGAAGCGAGCCGGGCCTCCAGGCGGGGGTTCCGCAACCTGCTGACCGGACGGCACAGCGCGTGGACCGCGCCGCTGCTGCTCTGGATGGGCTCCCGGGTGGTGAGCACCGTGCTGCTGGCGACCGTGTACCTGCTGGCGACCGCGAACGGCTGGCCGTTCGCCTCGTACCGACGCGACCCGTCGTTCTTCACGTTCTCGGGGTCGTGGGACGCCTCGTTCTACCGGATCATCGCCGAGCACGGGTACCCGGAGACGCTGCCCGTCAACGACGCCGGGCACGTCCTGCCGAACGCGTGGGCGTTCCTGCCCGTGTTCCCCACGGTCGTGCGGATCCTGATGACGCTGACCGGCGCCTCGTTCTGGGTCGCCGGGGTCGTCGTCGCCTCGATCGCCGGAGCCGGCGCGTGCGTGCTGCTGTACCGGCTGGTGCTCGCCGTCGGCAGCGCACACCGTGCCCGCTGGGCGACCGCGCTGTTCGCGTTCGCGCCGACGGGCTTCCTGCTGCAGGTCGCCTACGCCGAGAGCCTGCTGCTCGTGCTGCTGTTCGGCGCACTGCTGGCCCTGGTGCGGCGACGGTACTGGCTGATCGCGCCGCTCGGTGTCGTGGCCGCGTTCACGAAGCCCGGGGTCCTGGCGCTGGCACTGGCACTGGCCGTGCACCTGGTGGTGCGGTGGGTCGGAGCGCGCCGGTCCGGGCGAGCCGCCGAGGTGTTCCCGTGGCGCGATCGGATCGCGATCGTGGTGACCGGCCTGGTCGTCGCGGCTGCGGGCCTGGCGTGGCCCGTCATCGCGACCGCCGTGACGGGGCGGCCGGACGCCTATCTGGACACCGAGTTGTCGTGGTGGGTGGGGTTCGTCGGCCGGCAGCACTTCGCGCCGCTGACGCCGTGGTTCATCATGGCGTCGACGTGGCTCGGGCCGCTCGGCATCGGGCTCGTCGTGGTGGTGCTCGCCGGCGCCGTGTGGTTCATCTCGCGCAGGAGCACCCGGGCCCTGGGCACCGACGTGCTCGCGTTCACGGCCTCGTACGGGCTGTACCTGGTGGCCGTGTTCCTGCCGCAGCAGTCGTTGCCGCGGTTGCTCATGCCGATGGCGCCGCTGCTCGGGTCGGACGTGTTCGTGGGGACACGGCGGCGGGCGGTGACGTGGCTCGTCGTCGGGGTGTGCCTGCAGCCGGTCGCGATCGTGCTGCTCTGGTTCCTCGGGTACCCCTGAGCGGTGCTGTCCGTCGGCTCTGCAAGACACCGGTGTTCGCCGGTTGAACACGCGCAGACCGCGGTGCGCCGCGCGAACACCGGTGTCGTGCGGGCCTGGAGAGCGCTACGCGTCGAAGGTGTGGAACCAGGCCGTCCCACCGGGGTGCTGCACCGTGATCATCTCGTCGAGGTCGCGGTACGGGCCGTCCTGGTTGTGGCTCGCCGACTTGATGCGGATGGTGCCGTCGGACTCGGTGAAGACCTCGGACACGATGGTGGTGTGGTCCGGTGAGCCGTTGGCGTTCCAGTCGAAGAACACGATGTCGCCGACCTGCACCTTGTCGCGCTCGTCCGACGAGCGCCGGGTCAGACCGAACTCGGCCGCGTTCGTCTCGAGCCACGGGTCCATGGTGGGGCAGTAGGTCCACGTCGCACTGTGCTCGGCGCCGGCCGCGCGGTTGTACCAGTCGGACCGCTGCTTCCAGCCGCGGGCGATGAGCGTCTGGTTGACGTAGTTCGCGCAGTCGCCGCCGATCGGGTTCATGGTGCCGTACTCGGCGAGGTTGTAGTCCTTCCAGTACCGCATCGCGTAGGCGAGCTGCCGGTCGACGTCGGTCAGTGCGGCGTACGCGAGGGTCGTCGTCGCGACGGCACTGCCCGCGTCCGGTGTGGCGGCTGCGGTCGGTGTGGGCGTGGTGGTCGCGGTGTCCTGGGTGGCGCCGCTCTGCCCGTCGTTCGCGGCGCTGCCGTTGCCGTCCGAGGACTGGTTGGTGGACGGACTCGGCTCGATCGCCGACGTGAAGAGCGCGACGTCGGCGTCACCGGCGGTGTACATCGCCTGGTGCGGGGCCGTGAAGGTCACCTTCGACGCGGTCGCCTCGACGTCGCGCGCAGCGACACCACCGACGGTGACGCCCTTGACCGCGGCGAGTCCGGCCCCCGTGACGGTGACCGTGACGCCACCGGCCAGCGGGACCTGCGCCGGGGCGAGGGCCTTCGCGACGGGCTTCGTCGCGGGGGTGGACGTCGTCCCGCCCCCGCCGCCGGAGCTGCCCCGGCCGCTGCCGCCGTCGCCGCCCTTGTCGCTGCCGGAGGAGCACGCCGCAACGGCGAACCCGATCCCGGCGACGCCGGCGAGGGACAGGAGTGCGCGGCGGTTCATCGAGGCAGTCATGACACGACCAGCGTAAGCGACACCTCCGTCGTTCCGACACGGCATGATCATCTCCGGGGACGAGCGTCCTCCGTGTCCCAGCGGACCCGTTCGGAAGGAACACACACATGCCCGAGAGCCACGACTTCTTCGTCGCCACCGACCCCGAGACCGCCCGTGCCCAGGTGCGCGACGCGCTCGCCCACGAGGGCTACACCGTCGACGACGCCGAACAGGGTGCGCTCCGCGCGACCCGCGGCAGTCTCGGCCTGACGCTGCTCATCGGCGGCATGGCGAACGACCGTACGTTCCACACCCGCCTGGACGTGCAGATCATGATCGCCCCGGACGGCCGCACCGTCGCCCGACTGCTGCGCGGATCCGGCAAGTCGGCGATCAAGGGCGGCGCGCTCGGCGTCTCGCGCGGCAACCGCGCCTTCGAGCAGGCCGCGAACGCGATCCACACCACCTTCGCGCAGTCCGGCGTGCTGACCGAGAGCATCGCGGGCTGACGATCGGGCAGTGGCGACGGGTCTGACGCGCCCCTCGGACGGACGGGAGGCCCGCTGCCAGCTGGCAGCGGGCCTCCCGTCCGTCGGTCAGGTCAGGTCGATCAGGTGCAGGAGACGTTGCGGTCGATGGTGCCGGAGCCGTAGGGCACCTCGACCTGGACCATGGCGATGGTGCCGCCGGGAAGCGGCGTGCCGGAGCAGGCCTTCCGTGCCTTCGTCACCGTGCTCTTGCCGAGCGCGATCCAGTTCGAGCGGCCGTACAGCGGGCTGTTCGCCTTGACGGTGCCGGCGATGGTCTTCCACTGTGACCCGGTCGAGTACAGGCCGATCCGCTTCACGCCGGCGGTCTTGAGCCCGACGATCATGCCCTGCATCGCCGCACGGTTCTGCGCGGTGTCGCGCTGGTACGACAGACCCGTCTCGACGTCGATCCACCAGCGGTAGGCGGACGGGTTCGGGACCCCACGGCTCTGGACGTCGTCGTACCCGCGGGCGTAGCCGTACATGAACGAGCAGGCCAGGGTGAGCTGCTTCTTGCCGCTCTTGGTCACGCACGTGCCGAACGGGTTGGTGGGCACCGTGCCCTGGTAGCTGTTCGACGTCGGCCAGACCGAGGCCTGGAGCCCCGGGTTGGCGAACAGCGCGTACAGCTGGGTCTTCGGCTGGGCCGAACCGCCGACGGACTTCGATGCCCAGTCGAGCTGTTCGGCGAGGCACGGGTTCGTGGTGTTGCCGAGGGACTCGTTGACCCCGACGATGCCGAACGCCTGGTCGGTCGGCACCTGGCTGCCACACTGCGGCCAGGAGATGTCGACACCCAGCGGTGTGACCGCCGCGGACGCACCCGAGGACGGTCCGGCGACCGCGATGCCGGCGGCCACCACCACCGTGGTCGCGATGGTCGCGACGAGACGACTGATACGGAACATGCTCTCCCCCTGGTCGGGCCCGGTGGGCCGGCGACGCCCCTGCGGCGCACCGGGAGTCTAGGGCGATGCGTTGGACAACACACCACCCCGGTGCGTGAACTGTGTCGAACGATCCCCGTTGCTCGGCCTGTGGAGGAAGGTCTCACCGCACGCGCGCAGCAACGACAGAACGGCCCGGAACCTGTCGGTTCCGGGCCGTTCTCGTGGTTGCCACGTGGTGGAGCTAAGGGGATTCGAACCCCTGACCTTCTCATTGCGAACGAGACGCGCTACCAACTGCGCCATAGCCCCAAGTGCTCGACCACACTAGCACCCTCGTTCGGCCCAGCCGAAATCGCGCGTGGCCCGTCGGGCGTGCCGCGGGTCAGACCGCGCGGCGCCGTCGCATGATCGCGTCGAGGTCGGCCTGCTGGTACGCATCGTCGTCGAGGACGCCCATGCCGGCCCACTTGCTCGGCGGCCCGGCAGGCTCGTCGGTGGGAGCAGGAGCGGCTGGAGCACGAGCGCCGGGGGCAAGGCCGGCGGACGCGGCCGGGGCCCGGAGCCCGAGCCGCTCGGCGAGACGCCCCTGGTCGTGCGCGGACAGCGACGCCGCCGCCTCTTCGAGCTCGGGACGCATCCGGGACACGGTGGCGAGCGACGGGTCCGACTCGCCCGCACGGATCGCCGCAGCTTCGGCCTCGGCTTCCGCCTTGGCCGCGGCGACGCGCTCCTTCAACCGGGCGGCGAGTTCCGCCGACGACTCGGGCGACGCGGCCGGCGCGGCCGGTCGCTCCACGTAGAGGGGCTTCGGCACGTGGTTCGGGGTCCACGAGCGGTCCTGCGCGGGCACAGCGGGCTGTTCCGTCGACAGGGGCGGCGCCGGGTCGGTCCACGCGGTGGACTGCCGGGAGGCGCGGATCGCGCCCGTCTCGGCGGCCGCGAGACGCTGCTTCCGCGCCGTCGCCACCTGGTGCAGCTGGGCCAGGACCGCTGCGGACCCACCGGCGGCGACGAGGCCGGCGACACCGACGAGCCAGAGCGACGGCGATGCGATGAAGACCACGAGGGCGATGACGATGCCGAGCGTGCCGAACAGGGTCGCTCCGAGCCGGGAACGGCGCATCCGCATCGCGGTCAGGGCCGGCACGGCGGATGCCCGCTCGAGCACCGGGGCCTGCTCGGCGAGGCGGCGGGTGATCTCACGCTGCCGCGCGGCCTCGTGGGCCCGGACGATGGCGGTGCGCTTGGCCTCTTCGGACCGGGCGACGCGCTGCGCCTGGGCCAGTGACTTCGCGTTCATCTCGATGCGGACCTCGTCCGGCAGCTCGGCGGTCTGCGCGAGGATCCGGAGGGTCTGCTGCAGCCGGATGGCGTTCCGCTCGGTGGCCAGGTACTGGCGACGAGCGGCCCACGACGGCATCAGGTAGACGAGCCAGAGGACGGCCGCGACGAGCAGGACGATGCCGCCACCCCACGAGCCGATTCCTGCCATGCGAACACGGTAGGGGCGGCGGTTCCCCGGCCCCGTCATTGCCGGACGCGTGTTGCGCGTGTCGGGGCGGAATCCGTGGGCGGTGCGCCGCGCCTCCAGGCCCGTCAGGTGCAGCGCGTCAGATGCGCGGCGTCGTGTCCAGCGGCATCGCGGCCTCGTCGCGAGCGGCGAGCGGCACGGTCCCCACGCCAGGGGGCACCTGCCCCTGGACCCAGCGCTCGAGGACGCCACCGCGGACTTCTTCGGCCACCAGTGCGAAGCAGAAGTGGTCGCGCCAGTCCCCGTTGATGTGGATGTAGCGGCGACGGAGCCCCTCGTACCGGAAGCCGAGCTTCTCGACGACCCGCAGGCTCGGGGCGTTCTCCGGCCGGATGCAGATCTCGATCCGGTGCACGCCGAGCGACCGGAAGCAGTGGTCGACGGCGAGGGCGACGGAGATCGGCGTCACGTTGTGGCCGGCGGCGTCCTCGACGACCCAGTAGCCGATCGAGGCGCTCGCGAGCGAGCCGTACGAGATGCCGGAGACGTTGAGCTGCCCGACGAAGCGGCCGTCGAGCTCCATCGCGAACGGCAGACCGAGTCCCGCGCGGGCGTTGGCCTGGAGCGCGCGGATGCTGCCACGGACGTCGGTGGAGACGTGTCCGGAGGGGTTCGTGGCTTCCCAGGTGCGGAGCCAAGAGCGGTTCGTCGCGAGTGCCGCGTCGAGGTCGCGGGTGTCGCGGAGCCGGAGGGGCCGGATGGTGACCCGCCCGTGGGACAGGGTCGGGATCGTCGTCATCGCTGGGTTCCTCCGGGGTCCCGCCCCGGTGCGGGACGGGGTGTCCCGCTCGGGTCCGTGATCACCGGACCCGAGCGGGATGGCCGACTATTCGCCCGCGTTGAACTCCTTCAGCCACGACTTGAGGTCGGGGCCGAGGTCATCGCGGTCCGAGGCGAGCTGCACGATCGCCTTGATGTAGTCGAGTTTGTCACCGGTGTCGTACCGGCGTCCACGGAACACGACGCCGTACACGCCGCCGGTCCACTCTTCCGCGCTCGCCATCTTCATGAGCGCGTCGGTGAGCTGGATCTCGCCGCCCTTGCCCGGCTCCTGCTTCTCGAGGACGTCGAAGACCTCGGGACGGATGACGTAGCGGCCGATGATGGCCAGGTTCGAGGGCGCTTCGCCCTGCGGGGGCTTCTCGACGAGGCCGGTGATCTTCACCACGTCGTCGGTCTCGGTCGGCTCGACCGTGGCGATGCCGTACAGGTGTGTCTGCGACTCGGGGACCTCGAGCAGGGCCACGATGGTGGCGTTCTTCTCGCCCTGGACCTCGATCATGCGCTGGAGCAGCGGGTCACGGGCGTCGATGATGTCGTCACCGAGGAGCACGGCGAACGGCTCGCGGCCGACGTGCATCTTCGCGCGGAGCACCGCGTGGCCGAGGCCGAGCGGGTCACCCTGGCGCACGTAGTGCATGTCGGCGAGGTCCGTCGACTGGTTCACCTTCTGCAGCTTCTCGTGGTCGCCCTTCTTGCGGAGGGTCTCCTCGAGCTCCGACACGTGGTCGAAGTGGTTCTCGAGCGCGTTCTTGTTGCGCCCGGTGATCATCAGCACGTCGGTCAGCCCGGCACCGACAGCCTCTTCCACCACGTACTGGATGGCCGGCTTGTCGACGACGGGGAGCATCTCCTTCGGCATCGCCTTGGTCGCGGGGAGGAAGCGGGTACCCAGCCCTGCGGCCGGGATCACCGCCTTCGAAATCTGGAAGCCCATGGTCAGACCGTATCCGATCCCCCTTTCGAGGGCATGTCGTCGCTCCGGGGGACACGGGAGTGCGCGCGTTCCCGGCGGGAAGCCGCAACGACACCCCTCGGTAGACTCCTCGGCATGATCGCCGATCTCGGGAACGAGAAGCGCGCCCTGCGAGCCGAACTCCGGCAGCGGCGGCGCACCCGGACCACGACCGAACGCGACGCGGACACCGAGACCCTGACCGCGACCCTGCAGCGCTTCGTCGAGGAGCGCCAGGTGACGTCCATCGCCCTGTACCTGTCCGCGCCGGACGAGCCGAACGTCCGGCCGTTCCTGAACTGGGCCTTCGAGCAGGGCATCCGCGTGCTGCTGCCCGTCACCCGCGAGGACGGCCTGCTCGACTGGGCCGTGGGCGACGGTGAGAGCGAGACCGAGAGCCTGCTCGGCCTGCCCGAGGTCGTCGGTGAGGTCCTGTCCCCGCTCGCGATCAATGACGTCGACGCCATCCTCGCCCCCGCGGCGGCGGTGGGGCACGACGGGGTCCGCATGGGCTGGGGGCGCGGCTACTACGACAAGACCCTCGGGTCCATGGCGAACCGCCCGCCCGTCTATGCTGTGATCTTCGACGCGGAGTACCTCGACGAGGTCCCGCGCGAACCCCACGACGAACCCGTCGACGGCATCATCACGCCGTCACGCATCATCACGTTCCGGAGCTGATGTGCCCACCTACTCGTACCGCTGCACCGAGTGCGACAACGCGTTCGACATCAAGCAGTCGTTCTCCGACGCCACCCTGACGGAGTGCCCGGTCTGCGGCGGCGTCCTGCGCAAGGTGTTCTCCCCCGTCGGCGTGACCTTCAACGGCGGTGGCTTCTACCGCACCGACTCCCGCCCGGCGCCGAAGGCCGAGGGGTCGTCGAGCGCCCCTGCGAAGTCGGAGCCGAAGAAGTCCGAGCCGGCGAAGAAGCCCGAGTCGAAGCCGAGCAGCTCGAAGTCCGCCGCGTCCTGACGCGGTCTGCGCTCTCCGGATACATTGGGCGCGTCGCCACTCGGCGGCCGTCCTCGACCCGGAAGGAGACCCTCGCATGAAGGGCTTCAAGGAGTTCCTGCTCCGCGGCAACGTCATCGACCTGGCCGTGGCAGTCGTCATCGGTGCGGCGTTCACCGCGATCGTCAGCACGATCGTCAGCGCCCTGATCAACCCGCTCATCGGTGCGGTGTTCAACGCCTCGAGCCTCGACCAAGCCTTGAAGGTCAAGATCCCCACGGTCTCCGGCGAAGGCGCAACGCTCTACTTCGGCGCGATCATCGGCGCAGTCATCAACTTCGTCATCGTCGCCGCGGTCGTGTACTTCGCGCTCGTCGTGCCCGTGAACCACCTGAAGAAGGTGGCGTTCGAGCGCGTCAAGAACGACGAGGAGCAGACCCCGCAGGACGTGCCCCCGACCGACGTCGAAGTGCTGCTCGAGATCCGCGACCTGCTCCGCCCGCAGAACGGTGGCGCCGCGAGCACGGGGGCGCACATCGCCCCGTCGAACGCTCCCGAGGGGCCCGGCATCGGCGGCTCGACGAAGCTCTAGCCCCGGCGCACGACCGCGCTCGGACCCGCAAGACACCGGTGTTCCCGCTCTGCACACCCGCAACCCGCGGTGCGCAGCGTGAACACCGGTGTTTTGCGCTGGGGGGGGGGTCAGGCGGCGGAGACAGCCCGGCGCTTCGCGAACATCGCGACGGCGTACTGGGCGCCGGCGAGGACGTGCCCCGCGGTGCCGAGGTAGACGAAGACCAGGGCCACGACCCGGACCCACGGCGCGTTCTCGTCGACGGTGTGCACCGCGGAGAACAGCAGCACCGGCAGCCCGACGAACAGCAGTGCCGAGCGGATCTTGCCCGTCCACGTGACGTCGAGGTCCGGGTTGCCGTGGAACAGCACGCTCGACAGGACGACGAGCACCAGGTCGACGAGCACGACGACGGCCACCACCCACCAGGGCAGCAGGCCGACGAGCACCAGGGACAGCACGATGGCGATGATCGCCAGACGGTCGGCAACGGGGTCGATCGCCTTGCCGAGCTTCGAGCCCTGGTCGAACTTCCGGGCGATGAAGCCGTCCGCCCAGTCGCTCACGCCGATCACGACGAGGGCGACGAGCGCCCACCCCGGGTGGCCGGCGACGACGAGGCCGATGAACACCGGGATCAGCACGAGGCGGAACAGCGTGATCAGGTTCGGCCAGGTCTGCCAGTCGGGGCGCTGCCGCGCGGTGTCAGTCATCACGGGCCAGGCTACCGGTTACCAGTGCGGCGGGACGTCGCGCCGGAGCTGGTCGTCGTTCTCACCGTCGCGGTGTCGCGCCGGTTCCGGCGGCGGCGCCGGGTCGTAGCCCGCCACCGGCTGGGTGGTGACGCGTCTGCGGCGCCGCACCGGGCCTCCCGACGGGTCGTCCGTGTCCGGTTGCGGAACCGCTGATCCGGGAGGCGCGGCTGACGGCACGTCGTCGGCCCGCGTCCACGTGCCCACCAGCTGGTCCGTCTCCGGCGTCACCGGGCCGGCGGGCCGCGAGGCCCGGCGGCTCATCGGCGGGCGGGGCCGACCGTGGACACGCTGGGATCGAGATCCTGCGTGCTCACCGGCGGGCGGGGATCGGTGGGATCGAGATCTCCTGCGTGGCACCGCGGTCGACCCCGAGCACGGACGCGACGGTGTCAGCGACGCGGTCCGGGTCGGAGAACAGCTGGAACGCGTGCACGCGCACGTAGTGCCAGCCGAGACGACGGAGCACCTCGGGACGCAGGCGGAGGGACTCGCGCAGCGACCCCTTCACCAGTGACGCGTCGGTCTCGATGGTGACGCACACCCCGCCGTGCGCGGCGACGAGGCCGAGCTTGCCACGGTGGCCGAGCGCGACCGGGATGCCGCGCATCTCGAGGCGACGTGCCAGGTCGACGAGCAACGGGTCGGAGTCGTCCGGCACGTACTCGGCGGTCGTGCGGGCGCGCACCTCGGCCAGGATCTCGGCGAGGGCGATGGTGCCGTGGCCCATGCGCTCGGCCTCGATGTCGGACGGCTGGAAGCACGTCACGATGACCATCGAGCGACGGGCACGGGTCATCGCGACCGCGAGCAGCCGCTCGCCGCCGGGCTTGCCGAGCGGACCGAAGTCGCGCAGCACGCGGCCGTGCGGTGTGCGGCCGTACCCGATGGAGAACACGACACGGTCGCGGCTCTGCGCCACCGACTGCTCGAGCGTCGCCACGATGAACGGTTCGGCGCGGTCGCCGATGACGAACTCGGTCAGGTCCTTGTGGCCCTGGGCGGCGGTCAGCACGGCCTGCTCGACCCGCACGGCGTGCTTCGCCGACGCGGTGATGACCATGAGCGACTCGGTCGGGCGGGTGCGGGCGTGGTCGATGACGAGCCGGACCACGCGGTCCACCTCGGCGTCGACGCTCTCGACAGCACCGGACTCGGGGTCGGGGACGGCCTTGCCGTCGCTGACGTAGTCGAGCGCGATCGAGCCGTGGCCCAGGAACGAGCCGGCCCACGGCAGGGACTCGATCTTGCCGCCGTAGAAGCGACGGTTCACGAGCTCGGCCAGGTCCTCGCCGCCGGCGCGGTACGACCGCGACAGCGACAGGGTGGGCAGCAGGGTGGAGAGCTTCGCGAGTGCGGAGTCGGCGTGGAACGCGTCGAGCGTGCCCTCGTCGACCTGCAGCGCCCGGTGCTCGGGGTCCACGGCGATGCGGAACGGCGACGGCGTCTGGGTGACGGGGTCACCGAACACGACGGTCTGGCGGGCACGACGGACGGCACCGACGGTCTCGGCGATCGTCACGGCACCGGCGTCGACCAGGATCACGGTGTCGAACGGCATCGTGTCGGCGATCTGCGGCACCTCGTACGGGCTCGCGAGCCAGACGGGGGCGATCGACCGGGACAGGTGCGGTGCGGAGTCCTGCAGCAGGCGCGAGGTGATCGCACCGTCGCGCAGCTGCGTCTTGAGCGCCGTCGCTTCTTCCGGCCAGTCGACGAGACCGACCTTCCAGTTCTCGGCGAGCTGCCACGCCAGGCCCTGGGAGACCCCGGCCGCGTGGGCGTCGTCCACCAGGCGGAAGTCGGCCTCGACCCGGTCGAGCATGTCGGTGTTCGCGCCGAGCAGGGCCCGGTCGGACTCGAGCATGGTCTCGAGGGCGGACTGCCACCAGGCGAGCTCGAGCTCGGCCGGCACCTGCACGTCCGGCACGTGCCGGTTCGCCAGGTCGGTGATGAGCGGTTCGAGCTGCAGGTCACGCAGGGTCTGCATGAGCTCGGTGCGCTCCTGCAGGTTGTGCAGGACGTCGGACTCGGCGGCGAGCTCGGCGATGGTCGGGACGAGCTGGTCGACCGGGGTGTTCGCGAGCTGGCGGTCGCGCTCGGTGCGGCCCAGCGGCTCGTCGAGACGCGCGAGGTCCTCGGCGACGTTCGAGAACAGCACCTGCACGTCGGCGATGCCGGTCGGCACCTCGGGGTTCACGCCGGCGGCGACGTAGCGCTGCCAGAGCACGCGCTGCTGCTGGACGCGGGTCAGTGCCTCGTGCAGGTCGGACACGTGCACGCCCGGTCGGACGTACTCACGTGCGAGCTTCTTCAGCCGCCGACGGTTCGTGGACGACATCGGGGCGCCCTCGCCGCGGGGGGCGGTGGCAGCGACGAGCTCGGACACCGAACGGTCGAACACCACCGGCAGGAAGCGGTCGAGCGTGTCGCGGATCTCGGTGAGCAGGCGCAGGTAGATGCCGAGCTCGTTGATCGTCGTGAACTGGCGCATGTGCGTCGTGCTCACCAGGTCGTGGGCGCGGCGGAGCAGGGTCGGCAGGCCGTCGGCGTCCAGGTCCTTCGCGATGCGGTGCGCACGCTGCGCCCCGTCGCTCGAGGAGAACTTCGCGCCGTACCAGGGCGAGTCGTCGGGGCCGTAGCGGAACTCGCCGAGGTTCGCGGCGCTGACCATGGTCTCGGCGACGCGCGACCGGCCGTCGACCATCGAGGCCACGGACTGCTTCGACAGCCGGGCGGTCGTCGACGGGGCGACGGGGAGCAGCGACAGGCGCGACAGCTCCACCAAGCAGTCGAGCACCGAGACGCCGAAGTCGGGGTCCTTGCGGGTGAGCGAGCCGCGGTAGTCCTTCAGCACCTTGCGCAGGCGGACCAGGGCGTCGTCGACCTCGCGGAGGTTCGGCCGCGCGGCCTTCTCGTTGCGGGCGATGGCACGGACGACGTCGCGGCGCAGGGTCGACGGCGTGACGGCGACCCCGGGCAGCTGGACCTCGCCGAAGCGTGCGGCGATGCCCCGCAGGGTGGCGCGGCGCGGGCTCACGACGAGGACGCGCTTGTTCGCCGCGACCAGACCGCCCAGGGCGTTCACGATGGTCTGGGTGCCACCGGTGCCCGGCAGGGTCTTCACGACGATGGAGTTGCCGGCCGTGATCTGGGCGATCACGTTCTCCTGCTCGTCGTCGGCGTCGAGCAGCAGCGTGTCGGTCTCGGGGCTGCGCTCGTCCGACGGGGTCTGCTCGACGGGGTGGTAGGACTGCTCGACCTGCCACTTCGCGCTCGGGTTGCCGGCCAGGGCGTCCAGCACGGGGTGCGACAGGTCGCCGGTGTCCTCGACCATGCCGGTCGCGACCTCGGCGAAGGCGGACACCACGAGTCGGGCGTGCACCGAGAAGCCCGGGATGTGCGCGGTCAGCCCACGCAGCCGGTCGATGACGGGGTTCGGTGTGAACGAGCCGTCCTGCTGTGCGAGGGCCACGAAGGACTGCGCGTCGAGGATCACCCCGAACTGCTCGTGGAGGGCGTCGGCGAGGCCCGGGTTGAGCACCGGCTCGCCGAGCAGTCGCACCTCGAAGTCGCGTCCGTGCCGACGGATCGCCAGCGGTCGCAGGAGCACGGGGCCGCGGAACTGCTCGTCGCCGTGCTTCCAGTCGGCCATGCCGATGCCGAGCTTCACGGCGTCGATGCCGCGCACGGTGGCGAGCTCGGTGCCCTTCGCCTCGACGTGTCCGGCGGCCACGCGGGCGGCACGGAGCGCCACCTCGTCGCGGATCAGGCTGGACAGCAGGGTCGTCTTGCCGGTGATGAACTGCGCGAGACCACCGGGGTGGGTGGTCGACAGCTCGATGCGGGCGCGCGGGTGGTCGCTGAAGTGCGTGAGCGGGCTGGTGCCACCGACCCCGGTCAGCTGGGTGCGCCAGCCGTCCCACGTCGGTTCCGCCGCGTTGCCCGCCTGCAACCGCGGGTCGCCCAGGCTGATCGCCTGCGGGCTCGTCATCTGCAGCTCCGGGCGGAGCATGCGGTCCGGCTCGTCGTCGGTCCGTTCCTGGTCCACGTCCTGCTGCTCGTCTCGATCGTCGTCGGAGCGCGCGCGGGCACCCTCGACGGGGACGTCGTCGTTCACGTCGTCCTCACCGTCGGTCGCCCTGTCCGCTCGCCACACATCCGACACTGTAGGCGGAACCGGACGGCCTCTCTGGCAATGAACCGAGGTTTCGGGGTTTCCGCATCGACGCGGCACGCGTCCGAGCGAGGCGTTCGTCCCCTCGGGTGTGGTACCAACGGGGCATGGCCATCGACGACCGCACCGCTCCGTCCGCCCCCACGCCGAACCGGCGTCGATCGGTCCCCGCCGAGATCTCACGCTCGTGGCTGCTGGTCTCCGGCACCGCGACCGATCGGTTCGACAAGTCCCAGCGGTCCCGCGCCGACCAGATCATCCTGGACATCGAGGACGCCGTCGACCCCGCCGCGAAGCCCTCGGCACGGCAGGGCGTCGCCGCCTGGCTGGCCGGCGGTGGCGAGGCCTGGGTGCGCATCAACGACGTCACGACGGACTTCTGGGCCGACGACGTCGAGGAGCTCCGTGGCCTGCCCGGGCTGCAGGGCGTCATGCTCGCCAAGACCGAGTCCCCCGCCCAGGTCACCGACACCTGGCACCGGCTCGGCGGCCAGACGCCGGTGATCGCCCTGGTCGAGTCCGCGCTCGGCATCGAGGAGTCCGTGTCGATCGCCAAGGCGCAGGGTGCGTTCCGCCTGGCCTTCGGGTCCGGCGACTACCGCCGCGACACCGGGACGAGCGCCGACACCCTCGCGATGGCGTACCCGCGGTCGAAGCTCGTCGTCGCCTCGCGCGTCGGCGACCTGCCCGGCCCGATCGACGGCCCCACGGTCGGGTCGTCGCACCCGATCCTCCGCGAGCAGTCGCAGGTCGCCGTGTCGCTCGGCCTCACCGGCAAGCTCTGCCTGGACACCGAGCAGCTCCCCGTCATCAACGAGGTCATCTCCCCCACCCCGACCGACGTCGCCTGGGCACAGGACTTCCTGGACGACTTCGAGGCCCGCGGCCGGGTCATCCGCGACGGTTCCGACCTGCCCCGACTCGGTCGGGCGCAGAAGATCCAGCGGCTCGCACAGGCGTTCGGGGTCGAGGCGCGGTAGGACTGCACGCATGACCTGGTCCAACGTCCCCGGCCCTCCGCAGCAGCCCTCCTCCGGCCCCACGGACGCGCAGCGCGCGGCGTGGGAGCGCGGCGGCACCACGTTGTTCCCGCCGGCGAAGCTCGCCGACCGGATCTCGACGGTCCTGCTCCTGGTGTTCGGTGCCGTGATGACCGCGATCACGGCGGTCGTCGGCATCATCGCGGTCGCCTCGGCCACGACGTCGTGCGACGCCTCGGCCGGGTGCTCGCCCGGCGGGTACTTCGGTGGCGCCGCCATCGCGGTCGGTGGCGCGTTCGTCATCGGGGTCGCCACGATCGTGCTGTCGATCGGCGCCTGGATCCGCCGCAAGCCGTCGTGGTGGATCGCCGCGATCGGCTTCGTGCTCGCGATCGTCGTCATCGCCTGGGGCGGCGTCGTGTTCGCGAACGCCGTCGACAGCGGTTCCGCCGCGTCGTCGGTGTCCGCCAGCGCCTGACCGACACCACCCTTCCGACAGGACACGCGTCGATCGACGCGTGTCCTGTCGGAGAACGCGTGTCCGTTCCGGCCTGGAGGCGCGAAGGCGGGGCCGCCACGGGCCTCCCGTCCGCCTGTCGGTCACGGTCACGGCGTGACCACCTGGGCGTGCGGGCGCACCCCCGGCGCATGCTGGGCCGATGAAGCAACGAGTCATCGGAGACGTGTCCGTCAGTGCCATCGGTCTGGGCGGGATGCCCATGTCGATCGAGGGCCGACCGGACGAGCGTCAGTCCATCGCCACGATCCACGCAGCGCTCGAGAACGGTGTCACGCTCATCGACACCGCCGACGCCTACCACCTCGGCGGCCACGACGAGGTGGGGCACAACGAGGAGCTCATCGCGCGGGCCGTCCGGGAGTACCACGACGACACCTCGGCCGTGCTCATCGCGACGAAGGGCGGACACCTGCGCCCCGAAGCCGGCAACTGGACCCAGAACGGGCACCCGGAGTACCTGAAGGAGGCGGCGAAGGCGTCGGCGAAGCGGCTCGGCGTCGAGCAGATCGGCCTGTACCAGTTCCACCGTCCCGACCCCGCGGTGCCCTACGCCGACTCGATCGGGGCGCTCGCCGAGCTGCTCGACGAGGGCGTCATCCGGATGGCGGGCATCTCGAACGCCGACCCGGACCAGATCCGCACCGCGAACGAGGTGCTCGGCGGACGCCTGGCCTCGGTGCAGAACCAGTACTCGCCGAAGTTCCGCTCGAGCGAGCCGGAGCTCGAACTGTGCGACGAGCTCGGCATCGCGTTCCTGCCGTGGAGCCCCCTCGGCGGCATCGGGAGTGCGGCGGACCTCGGCACGGCGTTCGAGGACTTCGCCTACATCGCCCGCGACCGTGGCGTCACCCCGCAGGTCATCGCCCTGGCGTGGGAGCTGCAGAAGAGCGACGTCGTCGTCCCGATCCCCGGGGCGTCGCGCCCGCAGTCGATCCTGAACTCGATCACCGCGCCGACCGTGCGGCTGCGACCGGAGGACGTCGCACGGCTCGACGCGTCGCAGGCCGCGGCCGCCTGACCCGTCCCCCTGGGATGCACGACGCCCCGCCGCTCCTTCGCAGGAGGGCGGGGCGTCGTCGTGTGTGGTGCGCGGTGGCGGTCAGCTCTTGGCGGGGCAGACGGCCGAAACCTGGTCGAGCGTGCTCTGCACGTCGGACTGGGCCTTCTTGACCTCGGTCGAGTCCTCTGCCGAACCGGACTCGATGGCCGAGCTGTAGCGCTTGGCCGCGCCCGAGAACTCCTCGAACGTGTCGTGCACCTGCTCGTTCGAGACCTTCGTCAGCGCCGAGTCGATGCGCTGGACGAACTCGCCGATGAGCGCCCCGCGGGCCTTCACGTCGGACGGAGCCGTGTTGGCCCCCTGCTCCTTGAGGAACGACGCGAGTTCGTTCTCGAGCAGGGAGCAGGCCTCCTGCTTGCTCTGCGCGGGTGCCGCCGCGGTCTTCGACGCCGAGGGCGCACTGGACGCCCCCGAGTCACCGCCGGACGAGTTGCCACCGTTGCCACCGTCACCGCCGGAGCAACCGGCGAGCAGCGTGAGTGCGAGGCCGGCCGTGGCCAGCGCGGTGAGGGTGCGGCGCATCAGGAGTTGCACTCCTTCTGGAACGCGTTGCCGGCGTCCTGCACCTTGGTGCTGGACTTCGTCAGGCCCGAGACGTCGGCCGACTTCGGGTCCTCGGCGATGTCCTCGATGTCGTCGACCAGGTCGCCGTAGGCCTCTTCGAAGGCGTCGCCCTTGGCCTTCAGGTCGTCGTCCGACAGGTCGTCGACGCCGTCGGAGATCTTCGCGTCGAGCTCCTTGAGCTTCGTGACGGCGGCGTCCGGGTCGGACTGCAGGTTCGCGGCCTCGGACTGCACGCCCTCGGCAGCGGACTTGACGGTCTTCTCGAACTGGGTGCACTGCTCGGCCTTGGACGGCCCGGTGGAGCAACCGGCGAGCAGCGTGAGTGCGAGGCCGGCGGTGGCCAGCGCGATGAGCTTCTTGGGCATGGTGGAGGGTCCCCCTCGATCCGTCCGCACTCCCCCGGATGAGGTGCAGATCCATGATCGAGCGTACAGGGAAGATCCGCTCCGGGTCCGGCCGGCCGCGGCCCCCGACAGCCGGCACGAGGGACGGGGCGCGTACCGTCGAGGGCATGCACGCCATCACGTTCGACCACGCTTCCATGTCCGTCACCGACCTGCCCGACCCCCGACCCGGCACCGACGAGGTCCTGATCGAGGTCGCCGCCGCCGGCGTCAACAACGCGGACCTGCAGCAGCGCGCCGGGAACTACCCGCCGCCGCCCGGGGCCTCGGACGTCCTCGGGCTCGAGGTCTCCGGCACGGTCCGGGCCGTCGGCACCGGGGTCACGACCGTCGCGGTGGGCGACCGGGTGTGCGCACTGCTCTCCGGCGGCGGGTACGCGTCGCTCGTCGTCGCCCCGGTCACCCAGGTACTGCCGGTCCCCGACGGGGTCGACCTGGTCGAGGCCGCCGGTCTGCCCGAAGCCGCCTGCACGGTCTACTCGAACATCGGCATGCTCGCCGGGCTCCGACCCGGGCAGACGCTCCTGGTGCACGGTGGCACGGGCGGCATGGGGTCGCACGCGGTGCTGTGGGCGAAGGCCCTCGGTGCGACGGTCATCGCGACGAGCGGTGGGGAGCGCAAGGTCGCCGCGTCCCGGGACCTCGGTGCCGACCTGGTCGTCGACCACCGCACCGAGGACTTCGTGGAGCGCGTCCTGGCGTTCACCGACGGGGTCGGTGTCGACGTGGTGCTCGACGTCGTCGGCCCGTCCTACCTGGACCGGAACCTGCAGGCCCTCGCCCCGAACGGGCACATCGCGGTGATCGCCGCGGGCAGCGGCCGCACCGCCGAGCTCGACTTCGGGGTGCTGATGCGCAAGCGCGCGTCGATCAGCGGCACGACCCTGCGCGCCCGGCCGCTCGCCGAGAAGGCCGCGATCGTCGCCGCCGTCCGCGAGCACGTCTGGCCCTTCGTCGCCGACGGCAGCATCCGACCGGTCATCGACTCGGTACTGCCGCTCGCCGAGGTCGAGGAGGCCCACCGCCGCGTGCGCGACGGTGAGGTGATCGGCAAGGTGCTGCTGACGCCCTAGGCGTGCACGCGGGCGAGGAACTCGACCAGCGCGGGGTGCTGCGGGTGGTCGAGGACCTCGGCGGGCGATCCCTGCTCGACGACCTCGCCGCGGTGCAGGAAGACGATCCGGTCGGCGACGTTCCGCGCGAAGTGCATCTCGTGCGTCGTCATCAGGATCGTCGAGCCCTGCCGCTTCAGCTCGGTGACCAGGTCGAGCACCTCGCCGACGAGCTGGGGGTCGAGCGCACTCGTGACCTCGTCGAGCAACAGCAGCTCGGGGTCGGACGCGATGGCCCGGACGATGGCGACGCGCTGCTGCTGCCCGCCGGACAGCCGGTCGGGGTACGCGTCGGCGAACGAAGCGAGGCCGATCCGGTCGAGCAACCGTCGCGCGGTCTCCTCGGCCTGGGCCCGTCCGATGCCGTGCACCTGACGGGAAGCGAGCGTGACGTTGTCGAGCACGCTCATGTGCGGGAACAGGTTGAACTGCTGGAACACCACGCCGATGCGGGCCCGCACGGCGTCGACGGCGACGCGCGGGTCGGCGATGTCCGTGCCCTGCAGCAGGATCTCGCCGTCGTCGATGCCCTCGAGCAGGTTGACCGTCTTGAGCAGCGTCGACTTGCCCGACCCGGACGCCCCGATGACACAGATGACCTGGTGGCGGTGCACCGTCAGGTCGATCCCGCGCAGGACCTCGTGCTCGCCGAAGGCCTTGCGCAACCCGCGCAGCTCGAGGACCGCGGCGTCCGTACCGGACGCACCACGGGCCTCCAGGCCTGCCTCGCTCATACGGTCCCTCCGATCTGCTCACGCCGCTGCTGCCGACGCGCGATCGCGTCCGTGACGCGGATCAGCGGCAGGCTGATCACCACGAACAGCAGCCCGGCGACGAAGTAGGGGGTGAAGTTGTAGGTCTCGGCCTGCGCGATCTGGGCGGAGCGGACCGCGTCGACGGCGCCGAGGATCGAGACCAGGCCGACGTCCTTCTGCATCGACACGAAGTCGTTCATGAGCGCCGGCGTGACCTTGCGGATCGCCTGCGGCAGCACCACGAGGCGCAGCGTCTTGGCGTGCGAGAGCCCGAGCGACCGGGCGGCCAGGCGCTGCGAGGGGTGCACGGCCTCCATGCCGGCCCGGAGCACCTCGGCGATGTACGACGAGTAGGTCAGGGTGATCGCGATCGTGCCCCAGACCTCGGCGGGCAGCCGTGGGAACACCCCGAGCCCCGGGATGCCGTAGCCGACCAGGTAGAGCACGATGATGAGCGGCAGGCCGCGGAACAGGTCCGTGTACCCGGTCGCGAGCATCCGCAGCGGGAAGAACACCGGGTTGCGCAGGCCCCGCACGACCGCGAGCAGGGTGCCGAACACGGCGACGCCGATGGCGCTGAAGAACAGGATCCGGACGTTCAGCCACAGGCCCAGCAGGATGTCCGGGAACGTGTCGATCGCGGTCTCGGGGTCGAAGAACGACTGCTGCACCGCCGCCCAGCCGGGGGTGTTCACGACGCCGAAGTACACGACGGCGAGCACGACCAGGGTGGAGACGACCGACACGACGACCGAACGACGGCCCCGCTGGCGACGGTAGAGCCGACGCTCGAGCTCGACCTGGCTCGGCGCGGGGGCGGCCACCGGGGCGCCGGCGCCTGCTGGCAGCGTCATGCGGTTACTTCAGGACCGGGGTGCCGGTCTCGGACGACAGCCACTTGGTCTGCAGCTCCTGCAGGGTGCCGTCGTCGTCGAGGGTCTTGAGGGCCTTGTCGACCTTGCTCGTGAGCTCCGAGTCCTTCGGCAGGACGAAGCCGAACTGGTCGCCCTTGCCGTCGTCGGGGAACTGCGCCGACACGGTCCCGTCGTCGAGCTGCGCGCCGGACATGTAGAACGCCGTCGGCAGGTCGGTGACGATGGCGTCGATCTGGCCGGACTTGAGTGCGAGCACGGCGTCGTCGTTCGAGTTGAACACCTGCGGGGTGACCCCGAGGACGTCCTTGACGCTCGCGATGCTCGTCGAGCCGGTCGCGACACCGATGGCGTCCTGCTTGAGCGCCGCGATCGTGGTGTCGTCGGCGGCCTTCGACTTCTCCGTCGTGACCACAGCCTGCGTCGTCGTGTAGTACGCGCTCGACATGTCGACGGCCTTCTTGCGCTTCGCGTCGATCGAGAACTGCTGGACGTTGAGGTCCCAGTCCTTCGGGCCCGGGGCGATGGCGCTGTCGAAGGTGCTGCGCTTCCAGACGACGTCGGACTTGCCGTAGCCCATCTCCTTCGCGACGGCGTACGCGACGGCGGACTCGAAGCCCTTGCCGGACTGCGGCTTGTTGTCCTCGACCCAGGGCGAGTACGCCGGGTCACCGGTGGCGATCGTGAGCTTGCCGTCGGTCACGGTGCCGTCGGCGTTGCTGCTGCCCCCGGCGGAGCAGGCCGACAGGGCGAGGGCGGCGACCGCGGCGGTGGCGACGGCGAGGGTGAAGCGGAGGGGACGGGTCACGGTCGGGCCTTCGTGCGAGGGGGGGGTGGGGGCAGGTCGAAGTGTACTTCGCGGTGGGATACCAACGCGAAACGGTGTCGCGGTGCTACTCGGCGGCAGAGTCCCCGTCGTCGGCCATCGTGAAGTCGTCGAACGAGAAGCCCGGCGACACCAGGCAGCTCAGCAGCACTTCGCCGTCGCCCGGGATCGTCCGCTGCCACACCCCGCCGCGCACGAACGCCTGCGCGTCGTTCACCCGGTCGCGGCCGGCGTCCGGGCCGAGCGTGATCGTCGCGCCGGGCTCGGGGACGTCACCGTCGCCGCCGAGCTGCAGGTCGACGGTGTCCGGACCGTGCCACATCCAGATCTCGTCGCTCGTGACCCGGTGCCAGGCCGAGGCCTCGCCCGGGGGCAGCAGGAAGTGGATCAGGGTGGCGGCCGGACGGTCCCCCGCGGGGGTGGTGACCGTCGCCGGCGAGGTCCAGGTGCGGACGTACCAACCGCCCTCGGGGTGCGGTTCCATGCCGAGGGCGATGGCGCGCTTCGGCACGTCGAGCCACTCGATCAGGTCGCCGTCGACGGTGCGACGGGCGGCCATGCCGGGGCGGGGTGCGGTCTCGGTCATCGTTCCTCCTGGTGCGGTGCGGGGATGTCCATGCGCGGGGAAGCCGGTTCGGTGACGACGCCCGCCGCGGCACGGACGACCCCGCGGATCACGGTGGCGGCCGCCCGCCCGGCGCCGTCCTCGACGAGCTCGGCAAGCGCGTCCGGCACGGTACGGGCATCGACGTCGAAGACCGCCAGGTCGGCACGCGCCCCGACGGCGAGGTGCCCGATGCGGTCCGGCCCGACGGCGAGCCCCATCGCGTGCGCGCCCCCGAGGGTCGCCGCCGCGAGCAGCCGCTCGTGCAGGTCCCGGTGCCCGTAGCCCTGGGCGCGGGCGATCCGGTGCAGCGCGGTGACGTCGGCCACCAGGTCGAGGGACGGCGACGACGACAGGGAGTCGGTGCCGATGGCGATCGGGCTGCCCTCGCGCAGGTAGTCGGCGACGGGCGGCGGATCGAGGCCGATGACGGCGTTCGACCGCGGGCACAGTGCGACGGCGGTGCCCCGGGCACGCAGGAGGGCCCGGTCGGCCGCGGTCATGTAGACGCCGTGGGCGATGTGGCAGTCCGGGCCGAGCACCCCGAGCCGGTCGACGAACGCGGTGGCACTCGCGCCGAAGCCCAGGGCTCGCAGCGCCCGGAACGACGGCACGTTCGCCAGGTGCCAGTCGTTCCCGTGTCCGACGCCGTCGACCCCGTCGAGCCCGGGGACCGGACCGAGGGCGGTGCGCTCCCCCTCGAACGCCGCTTCGCCGAGGTGCAGGTGCAGTCGCAGACCGCGCTGCCGCACGATGTCGGGGAGCTCGAGCAGCGGGGCGACCTCGAGCGAGTACGGCGCGTGCGGCGACAGACCCGCACCGGGCGTCGTGGGGATCCGGTCGAGTTCGTCGAGCACCTGGTCGCGACCGTGCGACTGCCAGGCGTCGTTCTCCCAGTCCATGACCTCCCAGTACGCGATGCCGCCGAGCCCGGCGTCCTGCAGCGCGGTGGCGGCCTCGATGTCGGTGACGATGTCCGCGATGCTCGTGACGCCGGCCAGGATCGACGCCCGTGCACCGTCCGCGGCTTCGGCCCGCCAGTCGTGGGGTTCGGCGTAGTCGACGTTGAACGCCGCGGCCCAGTCCTCGAATCCGCCGTACTGGCGCTGGCCGACACTGGCCATGCCGGTGTACTGCAGGTGCGAGTGCGCGTTCACGAGTCCGGGTAGGAGCGCGCCACGCCACTGCCGCTCGGTGAACGTCGCGCCGGACCCGGTGAGCTGGTCGATGACCCACGACCGGTCGCCGACGTGCAGGATGCGGCCGTCCTGCACGGCGACCGCGCCGTCCGCGATCGGCGGCGCGGTCATCGGCACGACGACGCGCGCCGAGTGCACCGTGACCGGGTGCTGTCGGGCGCTCACGTGGGGTCTCCGAAACGGTGCGTCCGGACGTCCGGCTCGCGGTCCGCCGGGTGTTCAGGGGGGAGGCCTGGGCCCACGCCGCCGGTTCCGGTCTGACGCGCCAGCGGCAGCCCGGCCGTGCCGGTGGGGAGAGGCCCGACGTGCGTTCCGAAGGCGGCGAGCGCAGTGCGGGCGGTGATGTCGTCGACCGCGGGGTCGATCGGCACGACGGCACGCTCCAGCTCGTCGCCGCGTTCCAGGAGCATCCGGACGGCGCCGAGCTGCACGGCGAAGGACAGGTCCATGATCTCGACCGGGTTGCCCTCGGCCGCGGTGATGTTGATGCAGCCACCGTCGTCGAGCACGATCGGCCCGCCGTCGACGCCGGGGAACACGAACCGCTCGGCCTTCGGCCCCACGGGCCGCCGTTCGACCCCGGCGGCGAGGGCGTCGTCGACCGCGATCTCTTGGTCGACCCCACCGGCGACGGCGACGATCGCGCCGTCCGCGCAAGCACGGAGCACCTCGAGGTCGATGGTGTCCGGCACCCCGGTGGCGCTCATCACGAGGTCGGCGTCACGCACCGCCTGGACCAGCGGGGCCACGGCGTACCCGGCGAAGCGGGCCTGCAGGGCGCGGACCGGGTCGGTCTCGGCGACCGTCACCCGGAACCCGAGGGCGGCGAGCACCAGGGCGACCCCTTCGCCGACGTGCCCGAACCCGGCGACGGCCGCCGCGCCTCTCCCCACCGGCACGGCCAGCCCGCCGCTGGCGCGTCGAGCCGGAACCGGCGGCGTGGGCCCAGCCTGCAATCGGTGTGCGCCGGACGCGAGCCCGTCGACCAGGTCGAGCACCGCGAACACCGTCGACTGCCCGGTGCCGTACCGGTTGTCGAAGAACGTCTTGGTGCGGGCGTCGTTCACCGCGATCACGGGGATGCCGAGCTCGCCGCGCGCTGCCAGCACACGCAGGGGCCGCAGGCCGCTCGTGGTCTCCTCGGCGGCGCCGAGCATCGTCGGCAGCAGGTCGGGGCGCTCCTGGTGGGCGAGCCGGATGACGTGTGCCCCGTCGTCGAGCAGGATGTGCGGCGCCGTGTCGAGCATCGCGAGGGCCAGCCGCTTCTGTTCGGCGAGTGTCGCGGTGCTGCTCGCGAACACCGTCAGGCCGGCGGACCGCAGTGCGTCAGCGACGGCGTCGTCGGTCTCGTCGGCGTGGGCGTAGACGACGACCTCGGCACCGGCATCGCGGAGCAGCAGGCTCAGCACCGCCGTCTTGGGTTCGAGGAACATCGCGACGCCGATGCGTGTGCCACGAAGGAGTCCGCCGTCGCGGAGTTCGGCGGCGACCGACCGGGCGACCGGCATCGACCGCCGGGCCCATCGCAGGCGGGCCTCGGCTGGGGGGTCGTGCTCGGGGTCGCGGCCGGTGGAGACGAGGAAGACGTCGTCGGAGAGCATCGGAACGGCGAGGACGCCGGGGCGGGCGGGTGCGACGGGACCGAAGGCGTCCTCGTCGACGGCGGGCAGGTACCGACCGGCGTCGATGACGACCAGGGTGGCGCCGCGCGGGCGGTCGGCTGCCTGCTCGACGGCGGGCGTCGATTCCTCGGGCGTGCCGAGACACCAGAGCTGGTCGACCAGGTCGGACGGCTGCTGCGGGTTCGGCTGCTGCTGTTCGTCGGCCTCGCGCGCGCCGAGTGCGGTCAGCAGGTGCCGGAGCGCCGTGGCATCCCGGGGGTCCCCGCCGACTATGCGGAACCGGCGGGCGGCGACGAGCAGGTTGGTCGCAGCGGCGAACCGCCGGACAGCCGCCGAGGCCCAGGCCAGCGTCGCGGGGTCGGGTGCTGGCGGCATGTGCCAATCGTAGGGCGAGGCCGGGCACGCGCCTGCTGCGGAGGCCTGCGGTCCTGTCGCCCTGCGGCTCGGGCGTCGGGAATGCCCGGTGTCGCTCCGACGTACTCTCTGCACATGAGCGATGCGACGACTGCCCCCGACCGCGTGACCATGTTCGGCGCCGACTGGTGCCGCGACTGCCGTCGGTCCAAGGCGCTGCTCGACACCCTCGGCGTGGACTACGAGTACGTCGACGTGGAGCAGGACCTGTCCGCGGCGGACCGTGCCGAGGCGATCAGCGGCCGGAAGAACATCCCCGTCGTGGTGCTGCCGAACGGCAAGCACTTCGTCGAGCCGTCCGACGCCGAGCTGCGCGCCGAGCTCGAGGCCTCCGGCGTCGTCTGAGCCGCACCGGCAACGCGCGGGTGAACATCGGATGAATCAGGCATCATGAGCGCGTGATCATCGACGCTCACCACCACCTCTGGGATCCCGCCGACCGGCCGTACCCCTGGATGGACGACTCGGTCGCTCCGATCCGCCGACGGTTCGACGTGGACGACCTGCGCGCCGCCGCTCGGAGCACCGACGTCACCCGGACGATCGTCGTGCAGGCCGTGCACGACCCCGGCGAGACCGCTTGGCTCCTCGAGCAGCCCGAGCCGGTCGCCGGGGTCGTCGGCTGGGTGGACCTGACCGCCCCGGACGTCGCCGACCGGATCGCCGCCCTCGTCGCCCTCGTCGCACGACCCGGTCGCACCCCCGTGGCCGGGAACCGCCTGGTCGGCATCCGGCACCAGGCGCAAGACGAACCGGACCCGGACTGGCTCGCCCGGCCCGAGGTCGTCCGAGGCGTCCGCGCCCTCGCCGCCGCCGGCCTGGTGTTCGACCTGCTCGTCCGCGCACGGGAGCACCGTGCAGCGCTGACACTGGTCGACGCCGTGCCCGAGGCCTCGTTCGTCCTCGACCACGCCGGCAAGCCCGACATCGCGGGCGGGGGCCCCGGGTGGCCGAGCCGGATGGATGACTTCGCCGCACGCCCCACAGTCGTCTGCAAGGTGTCCGGCCTGTTCACCGAGGCCGGCCCGGAGTGGCGACGGCAGCCGGTCGACCGGTACGTCCGCGCCGTGGTCGAGCGGTTCGGCCCGGCGCGGTCGATGTTCGGGTCGGACTGGCCCGTCTCGACACTCGCCACGACCTACGACGACGTGGTCCGACGCACCACCGAGGCACTGGCCGACCTGAGCCCGGACGAGCGCCAGGCGATCCTCGGCGGTACGGCGGAGCGCACCTACCTGCATGACAGGACCCTCAGCACCCGGAACCTTGTCGACACCTCGGACCAGACATAGGATGTCTCTGGTTGCGCCGGTGCAGCCGGAGAGCGAGGAACGATGCAGTTCGCACGACTCGGCCCCGCGGGCGACGAGATCCCCGTCGCGGTCGACACCGACGGCGAGGTCCTCGACCTCCGCCCGATCACGACCGACATCAGCGGCGCCTTCCTGGCAGCGGACCCGGTCGCCCGCGTCCGGCACGCGCGCGACGCCGGCGACGTCCGGGTGCTGCCCGACGCAGAGGGCCTGCGTCGCGGCGCACCGGTGGCCCGCCCCGGCAAGGTCGTCTGCATCGGCCTGAACTACCGCGACCATGCCGCCGAGACCGGCGCCGAGATCCCGACCGAGCCGATCGTGTTCATGAAGGACCCGATGACGGTGATCGGCCCGGACGACCAGGTCCTGATCCCCCGCGGCAGCGAGAAGACCGACTGGGAGATCGAACTCGCCGTCGTCATCGGCGCCACCGCCCGGTACTGCGACTCCGACGAGGCGGCGAGCGCCTGCATCGCGGGCTACACCATCGCGAACGACGTCTCCGAACGCGCCTTCCAGCTCGAGCGCGGCGGGCAGTGGGACAAGGGGAAGTCCTGCGAGACCTTCAACCCGCTCGGCCCGTGGCTGGTCACCCCCGACCAGGTCGACCCGGCGGCGCTCGCGCTCCGGCTCACCGTCAACGGCGAGGTGCGGCAGGACGGCACCACCGCCGACATGATCTTCCGACCCGTCGAGATCGTCCGGTACCTGTCGCAGTTCATGGTGCTGTACCCCGGCGACGTCATCAGCACGGGCACCCCGGCCGGGGTCGCCCTCGCAGGACACGCGCCGTACCTGCAGCCCGGCGACGTGGTCGAACTCACCGCCGACGGGCTCGGCTCGCAGCGCCAGACCGTAGGAGCAGCCTGATGACCGACACCACCGACCAGACCGGCACCACCGGCACCACCGGGACGCCCGGCAGCCACGCGGGTCTCCGCGCGATCGTCACCGGCGGCGCCTCCGGCATCGGCGCGGCCATCGCGGCAGCCCTGCGGGAGCGCGGCGCAGCGGTCGCCGTGCTCGACCTGCAGCCGTCCACCGCCGAGGGACTCGTCTCCGTCACCTGCGACGTGTCGTCCGACGAGTCCGTCCGTGCCGCCGTCGCGTCGGCCGTCGACCAGCTCGGCGGTCTCGACGTGCTCGTGAACAACGCCGGCATCGGCGCTCAGGGGAGCGTCGAGGACAACACCGACGACGAGTGGCGCCGCGTGTACGAGGTCAACGTGCTCGGTGCCGTTCGCCTGTCCCGCGCCGCACTCCCCCACCTCCGGGCCTCCGACAGCGCGAGCATCGTCAACACCTGCTCCGTCGCGGCCACCGCCGGGCTCCCCCAGCGTGCGCTGTACTCGGCCACGAAGGGGGCGATCTCCGCACTCACCCGCGCGATGGCAGCCGACCACGTCCGCGAGGGCATCCGCGTCAACGCCGTCAACCCGGGCACCGCCGACACCCCGTGGATCGCACGGCTCCTGTCGACCGCGGACGACCCGGCAGCCGAACGCGCCGCGCTCGAGGCACGCCAGCCGCACGGCCGACTGGTGCAGGCAGCCGAGGTGGCCGAGGCGGTCGCCTACCTGACGAGCCCGCTCGCCCGGTCGACGACGGGCGTCGAGCTGGCGGTCGACGGCGGGATGCAGGCGCTCCGGCTGCGGCCGGCGTGATCGCGCCACGGCTCCGCCGCACGGCCTGGAGGCCCGTCCCGGGTATCGTCGGGACGTCCCGTCGCACAGGCGGCCGGGTCCACAGGAGGTGGTGACGTGGCGTCGTTGACCGACGATGCGATCGCACGCATCCAGCAGATGATCGTGAGCGGCGAGCTCCAACCCGGCCAGCGCCTCCCGCCCGAGAAGGAACTGAGCGAGTCGCTCGGCCTGTCGCGGAACAGCCTGCGTGAAGCGGTGAAGGCGCTCGAGCTCATCCGCGTGCTCGACGTCCGACGCGGCGACGGCACGTACGTGACGTCCCTCGAACCAGGCGTCCTGCTCGAGGCGGTGTCGTTCGTCGTCGACATGCACCACGACCGGTCGCTCGTCGACCTGCTCGAGGTGCGACGCATCCTGGAACCGGCGTCCGCCGTCCTGGCGACCGCGCGTGCCACGGAACAGCAGATCGACGAACTCGCGACCCTGATGCAGTCCGTCACCGACGACACCGGCGTCGAGGACCTCGTCGCCCACGACCTGTTGTTCCACTCGACCATCGCGGGCATCGGCGGCAACCAGTACCTGTCCGGACTGCTCGACGCCCTGTCGAGCAAGACGGTACGGGTGCGGGTGTGGCGGGGGCTGACCCAGAACGGCTCGGTGCAGCGGACCCTCGACGAGCACGCGGCCATCGTCGACGCCATCCGACGCCGCGACCCGCAGCTCGTGCAGGCCCTCGTCGTGTCCCACGTCGAAGGGGTCGAGCGCTGGTTGCGGCGCTCCCTGGACTGAACCCGACAATCCTCCCAGGTAGTTCCGTGTTTCGTTGGCCGTCGGCCCACAGCACGGCGTCTTGCCGCTGCTCGGACCGGCCGCAGAACAAGGAGAACACCATGGGCGTCATCGGCACCATCATCGGACTGATCGTCGTCGGCCTCATCGCCGGCGCCATCGCACGACTCGTCGTTCCGGGCAAGCAGCACATCTCCATCCCCATGACGATCCTGCTCGGCATCATCGGCTCGTTCGTAGGCGGGTTCCTCGGGTTCCTGATCTTCCGCCACGACCTGGCCGACGGCTTCTTCCAGCCTGCCGGCATCATCGGGTCGATCATCGGCGCGATCATCGTGCTGCTCATCTACGTGCGTGTCTCGGGCCGCGGCTCGCGCAACCGCTAGTCGCACCAGTCGGCCTCGCCGGCGCACTACCGAAGGCACCCCGAACCGCGCAACCGCGTGGCCGGGGTGCCTTCGTCGTGCGTGGGTCAGGTGTCGAGCAGGCCCGCAGCACGCAGGTCGTCCCAGAGCGCCTCGGGCACGACGGCGGCGGCCCGGGCGACGTTCGAGCGCACCTGGTCGGCGGACTGCACGCCGAGGGCGATCGCGGCGACCGCCGGGGCCCGCCGTGGGAACGCCAGCGCGGCCTCGGGCAGGGTGACCCCGTGGCGGTCGCACACGTCGGCGATGGCGTTCGCCCGCGCGAGCAACCGCGCGGGCGCCTCGGCGTAGTCGTAGGTCACGCCGGCCGCGGGGCGCTCCTGCCCGAGCAGCCCCGAGTTGTAGACGCCGACCGCGACGACCGCGACGCCCAGCGCCGCGCACCGGTCGACGAGCGCCGCCGCCGGTTGCTCGAGCAGCGTGTACCGGCCGGCGAGCATGACGACGTCGCAGAGCCCGGTGTCGACGGCCGCCGACAGCGCCTCGACGGAGTTCGACCCGACGCCGACCGCCCGCACGACGCCCTCGTCGCGGAGCTCGGCGAGGGTCGGCAGCGCCTGGGTCAGGCCGTCGGTGAGCGAGTAGACGTCCGGGTCGTGCAGGTAGGCGACGTCGACGTGGTCGAGCCCGAGCCGGCCGAGCGAGTCGTCGAGCGAGCGCCGCACGCCCGAGGGCGACGGGTCCCACTGCCGCACGGTGTCGTCCGGCACCGCGAAGCCCCCGGACGCCAGGTCGTCGCCGTCGCCGCGCCCCGGCACGAGCACCCGACCGACCTTCGTCGACACGAGGAACTCCTGCCGGGGGCGTCCGGCGAGCGCCACCCCGAGCCGTCGTTCGGACAATCCGAGGCCGTAGTGCGGAGCGGTGTCGAACCCGCGCACCCCGGCGTCCCAGGCGGCGTCGACCGTGTCGCGGGCGTCGTCGTCGGAGACCGGACGGAGCAGGTTGCCGATGCCGGCCCCACCGAACCAGAACGGCCCACGGTCCAGGTCGAGGGCGAGGTCCGTCACGGGGCCACCTGGTCCACGCCGTCCACCTGGTCCGCCAGCGACCAGACCAGCGGGACGCCGTCGTCGTCGCCCGAGTAGTCGTCGGCCGCCTGGAGCAGCGGGTTGATCGTCTCCTGCCACTCGGCGTTGACCGGGTCGTCGGCGAGCGCCCGGCGCATCGCCCGGTGGTCCTCGACCTCGATCAGGTGGACCAGGTCGAGCCCGTCCCGCCAGATCGTCCAGTCGTGCACGCCGGCCTCGCGCAGTCGTGCCGCGAGCGCGGGCGGGACCGAGGCGTGCACGGTGTCGTACGCCGCCTCGTTCCCGGCCCGCAGTCGCGTCCGCGTCAGGATCCGCTGCATCAGTCGCGCAGGAACAGCTCGACGACGGGGACGGCGACGTCGGGTCGCACGATGGGCAGCGTCAGGGTGAGGGTGCCGGCGGGCTGGCCGCCGAGCCCGGTGTTCTGCGCTCGGGTGCCCGGCGGGATCTCGCGGAAGTGGATCTCCGACGCGTCGTTGAGCAGCTGCGCGTACGCCACCTTGCCGGCCAGGTCTGGCAGGTGCACGTGCTCGAACGGCCAGGCGAACAGGTGCAGGTACAGGCGGTTCCCGTTCTGCGTGTAGACGGTGTTCCGCGGGGCGACGAACTTCGCGGGTCCGGCGCCGTACACCGAGCGGGCGTGCTGGTGCATCCACGTCCCGATGCCCTCGAGCGTCCGGCGGGAGACCCCGTCGAACTCTCCGCGACCGGTCGGCCCGATGTTGAGCAGCATGTTCCCGTTGTTCGAGACGCCGTCGACGAGCATGCGGACGAGCAGGTCGACCGGCTTCAGGTTGAGGTTGTCGCGGTCGTAACCCCACGAGCCGTTCAACGTCTGGCAGGCCTCCCACGGCACCGGGACCCCGCCGACCTCCATCGGCTTGTCGGGCTGGTACTGCTCCGGGGTGACCAGGTCACCGGGGATGTCGAGCCGGTCGTTGACGATGATGCCCGGTTGCAGGCGCTTCGTCAGCGCCATGAGTTCCTCGGAGCCCCACTCGTCGCGACCCTTGCCGCCCCAGATGTCCTCGTGGTCGTTGTCCCGGTACGAGAAGTCGTAGAACAGGTAGTCGATCTGCCCGTAGTCGGTGAGCAGCTCCTCGATCTGACCGTGGAGGTACTCGCGGTAGCGGGACATGTCGCGGCCCTCGTTGAACGCCTCGATCTCCTCCGCCGAGTCGTCGCGCCGGGGGTGCACGCCGTCGACGGTGAAGTCCGGGTGGTGCCAGTCGATGAGCGAGTGGTAGAAACCGACCCGCAGCCCCTCGGCACGGACGGCGTCGACGAACTCCCGAACGATGTCCCGGCCGAAGGGGGTGTTCGTGGACTTGTAGTCGGTGAGTGCGGTGTCCCACAGGCAGAAGCCCTCGTGGTGCTTCGTGGTGAGGACGACGTACTTCATCCCCGCCGCGCGAGCACGGCGGGCCCAGTCGGCGGCGTCGAACAGGTCCGGGTCGAAGTGGTCGAAGTACTTCTGGTAGTCGGCGTCGGTGATCCGTTCGTGGTTCTTCACCCACTCGTGCCGTGCCGGCAGGGCGTAGAGCCCCCAGTGGATGAACATGCCGAACCGGTCGTGGGAGAACCACGCGGGGAACCCCGCGTGATCGGTCGCGGTCTGCGGCTCGGCAGGTGCGGTGATGGTCATGAGGCCAGTGTTCCTTTCAGTGGAGGACGAGGGAAGACGTCCGGCGGCGTCACCGGCCGCCGAGACCGCTGGTGACGATCCCCTTGACCAGGTGCTTCTGGAGCAGGATCAGCAGGATCACGGTGGGCAGCATCGAGATCACCGACGCCGCCATCACGAGGTTCCACTCGGAGCCCTGCTGCCCGAAGAACTGCTGCAGGCCGAGCGGGATGGTGCCACGGGCCTCGACGTCGTTGACGATGACGAGCGGCCAGAGGAACGAGTTCCAGTACGCGATGAACGAGAACACGGCGAGGACCGCCATCGTCGGCCGGGCGAGCGGGAGCATCACCGAGCAGAACGTCCGGATCGCTCCGGCACCGTCCACCCGGGCGGCGTCGTCGAGCTCCTGCGGCACGGTGAGGAAGAACTGCCGCACCAGGAACGCGCCGAGGGCCGTGAAAGCCCACGGGATGATGAGCGCCTGGAACGTGTCGACCCACCCGAAGCCCTGCATCATCACGTACATCGGGATGACGAGGACGTCCTGCGGGATCATCAGCGTCGCGAGGAACAGGACGAACACCGTGTTCCGGCCGCGCCACCGCAGCCGTGAGAACGCGTAGCCGGACAGCACCGCGACGGCGACGTTGATCGCGGTGCCGGCCGCGGCGACGAACACGCCGTTCAGGATGAACCGGGCGAACGGCAGGTAGGTGAACGCCTGCGCGTAGTTGCCCCACTCGATGGACGAGCCCCACAGGGTCGGCGGGGTCGTGAACACGTCGGCCGACGGCTTCAGGCTCGTCGCCACCATGTAGATGAGCGGCGAGACGAACAGCAGGGCCACCAGGCACAGCAGCACGTACCCGACCGCGTGGCGCACCCTGCCGGCCTGCCGGTGCGTGCGGGGCAGCGCCCGCGGGTTGATCGTCCGGTTGGACGAGGTCAGCTCACTCATAGTGCACCCACCGCTTCTGTCCGAGGAACTGGACGGCCGTGATGCCGAGGATGATGACGAACAGCACCCATGCCCCGGCCGATGCGAGTCCGAGCTGCTGGGTCTGGAACCCGGTGTTGTAGATGTACTGCACCAGGGTCTCGGTCGCGGTGCCGGGACCGCCCTTCGTCAGGACGAACGGCTGCACGAACACCTGGAACGAGGTGATCAGGGTCATCATCGTCGCGAAGAAGATCGACGGCGAGATGAGCGGGAACTTGATCCGCCAGAACATCTGCCAGGCGTTCGCCCCGTCGAGCTGGGCAGCCTCGATCTGGTTCTCCGGCACCGAGTCGAGCGCCGCCGAGAAGATCAGCATGTTGTAGCCGAACCCCTGCCAGACGCTCATCGCGACGACGGCGAGCATCGCCCAGTGGTCGTCCGCCAGGAAGTTCGGGGCGTGCACGCCGACGGTCGACTGCAGCGTCGCGTCGATGGCGCCGCCCGGCTGGTACAGCATCCGCCAGACGACGACGTTCGCGACGATCGGCGTGATCGTCGGGATGAAGAACAGCACGCGGAAGACGTGCCGGTGCCGGATCTTCGGGGTGAGCCAGGCCGCGAGTCCGAGGGACACGACCAGGTTGAGCGGCACGTAGAGCACGACGAACAGCACCGTGTTGAGCGTGACCGTCCGGAAGATCGGGTCGGAGAACAGCTGCGCGTAGTTCGACAGGCCGGCCCACGAGCGTTCACCGAGCATCGGCCAGTTCATGAAACTCACGACGAGCGACGCCAGGATCGGGAACGCCGTGAACACGACGAGGCCGATCGAGTGCGGTGCGGCGAACGCCGCGCCCCACCACGAGCGTCGGCCGAGCTCGGCGTCGGCGCCGCCGGTCTTCCGGCGGGGCGCCGCGCCGGTCGCGACCGCGACCGCGGGCGCGGGCAGCGCCGCCTCGGCGGGTGGGTCCTGGATGGTGGTCATGCGACGACCTCCTCGTCGTTCGCGCGGTCCTGAACAGGGTGGGGATCGGACGGGAGGCCCGTGGCGGGGCCGTGGCGGGCCTCCCCGTCCGTCAGGGGGTGACGCCCGTCACTGCGAGCCGAGCTGGCTCGCGATGGACGACATCGTGTCCTTGCCGGAGGTCTGTCCGTTCACCGCCTGCAGGGCGTACTGCGCGAAGAGCTGGTTGAGCTGGTCGCTCTGCTTGTTGCCGGGCAGCGGGGTGGCGTTCTCGAGCCCCGTCTTCAGGGCGTCCTCGACCCCGTCGATGCCGGCGTTGTCGTACCAGGCCTGCTGCGCCGCGGTGCGTGCCGGGAAGGCGCGACCCTGCTCGGCGAGCGAGGTGAGCGTGGCCTCGTTCGTCATCGTCGTGATGGCCTTGAACGCCTGCTCGGGGTACTTGCACTGCTTCGAGATGCCGAAGCCCGACCCGGCGGCGAACGAGCTGGGTCCGTCCGTGCCCGAGGGGATGGTCGTGATGCCGAGGTCGAACTGCACCTTGGCCTTCTGGCTGATGATCGACCACGGACCGTCGCTGTACATCGCGACGTCACCGGACACGAACGCGTTGTCGTCGGTGGAGCCGTCGGTGCTCGCCTGCGTGGCGTAGCCGTCCTTGACCAGGCTGCCGATCCAGTCGAGCCCCTCGGCGAACTTCGTGTTCGAGGCGTCGAGCGTGCCGTCGGCCCCGATGACCCGACCGCCGTTGTAGCCGAGGATCATCGACTCGAGGGGGATGTCCTCGACGCTCGTGCCCCAGATCGGTGTGCCGGCGGCCTTGAGTTGCTTCGCGGCGTCCTCGAACTCGTCGACCGTCCAGCCCGGCTTCGGCTCGGGGACGCCCGCCTTGTCGAAGATGTCCTTGTTGTAGAACATGACCATGGGGCCGGTGTCGTACGGCAGCCCGTAGAGCTTGCCGTCGACCTTCATGCCGTCGAGCCCGGTCTGGTCGTACTCGCTCAGGTCGAGGTCGGCCTGCTTCGCCATGTCGTCGATCGGCACGAGCACGTCCGTGTAGTTCGCGGCGCGGAGCGACTGGATGCTCACGATGCACGGGGCGGTGCCGGTGGACAGCTGCGTGCGGAGCTTCGTCCAGTAGTCGTTGAACGGGGAGCCCTGGATCGACACGTCCACGTCGTCGTCGGTCTTGACGGTGTCGGCGACCTTCTGCCACGCGGCCTTGTCCTCCTTCCCGGCGATCCACATGGCCCAGGTGAGGGAGTCCTTCGACTGGCCGTCGCTGGCGTTGCTGCCAGCGGAACAGCCGGTGAGCACGAGCAGGGCAGCTGCTGCTGCCGCCAGCCCGGCGGTACGTCGTCGTTGCATCGGTGTCTCCACTTCGTCGTGGTGATGGGGTGTGCGGGGAGGGGGGAGTCAGGCGACCCGGACGGCGTCCGGGACGTGCGCTGCGTCGGACTCGGCCCAGACCGGGCCGTCCGGGAACGCGTGGGTGGTCAGGGTGTCGGCGAGCAGCTCGGTGCCGGCGCCGGGCGCGGTCGGCGGCCAGTAGCGTCCGTCGTGGACGTCGACCGGGGTCACGAAGTGCTCGTGCAGGTGGTCGACGAACTCGATGCACCGGGTGTCGAGGTCGCCGGTCAGGGCGACCGCGTCGAACATCGACAGGTGCTGCACCGCCTCGCACAGGCCGACACCGCCGGCGTGCGGGCAGACACGGACGCCGTGCTTCGCGGCGAGGAGCAGGATCGCCAGGTTCTCGTTCACCCCGGCGACCCGGGTGGCGTCGATCTGCAGCACCGACATCGACCTGGCCTGGATCAGCTGCTTCGCGATCACGCGGTTCGCCATGTGCTCCCCCGTCGCGACCGGGATCGGGGCGATGCGCCGGGCGATCTCGGCGTGGGCCAGGATGTCGTCCGGGCTCGTGGGCTCCTCGACCCACGCGATGTCGAAGGGGCGGAGCCGGTCGATCCACGCCACGGCCTCGTCGACGTCCCAGCGCTGGTTGGCGTCGATCGCGACCCGGACGTCCGGGCCGACGGTGGCGCGGGCGATGCCCATCCGTCGGACGTCCTCGTCCACGTCGCCGCCGACCTTGAGCTTGATCTGGGTGAACCCGTCGTCCACGGCTTCACGGCACAGCCGCGCGAGCTTCTCGTCGTCGTAGCCGAGCCAGCCCGGGGTCGTCGTGTAGGCGCGGTAACCCTCGCGCTCCAGACGGGTACGGCGTTCGGCACGCAGCGGTTCGGCGGCGCGGAACAGCTCGAGCGCCTCGGCCGGGGTGATCGCGTCGGTCAGGTACCGGAAGTCGACCAGGTCGACGAGTTCCTCGGGACGCAGGTCGGCGAGCAGGGCCCAGAGCGGCTGCCCCGCACGTTTCGCCCGCAGGTCCCACAGGGCGTTCACCACGGCGCCGATCGCCATGTGCATGACGCCCTTCTCCGGGCCGAGCCACCGCAGCTGCGAGTCGTGCACCATCGCGCGCCAGGTGCCGCCCATGTCGGCCAGGACCGCCTCGGCATCGGCGCCGACGACGTGCCCGCGGAGCGCCGCGATCGCCGACTCCTGCACCTCGTTGCCGCGGCCGATGGTGAAGACGAAGCCGGTGCCGACCAGGCCGTCGAGCGCGTCGGTGGTGATCTCGACGTAGGCGGCGGAGTAGTCGGGAGCGGGGTTCATGGCGTCGGACCCGTCGTGCTCTCGCGAGGTCGGGAACCGGATGTCGTGCACGTGCAGACCGGTGATGCGGCTCATCTGTGTCTCCTGCCGTCCGGTCTCCGTCGACCGAACGGTGCAATCAAAACATCCGATGTCTTGCGCGTCAAGAGCCGTGTTCGTGCCGTTTCGGCGAAAGTCACCCCGCAACCGTCCGATGACTGCGCATGCGGCGGTCTGGACGCATCAACGGCCTGGAGGCGCGGTGCGGGTCGGTCCCGCACCGCGCCTCCAGGCCGTTCTCGCCCCCGCGCCGGGGGCGACGCGATGGTCGCGCCGGTCAGGCGGAGGCGAGCCGCCCCATCTCGGCGACGACCGCACGCAGCCGCGCCGCGAGCTCGTCGCGCGAACCGTCCGCCGACCGGTGGGCCGACTCGATCACGGCGGCCATCACCAGCGTGGTCGCGGTCCGCGCGGTGTCCTCGCCGACCCGCTCGGCAGCGACCGTCAGGACCGTCTGCCGGGCGTGCGCCATCCACTGCATCATCGCCGGGACCATCTCCGGCCGAGCCCGGACGAGCTCCTTCATGCGCCGACGGTCCTGTGGCAGGGTGACCGTCTGCGCGACGAGCTCGCAGAGGTCCGACACCAGCGGACCCGCGGAACCGAGGAACACTGCGCGCGCCGCGTCCGGGACCATCGTCGCCGGCAACCCGAGGGCCGCCTCGGCCTTCGACGGGAAGTAGTTGAAGAACGTCCGCGGGGAGACCCCGGCGTCCGCGCAGATCTGCTCCACCGTCACCCCGGCGAGCCCCCGATCGGTGACCAGGGCGAGTGCCGACCGGTGGATGGCGGACCGGGTCTGCTGCTTCTTGCGTTCCCGCAGGCCGCAGTCGCTCGCGACGAGGTCCTCGGTGGTGGTGGTCTGGTGCACGTGCTGCGCTCCGTCCTGCTCTCGGGTCCGTGCGACGCCGGGCCTCCGCGTCGTGTGACGAGGAGGCCCGGCGGGGTTCAGTCCTTGGACCGACCGCCCTGGACCGGGATCGAACCGGTGACCGGGGCGGTGGGCGAGCCCATCGTGTCCGCGGCCCGCACGGCCTGCGCTTCGAGGTCGTCGGCGGTGCCGGCGTCGTCCGCCTGCTCCTGCAGGGCCGAGCTCTTGCGGAGCGGCGGCGCCTTGAAGAAGAAGCTCAGGACGAACGCGAGCAGGATCACCGAGAAACCGACCCAGTAGACGGTCACGGCCGAGGCGTTGAACCCCGACATGAACGGCCGGGTCAGGGCCGGGTCCGCACCGTTGAGGTAGGACGTGTCGCTCGTCTCGGCGTTCGAGTCCTTCGAGTCGTTCGCGCCCTTGTCGATCTGCTTCGACAGCTCCGGGGCGAGCTGGTCCACCCAGTAGGTGCGCTGCGACGAGTCGGACCAGTCGACGACGAGTCGGCCGTCCTGCACGCTGGCGTGCGCCTTGTCGGCGGCTGCGGTGAGCGCCTGCTGCCGCACCGCATCGGGAGCACCGGCGGTGGCCGCGGTCACCTGGTCGGTGGCGGTGTCGAGCCCGGACTGCACCTGCTGCTGGAGCGGGGTGACGATCGGGTTCCAGATCTGGTCCATGACACCCTGGTTCGCCTTGGCGCTCGCGACCGTCGGGTCGAGCGCCGCGCTGAGGGCGGGCTTCAGGTTCGACTGGTCCGCCGTGGCGTGCAGGATGTTCGTCGGCATGAGCGAGAACAGGACGGACAGCAGCACGGCGGTGCCGAGCGTGCCACCGATCTGCCGGAAGAACGTGGCGGACGACGTCGCGACCCCCATGTCCCGCGGCTGCACCGCGTTCTGCGACGCCAGGGTGATGCTCTGCATGAGCTGGCCGAGCCCGAGACCGATCAGGAACATGCCGATCATCAGGAACCACAGCGGCTTGTCGATCGTCATGAACGTCAGGACGACGTAGCCGAGCGACACCAGCGCCGTCCCGATGACCGGGAAGATCCGGTAGCGGCCGGTACGGGCCACGATCTGCCCCGACGCGATCGAGGCGATCATCAGGCCACCGATCATCGGCAGCGTGGCGAACCCGGACTCCGTCGGCGTGAGACCGGTGACGATCTGCAGGTACAGCGGGATGGTGAGCATCGCACCGAACATCGCGAAGCCGACCAGGAAGCCCAGGACGGTCGCCATCGAGAACGTGGCCGAGCGGAAGAGCTTGAGCGGGATGATCGCGTCGTCCTGCATGCGGGTCTCGATCACCAGGAAGGCGACGAGGCCGAGTGCGCCGATGCCGTAGCAGGCCAGCGCGCTCGCCGAACCCCAGCCCCACGTGCGACCCTGCTCCGCGACGAGGAGCAGCGGTGCCAGCGTGACGATGACCGAGGTCGCGCCCCACCAGTCGATGCGCGGCTTCGCCCTGGCCTCGCCGAACTTCGGCAGGTGCAGGAACGCGATCACCATGAGCAGCGCCGCGACGCCGATCGGCACGTTGATCAGGAACACCCAGCGCCAGCCGGTGATGCCGACGATCGAGCTCGCACCGGCGAACAGTCCGCCGATGAGCGGGCCGATGACGGACGAGATGCCGAAGACCGCCAGGAAGTAGCCCTGGTACTTCGCACGCTCACGGGGCGCGAGGATGTCGCCCATGATCGCCAGTGGCAGCGACATCAGCGCACCGGCACCGATGCCCTGGAACGCGCGGAAGGCGGCCAGCATGGTCATCGACGTCGACAGGGTCGAGAGCAGTGACCCGAGGATGAAGACCGCGATGCCGAAGATGTAGAGCGGGCGACGCCCGAAGACGTCGGAGAGCTTGCCGTAGATGGGCGTGGTGATGGTCGACGCGATCAGGTAGGCGGTCGTGACCCAGGCCTGCTGGTCGAGGCCGTGCAGGTCGTCGCCGATCGTACGGATCGCGGTACCGACGATGGTCTGGTCGAGCGAGGACAGGAACATGCCCGCCATCAGGCCGTAGATGACGAGCAGGATCTGGCGGTGCGACATGATCGGCTTGCCCGGCGTGCTCGCCGGGGAGTCCTGTCGTCCGCGCGACACCTCGACGGGTGCGGTGGCAGTGGACATGCGGTGTTCCTCACAGGGGGTGTGGCGTGGTGGTCGTCGGCCTGGTCGGGGCCCCGAACCAGGATCAACCTTGCAGGCTATGCAACTTTACACTGCAAGCACCTTTGCCGCCAACGCAAAGTTGCCGAGCGTGCACGTTCGTGTACGGGTTCTCAGGTAGCGTCGGGTCATGGGGCGAACCACCTGGACCGACGTACCGACGACGCTGCGGCAGCAGGTGGAGGGGGTGCTGGGCGGGCCCGTCGTGACCGCCGAGTCGCAGGCGAGCGGGTGGTCCCCCGGCAGCGCGGACCGCGTGACGACCGGGGCCGGACGACGCGCCTTCGTGAAGACGGTGTCGCGCTCGCGCAACGAAGCGGCCTTCGAGCTGCACCGGCGCGAGGCCACGGTCATGGCGCAGCTGCCGACCACCGTGCAGGCGCCGCGACTGCTCGACGCACTGCACACCACAGTCGACGGCGACGACTGGGTCGCGCTCGTGCTCGACGACGTCGCGGGACAGCACCCGGGCAGCCACCTCGACGGTTCGGACACGACGGCCGTGCTCGACGCGCTCGACACCCTGCCGCTCGCGACCGGCGCCCTGGCGGCACTCCCCCGCATCGCCGAGGACCTGCGCGGCGAGTTCGGGGCCTGGGACCGGATGCTGACCGACGACGCGACCGCCGCCCGCGTCGCCGAGGTCGTGCCGCCGCACGTGCTCGACGCCGGCCCCGCGATCGCCCGTGCGGCGTCGCAGGCGGCCGCGCTCGTCGACGGCGAGCACCTCGTGCACGCCGACTGCCGAGCGGACAACCTGCTCGTCGACGGCGGCGGGCTCGTCTGGGTGGTCGACTGGCCCTGGGCGAGCGTGGGTGCGCACTGGCTCGACCCACTGACCTACCTGCTCGACACCCTCGTGCGTGGTGAGGACGCCGACGTCGAGCACCACCTCGCCACGCACCCGGTGTTCGCCGGGGTGCCGGCCGACACGATCGACGCCGTGCTGGCCGGGCTCGCCGGGCTGTTCTTCGAGCACGCCCTGCCGCCGGCGCCACCGAACATGCCCACGATCCGCGACTTCCAGCGGCGCGAGGGCGTGGCGGCCGCCGAGTGGCTGCTCCGCCGCTGGACCGACTGACGGCTCGTCCGCGGACGCCGGGGGACGCATCTGTCCAGGGAGCGCAGCGCGCCGGAGCGTACGGTCCACCGCATGACTGACGAGCACCGCACCCCGCGCCCCGAAGACGACGCCGCGCGCCTCGGTCTCGTCGTCGTCGGCGAGGCAGCAGCCCTGCAGTCCGGCGACGAAGCGGCGTTGGACGCGAGCGAGCAGAACATCCGCGACACGATCGACGAGCTGGTCGACGAGCCCCTGACGCAGCGGCAGGAAGAGGTCGTCGAGCGACTCGCCGCGGCCGGTGGGACCCTGACCGCTGGGCTCAGCGGCGCCCTCGCCGCACAGAGCGGACGCAGCGTCGACGACGTGCTCGAGGGCGCCGCTCGCAGTGTCGTCTGGCAGCAGCGGCTGGCCGACCAGCGCGAGGACGCCGGGTCGCAGCAGCGTGAGGACGCCGGTGGGCAGCAGCGCGACCAACAGGACGAGAACGGGCGCGGCGAGGGCTGACCCTCGACGCGCCCGCCGAACGGGTCCGCTCGGTTACTCGACCGGTTCGGCCTGCGGCGCCGCCTGCTCGCGCACGACGGCTCGGGCGGCTGCCTGCCCCGTCGTGGTGCTCTTCACGATGTCGCTCAGGGTGAACCCGGCGGTGGCACCGAGCAGCGCATCGACCTCGCTGAACTGGCTGACGACGCTCTTCGACAGTGCGCCGGCGCCGTCGGAGGACACCACGGTGAGCGTGTCGATGTTGCTCATCGGAGCAGCGAGCTCGCGGGCGATGCTCGGCAGTGTCTCGATCGCCTTGACCCGCAGGACGGCCTCGGAGTGCTGTGCGAGCGCGTCGGCCTGCGCCTTGGTCGCATCGGCCTCGGCCTGACCCTTGGCACGGATCGCGTCGGCGGCGGCTTCGCCCTCGGCGCGTGAGGCGTCGGCGGCGAGCTTGCGGGCGTCCGCCTCGGCCTTCGCCTCGGCCGCGACGGCCTCGGCGGAGATCCGGCGGGCCTCGGCCTGGGCGCGTGCGGTCTCGACCTGGGCACCGGCAGCGGCTTCGGCCTCGACGCGGGTCTTGCGCGCCTGGGCCTCGGCGACGGCGGAGACCTCGGACTCGAGCTCGGCACGACGCAGTTCGGCACGCTTCTGGGCGGTGATCTGCTCCTGCTCGACGACGCCCTGGGACGCACGCGCCTGGGCGAGCGGGCCGGCGGCAGCGGCTTCGGCGGACGCACGGTCGGCGTCGAGCTGCAGCGCGGCACGACGGATGGCCAGGGTGTTCTCGGCCTCGGCGATCGCCTGGTCGGCGGTCGCGCGCGCCTCTCGCGCTTCACGGTCCGCCTGGGCCTCGGCGTTCTCGGCCTCGAGTCGCACCCGTGCACGCTCGGCACGACCGAGGTCACTGATGTACTCGTTGCGGTCCGAGATGCCCTTGATCTCGAACGAGTCGACGTCGAGCCCCTGGCTGTGCAGGGCGTCCTTCGCGACGTCGAGCACGGCGACGGTGAGCTGGTCGCGCTTGCGGATGATGGTCGACACGTCGGTCGCACCGATCGAGGCGCGGAGCGAACCGGACAGGACCTCGCGCGCGAAGTCGTCGATCTTCTTCTCCTGCCCGAGGAACCGCTGCGCGGCAGCCCGGATCGAGGCGTCGGTCTCGCCGACCTTGACGAGCGCGACCGCTTCGACGTCGATGGTGACCCCTCGGGAGTCCTGCGCGTTGACGTTGATGTCGATCGCGCGCGAGCTGAGCGACAGCTTCGCGACCTTCTCGAAGAAGGGTCGGACGAGCACGCCGGCGCCGAGCACGACCTTGATGCCGGACTCGACGGTCTCGGTGCCGTCGTCGTTCTTGACCTTGCGCGAGCGCTTGCCGGTGATGATGAGCGCTTCGTCGGCGCCGGCGTTGCGGTACACGACCTTGGCGTAGATCAGCGCGATCACGGCGAGGACGATGATCCCCACGATGACCAGCGGGATGGCTCCGAGCGCGAACAGGACGTCCATGTTTCCCCCCTTGCGGACCAGGTACCAGCCTGGATTCCGCATCTGTTGTTCCGTTGGCTCCCATCCTAGGAGCGCCGGCGGACAGCGGGGGGCGCGCAGGGAAGTGTCGGGGACGACAGACGGGAGGCGCGGTGCAGGATCACCTGCACCGCGCCTCCCGGCCGTGTCGCGTCAGCGCCTACGCGCCCGCACGCCACCAGTCGTCGAAGGGCGTCGCCGGCACCTGCCGCTTGTGCTCCGTCGCGCGGTAGCGCGACTCGATCGCCTCGGCGACCTCGATCGGCACGTCGTGCCCCTGCAGGTAGGCGTCGATCTCGGCGTAGGACAGCCCCAGGTTCGCCTCGTCGGTCTGCCCGGGCGTCTCGTCGAGCAGGTCCGCGGTGGGGGCCTTCTCGTACAGACGGGCGGGTGCGCCGAGGTGCTCGAGCAGCTGCCGCCCCTGGCTCTTCGACAGCCCGGTGAGCGGGGTGAGGTCGACGCCGCCGTCACCGTACTTGGTGAAGAAGCCCGTGACGGCCTCGGCCGCGTGGTCCGTGCCGACCACCAGCAGGCCACGCTGCCCGGCGACCGCGTACTGGGCGACCATGCGCATGCGGGCCTTGACGTTGCCCTTCACGAAGTCGCTCAGCTCGACGCCGGAGGCCGCGGTGTCCTCGACGACCCCGTCGACCCCGTGCTCGATGTTCACGGTGATGCCCGGGTCGGCCGCGATGAACTGCAGGGCGAGCTGGGCGTCGTCCTCGTCGGCCTGCACCCGGTAGGGCATGCGGACGGTCGTGAACTCGGCCGGGTGCCCCTCGGCACGGAGCGACTCGACCGCGAGCTGGGTCAGGCGGCCGGCCAGGGTGGAGTCCTGCCCGCCGCTGATGGCGAGGAGGTACCCCTTCGCCCCGGTCGTCAGCAGGTAGTCGCGCAGGAACCCGACACGACGGGCGACCTCCTGCTCCGGGTCGATGGTCGGCTGGACGTTGAGGTCCGCTGCGATGGCGGCTTGGAGTTCACGCACCACCCCAGTATCACGCCGATCGGCCCGGATGGACCGGATCGATCGACAGTTCGATGCCACGCGATGGTGCTGTCGATCGCGCAGAGGTGTTGTTCGTCCCGATCGGGTTCCGCACCGCGCCGACGCCGCACTCGAGGCCACTCCCGTGGCGCACGCGGTCGCGCCGCGTGCGCTTCGTGCGCAGGAACGGTCGGGTGCGCGCCTGCGACCCGACCGTTCCTGCTCACGAAGTGGGGTGCGCCGCGCTACGAGCTGCGCTCGGCGCTGCGCCCACGGCGCAGCAGCAGCACGACGACAGCACCGGCCACCAGGACCGTGCCGGCGCCGAGGGCGACCCACACGCCGGGCGCGATGCCCGGTGACGACGACGGCGCTCCGTCGGACGCCCCGGTGGCCGTCGCGGTGGCGCTCGGTGTGGGCGCGGTGCTCGCCGTCGGGGTCGGAGCACCGGTCGCGCTCGGGGTCGGAACAGCAGCTGCAGCCCGGTAGTCGAACGCGAGCGTGCCCTCGATCGGGTGGCCGTCCGGCGACACGTACCGCCAGAGCACCGTGTAGTTGCCCCGGTCGAGATCGACCGCGCGGCGCATGGTCGTGCCGGAGACGGTCACGTCACCCGTGGCGACGTCCATGCCGGCAGCATCCGTCACCTGGATCCGGAGCCCGGCGTCGAGGCCGGCGAGCGGCGCCTCGGAGAAGGTCAGGTCGACCGTCTGCAGCGGTTCGGTGACGACCGCCCCGTCCGCCGGGGTACTGCTCGTCAGGGCCGAGTGGGCAGACGCGGGCTGGACGCCGACGAGCGTCAGCAGTCCCGCCGCGACGATCGCCAGTGCCGCCGCAGTGGTTCGGGCTGTACGCATGCGCAGACTCTACCGACGGTCGAGCGGCAATCCGCTGCGGATCAGAGCTGCTCGCCGAGGAAGTCTGCGTACGTCGGCTCGTAGCGCGCGTCGCCGGCGCCGACGAGCTGGTGGCCGGTTCCTTCGAGGCGCTCGGCAACGAGGGCGGCGAGTTCTTCCGGGGACCGGAGCCCGTGGCGGTGCCAGATGTTCTGCAAGTTGGCGGCCATGATGACCAGCCCTTCGTCGAGATGATGCGCATCTCGGATCCGTCCGGGTCGACCCGCTGTGCCAGACCCCACAGATCGTGAGGAGCATCGTGACGACGAGTCCCTGATGACTGACCCGGTACCGCAACGATACGGTCGCGTCCCACCGCCGTCGAGGCGGATGCGCTTCGCGGCTGACGACGGACGGGAGGCCCGGTGCCAGCTGGCACCGGGCCTCCAGTCGTCAGGGGGTCGCGCCCAGGGCGCGGGTCCGCTCGATCAGTCGGTGCCGGAGTCGAAGGCGGCGCCTTCGGAGGCCAGGTCGGTGCGACGGCCCATCGCGTCCTCGGCGTCGGAGGCGACGATCGCGCCACCGAGGATCTCCTCGGCCTCGCCCGCTTCGAGCTCGCCGACGAGCTCGGCCGTCGCGCCACCGATGAGGCCGGCGGCGGCGTACTGCTCGAGTCGCGAACGAGAGTCCGCGATGTCGAGGTTGCGCATCGTGAGCTGGCCGATGCGGTCGTCCGGCCCGAACGCGGCGTCACCGACGCGCTCCATCGACAGCTTGTCCGGGTGGTACGACAGCGCCGGGCCCGTGGTGTCGAGGATCGTGTAGTCGTCGCCGCGACGCAGACGCAGCGTGACCTCGCCGGTGACGGCGGAGGCGACCCAGCGCTGCAGCGACTCACGGAGCATCAGGGACTGCGGGTCGAGCCAGCGACCTTCGTACATCAGGCGACCGAGACGGCGACCCTCGTTGTGGTACGAGGCGACGGTGTCCTCGTTGTGGATCGCGTTGAGCAGGCGCTCGTAGGCGATGTGCAGCAGCGCCATGCCCGGCGCCTCGTAGATGCCGCGGCTCTTCGCCTCGATGATGCGGTTCTCGATCTGGTCGGACGCACCCAGGCCGTGGCGGCCACCGATGGCGTTCGCCTCGTAGACCAGGGCGACCGCGTCGGTGTACTCGACGCCGTTGATCGCGACGGGGCGACCGGCCTCGAACCGGACGCTGACGATCTCGGTCGCGACCTCGACGTCGTCACGCCAGGCCGCGACACCCATGATCGGCTCGACGATGTCCAGGCCGCTGGACAGCTCTTCGAGGCTCTTCGCCTCGTGCGTCGCGCCCCAGATGTTCGCGTCGGTCGAGTACGCCTTCTCGGTGGAGTCGCGGTACGGGAACCCACGGGCGACGAGCCACTCGCTCATCTCCTTGCGGCCGCCGAGCTCCTCGACGAACTCGGAGTCGAGCCACGGCTTGTAGACGCGCAGGCGCGGGTTGGCCATCAGGCCGTAGCGGTAGAACCGCTCGATGTCGTTGCCCTTGTAGGTGGAGCCGTCGCCCCAGATGTCGACGCCGTCTTCCTTCATCGCACGGACGAGCATCGTGCCCGTCACCGCGCGACCGAGCGGCGTCGTGTTGAAGTACGTCTTGCCGCCGGAGCGGATGTGGAACGCACCGGTCTGCAGTGCGACCAGGCCTTCTTCGACCAGGGCGCTCTTCGCGTCGACCAGCCGGGCGATCTCCGCGCCGTACTCGTGGGCGCGGCTCGGGACGGCGTCGATGTCCGGCTCGTCGTACTGGCCGATGTCAGCCGTGTACGTGCAGGGGATCGCTCCCTTCTCGCGCATCCAGGCAACGGCGCAGGAGGTGTCGAGACCCCCTGAGAACGCGATGCCGACTCGTTCGCCGACGGGGAGACTGCTCAGGACCTTGGACACGGGGTCAATCGTACGGGGCCAGCGGGGTCGACTACCGTCCGGGGCGACGGTTGTGGAGAACTAGTCGGGCAGAACCAGGAACCGATCCGGGGCGACCGGACAATACAGAGCATGAACCAGATCACGGGGGACCGGTCCGACTGGGCCCTGGGCGTCGCCGGGGACGGCCGTGCGGTCGGTCGGCTCTTCGACCGGCACGCGGCGCGACTGCGTCGTCACGTCCGAGCGCTCGTCCCGACGCCGGACGACGCCGACGACGTGGTCGCCGTGGTGTTCCTCGAAGCCTGGCGGAAGCGGGACCACGTCCGTTTCGTCGACGACTCGATGCTGCCGTGGCTCCTCGTCACGGCGACCAACACGGCGCACAACCTGACGCGGTCCTCTCGGCGCCACCGCTCGTTCCTCGGCAGGTTCCCGGTCGACGACCCGGCACCCGACCCAGCGGACTCCTTCACCGACGCAGAGGCCGTGACCGCACTCCGTGGTCTCCCGATCGCGGACCAGCGCGTCCTGTCCCTCTGCGTGCTCGAGGGGCTGAGCGAGCGTGAGGCCGCGACCGTCCTCGGCGTCCCGCCCGGCACCGTCAAGTCCCGGCTCCACCGTGCGAAGGCGCGGCTCCACAAGCAGTACTCGGCGACAGCGGAACCCCTCGGAGGCACACTGTGAACCACGACCAGATCTCCCCCCGGCTCGCGGCGATGCGCGACGCACTCGTCGCAGAGGTCGACGCGACCAGCGCCACCGGAGCGCCGCTCCGTCGACGTCGCCGACCGACCCGCGGCACGGTCCTCACGATCGCGGCCGCGTTCCTGGCGGGATCGGCCGTCACGGGCGGGATCACCGCGGCTGCCCTCCCGTCGAACGACCCGGATGCCGCGCTGGAGAGCACCCTTGCGACCTCGACGCGCTACATGGTCGAGGACGTCAACCACGCCACGATCCTCGGGACTCCGGCCTTCGCGAGCACGCAGGGCGATGGTTCGTTCTCGCTCGGTGCCCGCCCCGCGGACGCTGACCGTGTGACGCTCACGTGGAAGTGCCTCGACCCGGCGACCTTCACCGTGGCCGTCGACGGGACGACCGTCGACGGGCCGACCCGCTGCACGCCCGGCGCGACCGGTGCGCATTGGAGCCTGTCCCCTGCGACCGGTTCCGGACGTGCGTCGGTGACCGTCTCCGTGATGGGCGGCGGCTCCGCCCGCTACGCCGTCTGGGCCTCGTGGGCCGAGTCCGCGCCGATCGCGGATCCGTCTGCCCAGCAGCGAGCCGAGATCCGCGACGGCCGGATCACCCTCGACGAGTACCGCGCCGCGTTCAACCGGCTCGAGGCCTGCCTGACGCAGGCGGGACACCCGATGGACGACGTGCCCCTCCTCTGGTTCGCGAACGGGTCCTGGACGAGCCGACCCGTCGGCACGGGCCCCTGGTACCTGTACTCGACGCCGACCGAGGGCCTCGAGGTGTTCGACACCCAGTGCTACCCGCGGGAGTTCGGCCAGGTCGACGCGCTCTGGCAGGCGGAACACCCCGTGCCGGAGGACCCGCCGGCCCAGCCCGCTGGATGATGCACCATGGTGCGGAGAGTCCTGCGACCGATGAAGGGAACGAGATGACTGCCGAGGCCCTCGACGTCCGGGCGGAACTCCGCGCGCTGATCGAGCACCGTTCCGTCGCGCTCGAGGCGATCGCGCAGATGACCGGGATCTCGGAGTCCACGCTCTCCGCGTACCTGGCCGGGCCAGGGACCGAGCACCAGGGTCTGACCGCCCTCGGGACCGGGCTGACTCCCGACGAATCGCAGCGGCTCGCCGTCTTCGCAGCCATGCTGGCCGCGGCTGGGAGCGTGCCCGACGATGACCGCGTCCGGGGCATGCTCGAGGGTCTCACGCAGGTCTCCGGGCTGACGGTGGCGAACATCGCGTCGCTCACCGGGATCGCGGAGTCCGACCTCGATGCGTTCTCGGAGGACCCGACCGGGGTGAGCGATGCCGTGAAGTACGCGATCGCGACCCGGACCTCGTACCTCGTACCTCGTGAACGCCGTCAACCTCGCGACGTCGAGACACTGAGCGACACCGACGTGCGGCAGGAACTCGAACCGTTTCGATCTGGTGCCCCTGGAGGGACTCGAACCCCCAACCGTTTCCTTAGGACGGAACTGCTCTTCCATTGAGCTACAGAGGCTGGCGCGTCCACTCTAGCGGCGGAAGGGCCCCAGGAACGCGTGCAGTTCGTCGACGAACAGGTCGGGCTGCTCGAACGGCGCGAAGTGCCCGCCGCGGTCGAGTTCGTGGTGGAACACGAGGTTCGTGGTCCGCTCGAGCCACTCGCGCGGCGCCCGCACCAGGTCGCCGGGGAAGATCGAGAACCCGGACGGCACCTCGACCCGTCGCTCCAGCTGCTCCGCAGGGATCGCGGCGTTCGCGTGGTACATCCGCATCGCCGAGCCGATCGTGGCGGTGGCCCAGTACTCGGTGAGCAGCGCCAGGACCTCGTCGCGCGTGTAGACCGACCACAGGTCGCCGTCGCAGTCGCTCCACGCCCGGAGCTTCTCGACGATCCAGGCGGCCAGCCCAGCGGGTGAGTCGTTCAGCCCGACCGCTGCGGTCTGCGGCTTCGTCCGGTGCAGCATCGCGTAGGCGCCCTCGGCGGTGCGCCAGCGGTCGGTCGCGGCGACGAACTCCCGTTCGGCGGCGGACAGCGTCGACGGGTCGAGCCCCGGCCAGGCGAGCCCGCCGTCGATGCGGTGCACGGCGACGACCCGGTCGGGGTGGTCGAGTGCCAGGTACCGGGCGACGTGTGTGCCGATGTCGCCACCGGAGACCGCGAACCGCTCGTACCCGAGATCCGTCATCAGTGTCGCCCACATGCCGGCCACCTGCCGGGCGTCGAGCACCTGCGGCGGCGCATCCGAGAAGCCGTACCCGGGCATGTCCGGCACGACGACGTCGTACCCGGCGTCGACGAGCATCGGCAGCACCTTCCGGTACCGCCAGCCGGAGTCCGGCCAGCCGTGCGCGAGCAGGACCGGCAGCGCGTCCGGCTGTGCGGCCCGGGCGTGCAGCACGTGGATGCCGATGCCGTCCACGACGGCACGACGCGAGGGCAGCGCCTCGAGCGCGGCACGGTGCGCGTCGAAGTCGAAGCCGTCGGCCCAGTACTCGACGAGTGGCCGCAGAACGTCGTAGTCGGCACCGAGCGACCAGCCGACCCCGGCGGGTGCGTCCGGCCAGCGCGTGGCGCGCAGCCGCGCGCGCAGGTCGTCGATGGTCGCGCCGTCGATGTGCGGTGTCTCGCCCATGCGGCCGACGCTACGCGGCGCCACCGACGCAGATCGGCGAGCGCGGACCGGAGCCGCTCCCCCTGGCGGACCGGCTGCATGTCCGCACAGGCCGTGACGAGCCTCCCGGCGGCGTTCACCTGGCGGACACCCGCGCATCGTCTGCTCGCCATGGGGTGCGTCGACGCTGGTCGGACCGCGCCGGTCCCGGCGTGGCGGCACGTACCCAGGAGTCCCATGATCTCGCTCGTCTGCCTCGACATGGCCGGAACCACCGTCGACGACGGTGGCGTCGTCCTCGACGCCTTCCGCGCCGCGCTCACCGACGTCGGCCTCGAGCGTGGGAGCGCCGAGCACGACCACGCCGTGCAGTACGCCGTCGACACCATGGGCCAGTCGAAGATCGCCGTCTTCACGGCGCTCTTCGACGGGGACGCCGTCCGCGCCGAGGCTGCGAACACCGCGTTCGAACGCGCCTACGCACGCACCCTCGACCGGGGCGTGCGGCCGGTGGACGGTGCCGTCGAGACGCTCGTCGCACTCCGCGCCGCGGGTCGGCAGATCGCGCTGACCACCGGGTTCTCGCCCGCGACGCGTGACGCGGTGCTCGACCTGCTCGGCTGGCGGCCGCTGGTCGACCTCGCGCTCTCCCCCGCCGACGCCGGGCGCGGGCGCCCGTACCCGGACATGGTGCTCACCGCCGTGCTCCGGACCGGCACCGACGACGTCCGTGCCGTGGCGGTCGTCGGTGACACCGTTGCCGACCTGCTCACCGGGCACCGCGCCGGCGCCTCCGTCGTGGCGGGCGTGCGGACCGGGACGCACCAGGACGCGGACTTCGCGACGGTCGAGCACACCCACGTCCTCGACTCGGTCGCCGAGCTGCCGTCGGTGCTCGCCGAGGTCGACGAGGCTGTGGCCGCGGTGTGACGACCGCGTGACGACCTCGCCGGTGCCAGAAGCCGCCGGGGTCGCAGCGTTGGCCGGCCTGGTCGGCGGCTCCGCGACTGACGGTCCCCCTCAGCCGAGGACCGCCGGGGCGATGCCGAGGCCGGTCGTCATGCCGATGCCCGTGGTGACCGTCACGACGTCGACGCCGGGCAGCGGCTGGTCGATGAGGAACTCCCGCCCCGGCGCCGAGGCGTAGACGCCCTGCCACCGGTCGACCACGGAGACCGGCGCACCGAACAGGCGCTCGGTCTCGGTGACGAGCAGCCGGAAGCCGTCTTCGTCCTGGAACGGCGGTGCGTCGACCCCGCGCTCGTGGGTGTCGCCGACGATGACGCTGCCGTCCGGCGGCGACGTGTACATCTGGTTGAGGTCCCAGCGGACCCCCTCGGGCAGGTCGGCGGCGAGCCGGTCCCGCAGTGCTCCCGCTCCGGGCATCGCGGCGAACCCCGAGTAGCGCAGTAGCGACCACCCGGTCAGCAGCGGTGTGGCGAGCGGGAAGGCGAGCGGGATCGTCGCACGCAGCATGTGGAGCCGGCAGCGGACCAGGCCGATCGACTCGGCGAGCTCCGGGAAGAGCTGGTCGAGGTCGTGGTTGGTGCAGACGACGACCCTGGTCCCCTCGACGACGCCGCGACCGGTGCGGACGGCGCCGGCGGCGACCTCGAGCACGGGGGTGCGCCAGAGGAAGGTGACCCCCTGCTCGGCGAGCCAGCGCGCGATCGCGGGTGCTGCCTCCCGGGGGTCGACCTGCAGATCGTGCGCCAGGTGCGCGCCGCCCAGGACGGTGTCCGGGTCGACCGGCACGGCCGCGGCGATCTCGGCCGCGTCGGCCAGCCGCACCTCCGCGCCCGAGTCGCGGTACTCCTCGAGCACCGCCATCTCCTCGGGGCGACGGGCGACGACGTGGGCACCGCGTTCCCGGGCCGTGAAGCCGGCGAGCTGCGCGAGTGTGAGCCAGCGGCGGCGTGCCTCCTGGGCGTACCCGGCTGCCTCGCCGCTCTGCGGGGTGACGCAGGCGTGGCCGAAGTTCCGGACGCTCGCCCCGACGACCGCGCCCGCACGGTCGACCACCGCGACCCGGGCGCCCTGCCGGAGTGCCTCGTACGCCATGCCGAGTCCCACGATGCCCGCGCCGACCACGACGATGTCGTACCGTTCGGTCAGCGGCTGGTGGTCCGTCTCGGTGTCGAGTGCGGTGCGTGCGGAGCGGGGCATGGAGACCTTTCGGGCAGTGCGGGACGCCGGTCCGGTGCGGACGTCGCAACTGTCGCAGGCAACCGGTGGGGCGGGGTTCCGTCCCGGTGCACACGGCGTGGACGGCAGGTGAAATCGATCGACACCTGTCCGGACAGCCCGGCCGGGTCAGGTGGTCTCGGTGCCGCCCGGCGTGGCGCGGCGGTCCCGCCGGCTGCGGAGCCGCGTGCCCTGCACGCCCGTCAGGGCGGACGGGAGGCCCGTGGCGGCGTCGCCACGGGCCTCCCGTCCGTCTCGTGGTGCCTCCTACCGACGGCCGCTACGCGGCCACGAGGTACTCGTCCCACTCCGCCTGCGGGCGCTCGATGCCACGCACGACCCACGAGGACCCGTGCGGCACCTTCGGCGGGAACCGGAGGCGCCACCCCATCTCCTGCGGGGTGCGGTCGCCCTTGGTGTTGTTGCAGGTCAGGCAGCAGGCGACCAGGTTCTCCCACGAATCCTGCCCACCGCGCGACCGCGGGTGCACGTGGTCGATGGTGGTGGCGTGCCGGCCGCAGTAGGCACAGTGGTTGCCGTCGCGACGCAGGACGCCGCGACGGGACACGGGCACGAGCCGGGAGTGCGGGATGCGGACGTAGCGGGTGAGGATGATGACCGTCGGACGTTCGTAGCTGGACGTCGACCCGGTGACCGGGTGTTCGACGTCGGCCGCGACGACGGCGGCCTTCTGGTTCATGACCAGCACGATGGCTCGTCGGAACGAGATCACCGCGAGGGGCTCGTAACCGGCGTTGAGGACGAGAGTGCGCATGGGTTCCCTTCCGACGTGCCTGGACGGCTTCCAGGCGCTGCGGGTGCGTCGGACCGACGACGCGGAACGGGTGAACACGGCCTGTTCACACCCCTGGAACCACGAAGAGCACCACCCGGATGGGCAGTGCTCTCGTCATGCAGGGGCGTGCTCGTGCACGCAGGCTGTGCTCGACCATATGTCGACACGCGCGCGCCGACCCATGGTGCGGGTCGTGCGGAACGTCGACATGAGGGTCTCCTGTTCGCGCCGGTGCGGACCGGTGCAGCGTCAGGTTAACCCAGAAACCGGCCCGGCACGAGGGTGTGCGGGCCGGTTCTGGAGAAGTTCACACTCCCCCGGGGGCAGTGTTCGCTAGATGCCGAAGCGGACGATGTGGTAGTCGCTCGTCCAGATCGGGCGGATGGACACCGCGCCACCGGGCTTCGGGGCGTCCATGATCATGCCGTTGCCCATGTAGAAGCCGTCGTGCGCCTCGTTGTTGAAGATGACGACGTCGCCGGGCTGCGCCTCGGACTCGGGGATCGTGGTGCCGGCCTGGTCCTGCAGCGGCACCGAGTGCGCCAGGTTGATGCCGTACTGGGCGTAGACGAACATGATGAAGCCGGAGCAGTCGAAGCCCGAGGGGTCAGCGCCGCCGACGACGTACGGGGTGCCGATGTACTGCTTGGCGGTGTTGACCACGGCCGGCAGCGAGAACGGGGTGTTCGCCGCCGACGAGCTGGCTGCGTACTCCGCCGCGGACGGCCCGGTGTACGAGGCGTACTGCTTCGCGGTCGCGGCGCGGGCGGCCTGCGTCTCCTTCGCCTGAGCTGCGGCCTGCTTCGCTGCAGCAGCCTGGTCGGCGGCTGCCTGCGCGGCCGCCTTCTCGGCGTTGAGCGTCGCGGTGGAGGTGGCGCCGTAGCCGTCACGGCTCGTGTCCGCCAGCGCCACGGCGTCGGACACCGACAGCTCCTGGCTCTGCGTGGCGCGGACCTGACGCTGGGCGTCCGCGGCGACGGTCGAGTTGCTGGCGGACGTCGCGGCGAAGGCCGGAGCGACCGCGACCGTCCCGAACATGCCGGCGGCGACGGTGAGGACGACGGGCGCGAGGAACTTGCGCTTCCGCGACACCGAGCTGGCCTTCGCGGTGCTCGCGGCGGCGGCGGCCTGCGCGGCACGACGACCGCCGGGCAGCGGAGCGGAGCGCACCGGCACGACCTTGCGGACGGCTCGGCCCTCGGTCTCGCGCACGGCCCGCCGGGTGAGCGGGGCGGTGGTGGCGTTCTCGGTGTTCGTCGGGTTCGCGGGCGTCTGGTCGTCCGCGGCGGTACCGGTCTGCGTCAAGAGGTGTGTCTCCAACGTCTCGTCATCACACCGCCGTGGGTGTCCGGCGGTGTGCAACCCCATCCGTTCGTCATCGTTTCCGATCGAGGCAGGAGACGGGTTCGAGACGTCCTGCCACGGGTCTCCGGCTCAGGGGCAGCACGGCGACTCGGACGAGTGTACGGAGGCGTCGTTACCGTGTCGAGACAAAACGCCCCGAGGTAACGAATCGGTAAAGACTCTCAGGGACGACCCCGGAGGGGTCAGTCGCGCTCGATGTAGACGTGCTGCGCGACCTCGATGGGGAGCTCGATGCCCGAGTCTTCGCCCTCGACACGGACCGCCACGTAGGCCCCCGCACGCTGCACACTGCCGACCCGGCCGGGCATGACGCCCGCTGTGCGGAGCTGGTGGAGGAGCTCCGGCTCGAACTGCACGGGCTCACCGAGGCGCCGGATGACCCCGGTCGCCACGGCGTCGGTGCCCTCGGTCGCGGCGACGATGTTGTGGACGCCGTCGAGGAAGCCCGCGGCAGCGGGGCCACCGATCTCGGCCAGCCCGGGGATCGGGTTGCCGTACGGCGACTCGGTCGGGTTGCCGAGCATCTCGAGCAGACGGACCTCGACCTGCTCGCTCATGACGTGTTCCCACCGGCAGGCCTCGTCGTGCACGAACGCCCAGTCGAGTCCGATGACGTCAGCCAGCAGGCGCTCGGCAAGACGGTGCTTGCGCATCACGTGGGTGGCGCGGGAACGGCCTTCGTCGGTGAGCTCCAGGTGCCGGTCACCGGAGACGACGACCAGGCCGTCGCGCTCCATGCGGGCGATGGTCTGGGAGACGGTCGGACCCGAGTGGCCGAGGCGCTCGGAGATGCGCGCGCGCAGCGGCACGATCGCCTCTTCCTCCAAGTCGAGGATGGTGCGAAGGTACATCTCCGTGGTGTCGACGAGATCGGTCACGGTCCGCCTCTCATGTCTGGGCCCAGCGCCGACCACACTACTTGTTCGCACCGACGAACACCGACCGGCGCCCGGGCACACGTGAGAAAGGGTCATCGGACGCGGTGAGCGGGTGCGCCGGACCCACCCCGTCCGGCCGGTACACGGGCGGGGGCATGCGGATCGGCGTCGGTAGGATCGGTGCATGGCAGACATCGTCATCCCGGCCGAACTCCTCCCCACCGACGGTCGCTTCGGCTGCGGTCCGTCGAAGATCCGCGGTGCACAGCTCGAGGCACTCGTGACGCGCGGCGCCACGGTCCTCGGCACCTCGCACCGCCAGAAGCCCGTGAAGGACCTGGTCGGCAGCGTCCGCTCCGGCCTCGCCGACCTGTTCCAGATCCCCGAGGGCTACGAGGTCGTCCTCGGCAACGGCGGCTCGACAGCGTTCTGGGACGCCGCCGCCTTCGGCCTCATCGAGCGTCGGGCCGAGAACCTGTCCTTCGGCGAGTTCGGGTCGAAGTTCGCCAAGGCCGCCGCAGCCCCGTGGCTCCAGGCTCCGCACGTCGTCGAAGCGCCGGGCGGCTCCCTCGCCGCACTCGAGCCGGTGGACGGCGTCGACGTCTACGCCTACCCGCACAACGAGACCTCGACGGGCGTCATGGCCCCGGTCGTCCGAGCGACCGGTGACGTCGGCGCCCTGACCGTCGTGGACGCGACCAGCGCCGCAGGTGGTGCCCTGTTCGACGTCAGCGCCACCGACGTCTACTACTTCGCGCCGCAGAAGAACTTCGCCTCTGACGGCGGGCTCTGGCTCGCACTGCTCTCCCCCGCGGCGATCGAGCGGATCGAGCGCATCGCCGCATCGGACCGGTACATCCCCGAGTTCCTGTCGCTGAAGAACGCGGTCGACAACTCGCGCCTGAACCAGACCCTGAACACCCCGGCGATCTCCACGCTGCTGCTCCTCGACGAGCAGGTCCGGTGGATGAACGAGTCCGGCGGTCTGGCGTGGGCGGACCTCCGCACGAAGACCTCGTCGTCGACGATCTACGACTGGGCCGAGGCGAGCGAGTACGCCACCCCGTTCGTCACCGACGCCGCTGCGCGGTCGCAGGTCGTCGCCACGATCGACCTCGACGACTCGATCGACGCCAAGTCCGTGGCCGCGACCCTGCGCGCCAACGGCATCGTCGACACCGAGCCGTACCGGAAGCTCGGCCGCAACCAGCTGCGCGTCGCGACGTTCACCGCGATCGACCCGGACGACGTCGCGAAGCTCGTGCGTGCGATCGACTTCACGGTCGACGCCCTGCGCTGACGCCGGGGACACCCGCCGGAACGCCGAACGGGCCCGGCACCACCAGATCGGTGGTGCCGGGCCCGTTCGTTCGTCGGTGCGGGTGCGTCAGGCGCGGTGGAAGTCCGGGTCGGCCTCGCCCGCGTCGAGCTGGTCCACCTCGAGGTCGGCGTCGGGCTCGACCGGCTGCACGCGGCGGGCACGGCGGCGGCGCGGCGACTGCGGAGCCTCATCCTCGTCGGCACCGTCGGAGGCGTCGGTGTCGCTCACATCGGCGAGCGCATCGACGTCCACGCCCTCGATGTCGTCGTCGTCCGACTCGTCGAGGTCATCCTCGTCGGCATCGAACTCGTCGTCGTCGTCATCATCCGACTCGTCGTCGTCCTCGTCGTCCGAGTCGTCGTAGTCGTCGTCTTCGTCGTCGTCCGACTCGTCTTCGTCGTCGTCGAACTCGTCGTCGTCATCGTCATCGTCCGACTCGTCGTCCTCGTCCGACTCGCCGTCCTCTGCCTCGTGCTCCTGCGCGGCCCGGTACTCGGCCAGCCGCTCGGACCACGGAACCCACTCGGGTGCGACGAGCGCGCCGTCCCCGGGCATCAGCTCGACCTCGAGCACGGTGGGTTCGTCGTCGCCGATCTTCGCGACACTGACGGTCCAGCGCCACCCGGGGTACCCGGGCAGGCGGTTGGCGAACAGGACGGACACGACGCCGTCCCCTTCGTCAACGGTGCCGACGGGTGCGCCGACGGTCGACTCGGGGGTGACCTCGAGCAACGCCTCGCGCGCCAGGTCGGTGTAGTCGATGGACGCTGCGTCGATGGACACGGCGTCAGTCGACGCTGCGTCGGGAGCCGTCTCGGCCCATGCTGTCTCGGACTCGGTCATGGGGTCACGCCTCCAACTGGTCTGCGACGTGCCGCAGGATGGCGGCGATGCGATCGCCGTTCTTCGGGTAGCGGCCGTGGCGGAGGTCTCCGCTGATCCGGTCGAGTTCCTTCACCAGGTCCTCGACGATCACGGCCATGTCGTCCGCGGAGCGACGGGTCATCCGCGACAGCGACGGCTGGGGTTCGAGCAGCCGCACGGACAACGCCTGCGACCCCTTCTTGCCCTGGACGACGCCGTACTCGAGCCGCGTGCCGGCCTTGACGGTCACGACGCCGTCGGGCAGCGAGGACGCGTGCAGGAACACCTGGTCGCCGTCGTCTCCGGTGATGAAGCCGAAGCCCTTGTCGTCGTCGTAGAACTTGACCTTGCCGGTGGGCATGCGTGGACTCCTCGAGGTCGTGGTACGGCCGTGGTGCGTCGGATATCCTGGGTCGATGGCCAATCCGACCCGATCAACCGGGAACCCGCAGGATTCCGCAGAACCCCCGCTGACGTTCAATCGTACCGAACGCGCTCTGGCGTTCATGATCGGTGGCATCTTCATCGCTGCCTTCCTCTGCATGGCGGCCATCATCGTCATGTGGCTGACGGCCTCGAGTGCGCAGGCGTCGATGCCGTGGCCGGTGATCATGGCGATCCCGCTCATCGGCTTCCCGATCGGCATGGTGCTGGTCTTCACGCTCCTCGCCATCACCTGGACACGTCGCGCACGAGCGAACCGGACGGCTCGCTGACGTCCGCCCCGGACGCTGGCACCGGACGATGACGACCACCGCCGACCTCGCCGCCCGACTCCGGGCGATGCCGGACGACGCGCTCCAGCGCCTCGTCGCGGCGAGGCGACTCCCCACCGCTGCACTCGCCGAGACCGGCCCGCAGCGCATCACCGACTTCTTCGACCTCGCCGAGGCGCTCCGCGGCGACGACGCGGTGGACGCCGCCGTCGAGCACCTGCCGCGCGCCACGATCCTGGCGCTCCGCGACGGCGGTGCCGTCGACGCGCTCGGCCCCGCGGTCGAGCTCGGCCTGGCCGACCAGGACGGCGCCGTCGACGACGCGGTCGCCGCACGCGTGGCCGCCCACCCCGACCTCACCTCACTCGACGAACAGCCTGGAGGCCCGCAGCAGGTCCGCCCCGCTGCTCCCGTCCTCGACGCCGCGGCGCTCGAGCGTGCGCGCACCACGGGCGCGGAACAGGCGTTCGCGACGATGACCGTGCTCGCGGAGCTGCTGCGGGCGGTCGACGCCGGCGCGGTCCGCGAACTCGTCAAGGGCGGAATCGGCATGCCGCTCGCCCGGACCCTCGCGGAGCGCATCGGCACCGACGCCGAACTCGTCGCCGGTCGCCTGGCGCTGCTCGACGGCATCGGGTTCGCCGACCCCGACACCGGACGGTGGATCGTCACCGACGCCGGGCACGCCTGGTTGCTCGCCAGCTGGCCGGAGCGCTGGGTGTCGCTGGTGGCCGCATGGTCGGACACCCTCCCGCCGGCCGTGCACGAAGTGCTCGCGCTGGCCGACGGCGACCTGCGCGACCTCGTACCGCTCGGACGCTGGGCCTACCCGGCCGGATCCCGCTGGCTCGACGCCCTGCTGCTCGACGTCGCCGGCACCGCGGCGTCGCTCGGCCTGGCCGTCGACGGTCTCGTCACGAGCACGGGCCGGGCGCTGTTCGACGGCGACGCCGAGCAGGCCGCCGACGACCTGCCGGGCACCGTCGAACGGGTCTACCTGCAGCACGACCTCACCGTCATCGCGCCGGGGCCCCTCGCACCGGTGGACGACGACGCCCTGCGCACGGTCGCCGTGCTCGAGGCACCGGGGCTCGCGGCGCGGTACCGCATCTCCGAGGACACCCTGCGCACGGCGTTCCGGGCCGGACACTCCCGCGACGACCTGCTGGCGCTGCTCGGGCGGCTGTCGGCCACCGGCATCCCGCAGCCCCTGGCCTACCTGATCGACCAGGTCGCCGGACGCGACGGCAGCATCGTCGTCGACCGGGGACCCGGCGGTGTCGGCACCGAGGTCCGAGGCACCCCCGACCAGCTCGACCTGATCGGGGTGGACGCCGAACTCCGGCAGCTCGCCTGGGACCGGCCCGACCTGACGACGCTGACCACGCGCTACCCGCCGCACGTCGTGCACAACGCACTCGAGGACCAGCGCTACCCGGCCGTCCTGACGACCGCAGCCCGTCCCGAGGCGCACCACGGGCCTCCCGGCCGGCGCAGCCCCACCGGACGCTCGCCGGAGCAGTCGGCGCACGCACTCGTCGAACGGCTCCGCCTGACGACCCGGCGCGGCGACGCGGAGCCGGAGCAGGAGTGGCTCGGTCGGCAGATCGACCTGGCCGTCCGCGGGCGCACGCCGATCCGCGTGACCGTCCGGATGCCGGACGGCTCGGAGCGACCGTTCTCGATCGTGCCGACGTCGGTCGCCGCCGGACGCGTCCGCGGGCGGGACACCGCCGTCGACGTCGAGCGCACGCTGCCGCTGTCGCTCGTCGTGTCGGTCGAGAGCGACGCCTGAGCCGTGCGGTCACCAGTACGCAGGCGCTGACGGCTAGGCTGGCAGGTCATGAACGGACCGCTGATCGTGCAGAGCGACCGCACCGTGCTCCTCGAGGTCGCGCACCCCGACGCCGAGGACGCACGCCACGAGCTCGCGGCCTTCGCCGAGCTCGAACGCGCTCCCGAGCACGTGCACACCTACCGGATCACCCGACTCGGACTCTGGAACGCGCGCGCCGCGGGCCACGACGCCGAGGCGATGATCGACACCCTGGAACGCTTCGCGAAGTTCCCCGTGCCGCAGAGCGTCACGGTCGACATCCGCGACACGGTCTCGCGCTACGGACGACTCGTGATCCGTCGCGAGGAACGCCCCGACGCGCCCGTGATCGCGAACTCCCCCGCCGAGGAACTCGAGCGGCTGCCGCTCCTGCTGCTCACCGCCGAGGACCCGTCGGTGCTCGCCGAGGTCATCCGGTCGAAGCGGATCAAGCCGCTGCTCGGTGACATGCGGTCCTCGACGGAGGTCGAACTGCAGCCGTGGGCGCGTGGGCAGATCAAGCAGGAACTCGTGAAGCTCGGCTGGCCGGCCGAGGACCTGGCCGGCTACACCCCGGGCCAGCCGCACCCGATCGACCTGGACACCGCCGAGTGGCACATGCGGCCGTACCAGGAGCAGGCGGTCGACACGTTCTTCGCCCAGGGCTCCGGCGTCGTCGTGCTGCCCTGCGGTGCGGGCAAGACGCTCGTCGGCGCCGGTGCGATGGCGACCGTCAAGGCGACGACGCTCATCCTGGTCACCAACACCGTCTCGGCGCGGCAGTGGCGCACCGAGCTCCTGAAGCGCACGACCCTGACGCCGGAGGACATCGGCGAGTACTCGGGCAGCGTCAAGGAGATCCGGCCGGTCACGATCGCGACGTACCAGATCCTCACCGCCCGTCGGAAGGGCGAGTACACGCACCTGTCGCTCCTCGATGCCCTCGACTGGGGTCTCATCGTCTACGACGAGGTGCACCTGCTCCCCGCTCCGGTGTTCAAGCTGACCGCCGACCTGCAGGCCCGCCGACGCCTCGGCCTCACCGCCACGCTCGTGCGCGAGGACGGCCGCGAGGGCGACGTCTTCTCGCTCATCGGGCCGAAGCGCTACGACGCCCCGTGGAAGGAGATCGAGGCGCAGGGCTACATCTCGCCGGCCTCCTGCTACGAGGTCCGCATCGACCTGCCGCACCAGGACCGCCTGGAGTACGCGGCGTCGAGCGACGACGAGCGCTACCGGCTCGCCGCGACGTCGCCGGCGAAGACCCCGGTGGTGCGGGAACTCATCGAGAAGCACCGCGGTGAGCAGATCCTGGTGATCGGGCAGTACATCGACCAGCTCGACGAACTGGCCGCGTCGCTCGACGCGGCGGAGATCACCGGAGCGACCCCGGTCGACGAACGGGAGCGGCTGTACGACGCGTTCCGGTCCGGCGAGGTCGACGTGCTCGTCGTGTCCAAGGTCGCGAACTTCTCGATCGACCTGCCCGACGCGACCGTCGCGATCCAGGTGTCCGGCTCGTTCGGGTCCCGGCAGGAAGAGGCGCAGCGGCTCGGCCGACTCCTCCGCCCGAACAAGGACGGCCTGCCCGCGTCGTTCTACACGCTCGTGGCCCGGGACACCGTCGACCAGGACTTCGCGCAGAACCGGCAGCGGTTCCTGGCGGAGCAGGGGTACTCCTACACGATCCTCGACGCCGACCAGGTCCAGACGCCCGTGGGCTGACGTACGAAGCGCTCTCAGGAAACCCCGAGGGAACAGTCAGAGGATAAGACCATGAGCGATGGCCCCAAGATCCTGATCGTCGACGACGAGCCGAACATCCGCGACCTCCTGACGACCTCGTTGCGCTTCGCCGGCTTCGCCGTGCGTGCGGTGGGCAACGGCGCACAGGCGATCTCCGCCGTGCTGGAAGAAGAGCCGGACCTCATCATCCTCGACGTGATGCTGCCCGACATGAACGGCTTCGGCGTCACCAAGCGCCTCCGTTCCTCGGGCTACACCTCGCCGATCCTGTTCCTCACGGCGAAGGACGACACGGAGGACAAGATCACCGGCCTCACCGTCGGCGGCGACGACTACGTCACCAAGCCGTTCTCGCTCGACGAGATCGTCGCCCGCATCAAGGCCATCCTCCGTCGCACCATGAACGACGAGGAAGACGCGATCATCCGCGCCGGTGAGCTCACGATGGACCAGGACACGCACGAGGTCACGATCGGTGACGCGCAGATCGAGCTCTCCCCCACCGAGTTCAAGCTGCTCCGCTACCTCATGCTCAACCCGAACCGCGTGCTGTCGAAGGCGCAGATCCTCGACCACGTGTGGGAGTACGACTTCAACGGCGACGCGGGCATCGTCGAGAGCTACATCTCGTACCTGCGCCGCAAGCTCGACCAGTACTCCGCCGAGCCGATCATCCAGACCAAGCGCGGCTTCGGCTACATGCTGAAGGCGTCCAAGGCTTCCTAGGGGCCAGGGCCCCTCGGGGCTCGACTTCACGGCGGCCGTCCGGTTTCACCGGGCGGCCGCTGTCTATCGTTGAGGCAGCATGCACACGCGAATGAACCACTGGTGGGACGGGATCTCCCTGCGCACCAAGATCACCGGGATCACGGTGCTCCTCGTCGCGCTCGGACTGCTCGTCGCCGGACTCGGCACGATGACGGTGCTGTCCACCTACCTCATGCAGCAGCTCGACAACACGGTCAAGCAGACGACCGAGCAGCTCGAGGGCCAGAACATCAGTGACGGCGAGCAGTACTGCAAGCTGTCCGTCGTGGTGTCGCAGAGCGCCTACGTCGCCGCGTACGACGCCGACGGCGACCGGATCTGCCAGACGAAGGCGTCGAGTCGGCCCGACGTCCGCGAGGCCACCCTGGTGCAGGCCGCGCAGTCGAACCAGCGCATCTCGCTCTACGACAGCCAGCACGACCACGAGTGGCGTGCCCAGATCATCCCGGCGTCGCTGCAGAACCAGTCCGACGGCACCACCGAGACCGGCTACGTGCTCATCGCGGTCTCCAGTGCCGGCACCGACGAGACGATCGGCAAGTTCACCGCGATCTTCCTCGGGTTCGGCGCCTCGGTCATCCTGCTCGGCGCCATGCTCACCCGGCTGCTCGTCACCGCGACCTTCGACCCGCTGCGCGACGTCGAGGACACCGCGGCCCGGTTCGCCGCCGGTGACTTCAACCAGCGCCTCGAAGCCGACACCCCGAACACCGAGGTCGGCCGGCTCAACCGCTCCCTCAACGTGATGCTCGAGCGGATCGACTCCGCGTTCGAGGACCGTGAGCGCACCATCGACCAGATGCGCCGGTTCGTCGGGGACGCCTCCCACGAGCTCCGCACCCCGCTGGTGTCCCTGCGCGGGTACGCCGAGCTGTACCGGATGGGTGCCCTCCGCAAGGAAGAAGACGTCGCCCAGGCGATGGAGCGCATCGAGAAGGAAGCGCAGCGGATGGGCCTGCTCGTGCAGGACCTGCTGCAGCTCGCCCGCATCGACGAGTCCAAGCCGCTCGAGCTCGGCCCCGTCGACCTCGTCGCCATCGCCCGCGACTCGGCGCTCGACACCATGGCCTCCAACCCCGACCGCGAGATCCAGGTCCTCGTCGAGGACTCCCTGACCGGCGAGAGCGTGCCGCAGGCCGTCCGTCCGTCGTCGTCCCCGTCGTCCGTCGTCTCTCCGGACACCGGCGAGGCACCGCCCGTGTCGCCGACCTCGGCGAACACCACGGGCCCGATCGCGTTCTCGCGCCAGACCATCGCGCGCCTCCGAGCCCGCCGCACGCGCGCGATGAACATCGACGCCGGCGCCACACCGACCGACGAGACCACGCCGCTGCCCACGGTCGTGCTGCCGAAGCGCCCGCCGATCGTCCTGGCAGAGGAGAACAAGATCCGCCAGATCGTCACGAACCTGATGGGCAACGCCATGCGGTTCACGGCGCACGACGACCCGATCGAGATCGGCATCGGCGTGGACGACGAGCGCGGCATGGCGCACCTCGACGTGATCGACCACGGTGAGGGCATCCCGCCGCAGCTGCGCGAGAAGATCTTCCAGCGCTTCTGGCGTGCCGACACCTCGCGCGCACGCGACACCGGTGGCTCGGGTCTCGGGCTCGCCATCGTGTCCGGGATCGTCGCGGCGCACCACGGCTCGGTCGAGGTCTTCGACACCGAGGGCGGCGGCGCGACCTTCCGCGTCTGGCTCCCCCTGCTCCCCCGCGACTTCGCCGCCTGACCCGGGCCGCCGCCGGCCGTGCGTCCCGCGGCGTCCCGGCTGGTCACAACACCCCGTTCACGGCCGCCGAGTGGTCACGATCTGTCGTCTGCGCACTCGCTGACCGACAGTTCGTGACCGACCGGCGCACAGCCGACGACATGTCGTGACCGCCCGACGAAGTACTCATCCGCGTGGCACATGCTGCTCTCACGCCGAGCGCCGACGGTTTCCGACCGCACGGACCTCGAACGCCTGCCGGAGCCGCTCGAACAACAGTGCGGGCCGGTGGGCGTCCGACGCCGTCGCGTGGATCACGAGCCAGTCGTTCACCACGAACCCGTTGTCCCGTCGTTGATCGTGTCGGAAGGTGTCACGCTCGCGGTGGTGATCGCCGTCGTACTCCAACGCGATGCCGAACTCCGGCCACGCCATGTCGACGCGGCCGAGCAAGCGTCCCGCACCGTCGTGCACGTCGACGTTCAGCTCCGGCTCGGGGAACCCCGCTTCGACCACTGCCAGACGGAGCCAGGTCTCCTGCGGCGACTCCGCCCCGGCCCGGACGAGTTCCAGCGCGCGCCGAGCAGCGAGCGCGAAGCGTGTGCCGGGACGGATCGCAGCACGGAGGTCGTCCGCAGTCGCGAGACCCGACACTCCGACGAGGTGGTCCCCGATCGCGACCAGGCCGTCACGGTCCACGACACCGGCGCACTCGAACCACATCTGCGCGGGCGAACTGACCCGGCGCTCGCGGTGTTCGACGACGGTCGGCCGACGGATGCGGTGCGCGATCACGTCCGGCCGACGCATCCGGACCCCGTCTCCCACAGTGGAGACGTGCACGGTCCGGAGCGATTGCACCGACTGCGGCAGTGGCGCACCCCAGATCGCAGCGGCGGTCGTGTGACTGAAGAACTGGTCGGGACGCATGACCAGGGCGACGGCGTCGATGAAGTCCACCGAGTTGATCGGAGCGCGGACACCGTGGACCGGGGCTGCCAGGTCGGCACGTCGGAGTCGTTCCGGATGAATGCCACCACCCACGGCATCGGCCACGCGGAAGGTGGATCGGTCGAACGGAGCGGGGAGGCGACGGGCAGCTGGCATGCCGTCATGGTCGCTGCAGGGCACGCGAGCCGACCACCTGCGCTCGGAACCTGTGGAGAACGAGGTGAGTCGGGCCTCCTGTGCGGGAGTGGCGAGGCGCGACACGAGCAAGCCGCATCCACGAGCCGGTCATGACTCCCCGCTCCTGCGCCGCCGGACGGTCACGAAGTGTCGACGGGAACCGGCCAAACCGACGGTTCGTGACCGCGCCGCGAGCCTGAGCGGGGTGTCGTGACCAACAGACCCACCCGCACTCCCCCCACACACAGAAGGGCCCCACACGCGCAGCGTGCGGGGCCCTTCCGTCAGGCGGACTTAGAAGTCCATGCCACCCGTCGGGTCGCCAGCCGGAGCAGCGGGGGTGCGCTCGGGCTTCTCGGCGACGACGACCTCGGTGGTCAGGAACAGACCGGCGATCGACGCAGCGTTCTGCAGCGCCGAACGCGTGACCTTGGCGGGGTCGATGATGCCGGCGGCGATCAGGTCGACGTACTCGCCGGTCGCGGCGTTGAGGCCCCAACCCGACTCGAGCTCGCGGACCTTGGCGGCGACGACGCCGGGCTCGAGACCGGCGTTCAGCGCGATCTGCTTGAGCGGCGCGTCGATGGCCACGCGGACGATGTTCGCACCGGTCGCCTCGTCACCCTCGAGCTCGAGGGCCTCGAGTGCGACGGCACCGGCCTGGATGAGGGCGACGCCACCACCGGCGACGATGCCCTCTTCGACGGCAGCCTTCGCGTTGCGGACGGCGTCCTCGATGCGGTGCTTGCGCTCCTTGAGCTCGACCTCGGTCGCGGCACCCGCCTTGATGACGGCGACGCCACCGGCGAGCTTCGCGAGGCGCTCCTGGAGCTTCTCGCGGTCGTAGTCGGAGTCGGTCGCCTCGATCTCGGCACGGATCTGGCGGACACGGCCGGCGATCTGCTCGGCGTCGCCAGCACCCTCGACGATCGTGGTCTCGTCCTTGGTGATGACGACCTTGCGGGCACGACCGAGCAGGTCGAGCGTCGCGTTCTCGAGCTTGAGGCCGACCTCTTCCGAGATGACCTGGCCACCGGTGAGGATCGCGATGTCCTGCAGCATGGCCTTGCGGCGGTCGCCGAAGCCCGGAGCCTTGACGGCAACGGACTTGAAGATGCCGCGGATCTTGTTCACGACGAGCGTGGCCAGGGCCTCGCCGTCGACGTCCTCGGCGATGATCAGGAGCTGCTTGCCCGCCTGGATCACCTTGTCGACGACCGGCAGGAGGTCCTTGATGTTCGAGATCTTCGAGTTGACGATCAGGATGTAGGCGTCCTCGAAGACGGCTTCCTGACGCTCGGGGTCGGTGACGAAGTACTGCGACAGGTAGCCCTTGTCGAAGCGCATGCCCTCGGTGAGCTCGAGCTCGGTGCCGAAGGTGTTCGACTCCTCGACGGTGACGACGCCTTCCTTGCCGACCTTGTCGATGGCCTCGGCGATGAGCGCGCCGATCGTCGGGTCAGCGGCCGAGATCGACGCGGTCGCGGCGATCTGGTCCTTGGTCTCGATGTCCTTCGCGTTGGCGAGGAGCTGGTCGGAGACGGCGGCGACGGCCTTCTCGATGCCGCGCTTGAGCGACACGGGGTCGGCACCGGCGGCGACGTTGCGCAGGCCTTCGCGGACGAGGGCCTGGGCGAGGACGGTCGCGGTGGTCGTTCCGTCACCGGCGACGTCGTCGGTCTTCTTGGCGACCTCCTTGACGAGCTCCGCACCGATCTTCTCGTACGGGTCGTCGAGTTCGATCTCCTTGGCGATGGAGACACCGTCGTTCGTGATCGTGGGGGCGCCCCACTTCTTCTCGAGGACGACGTTGCGGCCGCGCGGGCCGAGCGTCACCTTCACGGCGTCGGCCAGCTGGTTCAGGCCGCGCTCGAGGCCACGGCGGGCCTCCTCGTCGAAAGCAATGATCTTAGCCATGTGGTTTTTCGTCCCTCCCGGACGTCGTCTTGGGGGTCGTGCTGGCACTCAGCGTGAGCGAGTGCCAACGCCGATTCTGGCACTCGACGGGTGCGAGTGCAACACAGTCGGGAGGCTCGTGACGACTTCCCAGGACACGCCACGTCCGGCGGACCCCGCACCACCGCCGCGGTCGCGCTCCCCGCACCCGTCCTCACCCCCGCACACGACGAACGCGCCGCCCCTGACGGGACGGCGCGTTCTGGAAGTGGTGCCGCTCAGGCGGGGCGGACGGATTCTGCCTGCGGGCCCTTCGACCCGGTCCCGACGTCGAACACGACGGCCTGGCCCTCCTCGAGGACCTTGTAACCCGACATGTCGATGGCCGAGTAGTGCACGAACACGTCCTGGCCCCCTCCATCCACGGTGATGAAGCCGAAGCCCTTTTCAGCGTTGAACCACTTCACGGTTCCGTTGGCCATGATCTCTTGCTCCCTGGTACTGCAGTGCGGAACGACGTGATCGTCGTCTGCATGGGACTCTGACCGAACGCGCCGGATCAGGCAAGAGGTGTGACGTTGTTTCACGTCGATTCCGTCAGAATTCAACGTGCCCGAAACACACCCGTCACACAATGCGCGAAAAACGCGGTGGTGCCGGGATCAACCGGTGTAGTCCGCGCCGAGGACGACACTCACGTCCGCGTTCGGGAACGCCGCCGACTGCTGCACCGCGGTGACCCCGAGCTGCTTCGCGATGCCCTGCGCGACCGCCGCCTGCGACGCCTGCTGGTAGTAGACGATCGTCGACGTCGAGCCCGTCGTGCCGGCGTCACCGGTCGAGGCGACCTGCCAGCCGGCACCGGTCAGCGCCGCACTCGCCCGGCTTGCCAGGCCCGTGGTGGTCGTGCCGTTCAGGACCACCACGGTGGTGGTGCCCTGCTGCGCCGGCGTCGCGGCCGCGGCACTGCCCGCGCCGGACCCCGCGGAGCCCGATCCGGCCGACGAGGACGCGGACGGCTTCGACGTCGCCGAGGGCTTCGCGGTGGCGGACGCCGACGTGGACGCCGACGGAGAGTCCGAGCTGTTGAAGGAGTAGCTGCCGTTCAGCAGGGCGAGCACGAGCACGCCGATGCCGACGAGCACCCCGGTGGCGAGTGCCGCCCAGGCGAAGGCGATCCAGCCACGGCCGCGACGCTGGGCACCGCGGTGCGCACCGACCCGCGGGCCGTCGGCGACGTCGTCGAACCGGTCTCGGGGGAATCTCGTGCTCATCGTTCCTCTTCACGTCCTTCGGGAGCCACGCCTGGCGCGACGAAGCTGCGCGTGGCCCGGGCGCTGGTGCGCGCGTGCCGGAGCCGCTGCAGCCGGCTGACGAGCTGCGGGTCGTACGCGAGTGCCGCGGGCGAGTCGATCACGCGGTTCAGCACCTGGTAGTAGCGCGCCGCCGACATCTCGAACTCGACCCGGATCTCCGCTTCCTTCGTGCGGTCGTGCCGTGCCCGGTCCTGCTCGAACGACAGCACGCGCTGGGCGAGCTCACTGAGCTGCTCAGTGCTGCGTTCGTCGGTGGGGCTGGTCACGGCGGTTCCGATCACGGTCGGGTAACGGGTCTCGCACATCGTAGGGGTGGAGTCGATCCGGACCCTGGCACGGGGCTGGACTGTCGCGAACACTGGTCACAGGTTCGGCGCACGGAACCAGCGCACGCGGGTACCGAACGGGTCGGAGACGGCGACCGCGACCCCGTCGATCGAGGCCGTCGCGAACGCGTCCGGGTCAGCGGCGTCGACGTCATCGGGGAGCGTCGCGGCCACATCGCGCAGGATCCCGGTGCGCTCGAGGGCGATCCAGTGCACCCCCCGCTGACGGATCCGGTCCACGAACCGTTGCCGGTCCGCGCCCGGCACGTAGACCAGGGTCCCGGTGGTCAGGACGACCGGTTCGACGTCGTCCGGCAGGGCGTCCAGTGCACGGTCGAGGTCACCCGGCAGCGTGCCCCGGATCCGCACGGGAGGCACGGCGAGCGTCGCGCGCGCCGCCTCGCGCATCAGGGCGATCCGGTCCGTCGCCTCGGGCGGGACGGCCTCGACCAACCGGTCGAACGCGCCCGGTGCGGCGAGGTCGATCGGGTTCGGGTCGAGGGCGATCCGTGCGCCGATCCGGATCGGCCTGCTCGCCGGAGCTGGAAGGACCCCGGAGACGTCCGCGACGAGACGGACCGCGGGTTCGTCGACCGCCGTGTGCATCCGGACGAGCTCGGTGCGCGCCCCGCCGTGGTCGTCGCGCCCCGAGGAGTCGGGGCGCGACGACGGCACCGGGGCGCGTTCCGCCGGCACTCCGGACTCCGACGTCCGGTGGTCGAGCGTCACCCGGTCCGGGATCGAGCACAGCCCGGCGGCGGCCCCGGCATCGACCAGGCCGAGCGGCCGTACGGAGCGTTCGGCGAGCGCCGCGAAGAGCGGGACGACCGGGGCGAGCCGCCGCGGGTCGTTGGCCTGCACCGTGGCGGACGCGAGGGCCGTGACCAGCGCGGGGCGGGCCTCCAGGCCGAGCGCGCCGAGCGCACCCGGGTCCGACGGGTCCGCGCCCAGCCGCCGCGCGACCGCGAAGAACAGTTCCGGCTGCCGCTGCTGCTCGGGGACCTCGGCGAGGAGCGCGACGATGGCGTCGTCGAGCGACCGTGCCCAGGCGGCGTACGACGGTGAGACCGCCTCGATGCGGTCGGCGTAGGCGGCGTACCGGGCCCGGGTGTCCATCAGCGCCCGGGCCGGTGCATGCCGACGTGGCGGATGCCGGCCTCCACGTACGGCTCCCCGAACCGCACGAAGCCGTACCGCTCGTACAGGGCCGCGACGTACTCCTGGGCGTGCAGGACGAACGGGTCGTGTCCGTGTTCGTCGAGGACGGCGGCGACGAGCCGGCCGGCGATCCCCTGCCCGCGGTGCTCCGGGTCAGTCGCGACCCGCCCGATGACCCACGCCGGCGACTCGGCGCCGTCCGGGTGGACCTCGTCCACCGCCGGGCGGATGAGCCGCAGGTACCCAACCGCAGCGGTGTCCGTGCCGAACCACCAGTGCTCGGTGTCGGGCTCGCGGTCACGGCCGTCGAAGTCCTCGGCGGTGACCCGCTGCTCGAGCGCGAACACGCGGTTGCGCAGCACGACGATGCCGTACAGTGCGTCCGTCGTCAGACGGGTCCAGCGGGCGTGGTGCACGGAATGCTCGGACATCGTGGCGAGTTTACTGAAGTGGTCGGGAGTGCCCGGAAGAGCCCGACCGGAAGCAGGAGGAACCAATGGCATACAACGTCGACAAGTCCGACGCCCAGTGGCGCGAGGAGCTCTCCCCGGACCAGTACGCCGTCCTCCGCCAGGCGGGGACCGAACGACCGTGGACCGGTGAACTCCTCGACGAGGAGCGCGCCGGCGTCTACACCTGTGCGGCCTGCAACGCGGAGCTGTTCAAGAGCGGCACGAAGTTCGACTCCGGCTGCGGCTGGCCGTCGTTCTACGAGTCGGTGAACCCCGACGCCGTGCAGCTCATCGAGGACAACTCGCTCGGCATGGCCCGGACCGAGGTCCGGTGCGCGAGCTGCGGTTCGCACCTGGGCCACGTGTTCCCCGACGGGTTCGGCACCCCCACCGGTGACCGGTACTGCATGAACTCGATCTCGCTGAACTTCTCGGAGAAGTCGGGCGAGTGAGCCCCGGACGCCCTCACCGGTAGGATGAGCGGCGTCAGCCGGCATGGCGCAATTGGTAGCGCACCGTACTTGTAATACGGGGGTTGCGGGTTCAAGTCCCGCTGCCGGCCCCAGACGAAGCGATGCCCCGGGCGAAGTCTCGCCCGGGGCATCGGCACACGGAACGCGGATCAGGGGGCGTTCCGGGCGCTGGACGCGGTAACCAGCCGGTCGTGCGACGAGGATGACACCTCACCGACCCGCGCGTCCACACCCTGACCCCACATCCGCGGAAATCCGCACGATGTGCACGAACGCGGAGCGGCCCTGTCCGCTCAGCGCCCGCCGGTGATCTTCCGCTCCCGCTGCGCGACGCCCGCGGTGCCGTAGGGGTAGTCGTCGATGCGGGGCGCGCTGGCGTCGATCAGCCGGGCGAGCTCGTCGTCGGTGAGCACCAGGTCGGCGGCACCGAGGTTGTCCTCGAGCTGCGACAGGGTGCGGACACCGAGGATCACGCTCGTGACCGCGGGCCGGGCCAGCAGCCAGGCGAGTGCGACCTGCGACTTCGACGCGTCGTGGGCGTCGGCCACCTCGGAGACGGCGTCGAGCACCTCCCATGTGCGCTCGTCGCCGTTGCGGGCCTCCCACGCCTCCATGCCGCGCTCCGGGTTCTCGCCCAGGCGGGTGGCGCCGGACGGGGCCTCGTCGCGCTGGTACTTGCCCGACAGCCAGCCGCCGGCCAGGGGCGACCAGGGCAGCAGGCCGATGCCGGCGTCGAGGCAGGCGGGCACGACCTCGTGCTCGATGTCGCGGACGAGCAGGTTGTACTGCGGCTGCAGGGTGACCGGCGGTGCCCAGCCGTGCGCCTTCGCCTCGTAGACGGCCTTGGTGACCTGGTAGCCGAGGTAGTTCGAGAACCCGTACGAGCCGATCTTGCCGGCGGACACGGCGTCGTCGAGGAACCGCAGGGTCTCGTCGATGGGGGTCAGGGCGTCCCAGGCGTGCATCTGGTACAGGTCGATGTGGTCGACGCCGAGCCGTTCGAGCGAGGCGTCGAGGGCCACGCGCAGGTGTCGTCGGGACAGCCCGAGGTCGTTCGGACCGTCGCCCTGCGGGAACCGGCCCTTGGTGGCGAGGACGACCTGCGCCGCCTCGGTGGGATGTGCTGCGAGCCAGCGGCCGATGATCCGCTCGGACTCGTTGCCGGAGTAGACGTCCGCCGTGTCGACGAGCGTGCCACCGGCGGCCACGAAGGCGTCGAGGATGGCGTGTGAGGTGGGTTCGTCGGCTTCGCTGCCGAACGTCATGGTGCCGAGGGTCAGCGTCGACACCGATGTCCCGCTGTTGCCGAGGAGTCTGTAGTCCATGGCGGGGACGGTACGCCCGGTGGGGTCCGACCGAGGGGACCCACGAGTACCCCTCAGCGCGGGGCGGACAGGAACCGCAGCGCCGCTTCGCGGAACGGCCGCGAGGTCGGTGCGTTGAAGTGGTTGCGCCCCGGGATCTCGAAGAAGGTGGCGTCCGGTGCGGCCTCGGCGAGCCGGACCGCACTGTCGCGGATGCCGTCCTCGCTGCCGGCCGCGATCAGGAGCGGCTGCGCCGGGGCGTTCTGCGGGGTCGGCTCGATGCTGTTCCGCATCCCCTCGACCATGGCCACGAGCGCGCCGAGGTCGTTGCCCTCGACGTTGCCCGCCATCGTCAGGTAGCCGTTCGTCACGCGGTCCTCGATCGGGGTGCCGTCGGCGATGTAGGCCTTCGCCTGGTCGACGCGGACGCGGCGCATCGGGTCGGCGTCCGGGATCCCGCCGAAGACCGCTCGCGAGATCCGGCCGGGCAGGCGTTCGGCGGTGTGCCAGCCGACGCGGGCGCCGAGCGAGTAGCCGAGGTACGCGACGTCGTCGAGCAGGTACGTGTCGATGACCGTGGTGACGTCGGCGACGAGCAGGTCCATCGAGTAGGCACCCGGGTCGTGCGGCTTCGCGCTCGCGCCGTGCCCCCGCTGGTCGAGCGCCAGCACGCGGTAGCCGGCACGGACCAGGTGTCGCGTCCAGCCCGATGCGTGCCAGTTGAGCACCGCGCCGGAGGCGAACCCGTGCACCGCGATGACGGCCGGGGCGTCGGGGTCGCCGAAGTCGTAGGTCGCGAGTCGCAGCCCGTCGGGCGACATCACGAACCGGGGGCGGGGCGCTTCGGGGACGAGTGACATGTCCTCTCCAGCGTATCGGGGCAGTGTGGTCGCCATGGACGGCTACGGCGGCGATCAGATCCGGGCGGCGGAACGCCCCCACCTCGACGCGGGGGAACCGCTCATGCAGCGAGCCGCCGCAGGGCTCGCGCGCATCGTCGGCGACCTGCTGGACGACCCGGCCGTGCGGCCGGTCGACGGGCCGGGATCGGTCCTCGTGCTGGCGGGCAGCGGCGACAACGGCGGGGACGCCCTGTTCGCGGGTGCTCGCCTGGCAGCGGCCGGGAGGCACGTGGCGGTCCTGCGTGTCGGCTCCCGTGTCCACGCGGCCGGCCTGGCAGCGGCGCTGGACGCCGGCGCCCGTCTGCTCGACGGCGCGTCCGGCACCTCGGGACCGAACGCGGGCGGAGCGGCCGACATCCTGCGGGCAGCCGGCCGGAGCGACGGCGAGCGCCTGGCCGACGTCGCGACCGAGGCGGCACTCGAGGCCGACCTGGTGCTCGACGGCATCCTCGGCATCGGGGTGCACGGCGCGACCGCACTGCGGTCCCCCGCCCACGAGGTCGTGGACGCGATCCTCGAGCTCGCCCGCGACCAGCGCGCGCCGTTCGTCGTCGCGGTCGACGTGCCGAGCGGCGTCGACGTGGACACCGGCGGCGTCGCGGACGACCACGTCCTGCACGCCGACGTCACCGTCACGTTCGGCGGCGTGAAGGCCGGACTGCTGACCGGACCCGCCGCCACCCTCGCGGGTCGGATCGAACTCGTCGACGTCGGGATCGGTGCGGACCTGGCGACGATGGAACCGCTGATCCGCACCTGATCCCGCGCCGGGGTCAGTGGTGCTCGTACAGCACGGGCTCCGGCAGACCGTGCTCGGCGCGGATGCTGCGCGCGATGCCCTCGATCGCGACCAGGGCGTCGACCACGAGCTCCGGCGTGACGGGGAACGGCATGTTGTGGATGGTCTCGCCCTCCGCCGTCGCGGCCTCGGCCACGGCCTGCAGCACGTCGCGGTCGTCCACCGTCAGGCCGATCTCGGTCAGGGTGTTCGGCAGGCCGACCTTCGTGGTGAAGACGACGAAGTCCTCGATCTCCTCCGCCGGGGCGCCCTCGAGCACGAGCTGCGCGATCGTGCCGATGTTGACCTTCTGCCCGTGCGCCAGGCCGTGGGCCTGCGGAGCGGCGGTCAGCCCGTTGTGGATCGCGTGGGCGGCGGCGAGCCCGCCCGACTCGAACCCCAGGCCGGACAGCAGCGTGTTCGCCTCGACGACCTTCTCGAGCGCGGGGGTGACGACCTTGGACTTGACGGCCTCGATGGCCTGCAGGGCGTTCTCGTGCAGGAGCCGCCACGACAGTTCGGCCAGCGCGACGCCGGTCTGGGTCTGCAGGCCGCCGGCCATGGTGTCGGCGTTGGCACGCTTCGCGGCACGGGCCTCGACCCAGGTCGCCAGCGCGTCGCCGATGCCCGCGACCAGGAACTGCACCGGGGCGTTGGCGACGAGCCTGGTGTCGATGAGCACGAGGTCCGGGTTGTGCGGGAAGAAGCGGTACTCGATGAACTCGCCCTCGGCGGTGTAGATGACGGCGAGCGCCGAGGTGGGGGCGTCGGTGGACGCGGCCGTCGGGACGCTCGCCCACCGGATGCCGGCCAGGTGTCCGGCGGCCTTCGCGGCGTCGATGGCGGAGCCGCCGCCGAGTCCCACGATGACGTCGGCGTCCTTCGCGGCGATCTGCTCGACGAGCTCGTCGACGGCTTCGGGGGTGGCGAAGCGGCCGAACCCGACACGCTCGACGGCCAGGTCGGCGGACCGGAAGCTCTCGGTCACGGCGGTCTCGACGATGCTCCAGACCACGTCGTCGGCGACGATCAGGGGCCGCTTGCCGATCGGGGCGATGAACTCGCCGACGCGGGTGATCGCGTCCTTGCCCTGGACGTAGCGGGCGGGGCTCATCACGGTGCTGATGGGAGTGGCCATCGTGCGGTTCCTTCCGGTTGTGCGACAGGTGTACGACAGGTGTCGGGGTGGCCGACGCCGCCGACGGTACGCGGGGCCATGACGTTCAACGACGATGCTCGGCTCCGGGGCGGCAAGGTCAAGCGGCGGGGTCGCACCACGGCGATCGGCGGTGGTGCCGTGGGTGTCGGCGCCGTCGTGGTGTTCCTGATCCTGCAGTTCACGGGGGTCGACCTGAGCGGGATCGTCGGCGGCGGCAACGGTCTGACGACGATCCAGCAGGGGGGCGAGTCCGCCGACGCCGCCCCCGAGTGCCGGACCGGGCGGGATGCCAACCTGCGCGTCGAATGCCGGATGGAGGGCGCAGCCGAGTCCCTCGACGCCTACTGGACGTCCGAGGCGCGATCCCTCGGCATCTCCTACACCTCGCCGGAGTTCTTCCTGTTCCAGGACTCCACCGACACCGCGTGCGGGCAGGCGTCCGCCGCGACCGGCCCGTTCTACTGCCCGCCGGACCGCGCGGTCTTCCTGGACACCGCGTTCTACGACGACCTGCAGTCGCAGTACGGCTCGTCAGGCGGTCCGCTCGCGCAGATGTACGTCGTCGCGCACGAGTGGGGGCACCACATCCAGCAGCTGCAGGGGTCCTTCGCGAGCACCGACCGCTCCGGCACGGGGGCGTCGTCGGACAGCGTCCGCGTCGAGCTGCAGGCGGACTGCTACGCCGGAGCCTGGGTCGGCGACGCCGCGACCACCGAGGACGCGGACGGCGAGACCTTCTTCGAGCCGATCACCCGCACACAGATCACGGACGCCCTGTCGGCGGCGAGTGCGGTGGGCGACGACAGCATCCAGGAGCGTGCGACCGGCCGCGTCGACCCGGACTCGTTCACGCACGGGTCGAGCGAGCAGCGGCAGCGCTGGTTCCTGCGGGGCTACCAGCAGGGTGCGACGCACTGCGACACCCTGAGCATCCCGGGTTCGGCCCTGTAGCCGCGCCGTTGCGGACGTCAGGCCCGGTGCCAGCTGGCACCGGGCCTCCCGTCCGTGGTCAGCGCGGCAGCGCTCGTCCGGACGTCAGCGCTCGTCCGGACGTCAGCGCTCGTCCGGACGTCAGCGCTTGGTCGGCGTGGGCGTCGGGGTCGCGCTCGGGGTGGGCGTCGGGGTCGCGTCGGTCGTCCCGGCGGCCGTCACCACGAAGGTGCGGAAGTCGTCGTTCGTGACCGGCGAGGTCAGTTCGTACCGCTGGCCGTTCACGAGCACGAGCGGCGTGCCGGGGAACTCCTTGAGCGTCGACCCGGGGATGGTGCCGTCGGACACCTTCGACGTCTGCTCGTCCACCCACTTGGCGTAGTCCTGGTCGGTGATGCAGCTCCGGACGGCGCTGCGCTCCTGGAGTCCCTGCACACCCGTGACGACGTCGGTGAGCTCCGCGTCCGTCAGGCCCGGCGTGCCCTCGTCCGGCTGCTTCGCGAAGAGCGCCTGGTTGACCGCGTAGAACTGGTTGGGCGAGTGCTCGGCGACGCAGGCAGCGGCGTTCGCGGCGCGGAGCGAGTACTTCGTGCCCTGCGAGCGGTTCGACAGGATCGCGACCGGGTGGATGTCGACCGTGGCCGCCCCGGAGTCGACCAGGTCCTTGATGTAGTCACCGTTGGCCCGCTCGAACTGGCCGCAGCCGGGGCAGAGGTAGTCGACGTACAGGGTGATCCGGACGGTGCCGGCACCGTCGGTCTCGGTGTTGCTCGGGGCGGCAGAGGCCGATCCGGACGCGGACGCGGTGACCGGCTTCAGGTCCTGTCCGATCGTGATGCCGCCCTGCGACATCGTCGACGGTCCGGGCCCGGCGGGCTTCACGGAGTCGACGAGGACGAGCGTGACGATCGTCGCGGCGGCGAGGAGCACGACCCCGAGCCCGATCTGCAGTCCGAGCCGGACACCGCGCTGGCGTCGCTTCTGCTGGGTCCGGGCACGCTGGGCTCGCTGGCGGGCGGCTTCACGGCGCTCGTTCCGCGCGGCGCGGGCAGCACCCTCGGGGCGGTTGTTCATCGGTGCGTCGTCCTCCTGATCGGTGTCCGCTCGGCGTTCCCCTGCTCGGCGGACGGACCCGGCGATTGTAGTGGGGCGCTCTGGGAAGCAGCCGACCAAGGGGGAAAACACTGGCGCACCCGGGTGAACTCGTGTTGTATGAAGCTCGACAGTCGACGACGACTGTCCGGGGCCCGTACGGGCACACCGCTTCACTCGGATCGTCCGGCACGTACCTGCCGGTGAAGGAAGGACCGAACGCTCATGGCGTCCGTCACCTATGACAAGGCAACCCGTCTCTACCCCGGAGGCAACCGTCCCGCGGTCGACTCCCTCGACCTGGACGTCGCCGACGGCGAGTTCCTCGTCCTCGTCGGCCCCTCGGGCTGCGGCAAGTCCACCTCGCTCCGCATGCTGGCCGGCCTCGAAGAGGTCAACTCCGGTCAGATCCGCATCGGCGACCGCGACGTCACGGACGTCCCGCCGAAGGACCGCGACATCGCGATGGTGTTCCAGAACTACGCGCTGTACCCGCACATGACCGTCGCCGAGAACATGGGCTTCGCGCTCAAGATCGCCGGCGTCGGCAAGGAAGAGCGCGCCACCCGCGTGCAGGAAGCCGCCAAGCTCCTCGACCTCGAGGACTACCTCGGCCGCAAGCCGAAGGCGCTCTCCGGTGGTCAGCGTCAGCGCGTCGCGATGGGCCGTGCGATCGTCCGTCAGCCGCAGGTGTTCCTCATGGACGAGCCGCTGTCGAACCTCGACGCCAAGCTCCGCGTCCAGACCCGCACGCAGATCGCGTCGCTGCAGCGTCGTCTCGGCGTCACCACGGTCTACGTCACGCACGACCAGACCGAGGCACTGACCATGGGTGACCGCATCGCGGTGCTCAAGGACGGCATCCTGCAGCAGGTCGGCACCCCGCGCGACCTGTACGAGAAGCCGAACAACGTGTTCGTCGCCGGCTTCATCGGTTCGCCGGCCATGAACCTGCTGCCCGCCGACGTCATCGAGGGCGGCATCAAGTTCGGCACGCTCAACCACGCGATCGACCGCGACACGCTGTCGAACGCCCGTGCCGCACAGATCACGGTCGGCATCCGCCCCGAGGACGTCGTCGTGTCGCAGTCCGGCGAGGGCCTGCCCGTCACGGTCGACGTCGTCGAGGAGCTCGGCGCCGACGGCTACCTCTACGGTCACGCCGACGTGAACGGCCAGCGCGCCGACATCGTCGCCCGCGTCGACGGTCGTGCGCACCCGTCGATCGGTGACACGATCGTCATCACGCCGAAGCAGGGCCACGTGCACGCCTTCGACACCGAGTCGGGCGACCGCCTCGACGACAAGGCCGTCGTCAGCGCGTAACCAGCGCACTCCCCCGAGAGCCCGCGCCCGCCTCACCAGGCCGGACGCGGGCTCTCGGCTGTCCCCGACACCAGAGGAACCACCGTGCCCGACTCGATGTCCATCACCGCCGCCACCGTCGACCCCGGCCTGCTTGACCTGCCGTGGGACCTGCCGCTCGCCGACTGGCCCGACGACGCGATCGTCGCGCTGCCGAAGGGCATCTCACGGCACCTCGTGCGGTTCGTGCACCTGAGCGGGTACGTCGCCGCGGTGAAGGAGACCGGCGAGGAGGTCGCCCGGTCCGAGTACGAGATGCTCCGGACCCTGCAGCGCATGGACGTGCCGTGTGTGGACCCGGTCGCGGTCATCACGAACCGCGCCGATGCCGACGGTGAACCACTGCACCCTGTGCTCGTGACCCGTCACCTGCGGTTCTCGCTGCCCTACCGTGCGCTCTACTCGCAGACACTGCGCCCGGAGACCGCCACCCGTCTGGTCGACGCCCTCGCGCTGCTGCTCGTCCGCCTGCACGTCATCGGCTTCTACTGGGGCGACGTGTCCCTGTCGAACACGCTGTTCCGTCGCGACGCCGGCGCCTTCGCCGCGTACCTGGTCGACGCGGAGACCGGCAAGCTCTACCCCGGCGGGCTGTCGAACGGCCAGCGCGAGAACGACCTCGAGGTCGCCCGCGTGAACATCGCCGGCGAGCTCCTCGACCTGGAGGCCGGCGGACGGCTCGACGAGAACGCCGACCCCGTGGACGTCTCGAACCGCATCGTCGCCCAGTACCGCACGCTCTGGACCGAGCTCACCGGCACCGAGCAGTTCGACATCAAGGAACGCTGGCGCATCAACGACCGCGTGGAGCGCCTGAACGAGCTCGGCTTCGACATCGAAGAACTGTCGATCCACACGACCGAGGGCGGCTCGCAGGTCCGGATCCAGCCGAAGGTCGTCGACGCCGGGCACCACCAGCGCCGACTGCTGCGGCTCACCGGGCTCGACGCCGGCGAGAACCAGGCCCGGCGCCTGCTCAACGACCTCGACTCGTACCGTGCCCGCAACGGCCGTGACGAACTCGACGAGGAGATGGTGGCGCACGAGTGGGTCTCACGGGTCTTCGAGCCCGTCGTCCGGTCGATCCCCCGTGACCTGCGCGGTCGGCTCGAACCCGCCGAGGTGTTCCACGAGCTGCTCGAGCACCGCTGGTTCATGTCCCAGCAGGAGGAGCGTTCCGTCTCCCTGCCCGAGGCCACGACCGCGTACATCAACGACGTGCTCCGCCACCGTCGCGACGAGCGCCTGCTCATCAACCCGCCGACCTCGTCGATCACCGTGCCGATCCCGGTGCTCGACGACGACGCCGCCGATGAGTCCGACGAGTCCGACGACGTGGACGACTGGCGCGCCACCGTCTGACGCGGTCCCCGGTCGGTCACGACGCCCCGGCGGGTGGGCGCCGACCGGTCGCAGACCGTCGCCGGCGGCGTCGCGCAGCGACGACGCGTGACCACACGGCCGACACCCGCCGACGGGCCGTGACCGCTCGGGGTTCGAGAACGCGACCGCCTGGAGGCCCGGCGTGCGTCCCGGAGACCGGTGCCGGCCCTCCAGACCGTCACCTGCACCGCCGGTGGTGCCGTTGGACGTCGAGCGGTCACGACACCCCGCCAGGTGCACGCCGGCCGGTCACGAACCGTCGCCAGCGGCGTCGCGCAGCGACGACTCGTGACCTGCCGGCGGGCATCATCCGACGTGTCCTGACCCGTCGGGCCTGCCCCGGCCGGCGCCGCACGCAGGAACGGCCGCCTCCCACGAGGGGAGGCGGCCGTTCCTGCGGACGAAGCGCCGGGGCTACGCGGTGCGGCGGCGCCGCGCGACCTCCCACAGGGTGACGCTCGCGGCGATGCCGGCGTTCAGGGACTCGGTGGCGCTCGAGATCGGGATCGACACGATGGCGTCGCAGGTCTCGGTGACCAGGCGCGACAGGCCCTTGCCCTCGGAACCGACGACGATCACGATCGGGCGGTCGGCGAGCTCGAGGCCGTCGAGCTCCACGTCGCCGTCGCCATCGAGCCCGAGGACGAACAGGCCCATCGACTTGAGCGACTTCAGGGTCTGCGTCAGGTTCGGGGCCATCGCGACGGGGGTGCGGGCCGCGGCACCGGCCGAGGTCTTCCACGCCGACGCCGTCACACCGACCGAGCGACGCTGCGGCACGATGACACCGTGTCCGCCGAACGCCGCGGTCGAGCGGATGATCGCACCGAGGTTACGGGGGTCCGTGATGCCGTCGAGGGCGACGAGCAGCGGGACCTGGTCGCGCGAGAACGCCTGCTCGACGATGTCCTCGGACACGGCGTACTGGTACGCCGGCACCTTGAGGGCGACTCCCTGGTGCACGCTGTCGTGCCCGGTGATGCGGTCGAGCTCGGGACGCATGAGCTCGATGATCGGCACGCCACGGTGGTTCGCGAGCGCGAGGATCTCCTTCACACGGTCGTCGACCTCGATGCGCGACGCGATGTAGAGCGTCGACGACGGGGTCTTCGTGCGCAGCGCCTCGAGCACCGAGTTGCGCCCGGTCACCAGCTCGGAGTCGTCGGTCTTGCGTGCCGGCGGACGGCCGGTGCGACCCTGCGGGGTGCTCGAGGAACCGTGCCGACCCTTGGCTGCCTCGAAGCGGTCCTTCGCGGCCTTGCGCTTGCCCGCGGGGTGGTACGGGCGGTCCTCGGCCTTCGGGGTCGGCTTGCGGCCCTCGAGCGCCTGCGCGCCCTGTCCGCCGGAACCGACCTGCTTGTTGCCCTTGCGACCGGCGCGGACGGCGCCGGGCCGACCCTTCTTGCTTCCCGAGACGTTCTTCATGCGTAGCTCCTGTTCGGCACTGCCGTGTTCAGGCGATGCTCCAGCGTGTTCCGGACGGCGTGTCCTCGATCGTGATGCCCGCGGCGGCGAGGTCGTCGCGCACGCGGTCGGCCGCGGTGAAGTCCCGTGCTGCCCTGGCGTCCGCGCGCTCCTGCACGAGGCGTTCGACGAGGGCGGCGAGCGGGCCTGCCGAGGTGTCGTGGCCGCCGCCCGACCAGTGGGCGGCTCGCGGGTCGATGCCGAGCACCTCCACCATCGCAGCCACCTGATGGTACGCGGTCCCGAGCGTTTCCGCATCGTCGGCGTCCAGGGCGGCGTTGCCGGTGCGCACGGTCTCGTGCAGCACGGCCAGGGCCTGGGGCACGGAGAGGTCGTCGTCCATGGCCGCGGCGAAGGCCTCGGGCACGGATGGGGCATCGGTGAGGTGGACGCCCTCGAGCCGGGGCTCGGCGCGCTCCAGGAACCCGGCGATGCGGTCGTACGCCGCCTCGGCCTCGGCCAGGGAGCCCTCGTGGTGGTCGATCGACGAGCGGTAGTGGGCGGCGCCGAGGAAGTACCGGACGACCGCGGGACGAGCAGATCCGATGAAGTCCGCGGCGAAGATCGAGTTGCCGAGCGACTTCGACATCTTCTGCCCCTCGACCGTCACCAGGCCGTTGTGCAGCCAGTACGACGCGAACGGGTCCCCGGCGGCCGTGGACTGCGCGAGCTCGTTCTCGTGGTGCGGGAAGCGCAGGTCGAGCCCGCCGCCGTGGATGTCGAACGCCGGGCCGAGGTACCGACGTGACATCGCCGAGCACTCGATGTGCCAGCCCGGACGGCCGGCGCCCCACGGGGAGTCCCAGTTGGCGGTCGACGGTTCGCCGGGCTTCGCACCCTTCCAGAGCGCGAAGTCACGGGCGTCGCGCTTGCCACGCGGATCGGCGTCGGCAGCCTCGACCATGTCCTCGCGCCGCTGCCGGGTGAGCACCCCGTAGTCGGCCCAGCTGCCGGTGTCGAAGTAGACGTCGCCCGAGCCGTCGTCGGCGGCGTAGGCGTGCCCGCGGTCGATGAGACGCTGGATGATCTCGTGCATCTGCGGCACGCTCGCCGTGGCACGCGGCTCGTAGGTCGGGGGCAGGATGCCGAGGGCGTTGTACGCGGCGGTGAACTCGAGCTCGACCCGGTAGGCGCGTGCGAACCACGCTTCGTCCGTGCCGGCGGCCAGGTCGAGGACCTTGTCGTCGATGTCGGTGACGTTGCGCACCAGGGTCACCCGGTACCCGCGGTGGGTGAGCCACCGGCGCCAGATGTCGTAGACCAGCGCGGACCGCAGGTGCCCGATGTGCGGCGACGACTGCACCGTCGGCCCACAGACGTAGACGCTCACGTGTCCGTCGACCAGGGGCACGAGGTCGACGACGGCTGCGGCGCGGGAGTCGTAGAGGCGAACGGTCACGCCTCAACCCTAATCGGCGCGGGGCCGCGGTTTCAGGAGGGACGCACGAGCGCGGTGGCGATCGCGGCGAGCCCCTCACCGCGGCCGGTGAACCCGAGTCCGTCCGTCGTGGTGCCGGACACCGCCACGGGTGCGCCGACCACGGCGGACAGGGCGTCCTGCATCTCGTCACGGCGACGACCGATGCGCGGCCGGTTGCCGATGACCTGCACGGTGACCGACACCGGCACGAGCCCCGCGTCGGCGAGCAGCGTGACCGCGCCGCGGACGAAGACGTCGCCCGTGGCGCCGGCGTACTGCGGGTCGGCGGTGCCGAAGCGGCCGCCGATGTCGCCGAGGCCCCCGGCGGAGAGCAGGGCGTCGCACACCGCGTGCGCCACCGCGTCGCCGTCGCTGTGCCCGGAGAGCCCGGGTTCGCCGGGGAAGTCGAGCAGCCCGACGCGGCAGGGCGAGGCGTCGTCGAAGGCGTGCACGTCCACCCCGAGCCCGAGTCGGACCGCGACGGTGTCCGCCTGGCCGGCACCCGCCGCACCAGCACCAGCACCGGCTTCGGACCGCGCCCGCGCGATCGACTCGGCCCGGCCGAGGTCCCACGGCGTCGTGATCTTGAAGGCGTCGGCGTCACCCGGTACAAACCGGACGGTGCCCCCGACGGCCTGGAACACGCCGGCATCGTCCGTCTCGGACTGCGACGAAACCGCGTACGCCCGCCGGAGTGCGGCGAGGGGGAAGCCCTGCGGCGTCTGCACCCCGACGAGTGCGGCACGGTCGACGGTCTCGACGACGACGTCACCGTCGACGCGCTTCACGGTGTCCGTGACGGGGAGTGCCGGCACGACGCCCGCACCGTCCCCGGCGGCGACGGCGTCGAACACCCGCGCGAACTGCGCCGCGGGTGTCAGGCACCGTGCCGCGTCGTGCACGAGCACCGTGGTGACGGAGTCCGGCAGCACGGCCAGGCCGGCCTCGACCGAACCGTGGCGATCCGCGCCTCCGGCCACGACGGCCGTGTACGCGACCGCAGCACCCGCGACGGAACCGACCACCTGCCGGCACTCGTCCAGGTGCGGCGCCGGTGCGACCACGACGACGAGCGTCGGCGACGGCAACGCGAACAGCGGCTCGAGTGCCCGCGCGAGCATCAGCGAACCGGCCACGGGCACGAACGCCTTCGCCGTCCCGATGCCGAGCCGGGTGCCGGACCCCGCTGCAACGACGACGACCGCCCGGTCCACCCCGTCGGGGAACCGTGCGGTCGTCGTTCGTGCTGTCGCGCTCAGTGGTTCAGCGTTCAGGAGGCCAGGACCTCGTCGAGGACGGTCGATGCCTTGTCCTCGTCGGTCTTCTCGGCCAGCGCGAGCTCGGAGATCAGGATCTGCCGGGCCTTGGCCAGCATCCGCTTCTCACCCGCGGAGAGCCCGCGGTCCTGATCGCGCCGCCAGAGGTCGCGGACGACCTCGGACACCTTGATGACGTCACCGGAAGCGAGCTTCTCGAGGTTCGCCTTGTACCGGCGTGACCAGTTCGTGGGCTCTTCCGTGAACGGCGCCCGGAGGACCTCGAACACCTTGTCGAGCCCTTCCTTGCCGATCACGTCGCGGACGCCGACCAGGTCGACGTTGTCCGCCGGGACCTCGATCGTCAGGTCGCCCTGCGTCACCCGCAGCTTCAGGTAGACCTTTTCCTCGCCCTTGATGACGCGAGTCTTGACTTCAGAGATGGTTGCCGCCCCGTGATGGGGGTAGACGACGGTCTCGCCGACCTCGAATTGCATGTATCAGGCTCCGTTCCCAGACCTCCAGTTTACCACAAGGGCCGTTCCGGTAAGGGGACCCTCAACGCTCACCCCTCCCGGTGATCGCTAGGATGGGTGCGGGGACCGCCCGGTCCTCATCGTGACTTACGGAGGAATCTCTTGCGACCTCGGGTACTCGTGTCCGTCGCCGTTGCGGCAACCATCGCGCTCGGCGCCACCGGGTGCGAGTTCATGTCGCCGGCCCACACCGTCGACATCAAGCAGATCACCGACGGCGTGGACGTCTCGACCGGCAAGGTCGACGTGCGGAACGCCCTGCTGATCTCGGACGACGGCGAGAGCGCCCGCTTCATCGGCACGCTGGTGAACAACGACGACCAGGACGACTACACCGTCTCGATCGAGATCGGCGGCGACACCCAGACCGTCGACGTGCCGGCGAACAGCCACGTCGACCTCGCCATGGCAGCGGGTGCGGGCAGCGACGCCGAGTCGAGCGTGCAAGAGGGCGACACCACCCAGGGCACCACCGCCACCGACGCCGAGCCGATCGTGTTCGACAACGCGGACGCGAAGCCCGGGTCGCTCGTCAAGGTCTACTTCAGCTACCCCGACGCCGAGGGCACCTCGGCGAACGTGCCGGTGCTGACCAGCTCGCAGGAGGAGTACCAGACCCTCGCGCCGAGCCCGACCCCGGAGCCGACCGACACGGTCACGCTGCCGACCTCGACCCCGACGGCCACGCCGACGGACGGCCAGTAGTCCGTCCGCGCTGACGCGACGCTCGACCACTGCAGACCGGGAGGCCCGGTGCCGGTCCCAGGGACCGGCACCGGGCCTCCTGTCCGTGCGGTGCACACACCAGCCGTCGCCAGCCGTCGCCAGCCGTCGCGCGCGCCCTCGCGCGCGGCCCGGTCATGACTCGTCGCAGACCACTCGTCGAGTGGTCACGAACCGTCATTGCAAGGCGCCGGAGGCGACGACTTGCGACCACTCCCAGGACGACGCGCGGTGAGTCGTGACCGGTCGCGGGGCCTAGGCCTCGATGCGGTAGCCGAGACCGCGGACCGTCACCAGGATCTCGGGGGTCGACGGCACCCGCTCGATCTTCGAGCGGATGCGCTTGATGTGCACGTCGAGGGTCTTGGTGTCGCCGAAGTAGTCGGACCCCCACACCCGGTCGATGAGCTGCCCACGGGTCAGCACGCGGCCGGCGTTCCGGAGCAGCAGCTCGAGGAGCTCGAACTCCTTGAGCGGCATCGGCGTCTCGGACCCGTCGACGGACACCGTGTGGCGCTCGACGTCCATCCGGATGCCGCCGACCTGCAGGATGCCGCTGTCGGCCGGGTCGTCCTCGGTACGCCGTCGGAGCACCGCACGGATCCGGGCCAGGAGCTCCCGCGTCGAGTACGGCTTCGTGACGTAGTCGTCGGCGCCGAGTTCGAGCCCGACGACGATGTCCACCTCCGAGTCCTTCGCGGTCAGCATGATGATCGGCGCGTTCGAGCGGGTCCGGATCTGCCGGCACACCTCGGTGCCGCTCAGGCCCGGCAGCATGAGGTCGAGGAGCACCAGGTCAGGGTTCTCCGTGTCGAACTTCGACAGCGCTGTCACGCCGTCGGCAGCGACGGAGGTCTCGTACCCCTCACGCTGCAGCAGGAACTCCAGGGGCTCGCTCAGGGCCGGCTCGTCGTCGACGATGAGGATCTTGGTCACGATGGCTGCTCTTCCAGTTGCTCTTCGAGGGCTGTGGTCAGTTCGGGATCTGCCTCGGGCAGACGGATGGTGAAGGTCGAGCCCTTGCCGGACTGCGACCAGACGCGCACGTCACCACCGTGGTTGCTGACGACGTGCTTGACGATCGCGAGCCCGAGGCCGGTGCCCCCGGTGGCGCGCGACCGTGCGGGATCGACACGGTAGAACCGTTCGAAGACGCGGTCGAGGTCGGCCTCGGGGATGCCGACACCCTGGTCGGTGACGGCGATCTCGACGAAGCCCTTCGACGACCGGACGCCCACACCGACGCGGGTGCCGTCCGGCGAGTACTTCACCGCGTTGGCGATGAGGTTCGACACCGCGACCTGCAGCAGGCCCGGGTCGCCCATCACCCGCAGCTTCGACTTCTTGGCGCGGATGATCTCGATCGACCGGGCGCGGGCGACGACCTCGTTGCCGTCGATGGCGGCCTGCACGATCTTGTCGATGCCGGTCTCCTCGCTGTTCTCGAGCGCGTCGACCGACTGCAGGCGGGACAGCTCGATGATGTCCTTCGTCAGCGCCCCGAGCCGCTCGGACTCGGTGATGAGCTGCGCGGCGAACTTCTTGACGTGCGCGGGGTCGTCGGCGGCGAGCACGAGCGTCTCCGACAGCAGCCCGATGGCACCGATCGGGGTCTTCAGCTCGTGCGAGATGTTGGCGACGAAGTCGCGGCGGACCTCGTCGATGCGGCGGCTCTCGGTCAGGTCGTCCGCGGTGAGCAGGACGTACCGGTTGCCCAGCTGGGCGGCGCGGAAGCTGAGGTAGCCGATGAGCTCCCCGTGGCGGCCGCGTGGCAGCTCGAGGTCCTCCGCACCCATCTCCCCGCTCTTGCGCACCCGGTCGATCAGGCCGAGCAGTTCCTGGTGCACCAGACGTCGGCGCACGACGAGCCCCGCGGTGAGTGCCTGGGGCGATGCCGCGACGACGGTGTTCGACGGGTCGATGACGACCGCCGGGTTGTGCATCGTCGAGATGACCGCTGCGACACCGTCCGGCAGGGTCCGCTCCGCCACGTCGGCAGCACGTGCCGTGCGCTCGGCGGTGATGATCAGCACCACGACGCCCGCGCCGAAGACCCCGCCGAGGAGCATCGACAGTGGCACGAGCCACGCGTTGTCCATGCCGCCAGTGTAGGGATGGTCATGCGGGGTTCCGGTACCGTTCACCGTCCGCGGAAGGCCAGAACGCGAAGCGTTCAGCCCCGCGTCACCGTTCGTTCACCTGCGCTGACGACACTCGTCCGGTACGCAGAGAGAGGTACTCCCCCATGCGCGAAGTCTTCCAGCAGGAACTCCAGGACGTCCAGGAGCGACTGACCGAGATCGCCGGGCTCGTCGAGTCCGCCATCACCCGAGCCACGCAGGCCTTCGGCGACTCCGACGTCGCCCTCGCCGAAGAGGTGATCGCCGATGACGAGAAGATCGACCTCGCTGCGAACAGCCTCGACGAGATCGCGATCGACATCCTGGCCCGCCAGGCGCCGGTGGCCCGCGACCTGCGCGTCGTCGTCACCGCCCTGCGCGTCAGCTCCTCGCTCGAGCGCATGGGAGACATGGCCGAGCACATCGCGCAGCTCGCCCGCCAGCGCTTCCCCGAGAAGGTCGTGCCGAAGGGCCTCCGCAGCACCTTCAAGGAGATGGGCAAGCACGACGTCGCGATGGCGCAGAAGCTCACGCGCCTGCTCGCCACCGAGGACATCGCACTGTCGGCCGAGATCCGCGACGAGGACGACGCCGTCGACGAGCTGCACGCCAGCGTCTTCGACTTCGTGCTCGGCGAGGCCTGGAAGGGCGGCCCGATCGACACGGTCGACGCCACCCTGGCCTCCCGCTACCACGAGCGCTTCGCCGACCACGCGGTCTCGATCGCGAAGAAGGTCGAGTACCTGGCGACCGGCGACTGGACCGGCGCGTCCACCTCGACCGCGGCGGTCTGACCCGACCCGATCGGTCTGCGAGGATCGTGGCATGGCCCAGGTCGCGATCATCGTCAACGGCATGCCCGGTTCCGGCAAGAGCACGATCGGCACGGCACTCGCCGAGGTGCTCGGCTGCCCGTTCCTGTCGAAGGACCGCATCAAGGAGCCCCTGGCCGACGTCGTCGGCCCGATGATCGCCTCCCGTCCGCTCGGCGGCATCGCCATGGACACGATGTGGTCCATGGCCCGGGCCGTCGAGAACGGGGTCGTCCTCGACGCCGTCTGGCTGCCGTCCCGCGACCGGGGCCGCCTGGAGGCCGGGCTCGCCTCCGCCGGGTCGCCGCGCGCCGTCGAGGTGTGGTGCGACACGGACCGCGTCACCGCCGAGCAGCGGCTGCGGGACCGGTACGACCCGGGCACCGTGCCGGTGCGGCACGAGGTGCACGGGGACATGGCCGACGTGCTGGCCTTCTGGGACGAGCACGGCGACGACGCGCACCCGGTCGGGCTCGCCGGTGTCCCGGTGATGCGGGTCGACACCACGAAGCCCTACGACGTCGGGGCCCTGGTGCAGGAGATCGCGTCGCACTTCGTCTGACCAGCCACGGCTCGTCGAGCCGACCATGCTGCCGGAGCGACACGTCGTCGACGGGGCGATCCGTTCCTCCTGGCAGAGCGACAGGAGTCGGCGGAACGTTGGCGGCCCACTGTCGCTTCCGGGAAGCACGGCACACGCACCAACGCCCCGCCCGGATGCCGGACGGGGCGTTCTACGTGGGCGCTACTTCTTGGCGCCCTGGGCGGCCACGGCGGCGGCGCCGGCAGCGGCGGCCTCGGGGTCCAGGTAGTACGCGGGCTTCGTCGGCGTGAAGTCGTCGTCGAGCTCGTACACCAGCGGGATGCCGGTCGGGATGTTCAGACCGGCGATGTCATCGTCGGAGATGCCGTCGAGGTGCTTCACGAGCGCACGCAGCGAGTTGCCGTGGGCAGTGACGAGCACGGTCTTGCCAGCGGCGAGGTCCTTCGTGATGTCGGACTCCCAGTACGGCAGCAGGCGGTCGATCACGAGCTTGAGCGACTCGGTGCGGGGCAGCTGGTCGCCGAGCTCGGCGTAGCGGCGGTCACCGGACTGCGACCACTCGGCGTCGTCTGCGATGGGCGGCGGCGGGACGTCGAACGAGCGGCGCCACTCCATGAACTGCTGCTCGCCGTACTCGGCCAGGGTCTGGGCCTTGTCCTTGCCCTGCAGGGCGCCGTAGTGGCGCTCGTTGAGGCGCCAGTCGCGCTTCACCGGCAGCCAGGCCAGGTCGGCCTGCAGCAGCGCGATGTCCGCGGTCTGGATCGCGCGGGTCAGGAGCGAGGTGTACAGGACGTCGGGGACGATGCCGGACTCGGCGATGAGGTCGCCGGCGCGCTTCGCCTCCTTCTCGCCCAGCTCGCTGAGCCGGACGTCGACCCAACCGGTGAACAGGTTCTTCTGGTTCCAGTCACTGTTGCCGTGACGGAGCAGGACGAGCGTGGAGGTCATGCCTCCGAGTCTACCGAGCGGTACCGGCCCCGTACCCTTGACGCATGCCCATCGGGAACGTGACGCGCGGGACGACCGGGTACAACCGGCTCCGCCGCGTCGACCGGTGGATCGCGACCCTGCCGGTGCTGCGCCGGACGGACGACCCGCTCGTCGCCGACGTCGGCTACGGGGCATCGCCGACCACCACCCTCGAGCTCCGCGACCGGCTGGCGGCCGTCCGACCGGACGTCGAGGTGACCGGCATCGAGATCGAGCCCTCGCGGGTCGCGCTCGCGAACGCCGGGACCCGCGACGGCGTGACCTTCCGCCTGGGTGGCTTCGAGACGCCGACGCCCGGGCAGCGCCGACCCGCCGTCATCCGGGCCTTCAACGTGCTGCGGCAGTACGACGAGTCCGCGGTGGTCGGGTCGTGGCGGATCATGCAGGACCGGCTGCAGCCCGGCGGTGCGCTCGTCGAGGGGACCTGCAACGAGGTCGGCCGGGTCGCCTCGTGGGTGACGCTCGACGACGTCGCGCCACGGACCTTCACGGTGTCGCTGCGGCTCGCCGGGCTCGACGTGCCCTCGATCGTCGCCGAGCGCCTGCCGAAGGCCCTGATCCACCGCAACGTGCCCGGCGAACGGGTGCACGCGTTCCTCGGCGACCTCGACCTGTCGTGGGCGGTCGCGGCTCCGCTCGGCACGTACGGACCCCGGCAGCGGTGGATCGCCACGGTGCGCGGCATGCGCGGCCGCGGGTGGCCGGTGCTGCACGGCGTGACCAGGTGGCGGCTCGGCGAGCTCAGCGTCCCCTGGTCGGCCGTCGAGCCCGCCTGACGCAGCGGCGCAGAACACCGGTGTTCGCGCTCCGAACACCCGCGGACCGCGGTGCGACCGGCGAACACCGGTGTCTTGCGACCGTCAACGCGCAGGCTAGGAGCGCTTCACGGCTCCGAGACGGGGCAGGCGCGGGACGTTCGCCGTCGCACCGGCCTCGGGCGGGACGATGGTCTCCTGCGCCGCGGTCACCACGACGTCGTCGGCCTCGAGCCGCAGGGTCGCGGTGGGGTCGAGGGAACGCTTCACCACGGCGAGCCCGATCGGACCGAGCTCGTGGTGGATCGCCGACGCCGACAGCCGTCCGACGGGCTTGTCGTCGAGCAGCACGGGGGTGCCGGGTGCCGGCAGCACGCCGTCGGACCCGTCCAGGTGCAGCAGCACGGCCCGACGCGGCGGGTGCCCGAGGTTGTGGACCTTGGCGACGGTCTCCTGCCCGCGGTAGCAGCCCTTCGACAGGTGCACGGCGGAACGCAGCCAGTCGAGCTCGTGCGGGATCGTCCGCTCGTCGACGTCGGACAGGACCGGTCGCCAGGCGGCGATCCGCAACGCCTCGTACGCCAGGAGCCCCGCGACGGGGACGTCCGACGCGGCGATCGCGGCCGCGGTGCCGGGGGTGACCACGGCGATGCGGAGGGTCCAGTCGGAGCCGGGGTGAGCCTCCTGGGCGGCGTAGCCCCACCCGCCGGGCGTGACGACGCCCCACGGGTCGACCCACTCGGCGACGGGTGGTTCGGGCAGTTCGACGGAGGCGAACGGTGCGGCCTCGCCGAGCCAGCCGAGGGTGACGAAGTCGGCCGAACGGTCGGCGACCTCGACCCGGAGCATGAAGCGCATCGAGTCGAGCCAGCCGGCGAGCGGCGCTGCGTCAGCGCGCTCGGAGAGCAGCCAGGCGGTCGCACCGTCGTCCACGATCCGGGCCGCGTGCTCGACGCGTCCGGCCTGGTCGAGCACGAGCGTCTCGGTGCTGACGCCCGTGGGCAACCCGGTGAGCTGCTGCGAGGTGATCGAGTTGAGCCACGACAGGCGGTCCGGCCCGGAGACCGTGACGACACCCAGACCGAGCTCGACGACGGCGCGGCCGCGGGACAGCAGTCGCTGTTCCCCGATCGGGTTGCCGAAGTGCGCGGCGACCGAATCGGCCGCGACGAAGCCGTCCCGCGCGGCGAACACCGACATCACTCGACCTTCGCGAGCTGCCCCGAGGCGTGCGAGGTGAGTTCACGGCCGAGCGCGGCGATGTCCCACGCCCAGAAGAGCTTGCCCTCGACCAGGCCGTACAGGCGGGTCGCGGCGGAGTAGTCCTTCGCGTTCGGCGAGCGCAGCACGGCGTCGGTCGACAGGTCGATCCGGCCCTTCAGCACACGGCCGACGTAGAGCTCGTTGACGCCCGTCGGGTGGATGATCGCGGCCTCGACGTCGAAGCCGTCGGTCGTGTTGCGGAGCGCCTCGACGCTCTCGACCGTGCTGAAGGGGGTAGGACCGTCGCCCAGGAGCATCGCGGGGCCGCGGTCGCCGGGCTCGGTCGGACGGTCGATCCGCCAGTAGCCCATCTCGGCGGCGAGCGGGGTGTGGTCGTCGTCGAGCAGCCACGTGGTGGACGAGTAGTTCAGGTAGGGCAGGCCGTCGTGGCTGAAGCTGACGCGCTGGCCGAACTCGTAGTTCCGGACCTCGTCGTCGTCACCGACCGGGTACTCGACCACACCGGTGCCCTCCCACACGCCGACCAGCCACGACAGCGGGACCAGTTCGGGGGCGAGGCCTTCGGGCAGCTCGATCAACGCTGACCCTTGAACAGCTTCACGACGACGACCACCGAGATGAACGCGATCGCGAGCGACGCCAGGCCGAGGAGGCCGACGTAGAACAGCTCGAGCGCAAGCAGCGAATCCATGGTCCGGAGTCTACGCGGCTCAGCTCAACGCGCCAGGAGCACCACCGCGGTGACGAGCACCACGACGAACGCCCCGGACGACGCGATGCTGATCCGTTCGACCAGCCCGTCCTTGGTGGCGGTGATGAGCTGCAGCACGAAGCTGACCATGACGCAGGCGACGAAGACGAGCAGCAGCCAGGCGAACGAGTCACGCTCGGCCAGGGTCAGGACGAGCACCGCCCCGACGAACGCCAGCACCCAGACCGGCAGGACGGACGTCAGCCGCAGGCGACGCTGGTCGGTGGGGTGCACGGGCTCGGTCACGCGATCCATCATGACAGGGGACGTGCGGAATGCTCGCACCGTCGGGTGCGGTGCTCGTGCGGGACGCTCGCACCGCCGGGTGCGGTGCTCGTGCGGGACGCTCGCACCGCCGGTGCGGTGCTGTGCGGGACGGCGCGCAATCCGTCCGGCCGGATGAGTCCTTCCCGAGCATCACTAGGATGTCTCCACGACGTCATCCACCTCCGGAGGTCCTGTGGCACAGCTCCTGGTACTCACCTCGACCGCGCCCGGAGACGTCCTGCCGAGCCTGGGCCTCCTGAGCCACCGGATCCGCCACGTGCCGGCCGAGGCCGCGCAGCTGGTCAACGCCCCGCAGAGCGACCTGATGTTCGTGGACGCCCGCACCGACCTGGTCAGCGCGAAGGCCCTGTGCAAGATCCTCGCCTCGTCGGGGTCGACCACGCCGATCGTGCTCGTCGTCACCGAGGGCGGTCTGACCGCGGTGAACAGCGACTGGAACGTCGACGACGTCGTGCTCGAGAGCGCCGGCCCCGCCGAGATCGACGCCCGCATCCGCCTGTCGGCCGGTCGTGCCGCGAAGGGCCAGACGAGCTCGAAGATCCAGGCGTCCGGTGTCGTCATCGACGAGGCCAGCTACTCCGCCAAGGTCCGCGGTCGGCCGCTCGACCTGACGTTCAAGGAGTTCGAGCTCCTGCGGTTCTTCGCCACCCACCCGTCACGCGTCTTCACCCGCGAGCAGCTGCTCAGCGAGGTCTGGGGCTACGACTACTTCGGTGGCACCCGCACCGTCGACGTGCACGTCCGACGGCTCCGCGCCAAGCTCGGGGACCTCGAGTCACTCATCGGCACCGTCCGCAACGTCGGGTACCGCTTCAACGTCTACGACGACGAGGCCGAGCGCCTGATGGGGCAGTAGTGCTGCCCGACCTCGGCGCCTTCGTCGCCCCCGGCGAAGCCCCGCCGTTCTCCGACCAGACCCTGGTGGACGTCCGCGCCGGGCGCGCGAGCGTCCTGTCCGTCGACGACGGGGTCGCCGTGGTCCGTGACGGTGAGCTCGAGATGGTCGTCGCCCAGGAGGCCCGCGGCCGCGGCATCGGCACCTCCCTGGTGACGCAGGCGCTCGCGCTGGGCGGCGGGGCCGCTCCCCGGCTCGCCTGGGCGCACGGGGACCACCCGGCAGCGCGGGCGCTGGCCGACCGGTTCGGCTGGCGCGCGGTCCGCACGCTGCTGCAGCTCCGGGCGCCCGTCGCCGACTCCGAGGAAGACGTCGCCGCCGACGTCGAGCTGCCCGACGGGTTCAGCCTGTCGGCGTTCCGCCCGGGCACCGATGACGAGACCGACTGGCTCGCGCTGAACGCCGCAGCCTTCGCGCACCACCCCGAGCAGGGGCGGATGACGCTGGACGACCTGCACGCCCGCGAAGCCGACGCCTGGTTCTCCGGCGACGACCTGCTCTTGCTCCGCGATGCCTCCGGGCAGCTCGCCGGGTCGTGCTGGCTCAAGGTCGAGGACGGCATCGGCGAGTTCTACGCCGTCGCCGTGCGGCCCGACCTGCAGGGACAGCGGCTCGGTGGTGTGCTCATGCGTGCGGGAACCGCCCGGCTGCACGGCCGTGGGCTGACCGCCGCCGCACTGTACGTCGAGGGGGACAACGAGCCGGCGCTCGCGCTGTACCGGCGCTCGGGGTTCACGCAGCACGCGATCGACGTGCAGTACGCGGCCCCGGAGCAGTCCATCGGTCACTGATACCCTGCGCCCATGATCCAGGGGGACCAGGGCGGATCGCCCATCGAACGACGACGTCCGGACGCACGGTCGGGGGCAGGGCGGTGAACTTCAACCCGTCGCCGGTGTTCCTCGCGATGGCCGCGATGGTCGCCATCCCCACCGCCGTCACCGCACTCGTCCGCCACAGCGACCGGAAGCGACCCCCGTCGACGGTCGTCGGGGACGAGGCGTACGGCGTCCTCTTCACCGTCCGGGCTCGCCGGTGGAACTACCTGCTGCTCCGGATCGTCGGGATCGTCGTCATCGTGGTCGGCGGGTTGTTCCTGCTGTCCGCACTCGCCCTGCTCGACGACCCCGACTCGACCGGGATGCTGCTCGGCGGTGTCGCCTTCGGGCTGTTCGGGTTGCTCTTCGTCTACCTCGGTGTCGGACAGAAGCGTCGCCGAGTCGAGGCGTACGACACCCAGCTGGTCGTCACGCCGATGTTCCGTGCCGCCCGGACCGTCGACCCCGCGGCCATCAAGCACATCCGGCCCACGACGAACCGCTTCGGCGGCCTGGACGTCAAGGTGCACGGCCAGCGCGGGGTGATCACTGTCCTGTCCATCGACGCCGCGTACCCCGAGTTCTGCGCGTGGCTCGAGCAGCGCGCGCCGGCGCAGTGGGGCGCGTTCGTGCAGGTCTTCACGCGCTGAGCGCAGCACCTCGGTCCGTCGTGACCGTTCCTCCACACACGAACGGTTCACCACCGGTTTCCACAGCGTCCACCGGGGCCCCTCCGACGGCAGGGGCCGGGTGGCAGGATGTGGGGATGGACACCGAACCGCAGCTCGACGGCGAATCCGTCGCACCCGACCTCGACGACTTCGACGAGGTCGTCGAGATCGAGCACGAGTCGCTGCCGACGGACCGCTACTTCGACCGCGAGCTCAGCTGGCTCAGGTTCAACCAGCGCGTGCTCGAGCTGGGTGAAGACCGCACGCAGCCCCTGCTGGAGCGTGCGAACTTCCTGGCGATCTTCGCGTCCAACCTCGACGAGTTCTTCATGGTCCGCGTCGCCGGCCTGAAGCGCCGCATCGACACCGGCATCGCCGTCCCGACCAACGTCGGCCGTGCCCCCAGTGACGTCCTGCGCGACATCGCGAAGAAGGCTCACGAGCTGCAGGACCGGCACGCGCAGGCGTTCATCGGGTCGCTCAAGCCGGACCTCGACGCCGCGGGCATCCACATCGAGCACTGGTCCGACCTCGACGAAGCCGACCGGCAGCGGATGCGGGAGTACTTCAACGAGCAGATCTTCCCGGTGCTCATGCCGCTGGCGGTCGACCCGGCGCACCCGTTCCCCTACATCTCCGGGCTCTCGCTCAACCTGGCGGTGCGGGTCCGCAACCCGAAGTCGCAGCGCCAGGAGTTCGCGCGCCTCAAGGTGCCGCAGAACTTCTCCCGCTTCATCAAGCTGCCGGACGACAACTCCGGGCGGATGCGCTTCATCCCGCTCGAAGACCTCATCGCGAACCACCTCGACGACCTGTTCCCGGGGATGGAGGTCCTCGAGCACCACGTGTTCCGGGTCACCCGCAACGAGGACGTCGAGATCGAGGAGGACGAGGCCGAGAACCTCATCCAGGCCCTCGAGCGCGAGCTCCTGCGCCGCCGGTTCGGCCCGCCGATCCGCCTCGAGATCACCGAGGACATGGACCCGGTGACCCTCGACCTGCTCGTGCGTGAACTCGACATCACCGAGGAAGAGGTGTTCCGGCTGCCGTCGCCGCTCGACCTCGGCGGGCTGTTCGAGATCTCGAAGATCAACCGCCCGGACCTGCACTACCCGAAGCACGTGCCGACGACCCCGGTGCAGTTCCAGCCGGGTGAGCCGAACACGAAGCCCGACCTGTTCCGTGCGATCAAGGCGAACGACGTCCTGGTCCACCACCCCTACGAGTCCTTCGCCACGAGCGTGCAGGCGTTCCTCGAGCAGGCCGCGGCCGACCCGAACGTCCTGGCGATCAAGCAGACGCTGTACCGCACGTCCGGCGACAGCCCCATCGTCGAAGCGCTCATCGACGCAGCGGCCGCCGGCAAGCAGGTCCTCGCCCTGGTCGAGATCAAGGCGCGCTTCGACGAGCAGAACAACATCACCTGGGCCCGCAAGCTCGAGAAGGCCGGCGTGCACGTCGTGTACGGCCTGGTGGGGCTGAAGACGCACTCGAAGCTGGTGCTCGTCATCCGGCAAGAGGGCGGGACGCTCAAGCACTACAGCCACATCGGCACGGGCAACTACAACCCGAAGACCTCGCGCATCTACGAGGACATGGGCCTGTTCACCTCGGACGACACCGTGGGCAAGGACCTCACCCGCCTGTTCAACGAGCTGTCCGGCTACGCCATCGAGAAGAAGTTCAAGCGCCTGCTCGTGGCACCGCTGCACCTGCGGAAGGGCCTGCTCAAGCGCATCCAGACCGAGGCGGCGAACGCCCGTGCCGGCAAGCCCTCGGGCATCCGGATCAAGGTCAACTCGATGGTCGACGAGCAGATCATCGACGCGCTCTACCTGGCGAGCCAGGCCGGGGTGCCGATCGACGTCTGGGTCCGGGGCATCTGCTCGCTCAAGCCGGGGATGGAAGGCGTCAGCGACACCATCCGCGTGCGGAGCATCGTCGGCCGCTACCTGGAGCACTCCCGCGCCTTCGCGTTCCACAACGACGGCGACCCGGCGGTGTTCATCGGCAGCGCCGACATGATGCACCGCAACCTCGACCGTCGCGTCGAGGCACTCGTGCGGCTGGTCGCACCGGACCACATCAACGAGGTCCAGGAGATGTTCGACATGGCGATGGCCGACACCGCCAGCTCGTGGCACCTGGAGTCCGACGGCGAGTGGACGCGGCACTCCACCGACGATGCGGGCCGCCCGCTCGAGGACGTGCAGAATGTGACCATGCGGAAGATCTCGGCTCGGAAGCGCTCGACTCGGTGAGCGGCGGTCCCTCGGGCCCCGTCGTCGCTGCGGGCGCGGTCGTCTGGCGCGAACAGGACGGCACACCCCTCGTGCTGCTCATCCACCGCGACCACCACAAGGACGTCTCCCTGCCCAAGGGCAAGGTGGACCCGGGCGAGGCCGTCCCGACGACCGCTGTGCGCGAGATCGACGAGGAGACCGGCTACCGCGTCCACCTCGGCGCTCCGCTCGGCACCGCCGAGTACGTGCTGCCGAACGGTCGCGACAAGGTCGTGCACTACTGGGCGGCCCGGGTCTCGGCCAAGGAGTACGCCCGCGCCGGGGCCTTCGAGCCGAACCACGAGGTCGCCGCACTCGAGTGGGTCACCATCGACGACGCCCGCAACCGTCTGACGTACGAGCGGGACGTCGCGATCCTCGACCGCTTCGCCGAACGCGCCGCCGCCGGACAGCACCGCACCTTCGCCCTGATCACCCTGCGCCACGCGAAGACCGTGCCCGGCTCGGACTGGGACGGTCCCGATGCCACCCGACCGCTGCTGCCCGTCGGCCGTTCGCAGGCCAAGGCCGCCGCGGCGCCGGTCGCGGCGTTCGGCCCGAAGAAGATCGTGAGCAGCACGGCGGCGCGGTGCCTCGCGACCGTCGAACCGCTCTCGGCCGCGACGAAGCTCGGCGTCTCGAGCACCCCGGACATCAGCCAGGACGCCCACGACCGCGGAGCCGCCGACGTCAAGGGCGTCGTCCGGCGCCGCCTCGACAAGGGCAAGACCGCCGTGCTCTGCTCGCACGGCCCGGTGCTGCCCGACATCATCGCCCGGATCGCCACCGTGACCGCCGACGACTCCGGCCGCTTCGACCTGCGTCGTGCGGCGATGTTGTCCGTCGGGGACTTCTCCGTCATGCACATCGCCGGAGACACACTCGTCGCGGTCGAGACGCACCGCAACACGATCTCGGCGTGACCCGAGACCGGCGGACCACAGTGCCGCCGGACAGCAGCGCCACCGGGCCACAGCGGACGCGTCCGGTAGCCGGCCACGAGACGGGCCGCGCCGCGCCCGGAGAACGCGATCCGGGCCTCCCGACCGCCCTTCCGCGATCATGCGTGCGTATCTTCCGAACGCGCGCACAGTGCCCCCGATCCTGCTCCCTGCGCGGGCGCGGCGCACGCCGCCCCGACGCGGACAACCCCTCGTTCACCTTCCGTTCACCAGCGGGGGTGATCCCCGTCACCTCGCGTCCCTACAGTCGCTCCCGGGTCGGCACCGGCCCAGGGACCGCAGTGGTCCCACTGCATTCCATTCCCGAAGGGACCCCTGTGAACATCAAGCGAATCGGTTCGATCGCAGCAATCGCGATCGCCGGCGCAGTCGTGCTCTCCTCGTGCGCGGCAAACGAGGACGCGGGCAGCACCAAGTCCTCCTCCACCAGCGGCAGCGACTACTCGAAGCTCTCCGGCACCCTGACCGGCTCGGGCTCGTCCGCACAGCAGACCGCGCAGGCCACCTGGGCCGCCGGTTTCCAGGACGAAGCCAAGGGCGTCACGGTGAACTACACGCCGGACGGCTCCGGCGCCGGCCGCGAGAACTTCATGTCGGGTGCCGCGGACTTCGCCGGCTCCGACGCCGCACTGAAGGACGAGGAGCTCTCGGGCAAGTTCGAGTCCTGCAAGGCGGACACCAAGGGCATCGACATCCCCGTCTACATCTCCCCGATCGCCATCGCGTACAAGGTCGACGGCGTCAGCGACCTGACCCTCGACGCGAAGACCATCGCGGGCATCTTCTCGGGCAAGATCACCAAGTGGAACGACTCGGAGATCGCCGACCTGAACAAGGACGCGAAGCTGCCGGACGCGAACATCACGGTCGTGCACCGCTCCGACGACTCGGGCACCACGCAGAACTTCTCGGAGTACGTCTCCGCGAACGCCGGCGACGTCTGGACCGAAGAGCCGAGCCAGACCTTCCCGTACTCGGTCGGTGACAGCGCGAAGGGCACCTCCGGTGTCGCCTCCGCGATGGGCAACGCCACCAACGCCATCACCTACATCGACGACTCCGGCGCGGGTGACCTCGACCGCGCGAAGCTGATGGTCGGCGACAAGGCGACCGAGATCTCGGCCGACGGTGCCGCGCAGGTCGTCGCCGACTCGAAGATCGCAACCGGCCGCGAGGACAACGACCTCGCGATCGACATCGACCGCAAGGACACCGCTGACGGTGCCTGGCCGCTGGTCCTCGTCTCCTACGCCATCGCGTGCCAGGAGTACAAGGACGCCGACAAGGCCGAGCTCGTGAAGGGCTACCTGGACTACGTCGTCTCGAGCGCTGCTCAGGACGCCGCTGCGAAGGAGGCCAAGTCGGCCGCCCTCTCCTCCGACCTCGCGTCGAAGGCCAAGGACGCGGTCGCGTCCATCAAGTAAGGCCCCCCTGAGCGCCCGGACGCCGGTCCCACCCACATGACCGGCGTCCGGGCCCTCGCCCGTCCGGGCCCCACCGGGAGTGCAGCACCACCGCCGCCACCGGGAGCGCAGCACGACTGCCGCCACCGGGAGCACAGCATCACCGCTCCCACCGGGAAGAGCCCGCACCCGGACGTCCCACCCCGCTCCACCACCCGCACCCGTCGCCTCCCCCGGCGTTCCTCCGACTGGAGTACCCCATGACGACCGCACCGGCCCAGCCAGGGGCCACCGTCACCCCGATCAAGCCGAAGGCCGTCGTCCGCGTCGGTGACCGGATCTTCTCCGCCGCCTCGGTCATCGCCGGCGGCCTCATCCTCTTCGTGCTCGTGCTCGTCGCCGCGTTCCTCGTCTGGCAGAGCATCCCGGCGTTCTCCGCCAAGGTCGGCGAGCTGCCCGGGAAGGCCACGAACTTCTGGGACTTCGTCGGCCCCCTGGTGTTCGGCACCGTCTGGTCCGCGCTCATCGCGCTCGTGATCGCCGTGCCGCTGTCCCTCGGGATCGCCCTCTTCATCTCGCACTTCGCGCCGCGTCGACTCGCTCCGGTCCTCGGCTACGTCATCGACCTGCTGGCCGCGGTGCCGTCGGTCGTCTACGGCCTCTGGGGCATCGCCGTGCTGGCTCCCCTGGTGAAGCCCTTCTACGTGTTCCTGAACGAGTACCTCGGCTGGTTCCCGCTGTTCTCCGGTCAGGTGTCCGGCACCGGCCGCACGATCCTGACGGCCTCGATCGTCCTCGCCGTCATGGCGATCCCGATCATGACGGCGGTCATGCGTGAGATCTTCCTGCAGGCCCCGACCCTCAACGAGGAAGCGGCCCTGGCCCTCGGCGCGACCCGCTGGGAGATGATCCGCCTGTCTGTCCTGCCGTTCGCGAAGTCCGGCATCGTGTCCGCGATCATGCTCGGCCTCGGTCGTGCACTCGGCGAGACGATGGCGATCGCGCTGGTGTTGTCGGTCTCGACGAACGTCACGTTCGAGATGCTGACGTCGCAGAACCCCTCGACGATCGCCGCGAACATCGCTCTGCAGTTCGCCGAGGCTTCCGGGACGGCACTGAACGCGCTCATCGCGTCGGGTCTCATCCTCTTCGTCATCACCCTGGTCATCAACATGCTCGCGCGGTACATCGTCCGCAGCCGAGTCAGCTGAGAGGTCGCACCCGATGTCCCTCGCGCTCCGTCAGACCGGCACCGCCGGCAACGTCTACGCCAACGGCAAGCTGCACGCGTCCGTCCCGTGGCTGCTGCTGGTCGGCAGCTGGGTCGCCCTCGTCCTGGTCTTCGCCCTGCTCAACGCCGGTGGCGCCGTCAAGGACTTCAACGTCGTCGCCGCGATCTTCCTCGGCACGGTCCTGTTCGACGTGCTCATCGTCGTCGTCTCGCGCATCGTCGAGGGCGGTCGCAAGGCCGTCGACCGCCTGGTCACCTCGCTCGTCATCACGGCGTTCGTCATCGCGGTCCTGCCGCTGGTGTCGCTGCTCTGGACGGTCATCGCCAAGGGCGTCGCCCGCCTCGACGCGAACTTCTTCTCGTACTCGATGCGCGGGGTCATCTCCGAGGGCGGCGGCGCGGTCCACGCGCTCATCGGCACCCTCGAGATCACCCTGTTCGCGGCGCTCATCTCGGTGCCGATCGGTCTGCTCACCTCGATCTACCTGGTCGAGTACGGTCGTGGCGCGCTGGCGAAGGGCATCACGTTCTTCGTCGACGTCATGACGGGCATCCCGTCGATCGTCGCCGGGCTGTTCGCCTACGCGCTCTTCGCGCTGTTCCTCGGCCCGGGTGCCCGCTTCGGTCTGGTCGGCTCCGTCGCCCTGTCGGTGCTGATGATCCCGATCGTCGTGCGCTCCACCGAAGAGGTGCTGAAGATCGTCCCGATGGAACTCCGCGAGGCCTCGTACGCCCTCGGTGTCCCGAAGTACCTGACGATCCTCAAGGTGGTTCTGCCCACGAGCCTCGCGGGCATCATGACCGGCATCATGCTCTCGATCGCCCGCGTCATCGGTGAGACCGCCCCGCTGCTCGTCACGGCCGGCTTCACCGCGAGCATGAACTACAACCTGTTCCGCGACCCGATGATGACCCTGCCGGTGTACGCCTACACGCAGTACTCGCAGCAGGGCGCCAACCCGGTGCCGTTCGTCGACCGGGCGTGGACCGCGGCCCTGGTGCTCATCCTGATCGTGATGCTGCTCAACCTGCTTGCCCGGATCATCACCCGCCTCTTCGCCCCCAAGCTCAGCCGCTGACCGTCCGCCCCCGCGGATCCAGCGTCACCACCCACCCAGAAGGATCAACGTGTCCAAGCGCATCGAGGTCGACGGCCTCAACGTCTACTACTCGAAGTTCAAGGCGGTCGAGGGTGTCGACATCACCATCGAGCCCCGCACCGTCACGGCCTTCATCGGCCCGTCGGGCTGCGGCAAGTCCACCTTCCTCCGCACCCTGAACCGCATGCACGAGGTCATCCCCGGCGCCTGGGTCGAGGGATCGGTCAAGATCGACGGCGACGACCTGTACGGCCCCGGCGTCGACCCCGTGCTCGTCCGCCGTCAGGTCGGCATGGTCTTCCAGCGACCGAACCCGTTCCCGACGATGTCGATCCGCGACAACGTGCTCGCGGGCGTCAAGCTCAACAACAAGCGCGTCTCCCGCTCCGAGGCCGACGACATCGTCGAGCGCTCGCTGCAGGGTGCGAACCTGTGGAACGAGGTCAAGGACCGCCTCGACAAGCCCGGCATGGGTCTGTCCGGTGGCCAGCAGCAGCGGCTCTGCATCGCCCGCGCGATCGCGGTCGAGCCGGACGTGCTGCTGATGGACGAGCCCTGCTCGGCCCTCGACCCGATCTCGACCCTGGCCATCGAGGACCTGATCGAGGAGCTCAAGAAGGAGTTCACGATCGTGATCGTGACCCACAACATGCAGCAGGCGTCGCGCGTCAGCGACAAGACGGCGTTCTTCAACATCGCCGGCACCGGCGCTCCTGGCAAGCTCATCGAGTTCGACGACACCGCGACGATGTTCTCGAACCCGTCCGTGCAGGCCACCGAGGACTACGTCTCGGGCCGCTTCGGTTGATCGGCATCCGTCCGTCGCGCTGACGGACGGCCTGGAGGCCCGGTGCACGTCCGCCACGGACGCGCACCGGGCCTTCGTGGTTGCGCCGGGTGCCGCGGCGGCCCGCAAGACGTGCGCATGTTCCGACGATCCACGCGTCGATCGACTCGTGGTTCGTCGTTCGATGCGCACGCAGACGTTGCGTGCGTATGTTCCGACGTTCCACGCGTCGATCGACTCGTGGAACGACGAAAGGTGCCCGCGCATCGACTGCACGGGCACCTTCCGGAGTACCGTCAGGCCGTGGTGGTGGGGACAGCCATGATCGGCGACGAGGTCGGCTGCTTCGAACCACCAGCGGGCTCGACCGTCATGCCGATCGTCGCACCCTCGGACATCGCACCCTTCAGCACAGCGGAGTGCACACCGTCCGCCGCGCCGTCGACCAGGCCGGCCGACTTGATGGCACCGCCCTGCTCCTCGGAGCCGATGTACCAGAGCTCGTACGTCTTGCCCTTCGGCGCCTGCTCGACGCCGTCCAGGATCACCGCGGACTTGCCGAGGTCGTTCGACCACACGACCGTCGCCGAACCGCCGCCCGCGACCTTGGTCGTGGTGCGCTGGAAGTCCGACGCGGCGTAGATGCGGTCAAGGCCGCTCGAGGCCTGCGTGGTGCCCGGTCCGGAGCCGTTCGGGTCGAAGACCGATCCGACGCCGAGTCCCCCGAAGAAGACCGCGGCGACGGCAGCAGCGGCCGTCAGCATCACCGCCGGACGCTGGAACCAGCGGCGGCGAGCCTCGGACGACGCCCGGCCACCGGCGGTGGGGCCGTCGGCGATCGAGGTGACGGGCACGGCGGGCGCAGGGCGGGCCTCCTGGGCGGGGGTGGTCTCGGCGACCGGGGTCTGGTCGACCGTCGTGTCGGCGAGGGGTGCGGCCTGCGGGGTCGTGGCGATCCGGGCCAGCAGCGACGCCTTCAGCGACGCGGGGGGCTCGATCGGTGCGACGGCGTAGGCGAGCTGCAGCGCGGTCTCGCGCAGCGAGTCGTTCTCGGCCTGCAGCTCGGGGGACGTCCGGAGGGCGTCCTCGAGGAGCGCGCGCTCGTCATCGGACAGCGCGTCGAGTGCGTGGGACCCCGTCATCAGTGCGGGGTCGTCGTGGCGTTCGGTCATGAGGTCACCCCCATCTCGTCTCGGAGTCGGATCATCCCGTCACGGAGACGGGTCTTGACGGTGCCGATGGGGACACCGAGGTGTTCGGCCATCTCGCTGTGCGAGTAGCCGCCGTAGTACGCGAGTTGCACAGCCTGCCGCTGGAACTCCGTGAGCTTCGCCAGCGCTCGGCCGACGCGCTCGTGCTCGATGCGGATCTCGACGGACTCGGAGACCTGGTCGAAACCGGCCTCGAGGTCGCGGATGCCGATCTTGGTGTCGCGGTCGTGCGAGGACTGCGAGGCGCGGACCCGGTCGACCGCGCGGCGGTGGGCCATGGTGAGGACCCAGCTGGCGGCCGTTCCGCGCGTCCGGTCGAAGCGGGTGGCCTGCTGCCAGACTTCCAGGAAGACCTCCTGCGTGACCTCTTCCGACTGCGCGCGGTCCCGGAGGAGCCGCGTGATCAGACCGAGGACCCGGCCGGACAGTGCGTCGTAGAGGTCCGCGAAGGCGGCTTGGTCACCGGAGGCGACCCGGGCGAGGAGGTCGTCCGGCGATGCCTGAGCTGGCTCTGACGAGCTCCAGCGTTCGGTGTCGCTATCCACGAGGGCAAGCATTGCAGGTTTCCCTCCTCTCGGTTGCTTTCGTTGACCAGGCGGGTAGCACGAAGCCCCCGCATGGGCGGTCGAGACGAGGGGCCGGCGTGACCCACAGGGAATTGACCGGCGGTGCCGGTCCGGGTCACACCGGGCCTCTCGCTTCGTGACGGGCATTCCGTCCGCCACGATGATGATTCGGCGCGGTCCCCGCTGTGGATTGGGCGGGGATCGGGATTTCTCGGCGGCGCGGGCGCGGCGGGCTCCCCGCGGGCGGTGCGCTGGCACGCCCGGGGCCGGTTCTGTCCACCATGAGTGAACAGGGTCGAGTGATCAGCCGACGTCTCGTAGACTGGTGATCGCCGGGCCGCAGCAAGCCCCGGGCTCCAAAATTCGCCGCTTCGAGCGGCCTCGCGCCGAGAGGCGCTTTCTGCGGCTCGGCTTCTCCATGCCCGGATGCGTCGCGCGCTCGCGCGGCCGTGCGCGTCGTCGCGAAACTCCGCGCCCCTGGCCTGGAGGCTGGGTGCGGGTCCGCCCCTCCGCCCGCTCAGTCCAGGCTGTCGCGACGCCAGAGCGCCGCCGCCTCGGTCAGGTCGGCCGCCAGCTCCGTCAGGCGGAGCGCCCGCGTCGTCAGCTCGCCCGCCCGCTCGGACGCGACCAGGTCGGACTCGTCCGCCACGGCGGTCGCACCGGCGGCGGTCAGGCGGCAGAACGATGCCCCGCGGTCCAGCGCCACCGCGAGGTCGCCCGTGTACAGGCCGTGCAGGATGCGGTCGGCGAGCGTCAGGATCTCGGCCGGGCCGGTCGGTTCCTCAGCACCCGCGACCGCCTGGTCGATCGTGCCGATCTGCGCCGTGCCCCGTTCGAACAGGTACGCGATCTCCTCCGGGTTCTGCCGGATGACGATGCGCACCAGGTAGACCCGCCAGAGCGCCCCCGGCAGGGTGTGCGCCCCCACCCGCGCCCACAGCTCCGCGATGGCGTCGATGCCGTGCACGTCGGTGTAGGTGACGAGCCGCTCGACCACGGCGGGGTCCGGGTCCTCACGCACACGGTGCAGCAGGGCGTTCGCGGTCTCGTGCGCGACACGGTTCACCAGCGCCGGGTCCTCACCGCCCTGGATGGCGGCGAACTCGGCGTCGGTGAAGTGGACAGGACGGTGGTGATCGCGAGGCACCGCAGCAGTGTAGGCGCGGCCGGTGACACGCCCGCGGCCCGTTCGCCGAGAACGCAACGACTGCGCCGCGCGTACCGTGTTGCGGCAGGGAGGCGCTCCTCCCTGCACGTGAAGGAGAGGATCTTCCATGAACGCCCTGCTCATCATCCTGGCTGTGATCGCAGTCATCCTGCTGTTCGTCGGCGGGTTCGCCGCGAGCCTGAAGTTCCTGCTCTACGTCGGCATCGTGCTGCTGATCATCGCGGTCATCGCGTGGCTGCTGCGAACGCTCACCGGACGCCGGGGCTGACCCGCTCGCACGGTTCTGTCCCAGAGGCCCTCACCCGCTAGCCTTGCGGGTGAGGGCCTCTAGCTCAGTTGGTAGAGCACCGGACTTTTAATCCGAGGGTCGTGGGTTCGAGCCCCACGGGGCCCACAGTTGCCGGGATCGAAGGTGTCAGTCACACCGCATCCCGAACTTTCCCCGAACAATCACGCCGCAGTAGCCCGTGCGAGCAGTGAGTCGAGGGCAGCTGCCGCCCTAACCGTACCGGCGGTGCGGCTCATGTAGACGTCCTGCGTGAGGCTCGGGTTCTCGTGCCCGAGGAACTCGGCGATCTCGCGGGCGCTCAGCCCAGCCTGGTCGAGCACCGTGGCCACGGTCTTGCGGAAGCCGTGTGATTTGAAGCCAGGGAAGCCCAACCTGTCTCGGTTCGCGCGCCAGTCTGCCTCCGTGTTCGACGGGTCGCGCAACTTGCCGAGCACGGAGGGGAACACGAGTCCCTCCGGAGTCTCGATGACGGTCGATCGTCGCGCCCGGAGCATCTGGGTCAGCCCTTCGGACATCGAGATGGTCCGCATCGACGCCATGGACTTGCCCTGCCCCTGGATGCGGAGGCCCTCACCGATGATGCGTACAACGTTCGGACCAAGGGCAACCTTGCCCGCGTCGAGGTCGACTCGATCCCATGTCAGTGCCGTCGCCTCGCCGATCCGACTGCCGGTGTGCAGCATGAACTCCCACAGGTCGACGAGGTCGAGACGTCGCATCTCAGCGTCACCGCGGACTGCGGCCCGGAACTCGGAGATGCGGTCCGCAGGCAGAGCCTCTGCAGCACGTGACGGCCCCTTCCGGATGCGCTCCACCCCTGCGACAGGGTTGTAGGGCAAGGCGTCGCTGGAGACGGCGAGCGCCATCATCCCCGAGAGCGCAGAACGGCACCCCTTTGCTGAGCCAGGTCCATTGACTTTCGCCACCTGTGTCAGGAAGCGCTGGGTCCTCAGGGTGGTGAGCTCTCCCACCGTGAGATCACCGATCATGGGCAGGATGATCTTCCTGATGTTGTGCCGGTAGGTCTCGACGGAGCGGGGCTTCAGTCCTGCCTCAACCTTCAGGTCGAGGTACAACGCAGCGAGAGCCGAGAGCGAAGTGGCCCGCGTGACCCCTTCGGACATTGGTGTCTCGATTTCGACAAGCGCGCGCTTGAGGGCCGCAGTCGCCTTCGCCGCGGTCGAACCGGTCCGCTCGACCTGACGTCGCTTCCCGTCCTGGAATCTGTAGAGCGTGCGCGCACGCCAAGCGGTGCCCACGCGCTGGGTGTGAACGACGCCGTGCGCGCCGATCGGGGTCCTAGGCCTTGCCATTTGGTGCCTCTTCGCCGCGAAGCATGCGATAGCCCGGCAGAGACTTGCGGGCCTCCTCAACGTCGTCATCCGTGGTCAAGCCCTCGATCGGGAGCGCCTTCCAGTTGCGACGCGGCTCGTCGATGAACTCCAGAGCGGCGGGCAGAGCTGGCATCGACGCCTGCGGGTAGTGCAGTCTGAAGTGGTCTCGGAGGTTCGCAAGCTCCTTCAACCGCGCCTCCGCTTCCTCCAGACGCTTGGCAGTGCTGTCAGCACCGTCACGGATAGCGAGAATGAGTTGAGCGTGGGACCCCCGGAACGCGGCGATGTCGCGCGCGATCTCATCGGTCAAGGCCACCACGTCGGCGACGTCGTAGTAGTCGTCAGCAAGGTCCTGGTGCTCGTCGGCGAACTCGCGGGCCACGGCGGGGAGAGCACCTGAGAACCACTTGGCAGCTTCATACGGCTTCAACAGGGTCGTCCCGTCGGGAGCAAGGTCGAGGTCATCGCTCCCGTGCGTTGCGAACAGCAGCGCGACCGGAGGCACGTTCAGCGCGAGAGCGAAGAGCATGACATCCGTGACGGGCATTGCCTTCCGCTTCTTCTGGAAAATGCCCGCGAGGGTGTTCGGCGTCAGATCCCACCCGAGCTCGCCGAGCCGCGTGAGCAGATCAGCATTGCTGAGGCCTCGTGCGTCCCTGTAGTGCAGCACCGAGTCGACGACGCGGTTGCTGTACGCCTGCGCCCAACCCTCGAGGCGCAGGCGGTTCGCAACGGCTTCTGGATCTCGGGATCGCGCTCCACGCCCGGTCGGCTGAGTTGTCATAGTAAGACAGTAAAGCACATGCCTCTGTGTCGTGTTGACATCCGACGGAACTCGCTCCTACGATCGGAACGTCCGCAGGGTTGACAACCACGACCCTCCAACTGTCATAGAAAGACACCACTGATGATGCAGCCGATCCGCCAGATCGAGGAACTGCCCGAATGGTCCACGCGCGCCGAACTGTCGCAGTTCACGGGGATCTCGATCCAGACGTTGGCGCGCTGGAAGGTCGAGGGGCATGGGCCTCAGGTGACCAAGCTCGGCGGGGCGGTTCGCTACCGCAAGGCCGACGTCCTCGCGTGGCTCGACGGCCTCTCGGCCGTCGCGTAGCGGCCCCACACACAGACAATGCCCCCGAGGTCGGCCAGGACCTCAGGGGCGACGATCACAACACCACTTTCGGAGATCTCGTGAACTACTACCAGCCTATCGCTCAGCACATCTCGAACGACAGTGATCGCAAGCCGACCGCTCGCGCCCTGGCTCGCCCGGAAGCGCGGTGCGTCGACATCCTCTGCTCTGGCAGCGTCGTGCCGATGGAGCCGGACGCGGCCCGGCGCCTCGCTGTCCGCCTGTTCGAGGCGGCGGCGCTCGCCGAACGCCCCCAGTCGACGGAGTGGCCGTGACCGTCGCCTTGAGGCCCCGGGTGACCCGTCGACGAGACGGGGCCGAGTGACCTGGACCAAGTTGTCAGACGACTTCACTGACGACACGTGGAACCTGTCCGACGCCGCGTTCCGTCTCCACCTCGAAGGGCTCGTTTGGTCCAACCGCAAGCTGCTTGACCTTCGCATCCCCAAGGCAGAAGTTCGACGGTTCGGCAAGATCCCTGAGGCCGCGGCCGAACTCGTCGAGCACGGATGGTGGTCCGAAGACGGAGGCTTCTACCTGATCCGCCACCATGCTCGCTACCAGAGGTCCCGCGAAGCCGTAATCCGGCAGCAGGCCGTGAACAAGCAGAACCGGGCGAAGCGGGGACTCCCTCAGAAGCCTTCCCGAGAGCTCGTGTCCCTGGCCGCCGACTCCGACGACGATTCGATCGACGAATCGTTCGACGAACAGGACTGGACAGGACAGGCCGGGATGAGGGCGGGGCACTTAAAGCAGGGAGAGGCACCCTTCACTTCCCAACCAGTCACGACCTGGCCGACGAGGTCCATCCCTTCGCACCCTGAGTGCCGTGCGGCAGGATGCACCTCGACTGTCGAAGGGATTCGCGGGGGTATCTGCCCATCGCAAGACCCGGAACACACCGCGCTGAGGTCAGCTCCCGGCTGGGCCGCCTGATCACTCAGCACACCACCCTTCGCCAGTCGGTCGAAGGATTAATGAGGGCACGACCCCTACCTAAAGGAGGGGGTCGTGCCCTCGCTCCGTCTCGAGCGTTCGTCCTCGGAGCGATCGTCGGGAGGCCCCCCCTCTCCCCCCCCCCGGGGGGGGGGGGGGAGCGCTGTCACGATCGCTTCGTGCTGCAGCTCGAGGTGCGCGCGGGTCTGGGAGATCCGAGGGGAAGGCCGCAGCCGTACGGCCGAAGCCCGCGAGCCCCCTCCCTCCCGGACAGCGATACAACCATCGGGGCGGGTTCATGCGACGAAAGCCCGACGAAATAACTAACTGCGCAACTCCTACCGAACGACAGTTGCACGAGGTACAACCGCAGCGTCGAACTCAGTCGATCGACCATCGGTCGGCCGGTCATCGCCATGACGAGAAATCACCGAAGCTCCTCGACAAGGAACTCCTCGATGCGGGGATGCAGCGCAGAGCCGCTGGCCAGGGGCCCGAGAGCAGTGCGCCCCGTCGATGTCAGTTCGACGATCTCCGGTCGCCCTCCAGGCGTACGGATCCAACCTTCAGCCTCGAGCATCGAGACAAAACGGGCTGCAAACTGCGGGTTTTGTGATGCTACTCCTCGCTGGACTAGCCCTCGACGCTGGCGTTGCGGAGTTTCCATGAATTTGGCGACAATTTTGGACACGATTCCGAAGGTGGCATGATGCGACCAGACCAGGATCGGATCAATGTCTTTAGTGAGCGCCCCGTTGAAGTTGAGGTAGCCCAACGCTGCTTCGCCCGACAGGCGGACACGCGGCGAGTCGGTACGAAGATCTCCGACGAGCACGGAAAGTGAGTCGTCGACTTCGCTGAAATCAGCCCCCCGCAAGGAAGTGCCTGAAAAAGACACATCCGCGAGGAGCGCATCCTTGAACGAAGCCCCGTCAAGCACTGCAGACCGGAAGGAGACACCGTCAAGGATCGCACCATCGAACTTCGCCCCGTCTAGATTGGCATAGTCAAGCGACACCGTTGAGAGGTCAGAGTGCGAGAAATTAACACCTTGGACTTGAGCCGGACGACTTTCGTCGGAGATGACCAAGAAATTGAGTTGCACGCCAGCCAGGTCTGGCCGCGGCCCCGCGACGGCCCTCAGCGGGTGCCAGGCCGGGTCGTCGGCTGGCCGCAGGAACCTGTCGATACCCTGGTAAAGAACGGACAGGTAGGCACCCGGCTGCTGACCACCGTCTCGAGCCGACCACGCGGCGGTCAGCATCGCCAGCAGTTCTTCCAGGGCAGCCCGTCCCCGGGAAGTGACGAAAGTCCGCATGGCGTCGGAAACTGGGATCGCCGTGCTCAACGCACGCTTCGACGTCAAATCCTCGATAAGGGCTTCTGCGACGAGAAACTCTCGCAAGGAGTTGTGCGAGAACTTCCACCCCTTGTTGGCTAGAGGGTCGCGACTCAAGCTACCCGAGCGACGTAGGTCCTCGAAGAGCGACTCAATCTCGCTCTCGCGTTGACCCTGCTGGACGCGCTTGAGATGACTCGAGAAGAACTTCTCGACCAGCCCCCGAAAATCGCTTTCGCTACAGAAGCGGTTCCCCGTTCGAGTCAGCCACACAGCCAGCGATTGGAGGAAACGCCGCCTGTCCTCGACACTCACGAGTCCCGCCTGGTTCAGGTCGCGCAACGCGAGCTTGTCCAACACCAGCGTGTAGATATCCCATTCAGTGAGACGCTCCACCGATACATCCACCAGGTTCGCCGCAACCTCAACAAGGTAACTGATGATCACTGGCTTGCCGGACAACGCGATCTCACTACCCTCCTCAGTTGCGCGGAATACACGGCGAAGGATTGCAACCACAGTGTCTGCCACGTCGGCTTGTGAGCTCAAGATGCTGCGGACGAGAACCTCGGTCTGTTCGGGCGACAGATCTTGCAGCGACCGCTCATAGCGCTCGAGAAGGTTTCGCTCGATGAAACCGTCAATCTCCGCCTCTTGCGCCTTGAGTTCCTCGGCTTCCTGCAAGAGATAACCAGAGCGCAGTTCGAGGGTTCGGTAAAGATGATCGAAGAGGGCGAATTCCTCCGCCTCCGAGAAGTAGTTTGGTCGACTTGTTAGAAGCCCACGCGCTCCACCGCTCGTCAATTCCGCGAGCGTTCGAAGACATTCGCGTCTTTCCCTCTGGTTGAGGTACTGCGCCATTTCATCATAGCCGTCTAGCAGTAGGATCACTCGCCCACTGCGAATCAGCGACCATAAGAAGTCTACCGGCACATGAGACAGTCCATTGTGATCGAGGAAGTGGTGCAGCAGCCCTTGCGCGTCGAACTGTCGAGTGAAGTTGCCCAATTCGATTCGGAGAGGAATGGGCTGCAGCGGATTCTGCTTATATGCGTTGAGCCAGCGCTCCTGAAGCACGCGTGTCAGCGCAGTTTTTCCCGTGCCATACTCGCCGACGACGATGAGCCACGATTCATCTTTGTTGTCACGCTCTAGCCATGCGTCGAGCCAGGGCAGCGCCTCCTGACTCCCGTGCATGTCACTGAATTTAGGCGGCTGATAAACACGAGTCAATTCTTGCAGATCTTTTGCCAGAATCCCGCTGCCAGTGAATTGCTCGACGTAGGGCTCAAAGCGCTCGAATCGCGCGAAGAGCTCGTCGTAGGTCATGGTCATGATTCGTGTAGCAGCAGCGCGCTCCTTCACATTGATCGTGAAGCCCTTCGCACTCACGATCAGGCACCGCGAACTAGCGTCCATCTCGCGCACCATAGAAAGCTTGGTGAGGTCCTTGCCGTACTTCTCGTTGTCTACGTATTCGAGAGTTACCTCGATGTACATCTTCGCCGCGAACGGATCTCCCAATGGCGTCGCGACGAGGTCGATCTCCGCCCCGTTCACCTTCACAGGTCCCTCAACCTGGAAATGGTTGAGTTTCAGCAACTCTGCGACAGCGATGGGCAGGTCTTCGGCAGTGAAAGTCGGCACGTAGTCATCTTGACACCGATGGAGCGAAAACGGGAGTCTCCCTCGACTCTGGTTCCCTCTGGGACGCGTCGATTGGAGGACACAAGGCGATACTGAGGAGGTCGACGAGCTCTGGCCCTCGCTTCCGCTAGTCGTGGCCGAGGGATGCAAGCGTGCTTCGAGTGGTTGCACCAAGTCGCGGAGTTCGACGAGGACGGGCCGTAGACATCATCGAGGAACGGCTAGCGGCAGACTTGGGGAGAGAAGACGTGTCCGACATCGAGCTGAGGTTCGGGAGCAATGACGGCGACATCGATCCCGTCGAACTAGCGCGGTACAAGGCCGCTCTCGACCGGCTTTGGGCGGAGGACACCCATGACGTGCGCGGCGAGACGGATGCCTTCCGGCAACGTCTCAAGCTGACTCACGACGATGCGTTCACAGGTCTCTTCAGGGTGTACATCTCGGCGATCGAAGCGGCCGACTGGGGATCCGAGGCGATGGACAAGGTCATTGGCCGGATGGAAGCGGACAACGAGGATCGGGCCGACATCGACGCGCTCGCCGACTACCACTGGGTCATACGGGGATTTATGGCTCGTGCCCTCACGACATTCGGCGAGATCACCTGGCTCCTGGAAGGGGGCTTCCCGGGTGGGGCGACGGCTCGCGCTCGGACGTTGCAGGAACTCGCCGTCACAGCCGCCGTACTTGCAATCCACGGACACCCGGACGGAGAGCACCCGGAGTTGATCAAGCGTTATGCCCGGCACCACGAAGTGTTCAATCGGGACTCCGCGGTTCAGATCTCTGCGAGCGGCATCCTCGAAGACGACCCGTTCGACGAATCGACGATGGGGTTGCTGAGTACGGCGCACGACGAACTGCTCGCCGAGTTCGGTCGAAAGTTCGCGGAGCCATACGGATGGGCGCAACCGATCTTCAAGGCTCGAGAACGAGTGAGTTTCACAAAGCTGTCGAAGCTCGTCACCCCTCGGCTCGAAGTCATCTACCGGTTGTCTAGCTCCCACGTCCACGCCGACTCCGAGGGTTGGAGCCACGGACTTGTCACGCGCGGTGATGAACAGATGTTTGCCGCGGGCCCGACGAACCTCGGCCTAGGCCTACCGGCCGAGCTGGCCTGCGACCTGCTCAACGTCATGCTGCAACTCGCCGTCCCGTCGTCAATCGCGGACGAGGGCCAGGTCGACTCTGATGGAACCTTGCTGTTGGCAGGCGTGCGGCACCTCACCCAGCAGGCGCTGACTGCTCTTCACAACAGGCAGTCAGAGGTGGAGGCCGCGGAGCAGGACTTCCAGGCAGGCGAGTCGGCGTAGGCGACGTCTATCGGTCCCGAACTATCCCCGAACATACTTAGGTCTGGAATAGAAGCCATCGATACGTGATGCAGCCGTCCCGGCCGAGGTGCCGCAACCATCGGAAGAGTGCGGCTACTTCTGATAGCGGGCTATTCCTAATCCGAGGGTCGTGGGTTCGAGCCCCACGGGGCCCACCACCTTCCTGAACGCCGGCTTCCCGGTCTCGCTTGCACTCTTGTCTAGACTCAATTCGATGGGCCGAGGATCGCAGCGCGAACGGCCGGGCACCCCCAACGACCCGGCGACGATGCCGCGACGCCGCCGCAGACTCGTCCCCGCACTCGCCCTCGGCGCCATGGCACTCGGGGTCTCCGGACTCCTGCTGATCCTGCCGAGCGTGTCGAGCGCCTGCCAGCCCGTCTCCTCGTCGACCTCGGCCTCGGCCGTCGCGGCCCCCGGGGTCTCGGCCGAGCGGATCGCGGCGGCGATCGAGCCCGGATCGCGTGTCCTGATCGTCGGCGACTCGTACACGTCCGGTCGTGGGTCGACCAGCGGGATCCACGGCTGGGCCCAGGACATCAGCGAGGACCGCGGGTGGAAGGCAAAGATCGACGACTACCCGGGCACCGGCTACGTCGACGTCGGCGCCTCCGGTTCGTCGCACTTCACGTTCGGTCCCCGGATCGAACGAGACGCCTCCTTCGACCCGGAACTGGTGATCGTGCAGGGCAGCCAGAACGACTGGCTCGTCGACGCCGACACCCTGCGCGCCGCCGTCGAGCGCACGCTCCGCACGGCGCAGCAGACCTGGCCGGACGCGGTCGTCGTCGCGTTCGGTCCGTCGGCACCCCTGCCGCACGCGAAGACCACGGTCGGTGTCGCCGCCTCGGTCTCGTCGGCTGCAGCCACAGTCGGGGTCCCCTACATCGATGCCCTCGCCGGCCGGTGGTTCACGACCACGAACAGTCCCGGGTACTCGGCGCCCGACGGCGGGCACCCGAACGACGCCGGCCACCAGTACCTGGCTGACCGCGTCAGCGAGGCGCTGGACGCCCTCGCCACCCCCGCCGACAGTGCCCGGTGCGCCTGACGGGTGCCGTCCGCTCCTGAACGGGGTACAACCCGTCCCCAGCGAGCTCATGGGAGATCCCCTGCACAGCACAGTCGGTCCCCAGCGGACTGTTGGGCTCCCGCCGATAGTGTCGTTCCCGGATCCGATCACCGGATCCTGCAGCACCGCACCACCACGAACGAACGGGGTACACCGTGATCGAGCCCATCGAAGCCACGCAGACCAGCACCACAGGTGACGCGCGCCGCATCGTCGAGCTCGCAGCAGCGACCAACACGACGATGAGCAACGAGCTCCTGCTCGACACGCTCCGCCGCAACGCCCAGGTCACGACCCGCCACATCCGCAAGGACTTCATCGAGGTCGCGACCGCCACCGCCGTGCTCGGCTACGTCTGCCGCCAGCGCAAGGACTTCATCGCGCTCCGCGGCGACGACCCGGCCTGGGCACACGAGGTCGGCCGGTACGCGACCGAGTCCCTCGCGGTCGAGGCACTCCGGATGCGCCGCGGCTGACGCCCGGCTTCCGACACGAACGCACAAGGCCCCGCCGGACACCCGGCGGGGCCTTCGTCGTGTCAGCGGTGCGAGCCGACCGGAGTCCTCAGGACCAGACGCGGCGGATCCCCCACGAACCGGTCCAGGTCTCGTCCGGCTCGAGCCAGCGCAGACCTTCGCCGGAGTTCAGGGCGTTCGCGGGTGCCGTCATCGGTTCGACCGCGACGGCCAGGCCCTTCCCGTCGCCGCGCGGGTACTCGCGCGACGTGAAGACCTGCACGTACGGGAACGAGGCGTCCTGCCAGAGCTCCACCCCGTCGCCCTCGGGCCCGTGCATCGTCGTGCGGCGGATCCCCTCGGCGTCGGGGGTGACGTCCGTGTACGCGGTGTCGAGGTCCGAGTCCCCGGCCCGCCGGCCCTGACGGAGGTCGTACGGCGTGCCCTCGACCAGCACCGACCCGTTCGGCACCTTCTGCTCGTCGACGGTGAACGCGGTCGCGGCGTCGAGCGTGACGACCAGGTCGTCGGCGGGGGTGTCACCGGCACGCAGGTACGGGTGCGCGCCGACGGCGAAGGGTGCGCGGACGCCCGAGCGGTTCGTGACCTCGTGCGTGACACGGATGCCGTCGTCGACGAGCTCGTGCAGCACGCGCGTCTCGAGGGTGAAGGGCCACCCGTGCTGCGGGTGGATCGTCGCTTCTTGCTGGATCGAGGTCCCGGTCTGCGACACCACCCGGTACGGGGCGAAGCGGAGCAGCCCGTGCGAGGCGTTGCCGTACTTCGGCTCCGAGATGTCGAGCTGCTGCCGCTTGCCCTCGAGCTCCCACACACCACCGGCGACGCGGTTCGGCCAGGGCGCCAGGACGATGCCGTTCGCGCCCGGCGGCTGCTCGGTGACGGGGAACGGCTCGGTGATGTCGAAGCCGGCGACACGGAGTTCGCGGATGCCCGCGGCGACCTCGGTGACCACGGCTTCGACGACCCCGTCGGGTCCGGCGTGGTGGAGGCGGTACTGGCCACCAGTGGGTGCTGCGGTCATGGGGTGTTCTTCCTTCCGGCTGGTTCGGTGCGCTGCTCGCCGTCGGCGACGATCACCTGGGCCCCGGCCGCCCGGATCGTGGCGACCGCGTCGGCGTCGGCCTCGGCGGTGACGACGACGTCGATGTCCTCGAGCGCGCGGACGACCCCGATGTGGGCCCGGCCGAACTTCGACCCGTCCGCGACCACGACGGTACGCCGGGCCGTCGTGGCGAGCATCCGCTTGGCCTCGGTCTCGGGCAGGTTCACGTTCGTCAGGCCGTGGTCGACGTCGAGGCCGGTGCCGCCGAGGAACACGAGGTCGGCCGCGATCATCGGCAGGACGGCGCCGTTGAAGGGTGCGACGAGCGAGTGCTGCAGGGGCCGGAGGGTGCCGCCGGTGACGATCACGGTGAAGCGCGGGACCGCTCGCTCGAGCGCGAGCGCGGTGGTGAGGGAGTTCGTCACGACGGTGACGCCCGTGAGCTCGGTCCGGGCCACGAGCGCCTCGGCGACGGCGGCCGGCGTGGTGCCGACGTCGAGGACGACGCACTCCCCCGGACGCACCAGCGCCGCGGCCGCACGGCCGATGGCCGCCTTGGCCACCTGGTGCTCGACGGCGGTCTCCTCGAAGGGGCGCTCGGTGGAGCCGGCCCCGAGGCGGACCGCGCCCCCGTGCACCCGGCGGATCCGGGCCTCCTGGTCGAGGACGGCGAGGTCCTGGCGGACGGTCACCTCGCTGGTGCCGAGGGACGCGGCCAACGCGGCCGTCCGGACCATGCCCGGGGCACCGTCGACGATCGCGACGATGCGGTCCTGCCGCAGGGGCGCGGGCAGCGCGCCGGCGAGGAAGGAGAGGTCGGCGTCCGTCATGTGGACAGTTTCGCTTGCTTCCGATGTCCTTCGCAACGCTTCGGATGGGCGCTAGGCTGTTCCGGTGATCACCAAGCGCGTGACGAAGCTCGCGGACGGCCGCGACCTCTTCTACTTCGACGACGCCGACTCGACGCTGCCCGCGGAACGCAGCATCGACGACCGCGTGCTCGACCCGCGGCCCGAGACGGCGCGGATGCGGCAGGACGTCCTGACGGGTGAGTGGGTGTCGATCGCTGCGTCCCGGCAGAACCGTGTGTTCCTGCCACCGGCCGACCAGGACCCGCTCGCGCCCCAGAGCCCGGCCAACCCGTCCGAGATCCCGAGCCGCTACGACGTCGCGGTGTTCGAGAACCGCTCGCCGTCGTTCGGCCCGCTGCTCGAAGCCGACGACGCCCCCGAGTCGCTCGAGTCCCTGAGCGACGTCGGCCTGAACCGCCAGCTCCGCTCGATCGGCCGGTGCGAGGTCGTGTGCTTCTCCCCCGAGACCTCGGGTTCCTTCGCCTCCATCTCCGAGTCGCGTGCCCGCACCGTCGTCGAAGCCTGGGCCGACCGCACCGCCGCGCTCTCCGCGATGCCGGGCATCCAGCAGGTGTTCCCCTTCGAGAACCGGGGCGAGGCGATCGGCGTCACGCTGCACCACCCGCACGGGCAGATCTACTCGTACCCGTACATCACGCCGCGCACCCAGCGCCTGCTCGCGAGCATCGAGCGGTTCGGGCCGGACCTGTTCGAGCAGCACCTCGCGAACGAGCGGGGTTCCGAGCGGGTCGTCCTCGCCGGCGAGCACTTCACCGCCTTCGTCCCGTTCGCCGCGCGCTGGCCCATCGAGATCCACATGCTGCCGCACCGCCACGTGCCCGACTTCGCCGGCCTGACCGACGCCGAGAAGGACGAGCTGGCGCACATGCACCTCCGGCTCACCCGTGGGCTCGACGCGCTCTACGGCGACCCGACGCCGTACATCGCCGCGTGGCACCAGGCGCCGGTGCACACCGCCCGCGACACCGTGCGGCTGATGCTGCAGATCACCTCGCCGCGACGCGCGGCGGACAAGTTGAAGTTCCTGGCCGGCAGCGAAGCCGCCATGGGCGCCTGGATCGGGGACCTCGTGCCCGAGAAGGCGGCCGAGTTCATCCGACAAGGAGTCGAGCGCGCATGACGTTCCAGCAGGTCTTCGGGTACGAGCCGACGGTGCGGTACTCCGCACCGGGTCGCGTCAACCTGATCGGTGAGCACACCGACTACAACGACGGCTACGTGTTGCCCTTCGCGATCGACCGTCGCACCACCGCGTCCATCGCCCAGCGCGACGACCGGATGATCCGCGTGGCATCGGCCTTCGACGCCGCGAGCGAGCCTGTCGCGCTGTCCCTCGACGACCTGTCGCCCGGGGCCATGGACGGCTGGTCGGCCTACGTCTTCGGGATCGCCTGGGCCCTGCGCGAGCAGGCGGGTGCCGATCTGAGCGACAAGACCGGGTTCGACGTCTTCATCGACTCCGAGGTCCCGGTCGGTGCCGGCCTGTCGTCCAGTGCCGCGATCGAGTGCGGTGTCGCGCTGGCGTTCAACGACCTGTGGGCACTCGGCCTCGACCGGAAGTCCCTGGCGCGCGTCGGGCAGTACTCGGAGAACCACGCTGTGGGCGCCCCCACCGGGATCATGGACCAGTCGGCCTCGCTGCTCGGCGAGCAGGACGCCGTCGTGTTCCTCGACTGCCGCACGCTCGACACCGCCGTCGTCGACCTGGCGCTCGAAGCGAACGGGCTCGAGGTCCTGGTGATCGACACCCGTGTCGAGCACGCCCACGCGACCGGTGGCTACGCCGCTCGTCGGGCCTCGTGCGAGAAGGGTGCCGAGGTGCTCGGCGTCGAGGCACTGCGTGACGTCAGCATCGAGGACCTGCCCCGTGCGCAGGAGCTCCTGGACGACGAGACCTTCCGTCGTGTGCGGCACATCGTGACCGAGGACCAGCGTGTCCTGGACACCGTCCGCACCCTGCGCGAACAGGGCCCCCGGGCGATCGGTCCGCTGCTGGTCGCGTCGCACGAGTCGATGCGCGACGACTTCGAGATCTCCGTTCCGGAGCTCGACCTGGCCGTCGCGACGGCGGTCGAGCACGGCGCCGTCGGCGCCCGCATGACCGGCGGGGGGTTCGGCGGTGCGGCGATCGCGCTCGTCGACCAGGCGTCGCGTGACGCGATCGCCGCAGCGGTCACCGCCGCGTTCGCCGACGCCGGGTACCGCGAGCCGAACGTGTTCACGGTGCGCGCCGCGCAGGGCGCTCGGCGCGACTGACCGCTGCGGCGCAGGCCGTCACCCGCGCGCTCGGCCGCTCGGCGCTCGGCGCTCGACGTTTCGCGCTCAGCGACAGGTCACGCGGCGATCAGCCCGTGAGCTGTCGTTCAGCACGAAAGCACGGCGAGGCCGGACGAGCCGTGCCCGCCGTGCGTTCGACGGCTCGGCCGACTCAGCCGAGGTAGTCCGCGTACCGGACGTGCTCCACGACGTTCCCGAGCACGAACGGGTGCGCCCGACCGTGCTCCACGGCCCACTCCACCCACGCGGACTGCGCCGGCATGAGCAGCCACACCAGCGCGGTGGTCCCGAGCACGGCGGCCAGGGTCAGGCCCATCACGGTGTGCTCGTCGAACCGGGCTGCCCCACGGCGGGCGATCGCGACGACGAACCCGACGACTGCGAACCCCACCGTCGCGAGCGTCCACCCGAACCAGGGACCCGACGTGAACGTGTACTCCTGGCCGGCGTGCACGAAGGTCGTCGCCCAGGTCGACCCCGGAGCCTGGAACAGCACGCAGATCGCCACGATGACGATCAGCCACCGGGCGTCCTTGGTCAGTTGCGACGGCTCGGTCCGGGGTCGCATCACCGGCGCCGTCTGCAGTCGTTCGTCCCCCATGCCGCGACCGTAGCACCGGCGGGGTGCACCTCGTGAGCAGCAATGGTCGGGTGCGATGACGCCACCCGACCATTGCTGCTCACGATCGCGACCGCGCCGAGCCCCGCGCGACCGCGCGTGCTACGACAGCTGGCGCTCGGCGGCCTCGACCACGTTCTTCATCAGCATCGCGCGGGTCATCGGCCCGACGCCGCCGGGAGTCGGCGACAGGAAGCCCGCGACCGATGCGACCGCGGGGTCGACGTCGCCGTGCAGCTTCGCCTTGCCGGTCTCCTCGTTGACCACGCGGGTGATGCCCACGTCGATCACGGCGGCACCGGGCTGCACCCAGTCCGGCTTGACGAGCCCGGCGACCCCGGCAGCGGCGACGATGATGTCGGCGCGACGGCACTCCGCGGCGACGTCGGCGGTCAGCGAGTGCGTCAGGGTCGCGGTGGCCTCGAGTCGCGTGAGCAGCAGGCCGAGCGGCCGTCCGACGGTCAGCCCCTGGCCGATGATCGTCACGTGCGCACCACGGATCGGGATCTCGTACGCGTCGAGCATCGCGACGATGCCCCGCGGGGTGCACGGCAGCGGTGCGTCGATCGTGCCGGCACCACCCGGCACGGCGAGCACCAGCTCGCCGAGGTTCGTCGGGTGCAGGCCGTCGGCGTCCTTCGCCGGGTCCATCAGCTCGAGCATCGGCGTCGGGTCGATGCCCTGCGGCAGCGGGAGCTGCACGATGAAGGCGGTGACGCGGGGGTCGTCGTTCATCTGCAGGATCGCGGCCCGGATGTCCGCGGCGCTCGCGGACGACGGCAGGTCGATGCGGTGCGAGTCGAGGCCGATCGACGCCGAGTCGCGGTGCTTGCCCGCGACGTAGGACATCGAGCCGGGGTTCGCGCCGACCATGATCGTGCCGAGGCCCGGACGGATGCCGTGCTCGTGCAGGCGGTCGATCCGGCCCCGCAGTTCGTCGAGCGTCCGGGCGGCGAGGGCCGTGCCGTCGATGCGGACGGCGCTGCCCTCTCCGGCCCAGAGCGTCCGAGGGATCGTGCCGCTCACGCGTAGAGCGGGAACGCGTCGGTCAGGACCTTCACGCGGGCCGAGAGCGCTGCGACGTCCGGGTTCGGCATGAGGGTCAGCGCGATGATGTCGGCCACCTCGGTGAACTCGGCGTCGCCGAAGCCACGAGTCGCCAGCGCCGAGGTGCCGATGCGGACACCCGAGGTGACCATCGGCGGGCGCGGGTCGAACGGCACGGAGTTGCGGTTCACGGTGATGCCGACCTCGTGCAGCAGGTCTTCGGCCTGCTTGCCGTCGACCTCGGACGCGCGCAGGTCGACGAGCACCAGGTGCACGTCGGTGCCACCGGTGAGCACGTCGATGCCCGCGGCCTTGGCGTCGTCCGCGGTCAGGCGGGCGGCAAGGGCCTGGGCGCCGCGGATCGTGCGCTCCTGACGGTCCTTGAACTCGGGGGTGCCGGCGAGCAGGAACGCGGTGGCCTTGGCGGCGATCACGTGCATGAGCGGGCCGCCCTGCTGGCCCGGGAAGACCGCGGAGTTCAGCTTCTTGAACAGGGTCTCGTCGTTCGACAGGATGATGCCCGAGCGGGGGCCGCCGAGGGTCTTGTGGACCGTCGACGAGACGACGTGGGCGTGCGGGACCGGGGACGGGTGCAGCCCGGCGGCGACGAGACCGGCGAAGTGCGCCATGTCGACCCAGAGCTTCGCGCCGACCTCGTCCGCGATCTCGCGGAACTTCGCGAAGTCGAGCTGGCGCGGGTAGGCGGACCAACCGGCGATCAGGACCTTCGGCTGGTGCTCGATGGCCTTGGCGCGGATGTCGTCGTAGTCGACCTCGAACGTCTCGGGGTCGACGCCGTACGCCACGGCGTTGTAGATGCGGCCGGAGAAGTTGAGCTTCATGCCGTGGGTCAGGTGACCGCCGTGCGCGAGCTCGAGGCCGAGGATGGTGTCGCCGGCCGAGGCGATGGCGTGCAGGACAGCGGCGTTGGCCGTGGCCCCGGAGTGCGGCTGCACGTTCGCGTACTCGGCACCGAAGAGCGCCTTGGCACGGTCGATGGCGAGCTGCTCGGCGACGTCGACGTACTCGCAGCCGCCGTAGTAGCGCTTGCCCGGGTAGCCCTCGGCGTACTTGTTGGTGAGCACGGAGCCCTGCGACTCGAGCACGGCACGCGGCACGAAGTTCTCGGACGCGATCATCTCGAGGGTGTCGCGCTGGCGGCCGAGCTCCTGCTGCAGGACGGCGGCGATCTCGGGGTCGACCTCGGTGAGCGGGGCGTTGAACGCGGCGCGGGCGGCGGCCTGCTCGGCCACCTCGGCAGAGTCGGAGACGAACGGGGGCAGATCGGCAATGGACACGGGACTCCTACGGTGTGCGGACGACCAGCTGGTCGCACTCGGACGGTCGGTCGGTGCAGCCCAGGCGTACGGCCGCGCACCGTGTCTATGTCGCTCCCTGATGGTGACCCATCCAACGCCAGTCGCGACGTGACGATCGTACCGAGCGACCCCGCCCTGTGTCACCCTGGATGCATGACGCTGCTCTCGCCCGACGTGGACGAACGGACCACCACGGACGAACGGACCAGTGCACGGGCGGACACCCCGTGGGTCACCGTGGTCTGGGACGACCCGGTCAACCTGATGTCCTACGTCACCTACGTCTTCCAGCAGCACTTCGGGTTCTCGCGCGCGCAGGCCGAGCGGCTCATGCACCAGGTGAACGACGACGGCCGCGCGATCGTGGCAACGGGCCCGCGCGAGTCGATGGAGGCCCACGTCCAGTCGATGCACGGCTACGGCCTGCAGGCGACCGTCGACAAGGCCCCCGAAGCGTGATCCCGTTCGTCCGCCGCGCCGACGGCGTCCACCTCGGCCTGTCCTCCGGCGAGCGCGACCTGCTCGCCTCGCTCACCGAGCAGCTGCGGCAGGTGCTCGGCGGCGACCTGTCCGCCGACCCGATCAGCGAGCGGATGTTCCCGGACGCCTACCCCGGTGACGACGAGGCGAGCGCAGAGTTCCGGAAGTACACGCAGTCCGACCTGCTCACGCAGAAGACGACGAACGCCTCGATCGTGCACGAGTGGCTGACGGGCACCCGCGACGGTTCGCTCGACGCCGAGGACGAGCAGGCGTGGCTCCGCACCCTCACCGACCTGCGGCTGACGATCGCCGACCGGCTGGGCATCGAGGACGCCGACGACGAGGAGCGCTCGGTCGAGGCCGACGCGGGCGTCGGCCTGCGCGACGTCTACGACTGGCTCGGCTTCGTACAGGAACACCTGGTCGTCACGCTCACGTCGCGCTGACGGCCCACGGCCTGGAGGCCCGGATCACCTCCGGCGCGACGGGTCACCCCAGCAGGTCGTCGCGGTGGGCTCGCGCCCAGTCGGCCAGGCTCCGCGGTGCGGTGCCGGTGATGCGCAGGACGTCGGCGCTCATCACGTCGACGCCGTCGAGGCCGCGGCGGACGACCCGGCCGAACTGCTGCCGGAGCCCCTCGGCCTGCCAGGCGGGCAACCCGCTCAGGCGCAGCACAGCGGCGTAGACCCGGCTCGGCAGGTGCAGGGGGCGCACGGGTCGGCCGAGCCCTTCGGCGAGCGCGGCGGCGACACCCCGCGCATCGAGCAGGTCCGGGCCGGTGAGCACCGGTTCGGTGCCGTCGTGGCTGTCCTCGGTCAGCACCCGCGCCGCCGTCCGGGCGATGTCCTCGGTGTCGATCCAGCCGATCACCCCGCGGCCCGTGGTGTGCGGGAACCACCCCCGTCGGATCGCCGGTGCCGAGGGCTGCACGTTCGTCATGAACGACGAGGGGTGCAGGATCGTCCACGCCAGCCCGCTCTCGCGCACCAGCCGGTCGGTGTGCCAGGCGGCGCTCGCCCACGACATCGGGGAGTGCTCGGCGGCGTCTCCGCCCGACAGCTGCACGATCCGTCCGACCCCGGCCCGCTGTGCCGCTCGGACCCCGCTGGCGCCCTGCTCCCGCTGCCGCTGGCTGACCGGCGTCACGAGGAAGAAGCGGTCGGCCCCGTCGAGCGCCGCGGTGAGCGCGTCCTCATCGTCCAGGTCGGCCAGGCGACCGTCGATGCCGCGTGCCCGGAGCGCGTCGACCTGCTCGGGGCGTCGGACCACTGCGCGGACCGTCACCCCTGCCGCCCGCAGCAGCTCCGCGGTCTTGCCCCCGACGTCCCCGGTCACGCCGGTGACCGCCACGATCTCGCCCATGTCTGCTCCTCGTCCCACTGACCCGTTCTGGTATCAGTTTCCTGATACCAGAACGTACGCCGGTACGATCGCCCCGTGCCCCAGGAACTCCCAGCCCCGCGCGACGACGTCGACGGCATCGTGGCGTGGACGGTCATCCGGGCCGCACGGACGCTCTCCCGCCGACTCGCGGCCGAGCTGGCGCCGCTCGGGTTGACGCCCGTCGAGTTCGGCGCGCTCATCCAGCTCGCTGCGGCCGGCGAGCTCAGCCAGGCCGACCTGGCGCGCGCGGTCGGCGTCCGACCGCAGAGCATGACGACGCTCGTCGGGGGGCTCTCGACACGGGGACTCGTGGAGCGGGGCGCCGCACCGGGCCGGGGACGGGCCTCCCGGATGCGACTGACCGACCAGGGCGAGGCGCTGCTGGCACGCGCTCACCCGATCGTCCGGGCGAGCAACGCGTGGTTCGGCGACGGTGCGGAACCGATCTCGGCGGCCCTGCTCCCGCTGCTCGAGCCGGACTCGGGCGACGACGGGTCCGCCGTTCCCTGAACGACATCGGAAGCCTCGCCCGACGCCGAGTGAGCAGAAGACGACGGCTCGCACCCCCGCACCCGACGTCTTCTGCTCAGCGGCGGGTTCAGCAGTGACACCACGGCAGGCGCGATCTGGAACGTGGTGATCTGCGGCATCCTCTGCATCGGCATCCCGATCGCGGCGATCGTCAACGCCGACCGGGGTTCCGCGTCCGTCGGCATCGGCATCGCCGCGACGGTCCTGGCCCTGTGCATGGAGGTCTCCTTCGTCCGCCGCCTGCTCGCGCACCGGCGCTGACGCTTCGTGAGCACGAATGGTCGAGTCGCCGCGGCGCACTCGACCATTCGTGCTCACGAAGCACCTCCCCCGCGGCCGGTACCCTGATCCGGTGACCGACCCGACCCCCACGCACTGGACCCTGACGCTCGTCTGCGACGACCAGCCCGGGATCGTGCACGCCGTCTCCGGAGCGATCGTCGCCGCCCAGGGCAACATCACCGAGTCGCAGCAGTTCTCCAGCGCCGACACCAACACGTTCTTCATGCGCCTGCAGGTGATGGCGCCGGTCGACCGCGCCGCCTTCGAGGCAGCACTCGCCCCCGTCGCCACCCGCTACGACGCCCGCGTCCAGCTCGACGTCGTCGGTCGTCCGCTGCGCACCCTCGTGCTCGTGTCGAAGGCCGGTCACTGCCTCAACGACCTGCTCTACCGGCAGCGCGGCGGACAGCTGCCGATCGAGGTGCCCCTCGTGCTGTCGAACCACGCGGACCTGTCCGAGCTCGCCGCGTTCTACTCCGTGCCGTTCGAGCACCGTCCGGTCACCGACGCCGAGTCGAAGGAGCAGATGGAGCGGCGCGTGCTGCAGGCGGTGGAGGAGCACGACATCGAGCTCGTCGTCCTCGCCCGCTACATGCAGATCCTGTCGCCCGGACTCTGCGCCGCGCTCGAGGGCCGTGCCGTGAACATCCACCACTCGTTCCTGCCCGGCTTCAAGGGCGCGAACCCGTACCGGCAGGCGCACGCCCGCGGGGTGAAGCTCATCGGCGCGACCGCGCACTTCGTCACGAGCGACCTCGACGAGGGCCCGATCATCGAGCAGAACGTCGTCCGCGTCGACCACACCAAGGAACCGGCCGAGCTGGTGTCCATCGGGCAGGACGAGGAGTCCCGCACGCTCACCCAGGCGGTGCGCTGGATCGCCGAGGACCGCGTCCTGCTCGACGGCGCCCGCACCATCATCTTCAAGTAGGCAGCACCATGACCAACGCCCCGCAGTCCCCCGTCGACTGGGAATCGGTCCCCGACCCGGCAGCCGTCCGGCAGCCTCGACCGCGGTTCGAGGCCTGGAAGGTCCTGCGCATCGCCGTGATGGTGTTCGGGCTGTTGTCCCTGGCCTTCTGGGGCTACTGGTCGTGGCAGCTCCCACTCCCCGGCTACCTGTTCATGGTCGGCGCCCCACTGTTCGCCGCGGTCGTCTGGTACTTCTTCCGCTCACCGCGCTCCCCGATCGAGACCGACATCGTCGGCAAGACCATCGTCGAGGTCGCCCTGGTCGTCGCCGCAGGCGCGACCTGGATCTCCATCGGCCATCCGGTCGTCGGGATCGTCTTCATCGTGATCGCCGCCCTGAGCGGCGTGATCGCGTTCCGCAAGGAGACCGCATGACCGCCACGGGCCTCCAGACCGGCCGGGAGGCCCAGCGCACGCTGGTCCGCGCGGCCCGCGTCGTCGACGCGGCCGGCACCACGGCCGACGGCTGGGTCCTGGTCGTCGGTGACACGATCCACGCGACCGGCTCCGGTCCCGAGGCCCCCGCGGCCGACCAGGTCGTCGACCTGGGCGACCGGGTCCTGACGCCCGGGTTCGTGGACCTGCACGGGCACGGTGGGGCGACCGAGGCGTACGAGGACGACTCGTTCGACGGCTCGCTCGCGATGCACCGCGCGCACGGCACGATCCGTTCCGTCCTGTCGCTCGTCGCGAACCCGGTCCCCGCGCTGGTGGCGTCGCTGACCCACGTCCGTGCCGTGATGGCGACCGACCCACTCGTGCTCGGCGTGCACCTGGAGGGGCCGTTCCTGTCCCCGCACAACAAGGGCGCCCACAACGAGTCGTTCCTGATCGACCCGACGCCCGCTGCGGTCGACGCGTTGCTCGAAGCGGGCGAGGGCGTCATCCGCCAGGTCACCATCGCGCCCGAGCTGCCGGGCGCGCTCGACGCCGTCCGTCGGTTCGTCGAAGCCGGTGTCACGGTCGCCGTCGGCCACACGGTCGGCACGTACGACCAGGCCCGGGCCGCCTTCGACGCCGGCGCGACGATCCTGACCCACGCGTGCAACGCGATGCCCGGCCTGCACCACCGCGCACCGGGACCGATCGGCGCTGCCGTGGCGGACGACCGCGTGACGCTCGAACTCATCCTGGACGGCGTGCACGTGCACCCGGTCGTGGCGGACACGCTCTTCCGGGCGACGCCGGGTCGTGTCGCGCTGATCACCGATGCGATGGGTGCTGCCGGCGCCGCGGACGGCTCGTACCGACTCGGGTCGCTCGACGTCACGGTGACCGACGGCGTCGCACACGTCGCGGGGACCGAGACCATCGCGGGATCGACACTGACGCAGGACGTGGCGCTCCGCAACGCGGTCTCGCTCGCCGGGCGGACCCTGCCCGAGGCCGTGGCGGCGCTGACGAGTGTGCCGGCCGGCGCGCTGGGGCTCGGCGACCGCCTGGGTCGGCTGGCGCCGGGGTTCGCCGCGGACCTGGTGGCGCTGTCGCCGTCGCTCGAGGTCGAGCGCGTCTGGGGCGGCGGGCGCGAGCTGCGCTGAAGCGAACACGGCGTAGACGGCTCGCTCGAACCCGTCACGGCAGGTCGGTCGGGCGGGGGTTGAGGGGCTCACCGAACCTCGGGGCCCGGCCCGGGACGCAGTGCCCGTAGATGGTCACGTCCGCGTGGGACTCGTACGCCTGGAACAGGACGGCGAAACCGTCCCCTGCCGTGCCGCCGAGGTACCCCTTCGGGTAGCTGATGACCGTCCGCTCCGGCGTGAGTTCCGTGTCGTGCTGAACACGCGCACCTTCGTACCCGATCGCTGCGAGGGCCCGGGTGACCCGCTCGGCGACCTGATCGGCTGTACCAGGAAGCGGGAGCCGCCGAGTGCTCGCGTAGGTGTACTGCGCAGCGTCCTCGCCATCACTTCCGCAGAGGTTCCACCCGGGGTCCTCGTCACCCCAACCGTCCTGCCCGACGACCGAGCGCACGGCGGCGAAGATGTCCAGGACGTCCTGGTGCGACTGTTCGACGTTCATCGACGTGTCCTTCTGGATCGGGGAGTCCGGGGCGGGGCCGGTGCACCCGGTCAGGAGTGCGGTGACCACCAGGGCTCCGGCGAGTGCGGCGCCCCGCGGTTCAGAGCGTGGGGTCACCGGTGCCCCCGGTCTGCCAGCCGTACATGAGCCAGTCGTCCTTGGTCTGCTGCCGCATCCGGTCGAAGGGGCCGCCCCGCTCGGGGATCTCGTCCCCGTGTCCCATCGCCGCTCGTGCAGCGTTGTGCTGGGCGGTGGTCCCGTCGTCGAAGTACGAGTACCGGCCGTCGTCGTCATCGCCGTCGTACGGCCCGTGGCGGGTGACGCCGTGCCGGGTGTCCGACCCACGACCCTCGGTCTCGGAGCTGAACTCGTGCGCGTCCCACGTGGACTCGGTCGGGTCACGGCGACCGGACAGGTTCTGCCCGGTGACGGCCCAGCCGTCCTTCGCGCCCTGGGTGGCGAAGACCTGCCCCTCGGGCACGTGCAGCGCGGACGCGTTCGGTACGGCGTCCGTCACGCCGGCCGAGCCGAGCAGCACCACGTGGTCGGCGTGCGTCTTCGTCAGGGCGATCGTCGCCACGGTCGTGCCGTAGGAGTGCCCCATGACGGTCAGGTCGGCGTCCCGCCCGGCAGCCGCTCGCGCCGCGTGGAACCCGTCGAGGTCGGCGACGAGTCGCTCGGCGCCCGCTCGCGCTCGGTCGTCCGCCAGGACGGTCCGGAACGACGGGTCGTCGGCCATCGGCGGGTGGTAGCCGATCCAGGACACGACGGCGATGTCACTGCGGCGGATCCCAGCCACACGGGCCTCCTCACGACGCATCCCGCGGGCGATCGCGCTGTAGTCCTGCACCGTGCCGTCCTGGTACGTCGCGGTGTTCATGCCCGGCACGATGACGCTGACGTGCGTGGCACGGTCGAGGTCACCCGCGACGATCTGCGCGAGCGGTGGACGGTCGTCGACGAGTGCCACCAGTGAGACCGGCGTCGTCGCGAGGGTGTCCTGGATGTTCCGGTAGGCGTCACGCTGCCGTTCCCAGACGAGCAGCTGCTCGCGCGCCGCGGCCGCGTCGGCGGGGTTCCGGGCGGCGTCGTGCAGCTCGCGCCAGTGGCGCACCTGCCGCCGTGCGTGTGCGAGCCGGTCGGCCAAGACCGTCGTGTTCGCCCGTGCCCGCGCCCAGGAGGCGACACCGTTCAGGTTGCCGATGACCGCCGGCATCGCCGCGACGAACGCCCGCTGGGCCGCGGACGGCGCACCGTCGACGCCCGACATCGCCTGCCACCACCCGGCGACCTGCGCCGCGTCGATGCCGGCGAGCCGCTTCGCGACCCGCGAGTCGCCACCGAGCGCAGCGATGCTCTCCGGATCGAGGGTGGCGAGCCACGTGAGGAACTGCCCGTCGCTCATCGCGGACACGACCGCGGCGGAGACCAGCTTGCCGAGCACCGAGCGGTCCTCGAGCGCAGCGGCCGCCGCTCGGTCAGCTGCGGCCCGGCGGGCGACGAGCTCGTCCCACTGCGCCGACAGCCGAGCGTCCAGCCCGGCCAGCCACTCGCCGCTGTGCTGCAGCTGTTGCAGGAGTGCCCGATCCGACTCGACCGCGTCCGGTCCGGATGCCACCGCGGTCGCGTCGCGGATTGCTCGGTCGTTGGCCGCGATGTCGTCCGCGGTGTTCCGCCGCGTCGTCTGCAGGCTCGCGGCGTCGTCCTGGATCTCCCGCACCTGGCGCGCGTAGGTGGCGAGTGCAGCCGACGCCGCGTCCAGCCTCGCCGCGACGCGATGCGCACTCGCCGGCATCGCCGCTGCCGCCACGAGGAACTGTTGTTGTGCCCGCCCCGCCCAGCCCGAGGCGGCGTGCTCGGCAGCGACGAGCACGTGCCGGGCGCCGTCACGGACCGCGTCCGAGCGGTCTTCGTGCCTTCGGGCGATCCGCTGGATGCCGTCCGGATCGCCCGCGACGGGGTCCGCGCTCACCGGACCCGCCGGGCAAGGTCGGCGTCCGCCCGCAGGACTGCTTCGGCGGCGGTGGTCACGTACGCACGGAGTGTGTCCGCGTCGTCGCCGAGCGAACGGATCATCGCATCGTGGGCCGAGGACGATGCGATGAACGCGGATGCGACCGCCCCTGAGCCGAACGCACCGCCGTCCGAACCGGACAACGGTCGCTCGGGATGCAGGTCAGTGACCGCTCGCCCCGCCGCTCGCGCGACCGCTTGCATGGTCGGCAGATCGACCGTCAGATCCCCCATGGTTCCCCCTCGTGTTCCCCGAGGAGGTCAACATATCACCGCTGAAGTACGGTGTGTCAAGGGGTGTTCAGTGATCGATCGGGCGCCCCCGCTCGCCGCTCGCCCAGCCCGTGTCCGCCGAGTTGCCCACCCGCAGTGACAGGGTGCCGCCACGCGTCACGAACGACGCCGGCACCCACGACCGCTCGTGCGTCCACCCGTTCAACCGCGCCCCCTGCACGTACGGCTCGGTCCCCGAGGACCGGATGACGAGCCGCTCGCCGCTGGAGCGTCGGATGTCGACCGTGCTGAACGTCGGGCTGCCGATGAGCATCTCCGCTCGCCCGGGCGTCTGCGGGAACAGCCCGATCGAGGCGAAGACGTACCAGGCGCTCATCGTGCCGAGGTCGTCGTTGCCCGGCAGCCCGCCGGGGCCGGTCGAGTAGGCGTCGTCCACGACCCGGCGCACGGTCTCCTGCGTCTTCCAGGGCGTGCCGAGTGCGTTGTACATCCAGGGTGTGTGGATGTCGGGTTCGTTCGTCGGGTCGAACTTCGTGGCGTCCCCGCCCGTGACGGCCCAGTTGCCCGAGGCGTCGTGGAAGAAGTCGTCGAGCCGTGCGACGGCGGCGTCGTCACCACCGAGCGCGCTCGACAGCCCCCGCACGTCCTGCGGCACGAGCCAGGTGTACTGCGCACTGGTGCCCTGCGCGAACCCGGTGCCGGTCGAGGGCGACCAGTCCGTCGTCCACGATCCGTCGGCCTGCCGAGCGGCTTGGTGGCCGACCGCCGCGTTGAAGGTGTTCTTCCAGTACCCACCACGAGCGGCGAACATCCGGGCATCGGAGTGCAGTCCGAGTGCGCCTGCCCAGTACCCGAGCGCGCTGTCGGAGATCGAGTCCTCGAGGGTCTCGGCCGCACCACCCCAACAGGCGCAGTCGTCGTTCGCGGCGTACTGCCGATCCAGGTACTCGTCGAGCGCGGGCCGCTGCGACAGGCACTGTCCGGGGCACCCGACGTCGCTCTCGGCGTCCGCGTTCTCGACCGTCGCCTGGCGCTTGAGGGAGGCGTACGCGGCCCGGACGTCGAAGTTCCGGACGCCCATGGCGTACCAGGTGGCGAGCGTCGCGGCCGAGGGGTCGCCGGTCATCACGTGCGTCGGCGCTCCGAGGTGCAGCCACCGGTCCCACACCCCGCCGTTCTGCTCGGCGAACCGCAGCATCGACTGCGCCATGTCCCCGGCGACGTCCGGCCGCAGCAGGGCGAGCAGCTGGATCTGCGCCCGGTACTGGTCCCACCCGGAGTACGTGCCGTAGACGGCCCGGTGTCCGCGGTCCATCCGGTGCACCCGCAGGTCCGGCCCGAGGTAGCGCCCGTCGCGGTCGTTCAGCGTGTTCGGCTGCATGAGTGCGTGGTAGACGGACGTGTAGAGCTGGGTGGTGCGGTCCGCCGTGCCGCCACCGACGCGCAGGCGCGACAGTTCACGGTTCCAGGAGGCCCGTGTGCCGGCCGCGACGCTGGCGACGGTCGAGCGCCCGGTCACCTCGCCGTCACGGTTCGCGACCGCCCCGGCCGCGCTCACGTACGAGATGCCGATCTTCGCCTGCACCGTCGCTCCGCGACGCGCATCGAACCCGACCCACGCGCCGGAGCCGCGTCCGGCGCGGTCGGCGCCGGTCAGGTAGCCCTCCCCACCGGAGGAGGACGTGCCTCCAGGCTGGACCGTGCCGTCCTTCCAGGTGCCGGTGCTCGCGAACGCAGTGTCGAAGGTCGCGGTGAAGTAGAGGCGGTAGTAGCTGCGACGGTCCGGGTTGGTGGCGCCGCCGCCGTTCGCGCGGCGGCTGCAGAAGCCGCCGGTCAGGACGCTACCGCTGACGGTGCGGGTGCGGGGGTCGACGCGGGTGACCGCGGCCTCGCTGCCGTTGATCGAGTTCGAGGTGCGGAACAGCAGGTTCGCGTCCTTGCCCGCCGGGAACGTGAACGCACCGACGCCGGCACGCGTGGTCACGGCGAGGTCGGTGCGGACGCCGTTGTCGAGCGTCACGCCGTAGCGGCCGGGGCTCGCCGACTCCTGGTCGTGCGAGTACCCGGCGGCGTAGACGGCGTCCTTCGAGTCTGCCGACGGCGAGGTCGTGACCGGGGTGGTGACCGGCATGATCGGCACGTCGCCGGCTGCACCCGGAGCGCACCCGGCGCCGTTCAGGTGCGTCAGACTGAAGCCACGCAGGCGGTTCACGTCGTACGAGTACCCGTTCGCGACCGGGGTCGACGTCTGGTCACCCGCGGTGCCCGTGGGACTCCACTGCATCATCCCGAACGGCGCCGTGGCACCCGGCCAGGTGTTGCCGTTGTTGCTCGTGCCGATGAAGGGGTCGACGTACCGCGCAGGATCGCTGACGGTCCGCCCGGCCTGTGCCGAGGGCGAGCCCACAGCGGGCGCGGCGACGATCGCTGTTCCCACCAGGGCGGCGATCGCGGCCACCGCGGCGAGCGGGAACGGACGGACGAGCGGGCGACGGTGCACGCGAGATCGGTTCACATCGGCGACGCTAGCCCCCTCGGACGGGGGACGCCGCCCGCGTCACCGATCGCTCTCCCGCTGTTCACGTCGGGTCCGGCGTCGGACGCGGCGCCGCCCAGGCCCGACCCTCGCGCCCCGCGGGGGTCGCTGTCAGGATGGGCGCATGAGCGTCATGGTGTCCGTCTTCGATGCGTACCGGTCCCGCACGAGCGAGAAGTACACGGCCTACCCGCCGGACGTGCTCCCCATGTTCGTCGCCGAGATGGACAGCATGCTCGCCGAACCGATCCGCGACGCCCTGGTCACGGCGGTGACGAACGGCGACACCGGGTACGTCGGGCACGGACGGGCCCTGCCCGAGGCGTTCGCCGACTTCGCCGAGAGCCGGTGGGCATGGCGGGTCGACCCCGACCTGGTCCGCACCACCACGGACGTGTCGGTCGCTGCGGTCGAGGTGCTGCGCCGGGTCATCGAGCCGGGTGACCAGGTGGTCATCATGCCGCCCGTGTACCCGCCGTTCTGGGAGTACGTGTCCGAGGCCGGCGGCACCGTCACCGAGGTCCCGCTGCTCGCCCCCGCGGGCCCGGCCGACCCCTTCGACACCACGGCCGGCTGGCGGATGGACCTCGACGGCCTCGCGCAGGCGTTCGCCGACGGAGCCCGCACGGTGCTGCTCTGCAACCCGCACAACCCCCTCGGGCTGGTGCACGACCGCGAGTCGCTCGTCGCACTCGCGAAGCTGGCCGCCGAGTGGGACGCCGTCGTGGTGTCCGACGAGATCCACGCGCCGCTCGTGCACGCCGACGCGGTCTTCACGCCGTTCCTGGAGTCCTGCCCCGAGGCCGTGTCGCTCGGCGTCGCCCTGACGAGTGCGAGCAAGGCCTGGAACCTCGCCGGCACGAAGTGCGCGATGATGATCGGCGCCTCGGAGCGGGCCCGCGCGTGGTTCGACGGCCTGCCGACCGAGGTCGTCGAGCGCACCGGCATCCTCGGCTACACGGCGAGCGTCGCGGCCTTCAGCGAGGGCGGACCGTGGCTGGCGTCACTGCTCACCGAGCTCGCGGCGAACCGGCGCACCCTGGCCGAGCGGATCGGCGACGTGCTGCCCGGCGCCGAGTACCGGCAGCCGCAGGCGTCGTACCTGGCGTGGCTCGACCTGCGGGCGCTGCCGTGGGGCGACGATCCCGCAGCGGAGCTCGTCGACCGGGCGAAGGTGGCGCTCGGCTCCGGCCCGGCGTTCGGACGGCAGGGCCGGGGCTTCGCGCGACTGAACTTCGGCTGCTCGGCGGAGACCCTCGACGAGGGACTCAGCCGCCTGGCCGCAGCCGCCCGCGCCTGAACCCGAGCTGCGTCGACCGGCGTGTGGCTGCCGCGAGACGCCGGCGTGTGCGTTCGACGCCCTGCAATCGTCGAGACGCCGCGGGATTCGGCGGCGTCTCGACGCTTCGGCGGCGCCGGGGCAAGACGCCGGCGTGTGAGTGGAGAGAAGGGCGCAGCGCCTACTCGAACCGCTGCCAGGCCGGCTTGTTCGCGTACGTGTAGCGGTAGTAGTCGGCGAGCTGCAGCCCAGCGGCGGCTTCCTCGTCGACGACGACGGTCGCGTGCTCGTGCAGCTGCAGGGCCGAACCGGGCACGAAGGAGCTGAGCGGCCCCTCGACCGCGGCGGCGACGGCCGCTGCCTTCGACGGCCCCTGGGCGACGAGGACGAGCTCGCGGGCCTCGAGGATGGTGCCGAGCCCCTGCGTCATGCAGTGCGTCGGGACCTGTTCGGGCGAGTCGAAGAAGCGCGCGTTGGCGTCACGGGTCGACGGCGCGAGGGTCTTGATGCGGGTGCGCGAGGCGAACGACGAGGTCGGCTCGTTGAACCCGATGTGGCCGTTGGCCCCGATGCCGAGGATCTGCACGTCGATCCCGCCCGCGGCACGGATCGCGGCGTCGTACTCCTTGGCGGCGAACTCCAGGTCGGCGGCACGGCCGTCCGGCACACGCACACGCGACGCGTCGAAGCCGAGCGGTGCCACGACGTCGCGGGCGATCACGGCCGCGTAGGACTCAGGGTGCTCGAGCGGGATGCCGACGTACTCGTCGAGGGCGAACCCACGGGCCTCGGCGAACGAGATCTCGCCCGCCTGCACCCGGCGCCGCAGGTCGGCGTAGATGCCCTGCGGGCTGGATCCGGTGGCGAGACCGATGACGGCGGACGGCTTCTTGGCGACGACGGACGCGATCTTGGCCGCGGCGACGCGACCGACCTCGTCCGGCGTGGGCAGGATGATGATCTCCACACCACCAGCCTACTGGTCATGACCAGTCTGCGACAGGGGTCGGGTGGGTAGCGTGGAGGCATGCCGACCCCCGACTTCGTCCTGTCCCTGCGCGAGAAGATCGGCACGGCACCGCTCTGGCTGTCGGGCGTGAGCGCCATCGTGACCCGCGGCTCCGGCGCCGATCGCGAACTGCTCGTGGTTCGGCGGGCCGACACCGGCGCGTACACCCCGGTCACCGGGATCGTCGACCCGGGCGAGGAACCCGCCGTCGCCGCCGAACGCGAGGTCCTGGAAGAAGCGGACGTCGTCGCCGCCGCCGAACGCCTGGCGTGGGTCCAGGTGCTGCCCGAGATGACCTACCCGAACGGCGACCGCTCGCAGTACCTCGACCTGGTCTTCGCCTGCCGGTACGTCTCCGGCACGCCGAACCCCGCCGACGGCGAGAACACCGAGGCGTTCTGGGCCCGGCTCGACGCACTGCCCGACATGTCCGAGAACATGCGCGCACGCGTCGAGGCCGGGCTTGCCGACGAGCGCGAGGCGCGCTTCCAGCGCTGACCTCACCGGCCTGGAGGCGCGGTGCCAGGCCGCCACGGGCCTCCCGTCCGCCCGTCGGTCGCGCCCACCCCGCCGAAGCGACAGTGTGCCGCGAACGTTCCGCAGCGAACTGTCGCTTCCGCAGAGGACACCGGCAGGCCCGGCGGGAACTGTCGCCTTCGCGACTACGCGAGCGGCGCGACGGCGACGGGTGCGCCGAGCAGGCGCACGGCGACGGAGTCGCCGGTGGCCCGGCGGTCACCGACCTCGTGCTGGACGGTCACGACGGTGTCGTCGTCCAGGCGGACGGTGGTGCGGCGGATCGACCCGAGGAAGCTCGAGCTCACGACGGTGCCGGTGACGCCCTCGGCGGCGAAGGCGATGTCCTCCGGTCGGACGTAGGCGAGCACCGGTCCGTCCGCGATCGACGAGTCGAGCGCCGGCACGCGGAACCCGTAGACGAACACGTCCGCGCCGCGCAGGTCGCCCTGCAGCCGGTTCGACTGCCCGACGAAGTCCGCGGTGAACGCCGACGACGGGGTGCGGTAGAGCTCCTCGGGCGTGCCGATCTGCTCGATGTCACCCGCCTGCATCACGGCGATCCGGTCGGAGACGGCGAGCGCTTCCTCTTGGTCGTGCGTGACGAACACGGTGGTGATGCCGAGGTCGCTCTGGATCCGGCGGATCTCGTCGCGCAGTGAGACCCGGACCTTCGCGTCGAGCGCCGACAGCGGCTCGTCGAGCAGGAGTACACGGGGCCGGGTGACGAGCGCTCGGGCCAGGGCGACACGCTGCTGCTGCCCACCCGAGAGCTGGTGCGGGTACCGCTCGGCGAACTCGCCGAGGCGGACCATGTCGAGGGCCTCGACGACGCGGGTCTTGCGCTCGGCGGCGGGGACCCGGCGCATCTCGAGGCCGAAGGCGACGTTCTGCCGGACCGTCATGTGCGGGAACAGCGAGTACTGCTGGAACACCATGCCGATGTCGCGCTTGTTGACCGGGGTGTCCGCGACGTCTTTGCCGTCGATGCGGATGGAGCCGGCGTCGATGACCTCGAGGCCCGCGAGTGCTCGGAGCGCGGTCGTCTTGCCGCAGCCGGACGGACCGAGGAGCGAGACGAACTCCCCCGGCTCGACCCGGAGCGACAGTCCGGCGAGGGCCCGGTGCGGGCCGTAGTGCTTCTCGACGGCGTGCAGTTCGACGACCGCACCGGTGGTGGCGAGGGACGCCGGGGCTGCCGGGGCGGTGACGGTCATGCGGACTCCTCGAGGCGGGGACGACGGGTGGTGCGGGTGCGGCGGACGCGGGTGGTGCGGCGGGTCCCGATCCGGCCGATGAGGACGAGCAGCACGAAGCCGAACAGGAGCGCGGCGACCGAGAAGATGGCGGCGACGTACGGGTCGGTCCCCTGCACGAGGACGAGCCCGGTCTGGAACGTGGAGCGGGAGAGGAACGAGGCGAGGGTGTACTCGCCGAGGACCACGGTGATCGTCAGGAAGCACGCGGCGGTGATGCCCCGGCGCAGGTTCGGCAGGAGCACGCGCCAGGTGACGGTCCACCACGAGGCGCCGAGCGACCGGGCCGCCTCGGACAGGACGATCAGGTCCGTCGCCGTGATGGCGGCCGCGATCGGGCGGAACGCGAACGGCAGCGTGATGATGCCGATCGCGAACGCCAGCGTCCACGAGCCGGACCCGAAGACCTGCGAGACGACCTGGTACACGGGGATGAACCCGACGACGAGCACCACGACCGGCACGGTGATCGGCACGATGCAGACGAACTCCAGGACGCTCCGGAGCCTGGGGTAGCGGAGCGCGGTGATGATCTGGGCGGGCAGCAGCACGAACAGCACGATCCCGACGGTGATCACGGCGATGAGCAACGACGCCCCGAGCCCGTCGAACACCGGCTGGTACGTGAAGGCGTTGGCCGGGTCACCGATCGCCGCCCAGTGCGCGAGGGTGAGCCCGCCGTCGGTGCCCTGCCGGAAGGTGAACTGCAGCAGCGCGACCAGCGGGACGGCGAACAGGAGCCCGATCACGGTGAGCACGATGGCTGCCGCGCCACGGGACGGGGCGGTGCCGAACCGGCGGACGCGGGACGAGCCTCCAGACCGGACGGGACGTACCGGCCGCACCGGCCGCACCGGAGCCGCGGCGCTCATCGCTGCCACCTGGCGGCCCGGCGCTGCAGCAGCGAGTAGGCGCCCATCACGACCGCCATCACGACGACCATGCCGAAGGCGAGCACCCCGGCGACGTTCTGCAGGCCGACGATCGTCTCGCTGGTGAGCTGCGTGCGGATGGTGAGCGGCACGATGCCGCCCTGGGAGATGAGGGCCGCGGCGGTGGCGTACGACGAGAAGCCGTTCGCGAAGAGCAGCAGGAGCGACCCCCAGAACGCCGGCGCCAGCACGGGCAACGCGATGCGGCGCCAGTACGTCAGGCGCGAGGCGCCGAGCGTCGCCGCGGCCTCACCCCACTGCGCTTTGACGCCCTCGAGTGCGGGCATGAACGTGAGGACCATGAGCGGCACCTGGAAGTAGACGTAGGGGATCACGAGCCCGGGCACCGTGTACAGGAAGGCCCCGTCGGCGTTGAGGTCGACGTGGAAGACCGTGACCAGCCAGGTCGTGACGAGTCCCTGCACGCCGATCGTGGCGATGAACGCGAACGCGAGCATGACGCCGCCGAACTGGGCGAGGACGCTGGCCGCCGAGTCGATCATCGACCGGACCAGTCCGTCCGGCCGCAGCGCCGAGAGCGCCCAGCAGACGACCGCGCCGATGACCGCGCCGATGACCGCGGAGGCGGCGGACAGGCCGAAGGACCCGGCGAACGCCTGCAGCACCGAGGGGTCGGCGAAGGCTGCGAGGTTCGCGAGCGTGAACGCGCCGGAGCCGTCGAAGAACCCGCTGCCGATCGCGATCACGGCGGGGACGGCGAGGAAGAGCAGGACGTAGGCGGCGAAGGGGGTCAGCCCCAGCCAGGCGAGGCCGACGCGGCGCCGGACACGGGGTCCGGCGCCGCGTCGGACGGCATCGGCGGGCGCCGCCGCGGACGCCGTGCGCGCAGTGCTCGGGGCGCTCGTCGCCGTCGCGGGCGCGTCTGCCGATGCGGTGGTCATGCTGCTCAGGACCCCATCGTCGAGGACCACTTGGCCTTGAGCACCTTCGCGGCGGCGGCGACCTGCGCGTCGGTCAGCTCGACGTAGTCCTTCGGCGCACCACCGGCAGCGTCGAGGGCGTCCTGGTCGACCTTGCCCGACTTCGTCAGCGCGGCGAGGGTGGACGGGAAGGCACCGGCCTGCAGGTACAGGTTCTGGACCTCGGGGCTGGCGATGTACTCCTCCCACAGGCGGGCGGCCGCGGGGTGCGGGGCGTCCTTGTTGATGGCCTGCGAGTAGTACGAGCCGAGCGCCTGCCCCTTCGGGACGACGGTCTTCCAGTCCTTGTTGCCCGAGCCGCCGGCGGCGGGACCCCAGGCCAGGTTGTTGTACGACCACTGGACGACGACCGGGGTCTCACCCGAGGCGACGGTGGCCTGCGTCGGCAGCACGTTCTGGAAGTTGCCGGCCTGCTTGAGCTTGCCGAAGAAGTCGACGCCCTTGGTGATGTCGTCGGCCGAGCCGCCGTTCTCCAGCGCCGCCAGGTACACCGCGGACGCGGCCTGGTTGGCCTGCGTCGGGTCGCCGCCGATCGAGACCTTGCCCTTGTACTCGGAGCCGAGCAGGTCCGTCATGTCCTTCGGGGCGTCGGAGATCTTCGACGAGTCGTACCCGATCGACATCAGGCCGGTGTAGTCGCGCGTCCAGGCGCCGTCCTTGTCCTTCAGGTTGGTGGGGATGTCGTCCCAGTTCGCGACCTTGTAGTCGGCGAACAGGTCGAGGTTCTCCTGCAGCACGGCGTTGCCGAGGTCGAGCACGTCGGGGGCGGTGGACTGGCCCTTCTGCGACTTGACCGCTGCCACCTCGTCGGCGCTCGAGCCGTTCGGGTTCGCGGAGTTGATCTTGATGCCGTACTTCTTGGTGAAGCCGTCGATGATCTTGCCGTAGTTGGCCCACGTCGGCGGGAGCGTGATGACGTTGAGCTGGCCCTCGGCCTTGGCGGCCTTGACCAGGGCGTCCATACCGCCGGCGGACTGGGCGCTGGTGGTGGTCTTCCAGTCGGCGTCGCCCTTGCTCGTGCTGGCGGAGCTCGTCGAGGAGCATCCGGCGAGGGTGACGACTGCGGCGGCGGCCAGGGCGATGCCGGCCAGGGTGCGCTTGTGCTGCACGGGTGGGCCTTTCGGGTGGGAGAGGGTGCTGCGCCAGACCGGGTGTCCGGGTTCTGGTCGATCGTGGACGCAGCCGGTTTCCGGCCCGTGCTCCGGTGGTGAACGACGGCGGAACAGCGGGTGCGGCTGTACGCATTGCTCGTTCTGGGCGCAGGGTCGCGCCCGTACCAGGCCTGGAGGCGCGGATGCGGTTCACGACGACGGTCCCGCGGGTCGTTCCGGGCGCGCTCAGGCTCCGAGTTCGACGAGGACCCGCGGGATCTCGGTCACGAGTTCGCTCGCCAGGTAGCCGAGTGGTCCGACCTGCACCGCGAGCCGGTCACCGGCGGCAGCGTGCACGTACGACGCCCACGCCACGGCCTGTGCCGGATCGGCACCGCGGGCGAGCAGCCCGGTGACCGCGCCGGACAGCACGTCCCCGCTCCCGCTGGTGCCGAGGCCACCCGAGCCGGTGCCCTTGAGCCACGCACGACCGTGCGGTGTCGCGATGGCGTCACCGAGGGCGACGACCGCACCGAACCGGTTCGCGATCGCGACGGCGTCGGCCACGTCGTCGTCGCTGCACTCCCGACCGAGCAGGCGTTCTGCCTCGCCGGAGTTCGGCGTCATCACGAGCCGTCCACGCAGCGGTTCGAGGCGGTCCCGTACGTCGGCGGCGACACCGAGGGCGAAGGCGTCGAGCACGACGGTGGTCCGCGGACCGACGACGTCGGCGAGTCCGGCCACGAGGTCACGGGAACCGTCCGGTTCGTCGAGTCCCGGGCCGACCAACACGGCATCGGCGCTCGAGGCGCTGTCCGCGATGCCCTCGATCGCGCCGACGGCGATGTGCCCGTCCTCGTCCTCGTCGAGGGGCTCGACCCCGGACTCGGGCACGGCGACCGCGACCTCGTTCGCGACGCTCCGGCCGACGGCCAGGGTGAGGCGACCGGCGCCGACGCGGAGCGCGGCGAGCGCCGAGAGCAGCGCGGCTCCCGGGGTGCGAGCCGCACCCCCGATGACGAGCACCTGCCCGCGGCCGTACTTGCCGGCACCGGGTTCGGGCAGCGGCCAGTCACGCAGGAAGTTCGGGGTGACGGGTTCAGTGGACATGTTCGTCGTCCTTCCGGCCGGTGTGCTGGGTGACCTCGTCGTCGTCCAGGTGTCCGACCGAGGAGAACTCCTCGAGGACCCACGGCGACCCGGCGCCGTCGCGTCGGAGTCGGGTGAGGGAGGCATTGGCGACCGCGTGGGTGTGGGCGAACTCCATGAGTGCCGGCTCGTCGAGGTCGAGGCACACCGCGACGGCGAGCATCACCACGGCGTCGTGTGCGGCGATCACCAGGCGCTCGACACCGTCGACCCGCTCGAGGTCACCCAGGAGCGTCCGGAGCCGGAGCATCACGTCCGCCCACGACTCCCCGCCCGCGGGCCGGTGGTAGTACTTGCCGAGCCACTGCCGGCGGCGTTCCTCGTCGGGGTACCGGTTGCGGACGCCCTGCAGGGTCAACAGGTCGAGGACGCCGAGTTCGCGGTCGCGCAGGCGCTCGTCCACACGCTTGCGGGGTTCGGCGAGCCCGGCTGCCTCGAGCGCGATGGCGATGGTCTGCTGTGCGCGGAGGTACGGCGACACCCAGAGCGCGACGGGGACGTCGTCCATCCCGCGGTCGGCGAGCTCCTGCCCGAGAGCACGTGACTGGGCGGCGCCGAGCGGGCTGAGCGGGACGTCGGCGTCGCGGAACTCGACGTCGATGACGTCGTCCCCCGCTGCCTCGGCCCGAGCCGCTGCGACGTTCGCGACCGATTCGCCGTGACGGACGAGCCAGATCTCCTGCACTGCCATGCCGCCACGCTAGCCAGAGCGTGCTGTGCCGGTTCACCGGTGCGACGAGGTCACCCCACGCGAGGTCGCCGACGTCGAACCCACCTCGCAACGCCGCGTCCGCAATGCCGGACCGGCCACCCGCCCAGCGGGCCGATGTCGCGAACTGTGGACGGGCCTCCAGGCCTGGGCGGTTGTGGAGGAATGACGTTCCTTCCCAGAACGGGCGCGATGCCAAGCGGGATCGGGCGTACCTGGCCGGAAGTTCCGACCAGGGACGCCCGATTCGACCAGCCACGCCCGATTCCACCCGGCCAGCCCCGCCACCCGGCCAGCCCCGATTCCGCCCAGCCGCCCCGCGCACAACACGGCGCCGAACGGAACGCACCCGTGTCCCGTCCGGCGCCGCGGTCCCTCCCAGCAGTGCGCCGGGCCCGCTGCCTCAGGCCCGACGCACGCGCAGCGTCACGATCTCGAACGGACGCAGGGTCAACGCGACTGCTTGACCGGCCGACCACGAGCGCTCCAGCGGCCGCTCGAGCAGGTCGACCTGCGACACCGACTCGACGTCGAACCCGAAGGCCACCCCGACGTCCGTCGCCCGGCCCCCGAGCCCCTCGTACAGCCGCACGACGACGTCGCCGGAGCGGTCCTCGGCGAGCTTGACGGCCTCGACGAACACCTGCGGCGACGACACCGTGACGAGCGGCTCGATCGGGGTCGACCCGGGGACGCTCCGCACCGGCAGGTTCAGCCGGTACCCGGAGTCTGCGGCGTCGAGCACCGAGGCCCCGATCCGCAGCACCGTCCGGAACACGTGGTGCCCCTGGTCGGCGTTCGGGTCCGGGAACGTCGGTCCGCGCAGCAGCGACTCCCGTACGAGCGTGGTGGTCCCGCCGTCCGCCCGGGTCTCACGCGTGATGTCGTGGCCGTAGGTCGAGTCGTTGGCCACGGCCACCCCGAACCCCGGCTCCGCGACGTGCACCCAGCGGTGCGCCGACGTCTCGAACCGGGCGTGGTCCCACGAGGTGTTCTGGTGCGTCGGCCGGTCGATGTGCCCGAACTGGATCTCGCTCGAGGCCGACGACGCGAGCACGTCGATCGGGAACGCGAGCTTCAGCAGCTTCTGGTGCTCGTGCCAGTCGACCTCGGTCTCGACGGTCAGCTCGGGTTCGCCCTGCACCGCCGAGTAGCGCGTGGTGAGCGTCGACGATCCGAAGGACCGCTCGACCACGAGCGCGTCGCCTGCGATCGCGACCGACGACGCCGACAGCACCGTGCCGTTGCGCTGGTACGCGCGGTCGATGTCCCAGGCCTCCCACTGGTTCGGGGTGTCGCGGAACACCGTGTACTCGGCCGCCGTGGCGCCTGGCGCGATCGCGTCGCGTCCGGTCGCGGAGTCGACGAACGACACGACGTGGCCGGCAGCGTCGATGGTCGCGGTGACGACGCCGGTGTCGAAGACGAAGCGGTCGCCTGCCCGGACGGGAGGCACGGGTCGCGGCGCGTGGACGACCGAACCTGCAAGGGCGGTCACCTCTCCCGCCGCGACCGGCGAGGCGTTGAAGCGCACGACCGACGCGGTGTCGTCGGCTGCGCCGGCAGCGGCACCGCTCCCGCCTGCGGCGAGCGCCGTCGTCGCGCTCCCGATCAGCCCCTCGAGCACCTCGGCGACCCGGGCGTACTGCTCCTCGGCGTTCTCGTACACCCACGCGATCGACGACCCCGGCAGGATGTCGTGGAACTGCTGCAGCAGGACGGTGTGCCAGGCGTCCTCGAGTTCGGCGTACGGGTACTCGCTGCCGAGCCGGACGGCCGCCGTCGCTGCCCAGAGCTCGGCTTCGCGCAGCAGGTGCTCGGAGCGGCGGTTGCCCTGCTTCGTGCGGATCTGCGACGTGTAGGTGCCGCGGTGGAACTCCAGGTACATCTCCCCCGACCAGACCCCGGGCGTCGGCAGCTCGGCTTCGAGCTGCTCGAACACCTCGGCGGGCGTGCCGAGGGTCACGTGCGGCGACCCGTCGAGGTCGTGCTGGCGGTGTGCGGCACCGACCATCTCGCGGGTGGGACCGCCACCACCGTCGCCGAAGCCGTACAGCAGCATCGACGTGTTGGCGGTGCCGCGCTCCTTGTTGTTCCGTTCGCCGCGGCGCAGGTCGGCAGGTGAGACGTCGGAGTTGTAGGTGTCGGCCGGGGGCAGGTGCGTCAGGACGCGTGAGCCGTCGATGCCCTCCCAGTGGAACGAGGTGTGCGGGATGACGTTCGTCTCGTTCCACGACGGCTTCTGGGTGACGAACCACTTCGAGCCGGCGGCGCGGACGATCTGGGGCAGGGCGCCCGAGTAGCCGAACGAGTCGGGGAGCCAGGCCTCGGGGGTGTCGATGCCGAACTCCTCGAGGAAGAAGCGCTTGCCGGCGACGAACTGGCGGGCCAGGGCCTCACCGCCGGGCAGGTTGGTGTCCGACTCGACCCACATGCCGCCGACGGGGATCCACCGGCCCTCGGCGACGCGCTGCTTGATGCGCGCGAAGACCTCGGGGTACTCGTCGCGGATCCACGCGTACTGCTGGGCGGACGAGCAGGCGAAGGTGAAGTCGGGGTCGCGGTCCATCAGGTCGAGCACGTTCGAGAACGTCCTGGCGCACTTGCGCTTCGTCTCGCGCACGGGCCACAGCCAGGCGGAGTCGATGTGGGCGTGCCCGACGGCGATGGCACGGTGGGCGGCGGGGCTGGCGGGGACGGCGAGCACGGGCGCCAGGACCTGCCGGGCGTCCGCGGCGGTACCGGCGACGTCGTCCGGGTCCAGGGCGTCGGCGGCCCGTTCGAGCGCGCGCAGGATGTCGGCGCCGCGGGTGCCGTCGGTGGGGAGCTCGGCCATCAGCCCGCGCAGCACCCAGAGGTCCTGCTGCAGTTCCCACACGGTGTCGTCCCGCTCGACGACCTCCAGGGCCTTCAGGCGGTAGATGGGGTCGTCGCCGGCGGTGGAGCGCGAGCCGAGCGGCGTCGCCCCCTGGAACGAGTCGCCGCCGATGTCGGGGTTCGCCCCGGCCTCGATCCAGAGCTCGAAGGACTCCCCCGGGCCGACCTCGAGCGGCACGGTGTCGTTCCGCGGCTCGATCGCCTTGATCGTGGAGCCGTCGGCGCGGAACGCGAGTCCCTCGGCCTGGAACCCGGGCTGCCGCTTGGTGAACCCCAGGTCGACGAGGAGCTCGGCTGTGGTCCCCTGCGCGGTGCCGAAGTCCGCCGGCACGGTGCCGGTCACCCGGAACCACGTCGTGCCCCACGGGCGCCCGCCCCAGTGCGACCCCACCGTGAACGGTGTGTACGTCTCGCCCACGGCGGCGTCGAACGGCACCGGTTCGCCCGGCACCTCCCACGCCTCGATCGTCACCGGCGCCGAGCGACGGAGGACGGCGGGGTCGACACGGTCGCGCACGAGGCGGGCGATCCGGGCCTCGACGAGCGGTTCGTCCTGGTGCATGTGCTTCCTTTCTGGTTCGCGGAACACCGGTGTTCGCGGATCGAACCGCGGTTCGCGGGTGTTCGACGCGCGAACACCGGTGTCTTGCGGGGGTGGGGGCCGGCGTCAGCCCTTGATGCCGCCGGCGAGGGCGTTGCCGCCGCCGAGGCCTCGGGACACGATCACGTAGAGGGCGATGACGGGCACGGAGTAGACGATCGAGAACGCGGCGAGCTGGCCGTACGCCACCGCCCCGTTCTGTCCGAAGAAGTTGAAGATGCTCACCGCGGCGGGCACCTTCTCGGGCGAGAGCAGCAGGACGAACGGGACGAAGAAGTTCCCCCACGCCTGGATGAACACGAAGATGAACACGACCGCGATGCCCGGACGCATGAGCGGGATCACGATGCGGGTCAGGGTGGTGAGCATCGAGGCGCCGTCGGTCCATGCCGCCTCTTCGAGCGAGATCGGCACCGAGTCCATGAAGTTCTTCGCCATCCAGATCGCCATCGGCAAGCTGGTGGCGGCGAGGAAGAAGATGCAGCCCCACACGTTGTCGATCAGGTTGAGCGACACGAACAGCGCGTAGACGGGCACCATCATCGCGGTGATCGGCAGGCCGGTGCCGAACAGGATGCTGTACAGGAACGGCTTGTTGACGCGCATCTTGTAGCGGGACAGCGGGTACGCGGCCAGCAGGGCGAACACCACGGTGACGACCGCGGTGCCGCCGGAGAGCAGCAGACTGTTCGCGAGCGGGATGAACGACAGCTCGGGGGTGAGCACCTTGGCGAAGTTGTCGAGCGTGAACTGCGACGGCAGCTTCACCGACAGCGACGCCTGGGTGTCGAACGAGGCGAGCACGAGCCAGAGCAGCGGCACCGCGAAGCACACCGCGATGACGAGCAGCACGACGTTCGACACCCACCGCATGGTGCGGCCGCGCGGCGAGGTCATGTGCATCGACCCCGGTGCGGTCACCGATCGGGTCGTGGTCTGGTCGAGGGACGGGGCTGTCATGGCCATCAGTCCACCTCCGGCTTGAGAGCTCGGATGTAGATGATCGAGAAGACCGCCCCCACCACGAGCAGGATGGTCGCGATCGCGGTCCCGAAGCCGAGCTGCGAGAACTTGAACGCCTCCTGGTACGCCAGGATCGGCAGGGTCGACGAGTTCGTGCCCGGGCCGCCGCCGGTCATCACGAAGATCAGCGTGAAGACCGACAGGGTCTGCAGCGTCGTGAGCATGAGGTTCGTCGAGATGCTCCGGCGGATCACCGGGAGCGTGATGTAGACGAGCCGCTGCCAGCCGGTGGCGCCGTCGACCTCGGCGGACTCGGTGATCTCCTCGGGGACCTCCTGCACGGCGGCCGAGTAGACGAGCATCGAGAACGCGGTGCCGCGCCAGATGTTCGCCAGGATCACGGCGAGCATCGGGTACGTGTAGAGCCAGTTCGCGCCGGTGATCCCGATGGACGCGAGGAACGTGTTGAGCGTCCCCTCGTCGTTGAAGAACGCATACGCCGCGAAGGACGCCACGATCTCGGGCAGGACCCACGCCGCCACCACGAAGGTGCCGACGATCGCCCGCATGGCCTTGTTCGCCGAGCGCATCAGCAGCGCCAGGCCGAGCCCGAGCACGTTCTGCCCCACCACGGCCGAGGCCAGCAGGAAGACGATGGTCAGGATCACGGACTTCGGGAAGTCCGGGTCCTGGAACAGCTCGACGTAGTTCTGGAAGCCGACGAACTGCTGGTCGGCCGCACTCGCACCGGTCAGGGCCGAGTTGGTGAACGACCCGTAGAACGACGAGATGACCGGGCCGAGCAGGAAGATGACGAGCAGGACCAGGGCGGGCAGGAGCGGGACGGCTCGTCCGACGTTCCGCAGTGGTCGCCGCTTGCGCGGCACGGGTGGATCGGTGCGCTTCGGCGCACCGGGCGCCGACAGCGTCGGCGCGAGGGGGGTGCTGGACACGATGGGTGCCTTCCGGGTGCGGAGGGGTTCCGAAGGTGGGGAAGGACGGATGGGAGGCGCGGTGCGGGACCGCCCCGCGCCTCCAGTCCGTCAGTGGGTGACGGACCGTCAACCAGCGGAGACGGTGTTCTCCTTGCCGACCACCTGCGTGACGGCCTTGTCGTAGGCGGCAGCCGCGTCCTTCGGCGACTGCTGACCGGTCATGACCGCTTCCATCGCGACCTGGATCGCGTTGGACACCTGCGAGTAGTCACTCGTCGCCGGGCGGAAGTTGGTGTTCTCCACCAGTCCCGAGAAGAACTTGAACGTCGGGTTCGCCGCCGTGTACTCCGGGTCGTCCGCGACGTCCTTCCGGACGGCGATCTGGCTGTTCTCGGTGTCGTACTTGAGCGAGCCGTCCTTGTCGAGGAAGCTCGTGATGAAGTCGAACGCCGCCTGCGGGTTCTTCGACTTCGCGCCGACCGCCAGGGTCCAGCCGCCGGACATCGAGTTGTAGCCGGGAGCCTGCCCGTTCTGGGTCGGCATGGGTGCCTGGCCCATCACGTCGTTCCACTCGGGCCACGGCGCGGTGCCGGACTTCAGCCACGTGCCGGACTGCCACGAACCGTCCAGGTCGATCGCGAGCTTGCCCTTCGGCAGCCACGTCTGGGCGATGGTCGTGCCGACGTTCGTGTCGAGCGCCTGCTGTGGTGTCGGGCCGAGGCCGCCCTGGTAGACGTCCTTCACGAACTTGAGCGAGTCCTCGAACTGCTTCGAGCCGGTGACCCACTTCTTGTCCTTGTACAGGGTGTTGCCGGAGCCGTCGGCGCCGTACAGGAGCATCTCGAAGCCCTGCATGGTCGAGGCCTCGCCCTGCGCCTTGCCCGAGTAGATGTTGAACGGGATGACGTCGGGCTGCTTCTCCTTGATGGTCTTCGCCGCCGCGAGCACGTCGTCCCACGTCTTCGGCTTCCACGGGACGTCGAGCCCGGCCTTCTTGAAGATGTCCTTGTTGTACCAGAGGGCTCGGGTGTCGGTGCCCATGGGGACGCCGTAGATCTTGCCGTCGTCACCCTGCCCGGCCTGCTTGGCGTTGTCGAAGAACTGGTCCCACTCGTCCCACTTGTCCGTGTACTTGTCGAGTGGCAGCAGGTAGCCCGCCTCGGCATCGGCCTTGACGAGGAACGTGTCCTCGTACATGACGTCCGGGGCGGTGGCCGGCGCCTTGTTCATGAGAGCGAGCTTGGTGTAGTAGTCGTTGCCCTGCGCCTGGATGGGCACGAGGGTGACCTTCTTGCCCGGGTTGTCCTTCTCGTACTGCTTCTTGACGACCTTCATCTGGGCGTCGAGCTGCTGGAAGGCGCCGAACTTCTGGTACGCGATCTTGATCGTGTCGCTCGAGGCGGACCCCGAGCTCGAGCAGCCAGCCAGACCGACTGCGGCCACGGCCACAGCTGCGAGTCCGGCGATGATGCGGGTGCGTTTCATCGGTGCTCCTTTGCACGGGTGATGTCCGCGGGCACCATCGCCCGCGCGCAGGATTAGTCCACCGTATTGACTTAACCGTGTCAAGGGGTTGCCTGGCGGATTCGGGCGTGCCGGGTCGAATCGGGCGTACCGGGTCGGAAGTTTCGACCAGGTACGCCCGATTCCGCTTCCCATCGCGTGCGTCCCGGGAAGGAACGTCCGTCAGGAGATCGGGGTCGCGCTCCCCGTCACCGTGATCCCGCCGGCCTCGGGCACGTCCACGAGCAGCAGACTCGGACGCCCGACGTGTCGCCCCTGCCGGATCGTGACGCGGTCGCCCGGATGCGCTGCACCGATCTGCCGCAGGTACGCCCCGGTCGACGCTGCTGCCGATCCCGTCGCCGGGTCCTCGGTGATGCGTCCGGCGGGGAACAGGTTGCGCGCCTCGTACTCCCGCTCGCCGGTGCGGTGCAGCACCGTGACGGTCCCCGCCCAGCCGGCCTCGCGCTTGAGCTCGGCCAGGGGCCCCGGCGCGAACCGGAACTGGTGGAACAGCTCGTAGTCGTGCAGCACGAGCACCGGGTGCCAGTTGCCGGCGAAGGACTCCAGCACCGGGAACCCCGGAGCGATGTCCGCGGCCGAGAGCCCGAGCAGGTCGAACAGCCGCACCAGCAGAGCCGGGTCGATGTCCCGTGTCGCCGGCTCGACGCTCGTCATCGCGACCAGCACCGAGCCGTCCGCACCGACGGTGGCATCGAGCGTGACCTCGCCGGCCAGGGTCGTGAACACCCGGCGGCCCGGCCCGTCGCGCTCGGCCAGCGCGACGGCCAGTGCGACGGTGGCGTGCCCGCAGAACGGCACCTCGGCGCTCGGCGAGAAGTAGCGGACCCGCGGCCCGGTCGACGTCGCACCCACGACGAAGGCGGTCTCGGGGTACCCGACCTGCCGGGCGACCGCGAGCATCTGGTCGTCGGACAGTCCGGCCGCGTCGAGCGCGAGCCCGGCTGGGTTGCCGCCGCCCGGCTCGGCGGCGAACGCGGTGTACCGGAGGATCTCCTGCTGCATGCCCCGACGCTACTGCGGCGTCACGACGGGGTGCGCGGGCCGATCACCGACGGGTGGTCCGGCGTGGCGGGTGGGGGTAACCCCCGACAACTTCCGGGTGCGCACGTGATGTTTCAGCGCCGCGTCCGTCGCGAGACTGGATCCATGAGCACCGACACGCGCCCCACCACCGCCCGCCGCACCCTCCGGATCGCCCTCGCCTCCACCGCCGCGGTGTCCGCCCTGCTGCTGACCGCCGGCTGCAGCGCGATCCAGGACATGGTGCCGAACAAGACCCCGCAGAAGCACTTCGACACGTACTCGGACGCCCCGCGCTCCGGGGAGTCCGAGGACCTGGCCTTCTTCATGCCGAAGTGGGTGCCGAAGGACGCGAAGGACATCGACGTCCGCCTCCACGTCTCGCAGCCCGGGTACGTCATCGGGTTCGCCTCGAAGGACGGCGTCGACGTGGACGCCTGCACCCCGCTCGATACGTCCTACGGCGGCACGGCGATGACCGCCGACTTCCTGCCGGAGCGTCTTCCGACCAAGGGCCTCGTCACCTGCGGCGACGGTCGCGCGGTCACCGAGATCGACGGCCGCTGGTACGGCTGGACCACGAAGGACGCCATCCCCGGTCAGGACGACACCCAGACCATGCACGGCACCGAGCACTGAACGCGGCCACCCACCGGCCTGGAGGCGCGGGGCGGCCCCGCACCGCGCCTCCCGTCCGCCGCGCGGTCGCGCCCACCGCGCATGGGTGAGCAGAAGACGTCGGGTCCGCACCGCGAACCCGACGTCTTCTGCACACTTATCGCCCCGACGTGGGGCGTGGGGACTACTCGGCAGCCGCAGCCCGACGTCGGCGACGCACGATCAGCACACCCGCACCCGCCGCGAGCAGCAGGAACGCCACCAGCGCTCCGGCACCGAGCCCGGAAGCGCCCGTGAACGCGAGCTGCACGTCCGCGGTGATCGTGATCGGGGTCCACCCGATCAGCGTGCCGTCCGCAGCCGTCACCGCCAACCGGTGCGCACCAGCCACCGTGTCGGCAGGGATCGTCACCCGGACCGTCCCGTCAGCAGCGACCACAGCCGTGCCGATCAGCGTCGGCTCCGAGAACAACCACACGTTCACCGTGTCACCGGCAGACGCAGTACCCACCGTCACCGTGATGGTCTCCCCCGCACGAGCCGACGCCGGCGCCGAGACCCCACCACGGTTCGCCTCCGTCAACACCGACTCCGACGGCGCCACCGGGGCGACCGGCGCAGCCGACGGACCAGGGGTCGGGACCGCGGTGGGCGTCCCACCCGGAGTCGGCGTCGTGCCGCCGGCACCCGGAGACGGGATCGGCGTCGGCGTCGGCGTCGGCTCAGTGCCCGGGTCGGTGTCGCCGCCCTCGCACGGGTACGTCCCCGTCCGCAGCGAGAACCCGTCCGTGTCGTTGTCGTCGGCGGAGAAGGTCGCGCGCTCCCCGTCGGTGCAGACGCCCGAGATCGCGAAGCCCTCGTTGGCGAGCGTGCGGTCGGCGGCCGAGGGTGCCTCGTACAGCGTCGAGGCGCTGAAGGCCCCGTCGGTCACCTCGTACAGCGCGGTCCGGCCGGAGCACACGTCGTCGCAGACCACCCAGAGCGCGTCGAGCGTCGGGTCGAACTGCACGTCGGCGACGACAGCGAGCGAGGTCGCGATCGTGGCGATGCGCGCCGAGGACCCGTCGTCCATCAGGGCGTAGGCGTACACGCTCGCGGTGCCCTCGACCCCGACGAAGAACAGCCCCTCGCCGTGTCCGGCGTAGCGCGACGGTGCGTAGGCGGCGCCGGTGCGCTCGTCGGTGAAGCCGTGCGCGGTGAGCCAGGTGTCCGGGATCCAGGTGACGCCCTCGAGCCCGGCGTTCGCGCCGAGCCCGGGGAAGTCCGCGGCGAGGTTCCACTCGTCGGTGGCCCGCAGGGTGGCCTCGGAGCCGTCGGTCGTGGCGTAGCGCAGGACCGACGGGCGGCTCGTGCTCGACACGTCGTTGTTGCGCTCGGTCGACACGTAGACGGCGCCGGGGTCGTCGCTCGTGACGGTCACGCCCTCGGCGTCCGGGGTGCCCGTGCCGTCGGCGTAGCGCAGGTCGGTGCCCGCGGCGTTCGACGGTGCCCAGCCGCCCGCGCCGTCCGAGGTCAGGTGGTAGAGCAGGCCGTCGCCGTTCTGCACGGCCCAGAGCTGCCCGTCCCGCGAGGTCGTCGAGGTCGTCCAGTCGAGGCCGCTCAGGTCACCGGTGAAGGTGTCCTCGTCGTCGAGCACGGTCTCGTCCGGGCCGCCGGGCCAGGCCTCGGCGGTGACGACGCCGGCGAACCGGTTCGCCGCGCCCTTCGTGGGTGCTGCCGTCTCGGCGAAGTCCCCGGTGCCGTCGGGGTTGCGGCCGTACGTCGTGGTCGCGTGCGCCGTCCACGAGGTCGAGTCGACGACCGCGCCGCGGGCGTCGAACAGCCGCGCGGAGTCCGCCTTGCCGAGTCCGAAGCCGAACGCCGCCTCGTCGAGGACGGTGAAGCCCCCGGCCGCGACGGTCGTACCCGCGGGGATCGTGTACGCGTGGTCGTCGTCGCTGTCGCGCAGCACGTACCCGCCCAGGTCGACGGTGGTGCTGCCGGTGTTGGTCAGCTCCACCCAGTCGCCGGGGGTGCCGTCCTGCGACTCGACCTCGTTGATCCGCACGGGTGAGGAGCAGTCGTTCGCAGCCCCCTTGGTCGACGCCGTGGTGTCCACGAGCGGCCCGACACCGTCGGCGCAGCGGCCGTAGGTGACACCCGCGTGGGTCGTCCAGGCGTACCGGAGCACCAGGTCGCCGGCAGGGTCGTAGAGGCGCGCAGTGTCGGCACCACCGAGCCCGAAGTCGAAGCCGGGGGCGGTCGCGGACAGCTGGTCGACGACGAAGTACCCGCCGGCGGCGATCGTCGAGCCGCTGGGGAGCACGTACGCGTCGTGCGAGTTGTCGGAGTCGAGGAACGCGTACCCGGTCAGGTCGATCGCGGCGTCCGAGGTGTTCTCGAGCTCCACCCAATCGGTGTCGTCGGCGTTCGACTCGACCTCGTTGACGACGAGGCCGTTCGCGGCGACGGCACCGACGGACGGGTCGTCGTCACCGACGGCGGCGAGGGCCGGGCTGGCGGTGACGACACCGGCGGCGACGACCAGGGCAGTCGCGACGGCCGCGCCGATGCGGAGTGTGGGTGGGCGCAGGGCAGGAGCGCGCATGCAGGGTCCTTCTCGGGGCGATCGGGCTGAAGACCTGCACGACTGTTCAGCATCCACGCGACCGGCCGGTGGCCGCCCGGTGAACGGGCGGTGTCCCAGGTCGCGCCCGGCGCGCTGGACGCGCGACGTGTCGGCCTGGAGGCTCGGGGCGGGCCCGCACCGCGCCTCCCGTCCGCCGTGGGCACAGCCCACCGCACCCGGTGCGCAGAAGACGCCGGGTCCGCACGGCGAACCCGACGTCTTCTGCACACTCGTTGCCCGGGGTGTCAGCGCTCGGTGACCTCCGAGAAGTCGGGCGTCCCGTCGGGCAGCGCGGGCAGGGGCGTGCCGTCGACGTAGCGGGGCCAGGCCAGCGCGCGGGAGGCCGTCGGACGGGCCGCATACCGACGGCCGTCGGACGCGACGACCGTGCCGGGCTCGGGCGTCGGTGCCGGTGCCGGTGCCGGGGTGGGCTCAGGGTGCAGTGCAGGTGCGGGCGCGGGCGGCGCGGGCGGCGAGGGCGCTTCGGGCACGGCAGCCTCGGGCTCCGGAGCGGCGGGCGTCGGCGTCGCACCCCACGCCGGCTGCTGGTCGGGCACCGGCCACGTCGCCGATGACCGGGGCGCTCGGGGCCGGAACAGCGCGTTGCTGAGGGGCACCACGACGGTGCCGAGCAGGTCGAGGATCACCACCACCCAGACGAGCCGCCAGTAGCCCCGCGCGTAGTCGACGTCCGGCGCGAGCAGCGGGATCGAGAGCAGCAGCGCGAGCAGGGCGATGACGCCGACGGTGGTCTTCGCGACGACCTGCAGGACGGGCGTCGGGTAGCGGCGGTGGATCACGAGCAGCAGGTGGACGTGCAGGAGCGCCACCCGGGCGACGCCGACGAGCCAGATCCAGTGCCAGAAGTGCTCCAGGACGTACCAGATGCCGTCACCGTCCGGCCCCGTCGGCACGATCCACACCTTGTACAGGCCGGCGACGAGCAGGTACATCGACGTGGCGATGCTCGCGAACGCGAAGATCCCCGACCGCCGGGACGACACGTCGGCGTCGTACCAGGACAGCAACGCGAAGACGACCACCACGACGATCGTCAGGAGCAGCTGGACCGCGACCATGCCGAAGTCGCCGAGGAGCACCGCGGCGATCCCGACGAGCCCGGCGGCGACGACCGCGCCGATGATCGTGCGGAAGACGAGCGGGCGCACCCTCGCCCACCGCGGGTCCATCGTGCCGTCGGTGCTGTCCGTACTGTCCGTGCCGCTGTCCGTCATGTGTCCCCCGTCGTCCCCGCACCCACGGCGGGTGCGTCGGACCGCAGCGTAGCGGGCCGGGGCGGGCCCGTCTCGTAGCCGGGGTCGTCAGCGCCGGATCAGCAGGGTGCTGGCCCGCGGCGAGAGCGCGGCGTCGAGCACCAGGCAGGCGGCACCCACAGCGGCGACGTCGGCACCGCGGTCACTCTCGACCACCTGCACCGGGTGCTTCGGCACGAGCAGCGGCGACCCGACGATGGCTGCACGCGCCGCGGGCAGCGCCGCACTCGCGATGCGCGACCAGAACGGGCCGCCGAACACCACGCGGTCGATGTCGAGCAGGTTGACGATGAGGACGACGGCGTTGCCCATGACGGTGCCGGCATCGGCCGCGAGCGTGACGGCGGTGTCGTCCCCGCCAGCGATCGCCGTTGCGAGTTCGTCCCACGCGGCGTCCACGGCGTCGACGTCGGTGGCGCCGCTGTCCGTGGCGTCGGTGGCGCCGGCCTCGGTGCCGTCGGCATCGTCGGCCTCGGCGCTCACGCCGCCGCCGGACAACGCCAGGCCCCGCGACCGCGCGACCCGCACCAGCCGGTCGGGCGCGACGGCAGCGCCGACCTCGCCACGCGTGCCCGAGCCGTCCGGGGTGCCCGCGAGCGCCCCCTGGTCGACCATGATGTGTCCGGCGTCGCCCGCGTTCGACCCCACCCCGCGCACGGGTTCGTGGTCGACGACGAGCCCGACGCCGAACCCGGTGCCGAAGTACACGAACGCGAAGTTGCGGGCCGAGGACTCCCCCGCCAGGAACATCTCACCGACCGCGGCGGCCGTGACGTCCTTCTCGAGCAGGACCGGGTAGCCCGTGGCCTCGGCGAGCGCGTCGCGCAGGGGCACGTCCCGCCACCGCGGCAGGAACGGCGGGTCGACCACGATGCCCGCCTCGACGTCGATGGGTCCGGGGCTCGCGATCCCGACGCCGAGCACGCTGTCGACGGCCACCCCGGCGTCGGCGACGAGCCCGTCGACGGCCGAGGCGATGGTGCGCACCACCTGGGACGGGTCGTCGGCGGTGGGGGTCGAGGTCGTGGACGCAGCGACGACCGTGCCGGCGAGGTCGAGCAGCACGTAGGTGACGACGGCCGGGTCGACGTGCACGCCGACCGCGTACCGGCTGCCGGGCTCGAGCCGCAGGATGGTGCGGGGCTTGCCGCGGCCCGAGACGACGGTGCCGGACTCGACGATCATCCCGGCATCGATCAGGAACCGGGTGACGTTCGACACGGTCTGCGCACTCAGGCCGGTGCGGGCGGCGAGTTCGACGCGGCTCAGGCCGTCGGGCGAGCGGCGGACGGCGTCGAGGACCACGGTGCGGTTGAACCCGCCGATCGACGGGAGGTTCGCTCCGCGTCGATGCTCTGCCATGCCGCGACGATACCGCGACCCCGCCCGGGTACCCGGCGGGTGGGCCAGCGTCCGCCGCTCTGGCGCCCGCTCGCGTGGTCCGGTCCGGGTGCCCTGTGCCGGGTCAGCCCGCCGGATGCCCCGTCGACGACCGCACGACGAGCGAGACCGGGAGCGTCGCACCCTGCAGTGTCCCGTCGCCGATCGCCGCGAGCAGTCGCTCCACCGCCACGGTGCCCATCAGGGCGGTCGGTGAGTGCACGGTCGTCATGGGTGTGGGCAGCTGCGCCACGACGGAGATGTCGTTGTAGCCGACGATCGACAGGTCGTCGGGCACGCGGAGGCCGCGTTGCCGTGCAGCGCCCATCACGCCGATCGCCGCGGTGTCGTTGACGGCGAAGATCGCGGTCGGCGGGTCCGACAGCGAGAGCAGCGTGTGCGCGCCGACGACGCCTCCCTCGACCTCGAAGTCGCTGTGGACGACGAGCGCGTCGTCGACGACGAGGTCCCGTCGCTCGTGTGCCAGACGGAACCCGGCCACCCGCTCCACGGCGGTGCTGGCGTGGCGCGGACCGGCGATGACGCCGATGCGGCGGTGCCCCAACGCGAGCAGGTGTTCCGTGGCCATCCGGCCGCCCTCGACGTCGTCACCGACCACCGCGGGCATCCAGTCCCCGGGGTGGCGGTTCGTCGCGATGACCGGCACGGGGAGGTCCGTCAGCCGCGGGTTCGGGGACGACAGGTGGAGCGAGCTGACGATGAGGCCGTCGACCTGTCGGGAGAGCAGGAAGTCGACCGCGTCCAGCTGCGCGCCCATGTCGTCCGGGGGCGTCGTGAGCAGGAGCTGGTACCCGGCGGAGCGGGCAGCCGACTCGACGGACTGGCAGATCGTCGCGATGACCGTGTCGGCGAGCCGCGGCATCACGACGCCGATGGTGTTCGACCGCCGGGTCCGGAGCGACGCTGCGATCCGGTTGGGGCGGTACCCGAGCTCGGCCGCCGCCGCGATCACCCGCTGCGCCGAGTCGCTCCACCCCTTGGTCGGCTCCGCCTGTCGGAGCACGCGCGACGCCGTCGAGACGTGCACGCCGGCGAGCGCGGCGATGGCCTGGAGGTTCACGTCACCACGACGATCCTGCTGACCGTGTCCGGCCGGGTCGTCGCCTGCACTGCCCATCCGTCGAGTCTAGGTGACGGATCGTCGTGACACCGTGCGGCGCGAACGTTTGCGAGCACCTCGACCGACGACGGCCCGGAGGATCCGAAACACACTGGTTACACGGCTGGACGTCGGTCGAAACAGTCGGGTGTCAGGATTCCGGGCAATGCAAACGATTGCACGAATTGCAGCAACGATGAGAGACGGTGTCCCATGGTGAAAGAGATCTTCGTGTCCTTCGGCGTCGACATCGACGCGGTCGCGGGCTGGCTCGGCTCCTACGGCGGGGCGGATTCCCCCTCGGACATCCAGCGCGGGATCTTCGCGGGGCGCACCGGTGTGCCGCGTCTGCAGAAGGTGTTCGACCGCGCCGACATCGCAGCGACCTGGTTCATCCCCGGCCACTCGCTCGAGACCTTCCCGGACGAGTGCAAGGCCCTGTTCGACGCCGGCCACGAGATCGGTGCGCACGGGTACAGCCACGAGAACCCGGTGGCGATGACCGAGGCGCAGGAGGACGCGGTGATGGAGCGCTCGGTCGAGCTGATCACCCGGCTCACGGGTCGGCAGCCGACGGGCTACGTCGCTCCGTGGTGGGAACTGAGCAGCTACACGCCCACACTCCTGGAGAAGTTCGGGTTCAGCTACGACCACAGTCAGCAGCACAAGGACTTCGTCCCCTACTACTCGATCGTCGGCGACCAGTGGACACCGATCGACTACTCGCAGGACCCGCACACGTGGATGACGCCGCTCGTCCACGGGAGCGAGATCGACCTCGTCGAGATCGCGGCGAACTGGTACGTCGACGACCTGCCCCCGATGATGTTCATCAAGTCGAGCCCGAACAGCCACGGCTTCGTCAACCCGCGCGACGTCGAGCAGATGTGGAAGGACCAGTTCGACTGGGTGTACCGCGAACTCGACTACGCCGTCTTCCCGATCACGATCCACCCCGACGTCTCCGGGCGCCCGCAGGTCCTGCTCATGATCGAGCGGCTCATCGAGTACATCAGGGGCCACGAGGGCGTCCGGTTCGTCACGATGAACGAGATCGCCGACGACTTCCGCGTCCGCTTCCCGTTCGCGCAGCCCGAGCGTCCACGCGAGTCCTGATGTGCGGCGGATGTGGCGGCAACGGCGGGAACCGTGACTGGTACGCCGCCGGTGTCGAGGACTCCCCGGCCGCGCGCAAGCGGGCGCAGCTCCGGCTGGCCGCCTGGGCGACCCGGCTCTTCGCGGACGACCGGATCCGTGTCCACGAGGTCCCGGGCACCGTCCGGCTCGTGATCGTCGGGCCGACCGGCAAGCGCGTCGTGGCGCAGGGCGTCGACGGCGTCCTGGACGCGGTCGAACAGGTCGGAGCCGGGCGCACCGACTGGTCGGCCGTCGCGACCCGCGTCCGCAGGGCCGACCCGCGGGACGACACCGACTGGGAACACCGCAGCCTCGCCCGCGCGGTCGATCGACGAAGGGACACCCGGCCGTGACGGACCCCACGCTCCCGCGGATCGTGTACCTCGCCCTCGGCGGGACCATCGCGAGCGTCACCTCGGGCGATCCGCGCGGTTCCGGCGATCCGCGCGGTTCCGGCGATCCGCGCGGTTCCGGCGCCGTCCCGCGGATCGCAGCCCGTGACCTCCTCGCCGGTGTGCCGGCCATCGCGCAGGTCGCACGGGTCGAGGCCCGCCAGCTCGGCATGGTGCCCTCTCCCTCGCTCGACTTCGACGACGTGCAGCGCGCGCTCGACGCCGCGCGGGACGCCGTCGGCTCCGGAGCCTCGGGCGTCGTGCTGTCGCAGGGCACGGACACCATCGAGGAGACCGCGTACCTGCTCGACCTCGCGTGGGACCGCTCAGAGCCCCTCGTCGTCACCGGAGCGATGCGCCACGCCTCCTCGCCCGGTGCGGACGGTCCGGCGAACCTGCTGGCGGCCGTGAACGTGGCCGCGGCACCGGCAGCAGCGGGACGCGGTGTCCTCGTCGTGCTCGACGACGAGGTGCACGCCGCCAGGGCGGTCCGCAAGACGCACACCTCGTCGACCGGCGCCTTCACCTCTCCGGATTCCGGTCCGCTCGGACGGGTCACCGAGGGCTCGCCCGTCTTCCACGCTCCGGCGGCCCGAGTACCCGCGCTCACCACACGCGTCGCCCCGCTGCCCCCGGTGGCCCTGCAGCGGGTCACCCTCGCTGACGACGGCCGGGTCCTGTCGACCCTGGACGGACTCGGGTACCGCGGCGCGGTCATCGAGGGCTTCGGTGGCGGGCACGTCGCCGAGCGCACGGTCGATGCCGTCCGCGCACTCGCCGCGCAGATGCCGGTCGTGCTGGCGTCGCGGACCGGCGCCGGCGCGACGCTCACGACGACGTACGGCTTCGCGGGCGGCGAGATCGACCTGCTCGGCGCCGGACTCGTCCCCGCCGGCACCCTCGACGGCCTCAAGGCGCGCCTCCTGCTGGCCGCGCTGCTCGCCCTCGACGCCCCGGACGACCGCATCCACGCGGCGTTCGACGCCCACGGCCGGGGCTCATCCCCGACCGGACAACCCTGACCGCACCGACGCTCCGCCTCCGCCCGTCAGCCCGCGCCGCGACACCGTCGCAGCGCCGCACCGCCGTACCGAGAGGAAGACCATGTCCACCACGACCATCCACGAGCCCGAGGACCTCGAGCTCGCCACCGGGACGTTCCCGACGATCGGGCCGAAGGAGACCAAGCGCGGCGCGACGCTGGCGTTCTTCGCCTGGACCCTCGCCGTCTACGACTTCATCATGTTCGGCACGCTCCTCCCCCGCATCGCCGAGGACTTCGGGTGGAACGAGCAGACCGCCCTGCTGGCGAACACCCTCGTGAGCGTCGGGGTCTTCGTCGTCGTCGTCCTCGTCGGTCTGTTCGTGGACCGACTCGGTCGGCGCCGGGGCATGATGATCACGATCGGCGGCGCGGCCCTGTCCTCGCTGCTGACGGCGGCGTCGACGGGGGTCGCCTCGCTCGTCGGTTTCCGGGCCCTGAGCGGCTTCGGGATGGCCGAGCAGTCCGTCAACTCCACCTACCTCAACGAGGTCTTCGCGCTCACCGAGCTCGAGGGCGTCAAGAAGCGTCGCGGCTTCTTCTACAGCCTCGTCCAGACCGGGTGGCCGATCGGCGCGCTCCTCGCGGCCGCGTTCATCGCCGGGATCAACGGGCTGTTCGGACAGGAGTCCTGGCGGCTCGCGTTCCTCATCGCCACCGTCCCGGCGCTGTTCGTGCTGTTCCTGCGCAAGGGCATCAAGGAGACGCCGCAGCACCGTCTGAACACGTACCTGCGGCAGCTGCGGAAGTCCGGTCGCACCGAGGAGGCCACCGAGGTCGCCGCCCGCTTCGGCATCGTCGACGAGGGTCCGAACCCGCTGCGGGCGATCTTCGGCCGACGGTACGCACGCAACACCGTCGTGCTCTCGATCGCCTGGATCGTGAACTACTTCGGCATCACCACCACGAGCGTGCTCGGGACGACGATGCTCGAGGGCGTCAAGGGTGTCGACCCGAGCATGTCGCTGCTCATCATCGTGCTGTCCAACGTGGTCGGCGCCGCCGGCTACCTGTTCCACGGCTGGCTCGGCGACATCATCGGCCGCAAGACCACGATCGTCGTGGGCTGGGTGCTCGCCGGTGTGTGCTGGACCCTCTTCGTGCTCGGGCCGGACGACTTCGGCTACGTCCTGGTCACCTACATGCTGACGCTGTTCTTCCTGCTCGGACCGTACGCGTCGCTGCTCTTCCTGCAGGCGGAGTGCTTCGACTCGAGCTGCCGCGCGACCGGGTCCGCGTTCGTCACCGCGATGGGACAGCCCGGCACCATCATCGGCTCGGCGGTGCTGACGGCCCTCGTCGCCGGGAGCATCGGGCTCGGCCCGGCAGCCCTCATCGTCGGTGCGGGCGGCATGGTCCTCTCCGGCCTGATCATGCTCGCGACGAAGCGCGTGGCGGTGATCGAGCATTGAGCGCCACGACACCGGCAGGCGTGTACTCCGAGTTCTCGGGGAGCGTGGTCGTCATCACCGGCGCCGCGAGCGGGATCGGCGCGGCCCTCGCCGTGCAGCTCGCCGAGTACGGCGCGAACATCGTCATCCCCGTCTTCGCGGGTGACCCGCACGATCCCGCACCCGTCGTCGACGCCGTCGAGGCGGCCGGTGGCAGCGCGCTGACGGTCACCGCGGACGTCCGCAGCACCGAGGACGTCGACGCCGTGTTCCAGGCGGCCGTCGACCGCTGGGGGCGCGTCGACCACGTCGTGGCGGGAGCGGGGGTGCTCCGTCGGCAGCCGCTCGACACCATGACCGACGCGGCGTGGGACGACATCCTGCAGGTGGACCTGCACGGTGTGATGCGCACGCTCCGGGCCGGCGCCCGACACCTCGACCGGGGCGGGTCGATGGTGGCCGTCTCGTCGATCGCGGGCGGGGTGTACGGCTGGGTCGCGCACAGCCACTACGCCGCGTGCAAGGCGGCGGTGATCGGCCTCGCCCGGAGTGCGGCAGCCGAACTCGCACCGCGTGGGATCCGGGTGAACACCATCATCCCGGGGCTCATCGAGACGCCGCAGTCCTCGGACGCCCAGAACTCGCTCGGTCCGGCGGGCCTCGCCGCCGCGGGTGCTCGGATCCCGTGGGGTCGTGTCGGCCACGCCGACGAAGCCGCCGCGGCCATCCGGTTCCTGCTCAGCCACGAGGCGCGCTACGTCACCGGGCAGGAACTCGTCGTCGACGGCGGCCTGACGATCCTGATGGCCGACTGATGCCAGACCGGACGGTGTTCGACCTCACCGGGACGACCGCGCTCGTGACGGGCGGTGCGAGCGGCATCGGGCTCGCGATCGTGGAGACCTTCGTCGCCGCAGGAGCGCGGGTCGTCGCCGCCGACCTCGACGCCGACGGCCTGGCGGACCTCGCCGAGCGGCTGGGCGTCCGGACCATCGTGCTCGACGTCACCGACGAGGACCAGGTGGAGGCCGCCGTGGCGTCGGTCGACGAGGAGTCCGGCGGGATCCAGGTCCTGGTGAACGCCGCCGGCGTGCTCTCGCAGGCGCCGCTCGAGGAACTCACCACGGAGGACTGGGCGCGTGTCATCGCGATCGACCTGACCGGGGTCTTCCTGGTGATGCGAGCAGTCGGTCGGCGGATGCTCCGCGACGGGCACGGGCGCATCATCAACCTCGCCTCGCAGCTGGCGATCAAGGGCGGTTCCGAGGTCGCGCACTACGCGGCAGCGAAGGCCGGCGTCATCGCGCTGACGAAGAGCGCCGCGATCGAGTGGAGCGGGCGGGGTGTGCTCGTCAACGCGATCGCACCCGGCCCGATCGTCTCCCCGATGACGGACCGGATGACCCAGCAGTGGCGGACGGACAAGGCCGCCGAGCTCCCGATCGGACGCTTCGGGGTCTCCGCCGAGGTCGCGCCGACCGCACTGCTCCTCGCGTCGTCCCCGGCGGGTGACCTGTACACCGGGCAGACGCTCGGCCCGAACTCGGGTGACGTCATGCCGTGAGCAGCACCCGCCGGTCGGCCGCCCGGTTCCGCCGCGACAACGGTGCGGTCTCGGTCTGCCGTCGCCACTGGCTTCCGCAGGGTCAGCACCGTTACCCTGGCCGCATGTCCGACCTGCGCCTGGAAGAACTCTCCGCGAAGACCGCTGCCGCGGCCAACTCCCTGACGCTCAAGCCGGGCCAGGAACAGTTCGTGCAGCCGACCACCTACGGGGTCGCCGAGACCGACGTCAAGCCGAGCTCCGCGTGGACCCGTGTCGTCCTCGACGACGACGAGGTCCTCGGCCTGATCATCGGTTCGTTCGACGCCGACAACGCGCAGGAAGAACTGCGCAGCTGCATCTGGCGCGTCAACGTGGCAGCCAGCGCGCAGGGCCGTGGCGTCGGTCGCTTCGCCGTGCACGGTCTGGCGGACGAAGCGCGCAGCCGCGGGTTCGAGCGACTGACGGTCGTGTACGAGCCCGGCGGCGACGACAGCCCCGAGGCGTTCTTCCGCGCCGTGGGCTTCGAGGTCGTGCGCGAGACCCAGTACGGCGACCACTTCGCGGTCCTGACGCTCTAGCACGCTCCGACGACGTGCCCACCGACGACCCATCGGTCGACTTCGGCGCCGCCGTCGCCGAGGTGGTGCGGATGATCCCGCCCGGTCACGTCATGACGTACGGCGACGTCGCCGCAGTCCTCGGATCGCGGGCCTCTCGTGCCGTCGGCAAGGTGATGGCGCACGAGGGCGCCGACCTGCCGTGGTGGCGTGTGGTGCGCGCGGGTGGGCACCCGCCGCTCCGCCACGAGGCCCGGGCGCTCGAGCACTACCGGGCCGAGGGGACCCCGCTCGTGCAGGGGACGACGGCCTGGAGGCTCGACATGCGTCGTGCGCGCTGGTCACCGGCAACGGACGCGGACGACCCGTTCTGACCCCGCGCCGCGCGGGTCGACCTCAGCGGTCGAAGCGCGCACCCTTCGGGTTCGCGGGCAGCAGGCACAGGACGTACACGATCAGCGAGCCGAGGCCCGGCAGCACGTGCAGGAACTGCCAGAAGCCGGACAGGTTCGCGTCGTGCAGTCGTCGGGCGCCGAGGCCGAGGGAGCCGACGAGCGTCGCGAGCACCCACAGCATGAACAGGTACGAGCCGACGGGGTTCTCGAGCACCGGGGTGTCCGGCGTGAACACCTGCGGCACGAGCTGCAGCACGAGCCCGATCGCGAGCGACGTCAGCCACCACCACCAGAACTCGGCGCGCGATGCCCGTCCGGTGAACACGGTGTACTTCCGCCAGAACCGGCGAACGGCCTCGGTGAAGGGGGCACCGTAGAAGGGGTCGTGCAGGGCGACGCCGCCGGGCTGCACCACGCTGTCGTTGCTCATGGAGCAAGCCAACCACGTGGTGCAGCCCGACCGGGGCCTAGACGAGCGAGTCGCGCCAGGCTGCGTGCAGCTGGGCGAAGCGCCCGGTGCCGGCGATGAGGTCGGCGGGGGTACCGTCCTCGACGATCCGGCCGTGCTCCATCACGAGCACCCGGTGGGCGATCGCGACGGTGGACAGCCGGTGCGCGATGATCACCGCGGTGCGGTCGGCGAGCAGGGTCTCCAGGCCCTCCTGCACGAGTCGCTCCGAGGGGATGTCGAGCGACGCTGTGGCCTCGTCGAGGATGAGCACCTTCGGGTCCGCGATGAACGCCCGCGCGAACGAGAGCAGCTGCCGCTGGCCCGCCGAGACACGGCCACCGCGCTTGTTCACGTCGGTGTCGTACCCGTCGGGCAGCGCCATGATGAACTCGTGCGCGCCGACCGCCTTGGCCGACGCCTCGATCTCCTGGCGGGACGCCCCGGGCTTGCCGAGCGCGATGTTGTCCGCGACGGTTCCGGAGAACAGGTAGGCCTCTTGCGTGACCATGACGATCGCGCGGCGCATGTCCTTCGTGTCGAGGTCACGCAGGTCCACACCGTCGAGCTTGACGGAGCCCTGACTCGGGTCGTAGAAGCGCGCCATGAGCTTGGCGAGCGTCGACTTGCCGGCGCCGGTGGAACCGACGAGGGCGATGGTCTGCCCCGACAGGATGTGCAGGTCGAACTCCGGCAGCACGACCTTGCCCTTGTTGTAGGCGAACACGACGTCGTCGAAGTCCATCTTCCCGGTGGCGTCCGCCAGACGGGTCGGCTTCACGGGGTCCGGCACGCTCGGCCGTTCCTCGAGGACGCCGGAGATCTTCTCCATCGCCGCTGAGGCGGACTGGTACCCGTTGTAGAACATCGCGAGTTCCTGCGCCGGGTCGAAGAAGCGCTTGGCGTACAGCGCGACCGCGAGCAGCGCACCGACCTCGAGCGTCCCGCCGACGATCCGGAAGCCACCGACGATGACGACCGCGGCGAGCGTCGCGTTGCCGATGAGCACGAGCACCGGGTCGAAGGTCCCGAACAGGTTGAACACCTTCGTGTTCGCCACCCGGTAGTCCTCGACGTAGCCGCCGTACTCGTCACGGTTGCGGGACTCCTTGCGGAACGCCTGCACCGCGCGGATGCCCGTCATCGTCTCGACGAAGTGCACGATCACGCGCGCCGAGGTGACACGGGTGGAGCGGAACAGCGTCTGCGAGTTCGTCTGGAACCAGCGGATCAGGAACCAGAGCGGCACGAGCGACACCGCGAGCACGAGCCCGGACGTCGGGTCGAGCAGCACCAGGGCCACGGCGGTGAACGCCATGTACAGCACGCCCTGGATGAGCTGGTTCAGCCCCGAGTCGAGCAGCTCGCGGATCGAGTCGAGGTCACTCGTCTGGCGCGAGATGATCCGGCCCGACGTGTAGGTCTCGTGGAACTCCAGCGAGAGCCGCTGCGTGTGCAGGAACACCCGCTTGCGCAGGTCGAACAGGATCGCCTGGCTGATCCGCGCCGCGAGCACCGTGTACCAGGCGGTGAGCACCGCACCGAGGACGGCCACGACGATGTACGTCGAGACGACGCCGAACGCCGGCACCCAGTCGTTCTGGTCCATCACCGCGGGCAGGGCGTTGTCGATGCCCCACGCGATGAGCGCCGGACCCGCGACGGTGCCGGCGGTCGAGACCACGACCACGATGCCGAGCAGCACCAGCCGGAGCTTCAGCGGTGCGGCGAGGGACCCGAGCAGGGCGAGGGACCGGCGCCGCAGGCGCTTGCTCTCGGCCTTCGTGAAGTCCTCACGCTCCTCGCCGCGCACGCCCATGGTGGTGATCGAGGCGGTGACGGGGGCGGCAGCCTGCGCGTCGGCGATGTCGTCGACGACGGGATCCGCGCCTCCCGGCCCGGCCGACGTGTCGAGCGGCAGGTTCTTCTCTTGCTGGCTCATGCCATCGCCTCCTGTCGTGCGGTCGCGTCGTCGTCGTCGAGCGACGAGATGACGTAGCGGTAGTGCTCGTTGGTGGCCATCAGGTCGTGGTGGGTCCCGACGGCCGTGACGACGCCGTTCTCCATCAGGGCGACCCGGTCGGCCAGCGTCACCGTCGACGGACGGTGCGCCACGATGAGCGACGTGGTGTCGGCGAGCACGCGACGTAGGCCCGCCTCGACCCGCGCCTCGGTGTCGACGTCGAGCGCCGACAGCGGGTCGTCGAGCACGAGCACCGACGGCCGCGCGGCGATCGCGCGGGCGAGTGCCAGGCGCTGTCGCTGCCCACCGGACAGCGACAGCCCCTCTTCACCGACCCGGGTGTCGACGCCGTCGGGCAGGTCGTCCACGAAGGACGCCTGCGCGATGTCGAGCGCCTCGCGCATGAGCGCCTCGGCCTCGGCACCCTGCACGTCCGGTCGACCGAGCAGCACGTTCTCACGCACGGTCGACGAGAACAGGGTGGCGTCCTCGAAGGCGACGCCGACGTGCCGGCGGAGCTCTTCGCGGGTGAGGTCGCGGATGTCGACCCCGTCGATCGTCACCGAACCGCCGGTCACGTCGTACAGGCGCGGCACCAGCGAGAGCAGCGTGGTCTTGCCGCAGCCGGTCAGCCCGACGAGCGCCATGGTCTCGCCCGGCTGCAGCTGCAGTTCGACGCCGTTGATCAGGTCCGGGTACTGCGGTGCGGAGTCCTGGTACCGGAAGTGCACGCCGTTGAACGACAGCGCACCGTGCGGCTCGGCGATCGTCTTCGGGTGTTCCGGGTCCGTGATGGTGTTCTCGGAGTCCATGACCTCGAAGAAGCGGTCGACCGCCGTGCGGGTGTCGAACGTCATCGAGAGCAGGAAGCCGATCGACTCGATCGGGAACCGCAGCACCGTCGCCGTCGCGAAGAACGCGAACAGCTGGCCGACGGTGAGCTGCCCCTGCGATGCGAGCCAGATGCCGGCGAGCAGGCACAGCGCGAACGCGACGTCCGGCACGAGCAGCAGCCACAGCCAGATGCCGGCGATGGCCTTCGCCTTCTTGATCTCGGTGCCGCGCAGGGCCTCGGCCTGCTCGCTGAACTCCTCGAGCTTCGCGCCGCCGCGACCGAACGCCTTGAGCACGCGGATGCCGTGCACCGACTGCTCGACGCTCGTGGCGAGGTCGCCCACCTGGTCCTGGCTGCGGCGTGCGACGGCGGAGTACCGGCGCTCGAACAGCAGGCCGTTGATCCACAGCGGGATCGACGCGATCAGGAAGATCAGCCCGAGGATCCACCCGAAGGTGAACAGCACGACGAAGCCGACGACGATCGTCACGATGTTGACGACGAGCAGGACGACGCCGAAGGCCAGCCAGCGCCGGATCAGCGACAGGTCGGACACGGAACGGGACAGCAGCTGCCCGGACTCCCAGCGGTCGTGGAACGCGACCGGCAGGTCCTGCAGCTTCGCGTAGAGCGAGTTGCGCATGCTCGTCTCGATGCGGGTCGAGGGACGCATCACCAGCCGACGGCGCGAGGCGATGAAGAACGCCTCGAGCACACCGAGGGCGAGCACCCCGAGCCCGGCGGGCCAGATCTGTGCCGAGTCGCGCGACGACAGCGGACCGTCGACGAGCCACTGCAGCACGTAGGGGATTGCGAGCGCCACCAGGGAGGCTCCCATCGCTGCGGCCATGCCGCCGATGAGGCGCCCCTGGTAGGGCTTCACGTAGGGGTAGATCCGCGCGATCGCGCGGAAGGTGGACGGGCGCGCCGTGGTGGGCGACTTGGACATGGTTGCGTCCTCATGCGTCTGCCGGGTCCCCGGGTCGCGCTGCGCGGTGCGTGCTTGCTTGCTGCTTGCTTGCTTGCTTGCTGCTTGCTTGCTTGCTGCTTGCTTGCTCGCGTCGCGCGGCTTCGGCCTGGAGGCTCGGTGTGGCGTTGCGTGGTGATCATCGGCCGGGCGCGTGGTCGCGTCTCCGCCGTCACTCGCGTGACGTCGGTCGGGCCGGAGGCACCGGGGGAGCGTCGTCCCCCGGGTTCAGGCGGGTGGTTCGCGGACGCCGGTGGTGCTGCGTCGCGGGGCCGTGGGAACGGCCCGACTAGACGGCGGCCGCGACGCGGGGTCGCGGTGCGATCGGGGATCGCCGTGCGGGAGTGGTCCCCACGACGGACACGAGACCTGCGCGGGCGGCCGTCGCCACGGTTCCGGTCATGTTGTCCATCGTCACTCCAGTCGTCGTCTTCGTCACCGTTGTGTCCGCGGTGCCGCCGGTCCCGAGGGATCGTCGGCTGCCTGCCGCGGAGCCTTACAGACTATTCACAGTGACTGTCGCCGCGCAATGGTCTGCCACCGATTGTTCACATCGGTGGACGAAGTGGCAGTGCACATCAGTGGAAGAAGTGGCGCTCGCTCGTGAAGTACATCGTCACGCCAGCAGCCTTCGCCGCAGCGATGACCTCGTCGTCACGGACGCTGCCACCGGGCTGCGCCACCGCACGGACACCGGCGTCGAGCAGCACCTGCAAGCCGTCGGCGAACGGGAAGAACGCATCCGACGCCGCGACGCTGCCGGCAGCCCGGTCACCCGCACGGTTCACGGCGAGGTGGCACGAGTCGACCCGGTTGACCTGGCCCATGCCGACACCGACGCTCGCGCCCTGGTTCGCGAGCAGGATGGCGTTGGACTTCACCGAACGGCTGGCACGCCACGCGAAGGCCAGGTCGGTCAGGGTCTGCGCATCGGCGGGCTCGCCGGCGACGAGGGTCCAGGTGGACTGGTCGAAGCCCGTGAAGCGGTCGGCGTCCTGCACCAGGAACCCGCCGGAGACCTGCTTGACCTCGCGGTCGGCGAGCGCGAAGTCGGCCGGCAGCGTGAGCAGGCGGATGTTCTTCTTGCGCGACAGGACCTCGAGCGCCTCGGGGTCGAACCCGGGGGCGACGACGACCTCGGTGAAGATGTCCTTGACGGTCTCGGCCATGGCCAGGGTGACCGGGCGGTTCGCGGCGATGACCCCGCCGAACGCCGACAGCGGGTCGCAGGCGTGCGCGGCGGCGTGGGCCGAGGCGATCGGGTCGGCGGCGTCGGCCGGGGCGATCGCGATGCCGCACGGGTTGGCGTGCTTGATGATCGCGACGGCGGGCTCGTCGAAGTCGAAGGCCGCACGGACCGCTGCGTCGGCGTCGACGTAGTTGTTGTACGACATCTCCTTGCCGTGCAGCTGCGTCGCCTGTGCGATGCCGGTGCCGTCCGACGTCGTGTAGAGCGCCGCGGCCTGGTGGGCGTTCTCGCCGTAGCGCAGGGTCGCCGACAGCTCGGCCTCGACCGTCAGGTGCTCGTCGAACGCACCGGGGGTCCGGATGTCGCCGGCGGTCGTCGGGGCTGCGGCGGCGGTGACGACGTCGCTCGCGAAGTAGGACGCCACCGCGGTGTCGTAGGCGGCGGTGTGCGCGAAGGCCTGGGCGGCGAGGCGCTTCCGGAGCTCGAGCGTGGTGCCGCCGGCACGGACGGCCTCGACAACCTCGGGGTAGGACGCCGGGGAGACGACGATCGCCACGTTCGGGTGGTTCTTCGCCGAGGCACGGACCATCGCGGGGCCGCCGATGTCGACGTTCTCGACCACGGTCGCGGTGTCGGCACCCGACGCGACGGTCTCGACGAACGGGTAGAGGTTCACGACGACGAGCTCGAACGGCGCGATGTCGAGGTCGGCGAGCTGCTGCTCGTGCGACTCGAGCCGCAGGTCGGCGAGCAGGCCGGCGTGCACCGACGGGTGCAGCGTCTTCACGCGACCGTCGAGGGACTCGGGGAACCCGGTGACGCTCGCGACGTCGGTGACGGCGTACCCGGCGTCACGGATGGTCTGGGCGGTGGAGCCGGTCGACACGATCTCGACCCCGGAGTCGGCCAGGGCGCCGGCGAGCTCGAGCAGGCCGGACTTGTCGCTCACCGAGATGAGTGCACGGCGGACCGGCACCACGTCCCGGTCGCGGTAGAGGCTGGGGTCGGCTGCGTGCACGCTCATGCGCTCGGGGTGCCCTTCAGTTCGGTGGTGCCGTTGGCGATGTCGAGGATGGTCTGGATGAGCAGGCGGCGCTCGACCGGCTTGATGCGGTCGTGCAGCGTCGACTCGCTGTCGCCCGGCAGCACCGGGATGCGCTCCTGGGCCAGGATCGGCCCGGTGTCGACGCCGTCGTCGACCGCGATGACGCTCGCGCCGGTCTCGGTCACGCCGGCGGCGAGTGCGTCGCGCACGCCGTGGGCGCCGGGGAACTCGGGCAGGTACGCCGGGTGGGTGTTGATGATCCCCGGTGCGAACTCGGACACCACGGCCGGGGGCAGCAGGCGCATCAGGCCGGAGAGCACGAGCAGGTCGGGCGACCACGGACGGATCTGCTCCGCCAGGGCCTGACCCCACTCGGCGCGGGAGTCGTAGCGGGTGAACGGGACCGTGAAGGTCGGGATCGAGAACTCCTCGCCCAGCCCGAGCCCCTCGGCGTCGCGGTCGGCACCGATGGCGACGACACGGGCGGGGTACTCGGCGTCGAAGGTCGCTTCGAGCAGGGCTCGGAGGTTCGACCCGGTACCGGAGATCAGGACGACCAGTTCGAGCACGGCACCAACCCTACCGGGAGGCACGGCGTCGGCGGGCGCGGTTACCGGTCGTCCTTCGGCTGTCGCCACCAGGGCAGTTCGTCCTCGGGGATCTGGTCGGTGACGTCCCACTTCGCCTGGCGGGGCTGCTGCTCCCGCTCCGGTGCGGGCGCCCGGGTGTCGTGGACGACGTCGACGCGGTCCGCCTCGGCGGTCTCGTCCAGGTCGTCCCGGCCGGCGACGAACTCCTCGGTGCTCCACGGGAACGCGGGCTGGGCGTCGGTGGGCACGCGCGGCGGTGCTGCCGCGGGGGCGGTGGCCGTGGGCGGCTCGGGGGCGGGCTGCTGCGGCTCGGCGTCGGAGCCGGTCACGCGGCCGCGCAGTGCACCGGCTCGTCCCCGGACCCCCTCGGCCGCGCCGGCCAGACGGTCGCGCAGGCCGCCCAGGGCTGCTCGTCCGGCACCGCGTCGCACCGGTTCGGGCTCGGCGGCGAGGCGGTCGGCGGCCACCGCGTCGGTCTTCGCCCAGTCGGGGAGCTCGACGTCGTGGTCGGTGTCGCCGGCACGCGGTGCGCGGGGTGGAGGCGTGGGTGCGGAGGCGGGGTCGGGTTCGCGGGCGGGCCGCGCCGGTGTCGCGTCGGCCGGCTCGTCCCCGACGACCTCGCTGCCGATCGGCCCGGTCGTGTGTTCGGTCGTCGCGCGTTCGGTCGTCACCCGCGGGCGCGCTGCCGTCGACCCGTCGTGGGACTCCTCGACGACGAAGCGGTGCACGTCGGTGGTCCGTCCGGCCCCGGCCTGGTCGAGCGCGGCGAGCAGGGACCCCTCGCCGAGGTCTGCTCCGGCGCGCGCGGTGTCGTGGTCCTCGTCGGCCTCGGCGGCCTCGTCCGCTTCGGTCCAGCGCTCGCGCCTCCACCCGCCCTCCGGCAGGCGGACGAGGTCACTGCCCGCGGCGAGGGCGATGATCGCCGGCAGGCCGACCTCGAGTGCGGCGAACCCACCGACCGCCAGGGCGTTCGGGCCGACGTCGGCCAGGCGTCCCGGGCCGAACGATCCGGACGACACCCAGGCGACGAGCCCCGTGAGCACGCCGGCGACGAGTCCTGCCGCGACGCCGCCGAACGCACGGTGCAGCGCGGAGTCGGCGGTGCCCAGGGCCCGCACCAACCGGGGCCGCATCGAGCCGCCGATCGCGAACCCGGCGATGACGGGCACCAGGATCCAGACGAGCCCGAACGTGTGACCCGAGGTCGGCAGCGCGCCGAAGACCGGCAGGCCGGGGATCGGGCCCAGGGTCGTGGCGATCGGGGACACGCTCGACCCGGTGCCGATGGCGAACCCGGGGCCGATCAGCCACGAGGTCGCCCACCCGACGAAGTCCGGCAGGAACGCGAGCTGTCCGACGGTGAGCGCGACGCCGCCGATCACCCCGGCGTGCGACTGCTCGTACAGGGTGATGACCTCGGCGAACGAGGTGAAGAGCAGCAGGCCGACCAGCACCGCGGCCACGCCGACGACCACGGCGGTCGCTGCGGTCCCGGCGCGCAGCCCGAACCCGGCGACGGACCGCCAGACGGCTGGGACGCGGTCGACCAGGTCGATGACCCGCTGGGTGACGGCGTCGGCGGGCATGTCCCGGCGACGACGGCAGACCTCGGACGCGGCGAGTGCGGGGATCCCGAACCAGAGCGCCGGCAGCACCACGGCCTGCCAGAGCGTGGGGTGGGTGGCGGCGGAGGTCGTCGACAGCGCGACGGCCAGACCGAGGAGCGCGACGACGGCGGTGCCGACCAGCAGGCCGGTCGTGCGGTGCTCGGTCTCGGCGAACCGGCGTCCGGCACGGGCGCCGAGCCAGGCGGTCACGACCGCGAACCCGAGGGCCGCCAGGGTGACGTGGATGGGGTCGGCAGCGCCGCTGACCCCGGTGCTCTTGGCGAGTGCGGAACCGAGCAGGAACGAGACGTCGACGCCGTGCCCGACGAGCCAGACGCTGCCGGTGGCCTTCCAGAAGACGTCCCAGTCGACCTGCAGGCCGTACTCGAACCCCCAGAGCAGCGTCAGCGGCACGAGGGCGATCCCGATGCCGACGCCGACCGTCACGACCGCCTCGATCGCGGCGAGCAGAGCGGTTCCCAGGCGGTTCATCGCAGCGAGGATACGTGCCCCTCGCGCGGCCACCCCGGAGCCGCGCGGCTGCCGACGCAAAACACCGGTGTTCGCAGGACGAACACGCGCAGGACGCGGTTCACCCGACGAACACCGGTGTTTTGCGGAACGGGCTCGTCGCTAGCGGGCGGCGACGACCTCGCGCAGCAGCGCGGCGGTCTCGGACGGCGTCTTGCCGACCTTGACGCCGGCGGCCTCGAGCGCCTGCTTCTTCGCCTCGGCGGTGCCGGCCGAACCGGACACGATCGCGCCGGCGTGGCCCATCGTCTTGCCCTCGGGAGCGGTGAAGCCCGCGACGTAGCCGACGACCGGCTTGGTGACGTGCGCCTTGATGAACTCGGCCGCGCGCTCCTCGGCGTCGCCACCGATCTCACCGATCATCACGATGGCCTCGGTCTCGGGGTCGGCCTCGAACGCGGCGAGCGCGTCGATGTGCGTGGTGCCGATGACGGGGTCGCCGCCGATGCCGATGGCGGTCGAGAAGCCCAGGTCACGGAGCTCGTACATCATCTGGTAGGTCAGGGTGCCGGACTTCGAGACGAGGCCGATCGGCCCCTTGCCGGTGATCGTCGCAGGGGTGATGCCGACGAGCGACTCCCCCGGGGTGATGATGCCGGGGCAGTTCGGCCCGATGATCCGGGTCGTGCCGCCCTTCGCCTTGGCGTGCGCCCAGAACTCGGCCGAGTCCTGCACGGGGATGCCCTCGGTGATGACGACGACGAGCGGGATCTCGGCGTCGATGGCCTCCGTCACCGCGTCCTTCGCGAACGCCGGCGGGACGAAGACGATCGAGACGTCGGCACCGGTGGTGTCGATGGCCTCGCGCACCGAGCCGAAGACCGGCAGCTCGACGTCGCCGTGGGTGACGGTGGTGCCGGCCTTGCGGGCGTTGACACCGCCGACGACGTTCGTGCCGGCCTTGAGCATCAGGGCGGTGTGCTTCGTGCCCTCGCCACCCGTGATGCCCTGGACGATGACCTTGGAGTCCTTGTTGAGGAAGATCGACATGGTCAGTCCCTTCAGGCCGCTGCGGCGGCGAGTTCGGCGGCCTGCTCGGCCGCATCGTCCATGGTCGCGGCGACGGTGACGAGCGGGTGCGCTGCCTCCGCCAGGATCCGACGACCCTCTTCCACGTTGTTGCCGTCCAGACGCACGACGAGCGGTTTGGTGGCCGCGTCGCCGAGGATGCCGAGCGCGGCGACGATGCCGTTCGCGACGGCGTCGCACGCGGTGATGCCGCCGAAGACGTTCACGAACACGCTCTTCACCTGCGGGTCGCCGAGGATGACGTCGAGGCCGTTGGCCATGACCTCGGCCGAGGCGCCGCCGCCGATGTCGAGGAAGTTGGCGGGCTTCACGCCGCCGTGGCGCTCACCGGCGTAGGCGACGACGTCGAGCGTCGACATGACGAGCCCCGCGCCGTTGCCGATGACGCCGACCTGGCCGTCGAGCTTGACGTAGTTCAGCCCGTGGGCCTTCGCCTTCGCCTCGAGCGGGTCCTCGCTGGCGGTGTCCTCGAGGTCCTTGTGGCCCTCGTGGCGGAAGTCGGCGTTCTCGTCGAGCGAGACCTTGCCGTCGAGTGCCAGGATCTGGCCGTCGCCGGTGCGGACCAGGGGGTTGACCTCGACGAGGGTCGCGTCCTCGCCCTTGTAGACGTCGTAGAGCTTGACGAAGACGTCGGCGACGGCGTCCTGCAGCTCCGATGGGAAGTTCGCCTGCGCGGCGATCTCGAGCGCCGCGGCCTTGTCGATGCCGGTCAGCGGGTCGACCTCGACCCGGGCGAGTGCCTCGGGCTTCTCGACGGCGAGCTGCTCGATCTCCATGCCGCCCTCGACGCTGGTGAGCGAGAGGTAGGAGCGGTTGGCCCGGTCGAGCAGCACGGAGAAGTAGAACTCCTCGGCGATGTCGGCACCCTGGGCGACCATGACCCGCTGGACGGTGTGGCCCTTGATGTCGAGGCCGAGGATGGCCTGCGCGTGTTCGAAGGCCTCGTCCGGGGTCTTCGCGACCTTGACGCCGCCGGCCTTGCCGCGACCGCCGACCTTCACCTGCGCCTTGACGACCACGACGCCGCCGATCTTCTCGGCCGCCGCCTTCGCCTGCTCGGGGGTGTCGGCGATGATCCCCTGCAACACGGGGACGCCGTAGGACTCGAAGAGGTCCCTGGCCTGATACTCGAAAAGATCCACGCTGTTCTTCTTCCCGCACGGTTCGTGCGATCGGCATCGGTTTCCCGGTCGCGCACTCCACATCGAGGGTCGCTCGATGTCGAGACAACGGCCGCCACGCAGCCTAGCGCTGCTCGGTGGACGGCCGGTGCACGGATGCCGGAGCGGGCCGGCTCCGACGGGCGTGAGCCGCTGCGCGCATCGCTGGGACCGGCCTCAGGCTCCCGCTCGGCACTGTGGATCGGTGCACCCTGAACTCCGTACCCGCGCCACCGAGGTCTTCGGCTGGAAGCTCCGCCCCGACCAGGAGTCCGTCATCGACGCGGTCCTCGAAGGCCGCGACGCCCTGGCGGTCATGCCCACCGGTTCGGGGAAGTCGGCGATCTACCAGGTCGCCGGCCTCGGCCTGGACGGGCTCGTCGTCGTGGTCTCCCCGCTCGTCGCGCTGCAGGAGGACCAGGTGGTCGGGCTCGAGCACCATCCGGGTGCACCCCGCGCCGTCGCCCTGAACGCCACGAAGAAGGCCCGGGACGTCGCCGATGCCTGGGACGCCGTTGCCGCGGGCCAGGTCGGCTACGTGTTCCTGGCGCCCGAACAGCTGGTGAAGGACGACGTGCTCGAGCGACTCCGCGATGCCGGCGTCGCGCTGGTCGCCGTCGACGAGGCGCACTGCATCTCGTCCTGGGGTCACGACTTCCGACCCGACTACCTGGCGCTCGGCGAGGCCGCGGAGCGCCTGGGCCGCCCACCCGTGCTCGCCCTGACCGCGACGGGCTCCGCTCCGGTGCGGGACGACATCGTCGAGCGGCTCCGCATGCGCGACCCGTTCGTGCTCGCGTCGGGGTTCGACCGACCCGGCATCCGACTCGAGGTCATCCGGCACGCCGAGGACGCCGAGAAGCGCCAGGCCGTGGTCGACCAGGTCGCCGAACTGGACGGGGCCACGGTCGTCTACGTCGCCACCCGCGCCGCGACCACCGAGTACGCCGATGCCCTCGCCACCCGTGGTCGTCGCGCGCAGCCGTACCACGCCGGCATGCGCGTGGCGGAGCGCGAGTCCGTGCACACCGGGTTCCTGGACGGCGACGTCGACGTGGTGGTGGCGACCAGCGCGTTCGGCATGGGCATCGACAAGCCCGACGTCCGGTACGTCGTGCACGCCCACGTCCCGGAGTCGGTCGACGCCTACTACCAGGAGATCGGACGGGCCGGGCGGGACGCCGAACCGGCCGGCGCCACCCTGCACTACCGCGCCGAGGACTTCGGCCTGCGCACCTTCTTCGCGTCCGGCTCCCCCCGGCCCGCATCGGTGCGGGCCGTCTTCGACGCCGTCCCGCCCAGCGGCTCGATCGCCCGTTCCGCGCTCACGGAAGCCTCGGGGCTGTCGGCCCGCACCGCCGGCCGTGCGCTCAACGCCCTGCTCGACGCCGGTGCCCTCCGAGACGACGTCGACGGTGTCTCCCGGATGCCGGACGGCCCCCGGGACGCCGACCGTGCGGCCCGCGCCACCGCCGACCGAGCCGCCGAACGGGAACGGGTCGAGGAGTCCCGCATCGCGATGATGCGCCAGCTCGCCGAGACGACCGCGTGCCGCCGGCAGTTCCTGCTCGGCTACTTCGGCGACGAGCTGCCGGAGCCCTGCGGCAACTGCGACACCTGCTCGTCCGGCACGGCACGCGACGCCTCCGCCCACGTGGCCGACGGTGCGAACGACGCCGTCTGGCCACCGGATGCCCGCGTCGAGCACGCGGAGTGGGGCACGGGCGTGGTGATGAGCACGGAAGAGGACCGCATCACGGTGTTCTTCGAGTCCGCCGGTTACCGCACCCTCGCACTCGCCGACGTCGAGGAACGCGAACTGCTCGAACGCGTCTGACAGCGGCACGGACGGAGCACGGACGGAGCACACCGGCGGCCAGCGCACCAGCGCAGCCGACCCGGGCGGGGAAGGCGCGGCCGCTCGACCACCCGTCGGCGACCGCGCTCCACTCCCCCGAGCATCGGCGATGCTGCCGTGACGGCGTGACCGGAAGGTGACGCCCGGGTGAACACGACACGAAACCGGACAGCCGCCAAGCACCCGCGGGTAGGCAGGAAGCCCGCAACGGAAAGGAACCACCATGAGCGACCCCGGCATCAGCCCCGTCGACGACTTCGACTCCCAGCAGCGTCGCGACGACGACATCGACCGTGAGCACGTCGGCCCGTACGAGGTGGACGAGGCCGAGGAGTCGCTCGAGACCGTCACGAACGACGCGGTCGCCGGTGAGACGGTGGAACCGCAGCCCGGTGACGGCTCCGACGACGGTCCCACCGGCGGCTCCCCGCGCGAGGGCTCGCCCGACCTGTGGGAGCACGAGAACGAGCAGGACGAGGACCGCGCCGACCTCGGCAACGACCTCGGCACGAAGCCGCTCTGAGCGCTGACCTGATCAGGCTCCCCCGGAACACGGCTCGGTAGCATCGGGCCGTGTTCCGACGAGTCCGTGCCAGCGTCCGCAGCATGCCCTCGGCGGCGCGGCTGCTGGCCGTCGCGGTGATGCTGCTGGTCGCCGCCGCGGCGCACCTCGCCGCCCGCTCGGAGCCCGGTGGCCGCTGGGTCCCGCTGCTCGTCGCCGGCGTCCTCGGCGCGCTGGTCACCGGTTCCCCGACCCGCCTCTGGCCGATCCCCGCGATCTGGCTCGTCGCGACGCTCCTCGCCCTGACCGGTGACGCGCCCGTCGACCCCGCCTCCACACGGGTCGCCGTGATCGTCGGCGCAGTCGCGCTCCTGGTGGCGATCGCTGTGGACCTACGACCCGTCCTGCGGGCGCGACGCCGACGGGGTGCGGCGTGACCACCCCACGGCCTGGAGGCTCGGCGCACGACCCGCACCGGGCCTCCCGGCCGTCTCCCGCGCACGTCCACGACCGTCACCTGCGTCGGTTCCTCGCCGACAGCACCCCCGTGGCCGCGGGCGGCCGCGCCATCCTGCTGCAGATCGCCGACCCGGTCGTCGCGGCCGGTGTGCGACGGCACTCGGACTTCGCCCGGCGACCCCAGCAGCGGCTCGCCCACACCCTGATGTTCATCTACGCCGTCGTCATCGGCACGGAGTCCGACTCGGCGACCGCGACGGGCTTCGTCAACCACGCGCACGGGCCCGTCGCCGGCGCCGACGACGTCGACCGGCAGCTCTGGGTGGCCGCGACCCTGTTCGACTCCGCCCGGCGGGCGCACGACCTGTTCGGCACGAAGGTCTCCGCTGCCCGGGCCGAGCAGGTCCTCGCCGCCTACGCGCCGATCGCGACCGCGCTGCGGGTGCCAGCGGAGCGCTGGCCGACCTCGGTGGCGGCGTTCGACCGGTACTGGCAGCAGACGCTCGACGGACTGCAGGTCACCGACGACGCCCGCGGGGTCGTCCGTGACCTGCTGCACCCGCGGTTCGCGCCGCTGTGGGTGCAGGCGGCGATGCCCCTCGTGCGCATCGTGACCGTGGGGATGCTGCCGGAACCGGTGCGCACGGCGTACGGCTTCGCGTGGGGGCGGCGCGAGGAGCGGCGCTTCCGGCGGACCGTGCGGGTGGTGGCCGGGGTGCGGGCGCTCGTGCCGCGGGCGCTGCTGCGGGTGCCGGGGCCGGTGCTGCTGCGGGCGATGCGGCGGACCGCCGAGCGACACGGCGCGGTACGGTAGCGGGCATGTCGGTCGACCACTTCGCCATCACGGTCCCGCGTTCCTGGTTCGAGCTCCCGGTCGATCCGGAACGCCGCGACGACCGGATCAGCGCCCTCGTGCAGGAACGCATCGAGGACCACCGGGAACTCTGGGACCACCGCACCGAGATCGTCCGGGTGCTCCGCCGGTTCGCCCGCTCCGCCTGGGACAGCGGGGCGCGGTACTGCGCCGCGTTCGCCGAGCCCAGCGAGGACGGCATCGTCTCCGGTGCCCTCACCGTGACGGTCCTGCCCGCGCCCGAGGCCGGCGGGGACCCACTCGCCGCACTGACCGACCACGTCGCCGCGCTCGGCGGGGACGACGACGGGATGCACGTCGACGTGCACGAGGTCCCTCGCATCGGCCGGGTGCCGCGCGTCTGGGGCGTCTCGACGGTGCAGGCACCGGACGGCCGCGGATCGTTCGACGTCGTGCTCATGCAGACCTTCGTGCCGGCCGGCGACCAGGTCGCCCTGGTCAGCGTCTCGTCACCCGCGACCGACCTGGCCGAGCCGCTGTACGAACTGTTCGAGACCGTCACCGACACCTTCGAGCTCATCGACTCCGCCACGGTCGGCAGCGAGGTGTCCTGATGCGCCTCTGGCCGTTCCGGAAGAAGCGCAAGGTCGTCGAACCCGTCGTCGAACGGGTCGGAGAGCGTGATCTGGCGCAGATGGCACAGCGCGGAGAGCTCGCCCGTTCCGTCGTCACCCCTCCCCTGGCTCCGCGTGCGAGCGCCGACCGGGTCCGGGCGACCGTGGCGCAGATGCCCGGCCGACCACTCGGCTCGTCCGGCGGAAGCACCGCGCGACGCGACGCCGCGCCGGCCCGCCAGGCCGCGGCGGCCGTGCTCGTCCTCGACGGCGCCCAGCGGGTCACCGTGTCCGGCGGGGGACTGATCGGTCGCGATCCTGCGAGCTCCCATCCCGACGGCGGATACGCCCACATGATCGCCCTGGAGGACCCGGAGCGGCTGCTCAGTCGTACCCACCTGGAGTTCGGGTTCGGTGCCGAGGGCTCGCTCTGGGTGCTCGACACCGCGTCGGCCAACGGGGTCGAACTGCAGCGTCCGGGGTTCCCCCCGGCGATGCTCGTTCCGTCGCAGCGCACGACCGTGCGGCCCGGGGACACCGTGGTGTTCGGCGGGCACTCGCTCCGCGCCGAACCCGCCGTCGGACTCGTCAGCGAGACGCCGCTGGGCTGAGCCGACCCTGGACCGGGCAGACTGCTGCGGGGTGCGCACGCTCCGGGCTGCGCCCCTGCGGCCGGCGCTAGTCGCCGGCCGGCACCTGCACGAGTCGGAGCGCCTGGTCGGCGTCGTTCAGCAGAGCCCGGCCGGCGACGCGGTCCTGGGTGACGAGGCTCTTCGACAGCTTCGTGCCGATCAGGTCGCCATCGACCGTGCTGAGCGGCGCGAGGAGCATGCCCCGACGGGCCTTCTTCGCGTCGACCTGCCAACCGCGGAACCCGCTCGCCACCCCCTCGACGTCTCCCGCCAGGACGAGCCCGACCGAACGGCCCCGGTCGGACTCCATGATCGCCCGGAACACCGGTTCGGCCGGCGACTCCTTCAGGGCTTCGGCGTCGTCGACGAGCACGAGCGTGAAGCCCGCGGCGCCGGTGTCGATGGCGGCGGACAGGCCCTCGGCTCCGATCGCACCATCGGTCACGACCGTGGCTCGTGGCGCTCCGTCGAGCGCCCGCAGCGGGGACTCCCGCGGGGTCACCGCGACCACCGAACCACCGGCAGACAGCACGTGGCGGGCCATCGCGACGAGTGCGGTGCTCTTGCCCGAGCGGGGGCTGCCGCCGACGATGAAGACCGAGGTGTCCTGCACGAAGTCGTGCGTGAACAGCCGGAGCTCGTCGCCGCCGACGCCGAGTGCGACCCGGCCGACCGACGCCTCCGCCGACGGCAGGTACCGCACGGCGTCCTCGAAGGTGATGGAGCGCGGGAGCACGTCGATCCGGAACGGCTTCGGGGCGTCGGCCGACACGTGCGCACGGACCTCGTCACCGATGCCCCGGAGCGCGGCGGCCTGGTCGCGGCCCCCGAGTCCGCCGGGCAGAACGGCGACCTGGGTCTCCGTCGCCGTCGCGTTGCGGAACCCGCGCCCCGGCGGGATCGACTCCGGCAGCTTCTTGCCGTTGATGCCCTCGTAGTTGTAGTCGCCGCGGTCGGCCAGGGCAAGCAGCAGCTTCCGTTCCACCTGGCTCGACATCCGGCCGGACGTGAGGGTGCGGTCGCCGGAGACGACCAGGTGCACGCCGACGCCGACGCCCTCGCGCAGCAGGGTCTGGACGGCATCGTGCAGCATGCCGTTCTCGGCGTCCGCCAGGGTCGCCATGAAGCTCTCCCACTGGTCGAGGAACACGACGACGTGGGGCATCGGCACGGTGCCGGAGTCGGTCCGCTGTTCGGCGATCGACGAGTAGCCGCCGGCGGAGAACGCGGCCTGGCGCTCCTGCACCGTGCGGAGCAGGATGCCGAGCAGCCGCGAGACCCGGTCGGGCTCGTGCCGCTGCACGACGGCACCGCAGTGCGGCAGAGCACCGAGGGCGAGCAGGGCACCGTTGCCGCAGTCGATCCCGTACATGTGCACGTCGCCGACGCCGAGCCGCAGGGCCATCGCACCGGCGAGGGTGCGGAGGGTCTGGCTGCGACCGGAGCGTGGCGAGCCGATCACGAACAGGTGGCCGTCCGCGTCGAGGTCGAACACCGCCGGGCGCTGCCGCTGGTCACCGGGGTGGTCCTCGACGCCCCAGGCGACCGCCAGGGGCGCCAGGTCGCCGGTGCCGGTCGCCTCGACGTCGTCGAGCCCGACGACCTCGCCGAGCGGTGGCAGCCAGGGCTTCCGCTGCTCGGGGGTGCCGAGGGCTCGGGTGGCGTCGTCGATGGACGCGACGAGGACGCTCAGGTCGGTGACCTCCACGTCGCTCGCGGCGGCCTCGACGGCGGCCGGGCGAGGGGCCGGGTCACTGTACGAGGCGAACGTGAGCTCGCGGACCAGGGCGGGTCGGGCCTCCTGGTCGTCCGTGCCGGGCCGGCGCCCGCCGACGCGACCGGACTGGAACGGCAGCAGCGAGGCCGCGCCGAGCCGCACGTAGGCGCGCCCCGGGGTCGACTTCGCGATCCGCGCGGCGTCGTTCGCGCCGATGACGTCCTGGCTCTCCGACTGGTCGGTGACGCGCAGCGCGATCCGCAGGTTCGTGTTCGCGCGGATCTCAGGCGAGACGACGCCGCCCGGTCGCTGCGTGGCGAGGATGAGGTGGATGCCGAGGGAGCGACCGCGCTGGGCGATGTTCACCAGGCCCTTGACGAAGTCGGGCAGCTCACGGGCGAGCGAGGCGAACTCGTCGATGACGATCAGCAGCCGCGGCAGGCTCGGGATGGTGTCCCCGTTCGCCGCACGCTTGGCCTGCAGGTCCTGGTAGTCCTCGAGGTCCTTCGCGCCGACCTCCGCGAGGGCGTGCTCGCGGGTGCGGAGCTCGGCACCGAGCGACTCGAGCGCGCGCTCGACCTGGTGCGTGTCGAGGTCCGTGACCATGCCGACGGTGTGCGGCAGGTCGACGCAGTCCTTGAAGGCCGCACCGCCCTTATAGTCGACGAGCACGAAGTTCATCTCGTCCGGCCTGTTCGCCACCGCCAGGGACGCCACGATCGTCTGCAGCAGCTCGGACTTGCCGGAACCGGTCGTGCCGGCGACCAGGCCGTGCGGACCGTCGTTCCGCAGATCGATCGCGAACGGCCCGTCGATCGACGCCCCCACCACGGCGGTGGTGCTGCGGCCGCCGAGCAGCCAGCGAGCCTGGACGGCCTCGGACGTCGGCGGTTCGAGCTGGAGGACGTCGAGCAGGCGGGCGGACGAGGGGATGGCGCCGTCCTGCACGTCCGGGCTGGCGTCGACGATCGGCGACAGCGACCGGGCTACCCACTCGAGCCAGTCCTGGTCGACCAGGTCGGGGCGTGCGTCGTCGATGCGCTCACTGCGCTGCTGGGTGACCCGCACCCGGTCGTCGCGGACGACCACCACCGCGTCGCACTCCTCGGGCAGGAGCCGTTCGTCCAGGTCGAGGCAGATGCTGAACACCCCGACCGACGGCCCCTCCTTGAGCACCTGCACGAGCGAGGGCATCGCGCGGAGCCGCCGTGCGCCGTCCATCACGACGACGATCTCGTCAGCTGGCGGGGTCTTCTTGCCGATACCCGCCTCTTTCCGGGCGTCGATGATCGCGGCGAGCTCGGCGATCGCCCGCGCGGTCGACGCGGCGTTCGAGGCGATGCTCGTCATCGGCTGGTCTGCACCGTCCCGGCGGACGTGCGGCAGCCAGGACATCCACTCCCACAGCGACGTGCGCGTGGTGTCGGTGAGCAGCGTGAAGGTGACGTCCTTCGGGCTCTGCAGCGTCGCGAGCTGCGCGACCACCCAGTTCGCCAGTCGTCGGGCGTCGTCGTCGGGACCGGCGATGCCGATCACGCCGCGCTCGGCCAGACGGATGCGGACCGGCACGTCCGTGGCGTCCCACGCCACGGTCCGCTTGTGGGACAGCTGCTCCGGGTCCTCGATGGTCACCTCGGAGCGCTGCGTCGCCGTGCCGACGCGGACGAGCAGGTGGTCCGGATCAGTCCGGCGTCGCTCCCACAGTCGCGGCAGCGGCGTGACCGCGGTCTCGTAGACGGCGGCCGGGTCCGGCGCGCTCGCGATCCAGCGTGCGCGTTCGGACTGGAGGCTCTCGGTCGCGTCCGCCTCGATCCGCGCCTTGGTGTCCTCGTACTCCACGACGCGCTGCCGGTACGTCTTCTTGCCCTGTCGGCGACCCTGCAGCCCTGTGATGATCATCAGGACCGGCGACAGCAAGGCGATGAGCAGGTAGATCCAGCGGCCGGTTGTCGACACGAACATGACCGCCATGCCCATCGGCGCCAGTGCCATCAGGATGGGCAGCGCCCGGGCGGGGGGCTCGGTCGGCGGCGGCGGCAGCTGGTAGCGGGTGTGCTCGTCCGGGGGCAGGATGCGCGGCGGCCGGTTGTACTCGAGCGACATGCCGTCGTCCGCCAGTGACAGATGGGCGCCACGGTCCGGAGCGCGGCCGAATCCGAGCAGTACCGCACCGATCGCGAGCTGTGCTGTCTCGGGCCAGTCCGTCTCCTCGGTGACCGGCTCACCGTCGAGCAGCGCTCCGGAGAAGCCGTTCGCCGGACGCACCTTCGCGCCGTCGGCGGTCACCGTGACCAGCAGGGCGATCTCCGGCACCGTGTCGACCCCCGACGCCTCGGCCTCCACCTCGTCCGTGGTGCTCACCGGCACCCGCACGTGCGCGGACCGTGCTGTACCGATGGTCACCGTGCCGGTGCTGACCCGGACAATCGTCCCCGCGTGCAGCCCGGAGACGATCCGGATCTCGGCGTCGGTCAGCGGACGGAGTGGCTGCGGCGGCACCTGTTCCAGGCTGCGGCTCACCACCACTCCCTCCCGGACACCGGACTCGGCGACCGACGCCGAGAGGTCGAGCTGCTGCTCCCCGACGAAGTACACCGGAGTCCGACCGGAGGCGTCGACGTCCGTCGCGATGAGGCGCTCGGCCTCGGCCACCAACTCGCGCACCGCCCGGGAATCGTCACCGTCGACGTAGACGTTCGCGGTCTGGCCGCTCTCGCGGTCGACCATCGTGAACGTGAAGGTCATGGCAATCCCCCGTAGCGTTGACTTCGTGTCGCAGGACGATGGTAGTGTCCATCCCACACGCCCCGTTGGGGGGACAACGAAACTCCGGGGAAAGGGAGTCACACCGTGGCGAACATCAACGTCTCGTACGCAGACCTCGAGGCAGCAGCCTCCGACCTCAAGGCAGGCCAGGCAGACATCGAAGACCGTCTGTCAGCACTGCAGCGAAAGATCCAGCAGCTCATCTCGGATGGCTACGTCACCGACAAGTCGTCCGTCGCGTTCGGCGAGTCCTACGACGAGTTCAACCGTGGCGTGAGCCAGACGGTCCAGGGGCTCGAAGGCCTCTCCACGTTCCTCTCGAAGGCTTCGCAGACCCTGTCCGAGACGGACGAGTCGCTGGCCTCCGGCCTCAAGGGCTGACATCGTCGTCGACCCCGTGCCCCGCGATCGCGTGGGGCACGGGGTCGTCGCGGTTCCTGTGGCGTCGTCCTGGTGGTGCCGGTTCGTGATCGGGGAGGGATTGTTCCGTGGCAGGCAAACTGCTGGTTGATCTGATGGGGCTCGGGGAGCTCCAGAACGACCTGACGACCGTGCACAGCACGCTCGAGCAGGCGCACAAGCGTGTCGATGCGTCCGACGACGAGATCGGTTCGGGGACGGTACAGGACGCTCTGCACGACTTCGACCACCGCTGGGGCGACAAGCGGGACAAGATCAGCGAGTCGACGAAGGCGTTGGCGGACATGCTGAGCTCGTCCATCGAGACCTACACCGAGACCGACGAGAAGCTCGCGCAGGCCCTGCAGGTCAACGACGAGAACGGCGGCGGCGGGCCCGTCGCCTCGAGGGCTCAGTAGCCATGGGGCGGCCGTCGGGGTGGGACGTTGTCGATCAGGGTGACGATCCGGTCAAGGGTGATCCGTCGACGTTGCGGATGATGGCGCGGGAGTACCAGCGCATCTCCGACGCAGCCGATGACGCCTCGACCCGACTGAGCGCGCCCGGGCGCGCACCATCAGGACACGTCGGTCACGCACCAGCAGCAGCGCACTCACGCGCAGTGTGGGTGGTTGGGCGCCTGTCTGGAGGCTCAGCTCGCGTCCGCCTGGTCGTCGCGACCCGGGGTGGTCGGGTCCAGGGCCGTGCGGTCGGCCAGCGGGACGACGGGCGACGGCAGCTCCGGTTCGGCGTCGGGGCGGACGCCGTACAGGGAGTCGATCGCCCCGACGAACTCCTCGCCGCGACCGGCGCGACCGAGCTCACGGGCGCGGACCGACGGACGGTGCAGCAGGACGCCGACCAGGTGCCGGAGCGCCCGCTCGGTGTGCTCGACGGACTCGCCGTCGGCGTCCGCGCGGCGCTTGGCCCGCTCGATCTCGTCGTCGAGGATGTCGAACACGTGCTTGCGGAACGCCACGAGCGCCGGGGTCGTCGACTGCTCCATCGCCTGGGCGCGGAACCGGGACACGGCGTCGTCGACCATCGCGCGGGCCTCGGACTCGGCGTTCAGCTCGGAGATCGGGGCGTGGATGCTGATCGTCTCGAGGTCGAGCAGCTCGACGCCGTCGACGCCGGCGGCCGCGGGGTCGACGTTGCGGGGGAGCCCGAGGTCGATGACGATGCGGCGGACCCCGTCGTCGAGGTCGGCCGGTGCGACGACCGGGACCTCGCTCGAGGTGCAGGTGATCAGGACGTCGCTCGCCCCGATGGCCTGGCGCAGGTCACGGGTGGCGACGAGGTCGTGCTTGGCGGCGAACCAGGACGCGCGACCCGAGGGCGAGAAGACCTGGATGTTCGTGGCACCGCGGTCGCGCAGGGCGGCGATGGTGGTCGCCGCGTAGCTGCCGGTGCCGACGAGCAGCACGCGGGTGCGGGCCCAGTCGGTGACGCGCGACGAGGCGAGTTCGAGGCCGAGGCGCACGAGCGACCGGCCGGCGGCGCCGATGCGGGTGCGGGTCTTGACGCCGCGCGAGGTGTGCGCGGCCTCTTGGAACAGGCGCTCGAGGTCCGAGGTGGTGGTGCCGTTCGACCGGGCGTCCTCGAGCGAGCGACGGACCTGGCCGGAGATCTCGGTCTCGCCGACGACGACGGACTCGAGACCGCTCGACACGGCGAACAGGTGCTGCACGACGTCCTTGCCGCCGAGCACGTTGACGGAGTCCAGGACCTCGGTCGCGTCGAGGTCGCTCGCGGCGGCCACGGCCTGCACGGTGGCGGAGACGGCGGAGTCGCTCTCGTCGCCCGCGATGTCCAGGTACGCCTCGAAGCGGTTGCAGGTCGCGAGGACCACTGCACCGTCGAGGACGCCGGCATCCGTGACGAGTCGGCTGGCTGCCGCGGGTGCACCGATGCTCAGTCGCTCCAGGAGATCGAAGCTGGCGTTGCGATGCGACGCCGTGAGACAGATGAGCACGTAGTCAATGGTAACGCGCTCGATGGGAGAATCATCCGGTGACCGAAGCGACGAGCACATCCCTCCCCGACTCCCACCCCCTGGCATCAGGGCGGACGAGTGGTTCCCGCCTGGTACGGGCCCTGCGGGGTGACCGTCCGGAGACGCTCCCGGTGTGGTTCATGCGGCAGGCCGGACGGTCCCTGCCGGAGTACCGCGAGCTTCGGATCGGCACAGCCATGCTCGATGCGTGCCTCGACCCGGAGATGGCGTCGGAGATCACCCTGCAGCCGGTGCGCCGGCACGGTGTCGACGCGGGCATCTTCTTCAGCGACATCGTCGTGCCGATCAAGCTCGCCGGCGTGGACGTCGAGATCGTCCCCGGTCGTGGTCCGGTGCTCTCGTCGCCGATCCGCACCCCCGCGGACGTCGACGCGCTCGAGCAGCTCGACCCCGCGGCCCTCGCCCCCATCGAGCAGGCCGTCCGCCGAACGGTCGAGCAGCTCGGCGACACCCCGCTGATCGGCTTCGCGGGGGCACCGTTCACCCTGGCCGCCTACCTGGTCGAGGGCGGCCCGTCGAAGGACCACATCCGCGCGCGCACGCTCATGCACGCCGACCCCGAGACCTGGTCGCGGCTGCTCGCCTGGGCCGCCGAGGTGTCCGGGATGTTCCTGCGGGCCCAGGTGCTCGCCGGGGCCTCGGCCGCGCAGCTGTTCGACTCGTGGGTCGGGTCGCTCTCCCGCGCCGACTACATCCGGTACGTCGCGCCGCACTCCGCCCGGGCCATGTCGTACGTCGCCGAGCTCGGGGTCCCGCGCATCCACTTCGGTGTCGGCAGCGGCGAGGTCCTGGCCGACATGACGACCTTCGGCACGGACACCGTCGGCGTCGACGCGATCGGGGTCGACTGGCGCCTGCCCCTCGACCAGGCAGTCCAGCGCGTCGGCACCGGCGTCAGCGTGCAGGGCAACATCGACCCGGCGATGCTCTCGGCGCCGTGGGACGTCCTCGAAGCGCACGTCCGCGACGTCGTCCGTCGGGGCGGTGCCGCACGGGCCCACGTCGTGAACCTGGGCCACGGGGTCCCGCCGGAGACCGACCCGGACGTCCTGACCCGCGTGGTCGAGCTCGTCCACTCCCTCGGGGACGGAGCCGGCGCATGACCGACGTCGTCGTGGTCGGCGGCGGGATCGCCGGGCTCGTCACCGCGCGTGACCTGGCCAAGGGCGGCGCCCACGTGGTGCTCGTCGAGTCCTCGGGCGAGCTCGGGGGCATGATCCGTCGGCACACCGTCGGCGGGATCGACCTGGACATGGCGGCGGACTCGTTCGCCACCCGCACGGACGCCGTCGGCCGCCTGGCGACCGAGCTGGGACTGGGCAACGACGTCGTCGCCCCCGACCCCCGCGGCGCGTGGCTGATGACCCGCGACGGCCGGACCTCGCCGATCCCCGCGACCGGGCTCCTCGGCATCCCGAGCACCCCGATGGCGGCCGACGTGCTGGCCGTGGTCGGACAGCAGGGCGGTCTGCGCGCCCAGATGGACTCGTTGCTGCCGGCTCCGGTGGGCGCCAAGGCCTCCTCGCTCGGCGAACTCGTCCGCCGGCGCATGGGGGAGCGGGTGCTCGACGACCTGGTGGTGCCGATCGCCGGTGGCGTGCACTCCACCCACCCCGACCAGCTCGACCCCGACCGGGTGGCTCCGGGCCTGCGCGCCGCACTGCTGCGCGAGGGCTCCCTGGCACGGGCGGTCCTGTCGCTGCGGGCACGGGCGGCCGCCGGCACCCCGGTGCAGGGGATCCGCGGTGGCACGGTGCGGCTCGTGGACGAACTCGTCGCCGACATGGCCACCTACGGCGTCGACGTCCGACTGCACACCCGGGCGACCCGGATCGAGGCGCACGCGGTGGAGACCGTCCGCGCCGACGGCACCACCGAACGGCTGCCGGCCCAGCACACCTTTTCCTCCGTCGCCGACCCGGAGCGCACGGCTGCACCCGACCGGACGGGCATCCAGCTCGTCACGCTCGTCGTCGACCAGCCGGAGCTCGACGCCGCCCCGCGTGGCACCGGCATGCTCGTGCACCCGGACGCGCAGGCCGTCTCGGCGAAGGCCCTGACGCACGCCACCGTGAAGTGGCCGTGGCTGGCCGACGTGGCGGACGGACGCCACGTCCTGCGACTCAGCTACGCGACCAGCGCGACGGACACGGCGGGCGTGGCCACGAGCCTCCCGGTCGACCCGGCCGACCCCGTCGGCAGCCGTGCCCTGCAGGACGCCTCCACGCTGCTCGGCGTGCCGATCACGGCGGACCGCGTCAGCGGGGCCGCACGCGTCGGCTGGTACGGGCCGGACCTGACCGCAGCCGGGCTGGCCGAGGGCGTCGTCGGCATCGGCGAGGCCTCGACCGGACGCGGACTGGCGGGCATCATCGGCGCGGCCCGGAAGGCAGGCGACGAGCTCCTTCGTTCCTGAGCGGACCGCGCAGCCCCTGAGGGCTACTGTTGGTGAGACCGCCGGACGTATTCCGTTCGGTGCATGACCACCGCACAACCAATGCACGGAGGAATCGCACATGCGCGGAAAGCTCCTGTTCGTCGCCGGCGCCGCACTCGGGTACGTCCTGGGATCGCGAGCCGGACGGGCGCGGTACGAGCAGATCAAGACCGTCAGCGGCAAGGTCTGGAACAGCAACGGCGTCCAGAAGGGCGTGCACGTCGCTGAAGACTTCATCGCCGACAAGACCCCGGACGTCGCCGAGTTCATCGGTGAGACCACCAAGAAGGCCGTCCGCAAGGTCGGCCAGAAGAAGGACACCACCACCTCATGACGGACACCCGCGATCGCAAGTCGCGTTCGCTGTTCGGCCTGGTCGGTGACGTCCCGAAGCTCGTCAAGGGCCTGGTCAAGGGCGAGATCGACCTGCTCAAGGCCGAGATGCTCGCGAAGGCGAAGATCTTCGGTCTGGCAGCCGGGCTGCTGGTCGGTGCGCTCGTCGTGGTGCTCTACGCGATCGGCGTCCTGCTGACCGCAGCCGTGATGGGCCTGGCGACCGTGATGCCGGCGTGGCTGGCCGCACTGGTGGTGGCCGTGGTGATGCTCGTCATCGCCGCGATCCTCGGCCTGGTCGGCTGGAAGCGCCTGAAGAAGGGCCTGCCCCTCACGCCCAAGCGCACGATCGACAGCGTCAAGAACGACATCAACGCGGTCAAGGGCCTCGGCAAGAAGCCGACCCCGCCGACGCAGTACGGCAGCCGCAAGCCGGACGTCGACAGCCGCTCCTGAGCGTCGACAGCCCCGACAGCCGCACCACCGACGGAGGAACCGTGACCGACCCGCACGACGATCTCGCTGCCCGCGTCGCCGCGACCCGCGCCCAGTTGTTCGACACCCTCGACGCGATCGAGGACAAGCTCAACGTCCCGAAGCAGATCGGGATCGCCGCGTCGAGGTTCAAGCGCGGCCTCGACGAGCAGCCCGTCCCCTACCTGGCCGGTCTCGCAGCCGGCGTGGCAGTGGTCGGGGGTATCGTCGTGATGGTGCTCCGACGGCGGTAGACCGCCCGAGCGCGGTCCACCGGAGGCGGGGCGGCCACCACCCTGGCAACCGATAGGACAATGGATCCATGAGCTCCGACGCGCCCGTGCCCGCGAACGACCACCCCCACGCCGAACCCGCCGAGACCGGTCACCCGGACTCCGGGATCGACCCGAACCTGCTGACGGCCTACGCTCTGTGGGCAGTGTTCCGCCGGCCCCTCGGTCCGATCCACCGCGTCGGCGACGACGCCGTGGCCGAACTCGACGCCGTGATCGCCAGCGCTGCCGAGCGCGGGGTCACGATCCGTGGCTTCTACGACGTCTCGGCCTTCCGCGCCGACGCCGACGTCATGGTCTGGCTGCACGGCGACGACGCACAGGCGATCCAGGCCGTGCTGCGCGAGATCCGCCGCACCGGACTGTTCCAGGACGCCGAGCCGGTGTGGCACGTGATGGCCATGCACCGCGAAGCCGAGTTCAACAAGCGGCACACCCCCGCGTTCCTGCGCGGCAAGGACCCCGAGGCGTGGATCACGGTGTACCCGTTCGTCCGCTCCTACGAGTGGTACCTGCTGCCCGAGGACGAGCGCTCGAAGATGCTCCGCGACCACGGCATCGCCGGCGCGAAGTACCGCCGCGTGCTCACGAACACCATCGCGACCTTCGCCCTGAGCGACTACGAGTGGATCCTGCCGCTCGAGAGCCCGGACCTGGTCGACCTCGTCGACCTGATGCGCGATCTCCGTTACACCGAGGCGCGCATGCACGTGCGCGAAGAGGTCCCCTTCTTCACGGGTCGTCGCGTGACGACCGCCGAACTCCCGGAGGTGCTGTCATGACCGACACCAGCATGATCACGAACGGCCAGGTCCTCGCCGCGACCCCAGCGGCAGCGTCCGGACCCGAGCACGTCGAGACCCCGACCGCGTACGACGCGATCCTGCTCGCGGGCTTCGGTGGTCCCGAGGGCCAGGACGACGTCATCCCCTTCCTGCGCAACGTCACCCGCGGCCGCGGGATCCCGGACGAGCGGCTGGAGGAGGTCGCGCACCACTACCGCCACTTCGGCGGTGTGAGCCCCATCAACGCGCAGAACCGTGCGCTCAAGGCCGCGCTCGAGGCCGAGCTGGCGTCGCGCGGCATCGACATGCCGGTGCTCTGGGGCAACCGCAACTGGGCGCCCTACCTCGAAGAGGCCTTCACCGAGGCAGCGGACAAGGGCTACACCAAGCTCGTCGCCATCGCCACGAGCGCGTATTCGTCGTTCTCGAGCTGCCGGCAGTACCGCGAGGACTACGCCCGCGTGCTCAACGAGACCGGTCTGATCGACACGATCCAGATCGACAAGGTCCGCCAGTTCTTCGACCACCCGGGCTTCGTCCGCCCGTTCATCGACGGCGTCCGCGACGGCATGGCCCGCGCGATCGCCGAGAACGATGGCCTGGACGTCGCGACCGAGCTGCAGGTGCTCTTCTCGACGCACTCGATCCCCTCGACCGACGCCGCCCGCTCCGGCCCCGACTACCGCGGGTTCGACGAGCACGGCGCGTACGAGGCACAGCACCTCGCCGTGGGCGAGGTCGTGCTCGACCAGGCCTGGGCCGAGCTCCTCGAGCAGCCCGAGCACGCCCACCTGCAGGGCACGTCGAAGCCCGCCTGGAAGCTCGTCTACCAGTCGCGTTCCGGCCCCCCGACGCAGCCGTGGCTCGAGCCGGACATCAACGACTACATGAACGAGGACCTCAAGGGCGGCCCGACGCGTGCCGTGCTGATCGTCCCGCTCGGCTTCGTCAGCGACCACATGGAGGTCATGTGGGACCTCGACGAGGAAGCCACCGAGACCGCCGGTGAGCTCGGCTTCTGGTCGCTCCGCACGCAGACCCCCGGCATCGACCCGGCCTACGTGTCCGGTCTCGTCGACCTGGTGCTCGAGCGGGTCAACGGCACGCCGAAGGCCGAGCGTCCGCACATGACCGACATCGGTCCCTGGTACGACGTGTGCCGTCCGGGCTGCTGCGAGAACGTGCGAGCGGGGTTCAAGCCCGCCGCCGCCGGCGTCGCCCCGTGACCGATGCACCCGTGAACGACCCCAACACGACGTCCCCCGACGGCCCGGCCCCGATCCGGCTGGGCACCCGTGCCAGCCGGCTCGCGGTCGCGCAGTCGCAGGACGTCGCCGACCGCCTGGCGAAGGCGGCCGGTCGACCCGTCGAACTCGTCACCGTCACGAGCGAGGGCGACACGAACCGTGCGTCCCTGGCCTCGCTCGGCGGCACCGGTGTCTTTGCCAGTGCTCTGCGTGAAGCCCTGGTCGCCGGCGAGGTCGACGTGCTCGTGCACTCGCTGAAGGACCTGCCGACCGCCCCGTACCCGGGTCTGACGATCGGTGCCGTCCCGAAGCGTGCGGACGCCCGCGATGTCCTCGTCGCGCGCAACGGTGCGACCGTCGACACGCTGCCGGACCGCGCGAAGGTCGGTACCGGTTCGCCGCGCCGTGCCGCGCAGCTCCGTGCCGCACGGCCCGACCTGGACGTCGTCGACATCCGCGGCAACATCGACACCCGCCTCGGTCGGGTGGACGACGACCTGGACGCCGTGGTGCTCGCCGCCGCCGGCCTGGGGCGCATCGACCGCCTGTCGGCCGCCACCGAGCTGCTCGACCTCGGCTTCTGGCCGAGTGCTCCCGGGCAGGGTGCGCTCGCGGTCGAGATCCGCACGGACGAGACCGACCGGGGGCTGCTCGCGGCACTCCGCAAGATCGAGCACGCCCCGACCCGCCTCACGGTGACGGCCGAGCGCGAGGTGCTCGCCAAGCTCGAGGCCGGCTGCTCCGCTCCGATCGGTGCGACGGCCGTGGTGGACGCCGAGCTCCTGCTCGTGTCCGCGACCGTCTACCGCCCCGACGGCACCGAGTACCGCACCGCATCGCACGCGGCCGTGCTCGACGGTTCGGCGCAGGACCGTCTCGACGAGGCGCTCGCGGTCGGTGGCCGCGTGGCGACCGAGCTGCTCGAGAACGGTGCTGCGGAGCTCGCCGACCTGGCGACCACCGTCGCCGAGGACACCACGGACGGGCCGTACACCGCGGGCCCCGGCCTGGCGACGCCGGCCGAGTAGGCGGTCACCACGGAACCCTCCACCACCGCGACGGACGAGGCGCGACCCCCGGTCGTCCTCGTCCCGCGTGGCGGTGCGTGGGGGGACCGGGTCGCCGCGGCCGCCCTGGCCCGTGGGCTCGCCCCCGTCGTCGTCCCCCTCATCACGGACGCTCCGCCGTCGGACCCCTCTGCGCTCGACGCTGCGGTCCGGCGACTGGTCGCCTCCGGTGCGGCCGGGAGGCCCGGATCACCCGGTTCTGTCGGTGACGGAACCAACGTGGCTGGTTACGCATGGGTCGTGGTGACCAGTGCGACGGCCGTGACGGTCCTGGCGGGACGCGTGGCGGGCCTCCCGGCCGGGGTGCGCGTCGCCGCGGTCGGCGAGCCGACCGCCCGTGCCGCGCGCGCTGCGGGCTGGGTCGTCGACCTGGTCCCGGCCGAGACGTCCGCCGCCGGACTGGTGCAGGAGCTGCCGGACACCGACGGCACCGTGCTGTTCCCCCGCTCCGAGATCGCGGCACCCACGCTCGTCGACGGCCTGCGTGCCCGCGGCATCGACGTGGACGACGTGGTCGCGTACCGTACCGTGGGGACCGGCGACGAGCCGATCACCTTCGAAACGGCGCCCGCTGCGGTGCTCGTGACGAGCGGCAGCGTCGCCCGCGAGATCGCCCGCCGGATGACCCCGCTCGACCCCCGCACCACCGTGGCCTGCATCGGCCCCGGGACCGCAACCGACGCACGTGCCGCCGGCCTGCCCGTGCACGCCGTCGCACACGACCGGTCCGCAGAAGCCCTGCTCGACGCCGTCGTCGCGGCACTGAACCCCACCACCCCCCACCAGGAAGGTCACCCGTGACTGGACGCTTCCCCCAGGTCCGCCCCCGTCGGCTCCGCGCCACCCCTGCGATGCGACGACTCGTGGCCGAGACCCGGCTCCACCCCGCCGAGCTCGTGCTGCCGATGTTCATCCGCGAAGGCGCGACCGACGCCGTGGACATCTCGAGCATGCCGGGTGTGCAGCAGCACTCCCTCGACTCGTTCCGCCGTGCGCTGGTCGACGCCGCGTCGGTCGGTGTGGGTGGCGTGAACCTGTTCGCCGTGCCGACCACGAAGGACGCCGACGGCTCCGGTGCGACCGATCCGGACGGCATCCTCAACGTGGCGATCCGCGTGGCTCGGCAAGAGGTGGGGGACGCCCTCGTGGTGCAGTCCGACCTGTGCCTCGACGAGTTCACCGACCACGGGCACTGCGGCGTGCTGGCCGCCGACGGCTCCGTCGACAACGACGCCACGTTGCTGCGCTACCGCGACATGGCGGTCGCGCAGGCCGAGGCCGGTGCCGAGCTCGTCTGCATGAGCGGCATGATGGACGGCCAGATCGCCGCCGCACGTGACGCCCTCGACGGTGCCGGGCACAGCGGCACCGCGCTGCTCGCCTACGCCGCGAAGTACGCCTCGGCTTTCTACGGTCCCTTCCGTGAGGCGGTGTCGTCGTCGCTCGTCGGTGACCGTCGGACCTACCAGATCGACGCCGCGAACGGTCGTCAGGGCCTGCGCGAGGTCGCACTCGACGTCGACGAGGGTGCCGACATCGTGATGGTGAAGCCCGCGATGAGCTACCTCGACGTGCTCGCCGAGACCGCGGCGACCTCGCCGGTCCCGGTCTGGGCGTACCAGATCTCGGGCGAGTACGCGATGATCACCGCAGCAGCACAGAACGGCTGGATCGACCGCGACGCAGCCGCGATGGAGTCGCTCGTCGGCATCAAGCGCGCCGGTGCCGACGCGATCCTGACCTACTTCGCCGTCGACATCGCGCGGAAGCTCAACGAGGAAGCGGGCCTCCGCACCTCGGGCAGCACCGCCGACGTCGCCGGCATCGCCTCGACCGGGAAGGCCCCCGAATGACCACGAACGACCAGCTCTTCGGCCGCGCCAAGAACGCGATCCCCGGTGGCGTGAACTCCCCGGTCCGCGCCTACGGGTCGGTCGGCGGCACCCCGCGCTTCCTGGTGTCCGCGAAGGGCGCCTACGTCACCGACGCCGAGGGTCGCGAGTACGTCGACCTCGTCGCGTCGTGGGGGCCAGCGATCCTCGGGCACGCCCACCCCGGCACGGTCGAGGCCGTGCAGCAGGCCGCCGCGCGCGGACTGTCGTTCGGGGCGTCGACCCCGGGCGAGACCGAGCTGGCCGAACTCGTGAAGCAGCGGGTGTCGGTGGACGGCGACGGCCCCATCGAGAAGCTCCGCATGGTGTCGACCGGCACCGAGGCCACGATGACCGCGATCCGACTGGCCCGCGGGTACACCGGCCGCGACCTGCTCGTGAAGTTCGCCGGGCACTACCACGGCCACTCGGACTCCCTGCTGGCCGAGGCCGGCTCGGGTGTCGCGACCCTGGCCATGCCGGGCAGCGCGGGCATCACCGCCGAGACCGCCGCGCAGACCCTCGTGCTGCCGTACAACGACCTCGACGCCGTCCGCCGGGCCTTCGATGAGCACTCCGAGCGGATCGCCGCCGTGATCGTCGAGTCGGCCGCCGCGAACATGGGCGTGCTGGCTCCCGAGCGCGGCTTCAACCGGGCACTGGCGCAGATCACGCAGGCGCACGGGGCGCTGCTCATCGTCGACGAGGTCCTGACCGGGTTCCGGGTCGGAGCTGCAGGCTGGTGGGGCCTCGAGGCGTCCAAGGTCGTGCCGGACGGCGCCGGGTGGAAGCCCGACCTCATCACGTTCGGCAAGGTCATCGGTGGTGGCATGCCCCTCGCCGCCCTCGGTGGTCGGCGCGAGGTCATGGACTTCCTCGCCCCGCTCGGGCCGGTGTACCAGGCGGGCACGCTCTCCGGCAACCCGCTCGCGGTCGCTGCCGGTACCGCCACGCTCCGCGCGGCGACGGCCGAGGTGTACGAGCACCTCGACCGCACGGCGTCGACCATCGCGACCGCCACGAGCCAGGCACTGTCGGCCGCGGGCGTCGCCCACACCGTGCAGCACGCCGGCAACCTGTTCTCGTTCGCGTTCACCGAGCAGGCACCGCGCAACTACGACGACGTGCGGGCACAGGACGTGTTCCGCTACGCGCCGTTCTTCCACGCGATGCTCGACGCCGGGGTGACCCTGCCGCCGAGCGTGTTCGAGGCGTGGTTCGTCACCGCCGCCCACGACGACCGCGCCGTCGGACGGATCCTGGACGCCCTGCCCGCGGCCGCGAGGGCTGCTGCCGCCGCGACCGCGTGACGGGCGCGGGGGCTGCTGCCGCCGCGACCGCGTGACGGGCCGCGGGACTCAGGAGCAGTCGGCCTTGGTGAAGGTCGTGTCGACGGTCTTCGACGAGCCCTCGAACTTGTAGGTGTACCGCATGTCGACGTCCTCGTCGAGGAGCTTCTTCGTCTCGCTGTTCGAGCAGAGGTTCGGCCCGACGGCGTCGCGGATGGCACCTTCGGTGATCGAGGCCGGGTCGACGTTCGCCGACACCGTGTAGTCGTAGTGGATCGCGGCGCCCTCGGCCTCGATCCCGGTCCACGTCGTGACGGAGTCGACCTGCTTCGGCAGGTCGCTCTGCTCGCGGATCTGCTCGACCGCCTTCGAGACCTTCTCCTCGGTGGAGTCGCTGAAGGACGCGTTCAGGCCCTGGCGGACGAGGAACGCCACCACGACGGCGACGACGACGCCGAGCACCGAGATCAGGACGCGCTTGCCGCGGGACGAGGACTTGGGCGGGGGAGCGTACGGTGCGGTGCCGGCCGGGGCTGCCTGGGCGTACGGCTGCTGGGCGTACGGCTGCTGGGCCTGCGGCTGACCGGTGTACGGCTGCTGCTGGTACTGCTGGCCGGCGGGGGGTTGCTGCTGGTACTGCGGCGGCTGCTGCGCGGACGGCTGGCCGTCGGGCTGGGGCGGCCCGGCGGGCTGCTGCGGGTACTGCTGGCCGTTCGGCTGGCCGGTGTTCGGCTGGCCGTCGTTCGGCTGCGGCGCGGACCCCGGGAAGGGCGGCGGCGTGTTCGTCATGGTTCCCCCTGGTGACGGTCAGCGGCGTGACACCGTGGTGCGGTGCCGGGTCCCTCCCCGACACGGGCCGCGGACACGGAACGCCCATTCAAGCACGCGTCAGGCGGATCGGCGTGCGGCCCAGCGCCCCTCGGCCCGCAGGATCGCGAGCGGGAAGTCGAACGCGTGCGACACCGCCGACGACGTGATGACCTGGTCCGAGGTGCCCTGGGCCACCGCGGCGCCGTCGCGCAGGAGCATCGCGTGCGACGTCGAGGCCGGCAGGTCCTCCAGGTGGTGGGTCACCATGACGCTGCCGAGGCCCGGGTGCCGGTGCCGCAGGGCGTCGACGGTCTCGAGCAGGTGCTCCCGGGCGGCGACGTCCAACCCGGTCGCGGGCTCGTCGAGCAGGAGCAGCTGGGGCTCGGACATCAGGGCCCGGGCGATGAGGGCGCGGCCCCGCTCGCCCTGCGACAGCACCGGCCACCGGGCGTCCCGTCGCGCCGTGAGCCCCACGTCGGCGACGTGCTGCTCGGCCAGGGCGACCTGTTCGGCCGAGGGTTCCCACCGCATCATGAGGTCCGTCGTGCCGGTCAGGCCGGTCAGCACCGTCTCGAGGACGGTGAGCGGCGACAGCATGCGGTGTCGGGGGTCGACGTGGCCGATGTGCTGACGGAGTTCGCGGACGTCGACGCGTCCGAGTCGGCGACCGAGGACCTCGACCGTGCCCGCGGTGGGGTGTCCGGTCGCGCCGAGGACGGCGAGCAGGGTGGACTTGCCGGCACCGTTCGGTCCGAGCAGCGCCCAGTGCTCGCCGCGGCGGACGGTCAGGTCGATGTCGTGCAGCAGTTCGCGGCCGGAGCGCGTGACGCGGACCCCGGTGGCGTGGATCAGGACGTCGTCGCGCTCGTCGGTCATGACCCCATCGTGCCCCACCGCGCCGTGACGTCGTCCACGTGGGCTCGTGCGACGTCGACGAACCGGCGGGCAGCGGCTCGGGCGGTCTCGACGTCGCCGCTGCCGGCGGCCGCGTCGAGCGTGAGCCAGAGCGCTTCTGCGTCCCACTGCCGGAACGCGGGTGCCTCGGGCAACGCGTAGGCGAGCCGGGCCATCGCGAGGCGCAGGGCCTCACGCACCCAGCGGTTGCCGGACTGTTCGGACAGGAAGCGTGTGACCGCGAACGAACTCTCCGTGTACCGGTGATCGCGCACCTGGCCGTCCGCGCGTGCCCGTGCGACGAGCGTGCGGAACTCCTCGAGCGCGGGGCCCCGCAGGCCGGGCAGGACGTGGACGGCGCCGTGGGTGAAGACGCCGGTGAGCAGCTCCATCGTGTCGCGCCAGGTTGCGAGCGACGGTTGCCCGACGCGGTACCGGCCGCCGTCGTCCTCGACGAGCCCCAGGTCGTGCAGCCAGCGCAGTGCTCCGTGCACCTGCTCGGGTGTGGCACCGGTCCGTGTCACGAGGTCCTCGAGCCGATGCGTGGACCCCACCGCCAACGCGCCGGAGCGGACGTCTCGCAGCAGGGTACGGCCGACCGGACCGACGCGGTCTTCGGTGGTGTCGTCCGCCGGGCGGTGCGTCCGCGGGATCCCGACGTTCCGCCGGTGGACCTCGAACAGCCCGTCCATGACCTCGGCCGCCGCCGTCGCCACGGCCGGGTCACCGGACTCCACCGCGCGGGACGTGGTGGCGAACCAGGTGTGCACCTCGTGGACCGACCAGAGCTGCGTCGGGACCCGGGCCCACCGCATCCGCTCGAACGCACGCAGGCCCAGGCTGCGCACCAGGGTGTTCGGGGAGTGCTCGAACCAGAACTGGCAGGCGGCGGAGAACACCGTCGGGTACTCCGGCAACCGGAGTGCCGCAGTGGTGCGAGCCCGCGCGACCCGGCGGTCGAGTTCGGCGTGGAGCTGAGGGGTGAGCGCCGGGATGGTCGCGCGGAGGGCCGGGCCGACCAGCGCGACCCAGAAGTCGAGCGTGTCCGAGAGGTCGGCGTCGGACAGTTCGTCGTACCACCACGAGCCGTCCGGGCGCCGGGACAGGATGCCGAGGTCCTCGAGGCGAGCCGCCGCTGCACGGACCCGGCCGCGAGGCGTGCCCCACTCCCACCCCAGTGCGTCGAGGTCGACGGGCACCGGTCCACGCGGGCCGGTGCGGACGTGGGCGAGCAGGGACGCGTAGGCGTCGTCGTTCGCCGCCGCCCAGGGGTCGGCGTCACCCCACTCGCCGACGACCACGGGTCAGCCGCGGTCGGCGCGGACCGCCTCGATGTGCTGTTCGAAGTTGCGGGTGAGGGCTCGACCGGCCTCGGCGGCCCCTTCACCGTCGCGCTCGGTGAGGGCCTCGCGCAGGATCGAGAAGAACGCCTCGGACCCGTACTGCTCGAACGGCGGCGTCGGGTTGAGCGTGAAGCGGACCCGCTCCATGGCACCCACGGCCGCGTTCTGCACCAGGGGGTTGCCGGAGTGCTCGACGGCGAACTCGATGATCTCGGTGAGGGCGCCGCTGAAGCCGTAGTCCCGCACCTTGCGCATGCGGTCGGCCTTGTCGAGCAGCGCGGTGAGGGCTTCGACGTCCTCGTCGCTGTACTCGGGGACGCCCCAGCGCAGGCTGAGCTCGAAGAACCCGGCGGTCGCGCGGGTCGCGGTGACCCAGTCGTCGAAGGTGGGTGTGGCGACGCGGGTGTACCGGTTCGCCTCCATCTCGACCAGTCCGATGTCGACGAGCTTCGCGATCGCCTCACGGATCGGGGTGCGACTCACACCCAGCCACTGGACCAGCTCGTCGTCGTTCAGGCGCTCGCCGTGCTGCAGCGTGCCGTCACGGAGCGCCGCGAGCATCTTGTCGTAGACGACGTCGCGCAGGAGCTTCCGGGGAGAGCTCTCCACGGTGGACTTGGGGACCGGCATGTCATCTCCTCGAGGACGAAATCGACACTCGAAATCCTAGCGTGCCAATATGCAAACGTTTGCTAAAAAACGCCGGGATTCAGCCCGCAACGGCGACCACGGTGCGACCGTGCACCCGCCCTGCGACCACTTCGGCGCCGACCGTGATCGCCTGCTCGAGCGTGACGGTGCGGGTGACGTCGGCCAGCAGCGCCGCGTCGAGGTCGGTCGCCAGCCGGTCCCACGCTCGACGGCGGAGCTCCGGTGGGGCGTCGACGGAGTTGATGCCGAGCAACGAGACCGACCGCAGGATGAACGGCAGCACGGTCGTCGGCAGCGCGGAGTCCTGCGCCAGCCCGCAGGCCGTCACCGCGCCACCCCACCGGGTCGAGGCCAGCACGTTCGCCAGGGTGGCCCCGCCGACGCTGTCCACCGCTCCGGCCCACGTGGCACGCTGCATCGGCTTGCCCGGCTCGGACAGTGTGCCGCGTTCGATGATCTCGGTGGCACCGAGCCGGCGGAGCGAGTCCGTGTTGGCCGAGCGACCCGTCGACGCCGTCACCCGGTACCCGCGGGCCGCGAGCAGGGCGATCGCCACGGTGCCGACCCCGCCGGACGCGCCGGTCACGAGCACCGGCCCGTCGTCCGGCGCGACGAAGCGCTCGAGCGCCAGCACGCTGAGCATCGCGGTGAACCCCGCCGTGCCGATGGCCGCCGCGAACGAGTCGTCGATCGTCTCGGGCAGCACGACGAGCGATCCGGACGGCACGACCGCCTGCGCCGCCCAGCCCCCGTGCCTGCTCTCACCCAGGCCGGCACCGTTCAGCACCACCCGGTCGCCGATCGCCACCTCGTGCACGCCGGGACCGAGCCCGGACACCGTGCCCACGACGTCGATCCCCGGAACGAGCGGGTCGAGCCGAGCGACACCGGGGTTCCGCGCCAGGGCCAGCCCGTCCTTGTAGTTGACGCTCGAGTACGTGACGTCGACCAGGACCTCGCCCTCGGCCGGATCCGGCAGGTCGACGTCGGTGACGGTGGGCGGGGTTGCACTGGACACGAGGACGGCGCGGGTCATGCGCCGGACGCTACCCCCCTCCCTCGCAGGCTCGGTCGGCGCGCCCGGCATGCCGCTGGCGCGTCATCGCCGAGCCGGTCGCGCCCGGCGGTCTGCCCGCTCTTTCCCAGAACGTGCGCGATGGCTGGTGGGATCGGGCGTACCGGGGCGGAACAACCGACGGGGTACGCCCGATTCGACCAGGTGCGCCCGAAACAGCCCCCAGCCCCCAGCCCGGCCCAGCCCACTCAGCCGAACATGATGGCGGCCTCGTCGAAGCGCGCCTGCGGCACCGTCTTGAGCTCGCCGAGCGCCTCCTCGAACGAGACGTGCTCGATCTCGGTGCCCCGGAGCGCCACCATCCGGCCCCAGCGCTCCTCGACCACGGAGTCGATCGCCGCCAGGCCGAGCCGGGTCGACAGCACCCGGTCGTACGCCGTCGGCGTGCCGCCGCGCTGGATGTGCCCCAGGGTCGTGGCCCGCGTCTCGATGCCCGTCATCTCCTCGATGAGCGGCGCGAGGCGCTCGCCGATGCCACCGAGCCGCGGGCGCCCGAAGGCGTCGAGGCCACGCTCGGTGTGCGCGGTGTCCTCGTGGTCGGGGACGAAGCCCTCGGCCACCACCACGAGCGGGGCACGACCGCGGTCGTAGGCGGCCCGCACCCACTTCGCGATCTGTTCCATGCTCGTCTTCTGCTCGGGGATGAGGATCGCGTGCGCGCCCGCTGCCATGCCGGAGTGCAGCGCGATCCAGCCCACGTGCCGGCCCATCACCTCGGCGACCATGCAGCGCGAGTGCGACTCGCCCGTGGTGCGCAGGCGGTCCATGGCCTCGGTCGCGATGGCGACGGCGGTGTCGAAGCCGAACGTGTAGTCGGTCGCACCCAGGTCGTTGTCGACGGTCTTCGGCACGCCAACGATCTTCAGCCCGGCGTCGGTGAGGCGCTTCGCGGCGGCCAGGGTGCCCTCGCCGCCGATCGCGACGATGGCGTCGATGCCGTGCTTCTCGAGCATCCGCTCGATGTTCTCGACCCCGCCGTTGGGGCCCTCGAACGGGTTCGTGCGGCTGGTGCCGAGGATGGTGCCGCCCTGCTTCGCGATGCCCTGGATGTCCTTGCGGCCGAGCGGGACGATGTCGCCGTCGACCACGCCGCGCCACCCGTCGCGGAAGCCGACGAAGTCGTGGCCGTAGATGGCGATGCCCTTGAGGACGATCGCGCGGATGACCGCGTTCAGGCCGGGGCAGTCGCCTCCGGAGGTGAGGATGCCGATGCGCATGGTGAACTCCGTCGTCGGGTGGTGGGGATCACTGCCCATCATGACTGACGGTGGTTCAGCATTACCATCCCCGTGTGTCCCTGCTCGCTTCCGCCGCCGCCGTCGACGACGCTGGTGCGTCCGGTGACGCGTCGCGCGTCGACACGGTGTACCGGCCTGGAGGCGCGGTGGACGTCGCGTCGACCCTGCGGCCCCTGCAGCGCGGCTCCGGCGACCCGGCCTTCCAGGTGGCCGGCGGTGTCGTGTGGCTCGCGCTGCAGACGCCCTCCGGCCCCGCTTCCGTCGCGATCCGGCGGGCCGGCGACACCATCGCGGTCTCGGCGTGGGGGAGCGGAGCGCCCTGGGCCGTTTCCCACGCTCCTGAGCTGCTCGGTCGCGGCGACGACTGGTCGTCGTTCGACGTCTCCGGCAACGAGTTCCTGGCCGCGGCACGACACCGGCAGCCCGGGCTCCGGCTGCTCCGCACGAACACCGTCGTCGCGATGCTCGTGCCGGCGATCATGGAGCAGAAGGTGACCTCGCGTCAGGCGTGGGGCGCGTGGCGGTACCTGCTCCGTCGGCACGGCACCCCGGCGCCCGGCCCGGCACCCGCGGGCATGATGGTGCCGCCCGACGCCCGGACGTGGGCTCGGATCCCGAGCTGGGAGTGGCACCGGGCCGGCATCGAACCGGGGCGCTCGGCGACCGTGATGCGCGCCGTGCAGCTCGCGCCGGCACTCGAGCGGACCCTGGCGCACGGCCGCGGCGGCGAGGCCGTGTCCACGAAGCTGCAGTCGATCCCCGGGGTCGGCCGGTGGACCGCCGCCGAGACCGCGCAGCGATCCCACGGCGACCCGGACACACCGAGCGTGGGGGACTTCCACGTGCCGGCGCTCGTCGGCTGGGCGCTGACCGGTTCGCCGGTCGACGACGACGGGATGCTCGAGCTGCTCGAGCCCTGGCGCGGGCACCGGGAGCGCATCGTGCGCCTGATCGCCGGCTCGGGGTTCCGGAAGCCGTCGTTCGGGCCGCGGATCACGATCCAGGACCACCGCGGCCACTGAGCGGTCGTCCGCAGAACACCGGTGTTCGCGCGTCGCACACCGGCACGCGCGTGTTCGGAGCGTGAACACCGGTGTCTCGCAGGGTGTCAGGGGTGGCGGGTGCCCTCGCCGGCCAGGACGGCGCGGTAGCCCTCGCGGAACGTCGGGTACTGCGGTGTCCACCCCGTCGACCGGAGCAGCGTGTTGGACAGGCGCTTGTCGCCGCCGGCCTGCCGTGCGTCGCCCTCGCCGGTGGACGGCTCGGCGACGTGGAGCTCGTCGGCCAGGAACCGCAGCACGTCGTCCAGTCGGCTCGGCTCGTCGTCGGTACCCAGGTAGAGCGGTGCCGGGTCGGGCAGCGCCGCCAGGTGCACGAGTGCGGCGGCAGCGTCGTCGCGGTGGATGCGGTTTGTGTGCGGTGAGGTGCCCGGCGCCAGTCGCGCGGACCCGGACCGGACCTGGTCGATGAGTCGCTCGCGGCCGGGGCCGTAGACGCCCGACAGCCGGACCAGCACGGCGCCGGGAGACCGTTCGCGCAGCAGGACCTCGGCCTCGACCAGGACCTCGGCGGTCGGGGTCGCACCACGCGCCGGGGTCTCCTCGGTGACCTCGCTGCCGTCGGCGACGTCGTAGACCGCGGTCGAGGACACGACGAGCACCCGGGGGTCGGCGTCCGAGGCGTCGATGCCGTCGAGCACGTTGCGCAGACCGTCGACGTAGGTGGCGCGGTACTCGTCGACGTCGCGGCTGCCGGCGGCGAAGGCCACGACGACGACGCTCGTGTCGGCCGGGATCGCGGGGACCTCGTGGCGCAGGTCGACGCTCCGGCCGGTGATCGGCGCGGGGACCAGCTCGGCGCGGCGGCGGAGTCCGATCACGCGGTGGCCCTGGTCGGCGAAGCGCAGGCCGGCTTCGGTCCCGAGGTCGCCGCATCCGGCGATGACGACTGTCGTGGAGTTCTGCACGGCTCGACACTGGCACGGCCGGTTGGTGGAAGGCGGGGAGGCGCGCACATCACGGATCACTAGGGTCGGCGCATGGGGCGGCAGCGGCGACGGGTGGTGCGTGACGTGGCGATCGCCGTGCCCCCGTTCGTCGAGATCGCGCTCGTCGTCGCCGGCTCGATCGTCTCCGTCGGAGCCGTGGGGGAGAGCGCTGCGTCGTGGGCGCCGTTGTCGTGGCCGCTGTACGCCGTGCTCGGGACGTTCCCGTTCGCGGTCGGCGCGCTCGTCGCTGCGGTGCGGCTCCGCGGACTCGAAGCCAGGACGCCGGCGATCTGCTTCGCTGCCCTGTCGGTGGCCGTGGGTGCCATCCCCTTCGTCGGGATGCTGAGCGTCTTCGTACAGTTCTGGAGTGTCTCGCCTAGATGAGAACGGTTATCGTCTAGATGACCCTCATCCGCACCGCACTCAGGAGCTCCATGTCCGCTCGACCTCCACGTCTCCTCCCGGCACTCGTCATCGCGGGGCTCGTCCCGCTCGTCGCCACCGCGATCGCCGTCCCCGCCTCGGCTGCACCCACCGTGACCCGGACCGCCCACCACAGCTGGCTCGTCACGGCCGACCCGACCGCGAAGCGCGTGTACGTCAACGACGCCGTGACCGGCAGGCGGACCGCCACCCTGAGCGGGATCGAGTTCGGCACCCACGCGGGCTCGGTGCAGCTCGGCCACGGGCAGATCGCGTTCATGGACGAGTCGAAGCCGCAGCTCGACGTCCTGGCCATCGGCCCCCGCGGTACGGCCCGCATCGCGCAGCACTACGCGATCCCGAACGGCGACGGCCGGTGGGAGCGCGCCGGCTGGCTGTCCACCGACACGGCGCGGCGTCACCTGGCGGTCGGGTCCGACTTCGACGGCTCCGAGCGCCAGCGGGTCACGGTGATCGACCTGCGGCGGAAGACGGAGCACACTGCTCGGATCGACACCTCGGCCGTGCAGCTCGCCACGACGGGCAAGCGCGGCACCGAAGAGGTCGAGACGTTCCTGGTCGGCAGCCCCCTGCGCCTGGTGGTCACCGCGGGCGGACGACTCGACGCCTACTCCGTGTCCGCGATCATGCAGGGTGCGACCCACCCGCGCCCCGTCGCGACCACGCCCCTCGGCGCCTACCCGCACGGCCCGATCGTCAACGCCACCGGGACGGTGATCGGCTCCGACCTGGCCGCCGGCGTGCAGACCGTCCGGGTGACACGGACCGGCTTCACGGGCTCCCGGTCCGTCGCCTACCCGAAGCCGAGCGTGCAGAGCTACCGGCCCCGCATGGCACCGGACGGCACGACCGTGGTCGGCACCCAGGCCGGCACCACGGCCGCGGGGACCCCGTGGAACGCCGTCCCCGCCTACCTGACCACCTCGTCGACGTCGTCGGGAAGGATCAGCAGCGTCGACCTCGGCACCGGTTCCTTCACCCGGGTCGCCGTGACCGCGCGGTTCGCCGCCGTCGCGCTGACGTCGGGCACCGGCGACTCGCTCGTCCTGGTGCGCAAGCAGGCCGACGGCGTCTACTCCGGCCGGACGACCTCGGTCGCGCTCACGCCGCTGCGCAAGGGCCCCGTCGCCGGACAGCCCGCCACCGGGGCGTCGGTGCGGTTCACCGCCGCGACCGACGACGGCCGCAGTGTGTTCGTGACGCGGGGCGACGAGGGGAAGATCACCCAGATCGACACCGCCGGTGCGACGCCGTCCGTGCTCCGCACCATCACGCTGCCCACGGCGCTCGCCGGGGGTGGGTACATGACGACGGTCGACTCGACGATGAGCCCGTACGACCTCAGCGGTCGCTGATCGTTCGTCGATCGACAACCGGCCGCCGACCGCCCCACGGGGTGGTCGGCGGCTAGGGTCCTGGTGTGATCGTCTGGTTGAACGGAACACACGGGGCGGGCAAGACGACGACGAGCCGACTGCTCCAGCCGCTGCTGCCCGGCTCGCGGGTCCTCGATGCCGAGAAGGTCGGCGAGGTGCTGATGGACGTCACGCCGGGGCTGCCGGCCAGTGACAACTTCCAGCACTGGGACCCGTGGCGGCCGCTCGTGGTCGAGACCGCCCGCCGGGTGCACGACTACGTGGGCGGACCGCTCATCATGCCGATGACGGTCCTGGTCGAGGCCTACTGGCGCGAGATCGCCGCGGGACTCGCCGCCCACGGCATCCCGGTCCGGCACTTCGTGCTGCACGTCGACGAGCCGACGCTCCGCGACCGGATCCAGCACGACCCGATCGTGGGCCCGTCGACGTTCCGGTTCGCGTACGTCGACGCCTACGCCGAAGCGGCGCGCGGCTGGCTGCACGCCGAGGCCGAGGTCATCGACGCGACCGACACCCCGGCCAGCGAGGTCGCCCGCGCCGTCGCGGACGCGGTGACGTCAGAGCGCTGACCGGCGGTGACGTCAGAGCGCTGACAGCACGAGCTCCCGGATGCCGGGGCGCTCCGGCTGCCCGTGGTCGACCAGCACCGCCCGCATCCCGGCCGCCCTGGCACCGACCACGTCGCGCTCGGGGTCGTCGCCCACGAAGAGACAGTCCGCCGGGTCCACGCCGAGCTCCCGCGCCAGGGTTCCGAACGCGCGGACGTCCGGCTTCTGGAACCCGATGCGTTCCGAGGTGCAGACGACGTCGAACGCGTCGGCCAGGCCGGTCCGCGCGAGCTTGTCGCGTTGCTGGGTCTCCGTGCCGTTCGTCAGGAGCCCGAGGCGGTGTCCGTGCTCGCGCAGCTCGTGCAGCAGCGGCAGGCTCTCGGGGAAGAGCCGCCATGCCTCCCGGTACGCACCCGAGTAGTCGTCGAACACCGCGTCCAAGCCGGCGTCGTCCTCGGGCACCTCGACGCCCAGCGGCGGCAGGACCGTGCGGAGCCGTGCGCGTCGCTGTTCCTGGAAGCTGATCGCCCCGGACCGCCAACGCTCGAACTGCTCGTCCTCGGCCGTGAACCAGTCGCGGAGGACCGCCTCCGTGGCCTCGACGCCGAAGCCCTGCAGGAACCGGGTCACGCCCGCCCGAGCCGACCCGTGGTGGTCGAACAGCGTGCCGTCCAGGTCGAAGCCGATCGCTCGCGGAGTCCCCACGTGCCCAGGCTAGGGCCGCTCCCGGTCCGGGCGGACCCTGCGAGGTGAACAGCTGCGGACCCCTGCGAGGTGCACAGCACTGTCCGCCGCACGCAGCCCCGGGGTTCGCCACCGCCCGGATCATGCCGGAGACTGGTCCGGGCCACTCACGAAGCGGCCCGCCCCACCACCAGCAAGGAAGGCTCCGCATGCCCGAGCTCCCCGTCGTGTTCGAAGTCGGCTCGATGATCGCCCTGGTCGCGATCCTGCTCGCCGACCTGCTCATCGTCGCGCGTCGCCCGCACGTGCCGACGCTGCGCGAATCCGGCATCTGGGTGGGCGTCTACGTCGGGCTGGCGCTGGTCTTCGCGGTGCTGATGCTGGTCTTCGCCGGCGGTGACTCGGCCGGGCAGTTCCTGGCGGGCTGGCTGACCGAGTACAGCCTGAGCATCGACAACCTGTTCGTGTTCGTCATCATCATGGCGCGCTTCTCGGTGCCGAAGAAGATCCAGCAAGAGGTGCTGCTGCTCGGCATCATCATCGCGCTCGTGCTCCGCGGGATCTTCATCCTGGTCGGCGCGCAGCTCATCGAGAACTTCTCGTGGATCTTCTACATCTTCGGTGCCTGGCTGATCTGGACGGCGATCCAGCAGCTCCGCGGCGAGGACGAGGACGACCAGAAGGACAGCTTCATCGTCCGGCTGCTGCGCCGCCGGGTCCGCCTCACCGACACGTTCGACGGCATGAAGTTCCGCACCCACCACGACGGCGTCCGGCACTTCACGCCGCTGCTCGTCGTGCTCATCGCGATCGGCACCACCGACCTGCTGTTCGCGCTCGACTCGATCCCGGCGATCTTCGGCATCACCGAGAGTCCCTTCATCGTGTTCACCGCGAACGTCTTCGCCCTGATGGGCCTGCGCCAGCTCTACTTCCTGCTCGGCGGTCTGCTCGAGCGCCTGGTCTACCTGAAGTACGGCATCGCGGTGATCCTGGCCTTCATCGGTGTCAAGCTCGTCCTGCACGCGCTGCACGACAACGAGCTGCCGTTCCTGAACGGCGGCCACCACATCGAGTGGGCACCGGAGATCAACACGTGGGTGTCCCTGCTCGTGATCGTCGCCGCGATGGCCGTGTCGATGCTGGCGAGCCTCGTGCGCATGCGCGGCGAGACCCCCGCGACCGACGACGGCGCAGCCGAGATCGACCAGGACCGAGCCGACCAGGACCCCGCCCGGACCTCCGACTGAAAACCCGTTTGAACGATCCGCTCCGCTCCCTCGTTGTCTGGGTATGGCACTCCGCAAACGCACCAAGGTCATCATCGGGATCTCCGCCGGCGTCGTCGTCGTGGCGGCAGCAGCCGTCATCGCCGGCCCGGTCATCTACGCGAACACCGTCAACGGCCAGGCCGCGGCAGCACCCTCGCTGTCGGCGTCCTCGTCCGGCACCCTCGACGCGAAGGACGCCGACGGCACCTGGACCAGCAAGAGCAGCTCGTACGCCGGGTACCGGGTGCACGAGGTCCTGCAGGGGAATGATGTGAACGTGGTCGGTCGCACGAAGGACGTCAAGGGCACTGCCGTCGTCGACGGCGGCTCGCTCACCAAGGCGTCCGTCACCGTGCAGGTCGGCAAGATCAGCACCCCCGAAGCCGCACGCGACGAGTACTTCCGCTCCACGGCACTGCAGACCGACAAGTACCCGACGGCGACGTTCGAGCTCACCAAGCCCGTCGACGTCACGAAGGCGCTCGACGGCTCCACGCAGGCCGTCACCCTGACCGGCACGATGGAGCTGCACGGCGTCGAGAAGCCGGTCACGGCCGACGCGCAGGTCGCGGTCGGCAAGGGCGGCACCGTCCAGGTCGCCGGCACCGTGCCGATCACCTTCGCCGACTACGGCGTGAAGGCCCCCTCGCTCGGCTTCGTCACCGTGGACGGGAAGGGCTCCGTCGAGTTCTCCCTCGACCTCGGGAAGTGACCGTGACGAGCCGTTCCGCGGACGAGTTGCTCGCGACGCTGTACCGCGAGCACGGTGACGCGCTCACGCGGTACGTCCGGCACCTCACGCGGGACGGCTCGACGGTCGAGGACGTCGTGCAGGAGGCGATGGTCCGCGCCTGGCAGCGCCCGGCCGTGCTCGAACGGGCACCCGACAGCGCACGGGCGTGGTTGTTCACGGTGGCGCGCAACCTGGTCGTGGACGAGGCGCGGTCCGCACACAACCGGCGCGAGCACGGCACCGAACACCAGGTGGAACGGATCGAGTCGGACAGCACGGACGCCGTGCTGGACCGGATCGTGGTCGCCGACGCACTCGCGTCGCTGACCCCGGACCACCGCCGCGTGGTGGTCGACGCGTACTGGCTCGGGCACACGGTGCCGGAGATCGCACGACGACACGACATCCCGGAGGGCACCGCCAAGTCGCGGCTGCACTACGGGCTGCGAGCCCTCCGGCTCGCACTGCAGGAACGAGGAGTGACCCGATGAGCGACGACAAGTACGCAGAGTGGGATGCGGCGTACGTCCTCGGGTCGCTCCCGGCGAGCGAGCGCCTGGAGTACGAGCGACACATCGAGAACTGCGACCGCTGTGCGGCCGCCGTCGCCGAGCTGGTCGGTCTGCCGGGTCTGCTCGGCAAGCTGCCGGCCGACCAGGCGATCGAGATCGCGGAACCGGACGGGAGGCCCGACACCCGTTCCGAGAGCGACCTCGCCTCCGTCGCGCACCGCGTCCGACACCGTCGCCGCCGTCGCCGGGTCTGGGTCGCCGCCACCGCCGGGCTCGCGGTGGTCGCCGCCGTCCTGGGCGGGCTCGCGGTCGGGGCAGCGGGGGAGCGCACCACGGTGCAGGCCGGCTCCGCGCCGACCGCTGCGGCCACCGCCGACCGGTACGACATGAGCGGCGTGCAGGGCCTCGACGTCAAGCTGGCCGTCAGCGGCGAGCAGTGGGGCACCCGCTTCGACTGGGGGTGCTCGTACGGCGGCAAGGCGTGGTCCCCCGACGGGTCGATCCTCTACGACCTCGTCGTCGTCCGGAACGACGGCACGACGCAGACCGTCGGCTCGTGGACGGCTGCCGGTGCGGATGCGCGCGGGCTGTCGGCCTCGACGGACATCCCGCGCGACGACATCAGGAGCGTCCAGGTGCGGCTGCGCGGTGAGCGCGGCGCGCTCGCCGTCGTCACGCTCTAGCCGGCGTCGGCCTCGTCCGCAGCGTCGTCGGGGCCGATGGCGTCCTGGACGTGCGCGCTGACGGACCGCAGCGTCTCGGCGTCGGTCCCCACGGGCCTCCAGAACAGGTCCTCCAGCGCACCGGTGTGCGCGCGGATGCCGGCGAGCACCGCTCGACGACCGTCCGCGGTCATGACCACCCAGCTGCCGCGCGCGTCGCTCGGGCAGTCGGCGCGCTCGACCAGGCCGCGGGCCACCATCCGCGTGACCTGGTGGCTGACGCGCGACTTCTCCCAGCCGATCCCCGTGGCGATGTCCCGGACGCGCAGACGGTGGTCGGGGTCGCGGTGCAGGCCGATCAGGATCTCGAACTCGGGGACCGAGATGCCGGCTCCCGCCTGGACGGCCCGGTCGAGCGCCCGGTCGAGCCGTCGCCAGGCGTCGTGGTACGCGTCCCAGGTGACCCAGTCGTGGCCACCGTTGCCCTCCGTCGACATGCCGACCAGCGTATCCACCGGGCGGGGCATCGGACCGCGCCACGGGTGCTTTCATCCGCTCGGATGACTCCTGGCCGACGTACGGCGTGCTCCGAGGCCGCGTCGGACGTGCGGCATACGATCGGGGGATGCCGAGTGCTCGCCTCCAGGACACCACCGATGACGCCGTCGCGCTCGTGCGCCGGTGGCTGGCGGCGTCCGCCGGGGTGAAGCCCGACCCGGGTGCGGCCCGTCTGGCCCAGGTCCTGCGCGACGAGCAGGGCCTCGACTTCACCCGTGGTTTCGTCGACAAGGTCGTCCGTCCCGAAGACCCCCGGGTCGCCGCGCGCAACCTCGAGCAGCTGAGCCGTGACGTCCCCGACTTCCTCGCCTGGTACCTGCGCGGTGCGGTGACGCTGGGTGGCGGGTTCGCCACCATGGCGCCGTGGGCCGTGATCCCCACCGCGCGCCGGATCCTGCGACGGATGACCGGGCACCTGGTGATCGACGCGAGCACGAGCAAGCTCGGTCCCGCGCTCGCCAAGCTCCGCGGACCGGGCACCCGCCTCAACGTGAACCTGCTCGGCGAAGCCGTCCTCGGCAGCGCCGAGAGCGACCGACGCCTGCAGGGCACGATGGACCTGCTCGCCCGCGACGACGTCGACCACGTGTCGATCAAGGTGAGCGCCGTCGTGCCGCAGACCTCGCCGTGGGCCTTCGACCAGACCGTCGAGCGCGTCGTCGACCGGCTCGTCCCGCTGTACCGCCTGGCCGCGGCGCCGACGGCCGCCGGACGCCCCGCCAAGTTCATCAACCTCGACATCGAGGAGTACCGCGACCTCGACGTCACCCTCGCCGTGTTCCGGACGCTGCTCGACCGTGACGAGTTCGCCGACCTGCAGGCCGGCATCGTGCTGCAGGCCTACCTGCCCGACGCCGCCGGAGCGCTCGACGCGCTGACCGAGTGGGCGCAGGAACGCCGGTCGCGCGGCGGAGCCCCGATCACGGTGCGGCTCGTCAAGGGCGCGAACCTCGCGATGGAACACGTCGACGCGATCGTGCACGGGTGGCCCCTCGCCACCTGGGGCAGCAAGCGTGAGACCGACACCGCCTACCTCCGGATGCTCGACGCCGCGCTGACGCCGGAACGCACCGACGCCGTGCGGATCGGGGTCGCCGGGCACAACCTGTTCGACCTCGCCACCGCGTGGGTGCTCGCCCAGCGGCGCGGGGTGACCGACGCCGTCGACGTCGAGATGCTGCTCGGCATGGCGTCCACCCACGCACACGCCGTCCGCGCCGACGTCGGGCAGATCCTGCTCTACACGCCCGTCGTCCAGCCGGACGAGTTCGACTCCGCCATCGCGTACCTGGCGCGCCGCCTGCAGGAGAGCGCCAGCCCCGAGAACTTCCTCGCCGCCGCGTCCGACATCGACCACGACGCCAGCGTGTTCGAGCGGGAGCACAGCCGGTTCCTGGCATCCGTCGCCGCACTCGACGAACCCGTCCCCGCCAGCCACCGCACCCAGGACCGCCACCGCGCGCTCGGTGAACCGGTCCTGCGGGACGCGTTCCGGAACGCCCCCGACACCGACCCGTCCGTCGCCGCGAACCGGGCCTGGGCACTCGACGTCCTGCGCCGGGTGCCGCGCTCGCAGCTCGGTGCGCAGACGATCCGTGGGGCGAAGGTCGCCGACCGCTCCAAGCTCGAGCGGATCATGGCCCGGACCGCCCAGGCCGGAGTGAACTGGGGCCGACAGGACCCGTCCGACCGCGCCGAGCTCCTCGACCTCATCGGGCACGAACTCGAGACCCGCCGCGCCGACCTGATCGAGGTCATGGCCGCCGAGACCGGCAAGACCTTCACCGAGGCCGACACCGAGGTGACCGACGCCGTCGACGCCGCCCACTACTACGCCGAGCGCGCTCGCCGCCTCGGGGACGTCGAGGGCGCGCAGTACGTGCCGCCACGGTTGACCGTCGTCGTGTCACCGTGGAGCTCCCCCGTCGCGGTCCCCGCCGGGGGCGTGCTGGCCGCGCTCGCCGCGGGCAGCGGTGTCGTGTTCAAGCCCGCACCCGAAGCGAAGCGCTCGGGGGCCGTGCTCGCCGACGTGCTCTGGGACGCCGGGGTGCCGCACTCGCTGCTGCAGCTCGTCGACCTGGCCGAGGACGAACTCGGCCGCGACCTCGTCGGCCACCCCACGGTCGACCGCATCATCCTGACCGGCTCGTCCGACACCGCCCGCTCGTTCCGCTGGTGGCGTGCCGGGCTCCCGCTCAACGCCGAGACGAGCGGCAAGAACGCCATCGTCGTCACGCCGAGCGCCGACCTGGACCTGGCGGTGCAGGACATCGTGCGGTCCGCCTTCGGGCACGCCGGACAGCAGTGCTCGGCGGCGTCGCTGGTGATCCTGGTCGGGTCGGTGGGCGAGAGCGAGCGCTTCCAGCGGCAGCTCGTCGACGCCACCCGCACGCTCCGGGTGGCGTGGCCCGACGACCCCACGGCGCAGGTCGGCCCGCTCATCACGGAGCCGCAGGGCGCCCTCCGTCAGGGTCTGACCGAGCTCGGCCCGGGGGAGTCCTGGCTCGTGCAGCCCGAGGCGGTCGACGACTCCGGTCGGCTCTGGTCGCCGGGCATCCGCGACGGTGTCCGCCCCGGCAGCGACTTCCACCAGACCGTGTACTCGGGCCCGGTGCTCGGCATCATGCGGGCCGAGACCCTCGAGCAGGCCATCGCGATCCAGAACGGCACCGACTTCGGGCTGACGGCGGGCATCCACTCGCTCGACGTCGACGAGGTGTCCGAGTGGCTCGCCCGTGTCCGCGCCGGCAACCTCTCCGTCAACCGCGGCACCACCGGTGCCGTCGTCGGGCGCCAGCCGTTCGGCGGCTGGAAGGGTTCGTCGGTCGGTACCGGCACCAAGGCCGGCGGTCCGATGTACGTCGCGACGCTCGGCAGGTGGCTGCCCACGCCCCGCACGGTGCACCGGAGCATCCAGCTGCACGGCCTGCCCCCGCGCGTGACCGCGGTGATCGAGGCCGCACGCAGCGGGCTGTCGTTCGAGGAGTTCGACCGTGTGCGCGCCGGTGCCCTGAGCGACGTCCGTGCACGCGAGACCCTGTTCCGCTCGCAGGACCTGGCGGGACTCGTGGTGCAGCGGAACGTGCTGCGTCACCGTCCCCAGTCCGTCATCGTGCGCCAGGCCGAGAACGCCTCGACCGTGGACCTCGTCCGGACGCTCGTCGCGGCGACCTCGGCACGGGCGCACGTCCTGCTGAGCACGGCTCGGCCGCTGCCCGGCCCCCTCACCCAGCTGCTGGCGGGGAACCGGTCGCCGCTCGACGTCGTCGACCACCTGGTCGAGTCCGACCAGGAGTTCCACGCCCGCGCGTCGTCGGGGGCGGTGTTCCAGGCGGACTGGTCCAGCGGTCAGGACGACGAGCCCGTCGACGCGCTCGAGGCCGTGCTGTCACAGGGGCAGGACCGCCCGGCACACACGGCGTTCGGTGGTCCCGGGGCCCGCATCCGGCTGCTCGGCGGCGACTCCCAGGCCCTCGAAGAAGCACTGGGCGCGAGCATCGACGTCGCGATCCACGACGCCCCCGTGGTCGAGGCCGGCGTGATCGAGATGCTGCCGTACCTGCGCGAGCAGTCGGTGTCGATCACCGCGCACCGGTTCGGCGACGTCGACAGCGAGTTCTCCGAGCTGCGCGTCTGAGCAGTTCCGCGCGTTGCGTTTCGCTTCGTGAGCAGAAGAGGTCGGATCCCCAGACGGGACCCGACCTCTTCTGCTCACGAAGTGCCCCGAGGATCAGTCCTCGGCGTCACCCGCTTCTTCGTCCTCGACGCCGGTCTCGTCCATGCGGTCGCGCAGGTGGTCCGCCATCGCGCCCGCACCCTCACCGGCGTGGTCGTGGTCGACCTGCTCGATCAGGCCCTGCAGCTTCTCGTGGTTCGTGGCATCGGTGGCACCGTCCATGACGGGCTCGGTCTGCTCGTTGTCGCTCATGCTCCGGACGCTACGCCGCGGTTGCTGCGGAACGGTAGTGGAGCTCGACCGCCCCGCCGTCGAACCGCGTGGTGCCGACGAGCTCGAACACCGGCGTCGGTGCGGCGACCGGCAGCAGGGGTGCTCCGGCACCGAGCGCGACCGGCATCACGGTGACCCGCAGCTCGTCGAGGATGCCCGCCTGCTGGTACTGCGCCGCGAGCAGTCCGCCGCCGACGACCCAGACGTCACGGCCGTCGGCCACGCGCTCGAGGTCGGCCTGGTGGTCGCCGACCTCGCCGGAGACGAAGCGCACGTCGGCACCGTCCGGCACCGGCAGGTCTCGCGTCGTGAACACCCACGTCGCCAGGTCCGGGTACGCCCACGTGTCGTCGTGCTCGAGCAGCCACTCGTACGTCGTCGACCCCATCGCGATCGCGCCGACGCCCGCGTAGAATCGGTCGTGGTGCTCCTGGAACGGTTCGAAGCCGAACTGCAGCAGCCAGTCGAGGTCGTCGTCGGGCGCGGCGACGAAGCCGTCCAGCGAGGACGCGACGGAGTAGATCGTGCTCATGCCGGGGACGCTACCGAGCACCCCCGACAGCACTCAGCGCCGACTGCCGCGACCGACGACCGCTGCCTCGGCGATCGCCAGGGCGGCGGCGATCCAGAGCTGGTCGAGCGCGAACCGGCGGCGACGGGGATCGGCGACGGCCAGCGGCACCATCGTCACGCCGTGCAGGGTGTCCACGANGGCGACGAAGCCGTCCAGCGAGGACGCGACGGAGTAGATCGTGCTCATGCCGGGGACGCTACCGAGCACCCCCGACAGCACTCAGCGCCGACTGCCGCGACCGACGACCGCTGCCTCGGCGATCGCCAGGGCGGCGGCGATCCAGAGCTGGTCGAGCGCGAACCGGCGGCGACGGGGATCGGCGACGGCCAGCGGCACCATCGTCACGCCGTGCAGGGTGTCCACGACGGCGCTCAGGGTGTGCGCGTTGCCGGAACCCGCCCGCGCGACGAGCACGGCCTGTCCGAGCTGTCGGATCCCGAGCACGCCGTGCAGCGCCGCCTGGTCCGACCCTCGGGCCGCACGGCTCAGGTGCCACAGGCCGAGCCCAGCTCGGGCCAGCTCGACGACGGCTGCTCCGGACACGGTCGACGACCGGCGGCTCATCGTCGGCGTCCCGCGACGAGGGCGACGGCCCCGGCGGCACCGAGCACCGCCCCGATGATCCCGTTGCCGACCCGGCGGTGCTCCACCCACCAGGTCTGCGGCGACCAGGCGTGCGCGGACTCGTCGAAGACCCCGTGTGCACCATGGTCGCCCGGCACCGGCTCGTACAGGTTGTCCCGCATCTCGAGGCCGTCCTTGTCCGGAGCCTGCTGCCCGTCGACCAGGGTCTTGGCGGCGTACCAGTCGGCGAAGCGTCCGCTGATCCGGTTGCCGAGGATCGTGTAGACCGTGGACTCGCCCACCCAGGTGCGGCTGTGCGGTCGTTCGGCCACCGCGGCGATGGCCCGGGCACCGACCTCGGGCTGGTAGATCGGGGCGACGGGCTGCGGGTGGTGCGGCAGCTTCGACTTCACCCACTGGAACTGGATCGTGTTGAGCGCCGGCATGTCCACGCGGGACACCTTGACCTTGCTGCCCTGTTCGCGCAGCTCGGAGACGACGGACTCGGTGAACCCGACGATCGCGTGCTTCGCGCCGCAGTACGCGGCCTGCAGGGGGATCCCGCGGAACCCGAGCGCCGAACCGACCTGGATCACGTGCCCACGACCGCGGGGGACCATCCGTGACAACGCCGACCGGGTGCCGTTCACGAAGCCGAGGTAGGTCACGTGCAGCGCCCGCTCGAAGTCCTCCGGGGCGGTGTCGAGGAACTTCCCGAACACCCCGACCATCACGCCGTTCACCCACAGGTCGATCGGTCCGAGCTCCCGCTCGACCCGGTCGGCCGCGGCCTCGACGGCGTCGCGGTCGGAGACGTCGGCGACCAGGGCCAGCCCGCGTCGCCCGGCGGCCTCGACCTCGGCGACGGCGGCGTCGACGCCCTCCTGCCCGCGGGCCAGGACGGCCACGTCCCACCCCCGTGCGGCGAGCTCCCGGACGGTCGCCCGTCCCAGTCCTGCGGATCCACCGGTCACCACTGCCACTCGAGTCATGGCTCCCTTGTACCTGCGGTCGGCCGTGCACCACTCAGCCGCTGTCCCCCGACGACCCGTGCCTCAGGGCGGTGGCCGAGCATGATGGTGGTGTGGACACGCGAGACGACCCCGTGGAACCCGAGCCGGACGCGGAGCCGCAGCCGCGCTGGATCAGCCGGACGCCGATCGTCCCCGAGCAGTGGTGGGGTCCGCCGACGGCTCTGGCAGTCGGGGTGATGGCGATCGTTGCGATCGGCATCTGGTTGCAGCGTCCCGCCCTGCCCGTCGTGATCCCGGTCGGTGCCGTGGTGCTGGTCGGTGCGTTCGTGCTCGCGGTCGCCGGGCGGCGTGCGTACTGGTACCCGAGTCGGGTGGAGGCTTGGCGCTTGCATCGCACACGGGTCCTCGTGTGGAACGTGGTCGGCGTCGCGTTGTCGGTGTTCGCCTTCGCGGTGGGAGCACGGACGCTCCTGATCGGGTACCTGGTCGCCGCCACCGGCCTGTACACGATGCGACGCGACGACCCGACGCGGTTCGAGCGGCGCGGTCGTGCGGTGGCGTCGGCGGCCGTCGCGGTGGTGGCGGCCGTGTTCGCGGTCGTGGCGTTGACGGTCCCGGTCGTCGACGAAGCGCACGCATCGCTGTGGATCGGGTGGAGCGTCCTGGTCATCCCGGTCGCCGTCGTCGTCGCGGTGCTGAACTGGCGAGCCGCGTCGAGGACGGCCGAGCCCGACCTCGACGGGGCGGAGGCCGTCGAGGGTCAGCGACCGGGACCGGAGCCGGGCACCGATCCGCTCAGCGCCCCCGACCGAACCGCGTCGTGACCCCCGGCGAGTAGAGCACCGAGTCCGGCTCGAGCTCGGTCAGCCCGAAGGGCAGCCCGGCCGCTCCGACCAGGTCGTCCCGCAGCGACACCACCGAGGCCCGGTGCAACGGCCACGACTCGTGCTCGTTCGGCCAGAACCGCGTCCGTCCGGCCCGGTGCACGTGCATGCCCCACCTCGCGGTCAGGAACGTCTCGAGGGGCCCCGGCTCGTCGAGCGCCTCACCGATCCGGACGTCGAGCATCGACCGCAGGTGGGTGCCGTGCCGACGCATCGCGTACCCGACGCGGCCGTCACCGCTGCGCGACTCGGCGACCGCCCACCGGTACGGCAGGCCCGTCGCGACTCGCGCCCCGATGGTCGGCAGGAGCTTGCCGGCGTCGAGCGACAGGAACACCACCCCGCGCTGTCCCTGCTCGTCGACCGTGTAGACGCGGACGTTCAGCTCGACGAAGTCGCCGATGCTCCCGGTCGAGAACGGCGGGAACCGGGTGTCCTCGAACCGGAACGCGATGAGGCCCACCCAGGTGGTCACGCCGTCGTCGGTGCCGTCGAGCGCCATCGTGTCGGGCCGTGTGCCGGCCGGTAGCAGCGGCGCCACCGCCGACACGTCGACGCGCCAGTGCACGAAGACGACGTCGAGCCAGTCCTGCGAGATCCAGGGACGGCCCGGCAGGCCGGGGGCGACGGGCTGGAGGCCCGGGGCGCTCTGGGTGGGTCGGGTGTCGGTCACGATGTGGTCGCCTCCGGTTCGATGTGGGCTGCGACGGGTGCGTCGTCCCACCCGCGCTGCGGGGTGTCGCAGGTGCCGCGGAACACGTACTGCGAGGGACGCTTCCGCTCGCTCGACGTCCAGTCGATGGCCGGCCGTCGTCGTTCCGGGGGCAGGTACCCGATCCGGTAGACGGCCATCAGCTCGAGCGACTCGGGCACGCGGAGCAGTCCCTCGATCTCCTCCCACGCGCCGGGGGTCTCCATCGGGAAGGACACGAACTGGATCCCCAGGCCGAGCTCGGTCGTCGCGAGCCAGATGTTCTCCATCGCCGCGCCCATGCTGAACACCGAGTAGAAGCCGGACAGCTCCTCCTTCCGGTACTCGTGGCGGTCGAGCATCACGCCGAGCAGCAGCGGCGACCCGGCGACGAGCTTCCGGTTCTCCTCACCCAGGGTCTGCGGCACCCGGAGCGTGTTCATGAGCAGCTGCCCGCGCTTCGTGAACACCTGCTTCGTGAACGGCCGCAGCGGCCCGGGGAGCTTGTCGAACAGCATCCCGTCGCGCCGCTCGTCCATCTCGGCCTTCGAGAACCGGAAGTACGGCTTGTACCGCTCGAAGAACGTGCCCGCGGCCATGGTGCGGGTCATCGAGCTGCCGCTGATCTCGGCGACGCGGTCGATCGTCTCGCGCTCCTCGACCAGTACAAAGCGCCACGGCTGGCTGTTGAGCTGCGACGGCGCCCGTCCGGCGAGCTCCATGAGCAGCCGCTGGTGCTCCTCCGACACCGGATCGGGCAGGAACGGCCCGTTCGTCGTGCGTCGTCGTCGGATGGCCTCGAACAGCTCCACTGCTCACCTCTCTGATCGCCTGCGGGCGAGCACGGCCCCCAGGTAGGACGGTGCTGCGGCGACCGCGACCCTCCAGTGTGCTCCGGCGCGTGGGTTCGTGCGTGGAGCGACCGCCAGCGGCACGAGTGCCGGCAGCAGGAACAGCGCGGTCCGGTCGCGCGTCCACACGGGGGTCGTTGCGGCGACACCGGTCAGGGTCGCGGTCACGACGAACAGCCCGTGGTGCACGACGCGGAGCTTCTTCGTGCGGATCAGCCGCACGGCGACCGCGGTGCCCCACAGGCAGTTCGCGACGTAGGCGAGGCCCGCAGCGGTGACCAGCTGCCGGGCCGGACGCGATCCCGCGGGCGGTGATCCGCGCCTCCCGGCCGTCTTCCGTCCCATGCGTGGGACGTTACGCGGTCTCTCGACTGACGAGCTTGGAGAGCACGATCGCGGAGCGGGTGTGGTCGACCTGGGGAGCGAGGCGGACCTTGTCGAGCGCCTCTTCGAGCGCGGACAGGTCCTTCGAACGCATGTGTACGACGGCGTCGGCGCTGCCGGTGACCGTGCCGGCGTCGATGACCTCGGGGACGGTGTCGAGCAGGGCACGCAGCTCGTCGGGTGACACGGTGCCGCGGCAGTAGAGCTCGACCCAGGCCTCGGTGCCGCGGTCCTCGACGGCGGGGTCGACCTTGATCGTGAACCCCTGGATGACACCGTCACCGACCAGCCGGTCGACGCGGCGCTTGACGGCCGAGGCCGAGAGTCCGACCACCGACCCGATGTCGCCGTAGCCGGCGCGGGCGTTGTCCCGGAGCTGATCCAGGATGCGGTGGTCGAGCGTGTCCATTTGTCCCCTATCGTACGCGGACTTGTTGCGAGGCCGGTGGGTCTCGCGCACGAAACGTGCGTCACCCGAACGGGTGTCACGCCGTCGGGGCCCCCGTACTGCACTTGCTGGACGGTGTGTGTCAGGATCGGAGTGGCGTCGACCTGGTCCGCTGCGGTGAGTGAGCCTGCATCTCACCGGAGCTCTTCTCCTCGTTCCGTTTCGGTTCCTGGCAGGCTCGGGCCCCGGTCCCTTCCAGGAGGACTGATGTCGAACACCGCACCCGCCCCCGAGTCCGTCGCCACCCCGGCCCGTGTCGCCACGAAGCGCACGATCCTGATGTGCAAGCCGGACTTCTACACCGTGAGCTACCGGATCAACCCGTGGATGCACCCGGAGGAGCCGACCGACACGTCGAAGGCCGTCGAGCAGTGGGAATCGCTCGTCGCCGTCTACGAGCAGCTCGGCTTCGACATCTCGTACATCGACCCGATCGACGGCCTGCCGGACATGGTCTACGCGGCCAACGGCGGGTTCGTCCTCGACGGCATCGCGTACGGCGCGAAGTTCCAGTACCCCGAGCGCCAGCCCGAGGGCCCCGCGTACATGGACTGGTTCCGCCAGGCCGGTCTGACCGTCGCCGAGCCGGAGCAGACCAACGAGGGCGAGGGCGACTTCCTGCTCATCGGGGACACCATCTTCGCCGGCACCGGCTTCCGGTCGGACAGCACCTCGCACGACGAGCTCGCGACGATCTACGGCCGCGAGGTCGTCACGCTGAAGCTCATCAACCCGAGCTTCTACCACCTCGACACCGCCATCGCCGTGCTCGACCCCGAGCCCGCCGTCGACGGGACGAGCAACATCGCCTACCTGGAGAGCGCCTTCGACGAGCCGTCGCTGGCGATCCTGCGCGAGCGCTTCCCGGACGCGATCATCGCCACCGAAGAAGACGCCGCGATCCTCGGCCTGAACTCGTACTCCGACGGGTACAACGTCGTGATCGCCGCCCGGGCCGTTCGGTTCGCCGAGCAGCTGCGCGAGAAGGGCTACAACCCGATCGGCGTCGACCTGTCCGAGCTGCTGCTCGGCGGTGGTGGCGTGAAGTGCTGCACCCTCGATCTGCACCCGGTCGGCACCGGCACCTCGGTCGCGCGTTCGCTCGGGGTCAGCTGATGTCTGCGGCAGCGTCGCTCGGGGTCAACACCGCGGCGGCGCTCGCCGTCGAGGACCGCGCCCTCGCGCACAACTACAGTCCACTGCCCGTCGTCATCGCGTCGGGTCAGGGAGCGACCGTCACCGACGTCGACGGCAAGCGGTACCTGGACGGCCTGGCCGCGTACTCGGCGGTGAACTTCGGCCACGGCAACCCGCGACTGCTCGACGCCGCGCGGGCGCAGCTCGACCGCGTGACGCTGACCAGCCGCGCGTTCGTGAACGACCAGCTCGGGCCGTTCGCGGCAGCACTGGCGGCGTTGACGGAGACCGAGATGGTCCTGCCGATGAACACCGGTGCCGAGGCCGTCGAGTCCGCGATCAAGGTGTCCCGCGCCTGGGGCTACCGCGTCAAGGGCGTGCCGGCCGAGCGGGCGACGATCATCGTCGCGTCCGGCAACTTCCACGGGCGCACCACGACGATCATCTCGTTCTCCGACGACCCCTCGGCCCACGACGACTTCGGGCCGTTCACGCCCGGCTTCCGCACGGTGCCGTACGGCGACGCTGCGGCGCTGCGCGAGGCGATGGACGAGACCGTCGTCGCCGTGCTGCTCGAGCCGATCCAGGGTGAGGGCGGCGTGGTCATCCCGCCGGAGTCGTACCTTCCTGACGTCCGCGCGGTCTGCGACGAGTTCGGTGCGCTGTTCATCGCGGACGAGATCCAGTCCGGCCTCGGTCGCACGGGGCACACGCTCGCGGTGCAGCGCGTCGGGGTGCGTCCCGACCTGATCACGCTCGGCAAGGCCCTGGGCGGCGGCATCGTGCCGGTGTCCGCGGTGGTGGGCTCGCGCGATGTCCTGGGCGTCCTGCGTCCCGGCGAGCACGGATCGACCTTCGGCGGCAACCCGCTCGCGGCGGCCGTCGGTGCCGAGGTCGTGGCGATGCTCGGCGAGGGCACGTTCCAGCAGCGGGCCCTCGACGGCGAACCGCTGTTGCGCGGCCTGCTCGACGACCTGCTCGGCAAGGGTGTCGTCTCGCACCGGGTCGCCGGACTCTGGGCCGGGATCGACATCGATCCCGCACTCGGCACGGGCAAGGCGATCTCGAAGGACCTCGCCGACCGCGGGCTCCTGGTGAAGGACACCCACGGGTCGACGATCCGCTTCGCACCGCCCCTGGTTGTCACCGACGACGAGGTGCGCTTCGCGATCGGAACCCTGGCCGAGGTGCTCGCCGCGCGCCTGACCTGATCCGCAAAACACCGGTGTTCGCGCGTTGAACCCCCGCATGCCGCGGTGCGGAGCGCGAACACCGGTGTCTTGCGTGCGCCGGCGCGCGACAACCAGTGCGGCTCACACGGCCCAGCGCGCCGCCAGCTCGTCCATCAGGGCATCGAGCCGCTCGTCGATCACCTGCTCCTCGGGGTGTGCCTCGTACCAGGCGATGACCTCGCGCACACCCTGCCGGTAGGTCGTGCGCGGCCGGTACCACGGCACGAGCGACCGGATCTTGCTGTTGTCGAACACCGACGAGTTCGCCTTGTCGCCGAGCAGCGCCGCGCCCCACTCGGGGTCCGCCGCGTTGATCGCGTCTGCCGGCACGTGCACGATCCGCAGGTCCTCGACCCCGGCCGCCGCCGCGATCTCGTGCGCGATGGCGTTCCACGTCGGGGCTTCGTCGCTCGTGATCGTGAAGGGCTCACCGATTGCCTCGGCCCGGTCGAGCAGCCCCGTGAACCCGACCGCGAAGTCGCGGCTGTGGGTCAGCGTCCACAGCGACGTGCCGTCGCCGGTGATGACGACCGGCTTGCCGGCACGCATCCGAGCGACCGCGGTCCAGCCACCCGTCAGCGGCAGCTTCGTCTCGTCGTAGGTGTGCGACGGCCGCACGATCGTCACCGGGAAGTCCTGCTCCCGGTACGCCTGCATCAGCAGTTCCTCGCACGCGATCTTGTCGCGCGAGTACTGCCAGTACGGGTTCTTCAGCGGCGTCGACTCCGTGATCGGCAGGTGCGTCGCCGGCGTCTGGTAAGCCGAGGCCGAGCTGATGAAGACGTACTGCCGCGTCCGCCCTGCGAAGAAGTCCGCGTCGGCCTGCACCTGGTCGGGCGTGAAGGCGATCCAGTTCACGACCACGTCGAACCGCTGGTCGCCGAGTGCGTCCGCCAGGGCGCTGCGGTCCGACACGTCGGCCTTGAGGCGCGTCACACCCTCCGGGATCGGCCTGCCCCCGGTGGTCCCCCGGTTGAGCACGGTCACGTCGAACCCCTGCTCGACGGCTTCCCGGACGCAGGCGGCGCTGATGACGCCGCTCCCGCCGATGAACAACACGCTCGCTCCGGTCATGGATGCTCCCTCGCTTCGATGCGGCGCAGCGTCGCGCCGTCGTCCCATGTGATCCTGCACCGTCCGAGCCGACTACCGTCACGGTTCGGGTCGCACCGACGCGCCCCACGACAGGAGTGACACGCACATGGAGTACCGCTACCTCGGCAACTCGGGCCTCAAGGTCTCCGAGATCACCTACGGCAACTGGCTCACCCACGCATCCCAGGTCGAGAACGACGCGGCGATCGCCTGCGTCAAGGCGGCCCTCGAGGTCGGCATCTCGACGTTCGACACCGCCGACGTCTACGCCAACGCCGGCGCGGAGACGGTCCTCGGCGAAGCGCTCAAGGGGGAGCGGCGCCAGTCCCTCGAGATCGCCACGAAGGTGTTCGGTCCGACCGGTCCGAAGGGCCACAACGACACCGGGCTGTCCCGCAAGCACATCCTCGAGTCGATCGACGGTTCGCTGCAGCGGTTGCAGACGGACTACGTCGACCTGTACCAGGCGCACCGCTACGACCACGAGACTCCGCTCGAAGAGACGATGCAGGCCTTCGCCGACATCGTGCGCCAGGGCAAGGTCCTGTACGTCGGCGTCAGCGAGTGGACCGCGGACCAGCTGCGGGCCGGTGCTGCGCTCGCGAAGGACCTCGGCTTCCAGCTCATCTCGAACCAGCCGCAGTACTCGGCACTGTGGCGGGTCATCGAGGACGAGGTCGTCCCCACCTCGAAGGAGCTCGGCATCTCGCAGATCGTCTGGTCCCCGATCGCCCAGGGTGTGCTCACCGGCAAGTACAAGCCGGGTCAGCCGCTGCCCGAGGGTTCCCGTGCAACCGATGACAAGGGCGGCGCGGACATGATCAAGCGCTTCATGCGCGACGAGGTGCTGTCCTCGGTGCAGGAGCTCGAGCCGATCGCGAAGGAGCTCGACCTGTCGATGGCGCAGCTCGCGGTCGCCTGGGTCCTGCAGAACGAGAACGTCGCCTCGGCGATCATCGGGGCATCGCGCCCGGAGCAGGTGCACGACAACGCGGGCGCTGCCGGCGTCACGATCCCGGCGGAGCTCATGTCGCGGATCGACGATGCCCTGGGCGCCGTGGTCGAACGCGACCCGGCGAAGACGAACGACAGCAGCCCGAAGACCCGCGAGGCGTAGGCCCTCCGCGAAACACCGGTGTTCGCCCGTTGAACACGCGCATGCCGCGGCTCGATGCGCGAACACCGGTGTTTTGCGAGCAGGTCACACTGGCCGGACAACGGAAAAGGCCCCCTGCCGAAGCAGGGGGCCTTCACCGGTGGCTGGACACGGCATCGATCCGTGGACCTTTCGATTTTCAGTCGAACGCTCTACCAACTGAGCTATCCAGCCGTGGCGACCCTGACGGGACTTGAACCCGCGACCTCCGCCGTGACAGGGCGGCACGCTAACCAGCTGCGCTACAGGGCCATATTGAATTGCTGTGGTGTTGCTCAGTACTACTTGCTCGCTCACTCTAGGAGTGACCCCAACGGGATTCGAACCCGTGCTGCCGCCGTGAAAGGGCGGTGTCCTAGGCCACTAAACGATAGGGCCGCAAGCAGTGCATCGCGCTACCGATGGACAAGCATACGGATGCCCTCGGGGTTTCACAAATCCGACCTCGCCAACCGTGCATCCCCGGCGTGTCGCGCCGACCGTGCACGGGTCTCCGAAGCGGTCGGTGCGAGCATCGACGGCGGTCGCGCCCCTCGTCCGAGGGGCTGTCGCGCCTGCGACCGGTGTTGTTACTGTTGCAACTGTTAACAGTGTTACGTGCGTGAGCCTTGCCGCGCTGTTACGAAATCGAGATACATGTCGACCTCCACTCCGCTCTCCCTCAGCACCCGCAGCCGCCTGATCGCCGCCGCGGTCGCCGTCGCGCTCACGGCCGGCACGCTCGCGGCCCTCGCCCCGACGTCGTCCGCCAGCGCTGCGAGCTACCCCAGCTGGGACGAGGTGCAGCAGGCGAAGTCGTCGACCAGCGCCCAGCAGGCGAAGGTCAGTGAGATCAAGTCGCTCATCTCGTCACTGAAGAGCGAGGCCGCCGCCAAGCAGAAGGCCGCGCAGGCCGCCGGTGAGGCGTACCAGGCAGCGCAGAACAAGTACGACGAGGCGACGCTCAAGCAGAAGAAGTTCCAGTCGCAGGCCGACGATGCGAAGCAGACCGCCGCGCAGTCCGAGGCGCAGGCCGGCCAGCTCGCCGCCCAGCTCGGGCGCACCAGCGGCGACGACGTGACGACGGACATCCTCACGCACCCGTCCGACTCGGGCGACCTGCTGTACGAGCTCGGCGCCATGTCGAAGCTCAGCGAGCAGTCCGAGGGCATCTACGCACAGGCCTCGCAGGACCGTGGCGTGGCCCAGGGGCTCGCTGACAAGGCCGATCGTGCCAAGCAGGCCCTCGGGGACCTCGCCGACGCCGCGCAGTCGAAGATGCAGCAGGCCCAGGGCGCAGCCGACGCCGCACAGACCGCGGTCGACGCCCAGAACGACAACGAATCCCGGCTCGAGGCGCAGCTGACCGCGCTCACCTCGAAGCAGCGCGGCGTCGAGGCCGACTACCGCAAGGGCGTCGCCGCCGAGAAGGCCCGCCAGGCCCGCCTCGCCGCAGCCGCCGCGAAGGCAGCGGCCAAGGCCGCGGCGACCAGCCAGGGCGGCACCGGCGGCGGCAGCGCCAACCCCGCCGGGTGGGTCCGCCCCGCCGGAGGGTTCCAGACGAGCCCGTACGGCTACCGCGTCGACCCGTACACGCACATCAGCGCCCTGCACGCGGGCGTCGACCTGGCCCCGGCCTGCTACGCCCCGATCTACGCGGCACACGACGGCACCGTCACCTTCGCCGGCAACGGTGGCGGGTACGGCAACGAGGTCATCCTCGACAACGGCGGCGGCATCTCGACCGCGTACGGCCACGTCGTCGACGGCGGGATCATGGTCACCGCCGGCCAGCACGTCACCGCGGGGCAGCAGATCGCCAAGATCGGTTCGACCGGTTGGTCGACCGGGTGCCACCTCCACTTCGAGACCCGGATCAACGGCGCTGCCGTCGACCCGGTCCCCTTCATGGCAGCGCGGGGGATCTCGGTATGAGCATCAGCGCCACCGGAACGAGTCGTCCCACGTCATGACCACCTCCGCTCGCTCGTTCTCCTGCGGGATCGCGACCATCGCCGTGCTCGGCATCGGCCTGTCGGTCGTCATCGCCGGACCGGCCCAGGCCGCGCCCTCGGGCCCCTCCTGGGACGACGTCAAGGCCGCCAAGTCCGACGCGGCCGACGCCCAGCAGACGGTCGACGAGCTGAGCGACCGGCTCAGCACGCTGCAGGATGCCGCCGACCAGGCCGGCGTCGCCGAGCAGCAGGCCGGGCAGGCGTACGCCCTTGCCGCGTCGCAGCAGCAGGAGGCGAAGGACGACCTCGCCGACCTGTCCGCGCAGTCGAAGCGCGCGAAGGCCCGGGCGGACGACTCCGCCGGCCAGGTGGCCGGGCTCGTGGTCGAGCTGTCCCGCACCGGTGGCGGCGACCTGTCGACGACGATGCTCATGGACTCGTCGGACTCCAAGGACCTGCTCTACCGGGTCGGCACGATGTCGCACCTGTCCGAGCGCTCCGCGACGGTCCTGGCCGAGGCCCGCGCCGACCAGAAGACCGTGGAGTCCCTGGCAGCCCAGCAGTCCGCCGCCGAGAAGGCCCTGAGCAAGGCGACGAAGGCGACGAAGACCACCTTCGCGACGGCCAACGCCGCCGCTGCCGGCGCCCAGGAACGGGTGCAGAAGCAGCAGGAGCAGCAGGGCGAGGTCCTGCGCCAGCTCGCGTACCTGAAGGGCACGAGCGTCGCGACGGAGACCGCGTACTGGAGCGCCCAGCAGGCGAAGGCAGCCGCGGCGGCCATCGCGAAGCAGACGCGCAACTCCGGTGGCGGCACCACCGGCAGCTCCTCCGGCGGCACCGGCAGCACCGGCGGCGGCAGCAACTCCGGCACCACCGGCGGCACCGGCGGCACCGGCAGCACCGGCGGCGGCAGCAACTCCGGCACCACCGGCGGCACCTCCATTCCGGCCCAGCCCAGCACCCCGTCGAACCCCGGCACCCCGAGCAAGCCCAGCACGCCGACGCGGCCGAGCAACCCCGCCCCGGCTCCTGCACCGGCCCCGGCTCCCGCTCCTGCTCCAGCCCCAGCCCCGGCGCCCGCACCCAGCAGCCCCTCGAAGGCCGCCGGTGCGATCGCGTTCGCCCGCGGACAGCTCGGCAAGCCGTACGTGCTGACCGGTGCCGGCCCGAACACCTGGGACTGCTCCGGCCTGGTGATGATGGCCTACAGCTCGCAGGGCATCGCGACCGGCGGGCACAACGTCGTCTGGCAGTACAACTACTTCAAGTCGATCGGTCGCCTCGTCCCGCTGTCCCAGCGCCAGCCCGGCGACATCCTGTTCTACTCGTCGAACGGCACGTCGTCGGGGGCGTACCACGACTCGATCGTGACGAGCTACGGCACCATGGTCGAGGCTGCACGCCCCGGCGTCGGCGTCGTCGAGCGAGCGATCTGGCTGCCGAACCAGCTCATGCCGTACGTCGCCCGCCCGAGCGGCTCCCTGTAGCCAGCTCCCGGTGTGCCCGTTCCCTCCCAGAGCGGCTGCGGGAGCAGGCACCAGCACAGAACGGCGCCCGCCCTCCGGATGGAGAGCGGGCGCCGTTCGTCGTCAGGGGATCGTCAGTGCGAACCGGGCACGTACGCGGCCTGACCGGCCTGCACGATGCGCTCGGCCTCGGCGGCGTCGCCCCAGCCCTCGGCCTTGACCCACTTGTTCGGCTCGAGGTCCTTGTAGTGCTCGAAGAAGTGCGCGATCTCGGCCTTCGTCTGCTCCGGCACGTCCGCGATGTCCTGGATGTGCGCCCAGCGCGGGTCCTTGGCGGGGACGACGAGGACCTTCTCGTCGATGCCGGCCTCGTCGCTCATCTTGAAGACGCCGACCGGGCGGACCTTGACGCCCACGCCGGGGAACGTCGGGAACTCGAGCAGCAGCAGGGCGTCCACGGGGTCACCGTCGTCGGCCAGGGTCTTCTCGAAGAACCCGTAGTCGGTGGGGTAGACGAACGAGGTGAACAGCACGCGGTCGAGGTAGACACGACCGGTCTCGTGGTCCACCTCGTACTTGTTGCGGCTGCCCTTGGGGATCTCGACGACGACGTCGTACGCGGCCATGTTGCGCTCCTGTGTCTGCTTCGGGGACTGTCGTGTGTTGCGAAAGCGCGGCTAACGTTACCGGGTGAACTCTCCGCGTCCCCGGCTCGACCCCGCCGTCGCCGAGACCCGTCTGGCCGTCCGCGACCTGCTCGCCGCAGCCGTCGACGGCGGCGTGGTCGCCGAAGGCGACCTGGTCCTCGTCGCACTGAGCGGCGGACCGGACTCCCTCGCCCTCGCCGCGGCCACCGCGTTCGAGGCGGGCAAGCAGGGTCTCCGGGCCGGGGCAGTGGTCGTCGACCACGCGCTCCAGGCGGGCTCCGAGGCGGTCGCGAGCCGTGCCTCCCGGCAGGCATCCGAGCTGGGACTCGACCCGGTGACGGTCCGCAGGGTCGCGGTCGGCTCCGACGGTGGCCCGGAAGGCGCCGCCCGGGAGGCCCGCCACGCGTCGATCGCCGAGGTCGCGGCCGCCACCGGGTCACCCCTGGTGCTGCTGGGGCACACCCTGGACGACCAGGCCGAGACGGTGCTGCTCGGCCTGCTGCGCGGCAGCGGGCCGGACAGCCTGTCCGGCATGCAGCCGCTCGCCCGGCGTGACGCCGGTCCGGCCTACGGCCGTCCGCTGCTGACCGTCCGGCGGCACGCGACCCGGCAGGCGTGCGCCGCAGCGGGGCTGGCACCCTGGCACGACCCGCAGAACGACGACCCCGCGTACGCACGGGTGCGGGTGCGGAACACCCTGCTGCCGGTGCTCGAACGGGAGCTCGGCGCCGGGGTCCCCGAGGCCCTGGCCCGGACGGCCGACCAGCTGCGCGAGGACTCCGCGGCACTCGACCACTTCGCCGAGGAGATCGCGGAGGACATCGCCGAGCACTCCGAGGCGGGCATCTCGCTGTCGGTGCGGGCGCTCGGGGCGAACCCGCCGGCACTCCGGCAGCGGCTCGTGCGCCTGGCGGTGGAGAGCGAGTTCGGGGTGACGCTGTCCCGCGTGCAGACGCTCGAGGTCTGCCGGCTCGTCACGGACTGGAGCGGACAGGGCCCGATCGACCTGCCGGGCGTCCGTGCCACGCGGACCGGCGACCGCATCGAGTTCAGCGCCGGTTAGGCTGGCGTGGTGGAACTCTCCGACGTCCAGGCAGACCTGTCCGAAGTGCTCTTCACCCCCGAGCAGATCGACGAGAAGCTCGCCGAGCTCGCGGCGGTCGTCGACGCCGACTACGCGGGCCGCGACCCGCTGCTCGTCGGGGTGCTCAAGGGTGCCGTCATGGTGATGGCGGACTTCTCGCGCCACCTCAAGATGCAGGCGCGGATGGACTGGATGGCGGTGTCGTCGTACGGCTCCGGCACGAAGTCGTCCGGCGTGGTGCGGATCCTCAAGGACCTCGACACCGACCTGCACGGGCGCGACGTCCTGATCGTCGAGGACATCATCGACTCCGGCCTGACCCTGTCGTGGCTCAAGCAGAACCTGCAGTCGCGTGGTGCCGCGAGCGTCGAGATCGTCGCCCTGCTGCGCAAGCCCGAGGCAGCCAAGGTCGAGGTCGACGTGAAGTACGTGGGCTTCGACATCCCCGACGCGTTCGTCGTCGGGTACGGCCTGGACTACGACGAGCGTTACCGCAACCTGCGCGGCGTCGGCGTCCTCGCCCCGCACGTCTACTCCTGACCGACGAGCGACCCGCTGCGCGCGGGTCGCACTCGGCCGACTCTGGCCCGGGGGTGAGTTCGCCCGCAGAGGACACCCATTCTCGCCACAGAATCGCGGCCGTATGCTGACCTGCACGCAACTTCGGCAGAGAAAGGTGTCGGGCACTCGCGCCCGGATCACATGAACTTCAAGCGCATCTTCCGCGGCCCGTACCTCTACGTGCTGATCGCGCTGGCGGGCATCTTCATCGGCTGGAGCGTCATCAGCCAGGGCAGCACGCAAGAGATCAACACCCAGAAGGGTCTCGAGCAGCTCGCCGACGACAAGGTCTCGTCCGTGACCGTCAACTCCACGGAGCAGCGGGTCGACCTCGTCCTCAAGGACGGCGACAAGCAGGAGCAGTTCTACTACTCCACGCCCCGCGGCGAAGAGGTCATCCAGGCGGTGAACGACTCCAACCTGCCCAAGGGCTACAACGACACCGTGCAGCAGGGCAACTGGTTCCTGTCGCTGCTCAGCATCCTGCTGCCGTTCCTGATCATCGGTGCCCTGTTCTGGTTCCTGCTCTCGAGCGCCCAGGGCGGCGGCTCGAAGGTGATGCAGTTCGGCAAGTCGAAGGCCAAGATCAACAACAAGGAGAACCCGCAGGTGTCGTTCGCCGACGTCGCGGGTGCCGACGAGGCGATCGAGGAACTCCACGAGATCAAGGAGTTCCTCAAGGAGCCCGCGAAGTTCCAGGCCGTCGGGGCGAAGATCCCCAAGGGCGTGCTGCTCTACGGCCCTCCCGGAACCGGCAAGACCCTGCTCGCCCGCGCCGTCGCGGGTGAAGCCGGTGTGCCGTTCTACTCGATCTCCGGTTCGGACTTCGTCGAGATGTTCGTCGGTGTCGGTGCGAGCCGCGTCCGTGACCTCTTCGAACAGGCCAAGGCGAACTCGCCGGCCATCGTCTTCATCGACGAGATCGACGCCGTGGGTCGTCACCGTGGTGCCGGCATCGGCGGTGGCAACGACGAGCGCGAGCAGACGCTGAACCAGCTCCTGGTCGAGATGGACGGCTTCGACGGCAAGACGAACGTCATCCTCATCGCCGCGACGAACCGTCCCGACGTGCTCGACCCCGCGCTCCTGCGCCCCGGCCGCTTCGACCGCCAGATCGGCGTCGACGCCCCGGGCCTCGCCGGCCGCAAGCAGATCCTCGAGGTGCACGCGAAGGGCAAGCCGCTCGCCGCGAGCGTCGACCTCGAGCTGCTCGCCCGCAAGACGCCGGGCTTCACCGGCGCCGACCTGGCGAACGTCCTGAACGAGGCGGCCCTGCTGACCGCCCGCTCGAACGCGCAGCTCATCGACAACCGTGCCCTCGACGAGGCCGTCGACCGCGTGATGGCCGGCCCGCAGCGCCGCACCCGGATCATGTCCGACCAGGAACGCCTGATCACCGCGTACCACGAGGGCGGCCACGCCCTGGCGGCAGCGGCGATGCGGCACACCGACCCGGTCACGAAGATCACGATCCTGCCCCGCGGCCGTGCCCTCGGCTACACGATGGTGCTCCCGCTCGAGGACAAGTACTCGGTCACCCGCAACGAGCTCCTCGACCAGCTCACCTACGCCATGGGTGGTCGCGTCGCCGAGGAGATCGTGTTCCACGACCCGACCACGGGCGCCTCGAACGACATCGAGAAGGCCACCGGCACCGCCCGCAAGATGGTGACGGAGTACGGCATGAGCCAGGCCGTCGGGTCCGTGAAGCTCGGTTCCGGGTCCAGCGAGCCGTTCGTCGGCCGTGACATGAGCGGTGGCACCGGTCGGGACTACTCGGAGAACATCGCCCAGACGGTCGACGCCGAGACCCGCGCCCTGCTCGAGGCCGCGCACGACGAGGCCTACCAGGTCCTCAACGACAACCGCGACATCCTCGACCGCCTGGCCGGTGAGCTCCTCGAGAAGGAGACGCTCGACGCCCCGGAGCTCGTGGAGATCTTCAAGGACGTCCGCAAGCTGCCCGAGCGCCCGCAGTGGCTCTCGAGCGACAAGCGCCCGGTCAGCAACCTGCCCGCGATCGACGTGCCCGGCAAGGCCGCCGCGACCGCAGCGGACCCGACGGACTCCGAGTCGACCTCGAAGACCCGTCGTCGCCCGTTCGGCAACCCGGGTATCGCCCCCGCGTAGGCCCGCATGTCCGAGCTGCCGACGCGACGAGAGCGTCGACTCGCCGAGGTGAGTCGTGCCCGCGCCGCCGCCGCCGAACCGGCGACGGTCGCGATCGACGTCCGTGCACCCCAGCCGGTGCCCGAGGTCGTGACCGGCCGTCGCCGTGACCGCGGTGGTCCGGCCGAGGAGCGCACCCGGGTGCTCGGCATCCTCAACGTCACCCCCGACTCGTTCAGCGACGGCGGTCTGCACCAGGCCTACGACGCCGCCGTGCAGCACGCACGTGACCTCGTCGCCGCCGGTGCCGACGTCATCGACGTCGGTGGCGAGTCCACCCGGCCCGGGTCCGAGCGCGTGCCCGTGCCCGTCGAGCAGGAACGCGTGCTGCCGGTCGTGCAGCAGCTCGTCGCCGAGGGCATCCCGGTCAGTGTCGACACGATGAACGCCGCGACGGCCGAGCGTGCCGTCGACCTCGGTGCCGCCATCGTCAACGACGTCTCCGGTGGCCTCGCCGACCCGGACATGGCCCGCGTCGTGGCGTCCACGGGCGTCGGCTTCGTCGTCATGCACTGGCGGGGACACAGCGACCGGATGTACCGCAACGCCGAGTACACCCACGCCGTCGAAGAAGTCCGTCGCGAGGTCGAGCTCCGCGTCGCCGAGCTCATCGTGCTCGGCGTCCGGCAGGAGCAGGTCGTCATCGACCCGGGCCTCGGCTTCGCCAAGCACGGCGTGCAGAACTGGGAGATCCTGGCCGGCTACGAGCGCTTCGCCTCCATCGGCCTGCCGGTGCTCGTCGCCGCCTCACGCAAGCGGTTCCTCGACGGTGTCGGGAGCCCCGAGGGCGCTCCTCCCAGGGAGCGCGACCTCGCCACCGCCGCCATCAGCCTGCTCGCCGCCGAACGCGGCGCGTGGGGTGTGCGCGTGCACGACCCGGCACCGACCCGTGCCGTGCTCGACGTCTGGGACGCCTGGAGGGCAGCTCGATCGTGAACGACACCATCCGACTCACCGGGGTCCGCGCCCGCGGACACCACGGCGTCTTCGACCACGAGCGCGAGGACGGCCAGGACTTCGTCGTCGACGTCGCCGTGGAGCTCGACGCCCGTGCGGCCTCGGGCAGCGACGACCTCGACGCCACCGTGCACTACGGCGTGCTCGCCGAGCAGGTCGTCGCCGAGATCGAACGCGACCCCGTCGACCTGATCGAGACGCTGGCCGAGCGCATCGCCGCGGCCGTGCTCACCCACCGTGCCGCGCTGGCGACCGAGGTCACGGTGCACAAGCCGCAGGCGCCGATCACCGTGCCGTTCACCGACGTCTCGATCACCATCCACCGCAGCCGCGGCACCACGGTGCCGGACGAGGAAGAAGAATGACCCACCGGGTCGTCGTCGCCCTCGGTGCGAACCTCGGTGACCGGGGGAGCACCCTCCGCGCGGCGGCCACCGCGATCGCCGCCCTGCCCGGGGTGGTGCCGGTGGCCTCGAGCCGCGAGGTCGAGTCGGTCGCCGTGACCCTGGACGGGCTCGACACCTCGAAGCCCCGCTACCGGAACGCCGTCGTGGTCGTCGAGACCGACCTCGAGCCGCAGCCCTTCCTCGACGCCCTGCACGGCATCGAGGACGCCCACGGCCGCACGCGCGAGGTCCGGTGGGGCGACCGCACCCTCGACCTCGACGTCGTCGCCGTGGACGACCTGCGGATCGCCACGGACACACTGGTCGTGCCGCACCCCCGGGCAGCGGAGCGCGCCTTCGTGCTCGCCCCGTGGCTCGACGCCGACCCCGATGCCGTCCTGCCCGGCGCCGGACCGGTGGCCGACCTGCTCGCCGCCGTGGGGGACGACACCGAGCGCGTCGACGAGCCGCGCCTGTTCGCGGAGCCGGCACGGGCCTCCAGACCGGCGGGGAGCGCGACCAGCGCATGAAGCCCACCCGCGCCTCCACGCTGCTCAGCATCGCCGTCGTGACGGTGGCCGCCGGGTTCGCCCTCGACGCCGTCCTGGCGTCGCGCCAGCTGCCGACGTTCCTGTTCTCGCTCCCGCTCGGCATCACGCTCGCGTTCATCGGCGTCGCCGTCGTGCTGATGGCCAGACCGGTGCGCCGCCACGCACGCGAGGGCGCCGGGCGGCAGCGGCCCGTCGACCCGCTCTACGCGACCCGCGTCGTCGTGCTCGCGAAGGCGTCCAGCATCTGCGGCACGCTGCTCGGTGGGTTCGCCCTGGGCCTGGTGCTGTACCTGCTGACCCGTTCCGCGACGCCTTCGCTAGGCTCGACCCTGCCGAACGTGATCGCCGTCGGGGGCGGGATCGTCCTGACGGTCTGCGCACTGGTCGCGGAACGGATGTGCGTCGCACCCCCGGGTGACGACGACGACCGTGACGATCCCCGCAACGGCTCGACGACGGTGAACTGACCGAGCAACCCCAGGAGGCCGCGATGCCGCGTGAACGACTCGACGAGCCGGGCCTCGGCCTCGGTGGGATCTCCTGGCACCGGGTGTCCACGAAGCTCGTGTGGACCGAACTCATCGCCACGCTCGTGATCGGTGTCGTGCTCACCGCGGGCTTCGTGCTCATCGGGGTCGTCAACGACGGCTTCGGTTCCGGGGCCGGCACCGTCTGGCTCTCCGTCGGCATCGCGGTCGCGGTCACCACGGCGATCACCGCCGCGCTCACGCCCCGACGGGTCCGGGCCATCGGCTACGCGCTCCGCGACGACGACCTGGTCGTGCGCCGCGGGCTGATGTGGCAGCGCTTCACGGCCGTGCCCTACGGCCGGATGCAGCTCGTCGACGTCGCCCGGGGCCCGCTCGACCGGGCGCTCGGCATGAGCGAGCTGAAGTTCGTCACCGCCGCCGCCGCGACCAACGTGCGGATCCCCGGTGTGCCGGCAGCGGACGCCGACGAGCTGCGCGACCGCCTCGTCGAGCTCGCCGAGTCCCGTCGCGCCGGACTGTAGGGGCCGTTCGTGACCTTCCGACCCGGCACCCCGCCGCCCGCTCCGCCCGCGCCGCCCACCGGGGGCAACGCGGCCGCCGCGGCACCCCTGACCGACGGCCAGTGGCACCGCCTGCACCCGCTCACCCCGCTGCTCAAGGGCGGGATCTTCCTCATCGTCGTCCTCGGCTACGTGCTGAACAGCCTGCGGGACCAGCTCGTCGAGTTCTTCATCCCCGGCGACCAGCAGGAGGACGGTGACCCGGTCCGGTACGTGTACGAGCACGGCGTCGTCGGCTGGGTCCTGCTCGGCATCGTGGTGCTGCTCCTGGTGCTGATCGGGCTGTTCTACCTGTCCTGGCGCATGCACGAGTTCCGCGTCACCGGCGAGATCGTCGAGGTGCGCTCCGGCGTGCTGTTCCGGAACCACCGCAAGGCCCGGCTCGACCGGATCCAGGGCATCAACATCCAGCGGCCGCTCGTGCCCCGGGTGTTCGGTACCGCCAAGCTCGAGATCGCGCAGGCCGGCAACGACGCCAACGTGCAGCTCGCCTACCTCGGGGTCCGCGCCGCCGACGACCTGCGGCAGCGGATCCTGGTGCTGGCGTCCGGCGCCAAGGACGACGACGGCCACGGTGGTCCGTCGCGGCAGTCGCACGGCGCACTGCAAGACCGCGTCGACGAGATGTTCTCGCCCGAGCTCGACCCGGTGGCCGTGCACGCCACCCGCATCGTCAAGGTGCGCCCGGGGCGGCTGATCGCGTCGATGCTGCTGTCCGGCACGACGCTGTTCCTGCTGCTCGTCATCGCCGGCATGATCGTCAGCGTCGCCCTCACCGGCGAGTTCGCGGTGCTGTTCGGGCTGTTCCCCGCCGTCCTCGGTGCCGGCGGGTACTACGTCCGCAAGTTCTCCCGCTCGTTGCAGTACACGATCGCCGAGACGCGTGACGGCATCCGGATCGGCTTCGGGCTGGTCTCGACGTCGAACGAGACGCTGCCGCCCGGGCGCATCCACGCCGTGAGCGTCGCGCAGCCGCTGCTGTGGCGCCCGTTCGGCTGGTGGGACATCCGCATCAACCGCGCGACGAGCGCCGGCAACGGGGCATCCAGCAACCAGCAGGTGTCCTCGATCGTGCTGCCCGTGGGCACGACGGCGGACGTCCGCGAGGTCCTCGACATCATCCTGCCGGGGCTCGTCGGCACCGTCGTCGCCGGCCCCGAGGCCTCGCCGGAAGCCCTGCGCGAGGGCGCGGCCGAAGCCGTGGACGTCGTCGACGACAGCCTCACCACCTCGGGTGACCGCGGCGGCTTCGTGCACTCCCCACGGCGAGGCGCGTGGCTCCGCCCGTTCGCGTTCCGGCGCAACGGCTACCGGTTCGTGCAGGGCGCGGTGCTGCTGCGGCTCGGCGCCGTCTGGCGGTCGCTCGTCATCGTGCCGCTGCCCCGCGTGCAGAGCGTCAAGGTCGAGCAGGGACCGCTCGAGCGTGCCCTGCGGGTCGCGACCGTCCACGTCCACACCGTCGCCGGTCCGGTCTCGGCACGCATCGGCGCGCTCGACGCGCGTGACGCGCAGCGCTTCTGGTCCGAGACCACCCAGCGCGCCGTCGATGCCGCCGCCGTCGACACGACCCACCGCTGGCGCGAACGGGAGGCCCGCCCCGCGTCCGCCACACACGCTGCGGACGCACCGTGGCCCGGGTCCGGAGCCCCTGCCGGGCCCGCCGCGGCCCACCGGCAGGACGCCGCGCCTCCCGGCCCGGGGTGGGGCGACGTCCCGCCCACCGGAGCCGCACGATGAGGGCCGGGCGTCTCGGGGTCGGCATCGTCGGCGCCGGACGGGTCGGACCCGTCCTCGGAGCAGCCCTGGCGAACGCGGAGCACGCCGTCGTCGGCGTGACCGCCGTGTCGGAAGAGGGCCGCGACCGTGCCGAGGCGATGCTGCCCGGCGCCCCGGTGCTCGCGACGCCCGACCTGGTCGAGCGCAGCGAACTCGTCCTGCTCGCGGTGCCGGACGACCAGCTCGCCTCGCTCGTGCAGGGGTTGGCCGACGCCGGCATCTGGCAGCCCGGGCAGCTCGTCGTGCACACCAGCCCGGACCACGGCGTCGGCATCCTCGCCCCGGCGATGGCGGCCGGCGCGATCCCGCTCGCGATCCACCCCGCGATGGCGTTCACGGGCACCAGCGTCGACCTGTCACGGCTCCGTGACGCGTACTGCGCGGTGACCGCTCCGGCACCCGTGCTCCCCATCGCGCAGGCCCTGGTGGTCGAGATGGGCGCCGAGCCGTTCGTCGTGGCGGAGGGCGACCGGCCCGCGTACGCCGATGCGGTGCGGGCGGCCGTGAGCTTCTCGACGGCGATCGTCGACCAGTCCGCAGGCACCCTGTCCGGCATCGGTGTCGAACACCCGGGTCGCGTCCTCGGGGCGCTCGTCCGCTCCGCCGTCGACAACGCGCTGACCGCGGCCGACGGGCAGTCGACGCTGTAGGTCGGGGTCGGGGTCGGGGTCGGTCGGGGTCGCGGTCGGTCGGCGGTCGGTCATGACTCCCCGCTCAGTTCCCCCGAGTGGTCACGACCTGTCGGCTGCGAGCGCTCCGGCCGACAGATCGTGACCGGCGGGCGTGATGCATGCGGGGTGTTGTGACCGCGGCCTCGGCTCCTGGTCCGGCGGGCACGGTTCCGGGGCGGGAGCGTGGCGCGGGTAGCATTTCCCCCGACCCCCACGACCATCGGAGCCGCACCCGCATGACCGACGAGACCGTCACCCCCGACACCGCGATCACCGACGCCGCCGCACTGGCCGAGCAGGAGACCAGCGAGCAGCGACAGGTCCGGCTCGACAAGCGGGCGAAGCTGCTGGAGTCGGGCATCGAGGCGTACCCCGCCGAGCTCCCCCTCACCACGACGATCCCGGCCGTGCGCGAGCAGTACGCGCACCTGGAGACCGGCGAGGAGACCCAGGACGTCGTCGGCATCGCCGGCCGTGTCGTGTTCTCGCGCAACACCGGCAAGCTCTGCTTCGCGTCGCTGCAGTCCGGCGACGGCGCACGCATCCAGGCGATGGTCTCCCTGGCCGAGGTGGGGGACGACTCCCTCGCCCGCTGGAAGGAGTTCGTCGACCTCGGTGACCACGTGTTCGTGCACGGCCGCGTGATCTCCTCGCGCCGCGGCGAGCTGTCGATCATGGTCGACGACTGGGCGATCGCGGCGAAGGCGATCCTGCCGCTGCCGAACCTGCACAACGAGCTCAACGAGGAGACGCGGGTCCGCCAGCGTTACCTCGACCTCATCGTCCGTGACGAAGCCCGCGCCACCGTGCGTGCTCGAGCTGCCGTGATGGCGTCGCTCCGCCAGACCTTCACCGCGCACGAGTACCTCGAGGTCGAGACCCCGATGCTGCAGACCCAGCACGGCGGCGCCTCGGCCCGACCGTTCGTGACGCACTCGAACGCCTTCGACACCGAGCTGTTCCTGCGCATCGCCCCCGAGCTGTTCCTGAAGCGGGCCGTCGTCGGCGGCATCGACCGGGTGTTCGAGATCAACCGCAACTTCCGGAACGAGGGTGCCGACTCGTCGCACTCGCCCGAGTTCGCGATGGTCGAGGCGTACCAGGCGTACGGCAACTACGAGCAGATGGCCGACCTGACCCAGGAGCTCGTGCAGAACGCGACCCGCGCCGTCACCGGTGGTGCGCTCGAGGTCACCCTGCCCGACGGCAGCACCTACGACCTGGGCGGCGAGTGGCCCCGCATCGACATGTACGGCTCGCTGTCCGAGGCCGCCGGGCGCGAGATCAGCCCGGAGACCCCGCTGTCCGAGCTGCAGGCGCTCGCCGAGACCGAGGGCGTCGAGGTCGCCCACGCCACGCACGGCAAGTACGTCGAGGAACTCTGGGAGCACTTCGTCATCGACTCGCTCGACCGTCCGACCTTCGTGATGAACTTCCCGGTCGACACCTCGCCGCTCACCCGGCAGCACCGCACCCGTCCGGGCGTCGTCGAGAAGTGGGACCTGTACGTCCGTGGCTTCGAGCTCGGCACGGCGTACTCCGAGCTCGTCGACCCGGTCGTGCAGCGGGAGCGCTTCGTCGAGCAGGCGAAGCTCGCGGCCGGCGGCGACCTCGAAGCGATGCGTGTGGACGAGGACTTCCTGCGGGCGCTCGAGCACGCGATGCCCCCGTCGGGCGGCATGGGCATGGGGATCGACCGCCTGCTCATGGCCATCACGGGCCTCGGCATCCGCGAGACGATCCTGTTCCCGCTGGTCAAATAACTCCGAGTCCACCGGGGTACGATGCTCGGGTGCCTGATGGAGTCGTAAGCGGGATCGTCTTCGCCCTGACGCCGACCATCGTCGTCGGCCTGATCTTCTGGTTCGTGATGCGCGCGATCATGCGTGCCGACCGGACCGAGCGCGCTGCGTACGCCAAGGTCGAGGCCGAAGAGCGCGCCCGCTTCGAGCGCGAGCACGGTCGTCCCGCGCCGGCTCCGACCCCCGGCGAGTAGCCGCCCGCGCACGATCCACTTCACCCCGTGTTCACCGCGCGGTGTGATCCTGTCGCGCATGCCGACCTCCCCCGATCCCGTCGACGACCTCGACGACCTCGACGTGGAGGACGCCTTCGGCCACCGGGTGTCGGGCACATCCGGCGCGCCGAACGGCACGGACGGACCCGGCGGAGCCACCGGCGTCGCCGACGGTGGAGCCCTCGACGACGAGGGCGACGTCGACGACCTCGACGTCTGAGCGCCGACGGACCGTCACACACCGTTCACCTCGCCGACGCGTGCCGGGGTGAGCATCGTCCGCATGGCAACCACCGCACATCCCTTCACGGGCCGCAGCCTCGTCGGGGACATCGAGAGCGAGTACGACGAGTTCGACCGAGACGCCGACCTCGAGGTGTCCAAGCGCCGGGACGGGTGGCTCGAACCCTCCTGGTGACCCCCACCCATCCCTTGTTCGGGGTACGACGACCAGATCGCACTGATCGGGTCGCACGTACCCCTTTTGCATGTCCGGAGTACGCAGTCGCTCGGGGTACACGGTTGGAAACGCTGGTGAAACACGTCTGCAACGCCGGAAACACGGCAGTTCCGGCTTGATCCGGGGCCTGATGGGGGACCAGACTGGCGGTGTGCTGTACCCCGCTGGGGATGCTGCCGAGGGTGAAGCACGGAGATCCCTGAGAATCGCTCCGAACGATTTGTGGGGTACACCTCCGGGCCGCTTTACTCATCAGCACCCCCCGGTACCACCCCACGAAGCCATCACCGTCGAACGCAGGGAGAAACACCATGACGATCGCAACGGCTGCACCCAGCACCACCCGCCGCACCGCCACCAAGAAGGCATCGGCATCGAAGACCGCGACCGCCGAGTCCGCCACCACCTCCCTCGACACCGAGGTCGAGGCCGACGAGCAGCTCGCCGGTGTCCGCGGTGCCTCGGTCGACCAGGTCGGCGACTACCTCCGTCACATCGGCCGTCTCTCGCTCCTCACCGCCGAGGAAGAAGCGCAGATCGCCCGCCGCATCGAGGTCGGGCTCTTCGCCGAAGAGAAGCTCGCCACCGAGAAGGGTCTGGCGAAGACCCTGCAGCGTGAACTCCGCTGGCTCGTCCGCGACGGTGAGCGCGCCAAGGAGCGCATGATCACCTCGAACCTCCGCCTCGTCGTGAGCATCGCCAAGCGGTACTCGCAGCGCGGCCTGCCCTTCATGGACGTCATCCAGGAAGGCAACCTCGGCCTGGTCCGCGCGGTCGAGAAGTTCGACTTCACGCAGGGCTACAAGTTCTCGACCTACGCCACCTGGTGGATCCGCCAGGCGATCTCGCGTGGTCTCGCCGACAAGGCGCGCACGATCCGCATCCCGGTGCACACCGTCGAGCTCATCAACAAGATCTCGCGCACCGAGCGTGACCTGACCGTCGACCTCGGCCGCGCGCCGATGCCGGAAGAGGTCGCGGCCGAGCTGAGCATGAGCGTCGAGGAACTCGTCGACCTCAAGGGCCGCTCGCACGAGCCGGTCTCGATCCACACGGTCGTCGGCGACTCGGACGACAGCGAACTCGGTGACTTCATCGAGGACGAGGACGCCGCCAGCCCGAACGAGCTCACCGAGACGACGCTGCTGCACCGCGACATCCGCTCCATCGTCTCCGAGCTGCCGAGCGACGAGGCCAACGTCATCCGCATGCGCTACGGCCTGGACGACGACAAGCCGATGACGCTCGACGAGATCTCGAAGATCGTGCACACGACCCGCCAGGCGGTCAGCCGGGTGGAGTCGCGCGCCAAGCTGCGCCTGTTCGCCAAGGCGGTCTCGCAGGACATGCAGCTGTACCTGACCGACTAGGTCAGTGGACTTCGGCCGGCACGCTCACCCGTGTCGGCGCGGGGAAACCGGGTCGTTCTGTGGGAAGACGATCCGGTGGGGTGATGGGACGGCCCGCTCGAGCACTGCTCGAGCGGGCCATTCACGTTCCCGGGGCACCCGCCCGCGGTGTCAGTCGTCGATCTCGCGCCGGAGCTTCTGCCGCAGGTCGCTCGGGATGAGCTCGACCAGCTGGTCGGGCCGCACCGGCAGGTCGAGCAGGCTGAGTTTCACGCGGCCGGTGCGCCCGTGCCGCTCGGCATCGAGGCGCACCACGCTGCCGGCGTCCTTGCGGAGTCGCATGTCGATCTGCGCCCCGGTCGCGACCTCGCCGACCACGAGCCCGTCGACCTCGAGCGCTGCGCTCCTGGTGCCCTCGGCGATGTCGAAGCGGTAGCGCTCGCGCGCGGAGAGCACCACGGAGCGGTCGATCCCCGCCATCGGCGCGACCGGGGTCACCACGGAGCCGGAGAGTGCGGGGGAGAGCACCGGGCCGCCGGCGGCGTAGTTGTACGCGGTGGAGCCCGCCGGAGTGGCGGCCACGATGGCGTCGGCGCGGTAGTACCCGTACCCGAGGCCGCCGACGCTCAGGTCGGCCGAGACCTGCCCGGAGCCGGGCCGCCGCACGATGGTCAGGTCGTTGAACGCCAGGTAGTCGGTGCGAGCGCCGCCCCAGGACAGCCGGGCCTCGAGCGCGTGGTGCGGCTCGAGCTGGTACTCGCCGGCGGACAACCGGTCGAGCGCGCTCTCGAGTTCGGGCGGTTCGATCTCGACCAGGAACCCGACGTTGCCGTAGTTCACGCCGAGGACGGGCACGGGGCGGCTCGCCACGAGCCGCATCGCGCCGAGCATGGTGCCGTCGCCGCCGAGCGCCACGACCAGGTCGACGCGGTCGGTGAAGTCGTCGTCGTCGACCACCTCGACCCCGCCACCGATGCGCTGGGCGTCCGCGCGGCGGGCGAGCAGTTCGCCCTGGCCGGACGCGTTCCAGCGCTGCAGGGTCGTGACGGACTCCTGCACGTTCTTGGTCGGGTGGACGACGAGGCCGACGACGGGCTGCTCCATGAGCGGATCGTACCGAGCGGACCTCCGATACGGGCTGGTCGATCGAACAGGTATGCGATATTCTGAATACATGCAGACCGCTCAGCTCTCCGTCGCCCTCCCTTCCGTCCGGCACGGCCGCGAGATCGTGCTGCTCGCCGACCTCGAATCCCACGAGTCCGGCTTCGGGTTCGTCGACGCCGAGCACCTGCTCCTCGCGGCCGTCACCCTGTGTGCCGGTGCGCCCCGCTTCCGGCCGGTCCTCGACGCCCACCGGGTCTCGCCCGACGCCGTCCGGGCGAGCATCCGCGCGTTCGTCGGGGCGCACACCACCTGCCCCGGCGAGCACGACCGGGTCGCCTGCACACCCGCTGCGATGCGCGTGCTCGCCCGAGCCGCGACGATCGCCGGTCGATCGGAACGCATCCGGCCGCCGCACGTCGTGCTCGCCGTGCTCGACGCCGTCGACGACCCGCTCGCCGGATCGGCGCACGACGTCCTCGACGCCCTCGGCGTCGACCCGCGCCGCTTCCGACGTGACCTGCGTCGCGCGGTGCGGCGCGCCTGACCCAGCGCGGCCACAGAGCAGACGGGAGGCCCGTGGCGGGATCGCCACGGGCCTCCCGGCTGTACGGCGGACCCGCCGCTGGCGCGTCGGTTCGGTACCGGCGGCGGGGCCCGGTCCGTCTCGTCGTTCGCTCACTGCGCACAAGACGCACGTCGGTCACGCCCACGGCGAACAGGGGCAGCCCGCGGGGGGAGCGCTGGTTACTCTCGAAGTACTTGGCCGGACTCACACGAGACCGGCACAGCGTCGGCTCCGCTCATCAGGGGCCAAGGGAGAGCACATGTTCGAGAGATTCACCGACCGGGCCCGTCGTGTTGTCGTCCTCGCTCAAGAAGAAGCGAAGATGCTCAACCACAACTACATCGGCACCGAGCACATCCTCCTCGGCCTCATCCACGAGGGCGAGGGCGTCGCCGCCAAGGCGCTGGAGTCGCTGGGCATCTCGCTCGACGCCGTGCGCGAGCAGGTCCAGGACATCATCGGGCAGGGCCAGCAGCAGCCGACCGGGCACATCCCGTTCACGCCGCGCGCCAAGAAGGTGCTCGAGCTGTCCCTGCGCGAGGCGCTGCAGCTCGGCCACAACTACATCGGCACGGAGCACATCCTGCTCGGCCTGATCCGCGAGGGCGAGGGTGTCGCAGCCCAGGTCCTCGTGAAGCTCGGCGCCGACCTGAACCGGGTGCGCCAGCAGGTCATCCAGCTCCTGTCCGGCTACCAGGGCAAGGAAGCGGTCGCCGTCGGCGGCGAGCAGCAGCAGAACGCGCAGCAGGGTTCGCAGGTCCTCGACCAGTTCGGTCGGAACCTCACCCAGGCCGCGCGTGACGGCAAGCTCGACCCCGTCATCGGGCGCGAGAAGGAGATGGAGCGGGTCATGCAGATCCTCTCCCGCCGCTCCAAGAACAACCCCGTCCTGATCGGTGAGCCCGGCGTCGGCAAGACCGCCGTCGTCGAGGGCCTCGCCCAGGCGATCGTCAAGGGCGACGTGCCCGAGACGCTGAAGGACAAGCAGCTCTACTCGCTCGACCTCGGGTCGCTCATCGCCGGGTCCCGCTACCGCGGCGACTTCGAGGAGCGCCTGAAGAAGGTCACGAAGGAGATCCGCACCCGCGGCGACATCATCGTCTTCATCGACGAGATCCACACGCTCGTCGGTGCCGGTGCAGCCGAGGGCGCGATCGACGCCGCGTCGATCCTCAAGCCGCTCCTCGCCCGCGGTGAGCTCCAGACCATCGGTGCCACCACGCTCGACGAGTACCGCAAGCACTTCGAGAAGGACGCCGCACTCGAGCGTCGCTTCCAGCCGGTGCAGGTCAACGAGCCGTCGCTGCCCCACGCGATCAACATCCTCAAGGGTCTGCGCGACAAGTACGAGGCGTTCCACAAGGTGTCCATCACCGACGGTGCGATCGTCGCCGCGGCGAACCTGGCGGACCGCTACGTGCAGGACCGCTTCCTGCCCGACAAGGCCATCGACCTGATCGACGAGGCCGGCGCCCGCCTGCGCCTGTCGATCCTGTCGGCGCCGCCGGAGCTCCGTGAGTTCGACGAGAAGATCTCGACGGTCCGCGGGTCGAAGGAAGCCGCCATCGAGGAGCAGGACTTCGAGAAGGCCGCGAGCCTGCGCGACGAGGAGAAGAAGCTCCTCGGCGAGCGTCTCCGCCTCGAGAAGCAGTGGCGTGCCGGTGACGTCGCCGCGTCCGGCACCGTCGACGAGGGCATCATCGCCGAGGTCCTGGCGCAGGCCACGGGCATCCCGGTGTTCAAGCTCACCGAAGAGGAGACCTCGCGTCTCGTCTTCATGGAGAAGGCACTGCACGAGCGCGTCATCGGTCAGGAAGAGGCCATCTCGGCCCTGTCCAAGACGATCCGCCGTACCCGTGCCGGCCTGAAGGACCCGAACCGTCCCTCCGGCTCGTTCATCTTCGCCGGCCCCACGGGCGTCGGGAAGACCGAGCTCGCCAAGGCACTCGCCGAGTTCCTGTTCGACGACGAGGGTGCGCTGATCTCCCTCGACATGTCGGAGTTCGGTGAGAAGCACACCGTGTCCCGCCTGTTCGGTGCCCCTCCCGGGTTCGTCGGGTTCGAAGAGGGCGGCCAGCTCACCGAGAAGGTGCGCCGCAAGCCGTTCTCCGTGGTCCTGTTCGACGAGATCGAGAAGGCCCACCCGGACATCTTCAACTCGCTGCTGCAGGTGCTCGAGGAAGGCCGTCTCACCGACGGTCAGGGCCGCGTGGTCGACTTCAAGAACACCGTCATCATCATGACCACGAACCTCGGTTCGCAGGGCATCGCCGGTGGCCCGGTGGGCTTCCAGGTCGAGGGCGACTCGGCCGTCGGCTACGACCGCATGCGCGGCAAGGTCAACGAGGAGCTCAAGAAGCACTTCAAGCCCGAGTTCCTGAACCGTGTCGACGACACGATCGTGTTCCCGCAGCTGTCGCAGCCCGAGCTGCTGCAGATCGTGGACCTGTTCGTGAAGCGTCTGGCCGACCGTCTGCTCGACCGCGACATGACCGTCGAGCTCACGCTGCCGGCCAAGGAGCAGCTCATCAAGGTCGGGTTCGACCCGTCCCTCGGTGCTCGGCCCCTGCGTCGCGCGATGCAGCACGAGGTCGAGGACCAGCTGTCCGAGCACATCCTGCAGGGTGAGCTCAACGCCGGTGACCACGTGAAGGTCGACTTCGTCGACGGTGCGTTCCACTTCGAGACCGGGCGTCAGCCGGGCCGCGAAGAGGTCCTCGCCGGTGCAGCCGCGGTCGAGGCCGCGACCGACACACCCCAGGGTGAGATCGAGTCCTAGGACCTGACACTCCACGAACAGGAGGCTCGGTGCCAGCTGGCACCGGGCCTCCTGTCCGTTCTCGGGTCGCGTCCAGATCTCCACCCGCCGATCTGCGCGTCGTGCGCCCATCGGCCCCCGTCCGGGGGTACTGTTGTGGCAACGCGCGAGACGTTCCCCCCAACTCCTCGCGCGTCGCGCTCGACCGGTTCCCCCCAACGGGTCGAGACGCAGCCGGCCCCGGTCTGTTCGCAGACCGGGGCCGTTGCACGTTTCAGGGGTGGTGCCGCCGGTCGGCCGTGCGTGCGGGCGGGCGTCCGCCGCGTCAGGCGGCGTCGGGCAGCTGTGCGGCGAAGTCGCGGACGGCGCGCTCCCAGCGCTCCGGGTCCTCGTTCCACTCCAGCGTGTGCGGAGCCGTGCGGAAGGCGAGGGTGGTGGCACCCGACCGTGCAGCCACCGTGGCGACGTCGTCGGCGGCGACCAGGGCGTCCGCCTCGGAGTGGATCAGCAGCGTCGGCGTCGCGGAGTCCTGCCAGGTCGTCGTCGTGACGGGCGTCGAGGCCCCGGCGAGACGGGACAGCACGTTCGTGGTCGCGATCCGGCCGGCGACGGTCCCGACGAAGGCGGGCAGGCGTGCACCACGGACGGCGCCGCGGAGTGCCGAGGCGACGTCGAGCAGCGGGGAGACGGCGACGATCCCGTCGACGTCCACCCGGCCGGCGGCGACGGAGCAGGCGAGGGCTCCGGCGGACCAGCCCTGCAGGACGACGCGCCGGGCACCGCGGGCACGGGCGGCGCGGACGGCGGCGACGATGCGCTCGGCGGCCCCGGCATCGAGGGAGCGGAGCGGCAGGTCGGTGGTGTCGATGACCTCGGACGAGGCGCCGAGCGAACGCCAGACCCCGACGCCCCGCAGCACCTGGCGCGGGCCGAGGGACTGTCCGTGTACGTGGACCACGTGGGTCGTGGGGGCCTCGGGCTCGGTGCCGGGCACGTCGTCCGGCCCGTCGTACCGCATGGCGTCCCAGGCCCACTCGCCGGTCGGCACGGGGCCGGTCGCACTGCGTCGGACGGTGTCGCCGTCGCCGCTGGCCCCGTCCTGGGTGCTCGCGGTGGTGATCGCGCCGACCTGCACCCGGGTACCGTCCCGCTGCAGGTCGTAGGTGCCCGGCAGGCGGGTGTCGCGGGTGGCGGTGAGCTCGACCTCGGTGTCCGTGGCACTGCGGACCGTGGCGGTCGCCGTGTAGGGCGTGGGGAACAGCAGCCGCCGTGCGACGAAGGCGCTGAGGCCGAGCGTGCCGACCGCCCCCGCTGCGGTGCCGAGTGCCGTGATGCGTGCGCCGGTCATGTGATCTCCCTGAGTCGTGCCGTGGTGAGCGTCGCAGCGGCCGGCACTGCCTGCCCGGCCTCGCGCGCGCGGTCTTCGATCTCGACGGAGAGCCGGTGCTGCCGGCTCCGCCACTGGCGACGCTGCCACACGATCGTGAAGTAGAGCCCGGTGTTGCCCGAAGCCGTCTCGAGCCGACGGAGTTCCGGCTCGAGGGCGCGGAACCGGCGTCGGGCGGCCCGCCAGTCGCGGAACTCCCGAGCGGCGTCGGGCAGCACACCGCCGGCCGCACCGATGGCGAGCAGGACCATCGAGCCGAGGAACACCGGCGTGTAGAGCTTCGACAGCACCCCGACCGCGCCGTCGGCACCGGCGACGTGCACGGCGTCCAGGGCGATCGCGATGCCGGCGAGGAGCACCAGACCGGCTGCCCCGACGACGAAGAGCCAGTACAGGCGGCCGAGTCCGTCCCCGCTCCGGAACCCGCGCAGCACGGCGACGGCGGACCGGGCGATGACGATGGCGATGTAGGTCATCTCGACGGCGGAGTACAGCGCGGTCGGCAGCTGGTCGCCGTAGACCACCATGAACTGCGCCGTCGGGGTCGGTGCGTCGATGCGACTGAACAGCACGACGAGGGCGACGAGCACGAGCACGCAGCCGATGATGCGGCTGGCGCGCAGGAGCTTGGCGGAGCGCGCCGCTGCCTCGACGGACTGCGCGAGGGCGAACATGCCGCACACCATCAGGCAGCGGCCGATCAGGTCGGCGATGTTCGGCACGTTCGTCACGCCGGCGAGGAACGTGGTGACGTCGGGCTGGTTGATCGTGAGCCCCACCGCGACACAGCTGCAGCAGACCATCAGCCAGGTGACGCTGGCCGACTGGGTGCGCACGAGGAACAGCCGGACGACCAGGACCGCCAGGATGAGCCAGACCGGGATCGATCCCCAGACGTGCAGTGTCATCGCATCACCGGAAGATCCCGGGGTGACCCTCGGGGTCGAGCAGCCCGATCCGCAGCGCGAGCTGGTCGGCGACGAGTTCGACGGCCTGCTCGTGCGGGGTGTCCAGCGAACGGGTGAACGCCGTCCGGCCGGTGAGCAGCCCCGTGTACGCCTGGTGGTCGCAGCCGGTGTCGTCCATGAACACGTGGGCGAGCTCGTGCAGCACGCAGGCGACCCGGGAGCGCTCGGACAGCCCGGGGCGGGTCTCGAGCAGGGCGTGGTCGGTGCGCTGGATGAGCCGCGCCGACAGGTCGCCCGGCAGCTCGGTGGTGCGCACGTGGATGGGCTTGCCGAGCGCCGCCTCGGCCCGCGCGGTCAGTTCCGGCAGGGTCAGCCGGCGGGGGAGCCCGAGACGCTGCACGCGACGACGGGCCTCGGTCTGCCGGCGCAGGGCGCCGAACCGGTCGCGGTACCCGCTCACGGGGTGCCGCCCGACTCGTCGAGCCGACGCAGGTGGTCGGTGAAGTCGCGGATCTCGTCCGCCGAGGCGAACTCGCCCAGACGCCGGGTGGCGAACGCCACGACCTCGCGCTTGCGCAGTTCGAGCACGAGTTCGAGCTGCGCCTGCACCCGCTCGGGCACGTCCGTGTTGCCGGCGGCGTCGGTCAGGTACTCCGCCGGGACGCCGAAGTAGGCCGCCAGGGCCGCCAGGAGTCGCTGGTCACGGACGGCCGGACCGTTGCCGCCGAGCATGTAGCCCCAGCGCGGTCGGCTCATCGACGCACCCTGCGCCTCGATCTCGGCGGCGATCTCCTTGTACGGGGGTCGCTGACCCGAGTTGGCCTCGACGACGTCCATCAGGAGCTGCAGTTTGCGCGACAGTTCCCGACGGTGTGCGTCGTCGTCGTTGTACTCGATCACGTGTCCCCACTCTCACATCTGTCTCAGACATGATAAAACTGATCCAGCGCGTCAGCCGGTGTCACCACTCTGCCAGGCTCGCGCTCGCTCGTCAGGTCGGCATTTCGATGGGGGGATGCCGAACGGGGGACGACGAACGGGAGGCGCGGTGCCAGCTGGCACCGCGCCTCCCGTTCGTCGTGTGGTGCGGACTACGCCTGCACGTCGCCGCGCCAGCCCGGCTGGGTCGGCGCGTTCTCGACGCGCTCCTTGTAGTTCTGCAGGTCCTTCTTGACGGCGTGGCCGCCGACGCCCACGGCGGAGCCGAGCTTCTCGAGGAAGCCGGACGGCTCCCAGTCGATCTGCACGGTGACGCGCGTCTCGTCGTCCGAGAGCTTGTGGAAGGTGACGACACCGGCGTGGTCGGTCTCGCCGTCCTTCACGGTCCACGCGACACGCTCGTCGGGGTGCTGCTCGGTGATCACGGCACGGAACTCGCGCTCCTGGCCTGCGACCTTCACGGTCCAGTCGGTGGTCTTGTCGTCCACCTGGACGATCTTCTCGACCTCGTCGAGGAAGTGCGGGAACTCCTCGAAGCGGGTCCACTGGTCGTAGGCCGGGCGGACGGGGACGTTGACGTCGACGGTTTCGATGATCTGAGGCATGTACCGGACGGTAGGCCGATCGACCTGGGCGGCACTCAGCAGCGCTGTCCCCCTGCGACACCAGTAGTGTGGGGCGGATGACAGAGCACGGGAAGCACGCGTTCCACGAGCGCGACGACCACGGGATCCTCGTGCGTCCGGCGCTCGCCTCGGACGTCCCGCACATCCAGCGGCTCATCGCCCCCTACGTCGACCGGCGCATCCTGCTCGGCAAGGAGAACGTCGCCCTGTACGGTTCGATCCAGCAGTTCCGGATCGCCGAGGGTCCCGACGGCACCCCCATCGGGTGCGGCGCGCTCGCCGTCTTCTGGGACGACATCGCCGAGGTCCGCACCCTGGCCCTCGACGAGCAGTGGATCCACAAGCGCGTCGGGCACCGGATGCTCGAGGCGCTCGAACACGACGCCCGCGAACTCGGCGTCGCCCGGATCTTCTGCCTGACCTTCGAGGTCGACTTCTTCACGAAGCACGGGTACCTGGAGATCGGCGAGAGCGTCGTCCCGCCGGAGGTCTACGCCGAACTGGTCCGCTCGTCGGACGAAGGGGTCGCGGAGTTCCTCGACCTCGCCCGGGTCAAGCCGAACACCCTCGGCAACACCCGGATGCTGAAGAACCTCTGACGCTTTCTCGTGCCGCCCGGCGGGGTGGCCGTGCGTGGCCCGCGCCGTTGTCTACCCTGTGCGCATGTCGTCGTTGCGTCACCCCGTCGGACCCGAGAAGCCGGTCGTCTACTGGCGTCGCCGGGCGCTCGTGCTCGGGGCGCTGCTGGTCGTCGTCCTGGTCGTGGTGCTCATCGTCGTCGGGCGGGGGAACGGGGCCACGTCGGCGGCGCCGAGCGCGTCGGCCTCTGCCGGCGCCGGGTCTGGTGCCGGTGCATCGTCTGCCGGGTCTGCCGGTTCCGGTTCCGGTTCTGGGTCCTCGCGGTCTGCGGCGCCGAAGCCGTCCGCCTCGGCTGCTGCGACGAAGCCCGCTGCTGCCGACGGCTCGACCTGCACGAAGGACCAGATCGTCCTGACCCCGGTGCTCGACAAGTCGGCGTACGGCCCCACCGAGGACCCGAAGATCGCGATGTCGATCAAGAACTCCGGCACGAACTCCTGCCACCTGGACCTCGGTTCGGCGCAGCAGGTGCTGACGATCAGCTCGGGCCAGGAGCAGTACTGGTCGTCGAAGGACTGCCAGACCGGCGGCACGAACCAGGACGTCACGATCAAGTCCGGTCAGACGCTCACGACGCCCGCGATCGCGTGGGACCGCACCCGCTCGTCCACGTCGACGTGCGACTCGTCACGGCCGGCCGTCACCGCCGGGGGAGCGAGCTACCACCTGCAGGTCGCCGTCGGGAACCTCGAGTCGAAGACCTCGGTGCAGTTCATCCTGCAGTAGGCGGCGGGTTCGCGGTTCGCGGTTCGCGGTTCGCGGTTCGCGATTCCGATCCGTTCCCTTCCGGCTGCGCTGTGCCGATCAGGGGCGCCGGGAACAGCAACAGGCCCCGTCGTCCGAAGACGACGGGGCCTGTTCAAGCTGATGTGATCAGCCGAGGACGGTGATGTTCTCCGCCTGCGGGCCCTTGCGGCCCTCGGTGATGTCGAACTCCACCTTCTGGTTCTCCTCGAGCGACTTGTAGCCGTTGCCAGCAATCGCAGAGAAGTGCGCGAAGACGTCAGCGCTGCCGTCGTCCGGGGCGATGAAGCCGAAGCCCTTTTCGTTGTTGAACCACTTGACGGTACCGGTAGATGCCATGATGGCGTTTCCTTAGCTTTCTTGCTTCCGCCAAGGTGCAGATGCACCGACGGAGACCCCGACGTACGTCGACGGGGGTAATGCGCCACGCGGGCAGGTGCCGGCGGGACGGGTTCGGGGTCAGGCCTGTCGGCCAGTGACCCTGGGGCCCGGGTTGAGGGGCAAACCACCTCGCCCGGACGTTGAGCGCCGCCGAAGCGGTTCCATCAGGCTAGCGTGCTCTGGGCCGACTGGCTACCCGTGCGTCCCGGAACGTCGAAAATCTGGTGGAATTGAGCTGATGGCAGACAAGGAACAGCGCTTCCGCAGCGAACAGCTCGAGGAAGCCCTCGCGAAGCAGGACGTCGCCGCGGTGGCGTTCGCGCTCCGCCACGACATCGTGATCGTCCCCCGGCTCGTCACCGGCAAGAAGGACATGCAGGTGCGGGTGTTCGGCCGTGAGGGGTCGGACAAGCGCATCCTGCTGCTGTTCTCGTCGGCGGACGCCTACACGGCGATGGTGCCGGACGAGAAGATCCGGCAGGTGATGGTCTACGACGGACCGCGGCTGGAGGAGTTCCTGGCCGCCCACCTCGACATGCTCGAGGGCGTGTTCTTCGACATCGCCGGCCCGCACACCATGCAGGCTGCACCGGCGGACCTGCTGGCCGCTTTGCGCGCGTAGCGCCTCAGAACGCGCGGTCGAGCTCGCGTTCGCGCGGGGACTGCGTCATCGAGAAGGCCACCCGCAGGGCTTCGCGCAGGTGCCCGGAGTCCGAGCCGAGCACCGTGGTGAACCCGAGGCGGGTGGCCTCGTTCACGCGCTGCTTCGTGCCCGTGGCCGGACGGATCTCGCCGGCGAGGCTGATCTCGCCCACGGCTGCGAGCGTGTGCGGGTACGGACGGTCTCGTGCGGCGCTCGCGAGGGCCAGCGCGATCGCCAGGTCGGCGCCGGGCTCGGTGAGCTTCATGCCGCCCACCGTGGACACGTACACATCGGCGTCGGACAGCTTCAGGCCGGCGCGTCGTTCGAGGACCGCGAGCAGCATCGCCACACGCGAGGCATCGACACCGTTCACGACCCGGCGTGGCTGTGGCGCGGAACTGGGGACGATGAGGGCCTGCACCTCGACCGGCAGTGCTCGACGCCCTTCGAGTGCGACGGTGACGCAGGTGCCGGACACCGGGGTGGTGTTCTTCGACATGAACAGGCCGCTGGGGTCGGGGACCTCGTGGATGCCGTCGCCGCCCATGTCGAAGCACCCGACCTCGTCCGTGGGGCCGAAGCGGTTCTTGAGCGCCCGGACGAAGCGCAGGGCGGTCTGCCGGTCGCCCTCGAAGTGGCAGACGACGTCGACCAGGTGCTCGAGCAGCCGCGGGCCGGCGATCGTGCCGTCCTTCGTGACGTGGCCGACGATGAGGACGGGCAGGGCGCGGTCCTTCGCGATGCGGATCAGGGTCGAGGCGACCTCGCGCACCTGGGACGTGCCGCCCGCGATGCCGTCGATCGAGCTCGACGAGATGGTCTGCACGGAGTCGGCGATGAGCAGGTCGGGCTGCACCTGGTCGATCTGGCCGATGATGACGCCGAGGTCCACTTCGCTCGCCAGGTACAGGTCGTCGTGCATCGCCCCGGTGCGTTCGGCACGGAGCCGGACCTGGTCGACGGACTCTTCGGCGCTGACGTAGAGGACGCGCTTGCCCGAGGCCGCGGCTCGCGAGGCCACCTCGAGCAGCAGGGTCGACTTGCCGACACCCGGCTCGCCGCTCAGCAGGACGGCCGCACCCGGCACCACGCCGCCGCCGAGGACGCGGTCGAACTCGCCGATGCCGGTCTGCCAACGCTGCACCGAGGTGCCGCGGGCTTCGGTGATCGGTCGTGCGGCCCGGGCACCGGTGACGGCGACCGCGGACGTGCCCCGGGTGCTCGCCGACGCCGCAGAGCTGTCTTCGACGGTGCCCCAGGTCTGGCACTCACCGCACCGGCCGACCCACTTGATGCTGGTCCAGCCGCACTCGGTGCAACGGTAGAGGGACTGCGGGCGCGCCATGTCGTCGAGGCTAGGCCGTACGGCCGACATCACCGGCGCGGTCGCCCGGCTCGTCCGGTCCGCCGTGTCCGCCCGACTCGTCGCCGTCGTCGGGGACCGCGATCGACCCCGTCATCCGGTGGCGCAGGCGCTCGACCGGTCCCGGAGCCTGCCGTGAGGCGTGGTCGAGCGCCTCGGCGCCGTCGGTGTCCTGCTCGGCGCGGGCGTTCGCCACCGCCCCGGCTTCACGACCGAGGTTCTCGGCCTCGCGCACGGACAGGTAGTGCCGGATCGCCGCCACGGTGTCGACCCGGGCGTCGACCGCAGGCTCGAACGCACTCGCCCAGACCTCGTAGCCGCGGTCGTTCGGGTGGAAGAGGTCGCCGTAGCTGTTGAAGAAGGTGCGGCGGACACCGACGCGCTTCGTGATGGTGTGCAGCGGCGCCACCGTCAGCCCGAACTCGTCGGCCACCCGGTGCACGATCTCGTTCGCCACCGCCACCTTGCGCTCCCGGTCCGGCACGAACATGCACGGCAACTCGGCCACCACGGCGTGCGAGGGGACCGCGCCGTAGATCGCCCGGATGTTCCGCTCGAACTTGTCCGGGTCGAAGTCGGCGATGTCGTTCGCCCCGATCGACACCGTGCAGATGTCGGGCGCGTAGTGCCGGAGCTTCGGCAGCTGATCACGCTTCGCGCCCCACGTGGTCGAACCGGAGACGCTGAGGTTCACCACCCGCACGGACATGTGCGAGCGGTGCCGGATGCGCCGGGTCAGGAGCCCCACGTAGCCACGGCCGGGGGCGGTCGCGCCGACCCCCTGTGCCGCAGAGTCACCGATCGCCACGTAGAGCAGCTGCCCCTCGTGCTGCTGTCGTTCCCGCCACCAGTCGGCGTGGATCGGGAGCATGTCGACGACCCGTTGCGCCGCTGCCCGTTGGCCCTTCACGCCAGCGCGGGCACCGACGGCTGCGGCGCCGACGACGCCGAGGCTGCCGATGACGGAGGTGAGGAGTGCGATGAGCGTGCGGGATCTCATGCCGTGGACGGTACGCCCGCCGGTCTTGCCGGAGACGAGGAGGACCTGTGGGTGTGGGGAGAGCCCTGCAGGGGACCGCCTGTGGAGGGGGAGCCGACCCGGGGTGTCATCACGGGCCTCCCGGATCGTGTAAACTCTTTCCCGGTACCGTGTCCGAGCGGCCGAAGGATCATGTCTCGAAAACATGTGTGGGGGCAACTCCACCGTGGGTTCAAATCCCACCGGTACCGCCAACGCAAAGAGCCCCAGATCCCCGTCACAACGGGGATCTGGGGCTCTTTCGCTCTGTCCCGGGAAGGTGTGAGCAACCGCAACTTCCGGGCCGTTACTCGGTGGCCGTCGTCCTCCTCGACGAAGGTGACACCCGACTCCGTTGCGGTCGTGGGCTCCGGAACTTGCGATAGGTGGCACTATGCGTTGGTTTGAGTCCCACCCTTTGAAGTGACCTGATGCTGCGTCTGTCTGCGGACATCGACGACGTCGATCGCTCCGGCGGTGGTCGGTCGAGTGCCCGCGGCTCCTAGGCTCGACGCATGGGGATGCACAGGGACCAACGACTCGCCGTGATCATCGGGAGCGCCACGGCGGTGCTCGTCGGTGGCGGGCTGGTCATCGCAGTGGCTCTCGGCCTGATCGGCTCGTAGCCTGAGCAGCGAGCACGAGGAGGGGTGATGGCGCAGACGGCAGAACCGCCGGCGGCCGCGGATGGTCATCAGCAGCTCGGCTCGAGGCACAAGAACGGCGATCGTCGCTTCGGTGTCGCGGGGCTCATGGCAGGTGTGTACGCCGGCCGAGGAACGCCGATGCTGTCGAGCCTGCATCACTCGACGGTCACCGAGCACATCGGATCAGTCCGCGTCGGCGACGAGCTCCACGTCGAGTGGCGAGGGACCCACTGGTGGGCGTCGTCGGACGAAGGCGCCGTCGGCCGGCTCTCCTGGTCGAAGGGGCTTCGCGAGCAGACGGCGTACGCACCGGACGGGCCCAGCCCCTACGACTTCGACGACGGGACGCTGTACGTGCAGCACGTCACGGTGAACGCCGCCGGCGAGGTCGTCGACTGCGGCGGGTACGTCGTTCCGGACAACTACGAGCCGTCGGACTGGCCGATGACGCCGATCCCGGACCCTGCGGAGCGCGAGCTGACCATCACGATCGGCGCGCCGGCGCCCATGACTCGGCCCGTGCCGGCGGCGGGGGAGTCACCACCCCAGGCGAGTAGCGAGACCACTACGCGCTCCGGCTGGCTTCGGCGGCTGCGCGGGCGCGGCTGAGAGGGAGAGCAACCGATGACGACGTACACACCGCGAGAGCTGGCAGCCGAGCTCGGCTACACGAACGAGTCTCGTCCGGGGCGGGCCGTGCGGGCCTACCTGCGGGAGCGTTACCCGGAGCACACCGGATTCTGGGTACTCGACGAGGCGCAGGCCGACGACGTGCGCGCGAACGTGCCCCGCGCGTCGTGACGTGCGTCAGCCGCTGCGACGGTGCAGATCTCGCCCGTCCGAGGGCTTCACGGCGCGTCATTCGGACACGTCATCGGAAGCCGACGAAGGTATCCACTTCGCTGGTGCTGCGTGTCCAGGACCGATAGACAAGGAGCTCCGGGGAACGAAGGAGTTGCCGATGCTGGTTCAGGTTTGTGGTCTTCCCGGTGCAGGGAAGTCGACGCTGTCTGCTGCGATCGCGGAGCTGACGCCTTCACTGACGCTTCGCGTTGATGCGATCGAGGGCGCGATGTGGAAGTACCAGATTCCGCGCGAGCAGTCCGGGATCGCCGCCTACTCGATCATGCACGCCATCGCGGTGCCGAATCTGCTTCGCGGACAGGTGGTCATCGCCGACGCGGTGAGTGGTGTCGAACCCGCTCGGGCTGGATGGGCGTCGACAGCGGAAGCCGCCGGGGTTCCGCTGCGCGTGATCGAGGTCGTGTGTGCGGACGTCAACGAGCACCGTCGCCGGGTGGAGCAGCGTGCGAACGACCTGCCCGGGTTCATCTTGCCGACGTGGGACGAGGTACAGCGGGCCGCCGACGAGTACGAGCCCCGCACGGACGATCGACTCGTCATCGACAGCACCCGCCCGCTTGAAGAGACGGTGCGCCGGGCCCTCGACTACCTCGAGCTCCACGTCCGGTAACGGACAGTTCGACGGTCCGGCAGGAGTGACGGGTGCGCGGCTACTTCCTCTCGTACCTGCTCCAGTAGCGCACGAGCGCCGCCTGACCCGGTCGCGCCGTTGTGAACAGGAGCAGAGCAAACCCGACGACGACGAGAACCGCCGCCAGACGGTCGAGCCTGCCGTCCGAGTGGGCCATCAACACGAAGCCGATGATGATGACCAGCAGCCCCAGCGTCATGAGTGCAACGCGTCGAGGGGTCATGAGGGCGAACCTGTCGTCGCCGTACCCGGCGGGGTCCGTGGTGAGCAACAGCGCGAGTACGGCGGTGGTTCACACACCTGCCACTTCCGGTTCACGCGCCTGCGCCACGCTTCTGCTCTGTGTCACCGAATCGTGTGACCACGCTTCGAGTGGAGAGAACGCCATGCGCCGGTTCCTGATCGCTGTTCCGAGACGTCGGGCCCGCACGGTGATGGGGGTCCTGGCGGTGGCGTGCGCCGTGTCCTTGATCGCTCCGGCGGGCGCATCTGCGGCGACATCCCGGACCGCGCCGCGTCCAGGCGCCTACGGGTACTTCGTGGACACCTACAAGACGAACACCCCTGCCGCCACGACGCCGGAGACGAACGCCGCGACCGGGGTGCTGTCGCAGTTCGGCACCCTGTGGCGCCCGGGATCGTCGTGGGACAACGGGGTCGCCACCAGCGCTGCAGCGCAGCGGATCCTGGACTCGAACATCGCGCAGGCAGCGCGGACCACGCAGACCCGGACGGATGCGCAGGGGCACGAGGCGTACCTGATCGACCGACGGAACCAGAGTTACTCGGCCATCGCGGGTTTCGGTGACCTGTCCGACGCGGTGCGGACCGCGACGAACGCGGGCACGACGATCCCCGACGAGATCCCGGCGGACGCCACGACGAAGCAGTACGCCGACCAGGGCAACGCGAAGGGCGCGTGGGCGGACACCGATTCGGAGCTCGGCGACGTCGTCCAGCTGGTGAACACGCTGCGGGGCGACTACTCCTCTGCCAGCAACGCGAAGAAGTACTACCAGTACCCGCGGCCGTACCGGCAGAGCCAGGACGTCAAGGTGCTGCCGCAGCTCGTCCCCGAGAAGTCCCCGACGCCCGCCACGGACGGCGGCTTCCCCAGCGGACACACCAACGCCGGCTACCTGGCATCTCTGGCCTTCGCGTACGCGTACCCGGAGAAGTACACCGAGCTCCTCACCAACGGCTCGGAGATCGGCAACAGTCGGATCGTCGCGGGGATGCACTCGCCGCTCGACGTCATGGGCGGACGGGTCCTGGCGACTGCGCTGGCAGCGGCCGTCCTGAACGACCCGGCCAACACGCAGCTCGAGCAGCAGGCGCACCAGCAGGCGGAGAAGGTCCTCGCCGCAGCCGGCCCGAGCGCGGTCGATCGGTACGCGGACTACGCAGCGGACAAGAAGAACTACCGCAAACGTCTGACGTACGGGTTCGCGCGCACCGGCGCGAAGACCACCCCGGCCACGGTGCCGAAGGGTGCTGAAGCGCTCCTGCGGACCCGCCTGCCGTACCTCAGCGACGCCCAGATCCGAGAGGTGCTCCGGACGACCGCGCTGCCGTCGGGCTACCCCCTGCTGGACGATGCGGAAGGGTGGGGGCGACTCGATCTGTTCTCGGCAGCGTCCGGCTACGGAGCGTTCGACAGCGCGGTGTCGGTGTCGATGAACGCCGCCGAGAAGGGCCTGGACGCCGCCGACACCTGGCGCAACAACATCGGCGGGAACGGGTCACTGACCAAGCGGGGTACCGGCAGCCTCGCCCTCGCCGGCTCGAACCGCTACACCGGGGGCACCATCGTCCGCGGTGGGACGCTGACGGCGGACTCCGCTGCTGCCCTGGGCAAGGGGTCGGTGGCCACTGTCTCCGGCACGCTCGCCGATGCCAGCACCAGGGTGATCCGAATCGGCGGCAACCTGACGCAGCGCTCGCACGCTGCACTGTCGCTGAGCGTCTCCGGGTCCCGTCCAGCCATGCGCGTCGACGGCACGGCGTCGTTCGGCGGGACGCTGCGGGTGCACGTCGCCAAGGGCACGGCCGTGTCCAACGACGTGGTCCTGATCACGGCGGACCGGCTCGCGAAGGGCTCGAGCTTCAGCAGGGTCCGCGTCGCCGGCCTGCCCGCCGGGTACAAGCCCGTGTTGGAGCGCCACGGCAACGAACTGCACCTCGTCAACGCCAACGCGACGAAGCACGGCCACGGCCGGGGCCACGGCGCCGCCTGAGACGGAGCGCGTCAGGCGACTCTCCGGGGCCGGTGGCCACGGCGGGCTGTGCTCAGTCCGCCCCGTCACCGAGGCCGAGCAGCAGCTTCCGGAGGAGCCCGGCCAGCTGCTGCTCCTCGTCGCTGCTCAGCGTGCCGAGGAGCTCCCGTTCGTTCTCGACGTGCCGGGCCAACGCTGCGTCCACCACCGTCAGCCCGTGATCGGTCAACGTGACCAGCACGCTGCGTCGGTTCGAGGGGTCGGTCTGCCGCGTGACGAAGCCCTTCGCGACGAGCCGGTTCAAGCGGTTCGTGACGGCCCCGGAGGTCACCATCGTCGAGGCGAGCATCTGTCCGACGGCCAGCCGATGTGGCGATCCCGAACGTCGGAGGGTCGCGAGGAGGTCGAACTCACCCGGGAGCAGGTCGTGCTCGGCGAGGACGGCACCGACCTTCCGGTCGAGGATCGCTTCGGCGCGCCCGATGCGCCCGATGACGGCCATCGCGCGGACGTCGAGGTCTGGTCGTTCCCGGCCCCACTGGGCCAGGACTCGATCGACGGCATCCTCCATCAGAGCACTCCTTCACGCTGAACTGTTTGACGCGAGCCTATCGGGGCCATAATGTCTCAACGTTGAGAAGTTCAGCCTGAAGGAAAGGCGGTGTGCAGATGACCGACCGCTCCCGATCCACGTCCGCGTCTGCCGGCATCACGCTCACCGCGGCCGTGGCGCCGATCGTCTGGGGATCCACCTACGTGGTCACCACGGAGCTCCTGCCCGCTGATCACCCGATGACTGCGAGCGTCCTGCGTGCACTCCCCGCCGGCCTGCTGCTGCTCGCGATCCGGCCGGGAGTCCCACCGCGGGGCTGGCGCCTCCGGACGTTCGTGCTCGGCATGCTCAACATCGGGTGCTTCTTCCCGCTGCTGTTCGTCGCGGCCGACCGGTTGCCGGGAGGCCTGGCGGCCATCGTCGGTGCGCTCCAGCCGCTCGTCGTCGTGGCACTGACCGTGGCGCTGCGGTGGGGGCGGCCCGCGATCGCCCACGTGGTGTGGGGCGTCGTGGCCCTGGTGGGCGTCGCGCTCGTCTCCCTCAGCGGAGATGCGGTGTTCGACGTGCTCGGGCTCGGGGCGGCGGCGCTCGGGACGGTGTCCATGGCGTTGGGGCTCCTGCTCACTCGTCGGTGGGGCACCCCGGAGGGCACGCACCCCCTGACCTCGACCGCATGGCAACTCATCGCCGGGGGAGTGGTGATCGCCCCGCTCCTCCCGTTCGTCGACAGCGGACCGTGGGAACCGACCGCCGCCGGGTACGCGGGGTACGCCTGGCTCATGCTGGTCGGTGGAGCCCTGGCCTACGGCGTCTGGTTCCGAGGCGCACGGGCGCTGCCGTCGGCCCGGATCGCGTTGTTGGGCGTCCTCAGTCCGTTGACCGCTGCGGTGCTCGGGTGGGTCGTCCTCGGCCAGGCGCTGTCGCCGCTGCAGATCGTCGGCTTCGTCGTCGCACTCCTCGGCTCCCTGGGTGGGCAGCTCGGACAAGCGGGGTCTCGGGGCCCTTCTTCCGAGCCGCTCAGCCGTAGATCGAGTCCGGGATCTCCGGGCAGGCGGTGACGAGCTCGTAGTACTGGGACTGCGGCAGATCGACCGACCGGTACGGCGACCACGCCCCGTCGCTGTCGACGAACTCCTGCTCGCTCGGGCCGCGCTTCACCGCGATGCCGTGGTCCTGCAGGCACTTCGTGAGCTCGCCCGTGGAGTAGCGGTAGAGCCACTCCAGCTGGGACGCGTTGAAGGCAGTCTGGTACTTTGCGGCCATGGGGTACTCGACCCCGCACGTGTACTCGGCGACCGCGAACGGCTCGGACTGTTCCGCCGGGACTTGTCCGGAGGCGAGGCTCGCGTCGGGCATCGCCTTCGCCTGCGGGAACCCCGCGGCGGTCATGCAGCGTTCCTGCGTCGGGGCCCAGTCGGCGTGCGAGACGGTCCGAACGCGGCCGACCACCGGCCGCTCGAGCCCCGGATGGCGTGACGCGACCAGCTGCCATGCCTGATCGGCGTTCGCGTCGAGGATGTTCTCCGCTCGCGCCGCGCTCAGCGCATCGGGCTCCGGCCCAGAGGCAGCCCCAGGCGTGGCACATGCGGACAATCCGGTGACCACTGCGATGCAGACCACGCCCGCCGCTGCGGTGAGGAGCTGATGGTTTCGTCCCCGCAAGGTTCCCCCAAAGAATTGCGATCGGTTCGCTCACGTTAGGCGACTCCATGAGGATGCGCCGCACGGTGTTGATCCTGCGGAACAAGATTCCGGCAATCTTCATCATCTGGAAATCGATTTGTTACGTCGCGCTCGTCGTGCAGCGAGAACGGCGGTGCAACGCGCGCGTCCCTAGCGCGCAGATCTCACCTGGGTCAAGAGAAACGCGGAAGCAGCCTGTCACTGTCAGGGAGTGGATGCTTTGGCTGAGCAACTGCTGTCATTGCCTCACTGCGGGACGAGGAAGTGCCACACGGTCAGTCAACCGGCTTCTTCATCCCGCAGTTTTTCCTGTTCAGAGTGGGGGTTCGGCAGGAGCGCCCTTGCCTGGCATCAAATGACTCAGGGGGGTCAGCATGGAAAACACCATCGCCGAGAAACTGAACTTCGACAGCGAACTCGCGACGGTCGCGCTCATCCGGGATGCCGTCGATTTTCCGATCACCGAACGCACAGTGATCGTGAACCTGGCGCAGACCGATGCATTCACCGGTACGACGCAGCTCGCTCCTCTTCCTCCGCTGAGTTCGACGATCCTCGTCAAAGGGGTGGTCACCGGCGAGCTCATCCTCGCCGTCGCGGCGGCATCCGAGGATGAACAGGAGCGGCGTGCGCGCGCCATCGGCTGGCACGACTTCTACGGTGAGGGCGGGCCGGTTCTGCTGAAGTCGCCGCAAGCAGTGATCGGAACGGTGCTCATCGACCGGCGCACGGTGCTCCACCAGCCGGCGCTTCCGTCGCGGCCCGAACGGTTCACGGTCAAGGCGAACCTGTGGTTCAGCCCGGCCGGCACGGACTGCGGCATCCACAACGTCCATCCGTTCATCGAAGTGCACACACAGATCAGCGGACTCGGGCGAATGCAGAAGTTCGACGAGAAGACCCATCGATCCCTGTACGAGGACCAGATGCTGAGTCCGGGCACCACGAACCCGATCCCGTTCTGTGTCGACGTCGAGGGCACCTTCACCTACCCGTGGCACCAGTACCGAGCCGACTCGGACTGTCTCTGGCTCGCACTCGAGTTCCACGCGGCCTGATCCAGCACCGCCCACCACCACCGACGCCGACCGGTTCGTCACCGGTTCGTCCGGCGTCCCCGAAACCAGGCAGGAGCTCCACCATGAAGACCATCGGCATCGTCTTCGGCACTCGCCCCGAAGCCGTCAAGTACGCACCGCTCATCCACGCACTCCGAGGCGACGAGCGTTTCCGCACCGTGCTCATCTCCACCGGTCAGCACCGGGAGATGCTCACCAGCACGCTCGACGAGTTCGGCATCACGCCGGACGTCGACCTCGCGGTCATGAAGGACGGGCAGAGCCTGTCCGAGGTCACGCACCGGATCCTCGAAGGTCTGTGCTCGGGGAACCACCTCGACGGCCTTGACGCAGTGCTCGTGCACGGAGACACCGCGACGACCCTCGCCGGCGCGCTCGCCGGACTGCACGCGCAGGTCCCCGTCATCCACGTCGAAGCGGGTCTCCGCTCCGGCAACAACTCGTCACCGTTCCCAGAGGAGGCGAACCGCAAGCTCGTCGGTCAGATCGCCGCGCTCCATCTCGCGCCGACACCGGGGAACCACGCGAACCTCATCCGAGAAGGAATCCGAGAGAGCGCGATCACGGTCACGGGCAACACCATCGTCGACGCTCTCGCCTGGGGGATGCAGAACCTCCGCTCCTACGGCGACCCCCGTCTCGAGGACCTCGACACGGATCCCCGACGCGTCATCCTCGCGACCACGCACCGCCGAGAGAGCCACGGACAGCCGATGCTCGAGATCGCTGAGGCCCTCGCGGACATCGCGACCCGCGACGACGTCCGCATCGTCGTGCCGTTGCACCTGAACCCGAAGGTCCGCTCGGTGCTGGTCCCGGTCTTGTCGGGCATCGACAACGTGGACCTCGTCGACCCGCTGCCGTACCTGTCGTTCTGCCGACTGCTCCGTCGGAGTGACGTCATCCTGTCGGACAGCTCGGGGGCTGAGGAAGAAGGCCCCGCCCTGGGGAAGCCGACGCTCGTGCTCCGTGAGGTCACGGAACGCAGCGAGTCGATCCTCACCGGCTCGTCCCGCCTCGTCAGCCGGCATCGTGGCCAGATCGTCGCTGAGGTGCAGCGCCTCCTGAACGACCCGGAGGCCTACGCGGAGATGTCGAACGCGATCAACCCGTACGGTGACGGACGCGCGACCGACCGGACCATCGCGGCCATCGCAAACTACTTCGGCATGGGGCCGGCCGTCATGCCCTTCGTCCCCGGCGCCGACGTGGTGCCCTCGCTCGCATGACCACGCCTTCGACGGCGAGGGTGCCCGCCGGTCTCGTCGCGCTCGCGATCGGTGGGTTCGGCATCGGCCTGACCGAGTTCGTCATCCTCGGATTGCTCCCCGAGGTCGCGACGGACTTCGCCGTCTCCATCCCCCAGGCGGGGTACCTCGTGTCCGGCTACGCCGTCAGCGTCGCATTCGGCGGTGTCTTCGTCACGGCGGTCACGGCGTCGATGCGACCGAAGACGGTGCTGTGCACCCTGATGGTGCTCTTCATCGTCGGCAACCTCGTCTCCGCCGTGGCGAGCGGGTTCGGAGTGATGCTCGTGGGCCGGATCATCGCGGCCCTGTGCCACGGCGCGTTCTTCGGGATCGGTTCGGTGCTCGCCGCCTCGCTCGTCCCGGCGGACCGACGGGCGCGAGCGATCTCGATCATGTTCCTCGGACTCACGATCGCCAACGTGCTCGGGGTTCCGCTCGGCACGTTCCTGGGACAGTCGTACGGCTGGCGGTCGACGTTCTGGACCATCACGGCGATCGGCATCATCGCGCTCCTCGGCCTGCTGGCGTTCATCCCGACGCGGGCCGCGGAACAGCGACCGGCAGGACAGTTCCGCCGAGAGCTCTCGGCGTTCCGCAACGGGCAAGTGTGGCTGTCGATCCTCGTGACGGTCTTCGGCTTCGGCGCGATGTTCGGCACGTTCACCTACGTCGCACCGATCCTCACCGACGTCGCTGGTTTCCCTGACGCAGCGGTTCCGTGGATGCTCGTGCTGTTCGGTGGCGGACTGTTCGTCGGCAACATCGTCGGTGGACGCGCCGCGGACGTGCAGCTCGACCGGACGCTCCTCGTGCTGCTCGGCGCACTGATCGTCGTCCTCGTCGGCTTCGCGATCGTCGCGGGCACACCGTGGGCAGCAGGCCTCGCACTCTTCCTGCTCGGTGCCGTCGGCTTCGCGTCCGTACCGGGGATGCAGATGCGCGTCCTCGAGTTCGCCTCTGCGGCCCCGACCCTGGCATCGGGCGTCAACATCTCCGCCTTCAACGCGGGGAACGCCATCGGCGCCTGGTTGGGCGGTCTCACGATCACCGCTGGTCTGGGCTACCGGTCGCCGATCATCGTCGGCGCTGCGCTCGCCACCACGGCGCTCATCCTCATGATCGCGGCAGCGAGCGCGCATCGGCGCCGCTCCGCATCGTCTCCCACAGCGGCTCCACGCCCCGTCACCATCCCCTCCTGAACCGGAAGGCACACTCATGACACTCGAAGCACTCCGCCCCGCGTCGCCGGCCCTGGCGCTCACCCCGCCGTCGTTCGACTCGGAGACCGTCACCGACTTCCTCCGGGACGGCTACTGGCTCGAAGCAGCCGACGTCGACGGCGACGGCAACCTCGACCTCATCGGCTACGGCCTGACCGTCGGGGAGATCTACTGGTACAAGTCCCCGACGTGGGAGAAGCACCTCATCGTCGACCGGATCAAGGAACCGGTCGGTGCCGACACGGGCGACATCACCGGCAACGGGCTGCCCGACCTGGTCGTCTGCTACCAGCTGTACGGTCCGGGCGGAACCATCCACCACGCCGACGGCGGCGGCGGCAAGATCGACTGGCTGGAGAACCCCGGTGACCCGGCCACGGCCACCGAGAACTGGAAGCGACACTACGTCGGCCGGGCGACCGGCATGCATCGCCTCCGTGTCGGGCACTTCTCCCGGACGGACCGCGTCCAGATCATCGGGTTCCCGATCGTCGCGGTCGAGGACGTGCACGCGGTCCTCCCGGTGATGCTGTTCACCCAACCCGACGACCCCACTGCGGAATGGGACGCCGAAGTGATCAGCCGCACCGATTTCCGGATGATCCACGGCGTCGCCAGCAAACCCGGTCTCATCCCCGGTTCCGCTCTGGACACCATCCTGATGGCGTCCGACGAAGGCGTCACTTGGCTCTACTACGACGATGTGACCGGACGGTTCGCCTGGGAACACATCGGCGACGGTGAGTCGAGCCAGTTCGAGCAGACGACGTTCAAGGGCTCCGGCGACGTCGACGGGGGCCGGATCGGGGACGACCCCCTGGCGTACGTCGCCGCGATCGAACCGTTCCACGGCAACACGGTCGCGGTGTACACGCGGACCACCGCCGACGCCACGGCGTCGACGTGGCAGCGGCACCTCCTCGACATCTACGGCGACCCGAACGAGAACGGTGAGGGCCCCGGCCACACGGTGATGTGTCGTGACTTCGACGGTGACGGCGACGACGAGTTCCTGATCGGCCTCCGCGGGCCGGATCCCTGGCAGGGCGCCTACTACTACAAGGCAGTCGACTTGGAGAAGGGGCTGTTCGTGAAGTGGAAGGTGTCCAGCGAATCCATCGCCCGCATCGTCGCCGGTGACTTCGAAGGCCGCGGGATCGACGACTTCGCCACCATCTCGTACTCGGTGCCGCACTACTTCGTCGCGCCGAAGGCCGAGATCACCCTCCACCGCAACCGCACGCCCCAGGAAGGCTGAACCATGCAGGCGAAGACCAGCACCGAAGTACCTCCCCCGAAGAACAGGGTCGGCCGACGGGGGTTCCTGTTCGGCTCTGCCGGCACAGCCGCGGCCGGGGCGATGATGGCGCTCGAGAACGGCAACCCGCTCGCAGCGATGGCGTCCGAGACGAACCACGATGCGCGCACGGTGGCAGGGGCCACGATCACGGCGAGTGATTCCCGGTACCTGGACATGATGACGGGCAACAACGTGCGATTCGTCGCTCGGCCCGACTACATCCGGCTCATCGGTTCGGCGAAGGACGCGGAGAGTGCGGTCCGATCGGCAGTCCGCGCCGGCAAGAAGCTCTCCGTCCGCAGCGGCGGCCACTGCTTCGCCGACTTCGTGTGCAACCCGGAGGTCGAGGTCATCCTCGACCTCTCCACGATGACGGACGTGTACTACGACCCCGCGATGCGCGCGTTCGCCGTCGAGCCCGGTGCACGGCTGCTGAACGTGTACGAGAAGCTCTTCAAGGGATGGGGTGTCACGATCCCGGGAGGCATCTGTTACAGCGTCGGCGCTGGCGGCCACATCGCCGGTGGTGGGTACGGCCTGCTCACCCGTGCACACGGCCTGGTGGTCGATCACCTCCACGCGGTCGAGGTCGTGACCGTCGACGAGCACGGCACGGTCTCGACGCACGTGGCCACTCGTGAGTCCAAGGGGGCGCTCGGCGACCTCTGGTGGGCGCACACCGGCGGTGGTGGGGGGAACTTCGGCATCGTCACGAAGTACTGGTTCCGATCCCCCGGCGCGACGGGGACGAACCCGTCGGACCTGCTCGTGAAGGCACCGTCCCGCGTGCTCGTGAGTGCGCTGTCGTTCCCTTGGGACCAGGTGGACGAGACCGCCTTCCGACGGCTCATGACCAACTGGAACACCTGGCACGAACGGTACAAGGACCCCGGCACGCCGGAATCGAACCTGTCGAGCCTGTTCAACCTGAACCACCGGGCACACGGCAGCCTGGGGATGTTCACCCAGATCGACGCGGATGCGCCGGACGCCGCTGGTGTGCTGCATCGGTTCATCGCTGCCATCACCGCCGGCGTCGATGTCAGCTCGGAGCCGATGACCGCTCCCAGCGGTGAGCTCCCTGCGCTCCCGGACTTCTACGAGACCAAGCAGATCTCATGGATGCAGGCAACTCGGACGGTCGGCACGAACAATCCCACCATCACGAACCCGACCAGTCGCGGCGCGCACAAGAGCGCCTACTTCAAGAAGGGGTTCACGGACCGACAGCTCGGCGTCATGTGGAAACAGATGACGCGGACCGACTTCACCAACCCGGACACGATGATGGTCGTGTTCTCCTTCGGGGGCCAAGTGAACGCCGTCGCCGAGGACGCCACCGCGAACGCGCAACGCGACACGATCTTCAAGATCTGCCTGCAGACCTTCTGGCAGGACGAGAAGGACGACGCCTTCTACCTCGGCTGGGAACGGGAGACCTTCGAGGGGCTCTTCCCGGAGACCGGTGGTGCGCCGGTTCCCGGCGATCAGATGGACGGTTGCTACATCAACTACCCAGACAACGACATGGCGGATCCGAAGCGCAACCGGTCGGGTGTGCCGTGGTCGACCTTGTACTACAAGGGCAACTACCCGCGGCTGCAGCGCGCGAAGCGACGATGGGACCCCGCCAATCACTTCACGCACAAGCTCGGTGTCGAGCTCCCGCCGAGGAAGGACGGGAACCGATGACCATCGAAGCCCCCACCACGAAGCGGCCACCGAAGCTGCCGTCGCTCACCGGTCTGCGGTTCTTCGCCGCGCTGCTGGTCTTCGGGTTCCACATCACGCTGTCCGCGTCTCCGATACCGCCGAACGATCCGATCAACCTCTTCGCGGACGAGCGGGTCGCGGACACCGCCGAGAGGATCTTCGTCACCACGGGCTACATCGGCGTCTCGTTCTTCTTCGTCCTCAGCGGGTTCCTGCTCGCGTGGGCCGCGAAGCCCGGCGAACGGATGACGTCCTTCTGGCGGCGCCGGCTCGTGAAGATCTTCCCGAACCACCTGGTGATGTGGGTGCTCGCCATGGTGTTGTTCGCCGCTTCGATCACGCCCGCCCACGCAGTCGTCCTAAACTTCTTCCTGCTCAACTCGTACTCTCCTGACGGCGCCGTGAACGTCGCCGTGAACCCACCATCCTGGACACTCTGCAGCGAGTTGTTGTTCTACATGCTCTTCCCGCTCATCATCATCGGGCTGCGGAAGATCCCGGGGAACCGGTTGTGGTTCTGGGCGGCGATGATGGTCGTCGGGATGATCCTGGTGCAGATCATCAACCTCACGGTCGTGCCGGACAGCCCGAGATCCGCGCTCACCCCCGTGTCCTCGTTCCAGTTCTGGTTCGGTTACATCTTCCCGCCGGCACGCCTGTTCGAGTTCATCCTCGGATCGCTCCTCGCCCGTATCGTCATGGAGCACCGCTGGCCCGCCGTGCGCATGTGGCAGGCACTGCTCGCGTGCGCCGCTGGCTACGCGCTCGCCAACGTGGTGCCCTTCGTGTGGACGTTCAACGTGGCGACGATCGTCCCCATCGCGATGCTCATCGCGACGGCGGCCAGCGGTGACGCGGCCGGTAGGCCGACCTTCCTGCGGTCTCGGCCGATGCAGTGGCTCGGTGACACGTCGTTCGGGTTCTACCTGTGTCAGGGCGTCGTCATCTTCTGGGTCCGCCAGATGATGCAGAACGCGACCTTCTCGACGCCGGTGGCGCTGTTGCTCATCGCGGCGTTCTTCGGTCTGACGATCCTCGGCGGCTGGGCGCTCTACGCGCTCGTCGAGAAACCCATGATGGATCGGTTCGCACGGCCTCGTCGGAAGTTACTCCCGGCGCCCGAGCCGGCAGTGGCGACGCCGACGGTGTGAGCAGCGAGAAGGCCCGACCCCAGCGGGGTCGGGCCTTCTCGCTGCGCGCTCAGCGCACAGCCGGAGCAGCGTTCGTGACCCGTTCCTCCACTCCGCGTCCGAGCAGCTCGAGCGCACCGGCTGCAGCTGATCCGGCGTCCGGCGTGTACATCAGGACGCGGTGGCCGGAGTCGTCCGGCGGTGTGAGCACCTCGAAGTTGAGGTCGAAGTCGCCGACCTCCGGATGGCGGAACGACTTCAGGCCGGACACGCAGTTCTCCACGGGGTGCTTCGCCCACAGCGTGCCGAACTCCGGGCTCTTCACGGTCAATTCGCCGACGAGCGCGGTCAGCTGCGTGTCTTCGGGGCTCTTCCCGCCGAGGACCCGGAGGGACGACACCGCCCGGACAGCTTCTTCCTGCCACCGCGTGTACAGCTCGCGGGTGTGGGCATCGAGGAAGAGCATGCGCGTCATGTTCGGCCGCTCACCCATCCGCTCGGGGCTCTCGAAGTCGAGGTGCCCGGCGACCAGGCGGTGCCCGAGGGCGTTCCAGCCGAGTACTTCACTGCGTTTGCCGATGATGACCGCCGGCGTCGATGCCAGCGAGGTGATCAGCCGGACGGTGCCCGGCCGGGCGTGGTCCGGCTTCGCGGCAGATCGCCGTTTCGGCGTCGAGTGCTCGGGACGCGCGAGGTTGAAGAGGTGTGCACGCTCGTCGTCATTCAGGTTGAGTGCACGGGCGATCGAAGCGATCACCGCCTCTGACGCGTTCGTGCTCAGACCCTGCTCGAGCCTCGAGTAGTAGGTCGGGCTGACACCGGCGAGCATGGCGAGCTCTTCGCGGCGGAGTCCCGGAACCCGGCGCACACCGTAGCCCTGCAGCCCGACGTCTTCGGGCTGCAGGGCGGCGCGACGGACGCGAAGGAAGTTCCCCAGTTCGTTCGGACCGTTCATCTGCTCATTCTGCTGCCGGATAGACCGATCTGTCCTGTCACTGTCAGTGACAGGCACGGCGGGGTGTGGCTGGTGGATCGGGTGGTGGCGATGGTTGGAACACGTCAGAACCCTGGCGAACCTGATCCACCGGGCACGAAGAGAGGCCACCGTGACCACTGAACACGCAACGGACGTCACGTCGACCACGTCGACGACGGGCGACGGCAGGGCGATGACGACGAAGCAGCGGGTCGCACTGACCGTGCTCCTCACCGCGAGCTTCACACTCGCCGTCGACTTCTCGATCCTCAACGTCGCACTGCCGACCATCGGGGCCGACGTCGGGTTCGCGATCGAGAACCTGCAGTGGATCGCGACGGCGTTCGCACTGTGCGCCGCCGGATTCACCCTCCTGATGGGTCGAGTGGCCGACATCGCAGGTCGTCGCCGCATGTTCCTGATCGGGATGGTGCTCCTCGGCTCGGGCTCGTTGGCGGGCGGGCTCGCGACGACTCCGGAACTCCTGCTCGTCGCCCGAGTCGCACAGGGCTTCGCCACCGCGATCGTCGTTCCCGCTGCCCTCGCACTCCTGCTCAGCGCCTTCCCCGAAGGCGCCGCCCGGGACAAGGCGCTCGGGTTGAACGGCTCGCTGATGGCCGCCGGGTTCACCACCGGCGCGATCCTCGGCGGGCTGCTCACCGACCTGCTGTCCTGGCGGTGGGCGTTCCTGATCAACGTCCCGGTCGCGGTCGCGGTGCTCGTCGTGGCACCGATGGTGCTGCAGGACAGTCGAGCCGCCCAGCGGACGCGCCTCGACGTCCCGGGCGCCATCACGGTCACGCTCGGCCTGCTCGCCCTGGTGTTCGGGCTGACCACCGCTGCTGAGACGTCCTGGATCGACCCGGTCGTCATCGTGTCGTTCGCTGCCGCAGTGGTGCTGCTCATCGCCTTCGCGTTCATCGAACGGCGTGCGTCGTTCCCCTTGGTGCCGCTCGGTGTCCTCCGGCGCTCCAGCGTGTCCTGGGGCAACATCGCCGGGATGCTCGCGTTCGTCACCGAGACCTCGTTGGTCTTCCTGCTGACGCTGTACCTGCAGAAGGTGCTCGGGTACACGCCACTGGCAGCGGGGCTGTCCTTCGCCGTGCTCGGCATCGGGACGGTCCTCGGTGGTCTCGTCGGTCCGCGGGTCATCGGCCGGTTCGGGAACAAGGCGGCCATCGTCGGGGGCTTCGTCGTCCAGGGGATCGCGACGCTCACGCTCGTGCTGATCTCCGACGACGCATCGTCGATCTGGCTGGTCCTCGCAGCCACGTTCGTCGGAGGAGTCGCGAACCTCGTCGTCATCGTCGGGTTCATGGTCACCGCGACGTCCGGGCTCCCGGAAAGCGAGCAGGGCATGGCGACGGGGCTCACGACCATGAGTCAGCAAGTCGGCATCACGATGGGCACCCCGATCATGAGTGCCGTCTTCACGGCAGTGGCCCTCGCGAGCACCGCGCCGCAGGCCGAGGCCGTGCTGACCGGCGTCACGACCGCGATCTGGGTGAACGGCGGGATCTGCATCGCCGCCGCCGTCGCCGTCGCGCTCTTCCTCCGGGGGCGTGTCAAGACCGCCTGATCGGATCAGGCAGGCGGACGGCCTCGCGTGCACCCCCTGTGCGCGAGGCCGCTGCACGGGGTCATGCGCAGGGGCGACGACTCAGAACTGCCGGTTCGCCACATCCGCCCGGTGCGACACCGCCAGGACGTCCCGCAGCCGCTCCGCCGGCAACGGTGCTCCCTGATCCGCCAGGTAGTCCGCCGCGAACCCCTCGGCACTCGCCGCGTAGATCCCCGTGTACGCCCCGGACTCCGGCTCGAAGCGCCACGACTCGGCCAGGGTCCCGGCGTCCACGGTGTCGAATCCGAGCAGCTGCACGAGCTCGGCGACCACGGCCTTGGCCTGCTCGTCGTCGCCCGCGATCGGCAGTGCGGTGCGGGGCGCGGAGTCGGCGAGGTTCGGGATGTGGTGCGCGACGATGTTGTTGAACGCCTTGACGATCCGGGTGCCGGGCAGGAGCGTCTGCTCGCACTCCGCCGTGGTCGTCGCGAGGCTGTCGAGCTGCTCGATCCGCCCGTCGCGACCGGGGTAGTAGTTGCCCGTCGACAGCACGGTCCGCCCGGCGAAGGCATCGAGGTCGGGTGCGAGTGCCGGGTAGGCGGTGAGCGGGATGGCGAGGACGGGCACGTCGCCGAACTCGACGGCCTGTCGCACGGTGCCGGCCTGGGCGCGCGGGCCGAGCTCGGCGACGAGGTCCTGCAGCGACTCGGGGCCGCGCGAGTTCGCGATGAGGACGTCGAGGTCGGCGGCGACGGCCAGGCGTGCGATCGCGGTGCCGATGGCTCCGCTGCCGATGATGCCGATGCGGTTCATGTGGTGCCCTTTCAACAGTGGGGAGGTCAGGGGAGAGCGGGGGCTTCCCACCCGCGCCGCGACAGGGCGGAGAGGGCAGCGGACGACGAGTCGTCGGCCATCGCGGCACCCCGGACCCAGCTGGTCGCCAACGCGGCGAGGAACAGGTCCCTTGCGCGGACGTCGGCACGCGCGCGACCGGAACGCTGCGCGGCGCGGAGGAACTCGTCGGTCGTGGTGATGAACCCCTGGCAGGTCATGGCGAGCGGCGACGAGTCCGACGAGGCTGCGGCACGGAGCGGTTCGGGCAGCCCGTCGAACGTGCCGGCCCACTCGGTGACCGCATCGAGCCAGCCGTGCAGGGCGTCGGCGGCGTCGACGGAGCCGTCTCGCAGGGCTTCGCGACGGGCCACCAGGTGTTCGTCGCGCGCGGCGAGGAGCTCGGCGAGCAGGGCCTCGCGCGTGGGGAAGTGCCGGTACAGGGTGCCGGCGCCGACGCCGGCCTGCTTGGCGATCGCGTCGAGCGAGCCGGTCACGCCGTGCTCGGTGAACGCGCGCTCGGCGACCCGCAGGATGTGGTCCCGGTTCCGCAGCGCGTCAGCGCGCGCGGGACGCGGGGAGTGCAGTGAACGCGGCGCGCGCCCGGCGGGAGCGGTCTGCTCGGGCATGGCGGGCCTCCAGGCTGTGCCATCGAGTACCGGAGAGGCTCTCCGGAATCACCACCGTACAGGAGACCCTCTCCGTTTCGAAGCTGCAGCGCGACGCCCAGGCGTCAGTGCTCCTCGGCAGCCTCCGCCGCGTCCGCCAGGTCCGTCCGCGTGTTCGCGTGGATCGGCTCGCTGTGCCCGAAGGTCTTCGCGGCGGCGCGCAGCCGCCCGACGAACTCCCGGTTGTCCATCTCGAGTTCGTCCTCTTCCGCGTCCGCGACGACGATCTCGCTCGCGGGCCCGATCAGGATCTTCGTGGTCGTCATGGTGCCGTCGTCGGCCACGGCCGGCACGTCGACGGTGTCGGCCCGGTCGCCTCCGGCGAGGGCCGCGGCGTACTCGATCACGGCGTCGGCGACGTCGTCACCGACCAGGATCGTGGTGGCGTCGTAGTGGATGTGCTTCATCGCGTACTCCTTCCCGGACCCATACAAACGCGGGGCGCGGGAACCGGCTTCAGGATGACCGCTGCGCGCGGTGGTCCGGGTCCGGGGACTCCAGGGCGTTCCACACGTCCGCCCAGACGAGCTCGAAGTCGACGGCGCTGATGCGGTCCGACCGGAGCGCCTGCTCCAGGATCGACAGGGCGTCGAGGGAGCCGGTGAGCAGGCGTTCGTCGCCGTGGACCTCGCGGCGGCCGTCGCCCAGGAACGTCGTCACGGTGACGGACCGCACCCGTGGGCGGAGCGCGCGGGTGGCACGGGCGAGGACCGCGAAGCCACCGCCGTAGACGAGCAGCGCGGTGGTCGTGCCGACGGCGGGGACCGAGACGGCGAGCACCAGGGCGGCGAGGGCGACGAGCGCCCCGACGGCCGGCCAGACGTGCCAGGCGCGCAGCAGCAGGCGCTCGCCGGTGTTCGTGCCGGGCGGGAACACGACCAGGGTCCGCGAGCTCCACAGCGTCCGGCCGACGGGCCGGATCGTGTACCGGCCCCACAGGTGGGTGCCGTCGAGCAGCCGGGTGCGGACCGGCAGCGCGGTCGTCATCGGTCGACCGGCGCGAGTTCGGTCCGGGCGGGCGCGAGTTCCGCGCGCACCGGCGCGAGTTCCGCCCGGACCGGTTCGACGACGTCGCGGTGCCGGACGGTCGCCAGGCACGGGAAGCAGACCAGGTCGCCTTCGCGGACGTCGGCGGGCAACGGAGCCGGGAGGCGGTGGAACGGACCGTCGGCCTGACCGTCACAGCGGGTGACGACGTACATCGGGGAGAGGGGAGCGGTGCTCCGGCGTCCGATCAGGCGCACCTGGTCGAGCACGGCGCAGGTCGGCAGGACCGCGTCCAGTTCCAGGAGCACCACGCCGGGGCGCGGTCGCCGCACGCGGGTGACCGACGCCACGGCGACGCTCACGTCGCGGGCCACCCAGCCGCGCGGCCGGTACCGCGGCGGGGACTGCTCGGCGGTGTGCACCGTCGGGGTGCCGGTGAGGTCGGCGAGCCGGACCATCGAGATGGCCGAGACGAGCAGGTCGTCGGTGGTCGCGACGGTGTGGGCCGGCCAGAGGGACGGGTCCATCGGATCGGGGAGCGACGCGCGGAGCGTCGGCATGATCGCAGTCAGTGTCACGACCACACGCTCTCGCGCGCTCGAACGGCGCGGAAGGGCTCCTGACGGAACCCCTACGGCCGGCGGCGGAGTCCTGACGGAGTGCTCACCGGCGGGTGGCCGAGCGCAGCGCTGCGGTCCACCCGAGGGAGATCACGCCGGCACCGATCAGGGTCTTCACCACGCCACCGAGGACGAACGGGTACAGCCCGTACTGCAGGGTCTGCTGCAGGTCGAGGCCGAGTGCCACCGTGAGCCAGGCCATCCCGGCGGCGAAGGTGACGACGGTGCCCAGGGCGAAGGACAGCAGCGCGTTCCGCAGCGGGCGGTCGCCGAAGCGCTCGGCGACCCATCCGACCAGGGCCGCGGCGGCGACGAAGCCGACGATGTACCCGCCCGAGGGACCGACGAGCACGCCGACCCCGGCCGAACCGTCCGCGAAGACCGGCAGCCCGACGACGCCGAGCAGCGCGTAGACGAGCATCGACATGGCACCGCGGCGAGCACCGAGGGCACTGCCGACGAGCAGCACGGCCAGGGTCTGCCCGGTGATCGGGACGGGCCAGATCGGGACGGACACCTGCGCGGCTCCGGCGGTCAGCAGTGCGCCACCGAGGACCAGGGCGGTGCTGACGACCGCGGTGCGGGGGAGCAGTGCGTCGGCGAGCGGACGGTGTGCGGCGGGGGTGATCGTGGTCATGGTGTTCCTCGCTGGGGGAAGAAGGAGGTCGGGGGAGAAGGGGTCAGACCGCGACGGCGGCCAGCAGGGACTCGGCGTCGCGTCGGGCCTCGGCCACCGCGGCGGCGTCGAGGCCGCAGGCGCGCAGGCAGGTCGCGACGAGGGCGTCGCGGTCGGCGTCCTGCACGGGCCCGGACCGGCGGAGCTGGATGACGGTCTCGGCGATCTGGATGAGCACGGCACCGAGGCGCGACGGGGAGACGCCGGATGCGACCTCTGCGGTGGCGGCGCGCGAGCCGAGGCGCCCGTAGGCCTCCTGCAGCTCCACGCGCTCGGCCCGGAAGCCGTCGTAGCGCTCGCCCTGCACCTCGGGCAGCAGGTACAGCGTGCCGATGTTGTGCGGCGTGCGGGCGAGGGTGTCCACGTCGGCGACGACCAGCGCGGCCAGGGCACCGGCGGCCGAGGCCGACTCCGGCACGAGCTGCTCGAGGCCGCGGACCAGCTCGAGGCTCGGACGCACCGAGGTCGTGAGCAGCTCGACGAGCATGTCGTCCTTGCCGGCGAAGTGGTAGTACAGCGAGGCCTGCCGGATCCCGACCCGTTCGGCGATCGCCCGGGTCGAGGTCGCGCTGATGCCGTTCTCGACGAACAGCGCGGCGGCGGCGTCGAGGATCTGGTCGCGGGGGCTCATCGCGGAGTCGGCGTTCGGCACGGCCCGAGGCCGGCCGGGGCGTACAGGCCGGTCGTCGGGGGTCATGCTCCCATCCTGGCAGCCGGCGTCCGTCACGACTGCTCCCGGTACGCGCGCCAGCCACGGTGGTGGGTGATGTCCTCGGCGCCCTCGACCGCGAACGGCTCGACCAGGAACCCGGTGACCTCGGTGCCGTCGTCGAGCGCCACGGTGCCGATCGCCATCGGTGCCGGCAGGCCCGCGACGAAGGTGCCGAAGCCGGCGGCGGGCAGGCGCCAGACCTCCCCGACGATGCCGGAGCCCGGCGCAGCAGCGCCGGACGCGACCGGACCCACGCGGACCAGCCCGGGCTTGGGCGGCACCGTGTCGAGGGCGTACAGCCGGTAGTCGGACGCGGTGCGGGCCTCCCGGACGAACGATCCGCCGGACGCGACCAGCTGTCCGTTCAGCGGCTGATCGCGCAGGTGCGCCCCGACGACCAGCAGGTCGAGGGTCGGGGCGGCGAACGCGGCCGCCAACGCCGCCAGGCGGCGGTCGCTGAACGCCGGACCGGTGAGCATCACGCCGAACGGCAGCCCGTCGACGAAGCCGGCGGGCACGGCGAGCGAGGCCATGTCGAGCAGGTTCGCGAAGTTCGTGTACCGACCCATCCGGCTGTTCGCGCCGATCGGGTCGGCCGCGACCTGCTCGAGCGTCGGGTGCCATGTCGTCGTCGGGGTGAGCAGGGCGGTCGTGCCCTCGAGGGCGGCGCGACCCGCTGCCCCGAACGCGTCGAGTCGTTCCTGGTCGGCGAAGAGCTCCGCGGCGGTCGGTCGTGCACCGCCGAGCACGATCGCGGCGACGGACGGGTCGAGGTCGGCACCGACCTCGTCGCGGTGGGCCTCGATGTGGGCGCCGACGGCCGCGTACCGCTCGGCGACGAACGCGCCGTCGTAGAGCAGCGACGCGGCGTCGAGCAGGGGTGCGATGTCGACCTCGACCACCTGGTGTCCGAGCGTGCGGAACCGTTCGACGGCGGCGGCGAACGCCTCGGCCCAGCCGGGTGCGAGCCCCTCGAGCTGTGACGGCAGCGGTACCGCGATGCGCGGGACGGCGGGCAGGTCGGCGAGGGCGAGGTCGGGCCGTGCGAGCGGGTCGACGCCGTCCGGACCGGCCATCAGCTCGGCCGCCGTGCGCGCCAGGTCGAGCGACCGGGCGAACACCGTGACGCAGTCCTGCGAGCGGCAGGCTGGGACGACCCCGGTGTTCGGCACGAGCCCCTTCGTCGGCTTCACCCCGACCAGGTTGCCGAGCGCGGCGGGCACCCGGCCGGACCCGGCGGTGTCGGTGCCGAGCGCGAAGTCGACGATGCCCAGGGCGACCGCCGTGGCGGAACCGCTCGACGAGCCGCCGGAGATCCGCGTCGGGTCCCAGGCGTTCCGGACCGCGCCGAAGGGCGAGCGGGTGCCGACCAGGCCGGTGGCGAACTGGTCGAGGTTCGTCTTGCCGACGACGACGGCGCCGGCGGCACGGAGCCGGGCGACGGCGGTCGCGTCGGCGGCGGGGTCGTGGGCGTAGGAGCGGGCGGCGGCGGTCGTGGGCAGGCCGGCGACGTCGATGTTGTCCTTCACGGCGAACAGCAGGCCCGCCAGGGGCAGGGACGGGTCGACGGCGAGGGCCTCGGCCAGGACGTCGGTGCGGTCGCGCAGGGTGATCCAGACCTCGGGGCGGTCGACGGCGTCGATGCGGGCGAAGGCGTCGCGGACGCGGGCCGCGGCGGACGTCGTGGCGGCCGCGGCGGCGGTCCCGCTCACGCTGCCGCTCCGATCGCGGCGAGGACCTGGCCCGGTGCGACCTGGTCGCCCGGCTTGATGTAGACCTCGAGCACGTGGCCCGGAACGGGTGCGTGCACCATCGACTCCATCTTCATCGCCTCCACGGCCAGCAGCTTCTGCCCCTCGTCCACGCGGTCACCCGGGCGGACGTCCACCTGCCACACGGTCGAGGTGAACGGGGCGTACACGGCGGTCGACCCCTCGGGCACGGTCACGGCGTCGGCCACCACGGCGGCCGGCTCGTCACGGACGTCGAACTCGCCCGACGCCCTCCACCGCTCCTTCTCCTCGCCGAACGCCTGCGCCTGCTGCGCCCGGAAGTCGGCGATGGACCCGGCGTTGTCGGCGAGGAACCGGTTGTACGACGCGATCGAGAACTCGCCCTCGACGGTCTCGAACGAGCCCCGCCCGGCGTCCGTCTCGGCGCGCAGCTCGAGCAGTTCGTCGGCGCCGACCGGGTACCACTCGATCCGGTCGAAGAACCGCAGCGCCCAGGGGTCCTCCTGGAACAGCCCACCCCGGCGGAACCGGTTCCAGATCTGCACGGTGCGGCCGACGAACTGGTAGCCGCCAGGACCCTCCATGCCGTAGATGCACAGGTACGCGCCACCGATGCCGACGGAGTTCTCGGCGGTCCAGGTGCGGGCCGGGTTGTACTTCGTCGTGACCAGCCGGTGCCGGGGGTCGAGCGGCGTCGCGACCGGGGCGCCGAGGTACACGTCACCGAGCCCGAGCACCAGGTAGCTCGCGTCGAACACGGTGCGGAAGACGTCGTCGACGCTCTCGAGCCCGTTGATCCGACGGATGAACTCGATGTTCCACGGGGTCCACGGGGCGTCGTTCCGGACGCCGTTCATGTACCGCTCGATCGCCAGGCGGGTGGCCGGGTCGTCCCACGACAGCGGCAGCTTGACGGTGCGCGACGGCACGACGAGCTGGTCGGTCGGCGGGATCTCGTCCTCGAGCTCGCGGAGCAGCCCCGCCACGTCGCGCGCCTTGAGCACGGACGCGTCGGTGTGCACCTGCAGCGACCGGATGCCGGGCGTGATGTCGAGGATCCCCTTCGGCGTGTGCTCCTGCAGCTTCGTCATGAGCGCGTGCACGCGCATCCGCAGCGCGATGTCGAGGGTCATGTCGCCGTACTCGACGAGCACGTTGTCGTCGCCGTCGCGTCGGTACGCGACGCTCGGCCGCACGTCGGTCGCGTCCAGGCGGGCGATCACGCCGTCGTCGCCGTCGCCTCCGGTGCTGCCGTCGCTCCCGGTGCGCGGCACCGTCCTGGAGGCCCGGTGTGCGTCGAGCGCGGCGGCGTCGGCCTCGCGGACGGGGACGAACCGGACCGTGTCACCGGGTCGGAGCTGGCCCAGCTTCCACAGGTCGCCGCTGGCCACCACGGCGGGGCAGACGAAGCCGCCGAGCGACGGCCCGTCCGGCCCCAGGATGATCGGGGTGTCCCCGGTGAAGTCGATCGCACCGACCGCGTACGGGGTGTCGTGGATGTTCGACGGGTGCAGACCGGCCTCGCCGCCGTCGGTCCGCGCCCACTCGGGTCGGGGGCCGATGAGCCGGATGCCGGTGCGCGCCGAGTTGTGGTGCACGGCGTAGTCGGTGGCGTAGAAGACGTCGAGGTCGGCGCGGGTGAAGAAGTCCGGGGCCGCGTGCGGGCCTTCCGTGACGCCGATCTCCCACGCGTCGGTCAGGGCGGTGCGACGGTCGGCCGGGGTCGGCCCGCCCACCAGACCCAGACGGGTACCGGACGGGAACGCCGGGTGCGGGGCGTCCGAGTCCGGGGAGCCCGGGCGCAGGACGTCGCCGGCGAGCAGTGCCCGACCTGCGTGGCCACCGAAGCCACCGAGCGTGAAGGTCGCGGTCGACCCGAGGTATGTCGGCACGTCGAAGCCGCCGCGGACCGCCAGGTAGGTGCGGAGGCCCGGACCGGGGGCCGTGCCGATCGCCAGGGTCTGGCCGGCGCCGACCTCGACCGGCTCCCACAGCGCCACGGGTTCGCCGTCGAGGGTGACCGGGGCCGGTGCACCCGTGAGCGCGACCACCGAGGCGGCCGAGAACCGGAGCGTCGGGCCGGTGGCGGTGACCTCGAGCGCGGGGGCGCCGTCGGGGTTGCCCACCGCGCGGTTCGCCTCGGCGAAGGACGCCGCGTCGAACGGGCCGCTCGGCGGCACACCCACCTGCCAGTACCCGACCCGGCCGGGCAGGTCCTGGATCATCGTCATGGTGCCCGGCGCGACGACGTCGATGCGCGGGTCCGGGTCCTCCGTTGCGTCGAGCGTCGAGGTGGAGTGCGTGGCGGTGCGGAGCTCGAGGTCGTCGGTCAGCGCGCGGAGGAGCCCGGCGTTCGTGACGATGCCGTCGATGCGGGTGGTCGCGAGCCCGTCGCGCAGCAGGTCGAGGGCGTCGTCGCGGGTCTCCCCGGTCGCGATCACCTTCGCGAGCATCGGGTCGTAGAACGCGGACACCTCGGAGCCGGTCTCGACCCAGCCGTCGACGCGGATGCCGGTGCGCTCGCCGGATGCGGTGGTCGCGCTCGGGAACACCGCCTGAGTGACGAGGCCGCTGGAGGGCAGCGAGCCCTTCGCGGGGTCCTCGGCGTAGACGCGGGCCTCGACGGCGTGGCCGTTCGGGGTCCAGGTGCGGTCGAACACGTCGGGGTCGATGCCGGCGGCACCGTCGCGGGCCAGGCGGAGCATGAGCTCGACGAGGTCGACGCCGAACACCTCCTCGGTGACCGGGTGCTCGACCTGCAGGCGGGTGTTCACCTCGAGGAACGACGCCTCTTCGCGCACCGGGTCGTAGACGAACTCGACGGTGCCGGCGCTCCGGTACCCGACGCTCTCGGCCAGGCGGCGGGCGGACGCGTGCAGCTCGGCGCGGACGTGGTCGGGCAGCGCCGGTGCCGGGGCCTCCTCGATGACCTTCTGGTTGCGGCGCTGCAGGGAGCAGTCGCGGTCGCCGATCACCGCGACGCGGCCCTCGCCGTCGCCGAAGAGCTGGACCTCGACGTGCCGGGCCGGCCGCACGAGCCGTTCGAGGAAGATGCCGGCCGACCCGAAGTTCGCGGTCGCCAGCCGGACGACGCTCGTGTACGCCTCGCGGACCTCGTCGAGCGTCGAGCAGGCCTGCATGCCGATCCCGCCGCCACCCCCGGTGGCCTTGAGCATGACGGGCAGCCCGATGCGCTCGGCCTCGGTCACGGCGTCGTCGACGCTGGCGAGCAGCCCGGTGCCGGCGAGCATCGGGACCCCGGCGGCTGCGGCGAGCTCGCGGGCGGTGTGCTTCGCGCCGAACCGGACGATCTGGTCGGCGGTCGGTCCGACGAACCGGATGCCGGCGTCCTCGCAGGCGCGGGCGAACTCGGTGTTCTCGGACAGGAACCCGTAGCCGGGGTGCACGAGTCCGGCGCCGGTGTCCTTCGCGGCCTGCACCACGGCGTCGATGCGCAGGTACGAGTCGCGGGCGGGTGCGGGACCGAGCCGGACGGCGGTGTCGGCCTCGCGGACGTGGGGTGCCGCGCGGTCGGCGTCGGAGTAGACGGCGACGGTGCGCATGCCGAGTGCCTTGGCGGAGCGGATGATGCGGCGGGCGATCTCACCGCGGTTCGCGACGAGGACGGTGTCGGTGCTGAGCGCGGGGGTCTGGTTCACGGTGGCGGTCCCGGTGGGGTCGGGCGCGGCGGTCACGGCTGGACCACGATCATGCGCAGTGGTGTGCAGGAGAAGTCGTTGCAGGGGTTGTTCATCTGCGGGCAGTTCGAGACGACGACGAGCACGTCCCGCTCGGCACGGATCGCGACCCGCTTGCCGGGGGCGCTCATGCCGTCGACGATCCCGAGGGCGCCGTCGGCCTCGACCGGCACGTTCATGAACCAGTTGAGGTTCGACACGATGTCGCGGGCACCGAGTCCGTGGCGGCCGGCCTCGGCCAGGAAGTTCTCGCGGCAGCCGTGCTGGTACTGGGTGTGGTGCCCGTACCGCAGGGTGTTCGACTCCTTCGAGCACGCGCCGCCGATGGTGTCCTGCCGGTCGATCTCGTTCGCGACGACGGTCATCAGCGGACGGCCCTCGTTCGACATCAGGACGGTGCCGGTCCGGACGTACGCGTTGCCCTGTGCGGCGAGGGTGTCCGGCACGCTGTACCGCTCGTCGGGGTCGTGGGCGTCGTAGAGCAGGCAGTCGGCGCTCTGGTTGCCGCCGACGTCGACGATGGTGAGCACCTGGCCGGCACGGACCACGGCGGACCACGGTGCGAGCGGGGCGACCCGGTCGTCGCGGACCACCGCGCCGGGCACCAGGGACTCGCTCCAGTCGAGGGCGACGTCCGGGTCGTGGACGGCCCCGACGGGGACGGTGGAGGTGCGGATGTGGGTGTGGGTCGTCGTACCGGTCATCACAGGCCTCGGGCTTCCGCGTAGTCGATCGAGTTCAGGTAGGCGCGGGTGAGCTCCGGCGTCGCGGTGAACCGTTCGTCGGCCGCGGTCGTCGGGGTCCCGCGCCAGGCGTGCACCCGGAGCGGTCCGACGACGTAGTCCGGTCGCGGGTCGATCGGGTGCGCGACGTTGGCGACCAGCACGAGCAGCGGCAGCTCGGCGACGAGCGTGACGTGGGTGCCCGCTCCGGCCGAGCCGGTGAAGGTCATCGCCCCCTCGTCGTCGATCCGTACGCCCTGGAAGAACGAGACGCTCGGTGGCAGGTCACGCTTGGTGAGCCCGTGCTTGGCGGCGGCCTTCGCGAAGAGCGACCGACCGCTCGGGGAGCGTCCCTCGGGTGCGGCGTCGCCGTACTTCCGTTCGTTCCACGCGTCGGTCGAGGTGCCGCAGAAGGCGTCGTGGTGCCCGGAGGTGTCCTCGAGCACGGTCGCCAGTGCCCGGCCGTCCCCGCTCAGCAGCGGCGACCCCTGGCCCAGGTACGCCTGCCACGGGATCTTCTGGGTGTCGGCGACGTTGAGCCGCTCCCACGGTTCGAGCGCGTTGCACACCAGGACGTTGGCGCAGGCGTCACCCGTCGGGTCGTCGAACCGCAGCCGTGACCCGCGGGCCAGCACCTTGTGCGTGTACCCGCCGGGTGCCACCGTCTCCGCCCACATGAGCTGTGCGGGGTCGACGCCCGCGGGGGCGAACGGCGACGACGACGCCGGCAGGTACGGCATGTACTCGGACTGCGAGCCGGCCTGGGCACGTGCGTCGGACCGGGAGGCGAGCACGCTGTCGGTCTGGTGGAGGTCGCGCATGGGGTTCCTTCCGGGTCAGGCTTCGACGGAGGCGGAGGCGGACGCCGGGGCTTCGGCCACCGGGTTCGCGGCAGCCGCGGCTGCGGGGACGGGCACCGCCGCGGTGGTGGGGACCTCGGCAAGGGTGATCGGGCCGTGCACCCGGTGCCGCCAGCTCGACCACGCCCAGCCGACGAGCAGCACGCCGCCGATGAACAGCAGGGCGCTGTACTGCAGCCACCACGACGTGCCGGTCAGGTCGTAGATCTCCGGCCGGGGCCAGATGAGGTTGATCGCCATGCCGATCTGGAACGCCACGGCCAGGGCGTTGAGCGGGATGCCCCAGCGGCCGAGCGTGAACAGCGGCTTGCCGTCCTCGTCCACCCCGGTCGGCAGGCCCGTGCGGCGGAGCGTGATGCGCTGGACCAGCAGCGGCCCGGTGACCCCGAGGTAGGCCAGGTAGAGCATCGCGATGCACAGGCTCGACAGGGCGGTGAAGATCGCGGACTGCCCGATGTTGACGGCGAGGGCCAGCCCGGCGCCGACCCCGACGACGATCGACGCGGCGATCGGGGTGCCGGTGCGGGGTGAGACCCGGGCGAGGGTGCGGTGGAAGGGCAGCGCCTTCTCGCGGGCCATCGAGTAGACCATCCGGGCGCCGGCGGTCTGCACGGCCAGGGTGCAGGCGAAGACCGCGACGGCGACGGTGCAGAGCAGCAGCCGACCGAAGACGTCGCCGAGGGTCGAGGTGATCACCCACGCCAGGCCCTGCGAGGCGAGCTTGCCGTCGGTCAGGCTCGGCGCGGCGACCAGGGCGCCGATGATGAGCAACCCGCCGCCGAGGCCGGAGACCGTCAGCGCCCGGACGATCGTCTTCGGGGTGGTCCGGCGCGGGTTGTGGGTCTCCTCCGCGAGCTCACCGGCGGAGTCGAAGCCGACCATCACGTACGCGGCCATCAGCGAGGACGCCAGGAACGCCCACACGTACGGCTCGGTGCTCGTCGAGCCGGCGGTCGTGAACACCACGGAGGCACTGCGGTGCGGCAGCAGGAACAGGGCGCCGATGAGCACGACCACGCCGACGATCTCGATGAGCACGCCGAAGCTCGTCACGCGGGCCATCAGCCGGACGCTCGTGATGTTCACGATCGTGGTCACGGCGAGCATCACCAGCCCGAGGACCACCGCGTTCGCAGCACCGGTCGGCGACGCGACGGACGGGTCGGCGCCCGGACCGCCGACGATCTGGAACCCGTCCCAGATCGCGGGGAGCACGGCCTGCACAGCGATGGCCGCCACCGCGACGGTGAGGATCTGGCCGATGATCATCGTCCAGCCGGTGAACCACCCGAAGCGGGCTCCGGCCAGACGGCTCGACCACTGGAAGATCGCGCCCGAGATGGGCCAGCGGGCCGCGAGCTGCGCGAAGTTCAGCGCCACCAGCAGCTGGCCGCCGAAGACCAGCGGCCACGCCCAGAAGAACGCGGCACCGCCCAGCCCGAAGCCGAGTCCGAACAGCTGGAAGACCGTGGTGAGGATCGAGACGAAGGAGAAGCCCGCCGCGAAGGAGGAGAACGAGCCGACCCCGCGGTGGAGCTCCTGCTCGTAGCCGAGGCGGGCGAGCCCCTGCGTGTCGACGTCGGACGTGGCGCGCGGTGCGTGGAGCGGTGCTTGCGGAGAACGCATGACTGCAGACCTTTCGCGGAGTACCTGTCGGGTGACAGGTAGTGCGACAAGTGTCTTGCTGCCCTGTGTCGGCGCCGTTGCCCGTCTGTTTCGAGTGCGTGACGGGAAGCGGCGGCGTGTAAACGTTCCGAGTCGGCGGGCGGTTCAGCCGCCGCGGGGGATCACTCGATGTCGACGTCCCGCTTGCCCCGGCGGACGATGAGCGGGTCCGGCTTGCCGATCACGTCGGCGTCCTTGTCCGGGTAGTCGAACTGCGTCAGGAAGTACCGCATCGCGTTGAGCCGTGCGCGCTTCTTGTCGTTCGACCGCACGATCGTCCACGGCGCGTACCGCTTGCTCGTCCGGGTGAACATCGCCATCTTCGCCTCGGTGTAGTCCTCCCACCGGTCGAGCGACAGCAGGTCGATGTCGGACAGCTTCCACCGCCGCACCGGGTCGAGCTGCCGCATCGCGAACCGGGTCCGCTGCTCGCGCCGGGTCACCGAGAACCAGAACTTCGTCAGGTGGATGCCGGAGTCGACGAGCATCCGCTCGAACTGCGGCACCTGGGTCATGAAGGACTCGTACTCGTCGTCGTCGCAGAACCCCATCACCCGTTCGACGCCGGCACGGTTGTACCAGGAGCGGTCGAACAGGACCATCTCACCGGCGGCCGGCAGGTGCTGCACGTACCGCTGGAAGTACCACTCACCGCGTTCGCGCTCGGTCGGCTTGCTCAGCGCGACCACCCGCGAGGTCCGGGGGTTGAGGTGCTCCGTGAACCGCTTGATCGTGCCGCCCTTGCCCGCGGCGTCACGCCCCTCGAACAGCACGACGACCTTCTGCCCGGTGTCCTCGAGCCAGTACTGGCACTTCAGCAGCTCGATCTGCAGCAGGTACTTCTGGTACTCGTACTCGTCCCGCGGCAGGCGTTCCGAGTACGGGTAGTCGTCCTGCCAGGTCAGCACCGGGTTGCCGTGCGGGTCGATCAGGTCCGGGTCGGCCGTCTGGCCGCCCGCGACGCTGTACCCCTCGGTCCGCAGCTGTTCGATGTACTCCCGCAACGGCTGCGAGTACGGCGCTGTGTCCACGGTGTCCTCCCTCTGCGAGCCGATCGGCTGTCGGCCCCAGAACCATCCTGGCCCGGCCACCCGCACGACCGCCCCACGCCTCGCCCTGGACGCGACCCGACGACGGCCTGGAGGCGCGGTGCGGGCCCGCCCCGTGCCTCCCGTCCGCATGTGGTCCTTCACAGGCATGGCGGAGCCATGGCCGGCCGGTCACCCCGTGATGCAGACAGTCCCCGGGTCGGCGGATCGCCGTCCCGGGGACTGGTTGGAACTGCTCGGCGGATCACGCTGATCCGCCGCGTTCGTCAGGTCAGACGGCCGCGGTCGCCTCATCGCGGTGCGGGAGCTTCCAGCCCGGACGAACGAAGTGGCAGGTGTAGCCGTGCGGGTTCTTCTCGAGGTAGTCCTGGTGCTCGTCCTCGGCCTCCCAGAACGGGCCGGCCGCGGTGACCTCGGTGACGACCTTGCCGGGCCAGATGCCCGACGCATCGACGTCGGCGATGGTGTCGAGCGCGACCTGCTTCTGCTCGTCGGTCGTGTAGAAGACGGCCGAACGGTAGCTGCGACCGATGTCGTTGCCCTGGCGGTCCTTCGTCGACGGGTCGTGGATCTGGAAGAAGAACTCCAGCAGGTCCCGGTACGAGATCCGGGACGGGTCGAAGACGATCTCGACCGACTCGGCGTGGTCGCCGTGGTTGCGGTACGTCGCGTTCGGCACGTCGCCGCCGGAGTAGCCGACGCGGGTGCTGACGATGCCGGGACGACGACGGAGGAGCTGCTGCGCTCCCCAGAAGCATCCGCCGGCGAGGATGGCGGTCTCGGTGGTGGTCATGGTGGCCTCCTGGGCTCTCGTGTCACTGGCTGCGACACCGTGTGGTGCAACCGGCAACAGGGACGATCTGTTCCCGTCGTCAGGTCCGCTGTGGGGCGCGGACCCACCCGGGTGTGCGGTCGGTACGACTCGACCCTACGAGTCCGTGCTCCGTGTCGCCCCTGCGCTACGGTCAGGCCACATGAAGCGGTCATCCGTGCACGACGAGGGGCAGCGCCGTCCGCGTGGTTCGTGGGGACTGGGGCTCGCGCTCTGTTCCCTCGTGTTCCTCGAGGTGTTCGCGACGATCGGCTCGCTGCCGGGGATGGTCGCCGCGCAACTGGAGCAGTACACGCCCTGCGCTTCCGACGTGACGTTGCAGTGTTCGTACGCCGTCGGGGAGACCGCGCAGTTCCTCGTACCGCTGGTCGCACTCATCGTCACGATCACGACCTGGGTCATCGGAGCGTCCGGTGTTCCCACGGTGCGGCGACGGGTAGTGACGCCAGCGATCGGCCTCGTGGTCATCGTCCTGACCTTCGTGCTCGGCGTCGTCGCGATCGATCTGTCGATCAGGTGACCGTCGTCAAGCGAACTCGCCGCCACACGCTCCCGAGGACCTGATGCCGTTCACTCCAGGTCGGTTACAAGACAGGGCCGACTGCGGGGTGGATGGCGTCGTCGACGGACTCAGGAGCGCTGGTCTCGGTGCCCGATAGCCGATCCTCTAACGGCCGCGCCGCCCGTCACTTCGACGTCGCCGCCACTTTGCGTCGGCGTAGGCGTAGGCGTAGGCGTAGGCGTAGGTGAGCGTGTACAGCCCGCCGGTGGCGAGTGGCGAGACAGCTAGAAGGACCGCCATCGAATCGACGAGGAACAACAGCATCGCGGCGACGCCGAGAGGAACGAAGTGTGGGCAGCTTCGCTCAGCGTCGTTGATTTCTTTGCACTACGTGTCCCGGCCGCCTCCCGCGGCCGCCGATCGTGCGCATCCTTGGCGAGTTCTAGCTAGCCTCCTGCAATTGCAGAGACGAGCTCGAGGAGTGCTACGCCGTGTAGTGAGCTGTCCTGCCCTTGGAGGGAGCGCACGTCTTGACCATCGACGTAGACGTTGATGAATCTGTTGACGTTGTCGTTCGTGTCGAACAGTCGTCGTTGCGCAGCCGGATTTCCGGCAACGAGACTCCGTAACGCCTCGCCGACCGTACTGACGCTCGTCGTCGTCTCTCGCACACCGAGCACCTCGGCGAGGGATGCTGGCACCAGGATCGTCGTTGTCATGCTGTTGTCTCCATGTGGGTTTGAATGGTGACTCCGCTCCAAGCGTCGAGGCCGCCGGCGAAGGATTCGACGTGCGTGAAACCGGCGTCCACCGCGATCTCGCCCGCGGCTCGGGAGCGTTGCCCGCGCTGACAAACGAGGACGAGCTGGTCGGTCGGTGTAGCATGCTCGCCCAGTTGCGCGGCAAAAGAGTCGAGCGGAACGTTGACGGTGCCTGGAATATGTCCTGCGGCGAATTCCTGGGGAGTCCTGACGTCCAGCACCACCGCGGATGAACCGAGCCGCGCACGAAGCGCGTTTTCCTCGATCGTGAGAATCCGCGATGGAATGACCGCGCACACATCCTGATAGTCCCCGAGTGCGGTTACTTGTTCGCGGGCGTCGTCGACCGGGATCGCGAGTTCACGCCACCGGGCGGTTTCAGCATCGTAGATCGCCAGGCGACCGCTGAGCGTCTGTCCGACACTGGTAACCAGCTTGATCGCTTCCATGGCCATGGTGGCTCCGATCACGCCGCAGAGCGCGCCCAATACTCCAGCCTCGCTGCACGTCGGCGCGAACTCGGGCGGCGGCGCGATCGGGAAGAGGTCGCGGTAACTGGGGCCGGCCGCGTCGAACACGCTCACCTGGCCCGAGTACTCGTGGACGGATCCCCAGACGTGAGGGATACCAGTGATCGTGGCAGCATCGCTTGTCAGATACCGCGCTGCGAAGCTGTCTGCCCCGTCAACAACGACGTCGTACTGGCTGAGCAGGTCTAATGCGTTCTCAGAAGTGAGCGCTTCGTTGTAGGTGACGACAGCGACGTTGGGGTTCAATGCGCGGAGAGTAGCGGCCGCGGAATCAACCTTCGACATGCCGACCGACGCTGTCGCGTGGACGACCTGCCGTTGCAGGTTGCTCAAGTCCACCGTGTCGGGATCGATGATCGCCAGAGTCCCCACACCTGCGGCAGCTAGGTAGAGAAGTGCCGGAGATCCAAGACCTCCTGCTCCGATCACGAGGATCCGTGCGTTGTTGAGGCTTGTCTGTCCTTGCTCTCCGAAACCGCGCAGGAGTGCGTGCCTGGAGTACCGCTCTGTGAGCTGATCCGCGGCTTCAGGCGTAGGGTTGGACGTCATGTGTGATCCTTTCGGACGGTGATGGTCCCAGCGTTGCCGTCGATGACGACGTCAGTGCCGAAGAGGGCGCTCATATCGGCCACATCTCGAAGCGCCGTTGCTGCAGTCGTTTCGTCAGCGTCAGCCGGCAGCCCGGCGTCTGCGCCAAATTGGAAGCCTTGAAGGCTGAACGGTCGGATCGTGACGCGACGCAGTGCGGCGCGATTGAACGTGCATGTCGCCGCGAGTCCTACGGCGAAATCAGAGGACCCGAAGTAGGCCTGCTGGCGCGCGGCCATGAGTTCCGGCCCCGTGATCGCTTCCGCGTCGGCTTGGTGCTTCTCAAACAGGTCTCGTGGCACCTCCGCTTGGGCTGCGTGGTTCCACACGAATGAGCCGAGCGAATACAAGATCGGCGCGCCGTTGTGCAGTTCGATGCCTCGCACACGGTGTGGCCCGTGAATGTGCACCACGTTCGCGCCGGCATCAACTGCGTCGCGTGCGAGTTCGACCAGGTACGGCGGGGGGTCGATGGCGTCGTTACTGGGGTCGTGTGAATGGATCGCAGCGACGACGATATGAGCGGTCTCAAACGCGAGTTGAATACTTGCGAGGAACCGTTGGCGGTCCGATGCCGCGACGGTGTCGTCAATCAGCATTTGGCCTGGCGGTAGGAGATCGTCGGAGGTGTAGCGCCCGCCGAACAGATGCACGGCGTCGTCGTAGACCCGATTCGGACCATGCGCCGACCCGGCAAGCGAGGAGAGTGTTTCGTAGTCGACTGCGCTTACCCGGGCGGATCGGACTCGACGAAGCACATGCGCCCCCGCGCGTCCAGGTACGGAGCCGTTAGCGTCCTGCGCACGGAAACCAGAAGGCGCGGTTACCGTCGCGGAGACAAGAGCAACTCGGTCTGCTCCGAGTGGTAAGTACGCGGGGGCGGCAGCGTGATACCTCGATGTCCCAGTTCCGGCGTGCGCGATGTTCGACTCGTCGAGTGCGCGGCACGTCGCTGCGATGCCAATAGGGCCCCAGTCGGCGGCATGGTTGTTCGCAAGGCTGACGCCTCGGATGCCAAGCTGTCGAAGTTCGGCTGCATACTTCGGGTCAGCGAGGGGCCAGGCCCCGCCTGATTCTGCAGCAGGCTGGAGACCGGGTTCATCGAGCCGGGCGAACGTCGTTTCGAGGTTCGCGATGGTCGCGTCGCTGGCTCGAAGAACCTCAGTGAGTCGCGGTGCTGATTGCGCGATGGCCGACGCACTCGGCATTGGTGCCACGATGTCGCCCACGAGCGTGATTGTCACGTCGACAGGGGGGCCGATGTGCGCGATGGGTCCCACGCGCTGGTTCGAGGTGTAGGTCATGATGTCCGATGAGTCAGTACGTTGTCGAATATTCGGGTCGCGGCACCGTATTCGCGCCAGTAGACGTCGTTATTCATGGTTCCGTGAGTCTGCCCGTTTCGCACTATCCGATGATCAACGGCCTTCGAGTGGTTCGTCGCTGACCAAAGTGGGTAGATGTGGTCGCGGAGGTGCCGGTGATCACGGTCGTTGGTCAAGGTGAAGATGCAGCATTGGGGTCGGAGGCTGTTCTCGTGGATGTAATCCGAGAGCCGAAACGGTGTCGCGGCACGTTGGTCCCCCGCGAGCATTGAGAATTCGGTGAAGTCCTTGTACAGGCGCGGGTCGTTCTGCGGGGCCACGGCAATCGCGAGCGCGGGGAGCTGGGAGCGTAACGCGTTCCGGATTGCGGCCCATCCGCCCGCCGAAGAACCGTGCCATACGACACCGTTGAGGGATTCTGCTGCGACACGGGCTGTGGCGAAGTGCTCGATGACGGGCCACAACGCTTCGTCGTCCCAGAGGTACCAGCCGACCGAGCAATCCACGTCGAGGTCGAGCACGGGGTCGCTGAGAAAAATCCGGTGCATGCCTCGTCCCCGACTGCTTGAACGTCGATAGAAGACCGGGGGCGAGTATCGCTCCCGCCGTGCTTGCCCATGGAGGAAAACATGGAGATACGGGTCGGTGCGCTCGTCTGGAACCGATTCGAGCATTGCCATCGTGGCTCCGGTGTCCGGGTCGCGCAGGTACCCAATCGCCTCGTGGTCACTGTTTGAAGTCAACGAGGAACGTAGCCTCTCGCCGTGAAGCGCGCTCCGGGGGCGACCACTCGGACAACACTGAAGTCTTCCCGGCGCGTGGACAGGTCCACGACGACCGGCTCCCAGCCGTTTTGCTCGCCGAGAACATCCGCAACCGAGTCCACGGCCGACGCAATGTCCGGCGATGGCGCGTGGGCAAAGGCCTCGACGGCCGCGCCCCAGGACGCGCCATGCTGCTGAAACGTCGGTGGCGTACGGTAACCGTCGAAAGCGGTGACCATACTGGGGAGATCGTCGCGCATCCCGGAGATACAGGTCAGGCGTGTCTGAATCGCTTCGGTGATAGCCCGCGTTGCGGCGATCACCGGGTCAAGGTGTGCCCCGGAACCGGCACACGTCTCGGGGAACTGGGGTGACCAGATATGCGCCGTCGAGGTGGGTATTCCGTAGCGGTTGGGAACCATCGAGAGCTCCAGGTCAACCCCCGCCGTCTGCAACCGGTGAACGAGTCCCACAAGCGTGGGTTCCGTGAGGTGGTGCAGGTCAACAATGATCCGACTGTCTGCACCAAACTCGGTGAGGTCGCTGAGCACGTCGCGTTCGAGAATCTCGAAGAGCGCGTGCAGTGTCGCTTCGTCGAGCGTGTTGCCCGATGCGAGTCCGGTGCTGCTGGTCTTGAATATTGCCGGCTCCCCATCTTCCTCCGCAGTGTGCGAGAGGCGGACGAGGTCGAATGGGACGAGTTGGGTTTGCTTCGAGCGCAGCCCCACCCCTTGCACCCATCTGAACTGCACCGTCCGTGCGATCTCGTCTGGGACGCGGAGTTGGAAGCACGACGGTGGGTATGTAGCCGACACTGAGAGTGTGGTTTCGATTGTGGGAAGGCTTGGCCGTTCCGCGTGCCAGAGCTCTACGGCTTCGAATATGGCAGAGAGTTTGGCTAAGAGGGGAGTCACCCCTTTGCCTTGTGAGACAGAGAGAGTCCTGGAGGCTGGCCGCACCGCCTGAAACACCGGCAGGCCGATGTCGTCGAGGCCGGTGACGTCGGCAACCCGAGTGATGCCGTACCGCCGAAGGAGCGGCCGCATGTGTTCCCACGTCGCTTCGGGAGCTCGGGACCGCCATGTGCCTTCAGTGACGACGGGATGCGTCTGGGTAGTCATCGCTGCCCCTCAAGTACGTAGCCGAGCGCAAATGCATTGAACGCGTCGAGCGCCTCGCGCGGGTATCGAAAGCCTCGCTCAAGGGCCCCTTCGTCGAACTCCGACGTGTCCCACAGTTCTGTGAGCAGCCCTTCGGCGACATGGTCGTGGAGGACGGTTGCTCGCCAGCGAGGTTGTTGCTCGCGGAACGCCTTGGTAGAGGCGACCAAGCGGGCAGCTCGTTCCCTGTCATCCTCGCGCTCTTCCCGGAGCAGCATCGCGAGCGTCGTTCGATCGCCGAGGTCGAACCGCGGACGGAAGATTCGTGCGTGCTCCCCGTCGACCAGGGCGCTGAGCGTGCTGGCCGTCGCGTGCGCTCGGACTAGCCGGTCGCGAACGCTGGGCCAGACGTCGACGAACGCGGGGTTGAAGATCTGCTGGTATCGGACCCGTTGGAATTCGTCTGCGTACTGGATGGCGTTGCGCCAGTCGCGGAGGAAAGCCGTGTTTGGTAGGTCGAATTCGGCGGATGCCGTCTCGTCGACAGTGAGGGTGCGTATCGCGCCAAGGGCGTCGGCCTTCTTTTGGTCGACGAGACCGTCACAACCGGAGAGAAAGAAGACGACGTCATCGAGGCCGGCATCGGTGAGGTCATGGAGCAGCGCGGACAGGGTACGCAACGGGTAGTAGATCCGGCGTGCACGGACGATCGCGAGGTCCGCAGCGCTCTGGCTCAGGAGGCCTCGAGTGACTGCGGGCGCGAGTGTGTACCGCAGGTTGATCAGCGCGACCGTGCCAGTACGGCGATCGCCTTCGTCCCGATGAGCGACTGCGACCTCATCATCGCCATCGATCGTGCCTGAACGGTAGTCCTGGTAGATCGCTCCGTGCCCGGTCATTCCGAAGTCGTCGAGTTCAGCAGCGCGCATCGCGCCAATGCTCGAAGCCCCGGCCACGTGCACACCACGGGCGAGCGCGTCAAGAATCTCCTTGTGTCGCAGCGCGGGATTATGGTGGTACAGGCCGTCAATGAGCAGGACAGTGTCGCCGGAGCGGATCTCCGAGGAGAACAGATCGCCGTGGCGCACCGGCGGATGCACTCGCGCAGAAGGTGCGGCGCGCGCAGTTTCCCGAGGCGAGAGGGTCGGTCCCGTGTAAATGTGCAGCATTTTGTGGATCGAAGGTGGAGCGGCCGGGCAGGACCCGACCGCTCCCCGGCTTCAGTCCTGCGTGTCGGCGTCCGACGCGGCAACGTTGATGAAGCGCTCGTCGAGCACCTCGGTGAATCGCTCAGCGGTGAGGCTCTCAGCCGCTGCTTCTCGGATGGTCTTGGACTCCATTGTTTCCTTTCCGAGGAGGGCAGGTCCCCCCTCTGCCTGGCAGCAGAGCCGCCAAGCAGAGGCTATCGACGGAATGTTTCAGCTGCGATGCATTTTTCCTGCGAAGGGATTCAACATTGCAGGTCCGGCTTTACGCGGAGGTGGGGATGTCTCGGATACGCCGGATTGGGGACAGCAGATACACCACGAGCGCTGAGAGAGGTGCGGCAGCGGCAACATCGAATACCACGCCGGAGGACCACACGGAAGCGATCAGACCCCCAGCGAGAGCGCCGAGGGGAACCGCGCCGATTGTAATGAAGCGCCGGGCGGAGGTGACTCTGCCGAGAAGTGACGACGGGGTGAGCCGCGCGAAGACCCCGACTGAGCTGATGCTCGCGACGACGATCAGCACGCTCAACAGGAAGATCACGATCGTGACGTACGGGAAGGCGGCGAGGCCATGTGCCGGCGCCAGCGTCAGTCCAACGAACGGGATCGTGAGCAGCGCGTAGCAGGTGATCTGGGCGCGCAGCGGGCCGAGGGCGTTCTTCACTCGGACACCGATCAGAGACCCGACGACGCCTCCGACTGCGCCGATGGAGAGAGCCAGTCCGTACGCGTTGGCGGGCAGCTCGAGGTGCCGGAGGATGTAGAGGGCGTACTGGCTGTTGTACATCCCGGCACCAAAGTTGACGAGGGCGCCGATTGTGACAAGCACCCTGAGCGTCGGCTCCTGGAGAGTAAACGCAACGCCCGCCCGAACCGCTGACCAGAAGGGTTCTCGCTCGGCTGCTGGCTTTCGGGGTTCCTCCTCCGGACGCATGCGCCACGCGAAGAAGCTCGACAGTAGGTGAGTCACCGCGGTGGCGAAATACGGCACCGGAGCTGCCGTGAGCGTTGCGAGCTGCCCTGCAGCCGCCGGCACGATGATTTCCGTAGTTGAGTCAGTCGACTGGAGGCGCGCAGACGCCTCACTGACGTGGTCCTTCCCGACGATCAGCGGAACAATCGCCGTATGCGCGACATCGAAGAAGACGTTAGCGGTGCTGAGAAGCGCGGTACAGACCATGAGCTGCCAGATAGAGAGCGCATGAAGCACCCATGCAACAGGAATGCTGAGAACGATCACCGCCCGCAGGAGATCAGTGCAGATGAGAACGCCACGCTTCGGCAGGTGATCAACCCACACACCGATCGGAATACCAAGGACCAGGTAGGCGGCGCGATTCAATGCCGCGATTATCGCCACCTGCCACGGCTCAGCATGCAGAAGCGTCACCGCGGTCAGGCTCAGCGCGACCGACGCTGCATCCTCACCAATGTCCCCGAACGCATTCGCCGCCCAAAGCCTGCGGAAATTGCGGTCGCCCGTGACAGGGACGGCCGGATGCTTCTCACGTACTGCGCTCGTACCCAAACGGCGAGCACCCCCTTCAATCGACGACGACTCCGCAAAAACATACAAGTCGCCGGAGCCCATTTCGACTGCGGCGGGCCATCCTGTGGTTAGTCGCAGGTTTAGATCATCAGTAGCGCGCCCGTCACTGAGGTGCTCCAACGCCGTCAGTGCGATCCCATAAACCTCTGATTCCCCTACAAGGGACCGGGGTCGCGGTGAGACATCCGTCACGGCGGCGTGTCTTGTAGCGAAACCCAGGCCCGAAAACTACGTCCCGCTACTACCCTCACCGGTCGAGTCTCGCTACGTTCTTCCCATGGGTCACCTCCTCGGGTACGCGCGCGCGTCCACCACCGACCAGGACGCGTCGCTACAGATCGACGCGCTCAACGCTGCCGGCTGCTACCGCGTGTTCGTTGACACCATGTCCGGATCGCTCCAACACCGGCCCGAGCTCGACAACCTCTTCGACCAGCTCCGCCCCGGGGACACCCTCGTCGTCTAGCGACTCAACCGGCTTGGTCGATCCATCCGGCACCTCATCGACCAGCTGCATGGCCTTGCCGGGCGCGGGAGCGGGTTCCGGTCGCTGCAGGAGACCATCGACACCATCTCACCCGGTGGGCGGCTCGTGTTCCACGTCTTCGCCGCGCTGGCGGAGTTCGAACTGGACCTCATCAAAGAACGCACCAACGCCGGCCTCGCCGCCGCCGCCGCCCGCGCCCGCGGCCGCACCGGCGGCCGGCCGTCCCGTCTCACGGCGGACCAGGTGCAGACCGCGCGTCGGCTCTACGAGCAGCAGGGCATGACCGTCGCGCAGATCGGTGACGTCCTTGGCGTCAGCCGCACCGCCATCTACCGGGCCATCGCCCGCCACGCTGAACCGGTCGCTGCCAGGCGGCCGAAGCCCTCACCCACGATGTAGCCAGTCATGGACGCGAGCGAGCGGTGGCGGATCCTTTGACTGCACGTCGACGACGCCATTCCGCTCGCCACCCTCGCCCGCAGCATGGGCATCGCCGAGCGCACCCTGCAACGCTGGCTCGCCCGCTACCGGACTGGCGGGTACGTCGCCCTCGCCGACGGCACCCGGACCGATCACGGCGTCCGACGGACGGCACCGGAAGTCGTCCGCCTAGTTGAAGAGCTTGCGCTCACCAGGCGAGACCGTCGATCGCCACCATTCACCGTCAAATCAGCGTCCACTGCGCTGAACGGGGACAGCCGGCACCGTCGCACTCCGTCGCGCGGTCGATCGTGAATGCGCTCAACCCCGGGATGGTGACGCTCGCGTTCGATGGGCCGGCCCCGTACCGAGACAAGCACGAGCTGCTGCTCCGACGTCGCGCCGACCATCCCAATGCGATCTGGCAGGCGGACCACACGATGCTGGACCTGCTCATCGTCGGCCCCGACGGGAAGCCCGCACGGCCCTGGTTCACGGTGATCCTCGACGACCACTCCCGCTCCATCTGCGGGTACATGGTGTTCCTTGGGGCCCCATCAGCGGCGAACACCGCCCTCGCACTCCGGCAAGCGATTTGGCACAAGCCTGAGCCGGACTGGCCTGTCTCCGGGATCCCGGACGTCCTCTACACGGACCACGGGTCCGACTTCACTAGCCACCGCCTCGGCGACACCGCCGCCGTGCTGCACCTCCGCATCGTCCACTCCCAGGTCGCTCGACCCAAGGGGCGCGGAAAGATCGAGCGGTTCTTCGGCACGATCAACACCGAGCTGCTCCCAACGCTCCCCGGCCACCTCGCACCCGGATCCTCGGCGCCGCCGCCTGCGCTGGATCTCGCTGGTGTCGACAGCGCCATCAACACGTTCATTCGCCGCTACAACGCTCGAACCCACCGTGAGCTCCGGACGAGCCCGCTGGATGCGTGGATCGCGGACGGGTGGCTTCCACGTCTGCCGGACTCCCTCGAACAGCTCGACGGGTTCCTTCTCCGCGTCCCAACCACGCGCGTCGTGCAGACCGGAGGCGCGGTGCCAGCCGGCACCGCGCCTCCCGTCCGGGGTGGGGCCGCGTCAGCTCGCGGTGTCCTCGAGCGCGTCGAGCGCGGCCGCGTCCTCGGCGGCGAGCACGAAGTCGACGTCGGCGTTCTCGGCGATGCGCGACGGGGTCGTGGACTTCGGCAGGGGCAGGACGTCCTTCTCGAGCAGGTAGCGGATGGCGACCTGGGCGACGGTCTTGTCGTACTTCGCCGCGATCTCGGCGATCTGCTCGTTCTCGAGCAGGCCGCCGGTGGCGAGCGGCGAGTAGCCCTCGGTCAGGATGTCGTGCTCGCGGTCGAAGGCGGTCGTCTCGTCCTGGGTGTTGCCGATGAACCAGCGGATCTGGTTGGCGTGCGGGACGACGTCCGTGCGGCCGAGCAGGTCCTCGAGGTCGGCGACGGCGAAGTTCGAGACACCGATGCTCTTGGTGCGGCCGGCGTCGTAGAGCTCCTCGAAGACCTTCCAGACCTCGACGTTGCCGTCGCGGTGGTCGGAGCCCATGTCGCTCCAGGGCCACGGCGCGTGGATCAGGTACAGGTCGACGTGTCCGAGGTCGAGGTTGTTGCTCGACTCCTCGAAGGCGTCGCGGGCGTCCGAGGCCGTCTTGATCTCGGCCGGCAGCTTCGTGGTGATGAAGAGTTCGTCGCGGGGGATGCCGCTGTCGCGGACGGCCTCGCCGACGCTCGCCTCGTTGCCGTACGCCAGGGCGGTGTCGATGTGGCGGTAGCCGAGCTCGAGGGCCGTCTTCGTGGCGTCGTACGCGTCGGTGCCGGACGGGATCTGCCACGTGCCGAAGCCGATCTTCGGGATGTGCAGACCGTTGGACAGGGTGAACGTGTCGATGAGTGCGGGCATGCAGCGGACAGTACGCCGGTCGGGTTCGGCCACGGTCACGGTGCGGAGCGCGGTGCCTTCGCGCGTCGCGCCCCTGTTCGGGCATCGCGCCCCGACGCACAGGGGCGCGATGCCTGCCAGGGGGCGCGACCGGGGGCAGCGACGGACGGGAGGCCCGTGGCGGTGTCGCCACGGGCCTCCCGTCCGGTGTGTGCTGCGGTTCAGCGCGCGGTGCGCGTGCCGATCCGCGGCAGGACGAAACCGAGCACGATCATCGCGACGGCGAGGAAGGCGTGCAGCACGTTGTCTGCGCTGTTCAGCGGCACGAAGTTCGCGCCACCGGCCATGCCCGCGGTGAAGAGCCCGTAGACGAAGAGCACCGCGTAGACGATGCCGCCGGCGACGAGGTACAGGCGCGCTGAGGCTGCACGGCGGGCGGCGAGCAGCCCGACGATGCCGAAGAGCAGGTGCACGATGTTGTGCAGGACGGACACCTGGAACAGGCCCAGGAGCAGGGCCATGGAGCCGTGGCCGGCCACGGACATCGAGCCCATGTCCATGGTGAGTCCGGGGATGAACCCGGCGATGCCGACGATCAGGAAGACGACACCGAAGACGAACGCGCCCCGCTGGGTCCACGTCGAGCCGGAGCCGGTGCGTGCGGTTGCTGCGCTGCTGGTCATGATCAGCCCTCTTTTCTGTACGCGCCGCAGTGTGCGGCACACATGACATTCGGAGCGCTTCTACGGTCGGTTTGCAGGTCAGGGGTGCGAAAGGCTGCGATGGCCGATTCACGCACCGGCAGCGCCCGCGATCTGCCCTCGATCCTCTCGGGAAGTGCCCGGTGCGCGTGCAGGAAGGCCCGCCAAGATGAAGTCGGCCAAGTGGCCAAGTCGTTCGACCCGAGGAGTCACCATGGAGACCGTCGTCCGAGCAGCAGGACCCGCCGAACTCGAAGCGGCCGCAGCGGTCCTGGCCGAGGCCTTCGCCGACGACCCGGTGCTCGCCGAGTTCCGACCGCCCCGATCCGGCGAGGACCGTCCCGCCGTGCTGGCCCGCCTCTTCGCGGCCCTCATCCGCTCGGTGCCGACGACCGGTCGTCGGGTGGACGTCGCCACGATCGGTGACCGCGTGGTCGGCGCCGCGTTCTGGCAGGCGCCCGGTCGGCACACCGGCGGCTTCGGCGCCTTCGTTCGACAGGTGCCCGAGTTCCTCCGGACGCTCGGGATCCGCGGTGCGCTCCGCGCCGTGACGCACCTGCGCCGCATGGAGCGCGCCCGCCCGATGACCCCGCACTGGTACCTCACCGAGATCGGGGTGTCGGCCGCCGCGCGGGGTCGTGGCGTCGGTGGCCTGCTGCTCGGGCACGCACTCGAACGCGCCGACCGGTCGTCCCGGGGCGCCTACCTGGAGTCGTCCACCCCGGTGAACCGCCGGCTGTACCGACGGCACGGGTTCGCGGACGGCGCGCCGATCGCGGGGTTCCGCGCGGCGACCCCGATCAGCATGTGGCGTCCGGCGGCGGGCTGACCCGGCGCCGGGGGACACCGACCCTGTACCGGCGTGCACGCGCGCTGCCTACCGTCCACGGCACACCACGACGAGAGGAAACACCATGGCAAGTGGAGTCGCAGCAGTCTGGGTCCCGGTCAGCGACATGGAGCGCGCCGTCGCGTTCTACCGCGACACGCTCGGTCTCACCGTCAAGGACCAGTCCGACGACTGGAGCGAGATCGACGCCGGTGGTCTGATGATCGGCCTGAACGGACGCGAGTCCGCCAGCCAGGCGAGCGACGGCGGCGCCGTCGTGTCGTTCCAGCCGGACGGCAGCATCGAGGACGAGGTCACCTCGCTCAAGGAGCGCGGCGCGGACATCCAGGGCGAGATCAGCGAGCACCCGTGGGGCAAGATCATCCCCTTCAAGGACAGCGAGGGCAACGACCTGCAGCTCTACTCGCCGCCGCAGGGCTGACCCAGCCGGGTGCGGAACGCACCCACGGACGGACGGGAGGCCCGTGGCGACGCCGCCACGGGCCTCCCGTCCGTCCGCGGCCGGCTACGCGGACCCGCGCCAGACGACCTCCGTCGGCAACAGCAGACCGCGTGGGCCGTCGTCGGTACCGCCGATCTGCTCGAGGACCTGGTGTGCCGCCTGCTCGCCGAGCAGGCGCGCCGGCTGCCGCACCGTCGACAGCTGCGGGTCGCACCGCAGCGCCCAGGCGCTGTCGTCGAACCCGACCACACCGACGTCCGACGGCACGCTCCGGCCGCTGCGCTGCAGGACGTCCATGGCACCGGCGGCGACGGCGTCCGACGCGGCGAACACCCCGTCGATGTCCGGGGCCCGCTCGAGCAGCTCGCGCATGCCCTCGGCGCCGGCGGTGTAGCTGAACAGGGGGTTCCGGGCGACGAGGTCGGGGTCGAAGCGCTCGCCGAGTGCCGCGGTGAACCCCGCCAGGCGGTCCTGGCCGGAGTCGCGGTCGAGCCCGGAGGCGAGCATCCCGATCCGTCGTCGGCCGGTGTCGACCAGCCGTCGGGTGATCTGCTCGGCGGCGTCGCGGTTGTCGATGCCGATGTACGAGATGTTCGCGGCGTCGGACGGGTGCCCGACGAAGCACGCGGGCATGCCGATCTCCTCGATCGCCCCGGTGATCGGGTCGCCGTCGCGGGCGGACAGCACGATGGCGCCGTCGACGAAGCCGCCGCGCAGGTACTCGACCACCCGCTCGCTGTCGCGGGCGGAGTCGACCATGATCGTGACGAGCTGCTGGTCGGCGTCGGACAGCACGGCGTTCGTGCCGATCAGGATGTTGCCGATGTTGGGGTCGTCGAGCACCACGACCGAGGGTTCGTGCACGATGAGCGCGATCGCCCCGGAACGCCGGGTGACCAGGCTGCGGGCGGCGGCACTGCGCACGTAGCCGACACGTCGGACGGCGTCCTGCACGGCCTCGCGCGCCTTCGGTGACACGTACGGCTCGTCGTTGAGCACTCGTGAGACGGTGCCGCGGGACATCCCCGCTTCGTCCGCGACGTCCTGGATCGTGGCGCGCTGACGAGCGGATCGGACCTCGGACATGGGGCAACCATATCCGCCGCTGAGGAGCCCTCGGAACGCCTCGCAGTTGACAGGGTGCAGCCGCTGGTGTTTGATCTGGGAGCGCTCCCAGAAACCTCCGGCCCCGATCCCCGGTGCGGCCTGGGAGCGCTCCCAGAACACTGGGTGGCCTTCGCCGTCGAAGGGGTCGCACGCGGCCGAGGCGGCGGGTCGCCCCGATCAGCGAGGATCCCCGTGACGACCACCACCCTGCCGACGACCGCCACCGGCGCGCTCGGCCTCGGCTCGACGGGCCTCGCGTTCGGGTGCGACTACAACCCCGAGCAGTGGGACCCCGAGGTGTGGGCCGAGGACGTCCGGCTCATGCGCGAGGCCGGCGTGAACCTCGTCGCGATCAACGTCTTCGGCTGGTCGCACGTCGAACCCCGGCAGGGTGAGTACGACTTCGCCGCGCTCGACACCGTCATCGAACTGCTGCACGGCGCGGGCATCGGGGTCGACCTGGGCACCGGCACCGCCTCGACGCCGCCGTGGCTCACCACCCGCCACCCCGAGGTCCTGCCCGTCGTCGCCGACGGCACGACCCGCTGGCCCGGTGGCCGCCAGGCGTTCTGCCCGAGCTCCCCGGTCTACCGCGAGCACGCCCTCGCCCTGGTCCGCGCCACCGCCGAGCGCTACGGCGACCACCCCGCCGTGCGGCTCTGGCACGTGTCGAACGAGCTCGGCTGCCACAACGCGCACTGCTACTGCGACGTCTCCGCCCAGGCGTTCCGCGGCTGGCTGCAGGCCCGGTACGGCACGGTCGACGCGCTGAACGCCGCCTGGGGCACCTCGTTCTGGAGCCAGCGCTACTCGGCGTGGGAGCAGGTGCTGCCGCCCCGCGCGACGCTGTCGTTCACGAACCCGGCACAGACCATCGACTTCGACCGGTTCTCGTCCGACGAGCTCCTCGGCCACCACCGTGCCGAGGCCGCCGTCCTGCGCGAGCTGAGCGACAAGCCCGTCACGACGAACTTCATGGTCGCCGCGCACATCACGGCGCTCGACTACTGGTCGTGGGCCGGCGACATGGACGTCATCGCGAACGACCACTACCTGGACCACCGTCTGCCCCGGCCGCACGTCGAACTCGCCTTCGCCGCCGACACCACGCGTGGCCTGGCCGGCGGTGCCCCCTGGCTGCTCATGGAGCACTCGACGGGTGCCGTCAACTGGCAGCCGCACAACGTCGCGAAGGCCCCGGGCGAGATGCTCCGGAACACCGCGGCGCACATCGCCCGCGGCGCCGACGGGGTCTGCTTCTTCCAGTGGCGCGCATCCGTGCAGGGCAGCGAGAAGTTCCACTCGGCGCTGCTGCCGCACGCCGGCACCGAGTCGACGACGTGGCACGACGTGGTCGCGCTCGGCGCCCTGGTCGAGCGGCTCGGCGAACTGCGGGGCTCACGCGTGGTCGCCGACGTGGCGCTCGTCTTCAGCTGGGAGAACCAGTGGGCCGCCGACCTGGAGGCCCACCCCAGCACCGCGCTCCGCTACCTGGAGCAGGTCCACGCGTTCCACGCCGCGCTGTGGGACCTCGGCGTGACCGTCGACGTCGTCGCCCCCGGAGCACCCCTCGACGGGTACGCGCTCGTCGTCGTCCCCGAGCTCTACCTGGTGCGCGACGAGCACGCGGCCGTCATCGCCGACCACGTCGCCGCCGGCGGGCACGCCGTCGTCAGCTGCTTCAGCGGCATCGTCGACGAGCGCGACCGGGTCCGCACCGGCGGCTACCCGGGCGCCTTCCGCGACCTGCTCGGCGTGCGGGTGGACGAGTTCCTGCCGCTCGCCGCCGACGCCACGATCGCGCTGTCCGACGGCACGACCGGCAGCGTCTGGTCCGAGCCGGTCGAGCTGCGCGGCGCGACGAGCGTCGTCGACTACGCCGAGGGCTCCCTCGCCGGGCGCCCCGCCGTGACCCGCAACGAGCACGGCGCCGGCACCGCCTGGTACACGTCCACGGTCCTCGACGCCGCAGCGCTGGGCGGGTTCGTCCACCGCGTGCTCGACGAGGGCGGGGTACACGCCGACCCCGCCGTCCGCCCAGGGCTCGAGGTCGTCCGTCGCCGCGACGACACCCACGAGTGGGTCTTCCTGCTGAACCACTCCGACCGCACCGTCGAGCACCACGAGGCCGGCCACGAACTCGTCGCCGACCGCCCCGTCACCGGCACCACCGCCATCGCCCCCGGCGGGACCCAGATCATCCGCACCGACAGGAACCGCTCATGACCACCACCGCACAGTCGCCCAGCGCGACCCGACGACGCCGGGGCGGCGGGTTCCGCTACCGCCGCGCGATCGCGATCTTCGTCCTGCCGTTCGCCGTCCTGTTCACGGCGTTCTACCTGGTCCCCATCCTCTACGCCGTGTGGGAGTCGCTGCAGAAGATCGAGCGGCAGGGCACGTTCGGCGCCCCGACGCAGGTCTTCGGCGGCCTGAGCCAGTACGCCCTGGTGTTCCAGGACGGCGAGTTCTGGAGCTCGGTGCTCCGCGTGCTGCTGTTCGGTGTCGTGCAGGTCCCGGTGATGCTCGGGCTCGCGCTCCTGTTCGCCCTGCTGCTCGACTCCCCGCTGCTGCGCGGCAAGCGGTTCTTCCGCCTGGCGTTCTTCGCGCCGTACGCGGTGCCCGGCGTCATCGCCGCGATCATGTGGGGCTACCTCTACGCCCCCGACCTGTCGCCGTTCTCCGCGGTGACGTCGCGGGTCGACCTGCTCGGCGGCAGCACCGTGCTGTGGGCGGTCGCCAACGTCGTGACCTGGGTCTACGTCGGCTACAACATGCTCATCATCTACTCGTCGCTCCTCGCGATCCCCGCCGAGGTGTACGAGGCGGCGAAGCTCGACGGTGCGTCCCAGCTCCGGATCGCCCTGTCGATCAAGATCCCGCTCGTGGTGCCGGCGATCGTCCTCACCGCGGTGTTCTCCGTCATCGGCACCCTGCAGCTGCTGACCGAGCCGACCGTCTTCCGGCAGTTCACCTCGACCATCTCGTCGACGTTCACGCCGAACATGCTCGTCTACTCGACGTCCTCGGTGCCGAACTTCAACCTCGCCGCGGCGTTCTCGGTCGTCCTCGCCGTCGCCACGTTCGTCCTGTCGATCGGGTTCCTCCGACTGACCCAGCGGAAGGCCGCCCAGTGACCGTCAACGCCCCGTCCCCAGGTGACCTCGTCCGCGACGTCGGCCGACCGCTCGAGCCGAACCGGGCCTCCCGTCCGCGCCAGCGCGGAGCGCGCGGTCCCCGTGAGAGCGTCATCTCGCGCAGCGCCGCGATGATCGTGATGGGGGTCTTCACCCTCTACTTCCTGCTGCCGATCTTCTGGCTGCTGGTCTCGTCCACCAAGACCGCCGCGAACTTCAACTCGACGTTCTCGCTGTGGTTCAGCGCCACCTCGGTGCAGGACTTCTTCGGCAACCTCGTCGAGCTGTTCACGCGGCAGGACGGCATCTACCTGCGCTGGCTGCTGAACAGCATCGCCTACGCCGGGGTCGCCGGGCTGCTCGGCACCGTGCTCTCCGCGATGTGCGGGTACGCCCTGGCGAAGTACCGGTTCCGTGGCCGCGAGGTCCTGTTCAACGTGTTCCTCGGCGGCGTGCTCGTGCCGGCGACCGCCCTGGCCCTGCCGCTGTTCCTCATCTTCAGCCAGGTCGACCTGACCGACACGTTCTGGTCGGTGTTCCTGCCGAGCATCGTCAGCCCGTTCGGCGTCTACCTGTCACGGTTGTTCGCGGCGTCGAGCGTGCCCGACGAGATCATCGAGGCCGCCCGCATCGACGGTTCCGGCGAGGTCCGCACGTTCTTCACCGTGGCCGTGCGGCTCATGTCGCCCGCGCTCGTGACGATCTTCCTGTTCCAGTTCGTCGCCGTCTGGAACAACTTCTTCCTGCCGCTCGTGATGCTCCGCGACTCGTCGCTGTTCCCCGTCACCCTCGGCCTCTACACGTGGAACTCGAGCGTGAACCAGTACCCGGACCTGCGCACCCTCGTGCTCATCGGGTCGTTCGTCTCGATCATCCCGCTGCTCGTCGCCTTCCTGAGCCTGCAGCGCTTCTGGCGCTCCGGCCTGGGCTCCGGCGGCCTGAAGTAGCCCCCGACCCGCACCCCTTCCCGCACCAGCACTCCCCACACCACATCCGAACGGAAACAGCATGAAGACAACGAAGTTCCTCAGCGTCGCCGCGATCGCCGTGGCCGCCACCGTGGCCCTCGCCGGCTGCAGCACCGGCGGCAGCAGCAACGGCGGCGGGTCCGGCACCGCGGCCGCCAGCTGCAAGCCCTCGGGCGGCAAGGTCACCCTCGACTTCACGACCTGGGTGCCGAACATGGACAAGGTCGTCGCGATCTGGAACAAGGCCAACCCGGACATCCAGGTCAAGGTCTCGATCGTCGCGAACGGCAACAGCGGCACCTACCAGAACTTCTTCAACCAGCTGAAGGCCAAGCAGGCGCCGGACATCGGGCAGGTCGAGTACGACACCCTGCCGGCGTTCCGCGTGCAGGGCGGCCTGGAGGACATCGGCGCGTGCTCCGGCATCAGCGACGCGAAGAAGGACTTCTCCGACGGCCTGTGGAACCAGGTCACCTTCGGCGAGGGGAAGTCGGTCTACGCCGTGCCGCAGGACTCCGGTCCGATGGCCCTGTACTACCGCAAGGACCTGTTCGAGAAGGCCGGCCTCGACGCCCCGAAGACGTGGGAGGAGTACGCCGAGGACGCCGTGAAGATCAAGAAGCTCGGCGGCAACATCACCAACTTCGCCAAGGGCGACGTCAACCAGTTCGCCGGGCTCGTCTCGCAGGCCGGTGGCCAGTGGTTCGAGAACTCGGGCCAGGACTGGAAGGTCAACCTGGACGACGCCGCGTCGAAGAAGGTCGCCGACTACTGGCAGGACCTGATCGACAAGAAGCTCGTGAACACCCTGCCGAGCTTCACCGACCAGTGGAACAACGCCTACGACAGCGGCAAGGACTGGACCTGGGTCTCCGCGGTCTGGGGTGCGAACACCATCTCGAGCGGTGCCCCGTCGACCTCGGGCAAGTGGGCCGTCGCCCCGATGCCGCAGTGGAAGTCCGGCGAGACCAAGTCGGCCGCCTGGGGCGGTTCGTCGAACGTCGTCTTCGCGGGCAGCAAGCACCCGGCCGAGGCGTCGAAGTTCCTGGTCTGGCTGAACACCTCGACCGAGGCGCTCTCCGCACTGAACAAGGAGGCCAACCTGTACCCGGCCTCGACCACCGGCGCCGAGCTGCCGGCCCTGACCCAGGGGCTCGACTTCTACGGTGGCCAGAAGATCTACGAGGAGTTCGCCACCGCTGCGAAGGACATCCAGCCCTTCACCTGGGGTCCGACGATGACGCAGACCTACTCGGACGTCTCCGACGGCTTCGGGCAGGCCGCGTCCGGCTCGGGCACGCTGAGCGAGGCGCTCGAGTCCGGGCAGTCCAAGACCATCGCGGCACTCAAGGCGCAGTCGATCCCGGTCAAGGGCTGACGCACGGCGGCTGACGTCGCGCGGTCCACGCGCTGACAGCGGACAGGAGGCCCGTGGCGGGATCGCCACGGGCCTCCTGTTGCGTCTCGGGGTCGTGTTCCGGACCCCTCGCTTGTTCGCTTGTTCGCTTGTTCGCTCGTCGCTACGCGACCGCGATCTCGTTGGGCACGCCCGGCAGCTCGTCGCTCGAGGCGATCACCTTGCCGGTGGTCAGGTCGACCGCGTGGATCCTCTGCTCGGCGGGGTCGGTGACGTAGGCGACGTCACCGGCGACCTTCAGGGCGGGGTGGGCGTCCTGCCACTCGGCCGGGCCGTCCCACGCGTCGATCACCGGGTACGACTCGAGCGGCTCGCCGGTCGTCTCGTCGAAGGTGTGCAGAGCACCGTCGTCGCCGAGCACGACGGCCTCGTCGCCGGGGCCGCGGGCCAGGTCGCGGAAGGTGAAGCCGACGCCGTCGGGCATGTCCGCGACGGTGTACTTCCCCGAGGCCGCGTCGATCAGGGCGATCTGGTCGAGCAGGTAGCCCTCGCTGTCGGGGTCGTCGTTGTAGTCGCCGACGGCGACGGACGAGTCCTCGGTGGTGAACAGGTTGCCGGTGCGGCCGTACTCGGTCGGGGCGTCGATCTTCTCGAACGTGCCGTCGTCGTAGACCAGGGCGCCGTCGGTGCAGCCGAACACCGCGACCTCACCCTTGACGGCACCCTCACCGTGCACGTCGGGGCACTGCTCGGACCGGGCGATCTCCTCGCCGTCGGCGTCCAGGGCGCGCACGCCGGAGCGGCTCTCCTCGGTGCCGATGGTGGTCAGGAGCGTGCCGTCCTCGAGCTCGATCGCGACGCCGTGGTGGGCGGCCTCGGACTTCGTCGTCTCGACCTCGGGCAGGTCGGCGCCGTCGAGCTCGGTGTGGTCGAACGTCGTCACGTCCCCGGTGCCGTCGGCGAACAGGGCGGTGCGGTCGCCGTGGACGACCGCGTGGCCGCCGGTGTCGGCGGGGAACACCGCGTCGGTCAGGGCCGGCTCGGCCTGGGTGTCGAGGACCCGGAAGCCCTCGGGCACGGTGACGAGCACGTGGCGTCCGTCACCGGCCGGGTTGACCCGGGTGAAGCCGTCGATCGGGTCGTCGGCCACCACCTGCAGGTCCTGGTCGAGGACGAGCAGTCCGCCGTCGTAGGTCAGGGTGATGCGGGTCCCGTCGGCCTTCGGGGTGTCCGTGGTGTCGGACCCGGCGTCGGTGTCCGTGGCGCACCCGGTCAGGGCCAGGGCGGCCGCACCGAGCAGGGCGGCGGGCCACACGGCCCGGAGCGTCTTCGTGTTCGTCATGTCGCTCACTGTATTGATTCTCATTCTCATTTACCAGTCGACAGGCCGTCGACGATGGCCTCGGTGTTCGAGCGCATCATGCCGAGGTAGGTGGAGGCGTCGCCGTCCTCGGTGAGGGACTCCGTCGCGAGCGGGCGGATCTCGACGTGCAGGTCGACCTCGTCCGCGAGCACCTCGGCCAGCCGTGCCGGTTGCGAGGCGTCGGCGAAGATCGTCCGGACGCCCGCTTCGTCGATGGCGTCGGCCAGGTCGCGCAGGTCGGCGGCGCTCGGGGAGGCCAGGGTCGTCCCGCTCGGGATCACCGCCCCGACGACCCGGAAGCCGTAGTGGTCGGCCAGGTACCCGAACACGTGGTGGTTCGTGACGAGCGCCCGGCGTTCCTCGGGCACGGTGCTGAACGCGGTCGTCATCGTGTCGTCCAGGTCGCGGAGCTCGTCCAGGTAGGCGTCCGTGCCGGCCGGTTCGATCCCGGCGTCGCGCAGGTCCTGGTCGAGGGCCTCGACGACGTCGACCATCCGGGCCGGGTCGGTCCAGAAGTGCGGGTCGGGGCCGCTGTCGTCCTCGGTGGTCCACTCGAGCGGGTCGAACGCGTCCCCGGCGGTGGAGACCGGCACACCGTCCTCGGCCGCCGCCGCGACGTGCCGGGCGACCCCCTCTTCGAGCCCGAGCCCGTTCTCGACCACCAGGTCGGCGCTCCGGAGCCGTGCGGCCTGCTGCGCGGAGACCTCGAACGAGTGCGGGTCGGCGCCCGGCGGCATGAGGACCATGACGTCGGCCCGGTCCCCGACCACTTCGCTGACGACGTCGCCGAGGATGTTCGTCGTCACCGCGACGAGGGGCCGGTCGGAGCCGGCGGTGGCGCACCCCGTGGCGACGAGGGCGAGCGCTGCGGTGACGAGGCCCGCGGTCATGGCCCTGGTGCGCGTCACAGTCCGGCCTCGGCGAAGGCGACCGGGGCGACGGGGAGCTCGATCGTGCGGGCGACCCGGGCCCCGTCTGCGAAGTCGATCTCGTGCACGGTGCCGTCCGCGGGGTCGGCCAGGTAGGCGCGCTGGGCATCGAGCTGCAGCAGCGGGGCGTCGTCGTCGGGGCTGGCGTCGACCAGTGCCTTCGTCGTGGCGACCTTCCCCGTCGAGGCGGTCACGACCACCACCCGCCCGGAGTCGTCGACGCCGACCACGTGCTCGTCCTCGTCGTCCACCGCGACCACGGCGCGCAGGGGCCGCTCGGTCGGCACGAGGCGCCAGGAACCCTGTCGCGCGTCGAGCAGCCAGAACCCGGTGGTGCCCGCCAGCCCGGCGACGGTGGGTCGGCCGGCACGTGCGGCGAAGGCCGTCGGCCGCTCGGCACCGTCGGGCAGGTCGACGAACGACGTCTCGCCGGCGTCGTCCACCACGACCGCCCCGTCGGCACAGCCCACGACTGCGCCGGCGCGGGTGACGATCCCGCCGGCGGGGTCGGTGCAGGCCTGGGTGTCGGTGTCGGTGGCGTTCGTCGCCTCGCCGTCGGCGTCGAGCACGCGGACCCGGTCGCCGTCGGCCGCCACGAGATGCTCGCCCATCGGCAGCAGGACGCGCGCGTCGATCCGTGCGGTCTCGTCGACCTCGCCCTGTCCCAGTGCCTCGCGGTCGAGCACGACCGCCTCGGCTCGGTCGGGCCAGGTGATTGTCGTCATGGTCTCGGACGAGTGCACCTCGACCCGGCCGCCGCCGTCGATCGTGCCGACGACGCGGGGTTCTGCGGCGTAGTAGTGCGTGTGGTCGCCGTGGTCGACGGTCCAGGACCCGCCGTCGACGATCGTCGTGCGGTCGGCGTCGCTGGTCACGAGGAACCGGCCGTCGGTCGCCGAGTGCTCCGGTGCGTCCACGTCGTCGAGTTCGGTGGTCTCCTCGGTGAGCAGGTCGTGCAGCGCGGTCGCGCCGGTCGCCGACACGGCCAGGAGGCGCACCTGGGGTTCCTGGGACTCACTCGCGCCCGCCACGTAGCCGTGGGGACGGGCGGTGCCGGTCGAGCTGTCGGCCGACGGGGTGCCCGTGGAGCAGGCGGTGACGGTGAGGGCCAGGCCGATGGCGAGGCCGATGGTGGACAGGAGGCGCGCGGGGGCGCGGTTGGTGGTCGAGTGCTTCATGCTCCCTCTCGAGACGGTGCGGCGGATCGTGGTGCTGCCGGCGCGGCCGCGCGCGCCGGTGTCGGGATCGGGGTGCGCCGCAGGACGACGGCGGCCAGGGCGCGCGAGACCACGACGCCGCCGACGGCGACCGCGGCGATGCTCGCGCCGGCGGCGGTGCCGGCGTGCCAGGAGACGAGGAGCCCGACGAGCACGGCGGCCGCACCGATGCCGGCGCCGAGGAGCATCGTCGAGGCCACGTGCCGGGTCCACGCGCGGGCAGCGGCGGCGGGCGCGAGCAGCAGGCCCACGACGAGCAGGGTGCCGACCGCCCGGTACGAGGCGACGACCGCCAGGGTGACGAGCGCGATGAGCACGACCTCGGCCAGGCGCGGGTGCAGGCCGAGCGTCGTGGCCTTGCGGGTGTCGAACGCCAGCGCGGTGAACGGCCGGTGGAACGCCACGGCGACGGCCAGGGCGACGGCCGCGGCGATCGCGAGGCCGCCGACGTCCGCCCGGGTGACGGCGAGGACGTCCCCGAACAGGATCGCGGTGACGTCGGTGGCGAACGACCGCGACGACGACACGATGATCACCCCGAGCGCGAGCATCCCGACGAAGAGCAGGCCGATCGAGGTGTCGTACGACAGTCGGGCGCGACGACGCAGCGCTCCGACACCGAGCACCATGACGCCGGCGCTCACCGCGGCGCCGAGCACCGGCGGGACCCCGGTCAGGGTGGCGATCGCGACGCCGGGCAGCATGCCGTGCGAGAGCGCCTCGCCCAGGAACGCCATGCCGCGCACCAGCACCCACGTGCCGACGACGGCGCACAGGACCGCCGCCAGGGAGCCGCCGACCAGGGCGCGCACCATGAAGTCGACGGAGAACGGATCGGTCAGCCAGGTCACGGTCCGAGACGCTACATGAAAACGAGTATCGATACTGATAGCGTGCTCAGGTGCCTGCGACCGAGCCGACCGACCCCGCCGATCCCCGATCTGCCGTCCACCTGGACCGGGTGACGGCCGTCCTCGGCGACCGGACCGTCCTCGACGGTGTGGACGCGGTCTTCCCCGCCGGGGTCGTCACCGCGCTCACCGGGCCGAACGGATCCGGCAAGTCGACGCTGCTCGACGTGGTCGCGGACGTCGTGCGGCCGACCGCCGGGCGGGTGACGGGCCTCCCGTCCGACGGTGTCGCCTACGTGACCCAGTCCGTGCCGCCGACCACGCTCCCGCTCACCGTCCGCGCGGCCGTCACGATGGGGCGGTGGCGGCACCGCGCGTGGTGGCGGCCGCTCGGACGCGCTGACCGAGCGGTCGTCGACGCGCAGCTCGAGCGGATGGCGATCACGGACCTTGCCGATCGGCCGATCGAGGAGCTCTCCGGCGGGCAGCGGCAGCGCACGCTCGTCGCGCTCGGGCTGGCCCAGCGGGCGGGGGTGCTGCTGGTCGACGAACCGACCGCCGGGGTCGATGCTGAGTCGGCGGCGCTCGTGGTGGCGGCGCTCGCCGACGAGGCCGCAGCCGGTGTCGTGGTCGTGCACGCGGCCCACGACCCCGCGGCGATCGCCGCAGCCGACCGCATCGTCACGCTGACCTGACCCTGCCCGTGGGGCGTGCCGATTTCGCAAAACACCGGTGTTCGCCTGTCGAACCGCTGTCTGCGCGTGTTCAGCGCGCGAACACCGGTGTCTTGCGGACGCCGGAGCAGGTGACGGTGTCGATCTCAGAATACGGGCACCAGATTTTCTGAGATGATGGCTTATGTCAGAAAATCTGACGGACCGAGTCTGGTTTCAGGGAGTGATCGTGACCACGTGGCCCGCGCTGCAGTACGAGGAACTCGACTGGGAGCGCCGCGACGCCGACTACGGTCCGCGGGCGGCTCGACGCGGCACGGTTCGGGAATCGTACGCTGCAGCGGTTCCGCCCGCGATCGCGGGACTCCCGATCGAGCTGAGCGACGACGTGGCGACCCTCGTTGACGAAGCCTCGACCGCGCTCGTGCGGTTCGACAGTGAACTCGGTGGTGAGGTGGCTTCGTTCGCCTCGCTCCTGCTGCGCTCGGAAGCAGCAGCATCGTCGCAGATCGAGCACCTCACGGCGAGCGCTCGGCAGGTGTTCGCCGCTGAGATCGGTGCCCCCGGCAAGCGCAACGCCACCGCGATCGCCTCGAACACGCGCGCGATGCGGACCGCGATCGAACTGTCCGATCAATTGACTTCCGACACCGTGCTCGCGATACACGAGGTCCTGCTCGAACACGACCCCCATCACGATGCTGGAGCGTTCCGGCGTGAATCCGTGTGGATCGGCACCGACGGTCGCAGCCCGGTCGGAGCCGACTTCGTCGCCCCGGCATGGGAACGGGTTCCGGGACTGGTCGACGACGTCATGGCCTTCGCGCGGCGACTGAACCTGCCCCGGCTGGCGCAGGTCGCCGTGGCCCACGCGCAGTTCGAGACCATCCACCCGTTCACCGACGGCAACGGTCGCACCGGGCGTGCACTGTTGCAGGCCATGCTGCGGTCGAACGAGTTGACGCGCAACGTGACGGTCCCGGTCTCGGCAGGCCTCCTGATCGACACTGCGGGCTACGTCGAGGCGCTGACGGCGTACCGCCGTGGCGACGTCGAGCCGATCATCCGGCGGGTGGCCGAAGCCGCGTTCGCCGCGATCGGGAACGCGACGGAGCTCGTCGAAGACATCCGACGGATCCGGAGGAGCTGGCAGGACCGGATCGAGGCTCGACGAGACTCCGGCGTCTGGGACGCGCTGGACGTGGTCGCACGGCAGCCCGTGTTGAACGCGACGGTGCTCGCCGCCGAGATGGGTGTCGTGACGAGGAACGTGTACCCGCACCTCCAGAAGCTCGTCGACGCCGGCATCCTGCTGTCGAAGAACGAGTACCGGCACGGCGTCCTGTACCGCAACGACGAAGTGCTCTCGGCGCTCGACGCGTTCGCCGCGCGGTCCGGTCGCCGGGGGTGACGCGGGCTCAGGCGGTCAGGGGCCGCTGAACACCGGTGTTCGTCGTTCGAACCGCGGTCTGCGGGTGTGCAACCGGCGAACACCGGTGTCTTGCGGGCCCAGAACGGGTCAGGCGTCGAGCGCGCGCCGTGCGGCGGTGACGACTTCGGCGTCGGTGACGAAGTGCGCGGAACCGTCGTCGCCGGCGCCCATCGGCACCCCGGCGTGCGTGCTGCCGGCGGCTGGGCGCTTGGCCGACAGGTGCACCGCGGCGGCTCCGGTGGCGAGCAGCGCACGGACGTCGGCGGGGGTGACGCCGGCGCCGGCCATCACCTGGACGGGCCCGGCTGCCCCGACCATGCGCGCGATCGTCTCGGCACCGGCGACCGCGGTGGGGGCGGCGCCGGAGGTCAGGACGCGGGTGAACCCGAGCGCGGCGAGCGATCCGGCGGCGGCGACGGGGTCGATCGCGTGGTCGATCGCCCGGTGCAGGGTGATCTCGGCGGTGGTGCTGACCGAGCGGGCGGCGTCCACGAAGCGGCGGAGGGCGTCCTCGTCCAGGGTCCGGTCGGGGCGCAGGGCTCCGACCACGACGCCGGCGGCCCCGGAGCGCAGGACCGTGCGGACCTCGCGCACCATGAGCTCGACCTCGTCGGGGGAGTGCACGAACCCGCCCGGGCGGCAGCGGACCAGCGCGTGCGCCGGGATCCCGGTCTCGTGGGTCGTCTCGACCAGGGCCTGGGACGGGGTGAGCCCGCCGAGCTCGAGACCGACGCAGAGTTCGACGCGGTCGGCGCCGCCGTCCCGCGCGGTGATCGCGCCGGCCGGTGAGGTGACGGCGATCTCGAGTGCGGCGGTGGTGCTCATGCAGGGGCTCCGAGCGGTTCGTTGGAGGCGGGGACGATGCGGGCGCGGAGGTCCGGTGCCGTCGGGAACACTCGATCGTAGGGGAACATCGGGCGCTCGATCCTGTGGTGCCCGAGGCGCAGCAGGTCCTGGTCGACGCCGCCCGGGGTGAGCGCGAGCATCCAGTCGGCGGACATGTCGAACAGCTCCGGCTCGAGGTACCCGATCTTCACGATGACGACGTCCGCCTGCCGCGGCGCCAGGTCGAGGTCGGTGAAGTCGTGCTCGTGGTGGTACGGCTTCCGCAGCTTCGTCAGGATCGCGAACACGCTGCCGACCTGCAGCACGACCTCGGTCTCGGCGTCCCGGTCGCCCTGCTTGATCGCGTGCACCCGACCGGTCATCGTGATCGGACCCGCGTGCACGTGGTCGACCGTCGCACCGGCGGTCACGGTGATCGTCGCACCGACGCCGGCTTCCACCGCGGCGGCGACGGCGGCCGCGCCGGGCACGCTCGCGTAGATGACGGTGGGGCCCGACGGGTCCTGGAACTCCGGACGGGCGAGCACCTGCGTCAGCCCCCACGTCATGTCCCCGGAGCCGCCCGCCGTGGGGTTGTCGCCCGAGTCCGAGACGAAGTACGGCTTCGCGGCGCCAGGGGCGAGCGCGGCGTCGAGGCACTCCTCGAACGTGCCGGTGGGTGCGACGAAGACGAAGTCCTCGCGGGCATCCCAGAACGCCGCTGCGAGCCGCTCGGCGCCGGCGGCGACGGCTGCCTCGTCCCACCCGGTGACGACGGTCACGGCCTGGTCGCGGGGCTGGTCGGCCCAGGCGTACCCGACCCAGATCGCGGCGTCGAGCACCCCCTCGGTCTGCTCGACGAGCGGGACCTGCGCGTACAGGGACTTCGCCGGCTCGAGCCGGGTCGAGGTCTGCTCGCCGGGCAGCAGGACGGGGATCGGGATCCAGGCCTTCACGGGGCGCTGCGCACCGACGGGCCGTTCGGTCAGCACGTCGACGAGGTTGCGGACGGCGCGCTCCTTCGTCTCGAGGGTGTCCTCGTGCGGGGCCATCCGGTAGCAGGTGACGAGGTCGACCTGGTGGGCGAGCTCGCGCGTGACGTTGCCGTGCAGGTCCATCGACGCGGACACGATGACGTCGGGGCCGACGACCTGGCGGATGCGACCGAGCAGGTCCGTCTCGGCGTCGTCGAGCCCCTCGACCACCATCGCGCCGTGGATGTCGTACCAGAGGCCGTCGACCGGCCCCATCGCACCCAGCCGCTCGACGATCTCGTCGGCCAGCGCGTCGTACGACGCCCGGTCGACGATCCCGCCGGGCAGTGCGTGCCCGATGAGCGCACCGCGGAAGTCCGCACGGTCGGCCATGGTCGCCAGGAACGGGTAGCGGGTGATGGCCTCGTCGCCGCGGTCCGGGTGGAACGCGGGGGCGTGGGTCCGGGTCGGGGTGAACGTCGAGGTCTCGATGGCCAGGCCGGCGATGGCGATGACCGGGCGACCGGCGCCGGCGGCGCTGGCGGCGCTGGCGGGGGAGGCGGCGGGGGTGACGGGACCGGTCTCAGACACGGGCGCTCCTGTTCCTGGTGGTGGACTGGGGGATGGGCGCGGAGAGCTCCTCGAGCGAGGCGGCGAGGCCCCGCTGCAGGGCGAACTGCCCGGCGCCGACGAGGCCGGCGTCGGCGCCGAGCGACACCGGCTCGATCGCCAGGTGCTGGGTCATCAGCGGGTGGCAGCTCTCGTAGAGCTGGCTCCGCACGGCGGCGATGAAGGGGTCGAGGGTCGACAGGATGCCGCCGAGGTACACGGCGTCCGGGTTGAAGAAGTTCACGTTGGCGGCGAGCACCTCGCCCAGGTACTTGCCCGCCATCCGCACGGCGCGGGTCGCCTCGGGGTGCGCGTCCGAGGCGAGCCGCACGACGTCGGCGGTCGAGGCGACGTCGACCCCGGCGTTCGACAGGATGCGGACCAGGGCGGCGCCGGACGCCACGGTCTCGAGGCACCCGGTGTTCCCGCACGAGCACGGGGTGTCCCCGGCGGCGTCGATGCGCACGTGCGTGATGTCCCCGGCCGCGCCGGTCGACCCGCGGTAGAGCCGGCCGTCGATGACGATGCCCGCGCCGATCGCCGAGCCCGCCTTGATCGTGATGGTCTGGCGTCGAGCCGGGTCCTGCACGGTCTGCTCACCCGCCGCCATGCAGTTCGCGTCGTTGTCGACGATCGCCGGCAGCCCGAACCGCTCGCTCAGCCAGGCGGCCACGGGGAACCCGTTCCACCCCGGCATCCGGCTCGGCAGGTCGACGACGCCGGCGACGACGTCGACGGGCCCGGGCAGGCTGAGCCCGACGCCCCGCAGCCCTTCGCGACCACGGTCGTCGGCGAGCCGCTCGAGCAACGCGGCCAGCCGCTGGAGCCCGGCGGTCGGACCGTCGGAGAGCGCGAACGGGACGTTCGCGACCGACTCGAGCGCGCCTCCCGGCAGCACCACGCCGATGCGCGCGTGCCCGCCGCCGACGTCCGCGGCGACCGCGTACTCGTCGACGCCGCCGATGCGGAGCACCTTGCGGGGGCGGCCGCCGGTGGAGACGTCGGTGCCCTCCTCGGCGAGGATCCCGTGTTCCAGGAGTTGGCCGACGACGTGCGAGACGGTCGACGGGGCGGCCCCGAGCACCTTCGCGATCTCGGTCCGGCTGGCGGCCTGCCCCGAGGCGACGAGCTCGAGGACGCGGGCGCTGAGATCGGCCACGACTTTCTCCAATCCGGACGGAACACCGGCGGCTGCCGGCGGAACGGGAACAGGACACGGGTGGATGCCCGGTTCTGCGGCGAGCCTACGGGGCGGATCGAGCGGTCCACCCTTTCCACCGTTCCGCAGTAACGCAGTTTTTACATCGAGATGTTTGTTTTTCCAATGGCTTTGGTCCTTGACTGTCCTCGTGCCGCTCGGCACCTCGTGCTCCACTCCCCGAAGTCCCTCGCACAAGGAGACACCGCATGTCCAAGCCCCGTCGCTGGGCGCTCCTCACCGGAGCTGCGATCGCCGTGAGCGCGCTGCTCGCCGGCTGTTCCGGAGGCGGCAACGCCTCGCCGGGATCGACCGACGAGATCGACTACGCGCTCCCCGCCAACTTCACGCCGAACTGGATCCTGCCGATCGGCACCGCCGCGCACCTCAACACGAACAACGGCTCCATCGCCCAGTCGCTGTACGAACCGCTCGTCGCGTACGACGGCTCCACCGGCAAGATCGCGTGGAACAAGGCCGGCTCCGTCGCCACCGACGCGAAGTTCGCCGACGACGGCAAGAGCGTCACGATGACGCTCGGCGACCGGCACTGGTCCGACGGCGAGGCGATCACGAGCCGCGACGTCGAGTTCTGGTTCAACCTGATCAAGGCCAACAAGGCGCAGTGGGGCGGGTACTCCAAGGGCAAGGCGCCGGACAACTGGACCTCGTTCAAGGCCGTCGACGACACGCACTTCACCATCACGTTCGACAAGGCGTACAACTCGGAATGGATGCTCGCCAACCAGCTGAGCAACATCATCCCGCTGCCGCAGCACGCCTGGGACAAGACCAGCGCGAGCGCGAAGGTCACCGACGCCGACGAGACCCCCGCCGGCGCGAAGCAGGTCTGGAAGTACCTGAACACCGCCGCCGGCAAGATCAGCGACTACGCCAGCGACCCCCTGTGGAAGACGATCTCGGGCCCCTACGGCGTCAAGACCTTCACCACGGCCGGCAACGTCACCCTCGTCGCCAACAAGAAGTACGACGGCGGTCAGAAGCCCGCCATCACCACGGTCAACCTGCTCCCCTTCACCACGGCCGACGCCGAGGTGAACGCGGTCCGCTCGGGCGAGGTCGACTACGGCTACATCAACGCCACCGACATGGACCAGAAGTCGTCCTTCACGGCGAAGGGCTACTCCGTGGAGCCCTGGACCGGCTGGGCCATCACGTACATGCCGTACAACTTCAACAACCCGACGATGGGCGCCGTCTTCAAGCAGCTGTACGCCCGGCAGGCCGTCCAGATGTCGATCGACCAGAAGTCGCTGTCGAAGGTCGTCTTCAACGGCACCGCGACCTCGACCTACGGTCCCGTCCCGCAGGCGCAGGAGTCCGACTACGTCTCCGACGTGCAGAAGTCGAACCCGTACCCGTTCAGCACCTCGAAGGCCAAGGACCTGCTCACCAGCCACGGCTGGGAGGAGCAGGGCGGCACGATGGTCTGCACCGACCCGGGCACCTCGGCCAGCCAGTGCGGCGAGGGTGTCGAGCAGGGCACGAAGTTCTCGATGCAGGTGCTGTCGCAGTCCGGTTCGACCGTGACCGACAACATGATGAGCGCGATCCAGTCCTCGCTCGCGAAGACCGGCATCGACTTCACCATCAAGACCGCGCCGGTGTCGAGCGTGCTGTCGCAGACCCCCACCTGCACCTCGGACGAGGTCAGCTGCGACTGGGACCTGTCGTTCTTCGGCACCGCGGGCAGCTGGTACTTCCCGGCCTACCCGACCGGTGAGTCGCTCTTCCAGACCGGCGGTTCGGCGAACTTCGGCAGCTACTCGAACAAGCAGGTCGACGGCCTGATCGACGCGACCACCACCTCGACCGACGCCACCGCCGTGCAGGACTACAGCGCAGCGGTCGCGAAGGACCTGCCGGTGATCTGGCTGCCGAGCCCCGACTACCAGATCTCGGTCGTCAAGAAGGGCCTGTCCGGGTTCGACCAGGACTCGCTCGCCAACTTCCACCCGGCCCAGTGGAAGTGGACCAAGTAGGTCGCTGACGCGACCACGGCCTGGAGGCGCGGTGCGGGCACGACCCGCACCGCGCCTCCGCCCCGGCTCACGCAAGAACCGACCATCGGAACCCGCATGACCACAGCTCTCTACCTCACCAGGCGCGTCCTGCAGGCGCTCGCGGTGATCCTCATCGTCACCGTCGTGGTGTTCTGCCTGTTGCACGCGCTGCCCGGCGGCCCCGCCCGCGGCGTGCTCGGCGTCTCCGCGACGCCCACGCAGATCGCCCAGTTCAACCAGGCGCAGGGGCTCGACCAGCCGCTGCCCGTCCAGTACCTGCGGTTCCTCGGTCGTCTGCTCACCGGCGACCTCGGCACCTCGTACACGCTCAACGAGCCGGTCTCGCAGCTCATCGCCGAGCGCCTGCCGAAGACCCTCGTGCTCACCGGCATCTCCGCGGTGCTCGGACTCGTCGTCGCGATCCCGGTCGGCATGCTCCAGGCGGCCCGCCGCAACGGTGCGGTCGACTACGCCGCCACCGCCCTGGCGTTCGTCTTCTACTCGACGCCGGCGTTCTTCCTCGGCCTCGTCCTGATCATCGTGTTCAGCCAGCAGCTGCCGTGGCTGCCGTCCCAGGCACCGAGCGGCAACACCCTGGCCGAGGTGTTCCAGGACCCGGCCGGACTCGTGCTGCCCGTGGTGACCGGAGCGCTGGCGATGATCGCGGTGTTCAGTCGCTACATGCGCGCCTCGACGCTCGAGAACCTGCAGGAGGACTACGTCCGCACCGCCCGTGCCGGCGGCGCCTCGACCGCGACGATCCTGCGGCGGCACGTCTTCCGCAACTCGCTCACCCCGGTCGTGGCGATGCTCGGGTACTACCTGCCGGTGCTGTTCGGCGGCGCCCTGGTGACCGAGCAGCTGTTCAACTACCCCGGCATGGGGCTGCTGTTCTGGAACGCCGCGCAGTCCTCCGACTACCCGACGCTGCTCGGCTGCGTGCTCGTCATCTCCATCGCGACCGTCATCGGCACCCTGCTCGCCGACGTCGCACAGTCCCTCATCGACCCCCGAGTGAAGGCGAGCCGCGCATGACCGCCGTCCAGATGGCCCCCGAAGCCCCGGGCGCCCCCGTCACCGTCGCGGCCACCGGGTTCCGGCTCGCCGCCCGCCGGTTCCGGAGCAACACCCTCGCCGTGATCGGCCTCGCCCTGATCGTCGTCATCGTGCTGTTCTGCTTCGTCGGCCCGTTCCTGTGCCCGACCGACCAGACGCACACGATGCTCGAGCAGGCCAACCAGGGCCCGAGCGCCGCGCACTGGCTCGGCACCGACGCCGTCGGCCACGACGTCCTCGGCCGCCTGATGTACGGCGGCAAGGTCTCCCTGATGGTCGGCATCGCCGCCGGGGTCCTGGCCACCGTCGTCGGCACCCTGTGGGGCTCCGTCGCCGGGTACGTCGGCGGCTGGGTCGACGCCCTGATGATGCGCGTCGTCGACGCCGGCATCGCGATCCCGGCCCTGTTCATCCTGCTCGTCATCTCGGCGATCACGAACCCCGGCGTCGGCGGCCTCATCGTCATCCTCGGCCTGGTGTCGTGGCTCGTGCCGTCCCGCCTGATCCGTGCCGAGACCCTGACGCTCAAGAACCGCGACTACGTCCTGACCCTGCGCGCGATCGGCGGCTCGCACGCCCGCGCGATCGGCAAGCACCTGTTGCCGAACTCGGTGTCGACGATCGTCGTCGCGGCGACGTTCCAGGTCGCCGACGCGATCCTGCTGGTCGCCTACGTCTCGTACCTCGGGCTCGGCGTGCAGCCGCCCGCGACGGACTGGGGCGGCATGCTCTCGGCGGGACTCACCGCCGCGTACTCCGGACACTGGTGGCTCATCGTGCCGCCGGGTCTGGCCGTGATCCTGGTCGTCTGCGCGTTCAACGCGGTGGGCGACGGACTGCGGGACGCCTTCGACGTGCGGGGCCGCTGATGACCAACGAACCGATCCTGCGGACGACCGACCTCGGCGTCTCCTTCAGCACCGAGTCCGGCACCGTCGATGCCGTGCGGGGGGTGTCCCTGTCGGTCGCCCCCGGCGAGACCCTCGCCCTGGTCGGCGAGTCCGGCTCCGGCAAGTCGACGGTCGCCCTCGCGGCGATGGGCCTGCTCTCCGGCAACGCGACGGCATCGGGCAGCGCCGTCGTCGCCGGGCACGAGGTCGTCGGGGCAGCCGAACCCGAACTCCGGGCACTGCGCGGCTCGACCGTCTCGATGGTCTTCCAGGAGCCCGCGACCGCCCTCGACCCGCTCACCCGCGTCGGCGCCCAGATCGCCGAGGTGATCCGGAACCACCGTGACGTCTCCGCGTCCGCCGCCGCGGCCGAGGCCGTCGACCTGCTCCGCCGCGTCGGCATCCCCGACCCCGAGTCGCGCACCCGGTCGTTCCCGTTCCAGCTGTCCGGTGGGCAGCGCCAGCGCGTGGTCATCGCGATGGCGATCGCGAACGCACCGAAGCTGCTCATCGCGGACGAGCCGACCACCGCGCTCGACGTGACCGTCCAGGCCGAGATCCTCGAGCTCCTGCGCGCGCTCGCCGTCGAGACCGGCACCGGCGTGCTGCTGGTCACGCACAACATGGGCGTCGTGGCGGACTTCGCCGACCGGGTCGCGGTCATGCTCCAGGGCGAGATCGTCGAGACCGGCGGGGTCGAGGACGTCCTGCTCCGCCCGGAGCACGAGTACACCAAGCGGCTCCTCGCCGCGGTGCCGCGGCTCGAGACACCGGCGTCGGCATCCGACGCCGCCGAGTCGGCGAGACGCCTCCAGATCCGGGGGCGTGACGCGGAGACGCCGGCGTCTTCCGAGCTGGGTGCGTCGGGTGCGGCGGACGGGAGGCCCGGTGCGGCCCCGGTGGTCGACCTGCGGGACGTCTCGGTGACGTTCGGGCGCGGGGCGCGCGCCGTCCACGCGCTCGCCGGCATCGACATCACGGTGCACGCCGGTGAGACCGTCGGTCTGGTCGGCGAGTCCGGTTCGGGCAAGTCGACCGCGGCCCGGGTGGCGCTCGGTCTGATCAAGCCGACGTCCGGCACGGTGTCGCTGTTCGGGCAGGACCTGCGGACGGCCAAGGGGCGCGACCGCCGTGCCCTCCGGTCCGGCATCGGCGTGGTGCTGCAGGACCCGGTGGCGTCCCTCGACGCCCGGATGTCCGTGGCCGAGTGCATCGCGGAGCCCCTGGCCGTGCACCGTCGCGGGATGTCCTCGGCCGACCGGCGTCGCCGCATCGACGAGGTGCTCGACGCCGTCCGGCTGCCGCGGACCCTGGCATCCCGGGCCCCGCGTGAGCTCTCCGGTGGGCAGCGCCAGCGGGTCTCGCTCGCCCGGGCGCTGGTGCTCGAGCCGCGGCTGCTCGTCGCCGACGAACCGACCTCGGCGCTCGACGTCAGCGTGCAGGAGACCGTGCTCGAGGTGCTCGGCGAGCTGCAGGACGACCTCGGGTTCGCGTGCCTGTTCGTCTCGCACGACCTGGCCGTCGTGCAGCACTTCGCCGAGCGTGTCGTGGTGATGCGCCAGGGCGTCGTCGAGGAGCAGGGCACCACCGGCACCACGCTCCTGCACCCCACCACCGACTACACCCGACGCCTGCTCGCCGCGGTGCCGGTGCCCGACCCCGTGCTGCAACGACAGCGCCGGGCCGCGCGCCTCGCCTCGCTCGCGGCGGTGACCGCGTGAGCCGGGTCCTGGTCGGGGTCGACATCGGCGGGACGAACACCAAGGTCGTCCTGACCACGCACGACCTCGAGGTCATCGACCGGGTCGACCTGCCGACGCCCGCCCACGCGGGCGGGGCAGCGATCGTGACGGCCGCCCTCGGGGCGGTGACGGGTCTGCTCGAGACGCACCGGGCCTCCCTTGCGGGTGTCGGGGTGGGCGCGGCCGGTGTCGTCGACCGGGCCACGGGGACCGTGCTGGTCACCGGCAACTCGTTCACCGGCTGGGCCGGGTACGGCGTGACGCGGGCCGTCACCGACGCGCTCGGCGTGCCCGCGACCCTGGACAACGACGTGAACGCGTTCCTGCTCGGCGAGATCGCGACCGGCGCGGTGGTGGGGGAGTCCGACGTGCTCGGCATGACCCTCGGCACCGGGGTCGGCGGCGCCCTCGTCCTCGACGGACGGCTCTTCGCCGGCCCGCGCGGCGCCGCCGGCGAGATCGGCCACGTCCCCGGGTTCGGCGACGCCCGCTGCACCTGCGGGCAGACCGGGCACCTGGAGACCATCGCGGGCGCCCGCGGCATCGCCGACCGCTACGCCGAGCGCTCCGGGCGCACGCTCTCGGCACGGGACGTCGCCGTCGCAGCGCGCGGCGGCGACGCCGACGCGGCCGCCGTCTTCGCCACCGCGGGATGGGGTCTCGCCCGTGCCGCGCTGCTGACCGCGGGGATCCTCGACGTCACCACCGTCCTGATCGGCGGCGGCATCGCACGGTCGTGGGACCTGCTCCAGCCCGCCATCTCGGCGGCGATCGACGCGGAACCGCCCGTCAGCGGAGCGACGATCCGGCTCGCACAGTCGACGCTCGGGGCTGATGCCGTGGCCCTCGGGGCAGCGGCGCAGGTGCGGGCCCGGGTGCTGGAGCCGGAGACCGCGTAGCGGGGGAAGGCCGGGTCAGGGCACCCAGACGACGATGCCGCGCAGGTCGTGCAGCACCGCGGCGAGGCCGGCGCGCAGCCCGCGAGCGGCACGGTCCTCGGTGAAGGTGCCGGGGTCGTAGTGGCTCGACGGACCGAGGCCCTCGCCACGGAACCCGCCGCCCGTCCAGTCCGCCGCCGTGACGTTCGACGTCGGCTCCGCGATCTCGGCACCGACGACCAGGAACTGCTGGTGGAGCGCGGTCGGTGAGACGGCCGCGAGCGGGTCGACCATGTGGTTGCCGACGGTGATGACGAGGTCGGGCTCGGCGTCGACGGCGCGCAGGACCGCGGCGATCCGGTCGTCGGCGTCCTTCGCCGAGACCGGGGTGACGGTGACGTCCTCGTCCGACGCCCACGAGTCGACGGCGTCGAGCAGGGTCCGGGTCGGGGCGTCCGCGGCGTCCCCCGCGTCGGAGAGCAGCACGACGTCGTAGCCCGCGGGAGCGTGCACGCCGGACCACGAACCCGGCTCGGGGTGGATGGTGGCCTCGGGTGCCGGGGGCTGGTCCGGCTCGGAGAACCCGGTGCCCAGGAGGCCGGCGGACGCGTGCGCCGAGGCGTTCGCCGTCGGGCCGGGGCCGGTGCCGGTGCCGGTGCCGCCGGTGGTGCCGTCCGACGCCCGGGAGCAGCCGGCCAGCAGGGTGGCGCCGGCCGCGGCGAGGGCGACGGCGGTCAACAGGGAGGTCGTCCGGGTGGCTGGGCGGATCACGGCACCATGCAAGCACGCCCGACGGCCGCTCCGGGCCGGTCGGGGGACCTGTCCAACACCCGTCCCGTTGCTGGTCACCGGTTGTTCACCTTCCGGTCGTCTGTGAGCCGGATCGTCTGCGCGTGCCCTCCGGAACCACCGCCGCGCTCCTGCGCGCCCGCCCCGTCCACTCGTCTTCCCCGACCGCGCTGACTGCGCTGGCCGCACGGGTCGCCGCCGCGCTCGTGCTGCTCGGGGTGGTCGTGATCAGCGTGCTCGGGGGAGCCGCACCGGCGTCGGCGCACGGCTTCAGCTCGGTCGTGTACGCCGACGTGACGTCCACGAAGCCGACGGTCGTGCGGGCGGAGCTCGGGCTCGAGTACGACCTGATGCTCGTCTCGGTGGCCACGAGCGAGCACGACGACGCGCTGCACGAGCAAGGGCAGCGCGCCTGGGACGACGGGGACTTCCCGGGGATGGTGACGGCCGCCGAGGCGCACACCGACGCGATCGGGGAGTACGTGTTCGACCGGTTCACGGTGACCGGAGCCGGTGGGCGGGCCTGCACGGGCACCCTCGACCCCACGGTCACGGTCGACCTGCGGGACGAGGTGCCGTACGCCCACGTCACCGCCGACTTCACCTGCCCGGAGGCGTCCGAGACGCAGTCGGGACACGTGGTGTCGTCGACGCTGTTCCCCGACGACGAGTCCTTCGTCCGCGACACCAAGACGATCGTCACGTACGACGTCGACGACCGCGCGGGATCGGCCACCCTCGACGCCTCGCAGCGCACGTTCTCCACCGAACAGTCGGCGGGGGAGCGCTTCTGGGAGTTCTTCCGCCTGGGCGCCGAACACCTGCTGACCGGCATCGACCACATCCTGTTCCTCGTCGCGCTCATCGCCGGGTCGCGTCGCCTGCGCGAGGTCGTCTACACGGCGTCCGCGTTCACGATCGCGCACTCGATCACGTTCATCCTCGCCGCGCTCGGTGTGGTCAGCCCACCCGCGATCGTCGTCGAGCCGCTCATCGCCCTGTCGATCGCCGCGGTCGCCGGCTGGTACCTGTGGCGGCTCTGGCGACGCCGGTCGCGGGCCGACGAACTGGTGGTCGGCGAACACGGACACTTCTCGCTCGACCGCGCCGGCTGGACCCGGCTGGCCGTCGTCTTCGCCTTCGGACTCATCCACGGGCTCGGGTTCGCCGGTGCCCTGGGCATCCACGAGGCGTTCTCGTGGCAGCTGCTCGTCTCGCTCCTCGTCTTCAACGTCGGCATCGAGGCCGTGCAGCTCGCGATCATCGTCATCGTGTTCCCGCCGCTCTCGCTGCTGCGGCGGAAGGCGCACCGGGTGTCGCTCTGGGTGACGGGCGCGGTGACCGCCGGGGTCTTCGTGATGGGGATGATCTGGTTCGTCGAACGGCTGGCCGCGGGCTGACCGGGCCCGTCGTCCCGGGGGCGTTCGACGTCCGTTCCTGAACAACGATGAACCGTCACTCAGCGTTTACCAAGACGTTTTGCAGGGCGTGCAGAGTCTTCCGTGCTGCACCATCCCACGTCTGAGAAACGGACCCACATGAGTCTCCTGTCCGGCGCCACTACCCGGCGCAGAACCACCACCCTCCGCGTCTGCGGAGCCGTCCTCGGGGCCGCGCTCATCGCCGGTGCCTCGATGGTCGGCACGAACGCCGCCACCGCGGCGACGAACACCCCCACCACCAACATCTCCACCGGTGGCCCGATCCACATCCTGCTCGGCGTCGGCGCGACCGAGAGCCAGCGCATCGCCTCGTGGTACTTCCCCACGAACGTCGCGCAGTCCGTCGAGATCCAGAAGACCGCGTCCATGACGGACGGGGTCTTCACCGACGCCAAGAAGACGATCGACGCCTCGGAGGCCGTGAACACCGCCGCCGACACGAGCGCGACCGACTCGAACACCAAGGGCATCGCGGGCATCGCCGCCCAGTCGGGCTACATCAACGCCCACGCGGCGATCTCGGACCTCGAGCCGAACACCTCGTACACGTACCACGTCGGTGCGGCGGACGGCTCGGCCTGGTCCGCGTCGTACACCTTCACCACGAAGAGCTTCTCCGGCGACTTCGACTTCCTGTTCTTCGGTGACCCGCAGATCGGTTCGTCCGGCTTCACCGACGACGACGGCGCCGGCTGGGCGGACACGCTCGAGTACGCCACGTCGACCGAGCCGGACGCCGAGCTCCTGGTCTCCGGTGGCGACCAGGTCGAGCACGCCAACAACGAGTACGAGTGGGGCGCGTTCGCGGACAGCAGCGACGTGCTGAAGCGCTACCCGTGGGCCTCGACCATCGGCAACCACGACGTCGGCGGCAAGGCCTACGAGCAGCACAACCAGGTGCCGAACTCCCTCAAGGTGCCGGACTTCTACCCGGGCGGCAACACGACCGCGAACTCGGGTGGCGACTACTGGTACATGTACAAGGGCGTCCTGTTCATCGACATCAACTCGAACGCCTACGCGGCCGGTTCGGACGCTGCCCACGTGAACTACGTGCGCGACGTCATCAACCGCTACGGCGACGACGCGAAGTGGACCACGCTGGTCTACCACCACTCGATCTACTCGCCGGCCGACCACGCGAACGACCGTGACAACCAGCAGCGCCGGTTCGACTTCACGCGTTCGTTCTCGGACATGGGCGTCGACCTCGTCCTGCAGGGCCACGACCACTCCTACTCGCGCAGCTACGCGATCAAGAACGGCAAGAAGGCCAACGTCAACGAGCAGCCCGCTGCTCCCGAGGTCTTCTCCGGCCCCGGCGGTGTCATCTACATGACGGCGAACTCGGCCTCCGGCTCGAAGTACTACGACCTCACCACCCCGGACGCCACCCAGGGCGGCTACGGCGCGGACCCGCTCGACCCCACCGGTCAGCGTCACTTCGCCAACTCGGTCGAGAACCAGGAACACGTCCGCACCTTCGTGAAGGTCTCGGTCACCGACGACAAGCTCGCCGTCGAGAACATCCGCGCCAGCGACTGCACCACCCGCAACTCGGCGGTGCAGCACGGCAAGGTCGACAGCTGCGGCGTGACCCTCCAGCCGACGGCCACCGCCGACCCGGCCGCGATCGGTTCGACGGTCGACAGGTTCGACCTGCACGCCACGCTGCCGACGACGACCACCACGCTCTCCGCGTCGGCCGCCGAGCAGACCTACCGCACCGCGAAGCCGGCCACGGTCACCGCGACCATCGCCGGTGGCATCGGCACCCAGCAGGGCACGGTGACGTTCAAGGACGGCAGCAAGGTCCTCGGCACCGCCCCGGTCAAGGACGGCGCGGCCAGCATGACGCTGCCGAAGACGCTCGCCATCGGCAAGCACTCGGTGACGGCCTCGTTCGTCAACGCGGACCCGGTCTACTCGGGAACGAACTCGAAGACCGCGAAGGCCATGACGGTCTCCGTCGAGAAGGCCCCGTCGCGCACCGCCGTCAAGTACAGCGGTGGCAAGGCGACCGTCCAGGTGAAGGCCACCGGCTTCAGCGTCGACGGCACCGCCCGGATCTACCAGGGCTCGAAGCGCCTCGCCACCGTCACGGTGCAGGACGGCGTGGTCACGTCGAAGCTCCCGCTGAAGAAGGGCGCGCACAACCTGCACGCCGTCTTCGCCGGGACCTCGGAGCTCACCACGAGCACCAGCCCGACCATCACGGTCGTCGTCAAGTAACACCCGGTACCAGCGAGGGCCCCGCGATCTCGATCGCGGGGCCCTTCGCCGTGTGGCACGGGGGGTGGGCGACCTGCCCAACCCGAGGACAGGCGCCGCACCGGCTGACGGGAGACCCGAACTCCCTACCCGGCCGCCGCTGGTGCGAGCGACCGGTCAACCTGTGGTGATCATGCGCTCGCGTCCCCCGATCCGGCTGGGATCCGGGCCGATTGTCAGGCTTCGACCGGATGTGCAGACATTCCTAGGTCCTGGCTGTGGAGAAGCGCATACTTCGAGTCTCCGAGAATGCGCGCTCGTCGCCGACGTCACCCCGCCTCTCCCAGCAGGAAGAGACGGCCATGCACGCTCTCCACCGCCGACGGGGCTCCCTCCTCGTCGTCTCGGCCGCGGCCGTCGCAGCGTTGATCACCCTCGGCACCGGCGGCGGAGCATCAGCCGCCACGGTCATCGACGGTCCCGTCAACCTCGGCACAGCATCGACCTACGGCGTCCTCGGCGCCAGTGCGGTCACGAACACCGGCCCCTCCGTGGTCAACGGCGACCTCGGCTTGTCGCCGGGCACGTCGATCACGGGCTTCGGCGGTGCACCGAACGGCGTCGTCAACGGCACCACGCACCAGACCGACGCCGCAGCCGCACAGGCCCAGCGCGACACCACCACCGCCTACAACGTCGCCGCGTCGCTCTCCCCGACCCAGACCGGTCTGACCGAGCTGAACGGTCTCTCGCTCTCGCCCGGTGTGTACTCCGGTGGCGCGCTCGCCCTGGCGAACAACGGCGCACTGACCCTGGCCGGCAGCGCGGACTCCGTGTGGGTGTTCCAGGCCGCGTCGACCCTGACCATCGGGTCCGCCAGCCGGATCACGATCACCGGTGGCGCCAGCTCGTGCAACGTCTTCTGGCAGGTCGGCAGCTCGGCCACCGTCGGCACCGGCGCGCAGTTCCAGGGCACCGTCCTGGCACAGCGGTCCGTGACCGCCACCACCGGCGCGACCGTGCAGGGCCGACTGCTGGCCCGCACCGGCGCGGTGACCCTCGACACCAACACGATCACCGCCTCGAACGGTTGCCCCGCCCCGGGCACCCCGTCCGAGTCGCCGACCATCACCTCGGGCACCCCGTCCGACGGCACCGTGGACGTGCCCTACTCGTCCACCGTCACCGCGACCGGCACCCCGAACCCGACCTTCACCGCCACGGGCCTGCCCGACGGCCTGACGATCAACAGCACCACGGGCGTCATCTCGGGTACCCCGACCACCCCGGGTACCTCGACCGTGACGATCACCGCGTCCAACGGGACCAGCCCGGACGACACCCAGACGGTCACCATCACGGTCCGTGCCCCGGCACCGGTGCCCACCGCGACACCCAGCCCGACCGCTCCGGCCGTGGTGCCCACCGACACCCCGACCGGCCCCGCGGGCGCCGGCGGTGGCGGCGGAACCGACCAGCCCACCGGTCAGCTCGCCTTCACCGGATCGGACCCGACCATCCCGCTGAGCATCGCCGCGGCCCTGCTCGCCGCTGGAGCCACGCTCATGGTCCTGCTGCGTCGCCGCCGCCGCACCGTCGGCCGCATCTGATCCACCCGCACCACCGACGGCCCCGCGACCCTGGTCGCGGGGCCGTCTGCGTGCCGTCACCGGACTCGCGAACGGTCCACGTGCCCGACCGCGCGGGGGCATGCCGACCGACGGCGTCGTCGACGACGTGCCACGGGCCTCCCGGCTCGTCGAGGACGACCCGGTCATCGCACCCGTGAGGACCCTCAGGTACTGAGCCGTCACGTCATCCTCCAGGACGATCCGGTGCCAACAGCTGTCTCCCTACTGTTGGCGACGGAGCGTGCGGTGGCGCATGCCCGTCGCACCAGGGGAGATCCGACGTGAACCGTTCGCCGAGACGCCGTTCCACCATCGCGCTGCAGATCGCGTGTTCGACACTCATCGCCGGGGCGCTCGCCGTCTCCGGCACGATCGCGGCACTGCCCGCGACCGCAGCACCGGGCGACGGGCCCACCGCCGCGACGGGGACGACCACGATCACGACCCCGGGCACGCCCGTCGCGCAGGGCGAGGACTGGACCGTGACGCCCACCGACGGCGGGTACACCGTCGTCCTGACCCTCGCCGAGCCCCTGCCGATCCGCGCAGCGGCACCGGTCCTGCTGGTCGACGGCACGGACATCGGCGTGGCGCAGACGAGCCTCGACCAGCGGCAGCTGACGGTCACCACGACCGACCCCACGGTCGCCGACGCCCGCAGCGTCGAACTCGGATGGTCGGGTGCGACCGACCTGCAGGGCAACCGCCAGTCGGCGACCGCACCGCAGACGGTGGCGCCGCGCGAGGCCCCGGCACCCCTGACCGACGACCCCGCTGCAGCGGGCCCGTACGCGGTCACCCGGGCCGACTACGACCTGGGCAACGAGGCCGAGACGATCAAGGGCTTCGGCCGCAAGGGCGAGATGCGTGCCGCGGTCTTCGTCCCGGAGGACGCCCCGGGCAAGCGCCCCGTCGTCGTGTTCCTGCACGGCCGCCACGAGGCCTGCGTCGGCGGCACCGAGAACCCCAGGGCGTGGCCGTGCGGGAAGGGCCAGACGGACATCCCGAGCTACCTCGGCTACAACGCCGCGGCGACCGCGCTCGCCAGCCACGGCAACGTCGTCGTGTCGATCTCCGCGAACGCGATCAACGCCCTCGACGGCAGCTACTCGGACGACGGCGGAGCGGTGGCCCGCGGCCAGCTCGTCCTCGACCACCTCAGCCTGCTCCAGCGCGCCGACGCCGGGCAGGAACCCCGCCTGTCACCGCTGCTGACCGGCAAGCTCGACCTGCAGCACGTCGGGCTGATGGGGCACTCGCGCGGCGGTGACGGCGTGGTCCGAGCGGCCCTGCTCAACATGCAGCGCACCAGCCCCTTCGGCATCCGTGCCGTCCTGCCCCTGGCGCCGACCGACTTCGGGCGCATGACCCTGCCGGACACGAACACGGCGGTGGTCCTGCCGTACTGCGACGGTGACGTGTCCGACCTGCAGGGCCAGCACTTCTACGACGACTCCCGCACGGCCTTCGGGGACGACGTGCTGCGCTCCTCGGTCCTGGTGATGGGCGCGAACCACAACTTCTTCAACACGACGTGGACCCCGGGCAAGTACGCGAAGGCGTCGTCGGACGACTGGTACGACGAGTCCGACACGGTCTGCGGCGCGAAGGCGAAGCACACCACCCGACTGTCGTCCGACCAGCAGTACGCCGTCGGCACGAGCCTGATCAGCGGGTTCTTCCGCCTGACGCTCGACGGTGAGCAGCAGTTCCTGCCGATGTTCGACGGCACCGACCGGCAGCCCGCCGCCCTGGGCGCGGCGGACATCCGGGTGACGGCCTCGCAGCCCGGCGCGAGCCGACGTGACCTGGCCCTGTTCGACACGACGAACCCGGCGGTCACCACCACCGGTGCCCTGACGGCGAAGACCTGCGCGAGCACCGACAACCTGCCCGCGAAGCAGACCCTGCCGGCGTGCGTCTCGATCACGTCGAACGCCCCGGACTACACGCCCGCGTTCCTGGGCTCCTCGGTGCCGGCGACCCCTGCCCTGCACGTCACGCCCACCAAGGCGGCGACCGGCGGACAGGTGCACGTCCCGGTGGCCCCGACGGCCGGTGACTTCACCGGGTTCCAGGCGCTGTCGCTCCGGCTCACCCCGGACGACACGGCGACGACGAACGCCGACGTCTCGATCAGCCTCCGCGACGCCACCGGTGCCGTGGCGACCCGACGCGTGTCGGACACCAGCCGTGCCGGTCAGCTGCTCCCCGGCACCCGGACAGCGCCGCGCAAGACGATCCTGCAGCAGGCACGCATCCCGCTCGACACCTTCACCGGCATCGACCTGGCGTCGGTGCGCGAGGTGACGATCGACGTCCCGCAGAAGAACAGCGGGATGCTGCTGAGCGACCTCTCGCTCCTGCCCGCAGCGACCCTCGGTACCCCGGTGGTCACGAACCGTCCCACCGCCCGCATCGCCGACCGCTTCGTCGACGAGGGGCGCACCCGCACGGTCGTCCGGGCAGCGGTCGTGCTCTCGCGGCCGGCCGAACAGGCGACGACGGTCTCCTTCGACCTCGACCAGGCGTCGGACAACCGCATCCGTCCGGCGATGCAGGCCGTCACGTTCCAGCCGGGCGAGGTCTGCCGCGCGGTCGCCGTGTCGGTGAACGGCGACCGCACCCCGTCGTTCTCGCGGACGGCGGACTACCCGATGACGCTCAGCAACACCCGGGGCGGCTCGGTGATCGGCGACTCGATCGGCACCATGCGCATCCGCGAGGACGACGGCGTGCGCGCCGTGAACGGACGCGTGACCGCATCCGCTCCGGCGGTCGGTACCCCGGGCGACGCGTGTGCCGAGGCCCAGGCGACGAGCACCCCGATCGCGGTGACGCCGGCGAGCAGCCGGAAGGGTGCCAAGGTCGCGATCTCGGCGACGGGCTTCCGCGCCGGCGAGTCGGTCACCGTCAGCATCGACGGCGGCCGGGCCACCCGCACGACGGCCAACGCCGCCGGCAAGGTCCGCCTGAAGGTCACGAAGACCGTGGCGGCGCTGGCACCGGGCACGCACGTGGTGCACGCCCGTGGCTACGGCTCGGACCAGCGGGCTCGGGGCACCTTCACGACGACGAAGTAGCCGTGCACGGTCCGGCACCGGTCATCGCGCGCGCCACCACGGCTGACGCGCGCGAGATCGGTGCGTTCCAGGCGCGCTGCTGGGAGCAGACGTACCGCGGGGTGGTGCCGGACGCCTTCCTCGACGGAACGGCTGGTGCCGACCGCGCCGCGCGCTGGGCGGAGCGGATCCGGACACGCACCCGCGGGGTGCTCACCGCGCGGGCCGACGACGGGACCCTGCTCGGCGTCGCGAGCACCGAGCGCCGAGCGGACCCGGCCGGCGGGCTCCCCGAGCTCCAACTCGTCACCCTGTACGTCGACCGGGGTGCGCACGGCACCGGTGTCGCCGCCCTGCTCCTCGACGCGGCCATCGGCGACGAGGACGCACACCTGCTCGTCTTCGCGGCGAACACCCGTGCGCGCCGGTTCTACGCCAAGCACGGCTTCGTGCCGGAGGGTCCGCGACTGACCGACCCCGGGACGGGGCTCGACGAGGAACGGTGGGTCCGGAGGCGGCCCGTGTGAACCCTCAGGGCGCTCAGGACGCTCCGGCGGCCACGAGGTCGGCGAGCGGGACGTCGTCGCGCGCCACGTCGGCGGCGACCTGGCTCAGGGACCGCTGGGTGGCACGTGCGTAGCGACGGATCATGCCGAACGCCTGCTCGACGTCGACCCCGGCCGCACGTGCGAGGTACCCCTTGGCCTGCTCGATGGCGACCCGGCTGTCGAGGGCACGCTGGAGCTGCTCCGCGGTGAGGGTCGCGTGCTCGAGGGTCCGTTGCTGCAACAGGCTGATCGTCGCGACGTCGGCGAGGGCCTGGGCGGCCCGGGCATCGGCTCCGTTCAGCGCCCCTTCCGTCTCGCGGAACAGGTTCAACGACCCGACGGTGGTGTCCCGCAGCCGGAGCGGGATGGCGTGGACGCCCGCGTAGCCACGCGCCCGCGACGCCTCGGCGAACCGTGGCCAGTGCTGCCGCAGGTCGTCGGCGTTCTCCGACGTCACCAACCGGCCGGTGGTCACGGCGGTGATGCAGGGCCCCTCGCCGGCGTTGAGCTGGAGCAGGCCGATGAAGCTGCTGCGCTCGCTCGTCGAGGCGACGACCCGCAGCTCGTCGTGCTTGTCGAGCAGGTGGATGGCGCCCGCGGCGGCGTCGAACAGCTCGACGGCCCGGTCGACCAGCGTCTGCAGCACGTCGACCACGTCGTAGTCCGCCACCAGAGAGTCCGTGAGGGTCACGAACGTCTCGACCAGTCGTGCTTCGCGTACCTCGGTCATGTGGGGAACGGTCCTTCCGTCGAGCAGGCGGGACAACCGTAGTCGAGCGGCGGACACGCGGACCTGTGGCTTGCACCCGGGAGCGTGACGGCTCTAGCGTTGGACCAGCAGCCCCAGACCCCGGCCGCCGGAACGTTCTTCCATTCCGATGACGACCAGGGAACCCATGACCACGCAGCACGCCGGTACCAGCCCGCAGCGGGAGACCAGCTCGAAACCCCTCTCCAGCGGCTTCCGGAAGACCGGTTCCCCGGCCGGACCACGGACCGGTGGCACCTCGTCGTACTCCGCGCTGCTGGCGCAGGTGAAGGAAGCCGGGCTGCTCCGTCGCCGTCGGGGCTTCTACTGGGCGCTGTTCACCGCACTCGTCGTCGCCACGGCCGCGTGCTGGGTCGTCTTCGCGTTCCTGAGTGACTCGTGGTTCCAGCTGATCGTGGCCGGTGCGCTGGGGGTGCTGTTCACGCAGTTCGCGTTCCTGTCGCACGAGGCTGCGCACCGTCAGGTGTTCGAGTCCCAGAAGTGGAACGACCGCGCGGGCCGCTGGCTCGGCACGTTCCTGGTGGGGCTGAGCTACTCGTGGTGGATGAACAAGCACACCCGGCACCATGGCAACCCGAACACCGTCGGCAAGGACCCGGACATCGCCCCCGACGCGATCCGCTTCCTGCCCGAGGACGCAGCGGCTGTCAAGAACGGGCCGCTCCGGGTGTTCGTGCAGAACCAGGGCTGGTTGTTCTTCCCGCTGCTCACGCTCGAGGGCATCAACCTGCACCGGGCCGCCGTCATGTCGGTGCTCCGCGGGACGGGCGGACGCAGCGACGTCCGGGGGCGCGTCCTCGAGGGCATCCTGCTGGTGGCGCGGTTCGCGATCTACCTGACGGTGGTGTTCTGGTTCCTGCCGTTCGGGATGGCGTGTGCGTTCCTCGGGGTGCAGCTGGCCGTGTTCGGCGTGATGATGGGTGCCTCGTTCGCCCCGAACCACAAGGGCATGCCGACCATCGCCCACGACGCGAAGGTCGACTTCTTCTCCCGCCAGGTGCGGACTTCGCGCAACATCCGTGGCGGCTGGTGGGTGTCGTTCCTGATGGGTGGGCTCAACTACCAGGTCGAGCACCACCTGTTCCCGTCGATGCCGCGTCCGGCGTTGAAGCAGGCCCGCCTGTTGGTGCGGGACCACTGCGACACCCTCGACGTGCCCTACACGGAGACCACGTTGCTGCGTTCGTACGGCATCGTCGTCCGGTACCTCAACCGTGTCGGCCTCGCCGCCCGCGACCCCTTCGTCTGCCCCATGGTGACCGAGCTCCGGATCCACTGACACGGCCACCCCGCCCCGCCCGACGCCCACCCCGCCCGACCCCGACCCGCACGCACCACACCCCACCGAAGGAACCACCACCGTGAAGACCGTCATCGTCCTCGTCGTCATCTGGGCCGTCCTGTCCATCGTCGGCTTCGCCCTGAAGGGCCTGCTCTGGCTCGGCATCATCGGCATCGTCCTGCTGCTCGGCACGATCGTCTTCGGCGCCGTCCGCCGCAGCGGCAACAAGGCTCGCAACGCCGGCCGGACCAACTAGTCCGCCACTGGCGAAGCGCACCACCAGCAGGAACCCCCGCACCGACCGCATGCCGACGCCCCCGAACGAACCCGGCCCGCTGCGCGCCGCCGTGGTCGTGAACCCGACCAAGATCGACGCGGCCCGGCTCCGGGCCGTGCTCCGCACCGAGGAGCGCGCGCACGGATGGGACGAGTCGCTCTGGCTCACCACCAGCGCCGACGACGACGGACGCGCGGCCGCCAGGGCGGCGTGCGCGGCACACCCGAGCGTCGTCCTGGTCGCCGGCGGCGACGGCACGCTCCGGATCGTCGCCGAGGAGCTCCGCGGCACCGGGATCCCGGTGGCGCTCCTCCCGAGCGGCACCGGCAACCTGTTCGCGCGCAACCTCGGCCTGCCCCTCGGCGACCTCCAGCGGTCCGTTCGTGCGGGCCTCACCGGGGTCGACCGCCCGATCGACGTCGGACTGGCCGACCTGACTGACCCGGCCGGCGTCACCACGTCCCACGCGTTCCTGGTGATGACCGGCATCGGCCTCGACGCGAGCATGGCGGCGGACACGAACGCCTGGGTCAAGAAGCGCCTGGGGTGGGTGGCCTACTCGGACCCCATCGCCCGGTCCGTCATCGGCAACCGGCAGATCCCGGTGCACTACGGGATCGACGACGCCCCGCTCCGCAGCATGAGCGCGCACACGATCATCGTCGGCAACTGCGGCACGCTGACCGCCGGCATCCTGCTGCTGCCCGCGGCGCGACCGGACGACGGGGTCCTCGACGCCGTGGCGTTCCGGCCCGCCGGGTGGTTCGGGTGGACGAAGGTCGGGTACGCCCTGACGCTCAACCGGTTCTTCTCGCGCACCCGGTTCGGGCGGCTCCTGGCCCGGGTCCTGCCGACGTCACGTGCGCTCCGGTACACCCGGGCGCGGACGCTCCGGCTGACCGTCGACACCCCCGAGCGCGTGCAGCTCGACGGCGATGCGTTCGGCGAGGTGGTCGCGGTGACGCTCACCACCGACCACCACGGCCTGGTGCTGCGGACGGAGCCGGACGGGCCGCGGACCCGACGGGCCTAGCCGGTGCTGCCGAGGTCGGCGCCCCGGTGCACGACGTCCTCGGCCAGCGCGCGGAGGCTGCGGCCGGCGTCGGCCGCAGCACGTCGCAGCAGCTGGAACGCCTCGTCCATCCGGATGCCCCGCCGGTAGGCGAGCGCACCCTTCGCCTGCTCGACGAGCACCCGCGCCCCGAGGGCGTCCTCGACCCGGTCCTCGATCGTGACGGGGCCACCACGGTCCCGCTGGCGCACGAGGGCAGCCGAAGCGGCGTCGGCGAGCAGTTGGATCAGCACGACGTCCTCGTCGCTGTGGCCGCGGGTGTGGTCGGCGAAGACGCACAGCGAGCCGATCGTCCGGTCCCGCAACCGGATCGGCTCGGCGAACGTGCCCTGCAGCCCACGGTCACGCATCGTCGTCACGAATGCCGGCCACTCCGACTCGTGCGTCGACACGTCGGCCACGTCGACGGTCGTGCCGGTCCGGTAGCAGTCGAGGCACGAGCCCTCGTCCGTCCCGAGCTGGGCTTCTTCGGCCTCGCTGCTGCGCTCACTCGTCGAGGCCAGGACCTGCAGCGTGCCGAACCGGTCCGCGATGACGATGCCTGCCTCGATCGCCGAGGTCGCCTCGACGCACGCGGCGATGACGCGGTCCACGGCGTCGAGTACGTCGAGACCCGGTTCCAAGACCCGCGCGACCCGGTCCGGGAAGGCGGTCTCGTCACTCGTCGTCATGCACTCGACGCTACGTCGAGACCGTTGGCGCACCGCCCAGCCAGTTCGCGTACCGGACGACCGGTACCGGCCCGCGGGGACACGATCGACGCCCGCGTCCGTCGAAGTGCGGACTGGTGCGAACCCTGAGCAAGGGGCAAGGATGGCGCATCAGTTGCACAACGCAACTGGTAGGTGCTTCACCGACAGAGGAGTCGTCATGAAGAAGTCCATCGCAGCCGCGTTCGCCGCGGTCGCCGTCATCACCGCCGGCGTGTTCGCCGCTTCGCCCGCGTCCGCGCTGCCCGTCAGCACGAAGGTCGTCGGCGGCGAGAAGGCCCCCACCACCTCGTGGGCCGTGCAGCTCGAAGCATCCGGCGGCTCCATCCCCTCGGGGTACGTCAGCAACTGCACCGGCGAGCAGCTCAACGCCTCGTGGGTCCTCACCGCCCGGCACTGCATCGACGGGATCGGCGCGATGCGGGTCTACCACTCCAACTCCACCGTCAACCGCGGCACGGCCGTCTCGGTCGACCGCATCAGCACCTCGCCCGCCGGAGACATCGCGCTCGTGCACCTGCGGACCGCCTACCCGCTGTCCACCTACGCACCCCTCGACCTCACCGCGACCGCCAAGTCGAGCGGCACCGGCACCATCCAGGGCTACGGCCTGCGGGCCAACGCCACCCAGTCCGACGGCCTGTACCAGGCCACCGTCTCGCTCACCGGCGCGAGCACCGACGCCTTCAGCGGTCGGGCCCAGCACCTCACCGGCGTGACCGGTGCCTCGAACCACGGCGACTCGGGCGGCCCGCTGCTCGTCAACGGCAAGGTCGTCGCCGTCTGCTCCACCGGCGACAGCGCCGACCCCGGCGCCAACACCAGGGCCGGCTCCAACTACGCCCTGCTGTCGCAGGCCTCGTCCTGGATCAAGACCACGGCCGGCGTCTGAACCAGCTGACCCACTGGAGGCGCGGTGCCAGCTGGCACCGCGCCTCCAGTGGCGTCCACACCCGTCTTCAGGGCGCGGGGTCGCCTGCGCCCGCCAGCTGCCAGCTGAGCGCCCGTCCGGGGCACGACGACGACAGTGGGGCCATGAGCCAGTACGAGAAGCGCGATCCGAACACCCTCTACCCGGCACCGCCGTACCCGAAGCAGGAACAGTCGCTGCCGGGCGCCGCGTGGAAGATGGAACCGAAGCCCGACCACGGCGAGGAGAGCTACGTCGGGCTCGGCCGCTTGAAGGGGTACCGCGGCATCGTCACCGGTGCCGACTCCGGCATCGGCCGTGCCGCCGCCATCGCCCTGTCACGCGAAGGCGCGGACCTGGTGCTCTCCTACCTGCCGGACGAGCAGGAGGACGCGGAACAGGTCCGCGACCTGCTCGAGTCCGAGGGTCGTCGGGCCGTGCTGTTCCCCGGGGACATCTCCGACGAGCAGTACTGCACGGACCTGGTGCAGAAGGGCGTCGACGAGTTCGGCGGCCTCGACACCCTGGTGATGGTCGCGGGCCGCATGGAGAGCAACGACGACATCCTCACGCTCGACACCTCGATGTTCGACTCCACCTTCAAGACCAACATCTACTCGCTGTTCTGGCTGACCAAGGCCGCCGTGCCGCACCTCGAGCCCGGGTCGACCATCGTGACGACCGGTTCGATCCAGGCGTCCACGCCGTCCCCGGACAAGATCGACTACGCGGTGTCGAAGGGTGCGATCAAGCTCTTCACTGAGGCCGTCGCGCAGCAGCTCGCGCCGAAGGGCATCCGGGTCAACTCCGTCGCGCCCGGCCCGGTGTGGACGCCGCTGCAGCCGGGTTCCGACGACGCCGAGACGGTGTCGCACTTCGGCGAGAGCTCGCCGTTCGGCCGTCCCGGTCAGCCCGCCGAGCTCGGTGCCGCCTACGTGCACCTGGTCAGCCCGGAGTCGAGCTACCAGTCCGGGTCGACGATCACGATCGCCGGTGGGACGCCGGCGTTCTGACCTGGCGTTCTTGCGTTCGAGGAAGGGGACCACGTGTCCGGAGTGACGCACACCGTGCTGGTCGAGTGGGACGGGGCGGACCGTTCCGCCGAGGCTTCGGCCCTGTCGCGTGCGCACCTGCCACGGGTCGAGGGGGTCGAGTCGGTGCAGTCCGGCACCAGCGTGAGCACCGAGGGACTGGAGGGCGGGTTCCACTGGATGCTCGTCGTCCGCTTCCGTGATCGTGCCGCGCTCGCCGGGTACCTGCCGCACCCGGAGCACCGGCCGGTGGCGGACTTCATCGGGGCGGCGAGTGCGCGGGTCGTCGTGTTCGACGTCGAGGACGCCGACTGATCACCGCGCCGGAAGCTGTGTAACGCTCTGGTTGCGATGGCGACCGAGGGGTTCCGTTCCCCGTGGAGGCTCGAAGTACGGTGGATCGGCCATCGCAACGGCGCGGGGGTCACCGGTCGGCGCCGCTTCGTCGCGCCCACGCCGGTCGGGTCCCCGCCTGCGGGCGGGGACCCGTTCGACGTCCACCCACGGAAGGACCAGACGATGATCGGCGACCAGACCCTGTGAACAGCACCATCCGGACCGCCGGCGTGACCCTCGGACTCCTCGCGGCGGCGACGCTGACCGCGTGTTCCGGGCCGTCCGCTCCGACGCCGACCCGGACCGTGACCGCGACGGTGACGCCGACCCCGACGGCCGACCCCGGCACCCCGACGCCCACGCCGTCCCCGACTGCGACGGGAACGGCGTTCGACCTGTCGGACCCGGCAACCTGGACCATCTCCACGAAGGAGGTCGGGCCGATCGCGCTGGGCGGCGAGGTGGAGGGGGAGATCGACGACCTGGCAGCCGCCTACACCCGGAGCACGGATGCGTGTCCGGCCAGCCCGGAGACGACGTTCTGGAACCGAGATGACGCTCCCGGCCTCATCGTCATCCCCCGCGACGGCAAGGTCGTGGGCGTGACCATCGGTGGGCTGGGGCCGGATCCGGTGACGACGAACTCGCCCGAGACCGACGCCGGGATCGGCATCGGCACGCCCCTGACCGAGGTGCGCTCCGCGTACCCGGACCTGCAGTACACCGGCACCTACGGTGAGGACCAGGGGCCGTACTCGATGTGGAGCGTGCAGGCCGACGGACGCTACATGACGTTCCAGCTCGGGATGGACGGCGCCACCGTGGGAGCGATCTGGGTGGGGTCGACCGCGATGTTGCCGTACGAGTACTGCGCCTGAGGTACCCGGGGCCCGGAGCATCGCGGCTGGCAGGATGACGTGCATGGCCAGCGCAGTCCGTCTCATCCGGTCCGACGTCCTGAGCGATGTGGCGCAGTACGCGTACGCGTCGACCGTGCCGAGCGGGACGCGGCTCGTGTTCCTCGCCGGGGCCTGCCCGCTCGCCCCTGATGGGTCGACCGTCGCGGTCGGGGACTACGCGGGCCAGGCCGCCAGGTGCATCGAGACGATGCAGCAGGCGTTGCGTGCCGCTGGTGCGTCCATCCAGGACGTCGTGAGCACGCGCGTGCTCGTGGCGTCCTCGCGACAGGCCGACCTCGTCACCGCGTGGGATGTTGTCCGCGACGCCTTCGGCGCGCACGACGTGCCGAGCACCCTGCTCGGGGTCACGGCGCTCGGCTACGACGACCAGCTGGTCGAGATCGAGGCGGTCGCGGCGGTCCCCGACGATCTGCCCGTGTGACGGTGCAGAGCGCTCCGGGGACCACCTGGACCGCCCGATCCGGTCTGTCGGTGTCCGGCCTGGTGCTCCGGCCGGCCTCAGAAGCCGGGACCGGCTTTGACCAGGGCGATGCCGACTCCGACGAGTGCGAGGACGAGGCCGGCGGCGAACGTGCGCGGGGACGGCTTCTCCCCGCGGAGCCGGGCCACGACGGGGCCGAGGAGGGCGAGCCGGACCACGAGGTACGCGATCGCGAGGATCTCGGCCACCAGCCCGGACGCGCCGGTCAGCCAGGCGTAGGCGAGGACGGCCGCCGGGACGAGACCGGAGGTGAGGACGGGCAGCGAGTCGCGCAGCTCGGCTCCGATGGTCTCCCCGGCGAGCCGTTGGTCACTCCGCGCACGGCGGCCGACCAACTCGGCGAAGGTGTGCGCCAGGAAGGTCGAGAACGCGGTGGCGAGGACGTACCAGAGCCCCCGACCACTCGCGGCGGTGTCCGGGACCATCGGTGCGATCGTGCCCAGGATCACGATGTTCCCGTACACGAACGCCGTGATGCGGCTCGAGGCGTCCTCACGCGACAGACGCTTCCGTGCCGTTGGTCTCGCCGCACGCCTGGTGCCCGGCGTCGTGTCCGGGTCTCCTGCCGAGACGGCGGTGCCGAGGCGTCCGTGCGGGCTCAGTAGTACTCACCCTGTCGGTAGTCCCAGCTGGTGAACGTGTCGGCGAGCAGCCCCATGATCCGGTCGACGTCGAGCCCCTTGCGGATGAGCGTGGGTGCGGGAGTGATCGACCGCTGTCCGTCCTGCACCGGGATCAGGGTTCCCGAGCTGTCGACCATCGACACCATGACGCCCTGCTCGTAGCGGGTCTCGGTGCTCTTCTCCGGCTGGATGGACGCGACGTAGTCGTCCGCCTCGACGATCACGTCGGCACGTTCGGCGATGCGCTCCCCGATGCCGTCGACGACACCGCGGTTGCCGGTGCCCGACGGGTTGGCGGAGCTCGCGAAGGCGAACTTGCCGTGCTCCGTCCAGAGCTCGCGGGCGGCGAGCTCGCCAGGGACGCCGAACTTGATGACGAAGCAGGACGTGCCGCGGGTGTCCATCATCAGGTCGTCCGAGCCGTCGGTCGGCAGCGCTGCCCGGCCCTGGTCGCTCCAGGGCAGGATGCAGCCGAGCAGGATGTCCTCGTCCCAGCACCGCTGGTACAGGGCGTCGATCTCGGGGGTGAGCTGCGCGATGCTGCGCAGCATCTCGAGCGAGCTCACGAGGACGACGCCGGGCTTGTTCCGGTTGCGCTCCTTGGCGTCGAACTTCCGCTCCAGGCCCGCACGGTCCGAGGTCATCAGGATGTAGCCGACCTTGGTGGGGACCACCGCCAGTCCGCCGTCGTGGAGCAGCGCGTCCACTGCGCTCCGGGGCACGCCGCCGGTCCAGTGCACTCGGTTCATGCTGACCTGCGTGTCGTCGTTCATGCCCGTCCTCGTTCCGCTCTCGATACCAGACGATCGTCTGACAGCGGGAGCCTATGGACGCCGGTCGAGCCGGACAAGGGCGGTGGACGCGACCTGTGGGCCTTCTCCGAAGGGTTCAGGCGGTCTCGCAGCGAAGGGCCGAGGGACCCAGCACGTGTCCTGAGTCCCTCGGTGCTTCGTCAGTGGTGGGTCAGTGCTGCTTCCGTCGACGGGCCTGCAGGGTGATCACACCGACGCCGGTCAGCGCGAGTCCCGCCGCCCACGGCAGCAGGTGCATCGCGTCGCTCCCGGTGTAGGCCAGTCGACCGGTCGGGGCTGCGGCGGCGATGTCGCCCGTCGGAGTGGCGGGGGTCACCACGGTCGAAGCGGTCGGACGGACGTCCACCGTGAACGCCGTCGCGAAGCTGCTCGACGCGACGGTCAGGGCGTGGGTCGACGCGTGCGGGAACGTCACTTCGGCACCTGCCCACGGGTCGGTGTTCGGCACGATGACGTCGGAGGCGTGGTCGGACGTCACCGTGAACGGTGCCGGGTAGCCGTCGGCGTCGTCGACCTCGTTGCCGAAACGGTCGACGAGGTTGCCGCTGACCAGCAGGGTGCCGCCCTGGTCGATGGTCGGCTGCCCGCCCTCGAAGCCAGCGCCGAAGACGGTGTACCCGCCGTCGGGGTCGTGGGTGGTCTCGTTCTGGAAGGTCCAGACGGCGCCGTTGCGTTCGATGACCCAGCTCGTGGAGTGCGCGGTGAGGAACGTGTCCTTGTCCTCTGCCGTGACCCGCACGCCGAGTGGTGTCGTCGCGTCCACGGTGATGTTCACGAACTGCGAGGCCGTCGTCGAGCCGGTGGTCGCGTCGATGCGGAACGCGTACGTGCCCGAGTACCTGGTCGTGCCGGACAGCACGCCGGTGGCGTGGTCGAGCGACAGCCCGTAGGGGAGGTAGCTCGATTCGTCCTGGCCGGGCTCGTCGCCGTACGGGTCGTCGAGCGAGTAGTACTCGGCCGAGTACGTCGGCTTCGGGAACCCGTCCGCGGCGAACGTGTGGGCGAAGCGCTCACCGGCCGTCGTCGTCAGCATGACCGGCTCGTCCTCGGTGGACGCATCGGGGAACGACGGTGTCTGGGTGACTGGGGCGGTCGTCGCGGTCGCGGTCTGGCCGTCGTCACCCGTGATCGTGACGGTGATGACCTTGCCCGCGTCGGCAGCGGTGACGACGTACGACCCGGTCGTGACGGGCAGGGCGGTGCCGTCGCTCGTCCATGCGTAGGACAACGTGCCGGTGAAGTCCGTCCCCGTCGCGGTCAGCGTGCTGCCCACGGTCGCGTCCCCGGTGATGGTCGCCCCTGGCGTGGCGGCGGGGTCCGCGGCAGGAGTCGACGTCGCTGGGGCGGTCGGAGTGCTGCTGGGCGCGGTGGTCTCGTCCGCGGGCGCTTCCGTGTCGTCAGCGGCTTCCGGAACGGGCGTGGCAGGAGTCGTCGCCGTGGGCGCGGACTCGGCGGCGTCCGCAACGGTGAAGGTGCCCTCGGCGGGGGTGACGTCGGAGCTGGGCGACGTGCTCGCCGACGTTTCCGGCAGCTCGGCGGCGGTGGCGGACAGTGCCCCGAAGCCGGTGCTCAGTCCGATGGCGGCGATCGTCGCGCCGATCGCGCATGCGCGTCGGAATGATGCAGTGCTGTGTGGCACGGGTTGTCCCCTCGGGTGTGCCGTCCGACAACAGCCGGACGAGTGCGATCGCCGGAAGCCGGCGCTCTCGGATCGTAGCCAACCTGTGAGGCGTCTTTGAGCCGCAGGGTGCGCATCACCCGCGAAGTGGGGGAGCCGCGTCGCATCGCGGTCGTGCAGCACCCTCGCCGTGAACGGGGTCCGCGCGATCGACGTCGGGAGCGGGTCCGTCACGGTGGTGGCGCTCCCGGTGGCCCTCGGGCTGGTCCTGCTCGTCCTCCACAGTCGTGGTTCCCTTGCGCTTTCACCGCGGAAACCTGTGCGGCCCGCTCGCTAGTCCGGCCACGAGGAGCCCGGACACGCCGACCCGCACGGAACGCCGCCCGACCCGCCCCCGCCGTCGGGGCGGGTGCGGCTGACAGGGGGCCGAACGCGACGAACGCGACGGCCCCCGCACAGACGACGGCCACGGCGGCGGCGATCACAGTCGCACGCCGCCGTGGCTCGGTCGGGAGGATCGGCAAGATCAGCCCGTGAAGGTCGCCGTTCCGGGCACCGGGACGGCAACCGGAGCCGTGCCCGGGTCGCCGGCGGCGGCCGGGTCGGCGATGAAGGAGCCGTCGGCCGAAGCGGTCTGGCTCGAGGATCGGCCTTCGAGCGTGGCGGTGTACGCGCCGGCGCTCACGGCACCCTCGGGCAGGACCACCACGACGACGACGTCGCCCTCATCGTCCGCCACCGAAGCATTGGTGCGGATCGAGTAGGTCTCGCCGCCCTGCGTGACGGTCGCCGCGACGGACTCGTTCGGGGCGAAGCCTGCACCCGTCACCTGGAATCCGGTGAGGGTCTGCGAAACGCGCAAGGACGTCGGCGCGTCGGCGGTCGCGGTGGGCTGCGGCGTGAAGTACGTCGTGGTGTCGTCGACGCGGAGCGCGGAGATCGAACCGCTGGCGTCGGCGGCGAGGGCCTGGCCGTTGACCTCGAGCGGCGAGGCGAGGCTCTTCAGCTCGGTGCCGGGCACCTCGGCGGTCGGAGCCGGAGCGCCGTTCACGGTCGGAGCCGGAGCGCCGTTCACGGTCGGGGCCGGGGTGGGCTGGTCGGTCGGGGCCGGCGTCTCGGTGGGCTCGGTCGGCGGAGTGGTGATCTCGCCGGCGATGTCGAGGCCGACGTAGACGACGTAGCCGACGACCTCGGCGTCCGCGTCACGCAGGTCGGCGGCGAGCTCGGCCGACGACTCGACGTCACCGGTGGAGGGGTCGATCCAGTTCTTGGTGCCGTCGACGCTCGCGCCGCCATCCGTGACGGGCTCGTCGGTGGCGAAGACCACGGACTGCGCGGTGGAGTCGCCGCCTGCCTGCACGGCGAGACCGAACGACGTCGCCCCGGTCGTCGTCATGCTGATGCCGGAAGCGAGGGCCGGGACGGCGCTCGGGGCCACGGGCTTGTTCAGGCCACGGATCAGTGCAACGGCTTCGCCCTCGGAGACCGACAGGCCGTCCTCGTCGATCGTGGCGTGGTCGGTGATCGTGCCACCGCCGCCCACGTCGGTGATGTCCGCCCAGTACCACTGGTCGGTCAGCGGGAACGTGCCGGTCGGCGCGGCCGTGAAGTCGTCGGCCGAGTCGGTCCAGGTGACGATGGCCGAAGCGGAGCCGTCCGTCGACAGGGCGGTCGAGACCGTCGGGACGAGGGCGGCGGAGACGCCGAGCACGGTGGCGCCGACGGCGGCCGCGGTGATGCGAGAACGAAGCACGGTGTGGAGATCCATCCGGTCAGTGGACAGGGTGCATCCACTGCGACGCCCCCCGTGCTGAGATGTACTCAGCAGCTCCAACCTATCGAACCGCTCAGGTTTCCGCATCCCCCAGCTCGCGCCGCCGCGCTCAGACGTCGAGGTGGTCGACCAGCTCGTCCGCCAGGCCCGTGTAGGTCGCCGGCGTCAGGTTGGTCAGCCGGGCCTTCGCGCCGTCCGAGATGTCCAGGCGGTTCACGAAGACGATCAGGTCCTGCTGGCTCACCCGCTTGCCCCGCGTGAGCTCCTTGAGCATCGCGTAGGGGTCCTCGATGTTCGACTGTCCGGCGGTGACCTCGGCGCGGATGACCGTCTGGATGGCCTCGGCGAGGACCTCCCAGTTGTGGTCGAGGTCGTCGGCGAGCTTGGCCTCGTTCACGGCGATCTCGCCCAGACCACGGCGCAGGTTGTCGAGCGCGAGCAGCGAGTGCCCGAACGCGACGCCGATGTTCCGCTGCGTCGTGGAGTCGGTCAGGTCGCGCTGCAGGCGGCTCGTCACGAGCGTCTCGGACAGCGTCGAGAAGATCGCCGACGAGATCTCGAGGTTCGCCTCGGCGTTCTCGAACTTGATCGGGTTGATCTTGTGCGGCATGGTCGACGACCCGGTGGCACCCGCGACGGGGATCTGCGTGAAGTACCCCATCGAGATGTAGGTCCACACGTCGGTCGCCAGGTTGTGCAGGATCCGGTTGGCGTGACGCACCCGGTCGTACAGCTCGGCCTGCCAGTCGTGCGACTCGATCTGCGTGGTGAGCGGGTTCCACGTCAGGCCGAGGCCCTCGACGAACTCGCGGGACAGGGCGGGCCAGTCGGCCTCGGGGTCCGCGGCGAGGTGCGCGGAGAAGGTGCCGGTCGCGCCGGAGAACTTGCCGAGGTACTCGCCGCCCTCGATCTGGGCGAGCACGCGCTCGAGCCGGTAGACGACGACCGCGAGCTCCTTACCGAGCGTCGTGGGGGTCGCCGGCTGGCCGTGCGTGTGCGAGAGCATCGGCACGCTCCGCAGCTCGACGGCGAGCGTCCGGAGCTTCTCGAGCACGGCCTGGAAGCCGGGGAGCCAGACCTGCTCGACGGTGTCCCGCACGGTGAGCGCGTAGGACAGGTTGTTGACGTCCTCGCTCGTGGCGGCGAAGTGGGTGAGCTCGGCGATCGCGTCGAGCCCGAGCTCGGACAGTCGGCGGCGCACGAAGTACTCGACGGCCTTCACGTCGTGACGGGTCGTCGCCTCGATCTCGGCGAGCTCCGCGATCTGGTCCTGGCCGAAGGTCTCGACGATCCGACGGAGTGCCGCCTTGTCGTCGACGCTGAGCGGCGACGTGGTGAACATGGCGTGGTCGGTCAGGAAGATGAGCCACTCGACCTCGACCACGATGCGCGCGCGGTTGAGGCCGGCCTCGGAGAGGTGCTCGCCCACCGTGTGCACGATCGGGTAGTAGCGCCCGTCGAGCGGGCTGATCGGCTGCGGGGGAAGGGGGGTCATGGGGCTCCCTGACGGACTGCCGGCTCGAGCTGGTGGAAGAGCGCCCGGCAGGCCCGTTCGACGGTCGAGAGCACTCGGTCGAACTCGTGCCGGTCCGCGTAGTACGGGTCCGGCACGTCGGCTTGCTGGGGCCAGGCGGCGTCGTACCGCAACAGGAGCGTCACCTTGGCGGAGTCGTCCATGGTCGGGGCCCACGAACGCAGGATGCGCTCGTGGGAGCGGTCGAGTGCGACCACCAGGTCGAGGTCCGGGAACCGGTCCGGGTCGAACTGACGGGCGCGATGCCTGCTGCCATCGTATCCGCGCGCCGCCAGCGCTGCGATCGTGCGCTCGTCGGCGGGTTCACCCACGTGCCAGTCACCCGTGCCGGCCGACTCCACCTGGAAACGGTCGGCGAGACCGGCGTCGGCGGCGATCTGCGCGAACACGACACCGGCCATGGGGGAGCGGCAGATGTTGCCGCTGCAGACGAACGAGACGCGGAACGGGGCGTCGACGTCCTGGGTCATGAGCACATCATGACGCAGGGCGGGGTCCTCCGCGAGGTCCGCCGACCTCACGCCCGCTGGCGGTTGAGCACCGGCCGGGCGAAGAGCCCGATCAGCCAGGCGAAGACCGCGAGCACGAAGGCACCGACGATGCCCCAGCCGAAGGAGTCGACCTCGAGCCCGAAGCCGAACGCCTCCGAGATGCCGGCGACGATGAGCAACAGGATCGCGTTGACGACGAACGAGATGAGCCCGAGCGTCAGGATGTAGATCGGGAAGGCCACGATCCGGATCAGCGTGCCGATCACGGCGTTCACGAGGCCGAACACGAACGCCACGAGCAGGAAGGTGAGCACGGTCGCGGTGGTCCCGCCGTCACCGAAGGGCGTCACGGAGACGCCGCTGACGATCAGCGTGGTGAGCCAGAGCGCGAGGGCGTTGACGACGAGGCGGACGAGGAATCGCATGCGTCCATGATGCCCTCCGCCACCCGCGCACGGGCCGGTAGCCTGAACCCGTGACCGAGCAGCGTGTGCACATCCGGCCCGAGGTGGCCGTCCTCCCCGCCTACAAGCAGGGACGTCAGGCGTCCGACTCCGCCTTCAAGCTGTCGAGCAACGAGAACCCGTTCCCGCCGCTCCCCGGGGTCGTCCAGGCCGTGCAGGCCCAGACGTCGTTCAACCGCTACCCCGACGCCACGGCCCTCGCCCTGCGCGCCGTGCTGGCCAACCGCTTCGGGCTGACCGCCGAGCAGGTGCACGTCGCCCCGGGCAGTGTGGCGATCCTGCACGAGCTCGCCCGCGCCACCTCGGGCCCCGGTGACGAGATCGTCTACGCCTGGCGTTCGTTCGAGGCCTACCCGGGGGTCGTCACGGTCGCCGGTGCCACGAGCGTGCAGGTGCCGAACCGTGCCGACGGCGGGCACGACCTGGACGCGATGGCCGCTGCCGTCACCGAGCGCACCCGCATGGTGCTCGTCTGCTCACCGAACAACCCGACGGGGCCGATCGTGACCGCCGCGGAGTTCGACGCGTTCATGGCAGCGGTGCCGCAGTCGGTGCTGATCGTGCTCGACGAGGCATACGCCGAGTTCGTGACCGACGAGGCAGCGGTCCACGGCCACCCGCTGCTCGCCGCGCACCCCAACCTCGTGGTCCTCCGCACCTTCTCGAAGGCGTACGGGCTGGCCGGCCTCCGGGTGGGCTACGCGCTCGGTCCGGACTACGTCCTCGACGCCGTCCGTGCCTGCGCCATCCCACTGTCCGTGACCGCCCAGGGCCAGGCTGCAGCGCTCGCCAGCCTGGAACGCGAGGCCGAACTGCTCGAACGCGTGACCGAGATCGCGGCGCTGCGCGACCGGATCGTCGCCGAGCTCCGGGCCCAGGGTTGGGACGTCCCCGACGCCCAGGGCAACTTCCTCTGGCTGCCGACGGGGGACCGCACGGCAACCGCCGCGGCCGCGTTCGAGGACGCCGGGATCATCGTCCGGGCCTTCCCGCCGGAGGGCATCCGCATCTCGATCGGCGAGCACGAAGCTGTGGGAACGCTCCTCGAAACAGCCCGCTCACTTGTGGGGGACCTCCAGGTGGCCGACTAGTGCCTGGCGCTACGCTGGCCCGCATGTCATTCCGCGCCGCGGCTCCCGCGACGACCACCGTCCGGCTCCTCGACCCCCAGGGTCGGTTCGTGGAGACCGACGAGAACGCCGAGTTCGCCGCCGCCGCGCGAGCGATCCCGGACGAGACCCTGCTGGCGATGCACCGCCGCATGGTGCTCACCCGTCGGTTCGACCACGCCGGCCACAACCTGCAGCGCACCGGCCAGCTCGGCCTGTGGGTGCCCAGCCACGGGCAGGAAGCTGCGCAGACCGGCTCCGCCTTCGCCCTTCGCGCCCAGGACCACGTGTTCCCGTCGTACCGCGAGCACGCCGTCACCATGCACCGCGGCGTCGAGCCGATGGAGATCATCGCGATGTACCGCGGGCAGACCCACGGCGGGTGGGACCCGGACCAGCGCGGCAACACGCACATCTCCACCCTGGTGATCGGCTCGCAGACCCTGCACGCCACCGGGTACGCGCTCGGCCAGAAGCTCGACGGCGATGTCGGCACGGGCGACCCGGACCGCGACGCCTGCTCGATCGTCTACTTCGGCGACGGCGCCACCAGCCAGGGCGACGTGAACGAGGCCTTCGTGTTCTCCGCGTCGACCAAGGCGCCGGTCGTCTTCTTCCTGCAGAACAACCACTGGGCCATCTCGGTGCCGGTGTCGGTGCAGTCCCCGACGCCGCTCGTCGACCGCCCGCGCGGCTTCGGGATCCCGAGTGTCCTGATCGACGGCAACGACATCCTCGCCTCGTACACGGCGTCCGTCGTCGCGACCGAGCACGCCCGCAGCGGCCAGGGCCCGGCCTTCATCGAGGCCGACACCTACCGCATCGGTGCGCACACCAGCTCGGACGACCCGAGCCGCTACCGCGCCGACGGGGAGCTCGAGGAATGGGTCCTCCGCGACCCGATCGTCCGGTCCGAGGCGTACCTGCGCTCGAAGGGTGCGACGGACGAGCAGTTCGCCGCATTCGACGCAGAGGGCGAGGACATCGCCGCCGACGTCCGACGCCGCACCGTCGCCCTGACCGCACCGTCCGTCGACGTCATGTTCGACAACGTGTACCGCGAACCGCACCCGCGGATCGCCGAGCAGAAGGCCTGGCTCGCCCAGTACGAGGCCGGCTTCGAAGGGGGCGCCCACGCATGAGCACCACCGAGCAGCTCTTCGACTACACCCTGCGCTCCCACCCGGGCGCCGGCGAGGTCCCGAGCGACCCCACCCCGACCCTGCCGATGGCCAAGGCCCTGAACGCCGGGCTCGCCGCGGCCATGGAAGCGGACGACAAGGTCCTGCTGATGGGCGAGGACATCGGCCAGCTGGGCGGCGTCTTCCGCATCACCGAGGGCCTGCAGGACCGCTTCGGTGCCGAGCGCGTGCGGGACACCCCGCTCGCCGAGGCCGGCATCATCGGCACCGCGATCGGCCTCGCCCTGCGCGGCTACCGCCCGGTCGTCGAGATCCAGTTCGACGGCTTCGTGTGGCCCGGTTTCGACCAGATCACCTCCCAGCTCGCGAAGATGGCGAACCGCCTGCCGGCGCACATGTCGTTGCCCGTCGTCATCCGTATCCCCTACGGCGGCCACATCGGCGCCGTGGAACACCACCAGGAATCCCCCGAGGCGTACTTCGCGCACACCCCGGGTCTGCGGGTCGTCAGCCCGAGCACCCCGAACGACGCCTACTGGATGATCCAGGAAGCCATCGCGTCGAAGGACCCGGTGGTCTTCCTCGAGCCGAAGTCGCGCTACTGGCCCAAGGGCCAGGTGGACCTCGTCGACGGCCACGTCCCGATGCACACCACCCGCGTCGCCCGCACCGGCACCGAGGTCACCCTCGTCGGCCACGGCGCGATGGTCGCCACCCTGATGCAGGCAGCGGACATCGCCGAGGCCGAGGGCACCAGCTGCGAGGTCATCGACCTCCGCTCGATCTCGCCGATCGACTGGGAGCCGCTGGTCGCCTCGGTCCGCAAGACCGGTCGCCTGGTCATCGCGCAAGAGGCCTCCGGCTTCGTCAGCGTCGGCAGCGAGATCGCCGCGACCGTCGCCGAGCGGGCGTTCTACACGATGCAGGCACCGCCGCTCCGGGTCTCCGGGTTCGACGTGCCGTTCCCGGTCTCGAAGCTCGAGCACCTGCACCTGCCGGATGCGGACCGCATCCTCGAGGCCGTCGACCGCGCCCTCGCCTACTGACCCGTCCGACCGAGGACCCGTCCGACCGAGCTCGACCAGATCCACGAAGGAGCCGTAGTGGCCGCCGCCGAATTCCCCCTGCCCGACGTGGGTGAAGGTCTCACCGAGGCCGAGATCGTGCAGTGGCGCGTCGCGATCGGCGACGAGATCGCCGTCGACCAGGTGCTCGTCGAGATCGAGACCGCGAAGTCGCTGGTCGAGCTGCCGTCGCCGTTCGCCGGCACCGTCACCGGCCTGCTGGTGTCCGAGGGTGACACGGTCGAGGTCGGCAAGCCGATCATCCGCGTCGACTCGGACGCGTCGGTCGCGTCCGGAGCCGCGCTCACGCCCCCTGCCGAGCAGCCCGTCGAGCAGCCTGGAGGCGCGACGCCCGTCGCCCAGACTGCCCCGGTCTCGCCGGTGGTCGCGTCCACCCCTCCGGCCGCCGCCGCCCCGTCGGGCCCGGTCGCGCAGACCCCTCCCGCTCCCGCGGCAGCCGCGGCCCCGGCACCGGTCGCGCCTGCTCCGGCTGCTGCCCCCGCGGCAGCTGCGGCACCCGCGACGCAGGCCCAGCCGGTCGCGGTCGACGCCTCCGTCCACGGGACGGACGAGTCCTCCGGCGCCGTCCTCGTCGGCTACGGCTCGGCGACCTCGTCGCCGTCCCGTCGCAAGCCGGGCGCCCGCCGGGCCGCAGCGCTCGCGGCCGAGGCGAGCCGTGCCTCCAGTGCGGACACCGCGGCGGCGGCCGAAGCCTCCGTCGACCCGGGCGAGGAGCGCACGGCCGAGGCCATCAGCGCTCTCGGGACGGGCTCCGCGCACAAGCAGAGCACCGCGACCAACGTGCTGGCGAAGCCGCCGATCCGGAAGCTCGCGAAGGACCTCGGCGTCGAACTGACCGAGATCGTCGCGACCGGTCTCGCCGGCGAGGTCACCCGCGACGACGTCATCCGGCACGCGAAGCAGGCCAGCGTCTTCCGCAACATCGAGACGCCCGAGTGGGGCGAGGTCCGCAGCGAGACGATCCCGGTCAAGGGCGTCCGCAAGGCCATCGCCACCGCGATGACGACGTCCGCGTTCACGGCACCGCACGTGTCGCTCTTCGTCGACGTCGACGCGACCCACACGATGGAGTTCGTCAAGCGGCTCAAGGCCTCGCCGACGTTCGCCGGCGTCAAGGTCTCGCCGCTGCTCATCGTCGCGAAGGCCGTCATCTGGGCCGTCCGCCGCAACCGCTCGGTGAACTCGACCTGGACCGACCGCGAGATCATCGTCCACCACTTCGTGAACCTCGGCATCGCCGCGGCGACCCCGCGCGGGCTCATCGTGCCGAACATCAAGGACGCGCAGGACATGTCGCTGCTCGAGCTGGCGCAGGCGCTCGAGGAACTCACCCTGACCGCCCGCGACGGCAAGACGACGCCGAAGCAGATGGCGAACGGCACCGTCTCGATCACGAACATCGGCGTGTTCGGCATGGACACCGGCACCCCGATCCTCAACCCGGGCGAGGTCGCGATCGTCGCCATGGGCACGATCAAGCCGAAGCCGTGGGTCGTCGACGGCGAGGTCCGCTCGCGCATGGTGACGACCATCGGTGCCTCGTTCGACCACCGGGTCGTCGACGGTGACGTGGCCTCCCGCTTCGTGCACGACGTCGCTTCGGTGCTCGAGGAGCCCGCGCTCCTGCTCGACTGAGCGCCGGTCAGCGGCTCTCTCGTCGGTCGTTCCGCTTCGTGAGCAGAAATGGTCGGGTTGCTTCGAGCCACTCGACCATTTCTGTTCCCCATCTGCGGGCTTCCGCAAACGTCGCGTGGTGTTCACACGGATGTCGGGGGTCGGCGGCATGATCAGTGCATGGTCCACCAGCTCCTGACCCCCTCGCAGGAGATCCGAACGGATCGCCTCCTGCTCGCCCCGCTGACGCCGGCCGACATCGACGACGTGCACGCGCTCTTCTCGGACGCCCGCACGTGGCAGCACCTGCCCACCGGACGGCACGTGGCGCGGAGCTCGAGTGTGGACATGGTCCAGCGCAAGATCGGCGGTCGTGCGCGGCACGGCCTCGGGTCGTGGGCTGTCCGCAGCGCCTCGGACCACGCCTTCGTCGGCGTCGGGGGGATCGACATGACCGCCGGCGGGGTCTGGAACCTCGGCTACCGCCTGGCGCCGGCCGCCTGGGGGCAGGGTTTCGCGTCCGAGATCGCGCTCGCTGCCGTCCGTGCCGCCGGCGACACCGCTCCCGACGTCCCGGTGACCGGCCGGGTGCTCACGAACAACCCTGCTTCCGCCGCTGTACTGCGTCGAGCTGGGCTGTCGCTGGTGTGGCAGGGGGCTCCCGCCGCGCAGAACCGTGCGGCCGCCGGCGTCGAGGGGCAGGTCTGGACCGATCGGCTGCTCTCCGACGAGCAGTTCGCCTGGCTCGTCGCCAACGCCTGACCCGTCAGCGAGCGGGTCCACTGAGCGTGATGCTCCGTGCGGCGCGCGCTTCGACCGATGACGAGTGTGTCGCGATCAGGACGGCCGCTCCGTCGGCCGCCAGTTCGTCCAGCAGGTCGAGCACCATCGCGGCGTTGCCGTCGTCGAGGGCACTCGTCGGCTCGTCCGCGAGGATGACCGACGGACGCTTCACCAGGAGCCGTGCCATCGCGACGCGCTGCTGCTCGCCGCCGCTGAGCTCGTGGACCCGGTCGGTTCCGCGTCCGGCCAGACCGACACGTTCCAGGGCCTCACCCGTCCGGAGGCCTCGGTGTCTCCGCCGTCCGTCCGGCAGGCGAACCACGTCGACGTTCGACTGGACCGTCATGTCGGGTACCAACCCGAAGTCCTGGAACAGGTACCCGAGGTGGCGCCGCCGGATCAGTCGTGCTCGCCGCTCGTTCGAGCCTGCCGACTCACCGTTGATCCGGATCGTGCCGCCGTCGAGCGCATCGATGTGCCCGACACAGTCGAGCAGCGTCGACTTCCCGCAGCCGCTCGGCCCGACCAAGCCGACGATCTCACCCCGTGCCACATCGAACGTCAGGTCGTGCCACAGTGCATGGCCTCCGCGACGCTTCGACGCGTTCCGTACCTCGATCATCGTGATCCGTTCCCTCGGTTGCGTGCAGTCCTCCGTGCCGTGACGGCCATGACGACGAGGCTGGTGGCGCTCACCGCCGCGAGTGTCACGAGGGCGAGCGCCGCGGCGACTCCGGCCGACTGCACGACCGGGTCGAGTGCCGATCTGAGCCCGCTTCCGTCCGGCCGTTGCGACCACCAGGTGTTGACGACGGCGATGACGGCGATCGATACCAGGCCGGCTTCGATCGTCAACAGGCCAGCATCGGTGCGGACGGGCGAGACGCCACTGGTGAACTTCGCGAACATCGCGCGGCCGTGACGGCGTCGGTGCGCGATCGTGGCGACCATACCGAGCATGACGCTGACGGCGAGGGTGCTGACCAGGGTGCCCGTCCCGATCGCCACGGTCATCGCTGCATGCCGTGCCTGTTCCGCCGCAGACTGACCCACCGCGACGACCGCGCTGAACTCGGTGCGGAGGCCCGATGCGCCGATCGACCGCTCGGCGGCAGCACGGGATGTGAAGACGACGTCTCCGGTCGACAACCACGATCCGAGTTCATCGGCCGAGAAGACGTCGCCCGGTGTGGGGACGACCACGATCACGGCGTCTTCGAGCCACGCGCGCGACGACGCGTCGTCCGGGTACGAGTAGACCTGCTGACGTGCCAGCGTGCCACCGGTGACGTGCTCGAGGAGGGCCGCGGGTGCGTCCCGCAACTGCCATTCGGTCAAGCCCTCGACGAGCCGCTCGCGGGAGAGGCCACTGTCGGCGGGCATCCACACGGCGATCTCCGCGCCGTCGGTGGTGATGCGGGCCCCGTCCTCGGAACGGACGTCCTGCAGGTCGAGGTAGCCCTGGTCGACGACGAGCGCAGGGACCGTGGACTTCCCGCTGCCACTCGACACCTCGACCGCAGCGGCGAGGAACGCATCATGCCGTTCGAGTGCCCCGCCGGCGAAGTCACCGATGCTGTCCCAGTAGGCCTGCTCCTCGACCGGGCGCGGATCCGGGGTGACCCAGAGCTGGACGGTTTCGCCGGCCGCCCGCAGATCCCGTTCAGCCGTCCCCTGTCGTGCGGTGGTCACCGCGCCGGTCAGTTCGAAGACGGCCGCGACGAGCACCAGCAGCGCGGGCACCCGCGCGATCTGTGCGACGAGCAGGAGCGCGCCCGCTGGTCGAGCGCCTCGCAGTGCGCCGACCAACGGCTGTCGGCACGCGACCACCGTGCCCATCGTGTGCGCGACGACGACCGGTACGAGCAGCCCCACGCAGAACGCGGAGATCGCGACGGCGAGGGTCGCCGCCGAAGCGAGCCCGTTGTAGAACCAGAGCCCGATGGCGGCGACGGGTACCCCGATGGCGGTGACGAGCACGGCGGTCCGGAGCTCAGCCAGTTCCTGGATGACGATGGCGGCTGTGGTGTCTCCGTGCAGTCGGCGGACTGCGCTGCGGCGAGGGGCCCCGACGGTCGTCATCAGACAGAGCGCCACGCATCCCGAGACGAGTGCTCCGACCAGGGCCAGGGTCTGATCCAGGCCGTCGGTGACGCCGATGCGTTGCAGGAGCGGCACGCGCTCCACGCTGACCTCGTACCCGGCGTCGGCCAGTGCGCGCACGGTGGCTCGCCGAGCGTCGTCGTCCCCGAATACCGAGTACGAGCCGGTCGGGTCGAACTGGTCGAGTTCCGACATCGGACGGACGGTGGTGACCATCGACCTCGTGAAGTCCTCGTACCCGTCGAGGAGCCAGCCGGCACCGCGGCTCGAAGGCGCGTCGGTGACGAGCGCCACGCGGCGCGTCGTCGGAGCCGCGCGGTCCGCCACCATCCGCGCGATCGTCGCGTGCTCGGCCTCGGCGACCTGCTCGAGTGCGGTCGCGACCCGCTGGTTCGATCCGGTCTCGGCACCGGCGGCAGCGGTCACCACGGACGAGGCGCCCACGATGCCGGCTTCGCTGACCTGCACCAGGCCGACGAAGCCCAGGACGGAAGCCAGGAGGGGTGGGACGAGGTAGGCGAGCGTCACCGAGCGGATGTTCATGGTCCCCCTTGCGGCGAGCGTGAGCCGGAGTGGACGGTCGCTCGGGACCGCCCGCTCCCGGTCTCAGCAGTTGTGGTAGTACGCCTTGTTGCCGCTGCGTGCCTTCGGTGTCATCGCCATCGCGTACCGGCCGCCTGGCACGTTCGTGACGCGCTTCGACTTCTTGCCGACCGCAGTCGCGCCGTGGCACCGCTTCTCGCGGAAGTAGTTCGACCAGGTGTCGTCCTTGCCGACGCCCCACTGCCAGAAGCTCCCGCCCCCGCCGTCGTTGTTGGTACCGATGCCGCTGGTCTCACCGCTTGCACTCCCGCCGGATGCAGCGACGGCCACTCCGCCGGCTTCCGACCCTGATCCCATGACCTCGAACTGCGCAGCTGAGGCCGCCGTCGCAGTGCCCGTGAACAGGCCGACGGTGAGACCGAGGCCGACGAGCATCTTCGTTCTGGACTTGCGCACGACTGTTTCCTCCCATGTGCCCCCCCGATGAGGCTCGACCGATCGTGGCAGCCATGCACAACTGATGTCAAGAATCTGAAATGCATGTGTCACCGAGACCGGGTTGGCTGACGTTGGTCTTCCCGGCCTGACTCGCTACTGTGATGGGGACTGGTCATGTCCGCGCATGACCACCGCCCAGGACCAGCAACGGAGCACGAGGGACGCATGACGAGCCGCATCACCGAGGGTGCCGAACCGAAGCACCAGCAGCTGCGGCGCATCCTGCTCGACCTCGTCACCACGCGGCTGGCTCCCGGTGCTGCGATCCCGTCCGAACGGCAGCTCATCGCCGAGTACGGCGTCTCACGGATCACCGTGCGTGAGGCCCTCGGGCAGCTGGTCAACGAGGGCTACCTGGAGCGCGTCCGTGGCAAGGGCACCTTCGTGGCGCACCGGCCCGTGCAGTCGACGCTGCACCTCGCCTCGTTCACCGAGGAGATGCGGGCGATGGGGCACGAGCCGACCACCGTCGTGCTCGTGCGCGAGGAGCGGGTGCCGCCGGCCGACACTGCGGCGGCCCTGCGGATCGACCCCGACGTGCCGGCCTTCCACGTGAAGCGCCTGCGGATGGCCGACGGTGCGCCGGTCTCGATCGACGACGCCTGGCTCGTGGCCGATGCGTTCCCGGGCCTGCTCGACCACGACCTGTCGGGGTCGGTGTACTCGATCATCGCCACGGAGTACGGCACCCCGATCGACCGCGCGCAGCAGACCGTCGCGGCGAACCCGGCGGCCGACGACGTCGCGACGCTGCTCGGCACGAAGACCGGAGCGCCGGTGCTCGAGTTCGACCGGGTGTCGTACGCGGGGGAGCGGCCCGTGGAGCACACCCGCAGTTGGTACCGCTCGGACCGCTACCGCGTGCAGATGGAGGTCACCGCGACCCCCGCGGTCGCGTAGTCCGCTCAGCAACGCGAAAGCGACTGGGTGCTGCGGGTGTTCCGCAGTACCCAGTCGCTCTGGCGAGGAAGAACGCCTAGACCTCGTACAGGGTGTCGCCGTCGAGCACCGTGGTGCCGACGGTTCCCTGGTCGATGCTGTCCGGCGTCGAACCGAGCACGACGACCGGGCAGATCGGCGAGTACCCGGCAGCCGAGATCACCGAGGGGGTGAACCGGACGACGGGGTCGCCGGCGGTGACGGTGTCGCCCTCGGTCGCGAGGAGCTCGAAGCCCTCGCCGGCGAGCTTCACGGTGTCGATGCCGACGTGCACCAGGACGTCGGCGCCCGCGGCGCCCTGCAGGGCGAACGCGTGCGGGTGCAGCTTCACGATGGTGCCGTCGACGGGGGCCACCGCGGTGACCGCACCCTCGACACCCGTCGGGTCGACCGCGACGCCGGCGCCGACGAGCTGTCCGGCGAACACGGGGTCGGGCACGTCGGCGAGCGCGACGACCGGTCCGCCGAAGGGGGTGCGGACGACGGTCACAGTTCGTCCTGGATGTCCTGCGCGAGGTTGTCGGCGACCGTGCCGACGATGACCTGCCAGCCGGTGCCGCCACCGACGACGGCCTGGGCCCCGGCGGCCTGCAGGGCGGCCTTGTCGACCAGGTCCCCATCCTCGACCTCGACGCGGAGGCGCGTGATGCAGCCCTCGACCTCTTCGATGTTCTCGGCGCCGCCGAGTGCGGCGATGATGTCGGCTGCCTTGATGTCGGCCATCGTTTCCTCCTCGTTAAGGGTTTGCGTCGCTGGTTGACACCGGACCGCTCTCGGATCAGACTACGGAACTGGTCATGACCGGACAGGACCGGACCTGGCGACACCGCCGAGGTTACCTGCGCTGGCTGCACGACTCAACTCACCCCGACAGCTCCACCCAATGACGAGAGGACCTCCGATGAGCGCCACCACTGCCGCGGATGTGCCGGAGAAGAAGAAGCCGAAGAAGCAGTCACGGCTGTTCGCACAAGCCCAGCGCCTCGGACGGAGCCTGCTCCTGCCGATCGCGGTCATGCCCGCCGCGGGCATCCTGCTCCGCATCGGCCAGCCAGACCTCCTCGGGGCGATCCCCGGCTTCGGCAAGTGGGCCGGGGTCATCTCGGCTGCTGGCAACGGTGTCTTCAACTGGCTGCCGTTGCTCTTCGCGGTGGGCATCGCGATCGGCTGGGCGAAGAAGTCGGACGGCACCACCGCCCTCGCCGCGGTCGTCGGCTACATGGTCATGTTCGAGGTCTGGAAGGTGATGTCGCCGATCGTCCTCGACGGCGTGAAGGACGCCAACGGCGACCAGGCGATGATCAACTTCGGGGTGCTCGGCGGCATCGTGATGGGGCTCGTCTCCGCGGTCATGTGGGAGAAGTTCCACCGTACGAAGATGCCCGACTTCCTCGGGTTCTTCTCGGGCCGTCGCCTCGTCCCCATCCTCACCGCGGTCGCGGGTCTCGTCATCGCCGTCGCGATGTCGTTCGTCTACCGCTACTTCGACATCGCGCTGACCGCGGCGGGGACGGCCGTGGCCGACAACGCCGTCATCGGCGGCGGCATCTTCGGCTTCGTGAACCGCATGCTCATCCCGATCGGGCTGCACCAGCTGCTCAACTTCTTCCCGTGGTTCCAGCTCGGCAGCTTCACGGGCGCGGACGGCGTGATCTACCACGGCGACATCGCTCGGTTCCTCAACGGCGACCCGACCGCCGGCATCTTCCAGACCGGCTTCTTCCCGATCATGATGTTCGCGCTGCCCGCCGGTGCCCTGGCGATCTGGCGCAACGCCAAGCCGCAGAACCGCAAGCTCGTCGGCGGCATCATGATCTCCGCCGCACTGACCTCGTTCGTGACGGGCATCACCGAGCCGCTCGAGTACTCGTTCATGTTCGTCGCGTTCCCGCTCTACGTGATCCACGCGGTGCTCACGGGTACGTCCCTCGCCCTGGTGAACGCCCTGGGGATCCACGACGGCTTCTCGTTCTCGGCCGGTGCGATCGACTACGTGCTGAACTTCGGCAAGGCGGACGGTGCGATCTGGCTCATCCCGATCGGCCTCGGCTACGCGGTCGTCTACTACTTCCTGTTCAGTTTCGTGATCAAGAAGTGGAACCTCCGCACGCCCGGGCGTGAAGAGGACACGATCGCCGAGAACACGATCGACGCGGCCACCAAGCCGTAGACGCGAGCGTCTCTGAAACGGGAGGCCCGGTGCCAGCTGGCACCGGGCCTCCCGTCCGTCTCGCGGTCGCGCTGAGAGCCCTCATAGCGGTTTTGACAATCGTTATCAGTAGGCGTTAGCGTCGTGCCATGCACAACCGCCTCCTCGCCCTCCCGCTCGTCGCCGGCGCCGCCGCGCTCGCCCTGACCGGGTGCGCCACCTCATCTGCCTCGGGGGAGGCCACCAGCAGCGACGGCACGATCAACGTCGTCGCCTCCACGAACGTCTACGGCTCGATCGTCAAGAGCATCGGTGGCGACGCCGTCACCGTCACGAGCATCCTGAGTGACCCGTCGCAGGACCCGCACTCCTTCGAGTCGAGTGCCCGCACGCAGCTCTCCGTGTCGAAGGCCGACCTGCTCATCGAGAACGGTGGCGGCTACGACGACTTCATGACGACGCTCGCGAACGCCTCGGACACCAAGGCCGACACGATCAACGTCGTGAAGCTCTCCGGCCTCGACAAGGGCGGGAGTGCCGAGTTCAACGAGCACGTCTTCTACAGCTACCCCACGATGGTGAAGCTGGTCGAGGCGGTCACGAAGGACCTCAGCGCACTCGACGAGAGCGGCAAGGACGCGTTCCAGAAGAACGCCGCCACGCTCACCACCAAGCTCCAGGACCTCGAGTCCCAGACCGACGCCGTCAAGAAGCAGGACGCCGGCGACAAGGTGGCGTACACCGAGCCGGTGCCCGGGTACCTGTTCGGCGCGATGGGCCTCGAGAACGAGACCCCGCCCGCCTTCTCCGAGGCCATCGAGGAAGGCGACGACGTCCCGCCGGCGGCCCTCCGCGACACCCTCGCGCTGTTCACCGGCAAGCGCGTGCAGCTCCTCGCCTACAACAACCAGGCGTCGAGCCCCGAGACCGAACAGGTCCAGAAGGCCGCCGAGCAGAACGACATCCCCGTCGTCGGTGTCACGGAGACGCTCCCCAAGGGGCAGGATTACGTCTCGTGGCAGCAGGCGAACATCGACGCGGTGAAGGCAGCGCTCCAGAAGTGACGACCTCGACCGCAGCAGCGGCGACCCACGGCCCGGCGACCACCTCGGTGGACGACCGGGCTGCGGCTCGTCCGGTCCTCGCGCTCCGCGACGCCGGGTTGTCCTACGGCGCCCGGAAGCTCTGGGCAGGCCTCGACCTCGACCTCGCGCCGGGGGAGTTCGTCGCGGTCCTCGGGCCGAACGGCGCCGGCAAGACCTCACTGCTCCGAACGGTCCTCGGGCAGCAGCGGCTGACGAGCGGGACGATGTCGTTCCTCGGGCAGCCCGTGCACCGCGGCCACCGGAAGATCGGCTACATCCCGCAGCAGCGCCTGATGGAAGCCGGGACACCCCTGCGCGCACGGGACATGGTCGCCCAGGGCGTGACCGGACACCGATGGGGCATCCGGCGGGCCTCGAAGGCCGACCGGGCACGCATCGACCGGGTCCTCGACGAGGTCGGCGCCACCGCGTTCGCGGACGCCCCCGTCGCCGAGCTCTCCGGTGGCGAGCAGCAGCGCACGCGTGTCGGGCAGGCCATCGCCGCCGACCCCGCCCTGCTGCTCTGCGACGAACCCCTCATCTCCCTCGACCTGCGGCACCAGCGCGGGATCACCGAGCTCATCGACCGCGAGCGCCGGCAGCGCCAGGCCGCCGTGCTCTTCGTGACCCACGACGTGAACCCGATCCTCGACGTCGTCGACCGCGTGCTCTACATCGCCGGGGGCCGGTTCCGGATCGGTTCGCCCGACGAGGTCCTGCGCGCCGACGTCCTGAGCGACCTGTACGGCACGCCCGTCGACGTCGTCCGCACCATGGGGCGCATCGTCATCGTCGGGGCGAACGAGGCCCACGAGCACCACCCGGGCGAGGTCGACCCGCACGCCGACCAGCCCGACGACGGGCGGATCTGATGGACCTGCTGTCGACCGTCTTCTCGTTCCAGGACTACGGCCAGCTCCTCGTGCTGGTGCAGAACTCGATCTGGGCCGGCGCGGTGCTCGGCATCGTCGGCGGGCTCATCGGCCCGTTCGTCGTCGCCCGGAACATGCCGTTCGCCGTGCACGGCATCTCGGAGCTCTCGTTCGCCGGAGCCAGTGCGTCGCTGCTGCTCGGGGTGAACGTCGTCTCCGGCTCGCTCGTCGGCTCGGTCGTCGCCGCCCTGCTCATCGGTCTGCTGGGCTCCAGGGCCCGGGAACGCAACTCGATCATCGCCGTCCTCATGCCGTTCGGGCTCGGGCTCGGCATCCTCTGCCTGGCGCTCTACAAGGGCCGTGCCGCGAACAAGTTCGGCTTGCTCACCGGGCAGATCGTCTCGGTCGACAACCCGCAGCTGACGGTCCTGATCGTGGTCGCCGCGATCGTCGTCGCGACGCTGCTCGTCATCTGGCGTCCGCTGATGTTCGCCTCGGTCGACCCCGACGTGGCTGCGGCCGCGGGGATCCCGGTCCGCACCCTGGCGATCGTGTTCATGCTCGTGCTCGGACTGGCCACCGCCGTGTCGGTGCAGATCGTCGGTGCGCTGCTCGTGCTGTCCCTGCTCGTCACCCCGGCCGCCGCGGCGCTGCGCCTCAGCTCGCACCCGGTCGTCGTGCCGGTGCTGTCGACGGTGTTCGCGGTGACGTCGGTCGTCGGTGGCATCCTGCTCGCACTGGGCGGCGGACTGCCGATCAGCCCCTACGTGACGACCATCTCGTTCGCGATCTGGGTGGTCTGCCGGATCATCGGGTCGCGACGCGACAAGCGGGGACGCAACCGTGTCGCCGGCCGGGGCCAGCGTGGCGGGGACGAGCCGGGCCTCCCGGCAGGGACGACGTCGACAGCCGGTCGGAAGGAAGAGGTGCCAGCATGAACGCCGTGCAGAAGACGAAGCGGAACACGTGGCAACGCGAAGCGGTGCGCGGCGCCCTCGACTCCACCGAGGGGTTCGTCAGCGCGCAGGCGCTGCACCAGCACCTGCGGGACGAGGGCTCGACCATCGGCCTGGCCACCGTCTACCGGGCGCTCGCCGACCTGGCGACCGAGGGCGGTGCCGACTCGCTGCAGCAGGACGGCGAATCGCTCTACCGGGCCTGCACGACGGACACGCACCACCACCACCTGATCTGCCGGAACTGCGGTCGGACCGTCGAGATCGAAGCGGACCCGGTGGAGCAGTGGGCGCAGGACGTCGCCGCCGCCAACGGGTTCACCAACGCCAGCCACGTCGTCGACATCTTCGGCGACTGCGCCGTGTGCACGGCCGCCCGCGCGACGGACCCGACCGGCGAGTAACCTGCCCCGCATGCACGTCATCCTGGTCCCGGGGTTCTGGCTCGACGCGAGCGCGTGGGACGACGTCGCCCCGGCGCTCCGCGAAGCCGGGCACTCGGTGCAGGCCGTCACCCGCGACGGTGACACGCTCGACGAACAGGTGGCTGCCCTGGTCGCGATCCTCGACGACGTCGCGTCGGCCGACGAACCCGTCGTCCTGGCCGGGCACTCCGGCGCCGGACCCATCGCGTACATGGCTGCCGACCAGCGCCCGTCGCTCGTCGCGCACCTGCTCTACGTCGACACGTTCCCGGGGCCCGAGGGCGGGTGCGTCAACGACGAGCTGCCCGTGGTCGACGGGGCCGTGCCGCTGCCGTCGTGGGACATCTGGGAGCCCGCCACGGTCCGGGGCATGACGCCCGAGGTGCGGCAGGACGTCGAACACCGGGCGATCCCCGAGCCTGCCTCGGTGCCGTCGGACCGGTTCCACTACGCCGACACCGCACGGCACACGATCCCGGCGACGATCATCACCTGCGAGATCCCCGCCGCCGAGCTGCTCGCGATGGTGGCGGACCACCAGGCCTGGGCGGCCGAGCTCGTCGCGACCGAGGAGCTCTCCATCGTCGGGCTCGAGACCGGCCACTGGCCGATGTTCACGGCGCCGCAGCAGCTCGGTGAGCTCATGGTGCAGGCGCTCGCGCCGAAGCCGACGCAGGCCCCGTAGGGCCGCGGGCCCGGGCGCCGGGCGCACTCGAACGCCGTGGGCGCGACCAACGCGGCCACGTGAGCGGCCCTGTCCAGCCGCAACGGGCCTCCAGGCCTGGAGGCCCGGCTTGCGACACGCCCGGTCGTCGCGTAACGTGGACCCCTGGTTCTCCGCGTCCGCGCGGCGGACCCGTTGTTCCAAGCCCTCCGACCGTCGCGAATGCCGCGGTCGCGCGGTGTCCGGCTCTCCTTCGACAGGGGATGCGGACCTGGGCGGTGCACACAACCCCCTCGCACGGCCACTCCGGTGGCACTGCGCGTGTGCACCAGGCAAGTGAACTTGGGTGCGGCCGTCCGGTCGCACGGTACTCAGGAGGAAACCATGGCAGCAGTGTGCCAGGTGACCGGCGCCGTTCCCGGCTTCGGTCACAACATCTCGCACTCGCACCGCCGGACGAAGCGTCGCTTCGACCCGAACGTGCAGAAGAAGACGTACTACGTGCCGTCGCTTCGTCGTAACGTCACGCTCACGCTCAGCGCGAAGGGCATCAAGGTGATCGACGCACGTGGCATCGAGTCCGTCGTCAAGGATCTCCTTGCCCGTGGGGAGAAGATCTGATGGCGAAAAAGGGTCAGGACATCCGTCCGATCATCAAGCTCCGCTCGACGGCGGGCACCGGGTTCACCTACGTGACCAAGAAGAACCGTCGGAACAACCCCGACCGACTCGTGCTGAAGAAGTACGACCCGGTGATCCGCAAGCACGTCGACTTCCGTGAGGAGCGCTAAGCATGGCGAAGAAGAGCAAGATCGCGAAGAACAACCAGCGTGCCGTCATCATCGCGCGCTACGCCGAGCGTCGTCTCGAGCTGAAGAAGGCCCTCGTGGACCCGAACGGCACCGACGAGTCGCGTGAGGCCGCCCGCGTGGGCCTGCAGAAGCTGCCCCGCGACGCATCGCCCATCCGCTACCGCAACCGTGACGCCATCGACGGCCGCCCCCGCGGCCACCTCGGTGAGTTCGGCATCAGCCGTGTCCGTTTCCGTGACATGGCCCACCGCGGCGAGCTCCCCGGCATCACGAAGAGCTCCTGGTAAGCACTCGCAGTACCCGACGCCCCGTCACCTCCAGGTGGCGGGGCGTTCGCTGTGTACGGGGTACACGCGACCGTTCATTCGTCACATCTGCCCCTCCAGCACCCCTTCGGAGCCCCGACAACCCCGGAAATCCGGGCGAGTCGGCGGTTTTCACCCCCTGCGGCTGGTAGGTTCAACTCCGGTTCCGCCGGGCCCTCGGCCCACTGGCACCGTGGCACGGGGCACCCGCTCCGGGCGCCGGACGACATGTGCGTCCGACCGATACTGCAAGAAGTCCGAGGAGGACATCCATGGCTGACAAGTCACTGAACCGCACCGAGCTCGTCGCTGCCGTCGCCGCTGAGTCCGGCCAGAGCCAGGCCACCGTCAACGGCGTCGTCGACGCGCTCTTCAGCGTCGTCTCGTCGTCCGTCGCCGACGGCACGAAGGTCACGATCCCCGGTTGGATCGCCTTCGAGAAGACGCACCGCGCCGCCCGCACCGGCCGCAACCCGCAGACGGGTGACGCCATCGAGATCGCCGCGAGCGACTCGGTCAAGGTCAGCGCCGGCTCGAAGCTCAAGGCTGCGGTCAAGTAAGACTGCTCCGCACATCGAGAGGGACGGCTTCGGCCGTCCCTTTCGTCGTTCCCGGGGCCGTCACGGCCTGGAGGCCCGTTGCGGTTTGCACAGATCGGCCCGCCCCGTTCGGTGGCCGGGTGGGCACCGCCTAGGCTTGACGGGTGAATCGGATCGCGCGCATCGCCGGTCCCGCCGTGCTCCTGCTCGTCGGGTTCGTGGCGCTGCTCACGGCACTCGTCATCGGCGGGGGAGCGAACCCCGCGCTCATCGCCGACCCCGGGCCCGTCGTCCGCTTCGGGCTGCCGATCGCTCGGCTCGTCGTCGACCTGTCCGCGGCCACGACGATCGGCGGGCTCGCGCTGGCGACCGTCGGGCTGTCGCGTTCCGGACCCGAGTGGAACCGTGCGATCGACGTCGCGGCCGGGGCGAGTGGCATCTGGACGGTCGCGTCGGCCGTCGCCACGTTCTGCACGTTCCTCAGCGTCGCCGGTTCGCGCATCAGCATCGACGAGCAGTTCGGGCAGTCGATGGGGGTCTTCCTCACCGGCACCGAGCTCGGGTTGGCCTGGCTCGTGACCGTCCTCGTCGCCGCGGCCGTCACGGTGCTCTGCTTCGCAGTCCGTTCGCGGGGCATGGTCGCCCTGACCGCCGCGGTCTCGATGATCGGCCTGATCCCGCTCGCGCAGCAGGGGCACGCCGCCGGCACCGCGAGCCACGACGCTGCCGTCACGGCACTGGGGCTGCACCTGGTCGGTGCGGCGCTGTGGGTCGGTGGGCTCGTCATGCTCGTGCTGCTGCGCGGCGTGCTGCCCGGCGACCGGCTGGCCGCGGTCGTGGCCCGGTACTCGAGCATCGCCCTCGGGTGCTTCGTGCTCGTCGCCGTCTCCGGCACCGCGTCGGCGCAGATCCGCGTCGGGGCGCTGTCGAACCTGTTCACCCCGTACGGCACGCTCGTCCTGGTGAAGATCGGCGCGATCGTCGCCATGGGAGTCCTCGGCGCCGTGCAACGTCGTCGGGCCATCCGCGCCCTGACCACCTCGCCCGGTCGGCAGCGGCCCTTCTGGACCCTGATCGTCGTCGAGCTCGCAGTGATGGGCGTCGCCTCGGGCTTCGCGGCGGCACTCGGCCGCACGGCCACCCCCGTCGACCAGATCGCCCTGAGCAAGACCACCGACCCGAGCCCGGCGGAGCTCCTGACCGACGACCTGCTGCCGCACGCACCCGGTGCGTGGGGCTGGCTGACCCAGTGGAACATCGACCTGTTCTGGCTGATGGCCGCCGTGCTGCTCGCCGCGACCTACGTGGCCGGCGTCGGGCGACTGCGGCGGAGCGGCGTGCGGTGGCCGGCACGACGCTCGATCGCCGCAGCCCTGGCGATCGTGTCCCTGGTGGTCGCGACCTCGGGCTCGCTGCACCAGTACGACCGGTTCCTCATCTCGGCCAACGTCGGTGCCCACGTGCTGCTCGGCCTGGTGGTCCCCGCCCTGGTGTGGGCGGCGGCACCCGTCGCGCTCATCCGTGCGGCCGTGCACCCCCGGCACGACGACAGCACAGGGGTGCGCGAGTGGACGGACGTCATCGTCGAGCACCCGTCCGTCCGGTACCTGGCGCAGCCGTTCCCCGCGTTCCTGCTCGCGGCGGCGGTGTGGTGGGCCTTCTTCGCCACCGATGCCGTCCGGTGGTCGGTGAGCGACCCCACCGGTCGCACCGTCAGCGACGCCGTGTTCCTGCTCGTCGGGCTGCTGGCCGTCCCCACGCTCTGCACCCCGGTCCCGGTCGGGCAGCGGCGTCCGACCACGGCTGCCGCGGTCGTCCGGATCGTCGGGGCCGTGGTGATCGCGACGGGCACGGTGTCGCTCGGCATCGCGATGCGCGGCCCGCTCGGGCTGCTGCAGGCCTCGTGGTTCGGCGCGATGGGCCGGACGTGGGGGCCGGGTCCGCTCGTCGACCAGGCCCGGGCCGGCCTCGTGTTGATCGTCGCCGGCACGCTGCTCCTGGTGACCGTCGTCGTGGTGGTGCTCGTGCGGCTCCGGCGAGACGGAGCGGCCCCGGGGGATGCGGCCGCCCCCGCTGCCACTGGCGCTGGCACTGGCACTGGCACTGGCACTGGCACTGGCGCTGCCGTCGCCGCTGGCGATGCTGTCGCCGCCGACGCTCCTGACGCCGGGGCGACCGTGCCCGACGTCCCCGCTGCCCGCGCCGACCAGGACGACCTGGACTTCGACGACGGCAGCGACGACCTCGAACCCTCGCCCGGAGCGGACGCCCGATGAGCATCGAGCTGAGCGACGAACAGCGCGCGGTCTTCGAGTACATCGAGCACACCCGCGACCACGTGTTCATCACCGGCCGGGCCGGCACGGGCAAGTCCACGCTGCTCAACCACCTGTCGTGGAACACCGAGAAGCAGGTCGTCATCTGTGCCCCGACGGGGGTCGCCGCGCTCAACGTCGGCGGCCAGACGATCCACTCGCTGTTCCGGCTGCCGATCGGGCTCATCGCCGACGCCGAGCTGCGGCAGGGCCCGGACACCCGCAAGCTCCTCAACACGATCGACACCCTGGTCATCGACGAGGTCTCGATGGTCAACGCCGACCTGCTCGACGGCATGGACCGATCGCTCCGCAAGGCCCGTGGTCGGCAGCTCGAGCCGTTCGGCGGTGTGCAGGTCGTGATGTTCGGCGACCCGTACCAGCTGCCCCCGGTGCCCGGCGATGCCGATGAGCGCGCCTACTTCACCGACCACTACCGGTCGATGTGGTTCTTCGACGCCAAGGTGTGGCTCGAGGCCGAGCTCAACATCATCGAGCTCGCCACCGTCCACCGGCAGCGCGACGACGCCTTCGCCGCGATGCTCACCGCCGTCCGGCACGGTCGGGTCACCGCGGACATCGCCGAGCAGCTCAACACCGCCGGAGCGCGCCCGGCTCCGGACGACGCCATCACCCTGGCGACCCGCAACGACACCGTGGCGCGGATCAACAAGGCGGCCCTCGAGCGGCTGCCCGGCAAGGTGAAGACCGCCAAGGCCGACGTCAACGGTGACTTCGGCGGACGGAACTTCCCCGCCGACGAAGCCCTCGAGCTGAAGCCCGGCGCGCACGTGATGTTCCTGCGCAACGACGCCGACCAGCGCTGGGTCAACGGCACCCTCGGCATCGTGACCGCCATCCGCGACACCGTGTGGGTCGACGTCGACGGGGAGTCGTTCGAGGTCCAGCCGTCGGTGTGGGAGAAGTTCAAGTACTCGTACGACGCGGACAAGAAGGAACTCAAGAAGGACACGGTCGGGGAGTTCCAGCAGTTCCCCCTCCGGCTCGCCTGGGCCGTGACCATCCACAAGTCCCAGGGCAGCACGTACGACCGTGCCGTGGTCGACCTCGGCAACCGGGTGTTCAGCGCCGGCCAGACCTACGTGGCGTTGTCGCGGCTGACCTCGCTCGAGGGGCTGTTCCTGACGCGCCCGCTCCGCCCGCAGGACATCATCGTGGACCTGGACGTCCGACGCTTCATGTCCGAGGCACCGCGCATCGTCGCCACCGAGCTCGAAGCCCCGAAGGCGAAGCCCGACGCCGACGTTGACGCCGACGCCGACGCGGACTGACCGGAAGCTGACCAGCGCGTCGGACTGACCCGGTCGGTCTTCTGCATCGGCTTCGCGCCGAGGAACGTCGGTGCGGGCATGCCTGCGTGCTTGTCGCACGCTGCCGGGCGGTCACGACTCCCCGTCGGTCCTGCGTCGAGTGGTCACTCGTCGTCGCCTGGACGCTCCGCATCCGACAGTTCGTGACCGACCGGCGCACCTGAGCGGGGAGTCGTGACCGGCCCGCGCGCCCGCACCGGCCCCCACACGCGATGCCCGCACCGGCCCCGCACACGCGACGACGCCCGCCTGCCGGAGCGGCAGACGGGCGTCGGGAAGTGCAGTCGAGCGGAGGCGTCAGGCGCGCGCGGCACGCAGCGCGCGGAGGTTCTCCTTGTCGGCACCGAGTGCGGTGAGCAGCAGGATCACACCGACGATCGCGTGGAAGACGTTGTCCGTGGTGTTGAGCGCGAAGACGTTGGCCGAGGTGTCCACGAAGACGAAGCCGTACACCGCGAAGACCACGAGCAGGACTCCGACGAGCAGGTTGCCGTTGCGGGAGCCGATGGTGTTGCCGAGGCCGGTGATGAGCAGGACCACGGCGAGCAGCACCCACACCAGGCAGAGCGCCGGGTTCACGCCGAACGCGTTCCACAGCATGCCGCCCTGGCGGTTGAAGAAGCCGGGGTCGCCGTCGGCGGCGAAGAAGAAGCCCAGGACGCCCCAGAGTGCGAGGACGCCGCCGGCCGTGAGTGCGAGACCCCGGTTCGGCGAGGCGGTGATACCCGGTTCCTTGATGGCCACTTCGGTTTCCTCCTCGTACACTGCCGACGCGACGTGCGTCGGTCCCGCGTGGTGCGACGGCCCGGCTGGGATCACCGATCCCGTCGTCGTGGCGCGGAGTGCGCGGCCGACAGGGGTGCGGTTCCCAGCCTCCGGCCGGTGCTCCAACGGTATCGTGTCGGACCCCGACCGACCCAATCGCAGCGCCGCTGCCAGTCGTGCGAGGAGCCCGACGACGACCACTCCGAGGAGGACCAGCCCGGTGACCTTGACACCCGAGCGCAGCGCATCCGAATCGCGTGGACCGTTGGTCTCGCGGCGGGTGCGGTGGGCTGCGCTTGCGGCTCTGGGGTTCGTGATCGTGCCTCTCGTCTACGGGGTCGCGGTGCTGACCCCGGTCGGTCAGAAAGCGGAGGACGCCGCGCTCGGCGGGGTCCGGGAGTCCGACCTGTTCAGCTCGGACACTGCCCTCAACGTCATCTCGGTGCCGGTGATCCTGTTGCTCGTCGTCGTGATCGTCGCCGTGGCGTTCGCCAGACGGCGGCTGTCGGTGGGGCTCGGCGCGGGGGTCGTGGTGCTCGCGTCGGCGGCCACCTCGACGCTCGTCAAGCGTATCGCCGTGCGCCCGGAGATCGCCCAGTCGACGACGCCGAACTCGTTCCCGTCGGGGCACGCGACGATCGCGCTGGCGGCGCTGTTCGCGGTCCTGATGGTCACGCCTCGTCGGTTCCGCCCCTTGGTGACCATCGTCGGCGCGGGCTACGCGGTGTTCGTGGCGAACCAGACCGTGGTCTACGGCTGGCACCGGGTCAGCGACATCATCGGTGCCTGCGCGATCGCGGTGTTCTGGCTCGGGATCGTCCGCGCGGTGGGCCCCCGGGTCGACCGCGGGCTCCGGGGTGACCGTGACGGTCGACGAGGCCCGCGGCGGGTGGTGAGCGTCGTGCTCCTCGTGGTGACCGGGGCCACGCTGGCGATCGGTGTCGCGGCGCTCGTGGTCGGGCTGGCCGGTGACGGCGCGTACGACCATGCCGCGATCCTGCTCGCGGGGCGGCTGGCGTCCAGTGCGAGCGTCCTGGCGGTGGTCACCGCGGTCTGGTTCCTGGACGGGATGCACCACGCCGCGCGCACCGACCCGGCCACGTTGCGGTCCGCCGGCTGACCCGGGGAGCCGAGCCGGGCCTCCAGGCCGCGCGACAGCACCGACCGACGGGCGCGAGCCTGGCGGGAATGCCACGCCGTGCGCTACGTTGTACCGAGCAAGTCGATGCAAACGCATCGATATCGCGAAAGGCGGCGCAACATGCAGTTCGGCATCTTCACGGTCAGTGACGTCACGACCGACCCCACGACCGGCACCACGCCGGACGACACCCAGCGCGTCCGCGACATCCTGACGATCGCCGAGCACGCCGACCAGGCCGGCCTCGACGTCTTCGCGACCGGTGAGCACCACAACCCGCCGTTCGTGGCCTCGTCGCCGACCACGTTGCTCGCCTACCTGGCCGCGAAGACGAAGGACATCACCCTGTCCACGTCGACCACGCTGATCACCACGAACGACCCGGTGCGCATCGCCGAGGAGTACGCGATGCTCCAGGTCGTGTCCGACGGCCGCATGGACCTGATGATGGGGCGCGGCAACACCGGCCCCGTCTACCCGTGGTTCGGGCAGGACATCCGTCAGGGCGTCAACCTGGCGATCGAGAACTACGCGCTCGTCCGCCAGCTGTGGGAGAACGACGTCGTCAACTGGCAGGGCAAGTTCCGCACGCCGCTGCAGGGCTTCACCTCGACCCCGCGTCCGCTCGACGGTGTCCCGCCGTTCGTCTGGCACGGCTCGATCCGCACGCCGGAGATCGCCGAGCAGGCCGCGTACTACGGCGACGGGTTCTTCCACAACAACATCTTCTGGCCGATCCAGCACACCGAGCAGATGGTCGGCCTGTACCGCCAGCGCTTCGAGCACTACGGGCACGGCCGTGCCGACCAGGCGATCGTCGGGCTCGGTGGGCAGTTCTTCGCGCGGAAGAACTCGCAGGACGCGATCGACGAGTTCCGGCCCTACTTCGACAACGCCCCGGTCTACGGCCACGGCCCCTCGATGGAGGACTTCACCGCCCAGACCCCGCTCACCGTCGGTTCGCCGCAGCAGGTCATCGACCGGTACGCCGCGATGAAGGACCACGTCGGGCACTACCAGCGCCAGCTGTTCCTCATCGACCACGCCGGCCTGCCGCTCAAGACGGTGCTCGAGCAGATCGACATCCTGGCGACGGACATCGTGCCGGAGTTGCGCAAGCTCAACGACGAGGGGCGGCCCGAGGGCGTGCCCTCGAACCCGCCGAGCCACACGGAGCGTGCGGCCGCGGCGCTCGCCGCCGGAACGGTCGGCAGCGACCACGTCGCCGCCGAGGATAAGTGGACGGGCGCGTCCGTCTGATCGCCTGACCACCTGACGGACGGGAGGCCGGGTGCCAGCTGGCACCGGGCCTCCCGTCCGTCCCGGCGCGCGTCCAGGGCGCTGCGTCGTGAAAGCGACAGCCCTGCGGATGGCGCTGCCGTCACCTTCGCGAGAGCGACAGTTGCCCGCGGATCATCCGCGGAGATCTGTCGCTTCCGCGAGGGGAGTGGCGCGCTCCGCGGCGGGGCGTGCCGGCACCAGCTTGAGGCCGACGACGCAGCCGACGATCCCGGCGATGAAGAGCAGACGCAGCACGGTGANCGTCCGTCCCGGCGCGCGTCCAGGGCGCTGCGTCGTGAAAGCGACAGCCCTGCGGATGGCGCTGCCGTCACCTTCGCGAGAGCGACAGTTGCCCGCGGATCATCCGCGGAGATCTGTCGCTTCCGCGAGGGGAGTGGCGCGCTCCGCGGCGGGGCGTGCCGGCACCAGCTTGAGGCCGACGACGCAGCCGACGATCCCGGCGATGAAGAGCAGACGCAGCACGGTGACGGGTTCGGCGCCCGTCGCCATGCCCCAGAGCACCGTGAGGGCGGCGCCGGTCCCGGTCCACACCGCGTAGGCCGTGCTGATCGGGATGTGCTGCAGGACGTAGCCGAACGCGACGAGGCTGATCGCGATCGTGACGCCGAACACGATCGTCGGTCGGAGCTCGGTGAACCCGTCGCTCTCGCCGAGGGCGGTCGCCCAGACGGTCTCGAGTGCTGCGCTGACGAACAGGACGATCCACGCCACGTCAGCTCACCACCTTGAGGCCGATGACGCACGCCACGAGACCGAAGACCAGGGCGAGTCGGGCGAAGGACGCGGCTTCCTGGCGGCGGAGGATCGCGACGACCACGGTCAGGGATGCGCCGATGCCGACCCAGACGGCGTACGCGGTGCCGACCGGGATGGTCTTCATCGCGAACGCCAGCCCCACCATGCTCAGGGCCATCCCGGCGACGAACACGATTGTCGGGACGACCTTCTTGAAGCCGTTCGAGGCGCTGAGGGCGGTGGCCCAGACGGCTTCGAGCACGCCGCTGAGCACGAGGATTGCCCATGCCATGACGATGTCCTTTCCTGCGGGGGTCGTTGTGGTTCCCGTTGTCGTACGACTGTGCGACAACGACCTCGACGGTAGCACGAGTTGGTACGACTGTGCGAGTATGGCGTCGTGGCCAGGAGCATGGACGTCGACGAACGGCGCCGCACCGTGTCCGAGGCGGCGTGCCGGGTCCTCGCCCGCGATGGCCTCGGGGCACTGAGCGTCCGGAACGTCGCCGCCGAGGCCGGGCTGCCGCCGAGCACGGTCCGCTACACGTTCCCGACCCAGGCGAGTGTCCGGTCGCACGCGCTCGAGCTGGTGTTCGACGCGACCGCGGCCCGGGTCGACTCCGTGCCGCGGGACCTGCGCGGGACCGCCTACGCGCACGCGGTCCTGCTCGAGCTGCTGCCCCTCGACGAGGAGCGGCGCATCGAGCTCGACGTCTACCTCGGCCTCGGCACCGCCGCCCTGACCGACGCCGAACTCCGGCCGTTCCACGACCGGGTCGTCGACGAGATGCGCCAGTGGTGCGCGCAGATCCTCCGCGCGGTCGGGGTGCCGGACGCTGCCGTGCCGTACGAGACCCGGCGGTTGCACGCCCTGGTGGACGGGCTCGCGATGCACATCGTGCGGGTCGACCCCGGTGGTGACGCCTCGTGGGCGATCGACACGCTGGACCGACACGTGGCGGGCATCGCCCGGGTCTGACCGCTGCCCGTTGCCCGTTGCCCGGAGCGCGTGCACGGTGCCGGGTCCGCGAACCCGTGCGGCGTTGGTGGCTCCGTGCGGCGCTTCATACCTGCACCGAGCGGGCAACCCTGAACGGGGTGACCGAACTCGCACGGTGCGAAGGGCGCGCAGCCCCGGGCAGGACGCGTCGCCTATCCTGTCCCGGTGACGACGACCACGCGGCCGCCGCAGCGCACCCGGAGCCTCACCGGCCCCGGCCTGGTGCTGCTCGCCGTCGTCGTCCTGCTGGGCATCCGGCTGTTCTCCCCGAGCATCGGGACGACCGGGCTGCCCGACGTCGTGCAGGACTTCCTGACGCTGGCGATCAGCGTCGTCGTCGAGTCCCTGCCCTTCGTGGTGCTCGGCATCGTGCTGTCGATCGTCGTCGAGGTCTGGGTACCGGTCGGTGCGCTCGAGAAGGTCCTGCCGCAGAACGCCTTCGGTCGTCGGGCCGTGATCTCCCTGATCGGGATGCTGTTCCCGGTGTGCGAGTGCGGCAACGTCCCGCTGGCCCGCGGTCTGATGATGCGCGGGTTCACGCCGGCCGAGGCGGTCACGTTCCTGGTCGCTGCCCCGATCCTCAACCCGCTCGTCATCATCAGCACCGCGCAGGCGTTCGGTTGGTCGGGGTGGATCCTGCCGGTGCGCATCGTCGGTGGCTTCGTCGTCGCGAACCTCGTCGGCTGGATCGTCGCCGCGCACCGCCGTCCGGCCGACCTGCTGCTCCCCGCCTTCGAGGCCCGGTGCCGTGCGGCCGTGGGAGCGCCCCGGGGCCTGCACCGCTGGCGGCAGAGCGCCGCGCAGTTCGGCGGCGAGACGGCGACGATGATGCCGGCACTGTTCGTCGGTGCCGGGCTCGCCGCCGCGATCCAGGTCGCCGTGCCCCGCTCGACCCTGGTCGCGATCGGCTCGAACCCGGTGCTGTCCGTCGCGGCGATGATGCTGCTGGCGATGACGGTGTCGCTCTGCTCGAACGTCGACGCCTTCTTCGCGCTGTCCTTCGCCTCGACGTTCCTGCCGGGGTCGATCACGGCGTTCCTGATCATCGGGCCGATCATCGACGTCAAGATGATCGCCCTGCTGCGCACGACGTTCCGGGTCCGCTTCCTGGTGCTGCTGTCCGTCGTGTGCGTCCTGTTCGCCGGAGCCGTCGGGTTGGTGATGAATGTCCTCGTCTGATGCACGCAGCAACGCGCCCGCGTACCTGGGCCTCGGGTCGGTGCTGGCCGTTGCGCTCTGCACGCTGTGGCTGGCGCTGGTCGGGCAACTCGACCTGTACATCAACCCGCGCTACTCGGTGTTCACGGTCGTGCTCGCCGCCGTCGGGGTGCCCGCGTCGATCGCAGGCCTGGTGGTCATCGCCCGCGGGCACGGCCACACGCACGGCGACGACGCGGACGAGCACGAGCACGAGCCAGATGGCGATCGGGGGCGGCGCGGACTCGGCCGTCGTCGCGCCGTCCGCGTCGTGCTCGGCGGTGCAGCCGCCGTCGTCACCGTTGGTGTCACCGTCGCGATGCTCGTCCTGCCCCCGACGACGCTGTCCGCCCGCACCGCACAGCAGCGGAGCGTCGACTCGGCGACCCTGTCGAACGCCACCGGTTCCGAGGCAGCGGTGTCCCTGCTCGGGAGCGAGGGCGTCGACACCTCGGAGTACGGCGTCAAGGACTGGGCGGCCCTGATCCGGCAGACCACCGACACCACGGCACTCGTCGGCAAGCAGGTCGAACTGACGGGCTTCGTGGTGCCCGGTGACGACGGGTCGTTCACCCTGACCCGCTTCGTGATCAGCTGCTGCGCCGTGGACGCGCAACCCGTCGGCCTCAGCGTCGTGCCCGGCGACGACGACGGTAGCGGTGGCGGCAGCGGCACCGTCCCCGACGAGGGGAAGTGGGTCACCGTCCGCGGCGCCCTCGCAGCGAACCCGGACCAGTCCGCCGACGCCCGCATCGTCGTCAAGGCCGCGAAGGTCACCGAGGTCGCGCAGCCCAAGGACCCGTATGAGTACTGAGACGGGCGCGAGCTCCGAGGGGCGCCGCGAGCGCCGCCCGGTCGCGCACCGGTTCCACCGCCGGTACGTGGCCGTCGTGGTCGTCCTCGCCGTGGTCGCCGCGCTCGCCGCGGTCGTCGGCTCGCAGCAGGGTCCGCGGCTCCGCGACGTGTCCTACGACGCGACCGGGCTCGTCACGAGGCCGGCCCAGCGGATCATCCTGACGGCGAACCAGGCACTGCAGAAGGTCGACGCCGCCGACGTCCGGGTCAGCCCGGCTGCGGCGCACACCGTGACCTCGAGCGGCAACACCATCGCGGTCGAGTTCGCCGGGCCGCTGGCCTACGACCGCGACTACACCGTCACGGTCGCGGGTGTCCGGGCGCCGGGACAACGTGCGACGTCGGACCTGACGGCGGCGATCCGCACCGGCAGCACCGACGTGCTCGCCCTGGTCCCCGGGCAGGCAGGCGCGAAGGACCGCATCGTCCGGCGCTCCCTCGACGCCGGCGGCGCCACGACCGTCTACGAGGGCACCGCGATCAGCGAGTACGCCCGGCTCGGCCGCTCGCTGGTGGTCGTGAGCGGCACGGACGCCAGCTCCTCCGTCGACATCGTGGCGCTGAGCGGCGGCGTGCAGGACGACGACGCCCCCGTCGAGCACCTCACCCTGCCGACGTCCGAGGGGCGGGTCACGGCGCTCCACGTCGCGGACGACGGGGCCTCGTTCGGGTTCGAGTACGCCGACACCTCGACCGGGCAGTCCCGGAACACCGGCCTGTACGTGGTCGACATGACGGGCACGCACATGCCCACCGCGATCGCCGCGAACGGCAAGCCGAAGACGGGCGCCGTGCCGATGACCGTCGGGCAGTGGGCCTACGTCCCGCGCACCGAGAGTGCCCTGGTCCGGACGGGCAGCGACGACCTGGTCCTCGTCGACATGAGCGGTCGCGCCGACCCGGTCCGGCTCGGCAGCGCGACCTACCTGCACGGCTTCGTCGGCACCGGCACCACGGCCGTCGTCGAGACGGGCACCGGCATCGAACGGCTGGACCTGACCGACGGGTCCAAGTCAGCGCTGCAGGCCCCCGCGGCCAGCACGGATGCGGCCGTCCTCGGCCGCATCGCCCAGCTGTCCGACGACACGTACCTGCGGGTGCTGGGGGACGTGCGGTCGGACGGCACCATCGCGGCACGGATCGTGCGTGTCGACGGGGGACGCGCCTCCCGTCTGCCCGTGACGATCCCGGAGGACGCGAGCGTCACCGCGGTCTGCCCGTCCCCGAACAGCCAGTTCGTCGCGGTCGCGACGAAGTCGGCGAACGGCGAGCTCGTGAGCATCGTCGACGCGGCCTCCGGCGCGCTCGAGGCGAGCATCGACGCCGGTTCCGTCGACTGGTGCGGCGCGCTGCCGTCCGGTGACGAGGTCGGCTGACGGTCCGGAGACGACAGACGGAAGGCCCGGTACCAGCTGGTACCGGGCCTTCCGTCCATCATGTGGTGACGACTACGCCAGCGTGGCCGCGTCGATCACGAAGCGGTAGCGGACGTCCGAGGACAGGACGCGCTCGTAGGCCTCGTTGATCTGGTCGGCGCTGATGAGCTCGGTCTCCGGCAGGATCCCGTGCTCGGCGCAGAAGTCGAGCATCTCCTGGGTCTCCTGGATGCCGCCGATGGCGGAACCAGCCCAGCTGAGCCGACGCGGGATGAGCGCGAAGGCCGGCACCTCGAGCGGCTCGGACGGTGCACCGACGTTGACGAGGGTGCCGTCGACCTTGAGCAGGCCGAGGTAGGAACCCATCGGGATCTTCGCCGAGACGGTGTTGATGATGAGCTCGAAGGAGTTCGCGAGCTTCTCGAACGTCTCCGGGTCCTTCGTCGCGTAGTGGGCCTTCGCGCCGTAGCGGAGCGAGTCGGCTTCCTTCGAGGTGGTCTGCGACAGGACGGTGACCTCGGCGCCGAGCGCGACGGCGATCTTGACGGCCATGTGGCCGAGCCCGCCCATGCCGACGACGGCGACCTTCGTGCCGGGGCCGGCCTTCCAGTGGTGGAGCGGCGAGTAGGTGGTGATGCCGGCGCAGAGCAGCGGCGCGACCTTCTCGATGTCGAGCGACTCGGGGACGCGGAGCACGAAGTCCTCGTTCACGACGACGGCCTGCGAGTAGCCGCCCTGGGTGATCGAGCCGTCGGCGGGGTCGACGCTGGCGTAGGTGCCGATGTTGCCCTTGAGGCAGTACTGTTCCTGGCCGGCGACGCAGTTCTCGCACTCGCCGCACGAGTTCACCATGCAGCCGACGCCGACGCGGTCGCCGACCTTGTGCTTGGTGACGTTCGCGCCGACCTCGGTGACGTGGCCGACGATCTCGTGGCCGACGACCTGCGGGTACTGGATGGGGCCCCACTCACCGCGGACGGTGTGGATGTCCGAGTGGCAGATGCCGGCGTAGGCGATGTCGATCGCGACGTCGTCCGGGCCGACGTCACGACGGGTGATGGTGGTCTTGACGAGCGGCTCGGTCGCTGACGGTGCCGCGTACGCGTTGACGGTGCGCAATGATCTCCTCGTGGGGGTGGTGCGTTGCGGGCCGGTTCCGGCCCGGAACCAGTCTGCGCGCCCCCGCGGCCGTGTGGGAGGTACAACCAGGACACCCCTGGTGCCGCCCGACGGGCGCGTCGCGGCGGCTGCGCGGCGCGGCGGTGCGCGGCGCAGCGGTGCGCCGGTGTGCGGTGCGCCCGGCGTTCTGCTCGCTCAGGCCAGCCGGGCCAGCCGCTGCCCGGCGATCGTCGCGAAGCGCAGGGGGTCGGCGAGGGCGTCGTCGGGTTCGCCGGTGGTCTGCGTCGCGAGCACGGTCAGCGACGCGGCGGCCACGTAGTCGTCGAGCGGGGCCTCGATCGCGCCGGCGACGAGCATCGAGCGGGCACCGGGAGCGTGCGCCGCCGTCAGGTCGCGGACCACCGAGGGCACCTTGCCGACGGCGCTCTGTCCGTCGAAGCGTCCCTCGCCGCTGATCACGACGTCGGCGGCGTTCACGTCGGTACCGTTCACGATGTCGTTGCCCCCGAGCAGTGCCGGCAGCCCGAGGACCTCGGCGACGGCCGCTGCCCCACCCGCGAGCGTGGCGCCCCACACCAGCAGGCCGAACCCCACCCCACCCGCGGCTCCGGCGCCCGGGGTGCTCGGGTCGACGTCGGGGAAGCGCGCGGCCCAGATGGCGAGCCGGTCGTCGAAGGACGCCACACGGTCGGGCGTGATGCCCTTCTGCGGGCCGAAGACGGCGGCGGCACCCGTCGGGCCGAGCAGCGGTGAGGTGACGTCGGTGAGCACGGTGACCCCGAGCGGTGGGAGTGCTCGGAGACCGCCGGTGCCGGTGCCGGTGCCGCTCTGCTCTTCGTCGAGGCCGAGCGCCTCGAGCACCGGACGCCCGCCGTCGGTGGACGCGCTGCCCCCGATGCCGAGCACGAGCCCCGTCGCACCGGCGTCGAGCGCGGCGGCGATCGCCTCGCCGAACCCACGGCTCGTCGCCGTGTCCGGCATCGGTGCATCGAGCAGGGGCAGGCCGCTCGTCGCCGCGAGCTCCACCACGGCACGGCCGTCGGGCAGTCGCAGCCACTGGGTGGCGACCGGGGCCCCGGCCGGCCCGGTCACGGTGACGGGGACCCGGACGGATCCGGGGACGGCGGTCTCGAAGGCGTCGAGGGTGCCCTCGCCACCGTCGGCCATCGGGACGAGCACCACGTCGTCGTCAGGGCGTTCGGCCAGCCAACCGTCGCGGACCGCCGCAGCGATCGACGCCGCCGTCGCGGTGCCCTTGAACGAGTCCGGAGCCACGATGATGCGCACGGTTCCACCGTAGTGGCCGGTCGCGGGACGCCGGCGTGCGCGCGTGTGTGAGACGCCGGTGTGTGTGGTGTGTGTGTGAGACGCCGGCGTCTGCGCAGAACGCCTCGTTGTCCGCGAGACGCCTCCGTATTCGGCGGCGTCTCGAGGCCAAGGCGGCGTCGAACGAACACGACGGCGTTCGTCGACCGCGCCGGCCGCGTCGAACGAACACGCCGGCGTCTCGCGAACGACCGTGCCCCGACGCGTCAGGGCGCGGGCACCGGCTCCGGCAGGGCGAAGCGCGGGTGCGGCACTCCGCCCGTCGCGAGGTCCGCGAGCATCTCGCCCAGCAACGGCGCGAACTTGAAGCCGTGCCCGGAGAACCCCGTCGCCACGGTGAGCGGCCCCATGCGGTCGATGACGAAGTCCTCGTCGGGGGAGTTGTCGTACAGGCAGCTGATGAACGTCGGCTTCGTCGCGTCGACCCCCGGCACGTACCGCGCGACGTACGCCTGCAGCCGCTCGGCTTCGGCGGGTACGGGCGTGAAGTCGCGGTCGTCCGGGTCGACCACGGGCCCGGTGCCGTGGAACCCGACCTTGACGCCCTCGCCGGGCGTCAGCAGCCCGTAGACGTCGTCGCCGTCGGCCCAGTGCACGAAGCTCGGCCAGGCCTCGTCCGGCAGGTGGCTGGGGAAGTGGGCGGGCTGCTCCTGGGTGACGCGGATGGCCGGGAGGCCCGTCCCGCGTCCGGTAAGCAGCCCGCCGACGAGCGTGGGGGCCCACGACCCCACCGCGGCCACCACGGACGCGGTGCGGACCGCGGTGCCGTCGGACAGTGTCACGGTGACGTCGTCACCGTGGTCGTCGAGCCCGGTGACCCGGGTGTCGAAGCGCAGGTCGGCGAGGCCGGTCCGTTCGGCCAGGGTCAGGAAGGCCTCGACCGTCCGGTCGGAGCGGATCCGCCCCGCCGACGCATGGGTCAGCACGTGCCCCTCGAACGCGATGCCGGGCCAACGTGCTGCCGCCTGCTCCGGCGTCAGCGACTCGTGGGGGATGTCCGCGTCGGCCAGGGCGGCGGCGATCGCGTCGACGACCTCGGGCCGCCCGTGGTCGACCGCGCCCGTGCGGACGATGAGCTCCTCGCCGGCGGCCTCCTCGAGCCCTTCCCACAGCGCCAGTGCGCGGGTGGTCAGCGCGACGTACTCCGGGTCGGCGTAGCCCTGCCGGAAGATCCGGGTCGCACCGTGCGAGGAACCGAGGTGGTGGCCGCGGGCGTGCTGCTCGACGAGCAGGACGCGCTCGCCGCGGGCCGTCAGGGCGTACGCGGTCGCAGCACCGACGACCCCGGCGCCGATGACGACGTGCGTCGCCGGTGCGGGGATGGTCATGTCGAGAGCGTAGTTGGGTGCGCCGACCCCGACACGACCGTCCCCGTCAGCGGCCCGAGGTCGGCACCGTGGTCCCGAGGCCTCGTTCGCGAGCGACTTCGAGCACCAGGGCGGCGACCGCCAGATCCTGCGCACCGAGCCCGACCGAGTCGAACACCGTGACCTGGTCGTCGTCGACCCGGCCGGCAGCACGTCCGACGATGACCTCGCCGAGTTCGGCCGGGTGCAGGTCCTGCGGGACCGCGCCCTCGATGACGGCCTCGAGCAGGTCGCCCGACTTCGACCAGGCTGTGGCCCGGCTGTCGACGAACACCGTCCCACGCGCCATCGCGGGGCCGTCGAGCTCGCGGTGGGTGGGGCGCGGACGGGCGCCGACGGCGTTCACGTGCTGGCCCGCGTGCAGCCAACCGCCCTCCACGACCGGGCGTACCGACGGCGTGAGCGTGCACAGGACGTCGCACTCCTCGGCCACCTGGCGGGGACCACCCACCACGGTGCATCGTTGAGCGAGGTCGTCACCGACGGTCTCGAGGAACCGACCGGTCGTCGCCGCGGAACGCGACCAGAGGAGCACCCGTTCGAAGGACCGGACCTTCGCGAACGCACGCAGGTGCTCGACGGCGAGGTTCCCGGCGCCGACGAACCCCAGCGTCGTGCTGTGCGATCGAGCGAGGTGCTGCGTGGCGACGACCGAGGCTGCCGCCGTCCGCGCGCGGGTGATGTCCTTGCCGTCGAGGACGCCCAGGCACTCGCCGGTCATCGCAGACGACACCAAGATGCTGGACCGCTGGGTCGGCAGACCGCGGGAGGCGTTGTGCGGGATGTCGGCCATGAGCTTCACCGCCACCAGACCCAGCCGGTCGGACCGCACCGCCATCGGCAGGAAGAGCGCATCGTCGGCACCCGTCAGGGCGACCGGGGCCGGCTGCTGCATCCGGCCTGCTCCGAGGTCGGCGTGGACGGCTTCGACGGCTTCGAGCACATCGACGTCCTCGAGCGCAGCAGCGACGTCGGACGCCCCGAGGACGAGCGTCACGAGACGGCGACGGCGCTCGGCGAACCGAGGAGTTCGTCGGACGACGGGACGTGCGTCGTGAGTCCGCCGTCGAACAGGATCCGCATCCACCGGTCGGACGCATCACGCTCCACGACGGCGGAGTCCCACACGCCGCCCGCCGCCATCTCGTCGGCGGCTCGTCGGAGCAGCGACTGGTCCTTGTCCGGCCAGCGGGCTGCGAGCACGGCGGTGATCTCGGCGTCGGCGTCGCCAGCGGTGATCCGCTGCATGGCCGCAGCGATGCCGTCCATGAACCGTGGCACGCGGTCACCGAGTTCCTCGATACGGTCGGTGCGGGTGTAGTAGACGCTGTTCGGCATCACCCCGCCGGCATCGAGGTGCCGGAAGACGATCGACCCGCCGCCAGCCGCCACGAGTTCCTCGGCGGACACGAGGTCGAGGATGATGGCGTCGCCGAGGCCGCCTCGGTAGAGCTCCACGAGCATGGCGGTCGACAGGTCGCGGACGAAGCGGGTCGCTGCGACGTCGAGACCGGCTTCGCGGACGAGCCCCGCCGTGAACTCGTAGGGCGCGCTGCCGCCCGCACCCGGCGCGAGCACGACCTTCCCCGCGAGCCAGTCCAGGGTGATCGGGTCGGTCTCGTTCCGCGCCACGATGGTCATCGGGAAGGCGTGGTTCAGCTGGCCGACGACGGACAGTGCACGAGCGGTGCCGGCGTACATCGCCGGCACCCAGAGGCCCCCGAGCGCGAGGTGGGCTGCACCCGAGTCGATGTCGTCGAGGACGCCAGTCCACGGGTCGCAAGCGGTGGCGGTCACGGTGAGTCCGCGTTCGGCGAAGAGGCCGCCCAGGTCGGCGACGTACTCGGGCAGGTAGTTGAGGCCGTTCGCGGTCGCCGAGATCTGCAGGGTGTCCATGGTGGTGCTCCGTTCGTGGGGTGCGGCGTGCCGGGCGTTGCCCGGCACGCCGCTGGATCGTGTGGGTGGATCGGGTGGTTCAGGTGGACCTGGCGGTGAGGACGTTCTCGTTCACGTCCTCGAGGGAACGACCGCGCGTCTCGGGGGCGAACCGCGACGCGATCACGAGCACCGCGTACATGGCTGCCGCGAGTCCGAAGACACCGGCGAAGGCCCAGGCACCGTAGAGCGCTATCGCGGCGAAGGGCATCACGGCGCCGGCGATGTTGCCGATCCCGTTCACGATCGAGGCGCCGGACGCTCGGATCGCCGTGGGGTAGACCTCGGCGGTCCAGGCTGCGAGCGTGGTGTTCGTCAGCATCGTGAAGAACTGGAACAGTGCGCCGAGGGCGAGGATCGCGCCGGTGTCGTTCCCGAACGCTGCGAACGCCAGTGCGGTCAGACAGCCCAGGACCCCCGCGGTGGCGACCAACGGTCGACGCCCGATGCGGTTCGCGAGCAGGGCGGCGGCGGTGCATCCGAGGAGCGAGCCGACGTTCATGATCATCGTGTACAGCAGGCTCTGCGAGACGGAGTACCCACGTTCGACGAGCAGCGTGGGCATGAGGAAGTTCAGCGTGACCTGCACCCCGAAGGCCATCCACGACGCGACCCCGATGGCGATCGTCCGGCGCAGGACCAGCCGGTGGAACACCGCTGCGGGTGAGGCGTGCAAGGACACCGGCGGGAGATCTGCGGGGCTGAGCCGGACGGGGCCGACGGCGTCCGCGGGCGGCGTCAAGGTGTTCGAGGCGAGGACCGCGAGCGAGCGGTTCGCGTCGTCGATCCGCCCCTTCGAGAGGAGCCAGCGCGGCGTCTCGGGCAACTTGCGCCGGTACAGGACGACGAACAGCGCGGGGAGCGCCAGGATCACGAAGCTCCAGCGCCAGACGTGGTCGTCGCCACCGAGCGGGACGGCCAACGGGCCGAGGAGGAGCAGGAAGAGGCCGTAGGAGATGAAGTTCCCGATGCCGCCTGCACCGACGTTGATCGTGGCGATGAGTCCGCCCCGGTACCGGGTCGCGACCATCTCGGACAGCATCGCGATGCCGATCATGAACTCACCGCCGACGCCGATGCCGACGATGAAGCGGCTGACCAGCAGCATCTCGAAGTTCGGGGAGACAGCGCTCAGCAGGCCGCCCAGCGTGTAGACGAGCAGGTTCAGGCCGAGCGAGAACCGGCGGCCGTAGCGGTCGGCGAGCCAACCGGCGAGGAGCCTGCCGACCAAACCGCCGACGACGGTCGCGGTGTTGATGGTGGAGAGCTGGACGTCGCCGATCGCGAGGGAGGCCTTGATGTTGGTGGCCATCGCGCCGACGGAGTTCTGCTCGAGGGTGTCGAAGAACTCACCGGCGAGGATGAGCATGAGGACCCAGAACTGGGCTCGTGTGAACCCGATCGAGTCGAGTGCGGAGCCGACGCCTCCGGAAGGCTGGTCGGTGGTGGTGCGTGTTGGTGCGGTGGAGCGCGTTACAGCAGACATTCGTAACTCCAGCGGGGAAGAGTGAGCGGTGCACCGTGCGGTCACTCTTTTGTATACGAAAAGCTGTTTCGGGCTGGTTTCGACTTCGAGACATTTCGTGACGCATCCGGCTCAACCCGCACCGGATCAGACATACGGTCGAAGTCGCCGACTGCGCGCGAACTGCGGTCGTATACGTTCTACGCGCTGAGTTCGCGGTAGATCGCTTCGTCGCGACGCAGGTGCTCGTCCATCAGCAGCCCTGCCTGAACCGATGCTCCCCGCAGGATCGCGTTCGCGACGGCGGCGTGGTCCCCGCTGCTCGCGGCGACCTCTTCACGCGTCACGCGCTCGAAGGCCCAGGCGGTCTGGTGGATCAGCTGTTCGATCATCGTCTCGAGTCGGGTGTTCCCGGACGCTCGGGCCACCAGGCCGTGGAATGCGAACCGGGGCGACTGGGCCTCGACCTCCTGATCGGAGCGGCCCTCGTGGCCGACTGCCCGGAGCAGGGCCGCGCAGTCGCCGCCCGTCCGGTCGGCCGCGAGCTCGGCGGCCAGGACCTCGAGCCCGCGCCGGATCTGCATCAATTCGATGACGACCTCGGTTGAGGAATCCGCGACCCGGACGCCCTTGAACTTCTCGGCGACGACGAAGCCCTCGGTCTCCAGCTGTCGGAGGGCTTCGCGGACAGGGACCCGGGAGACGCCGAAACGCTCCGCGAGCACGTCTTCCTTGAGTCTCGAGCCACGTGCGAGCGAGCCGCTGATGATCTCGGCCCTGATGGCCTTGAGGACCGATGCCGGCTTGGACTCCACGGCTTGATCGTAGTTGGAGCGAGTGACGGGAATCGAACCCGCGCTACCAGCTTGGGAAGCTGGAGTTCTACCATTGAACTACACTCGCGCGCCCCGCAGAACGGGACTCGGCAAGCCTAGCGGATTCTCGCCTGGAAGCCAGCCGACCGCGCACCGTACGCCGTCTGCCGGGCGCGTGTCGTGCCTCCCGAGTCTCCGCTGTGAGGGTGCCGACTCGACGGACAGGTGTCGGACCCGTGTGTACCGTCCAGGGAGTTCCAGCCCCGAACCGAGGAGGACCCGGATGGTCAGGCATCCCCTCATCGACGACGTGGTCGGCCCGGCGATCGTGGTCGAGTCGGCCTCGCCCGTCGTGTGGCTGACCGACGCGCTCGCCTCGTTGCTCCGCCGGTCGGCGGACGCCGGGCGGACGGTCGTGCTCCGCACCGGACGGTCTGCGGCGATCACCCCGGCGCTCCGGCACGCACTCGGCGCGTACGGTGCCGCGTGGGCCGTGTCCGACTTCGACGGGACGCTGCGTGACGGCTGGACCGGTGTCGCTGCCTCGGACATCGAAGACTTCGTGCACCGGGGCCCCGAACTCGTGGGCACCCCGTCGCCCGAGCACCCGGTCTCGGCCGACTCGGTCCGTCAGATCAGCATCGACCTGACCCTCCGGCACCACCCCGGCCGCGCGGTCGACATGGGCTCGGCGATCGAGGCCCTGTGCCACACCGTCGGCACCTGCCCGACCCGGTGGGGCACCGCAGAACCGCTCACCGTGCCGTGGGACCGCTGGGTCGTGACGCAGTACGCGAAGCACGAGGCACCCGGCATCTCGACCTCGTACGCCGTCGGCGAGGGCTTCTCGGCGACGATGACCGCGCACCTGGTCGGCGGGGTCGTCGTGGAGACGATGTCCGCCGTGCTCACCGTGCCCGAGGAGAACACCGACCCGGGCCTGGCCAACCGCATGTTCGACGCCGTGCAGCGGGTCGCCGACCAGGTCGTCCCCGTCTTCGGCGTCGTCATGCAGCGCCGCGGTGACGCCGACCACCTGGTCCGTGCCGTCTCGCACGGAGAACCGTCGCCGCTCGCCGTCGTCGTCGGGCCCGAGGCCGCCGGCTTCCTGGACCGTGACGGTGTCTGGCCGCCGCCGCGCACCACGACCGCGACGTTCGCCGCCGGAACCGGCTCGTCCGGTCGCCCGGACGCCGACACCGACGGCGGCATGATCGTCCGCTTCGAGGACGGCTGGGAAGCGCTCGAGTCGTTCCTCGACCGCATCGACGAGGACCGCTTCCTGCAGCTGGTCGGCGGTGCGCCGCTCGACCCCGCCCACGACGAGGGCACACTCGACGGCCACGTCCGCGACGACCGGATGGTGGGCGGCCAGGGTGCCGCGTGACGTCACGATCCTGTGCCGGCAGCCCGTCGAGCCGCGCGAGGTCGCCGAGGCGCTCCTGCTGCACGACGAGACCTGGGGCGTCCGCGCACTCGACGACGGACCGATGGTCCAGGTCTGCCGTGACGCCACCCACCCGGTGATCACCGTGCTGGGCGTGCGGCGCGTGGACTCCTTCGACGAGGTGGAGCGGATCCTGCCGGACGCGCCGACCCTGGCGACGCCGCTGTGGTGGGTCGACACGGTCACCCCAGCCGGCCCGGACGGGGAATCGGGGATCTCGGCCGCGCTCGAGGCCGCCATGGACCTCGACGCGGTCTGCATCGTCCACGGCGACTGAACACCCGCGGGCACCCCCGGGCGATCGGTACGGCGGGTCAGTCCCGCTTGCTCATCGCCGCCAGGCGCTCGTTGTAGGCCTTGAGGTCGGCGTCGCCGTCGCGCTCGGCCTTGCGGTCGAGGCGCTTCGCGTCGCGCTTGTCCGAGCGCATCCAGTTGCGGACGACCAGCAGGGCCACGAACACCATCGGGAGCTCCGACGCACCCCAGGCGATGCCGCCGCCGGTGTGCTGGTCGTCGAGCAGTGCGGCGTCGTTGGTCTGTCCGAGCGCGTGGAACCAGTCGATCGCGAACACCGACTGCGACGTCATGACCGCGACACCGAAGAACGCGTGGAACGCCAGGGTGGCCAGGAGCGTGATGATGAGCATCGGGTACGGCGGACGCTTCGGGCCCGGGTCGACACCGACGAACACCCAGAAGAACAGGTACCCGCTCAGGACGAAGTGGACGATCATCGCGACGTGCCACTCGTGCGACTGCATCGCGGCCTGGTACGCCGGGGTGAAGTAGAACACCACGAGGGACCCGGCGAAGATGATCCCGGCGACGGCGGGCTTGCCGAGGAACTGCATCCAGCGGGAGTGCACGAAGAGCATGAGCCACTCGCGGGCGCCGCGGGAGCCGTCGTTGCGGACCGGCAGCGTGCGGAGCGCGAGCAGCACCGGGCCGCCGAGCACGAGCGGCAGCGGCACGAACATCATCAGCAGCATGTGCTGGAGCATGTGCGACGAGAAGTGGATCATGCCGTAGACCGCGGGGCCGGCCGACGTGGTCCAGATGAACAGGGCGCAGCCGATCAGCCAGGCGATGGTGCGGCCGACGGGCCAGGAGTCACCGCGCTTCCGGAGCTTGCGCACCGCCAGCAGGTACCAGACGGCTCCGACGACGGCCAGGCCGAGCCACACCCAGTCGATGTGCCACTGCGTCAGGTAGGTCTGCGCGGTCTGCGCCGGCGGGAACGGGAAGCCGATCAGACCAGAGCGGGTGTCCTCGCCCGTCGCCGGGGTCTGCGGGATCGGCGGCTGCGACCGGGACACGGCGACCGAGACGCCGATGGCCACGGCCATGAACACGATCTCGGCCAGGGCGAACCGGGTGAACAGGCGACGGTCGAGCGGCGCACGGAGGAGTCCGGGCACGAGCTTCCGGCGCTGGACGACACCGGCGACGCCGAGCAGGACGAGGATGACCGCCTTGACCGTGATGAGCCAGCCGTAGGTCGTCGTGAGCAGGTCGAGCGGACCGGTCAGCCGGAGCGACGCGTTCACGATGCCGGAGAACGCCACGGCCCCGAAGGACCAGCCGGCGAGCGTCGAGTACCGGGCGATGACCCGGCCCGTCGCACCCTTGGTGCGCGTGCGGAGCAGGACCACGGCGACCAGGCCACCGGCCCACACGCACACCCCGACCAGGTGGATCGCGAGCGAGTTCACCGCGTTCGCGTGCTCGAGCGACCCGGCCGCGTGGCCGGACAGCGCCAGGGGGAGCAGGGCGAACAGGCCGATGACGGTGGCGAACGCCAGGGTCGTCACCCGGGTGGCGACGGCGGCCACCACCGTGGCGATGAGGATCGCGGCCGCGGACACGACGAGGGCCTGACCGATCTCGACCTGGAACGCGAAGAGCATGAAGTTGCGCGCGAACACCGGGCTGGTGAGCGGGACGCCCAGCGTGTTCGCGCCGGTGAGGACGATGCTCACCGCCGCGGCGAGGAACCAGACGGCGCCGGTCGCTGCGGCCCACCGGGTGGCCCGGTGCTGCACGCTGGACAGCGCGCCGTGGTCCTTCTTCTGCGCGGGAAGCGCGAAGGCGGCGACGATGAGGAGCCCGATCGTGAGCGCCGCCATCGTGTCGTGCACGACGCGGGCGGTCGGCAGGCCGTACTCGACGAGCTCGCCGGCGGACACCAGCTGCTGACTCGTGCTGAAGGCGCCGGTGATCGTCAGCCCGAGGAGCGAGCACGCGACGGCCAGGGGGATCGCGATGACCAGGACCGTCGCGACGGTGGACGAGCGCCCGGTGGTGGGGGCGGCGTCCGGTGCTGACCCGGTGGGCTGGGTTTCGGGTGACGTGACGGTCATGACCGTCCAATGGTAGGCGTGTCGGCTGGCAACCGGCCCCTCGGATGCGCGCTCAGACCCGCCGTTCCCAGACGCCCGCGCAACCGACGCCGACGAACCCCACGGCCTCGTTCACGTCGAGCATGTGGCGGTTCTCCTCCGCGTTGAACGTGATGATCGAGGGGTGCCCCGGATGTTCCTGCTGGACCGTCTCGATCCCGACCGCCTTCAGGAGCCAGCCGAGCCGGTGCCCGCGGTGTTCCCGGACCACCAGGGTGTCGCCCTGCATCACCGGCTGGGTGCGGGGACCGGGTACGGCGAGCTGGGTGAACCCGACGAGTGACCCGGTCGACGTGTCCTCGACCACGACGGTGCGCATCGTCCGGGGTCCCTCCTCGAGGTGCTGCTCGTGCGTCCGGAGCCGCTCGAGGGTCCAGGCGTCCTCGGGCTCGGTCATGTCGCCCGACGGGGCGTCGGTGCTCATCCGGGTCAGCAGGAGTGCGAGGTCCGACTGCCACCGATCGGGTGTCGGTCCTGTCCAGGTGTGCACGCGGTAGTGGTGACCCGAGGCGGCGTCCGCAGCCGCACGGACGTCGGCCACCGCGGCTTCGGCGGCCGGGAGCGCGAGACGGCTGATCCGGTCGACCTGTCCGAGCCGCCAGCCTCGACGGGTCAGGAACCGGACCGCTGCCTCGTCCTCCGGCACGGCCCCGAACCCGGTGGGCGCCTGACGGTACCCGGGGCCGGATGCCGGGCCGACCTGCCGTGAGACTGCGTAGGCCTTCCACTGCGTGCGTCCCTGACCCCGGGCGACGTCCTCCAGGTGCTCGGCCAGGAGCGTGCCCACGCCGCGACCTCGGTGCTCGGGTGCGACGCTGACCGCGATCCAGCAGTTCGGGGCGTCCGCAGTCGCCTTCGAGTCGTACGAACCGGCTCCGACCGCGGTCCCCTCGTGGTCGCGGACCAGGAACAGTCGGCTGGGGGCATCCGGGTCGATCAGGTAGGGCAGCTGTTCCTCGGGGGTCCAGAGCAGCTCGGGCAGGTGCGTGGTCGTGACCTCGGCCCGGTTCTGCACGTCGACCCACTCGCGGAACACCGAGACGACCGCCGGGTCGTCGTCCATCGAGGCGGGGACCGTGATCTCGTCGACGGTGTACGTGGTCATCACTGCTCCGAACGCCGCCCGCCCGGGTGGTGGGCAGCCTGGCAGCATACCGGCGGGACGTGCGCTGCCGCTAGGATTCGTCCGTGCTGCTCTCCGACCGCGACATCACCGCCCAGCTCGCCGAAGGCCGGATCGGCCTCGACCCGTACGACGCCTCGCTCGTGCAGCCGTCGAGCATCGACGTCCGGCTCGACAAGTTCTTCCGGTTGTTCGACAACCACAAGTACCCGCACATCGACCCCGCCGTGGACCAGCCCGACCTGACCCGCCTGGTCGAGACCGACCCGCATGAGGCGTTCGTGCTGCACCCCGGCGAGTTCGTCCTCGGTTCCACGTTCGAGGTCGTCACGCTGCCCGACGACATCGCCGCGCGGCTCGAGGGCAAGAGCTCGCTCGGCCGGCTCGGACTCCTGACCCACTCGACCGCGGGCTTCATCGACCCCGGGTTCTCGGGGCACGTGACGCTCGAGCTGTCGAACGTGGCGACGCTGCCGATCAAGCTGTGGCCGGGGATGAAGATCGGCCAGCTCTGCTTCTTCCAGCTGTCGAGCCCGGCCGAGAAGCCCTACGGCTCGGCCGAGTACCAGTCCCGCTACCAGGGCCAGCGCGGCCCGACCGCGTCCCGCTCGTCGCAGAACTTCCACCGCGCGGACGTCTCCGACCCGCGCTGACCCGCGCTGACCCGCGCTGACCCCCGCTGACCCGCGCTGGTCCGCGCGGGTCCGTACCGTCCCTCGCGCCTCCGTCGATCACACCGGCGGACGAAATGTCGCATGCTGTGTATCGTTGCAGCATGTCCGCTGAACCTCCTCGGCCTGCGACGCCGCTGTCCGCCGCCGTGCTCATCCGCGACGCCCGCGAGCGGGCCGAACTGACCCAGGTCCAGCTCGCCCGACGTGCCGGCGTCACACAGAGCGTCATCAGCACGTACGAGAACGGTCGGCGCGAACCGTCGCTCGCGGCGCTGCAGCGGATGCTCCGCGCCGCGGGCTTCACGACGAGCATCGACCTGCAGCCCGTCGAGGAACCACCGCCCCTGCGCGAGCGAGTCACCGCCGCGCGGCAGGACCTCATCGCGATCGTCGAACAGTTCGGCGGTCACCGGCCGCGGCTCTTCGGCAGCGTCGCCCGGGGCGAGGACGGCCCGGGCAGCGACGTCGACCTGATGATCGACCTCGACCCGGGGCTCGGCATCTTCGCGCTCATGCGCATCCAGGACGCCGCCGAGCGGCTCCTCGGGGTCCGCGTCGACGTCGTCGACGCAGCGGGCATGGCTCCCGAGGTCGTCCGGACCGCGGTGCCGTTGTGACCCCGCACCCGGCGGTCCGCCGGGCCGTCGGCGACCGCATCGACGACGTCATCCGGGCCTGCGAGGCGATCCGGCGCTACGTGGACGACGAGCGGCTGCCCGAGGACCTGGTGCACGACGCCGTGCGGATGCGCCTGGTCGAGATCGGCGAGGCGGTGCGGATGCTCCCCGCCCCGGTCACCGCAAGCGAGCCCGGCATCCCCTGGTCGCAGGTGTCCGACCTGGGGGAACGGCTCACGCGCCGGTACTTCGACACCACCCGTGCGCTGGTGGTCGGCACCGCGCGAACGGACGTCCCGCACCTCGCCGACGCCGCGAAGCGGCTGCGCGCCGCCCAGCCCTGACGGCAGGTGCAGCGCGAGACGCCGGCGTCTTGCGCCGACGCCGTCATGTGCCGTGAGACGCCGCCGGATTCCGCGGCGTCTTCCCGAGACGCCGGCGTCTCGCATCCACGGACCACCCACCGGACTGGAGGCACGGATCGCCACCTGCGCCGCGCCTCCCGGCCGCCGTGTGGTCGGCCCGCGGACGGCGCAGGACGGCCCCGTCTCGCCGAGGCGAGACGGGGCCGTCCGTGGTGCTGGGGAGATCAGCCCTTCTTGGCGAGCTCCTCGAGGGTGTCGTTGCCCTTGTAGGCCTCGACGGCGTTGTCCTTGGTGACGAGGACCGGTGCGAGCTCGATCGCGGGGACCGTCTTCACACCGTTGTAGTTGTTCGTCTTGTCCATCTTGGTGTCGGGCTTGTCGCCCTTCGACAGGGTGGAGACGAGGTCGACGGCAGCCTGGGCTTCCTTCGTGGTGTCCTTGAAGATCGTCGAGTACTGCGTGCCCTGCATGATGAGCGGGATCGACGCGGTCTCGGAGTCCTGACCGGTCACGACGGGGTTGTCCTTGCCGGCGGCCTTGGTCGCGGTGAGGATCGCACGGGCGAGGGTGTCGTTCGGCGACAGGACGCCGTCGAGCTCGGTGTCACCCGTGTAGTACTGCGCGAGCAGGTCGGTCATGCGCGACTGGGCCTTCTGCGCGAGCCAGCCCTGCGTGACGACCTTCTGGAACGTGGTCTGACCGGAGACGACCTTGATCGTGCCGTCGTCGATCTTCGGCTGGAGGACGTCCATCGCACCGTTGAAGAACACGGTGGCGTTGGCGTCGTCCGGCGAACCGGCGAAGAGCTCGACGTTGTACGGCTTGTCGCCCTTCTTCTCCTCGAGGCCCTTGAGCAGCGCCTCGGCCTGGAGCTGGCCGACCTTGAAGTTGTTGAACGCCACGTAGTAGTCGACGTTCTTCGTGTTCAGGATGTTGCGGTCCCAGGCGATGACGACGGCGCCGCGGTCCTTGGCGGACTTGACCTGCGCGGTCAGCTGCGAACCGTCGGCGGCACCGATGATGACGGCCTTGGCGCCCTTGGTGATCATGCCGGAGATCTGCGACTGCTGGTCGGGCACCGGGTTGCCGGCGTTGGCGTACTGGATGTCGGCCTTGAAGCCGGCGTCCTCGATCGACTTCTTGAACGCGGCACCAGCGAGGACCCAGTTCTGCGAGGTCTTGGCCGGCAGGGCGACGCCGATGAGGTCGCCCTTCTTGATGGTGCTGCTGCTGCCGGCGTCGTCGGACGAGCCGCGCGACGAGCAGCCGCTGAGGGCGAGGCCCGCGATGAGCGCCAGGCTGAGGCCGGCGACGATCTTCTTGCGCATGTGAGTGCTTTCTCTTCGTTGAGGAGGTGTGGGGCCGAGGCCCCGGTGTGGGGAGTTGGGACTAGGGGAGGGTCGGCTTGTCGGGCTGACCGTCGATCGACCGCGGCTGCTGGGCGGCCACCGTGTTCTCCTCGGTGTCCTTCCGCTGGAACTGCCGCATCATGCCCCCGATGAGGGACGGACGACCCTGCGACTTCGAGTAGACGTCGAAGGCGACGGCGACGAGCAGGACGAGACCGCGGATGATCTGCACCTGGTTGGACTCGAGGCCCATCAGCTGCAGGCCGTTCGACAGCAGCGCCATCACGAGACCACCGATGATCGAGCCGGAGATCGTGCCGACACCACCGGCGACCGCTGCACCACCGACGAACACGGCGGCGATCGCGTCGAGCTCCCAGCCGGTGCCGTCCGCGGGGCCCGAGGCGCCCGAGTAGGCGACGAACACCATGCCGGCGATCGCGGCGAGGACCGACATGTTCATCATGACGAAGAAGTTGACCTTCTTCGCCGAGACGCCGGACAGGATCGCGGCGTTGGCGTTGCCACCGACGGCGTAGACCTGGCGACCGAAGATCGTGTTCTTCGTGACGAAGCCGTAGACGATGGTCAGGACCCCGAGGATGATCGCGACGATCGGGACCGAGGTGCCGACCGGACCGGCGCCGAACAGGTACGTGGCGACGAGCGTGACGGCGACCAGGATGCCGGTGCGGACGATCGAGACCCACAGCGGCGGGACCTCGGCCTGCATCTTCCGGCGGCGGGCACGGCCACGGGCCTCGATGATGATGAGCGCGAGGATCGTGACGAGCCCGATGAGCAGGGTGCCGTTGCTGTAGCCGAAGTCGGGGCCGAAGTCACCGAGGAAGCCGGCGCCGATCGGGGTGAAGTCGTTCGGCACGGGGACGGACGTCGAGTTGCCGATGATCTGGTTCACGCCACGGAAGATGAGCTGACCGGCCAGCGTCACGATGAAGGCCGGGACCTTCACGAACGCCACCCAGAAGCCCTGCCAGGCGCCGATCGCGGCACCGCAGGCCAGGCCCAGGATGATCGCGGCCCACACCGGGAAGTTCCACACGGACATCGACTGCGCCACGACGATGCCGACGACGGCCGCGACCGAACCCACCGACAGGTCGATGTGCCCCGCGATGATGACCATGACCATGCCGAGCGCCAGGATCAGGATGTAGGAGTACTGCAGGAACAGGTTGATGACGTTGGTCGGCTCGAGGATGAGCCCCTTCGTCGTGACCGCGAAGAACGCGAGCAGCACGATGAGGGCGATGATCATGCCGTACTGGCCGATCGAGTTGCCCTTGCCGAAGAGCAGTTTCAGGTTGTTCATGAGGCGGTGGCGCCCTTCCGCGCGGAGGTCATGCTGCGCATGAGCGATTCGGGATCGGCCTGGTCGGCCGGGAGGTCAGCGGTGATCTGGCCCTCGAAGATGGTGTAGATCCGGTCGGAGAGACCGAGGAGTTCGGGCAGCTCGGACGAGATGAGGATGATGCCCTTCCCCTCGGCCGCGAGCTGCTGGATGATCCCGTAGATCTCGAACTTGGCGCCCACGTCGATGCCGCGGGTGGGCTCGTCGAGGATCAGGATGTCCGGGTCGGTGAACATCCACTTGGACAGGACGACCTTCTGCTGGTTGCCACCAGAGAGCTTGCCGACGTTGTCCTCGACGCTCGGCACCTTGGTGCGGAGCATCTTGCGGTACTTCTCGGCGACCGAGTACTCCTCGAGCGAGTCGACGACACCGGCCTTCGAGATCTTCTGCAGGTCGGCGGCGACCGTCGAGCGCTTCACGGTGTCGAGCAGGTTCAGGCCGAGCGCCTTGCGGTCCTCGGAGACGTAGCCGATGCCGTTCTCGATCGCCTGCTGGACGTTCGTGACCTTGATCTCGCGGCCGTCCTTGATGATCTGGCCGTCGAGCCAGGTGCCGTAGGAGCGACCGAACAGGCTCATCGCCAGCTCGGTGCGTCCGGCGCCCATCAGGCCGGCGAAGCCGACGATCTCGCCCTTGCGGACGTGGAAGTTCGACGCCTTGCAGACCAGACGCGACGGGTCGATCGGGTGCTGCACGGTCCAGTTGCGGACCTCGAAGAAGGTCTCGCCGATCTTCGGGGTGCGGTCGGGGAAACGCGACTCGAGCGAGCGGCCGACCATGCCGCGGATGATGCGGTCCTCGTTGACGCCGTCCGCCTTGACGTTGAGCGTCTCGATGGCCTTGCCGTCACGGATGATCGTGATCTCGTCCGCGATCTGCTCGATCTCGTTGAGCTTGTGGCTGATGATGATGCTCGCGATGCCCTTGGCCTTCAGCCCGACGATCAGGTCGAGCAGGTGCTGCGAGTCGTTCTCGTTGAGCGCGGCGGTCGGCTCGTCGAGGATCAGCAGCTTGACGTCCTTGTGCAGGGCCTTCGCGATCTCGACGAGCTGCTGCTTGCCGACACCGATGTTCTTGATCTGCGTGTCCGGGTCGTCGGCCAGGCCGACGCGGGCGAGCAGGTCCTGCGCACGGAGCTGCGCGGCGGTCCAGTTGATGACGCCAGCGCGGCTCGGCTCGTTGCCCAGGAACAGGTTCTCGGTGATCGAGAGCTCCGGGACGAGCGCCAGCTCCTGGTGGATGATGACGATGCCGGCCTGCTCGGACTGCTTGATGTTCGAGAAGCGGACTTCCTCGCCCTCGTAGACGATCTCGCCGCTGTAGGTGCCGTACGGGTAGACGCCCGACAGGACCTTCATCAAGGTCGACTTGCCGGCGCCGTTCTCGCCGCAGATCGCGTGGATCTCGCCGGCGCGGACGCTGAGGGAGACGTCGGCCAGCGCCTTCACACCAGGGAACTCCTTGGTGATCGAGCGCATCTCGAGGATGGTCTCGGGTGCGGTGATCGACCGGGTCTCGAGGCCGGTGTCGATCGGGGTTGACGCCACAGTGCATCTCCTTCTGCCGCTTCGGTGCGGCAGTGTGTTCGGGTGGTTCTGCTGCGGCAGCGAAAGCACAGGGGGCCTGTGTGGACTTCGTTGTCGCGTCCGGATCCGGCGCGGTGTGACGCTCATGTGAACGGTCACATCGGCTGGACGGAGGCAATTTACGCACAGCCTCGGTGCGGCTGTCAATTCGGATTGGTCGCGTTTTCGTAACGGCGTGCGTGATCCGGAGGGAACGTCCCCCGGGCTGGGGCCAGGGGCCTCCGGAGCACGCGTTCGTTGCGTGGATCCGCATGCTGCGGACGGGAGGCGCGTGGCGGCGCCGCCACGGGCCTCCCGTCCGGTTCGTGGGCGCGTCCGGAGCCGCGCTCGCCGTGTCGGAGCGGGCGTCCCTGGCGCTTCCGGGCGTCCCTGGTCGGAAGTTCGTGGCAGGGATGCCCGTTTGCGGCAGGTACTCCGCCGCCGCCGCCGGCCCCGAGCGCGTCAGCGCGTGCGGGGTGCGCTCGTCGAAGCGCGCACGACCAGCTGCGGGACGATGTCGATCGGGCGGAGGAGCTCGCCCTCACTCGGCAGCAGCAGGTCCACGCAGCGACGCCCGAGCTCGGCGAAGTCGACCTGCACCGTGGTCAGCGGCGGCCAGAAGTGCTTCGCCTCGGGGATGTCGTCGTAGCCGACCACGGACAGGTCCCCCGGGACGTCGAGCCCGTACGAGCGCGCCGCGTGCATGACGCCGAGCGCCATCTGGTCGTTCGAGCAGAAGATCGCGGTGCAGTCCCGCCACCGCAGCAGCTCGCGGCCGGCGTGGTAGCCGAAGTCGGCGGTCCAGTCGCCCAGGATCGGCGGGGCGACGGCCATGTCGCGGTCGGACATCTCGCGCAGGAACCCCTGCATGCGGGCGTCGGCCTCGATCCAGTCCTGTGGGCCGGCGATGTGCCGGACGTACTCGTGTCCCAGGTCGAGCAGGTGCGCGGTCGCGAGTCGTGCGCCCTCCATCTGGTCCACCCACAGGGCCGTGGGGTCCTCGCCGACGCTGGCACGCATGGTGACGTAGGGGGTGCGGATTCCGAGCTCGGCGATCAGGTCGAAGACCCGCTGCTGGGGCGCGATGACGACGATGCCCTCGACGTCCAGGTCGAGCAGGTGTCCGAGCCCTTCACGCACGGCGGCGTCGGTCGCCTCGGCGATGTTCGCCGTCGTGACGGAGTAGCCGCGCAGCATCGCGGCGTCCTCGATCGCCTGCAGTGCGACCGCGGGACCGTAGTGGGCGCGACGGGCCGTCAGGACGCCGATCGTGTGCGTCCGGCTCGTCACCAGGGCGCGCGCGGCCCGGTTCGGCCGGTACTGCAGCTGCTCCATGGCCGCCAGGACCTTGTCGCGCGTCTCGGCCCGGATCGCGTCCGAGTTGTTCAGCACCCGCGAGACGGTCTGGTGCGAGACGCCCGCGATCCGTGCGACGTCACGGATGCTGGGCGAACGCGGTTGCTGTGTCCGCGATGACGCCATTGCTGCTCGTTTCCGCCCGGGTGTCGTGGCACATCGATGTGCACGTTCACATCCGGGCCAGATCATTATGCACGTCCAGCGGATCGGCGCCACCTGTGCGCCGATCCGCCGTCCGCTCAGAGCCAGTTGCGCTTGCGGAAGATCGCCCAGAGCACGCCCATCAGCAGGAGCATGCCGAGGATCGCGACCGGGTAGCCGTAGTGCCAGTGCAGCTCGGGCATGTGGTCGAAGTTCATCCCGTAGACACCGGCGATCAGGCCGGGCGCGAACAGGATCGCCGCCCACGACGAGATCTTCTTGACCTCCTCGCCCTGGCGGTGCGCTGCCCGGGCGAGTTGCCGGCTCTCCTCGCCCTGCGCCAGGCTCGCGCTGGTCATCCGCCGCATCGCCTCGTTCTGCTCCTGCGACACCAGGGTGGCGTGCAGGGTCAGGGCGTTCTCGAGCAGGGCGCGGAACGAGTCGACCCGCTCGGTGACACGGAGCGCGTGGTCGTGCACGTTGCGGAGCCGGTGCTGTACGTCGTCGTCCACGCCGTACTTGTCGGCACCGCGGAGCAGCCCGGTCACCATCGCGGGCACCGGGGTGGTCGCGCGCTGGAACGCCAGGACCTCGCTGAGCAGCTGGTAGATGCGCTTCGAGACCCCGGGGTCGACCTGCCCGGCGAACAGCTGGTCCTCGATGGCGTCGATCTGCTCCTGCAGCACCTGGACGACGGGCCCGTACCCGTCGACGACCTCGTCGAGCACGGCCGCGGTGACCGCCTCGGACCCCTTCGCCAGGAACTCCGGGTCCGCCTCGACCTGTGCCCGAAGTGCCGCCAGGTCGGGGCGCGCGGCGTGCCGGACGCTGACGACGAAGTGGTCGCCGACGAACAGGTGGACCTCGCCGAACTCCACGGTGCCCTCGGACGGGTCGAACCAGGCCGGCCGGAGCACCAGGAACAGGGTGTCGCCGTACCGCTCGAGCTTGGCGCGCTGGTGCCCCTTGCGGGCGTCCTCGACGGCGTTCTCGTGCAGGTCGAACTCGGTGGCGACGGCCTCGAGCTCGTGCGGGTCGGGCCGGAGCAGCCCGATCCAGGTCAGGTCGCCACGAGCCGGGCGCGACAGGGTCGACGGAGACTCCACGCGGCGTCCCCGGACGTAGATCGCGTTGTCGATCAGTGCCATGTGCGTGCTCCTTCGGTGGGGAGCAGGCGGGCGCGATGGCACCCCGGAGGCGATCCGGGGCGGGGCAGGGTCAGCGAACGGGCGCGACGACCGACACGGGCGGCCGGCCCGATCGAGGATGGTCACCCGACATCGCGCCTCACCTGCCCTTCTCGTCTCGTCGTGGCGGCGCCCAGAGCGCTGCCGACCGTCGAGCGTACGCCTGCGGCGTGGGTCGGACAACTTCGATCTCGGCTTTCCACATCGGTCATGAGAACCCTTGCTGCACCCCGACCCGGACGCTAGTGTCCTGATATCCAGAACACTGGATGCCAGCACGAAGGAGTGTCATGGTCAAGAAGCAGTCGCCCACCATCGGGATCATCCTGGCGTCGATCGGGTGCGTCGCCTTGTCGTTCGCCCCGGGGTTCCGCGATGTCGCCGTCGTGTGGTGGCTCCTGGGCGCCGCTGGCATCGGCACAGCGTCGATCCGTGAGATGCGACCGAGGCGTCCCCGTCAGAAGCGCACGCTGGCACTCTCGGGGGTGGCGTTCGTCGCCGCGGCCGCCGCAGCGGTCGCGCTCGTCGGCGTCGTGGCGCCGGCACGAGCCGACGCGTCGAGTGCCGTGACGGTCACGGACCCCTCAGGCACAGGACGGCTCGTCCAGCTCGCTTCGCAGCTCCGAGTCGAAGGGCGCAACCGGAGTTCGAACGCGGTCTCGGCGGCTCGGGAAGCGGGGTACTCCGCACGCTCAGGACTGCGACCTGACTGGGCTGGTGCCACTGCCTACACCTACGAGGGCGCCGACGTCGTCTCGGTCCCGCTCCTCGGGACCGACGTCCCGGAGATGACGAAGCTCTCGTTCGTGACCGTGGACGGTGAGACGACCATCACCGAGATGGCCTCCGCGATGACGTCCGCAACCGTGGTGCACTTCGCGATGTGGCAGGACGGTCAGCTGACCAAGAACGTGGACCTCACACAGGGAACCGAAGCGGAGCAGGCATCGTCCGTCGGGACGTACGGCCTCGACTGGAAGCGACTGAACAACTGCCTCAACAGCATCGGGATCAGCTGGGCGGTGATCGCAGTCCTCGGTGTCGCGTGCGGCGCAGCCTGCGCGACCATGGTGCTCTGCGCTCCGTGTCTCGCCGCGGCGGCTGGCTTCACGACGGGCACGATCGCGAAGTGCGTGTCGAACGCCTGGTCCTGAGCGGCCCGGTAGGGGCCTGGCAGGCGTCGCTGTCCACCCTGCCAGGCCGCAACGGCCGGCTCCGCGCAGCGCCGGCGCGCATTCGCTCAGGCGCAGGTGCACACGCAGACGCAGACGCAGCAGCGTCAGCGCGTGACGTGCAACCCAGCGGTCTCGAGCTCGGCCAGCTGCCACCCGAGCCACGGGCTCCAGGCGAACGGCGCACCGGCGACGGCCTGCCTGAGAGAATCCTCGGACACCCAGGCCCACTCGGCGACCTCGTCGTCCGCGGGCGCCGGTGTGTCGTCGGTCACGGCACGGAAGACGGGGCAGACCTCGTTCTCGACGATGCCCGACGCGTCGACCGCGCGGTACCGGAACTCCGGCAGCACGACCTCGACGTCACGGATGGTGATGCCGAGTTCGCGAGCGGCGCGACGGGCGATCGCGTCCTCGAAGGACTCGTCCGGACCGGGGTGACCGCAGAAGGTGTTCGTCCACACCCCCGGCCAGGTCTTCTTCGACAGCGCTCGTCGGGTCACCAGGACGTCGCCGTCGGTGTTCCGGACGTGGCACGAGAAGGCCAGGTGCAGGGGCGTGTGGGCAGTGTGGACCGTGAACTTGTCCGCCGTGCCGATCGGGGTACGGTCGTCGGACAGGAGCACCACGGATTCAGGGAAAGCGTTCATCTGAGTCGATAGGTTAGGCCAATGAGCGAGGAAGCGACCACCGTGCCGCACATCGACCTCGCGCTCGTCGACGACTGCCTCGAGCGCTTCTTCGCCGTGTCGTCGGCGCGCGCCGAGCGCTACGGCCGACCGTCGGAAGAGCTGTGGCGCGTGCTCCGCAAGGCGAGCATGGGCGGCAAGCGCTTCCGGCCGCGCATGGTCATGACCGCGTACGCCGGCATGGGCGGCACCGACGCGCACGCCGCCGCCAACGTCGCGGCGGCCTACGAACTCCTGCACACCGCGCTGGTGGTGCACGACGACGTCATCGACCGTGACTGGTCGCGCCGCGGGCAGCCGAACGTCGCCGGGTCGTTCCGTGACAACGGGACGACGGGTGGACTGCCGTTGCCGACCGCCGAGCACCGGGGGATGAGTGCCGCTGTGATCGCCGGTGACCTGGCGCTCGCCGGGGCACCTCGGTTCATCGAGGCCGCGGGCGTCGACGGCACCCGGCGTGAGCGGTTGCTCGAGCTGTTCGACGAGGCCGTGTTCGCCAGCGCCGCCGGCGAGATGACCGACGTCGACCTGGCACTCGGGGTGATGCCGACGGTGGACGAGGTCCTGGCGATGGAGCGGGCGAAGACGAGCGTGTACTCGTTCGAGGCGCCGCTGCAGTCCGGTGCGGTGCTGGCCGGCGCCGACGAGGAGATCGTCACCGCCCTCGGTGCCTTCGGCCGCGAGATCGGCATCGCCTACCAGATCGTCGACGACCTGCTCGGGGTGTTCGGCGACGAGACCATGACCGGCAAGACCGTTCTCGGCGACCTGCGCGAGGGCAAGCGCACCATGCTCATCGCGTACGCGGCGACCACCGACTGCTGGCCCGACCTCGAGCCGTACCTGGGTGACCCGGACCTGACCGAGGCCCGCGCGGACGAGGTCCGTGCGACCCTGGTGTCCTGCGGTGCGCGCGGCGCCGCGGAAGCACGTGTCGCTGACCACACCGCACTCGCCCGGGCCGAACTCGCCCGGCTGCCGTACGAACTCGCCGACCGCCTGGAGGCCCTCGTGACCGAACTCGTGGAGCGCGCCCGGTGACCCACAGCACCACCACGGCGACCGGATCCCGTCCGGCTCGCCTCCAGCTCTACGACGCGACGGCCGAGGCCGCGTCGGGTGTCGTCATCGACCGGTACTCCACGTCCTTCGGCCTGGCGAGCCGCATGCTCGCCCGCGACACGCGCGAGCACATCCGCAACGTCTACGCGCTGGTCCGCGTCGCGGACGAGGTCGTCGACGGCCCCGCGACCGAGGCCGGGCTCGACCGCGAGCTCGCCCGGACCGTGCTCGACGAGCTCGAGGCCGACACCGAACGGGCCATCGCGCTCGGCTTCTCGGTGAACCCGGTGGTCCACGCCTTCGCCCGCACCGCCCGCACCACCGGCTTCGGCGCCGAGCTCACCGCCCCGTTCTTCGCCTCGATGCGCATGGACCTCGAGCGCACCGAGCACGACGACGCCTCGTTCGACGCGTACGTGTACGGCTCGGCCGAGGTCGTGGGCCTGATGTGCCTGCGTGCGTTCGTGTACCGCGCGGGCAAGCCGACGTTCGACCAGGCCGAGCTCGTCGCCGGGGCGCGTGCGCTCGGTGCGGCGTTCCAGAAGGTGAACTTCCTGCGTGACCTGCACGCCGACTTCGAGGTGCTCGGTCGCTCGTACTTCCCGGGCGTCGACATCCGTTCCTTCGACGAGGCCACGAAGCACCGCCTGGTCGCCGACGTGCAGGCCGACCTCGACCACGCCGCGCGGACGATCCGCCTGCTGCCGGCCGATGCCCGCAACGCCGTCGGGCTCGCACACGCGCTCTTCCAGGAACTCAACGACCGACTCGCGCGCACCCCGGCGAGCCGTCTCGTCACGACGCGCGTGCGCGTCCCCAACCCGGTGAAGGTCCGCCTCGCGGCACAGGTCCTCGCCGGACGCGGACCGCTCCGGTCGCGCGCAACCACCCACCGGCCGGGAGGCTCGTCATGACCCCGCCCCGCGCCTCCCGACCGAAGACGGTCGCCCCCACCACCCGGCGCAAGGTGCCGGCACGTCGTGCCGTCGTCATCGGCGGCGGCATCAGCGGCCTGGCGGCCGCTGCGCTGCTCGCCCGCGACGGCTTCTCGGTGACGGTGCTCGAGCAGCGCACGCAGCTCGGCGGCCGTGCCGGTTCGTGGGAGCAGGACGGGTTCCGGTTCGACACCGGGCCGTCGTGGTACCTCATGCCCGAGGTGTTCGACCACTTCTTCCAGCTGCTCGGCACGTCAGCCGAGGCCGAGCTCGACCTGGTGAAGCTCGACCCCGGCTACCGCGTCTACAGCGAGGGCCACGACGAGCCGATCGACCTGCGCGCCGACGCCGAGGCCAACATCGAGCTGTTCGAGTCCATCGAGCCCGGTGCCGGCGAGCGGATGCGGAAGTACCTGGCGTCGGCCGAGGACACCTACCGGATGGCCGTCCGCCGGTTCCTGTACACGACGTTCCAGGACCTCACGAAGCTCGCGGCACCCGACGTGCTCCGGCGCCTGCCGAAGCTCGCGCGCCTGCTGCTCGAGCCGCTCTCGACCTTCGCCGAGACCGCCGTGCGCGATCGCCGCCTGTGGCAGATCCTCGGCTACCCGGCGGTGTTCCTCGGCACGAGCCCGTACGCGGCGCCGAGCATGTACCACCTGATGAGCCACCTGGACCTGTCCGACGGCGTGCTCTACCCGAAGGGCGGCATCACCGAGGTGATCTCCGCCGTCGAGCGGGTCGCCCGTGCCGAGGGCGCGAAGATCATCGCCGGCGCGAAGGTCGAACGGATCGTCGTCGAGGACGGCGTCGCCACCGGTGTCGTCCACCGCGACCGCGACGGCGTGCAGCACACGGCCCCCGCGGACCTCGTGGTCAGCGCGGCCGACCTGCAGCACACCGAGATGCAGCTGCTCGAGCGGGAGCACCGCACCCACGGTGCCGACCACTGGAAGAAGCGCGACCCGGGGCCGAGCGCGGTGCTCGTGTACCTGGGCATCGACGGTCCGACGCCGGGGCTGCTGCACCACACCCTGATGTTCACCGCGGACTGGAAGGCCAACTTCGGCGCGATCTTCGGGGACGACCGGCACGTGCCGGACCCCGCGTCGATCTACGTCTGCGCCCCGTCCGAGACCGACCCGAGCGTCTCCCCGCCCGGCACCAGCAACCTGTTCATCCTGGTGCCCCTGCCCGCCGACCTGTCGATCGGCAAGGGTGGCATCGACGGCGCCGGCGACTACCAGGTCGAGCAGATCGCCGACCGTGCGATCGACGTGCTGGCCGAGCGTGCCGGGGTGCCGGACCTGCGCGACCGCATCCGGGTCCGTCGCACCATCGGGCCCCGAGACTTCGCCGACGACCTGAACGCCTGGAGCGGCTCGATGCTCGGTCCGGCGCACACGCTGAAGCAGAGCGCGTTCTTCCGCGAGAAGAACGCGTCGAAGAAGGTCGAGGGGCTGTACTACGTCGGCGCCTCGACGATCCCGGGCATCGGTCTGCCGATGTGCCTGATCAGCGCCGAGGTCCTGCTCAAGCGCATCCACGGCGACCGGAGCACTGAGCCGCTGCCGACACCCCTCGGGGCCCCGAGGGACCGAACCGAGACCGCCTGATGCCAGGGCTGTACCTCGCCGGCCTGGTGGTGTCCCTGGTCGGCATGACCGTGCTGGACGCCCGCTTCCGATTGTTCTTCTGGCGGGCGCCGTGGCGGGCGGCGGCCGTGACGGTCGTCGGGGTCGCGTTCTTCATGGTGTGGGACATCGCCGGTGTTGCGGCCGGCATCTTCTTCATCGGGCCGCAGAACCTGCTCACCGGGGTGCTCCTGGCGCCCGAGGTCCCGCTCGAGGAGCTCTTCTTCCTGCTGCTGCTCTGCTACTCGACGATGGACCTGGTCGGGTTCGTCCGGCCGCTCGTCCAGCGGGCGACCGACCGGCGGCAGGCGTGAACGGCGCCGGGGCGTACGCGCTCCTGGCCCTGCCGTTCTTCGGCGTCACGGCCGTCGTCGGCATCATCGCCGGGGTCGTCGCCGCGCGCCGTGCACGCGCCGCGGGTCGGCTGCCCGCGGTGGGCCGCCGGGTCGCGGTGCTCACGTCCGTGATCGCGGGCATCGCGCTGCTGGTGATGACGATGGTGTTCGACAACGTCATCGTCACGCTGCGCATCGTCGCCTACGACCCCTCGCTCATCAGCGGTGCGAAGATCGGTGCGATCCCGGTCGAGGACCTCGCCTACGCGATGTCCGCCATCGTGCTGCTGCCCAGCCTGTGGGTCCTGTTCGACCGGACCGGCGCGCGCCCCGCGCCCCACCCGACCCCAGCACCAGCGGAGCCAGCACCAGCAGAGGACACGAAGTGAACGCCAGCACCGCCTCCAGGCCGTCGACCCTGCGCGCCCTGTTCGTGTCGTCGCGGCCGATCAGCTGGGTGAACACCGCGTACCCGTTCGGCGCGGCGTACCTGCTCGGCAGCGGGGTCGGCGTCGAGGGCGGCGGCGGGTTCTCGCTGATCGCGTTCCTGGTCGGTGTCGTGTACTTCCTGGTGCCCTACAACCTGGCGATGTACGGCATCAACGACGTCTTCGACTACGAGTCCGACCTGCGCAACCCGCGGAAGGGCGGCGTCGAGGGCGCCCTGCTCGACAGGAGCGTGCACCGTGCCACGCTGTGGGCCGTCGTCGTCACGAACGTCCCCTTCCTCGTCGCGCTCGTGGTGCTCGGCGCGGTCAGCGGCAACGGTCCGTGGTCGTGGCTCGTCCTGGCGATCAGCGTTTTCGCGGTCATCGCGTACTCGGCGCCGGGGCTGCGGTTCAAGGAGAAGCCGTTCCTCGACTCGCTCACGTCGAGCACGCACTTCGTCTCGCCGGCGATCTTCGGTCTCGCCCTCGCGGGGCCGCACTGGACCGGCGAGCTCGTCGCCGTGTGCATCGCGTTCTTCCTGTGGGGCGTGGCCTCGCACGCGTTCGGTGCCGTGCAGGACGTCCTGGCCGACCGGGCCGGCGGCATCGGCTCGGTCGCCACCGTCATCGGTGCGCGGGCGACCGTGCGGCTGGCCTTCGTCGCGTACCTGGTCGCCGGCGTCGCCCTGCTGTTCTCGGCGTTCCCCGGGCCGATCGCCGCGATCGTGGTCCTCCCGTACGCGCTCAACGTGCTGCCGTGGTGGAACATCACCGACCAGGGCGCCGAGGCCGCGAACGCCGGCTGGAAGCGGTTCCTCTGGATCAACTACCTGGCGGGCTTCATCGTCACGATGGCACTCATCGCGTACGCCTACACGCACTGACAGACTGGACGCACGCACCGCGGCGACCGTGGTGCGACACCAGCCACGACGGCAGCCACGAAGGAGTGCACGCATGAGCGTCCGGATCATCCACGTCGGTCTCGGAGGGTGGGGCGGCAACTGGGCCCGCACCGCCATCCCAGAGGTGTCGGAAGTGCAGGTGGTCGGGATCGTCGACCCGTCGGCGCCGACGCTCGAGGCCGTGCGGACCGACCTCGGGCTCCCGGCCTCCGCCGCGTTCGCGTCCCTGACCGAGGCGCTCGCCACGGTCGAGGCCGATGCCGTCGTCATCACCGCCCCGGCCGTGACGCACGTGCCGCTCGCGCTCGAGGCGCTCGAGGCCGGCAAGCACGTCCTGGTCGAGAAGCCGTTCGCGAACACCACCGACGAGGCCGTCACCGCGGTCCGCCGCGCCGAGGAGCTCGGCCTGGTGCTGCAGGTCAGCCAGAACTACCGCTGGTACCCGGCACCGCGGGTCGTGCAGGAGATGCTCGAGGCCGACGTCGTCGGTGAGGTCTCCGCGATCAACGTCGACTTCCGGCAGTGGGACAACGACCAGCCCGCCGAGACGTACCCGCACTACCGGTTCCCGCACGCGATGATCAACGACATGGCGATCCACCACTTCGACCTGCTCCGGATGATCACCGGGCAAGAGGCCGTTCGCGTCTTCGCCAAGGCCAGCTACCCCGCCTACAGCAAGTACCAGGACGAAGCGGTCGCCTCGATGATCATCGAGCTCGACGGCGGCACGGTCGTCAACTACCGCGGCAGCTGGCTGAGCCGCGGCCCGCGCACCGCGTGGGCCGGCGAGTGGAGCATCGAGGGTGAGGACGGCGAAGTCTGGTTCACGAGCCGCGACGGCGAGCCGAACGCCGTTGCCGGCGACCGGGTGACCGTCCGCCGCACCCAGGACGACGAGGCCGAAGTGGTCGAGCTCCCCGTGCTCGCACACACCGACCGCCAGGGCGGCCTGCAGGCGTTCGCCCGCTCGGTGCAGGGCGGTCCCGCCCCGGAGACGAGTGGGCGCGACAACCTGCGGAGCCTCGCGCTGATGGAGGCCGCCGGCCGCTCCGCGGCGTCCGGCCTGCCCGAGGACGTCGTCGTCCCGTCCTGACCGCACCCACCGACGGCCTGGAGGCACGGGGCGGGCCCGCACCGCGCCTCCAGGCCGTCGTCGGTCGCTCCACCGCGTCGGTGACCTTTCGCGCTCACCGACAGTCCACGCGTCGGAGCGCCCGTGACGTGTCGCTGCGCGCGTGGACTCGCGAGCTGGTCTCGCGTCAGGCGGCGCCCGCCGCCCGCCGCGCCTGCGCGACGGCCCGCCGCACGCCGAGCGACCATGCTGACCCGTGGCCCGGCAGCACGTGCTTCGCCTCGGTGTCCGCCAGCAGCTCGAGCGACGCGACCGCCGTGTCGACGTCCGACGTCGCCGCAGGTGCGACGATCCGCGGTCCGATCCCGCCGGTGTACGGGTCGAAGGTGACGAGCGCGTCCCCGGCGATCACGGCGTCGCGGTCGGCGAAGTGCAGGGCCACGTGCCCGTCGGTGTGCCCGGGGGTCTCGATGATCCACGGGGTGCCGGGCACGTCGGCGCGGTTCTCCAGCGGCTCGGTGTCGGCGATGCCGTTGACCGTGGCCGCACCGGCGAGCAGCATCCGACCCAGGGGACGCAGGCCGCCCGGGTGCAGCGCCACGAACCCGAAGCGGTTCGCCTGGGGCCGGTACGAGTACGGGTGCGCGGCGAGGTGCCGGTCGCCCGGGTGCACGAAGACGGGCGTGCCCCAGTCGCGGTGCATCCGCGCAGCGGTTCCGACGTGGTCGAAGTGCCCGTGCGTGAGCAGCAGGCCCTCGACCCGATCGGGCGTGTAGCCCAGGTCGTGCACGGCGAGCTGCAGGTGCGGCCACGCGGCGGGCAACCCCGCGTCGATGACGAGCAACCGGTCGCCGGTCTCGACGAGGTACGTGTTGGTGTGTGCGATCTCGAGGCGGTGGATCCCCTCGGCGGTGTCCCGGAAGAGCATGTGCGGCACGGTAGGCGCGGGCTGCTGGGCAGCATCCCGGGTGGGACGTGTACGAAATGGGGAATGGCCAAGGACAGTCTGCCCGAGCTCGAACTCGCCAACGTGCGCACGCGCGAGCGCATCACGGACACCGTGACGGAGCTGAAGCGGCGCGCGGACCTGCCCGCCCGCACCCGTCTGGCGGTCGCCAAGACGAAGCAGCGGTGGCACCGCGACCCCACGCCCCTGGTGGCGATGGGGCTGACCGGCCTGACCGGTGTCGCGGCGATCGTCCTCGGTATCGCGCTCCGGAACAAGCCCGCCGGGCACCTGGCGCAGCCACCGGCGAGCTCGGCCTTCACCGCGCTGCTGCCGTTCGGCGCTCGGGGTGACGCCCCGTCGGCGCAGGAGCGGTCGCAGGGCGGTCGGAAGGGTCGCAAGGCACGGGCGAAGGCCGCCGAGGAAGCCCTCGAGCGTGACCCGGCGCACCGGGGCCGCGTGAAGCAGCAGGTCGGCATCGCAGCGGTGCAGCGACGCGCGAACAAGAACCGCAAGCAGGCGGTCAAGCGGTCGAAGACGGCCGTGAAGGCGAGAGGCTAGTCCCATGGCGCACGAAGAGCAGAAGCCGGACCCGGATGACTCCCGGAAGCCCGACAACCCCACCGACCTGAAGAAGCCGACGCTCGTCTACACGCTGAAGAAGACGCTGCGCGAGTTCACGAGCGACCAGTGCACCGACCTGGCCGCGAGCCTGACGTACTACTCGGTGCTCGCGCTGTTCCCCGGGCTGCTGGCGGTCGTGTCGATCCTGGGCCTGGTGTCGGACCCGGCGAAGACCATCGACACCCTGCTCCAGGTCATCCGCAACATCGGCGGCGGTGACGTCGCGAACCTGCTCAAGGACCCGGTGAACGGCCTCGTCCGCTCGCCCGCCGCCCCCGTGACCTTCATCGTCGGTCTACTCGGCGCGCTCTGGTCGGCCTCCGGCTACGTCGGCGCCTTCGGCCGCTCGATGAACCGGATCTACAACGTCCGCGAGGGCCGGCCGATCTGGAAGCTCCGCCCGACCATGCTCGGCGTCACGGTGACCACCGTCGTCCTGCTCGTGGTCGGCCTGCTCGTGCTGGTGAGCGGGCCGCTCGCCCGGAGCTTCGGCGACGTCATCGGCCTGGGCGACGTCGCCGCGACGGTGCTCCTCATCGTGCAGTGGCCGATCCTGCTCGTCATCGCGATCATCGTCGTCGCAGTGCTCTACTACTGGTCGCCGAACGTCAAGCAGCCGAAGTTCCGCTGGGTCAGCGGCGGGTCGATCCTGGCGATCCTCATCTGGGTCATCGCGAGCGTCGGCTTCGGGTTCTACGTCGGGAACTTCTCGAACTACAACGCCACGTACGGCTCCCTGGGTGGGGTCATCGTGTTCCTGCTGTGGATCTGGATCACGAACAACGCCCTGCTCTTCGGTGCCGAGTTCGACGCCGAGATCGAGCGGGGCCGCGAGCTGCAGGCCGGCATCCGTGCCGAGGAGGACATCCAGCTCCCCGAGCGCGACACCCGCCAGATCGAGAAGCAGGACGAGCAGCGCGCGCAGGACGTGCTCGAGGGCATCCGCATCCGCCAGGGCGTCGACAACGACTGAGGGTCGCGCGTCCGACCGGCGCTGACGGGCGCTCTCCGGGTCGGGACGCTACGGTGCGAGCGTGCCGTCCTTCCTCGAGGGGCTCCCGTTCCGGTGGCTCGTCCTCGCGCTCTTCGCGATCGTGTTCTGCCGTGCGCAGGCCACGTACTGGGTCGCGCGGCTCGCGGTGACGGGTGCGTCCCGCTCGCGGTGGGGCGGGTGGCTGCGGTCGCCGGCGGTCCGTCGTGGTTCGGCGCTGCTCGACCGCTGGGGCCTGCCCGTCGTCACGGTGAGCTTCGTGGTGGTCGGCCTGCAGACGGTGATGAACGCCGCAGCAGGGCTGGCACGGGTCGCCTGGTGGCGGTACACGATCGCGATGGTCCCTGGCTGCGTCGCGTGGGCCTTCCTGTACGCGACCGTCGGGCTCGCCGTGTTCTGGGCGGTCGTCGCGGCGCTCGCCGGCTCGCCGTGGGGCATCGTGGCGCTCGCTGGTCTCGTGGTCGTCGCCGGCGTCGCACTGACGGTCCTGCGTCGTCGCCGCGACCGCACAGGAGGCCCGGCCCGGCTTCCGTAGGCTGGCCTCCGTGACGACAGACCAGCTCCAGAACCGTCCGGTCGCCCTGGTGACCGGAGCCACCCGCGGCATCGGCCGCGCGATCGCCGCCGACCTCGGCCGCACCCACCACGTGCTCGTGGGTGGCCGATCCGCCGACGCCGTGGACGCCCTCGTGCAGGAACTGCCGAGCGCGGCGCCGTTCGTCGGTGACCTGGGCGCGGGCGAGGTCCCGGCGCTGCCGGCGCGGCTCGACGTGCTCGTGCACTCCGCCGGTGTCGAGCAGGGCACCACCGTCGCCGACACCCCGCGCGCGGTGTGGGAGCAGGTCTTCGCGACGAACGTGTTCGCGGTCGCCGAGCTCACCCGGCTGGCGCTGCCGGCACTGCGGGCGGCCCGGGGCATCGTCGTGCCGATCAACAGCGGCTCCGGGTTCCACTCGGGCCCCGGCGGTGGCGTGTACGCGGCGTCGAAGTTCGCGCTGCGGGCCTTCGCCGATGCCCTGCGCGAAGAGGAGCGGGCGAACGGCGTGCGGGTGTCGAGCGTCCACCCGGGCCGGACCGACTCGGACATGCAGCGGCAGCTCGTGGCGAAGCTCGGGGAGTCCTACGACACCGACTACTACCTGGCGCCCGAGGACGTCGCCGCCGCGGTCCGCACCGTCGTCGACCTGCCCGAGCGCGGCACCGTCGAGTCGCTCGCGATCCGGCCGACCCGACGGCGCTGACGTCCGTCCGTCGACGGGTCACCGCAGCTCGATCCGTTCGTCGAGCTCGAGCCGTTCCAGGAACGTCTCGTCGTGGCTCACCACGACGAGTGCACCTCGGTAGGCCCGCAGCGCGTCCACGAGCTGGTCGACGCTCGTCAGGTCGAGGTCGTTCGTGGGCTCGTCGAGCACGAGCAGCTGCGGCGGCGGGTCGGCGAGCACCAGGGCAGCCAGCGCAACCCGGAACCGCTCCCCGCCGGACAGGTCCCCGGCCGGACGGCCGACGGTGTCGCCGCGCACCAGGAACTTCGCCAGCCGGTTCCGGACCTCGGCGACGGGCACGTGCGGGGCATCCCGGCGCACGTTGTCGAGCACCGTGACGGTGTCGTCCAGGCTGTCCTTCCGCTGCGGCAGGTACGCGATCCGGTCGACGTGGGCGACGGCCGTGGTCGCCGGCAGCGGGTGCTCCCGGGCCGCGGGGTCGCCGACGAGCTGCTCGAGCAGCGTGGACTTGCCGACGCCGTTGTCCCCGGTGACGGCGATCCGCTCCGGCCCCTGCACGATGACGTCCCGTCCGCGGACGGTCACGGTGGCGATCCGACGCGATGCCGGCACGTCCGGGTCGGGCAGGGTGACGTGGATCGACTCGTCGTCGCGCAGACGGAGTTCGGCCTCACGCTTGGACGCAAGTGCGGCAGCTTCGTCGTCCGCGTACCCGACGCGCAGACGACCGGCGGTTTCCTGCGCCTTCTTCCGCTGCTCGTTCGCCAGGATCTTCGGCATCGAGCGGCCCGCCTTCTCGCCCGCCTTGGCACGACGGGCGATCTTCGTCTCCGCCTCGATGCGCTGCCGCTTCTCGGTACGGTGCCGCTGCTCGGCGACCCGGACCTCGCGCTCGACGGCCGCCTGCTGCACGGCGAGGTGCTCCTCGAACGCGCTGAAGGTCCCGCCGAACACGGTCATCGACCCGGCGCGGAGCTCCACGGTCTCGTCGACGTGTTCCAGGAGTTCCCGGTCGTGGCTGACGAGCACGAGCGTTCCGCGCCAGTCGTCGACCAGGTCGAGGAGCAGCCCGCGGGCCCGACGGTCCAGGTTGTTCGTGGGCTCGTCCAGGAACACGATCGGTCGCGCGCGCAACCGCACCCCGGCGACGGCGACGAGCACGGACTGCCCGCCGGACAGCGTCGACACCGGCCGGTCGAGGTCGGTGCCGTCGAGCCCGACCCGGTCGAGCACCGCGGCGGCCCGTTCCTCCAGGTCCCAGTCGTCGCCGACTGCCTCGAGTTGTGCGGCCGTGGCGTCCCCGGCCAGGACGGCCCGGAGCGCGGTGAGTGTGGGCCGGATGCCGAGCAGGTCGGCGACGGTGTCGTCCGCGCTGGCGTGGGCCCACGCCGCCGGTTCCTGATCGACGCGCCAGCGGCGATCAGGCCGTGCCGGTGGGGAGAGTCGTTGCGGCAGGTGGTCGACGGGGCCCGACGTCGCGATGCTGCCCGACGTGGGGTGGAGCCGGCCGGTCGCGAGCCGGATCAGCGTGGACTTGCCGGCCCCGTTCCTCCCGACCAGGCCGGTCCGGCCACGGCCGAAGGCAGCGGTGAGGTGATCGAGCGCGACGGTGCCGTCGGGCCAGGCGAAGGTGACGTCGTGCAGGACGACGGACGGACTGGTGGGCATGGAGGTGTCTCCCGGTGTCGATGCTGGGCGCACGACACCGAGGCCACCGCGGTGCGGTGGAGCGCCCGACGGGGCGCGCGATCACGGTGTCAGCGCGTGGGCTGAGCGGTACCGGTGATCGACAGCAATCCGTCTGCTTCCGTCGGGGGACCCCCGTGTCCGCCATCCGTTCCGCCGGTCGGTCTCCCGCCCCGGCGGCCCCGCGATGACGACGAGGTGACCCTACGGTAATCCCGTGACACGGGCAGCCGCAAGGGATGACAGGCTGGGGGCATGCCGGAGAACCTGTTGCCGACCCCGTCGTCGAACCCCGAGACCCTGCTGCCCGCTGAGCCGGAGGTGACCGCCGCGATCGAGGCGGACGCCCCCGTCGCCAGCGTGGTGGTGTCCCACCCGTCGTCGAGCCTGGCGTGGGCGCTGCTCGCCGACGAGGCGTGGGCGCGCGGCGCGACCCTGGAGTCCTACGCGTACGCCCGTGTCGGGTACCACCGTGGGCTCGATGCCCTGCGCAAGGCCGGCTGGCGCGGTGTCGGCCCGGTGCCGTGGTCGCACGGCCCCAACCGTGGCGTGCTGCGGGCGTTGTTCGCCCTGCGCCGTGCGGCCGAGGCGATCGAGGAGCCGGGCGAGGCTGAGCGCCTGACCGACTTCCTGAACGCGAGCGACCCCGAGGCGCTGCGCGCCCTATCCGCCGGCGCGTAGGGCCCACACGCAAAACACCGGTGTTCACACTGCACGCCGCGGGATGCGGGTGTGCAACGTGCGAACACCGGTGTTTTGCGAGAGCCGACCCCGCCTAGCCCAGCAGCACGCTCCAACTGAACGCCTGCGGCCAGAGCTGGTGCTCCGGCAGCACGTCGAGCCCGCACGCCCGGCTGCCGAGCCCGTGCTGCGCGGCGTCGAGGTACAGGTACAGGTGGTCCGACGTCGGCAGCTCGTACGGGTGCTCGGCGCGGTCGATCTGCTGCGCGGTCCACGGCGACAGGGTGAACCCCGCACGGTGCGACCCAACGGTCGACACCGTGAACGGCCCGACGGACAACGAACGCAGGTCGGGCCGGTGCCCGGTCTCCTGCGGCCGCGAGTACTCCACCCCGAGCGACCGCACCGGCGCGGTGAACCGCCCGACCCGGGCAGCGTGCGAGGAATCGGCGTACGACTCGAGCGGTCCGGTCCCGAACCAGGTTGCGTCCCCGTCCGCCAGCGACGCCGGCAGGTCGAATCGCACCCCGATCCGCGGCCACGTGACGTCCCACGCGCCGAACGGCACGGCGTCGGTCTGCAGCACGAGCCCGTCGGACGTCAGGGTCCAGCGGTGCGTGACCTCGAGGCCCCACCCGCTGTTCGCCGCCGCGACGCGCACGTGCTGCTCCAGACCGGTGTCGGTGCGCGACACCGACACCAGCCGGTGCGTCAGCCGGTCCAGCCCGCGATCGCGCCAGCGCGTCGCCGACGGGGGAGCCGTCGGGTCGCCGACACCGTGCGTGAGCACCGGGTCCGCGGTCTCGTAGCCGCCCTGTGACGCCAGGCTGTCGTTGTCGGTCGGTGCGCGCCAGAGTTCCAGGCGGGGCCCGGCCACCTCGTGGCCTTTCCAGGACGCCAGGTCACCGCGCGCGTTGAACGTGCCGTCGCCCAGGTGGTCGCCGTCCCACCCTTGCCTGGAGGCCCGTGGTGCGTCCGCCGCGCGCGCCGCGACGAGCCGCTGGGTGCGTGCGACGACGTGGCCGGTGTCCGCCCACGCGGTCGGCCCCGCCAGTTCCACGGTCAGGTCGAACCAGAGCTCGTCGCCGGGTGCGAGTTCGGACGTGGCCGCGTCGAGCACCTCCGCGGGCACCGGGACCGTCGCCGACGCACGTGCGGCGACGATGCCCGTGGACAGGCGCCCCGAGGCCTCGACGACGCCGTTCCGCGACAGGGTCCAGCAGAGCCGGAGCCCGGCGGTCGAGGCCGAGTGGTACCGGTTCTCGACCAGCACCGTGGTGTCCGAGACCGCCAGGCGGATCGGGGCCACGACGGCCGCGAACTCGGCGAGCCCCGGGGTCGGGGTGTCGTCGGGCAGCACCAGGCCGTCCATCACGAAGTTGCCGTCGTGCACGACCTCGCCGAAGTCGCCGCCGTACGCGTAGTAGTCCTCGCCGGTGGGTGTCTTCGCGAGCAGGCCGTGGTCCCGCCACTCCCACACGAACCCGCCGTGCAGCCGCGGGTACCGGTCGACCAGGGCTTCGTACTCGGCGATCTGCCCGGGGCCGTTGCCCATGGCGTGCACGTACTCGCAGTGGATGAAGGGCTTCGACTTCTGGCGCGCCGCCTCGGCCGGGCCGCAGCCGAGCAGGGGCGTCGGGGTGCCGCCGCCGATCGACTCGGTCTCCTGCAGCGTCGGGTACATCCGCGAGTAGACGTCGGTGTACTCGCCCGTGTAGTCGCCCTCGTAGTGCACGGGGCGCTCCGCGTCGCGGTCGTGCACCCACTGCGACATCGCCGCGAGGTTCCGGCCGGTGCCGGACTCGTTGCCGAGCGACCACATCACGATCGACGCGTGGTTCTTGTCGCGCTCGACGGTGCGGGCGATGCGGTCGAGGTAGGCCTCGGCCCACGCCGGGTCGTCGGAGGGGTTGCCGACCCAGTCGGTGAACAGGAACCCGTGGGTCTCCAGGTCGCACTCCAGCACCACCCAGAACCCGAGCTCGTCGGCCAGGTCGAGCACGCGGGGGTGCGGCGGGTAGTGCGAGGTGCGGATGGCGTTGACGTTGTGCCGCTTCATCAGCGCCATGTCGGCGCGGGCGTGCTCCTCGTCGAACACCCGGCCGCGCACGGGGTGGGTCTCGTGCCGGTTCACGCCGTGGAACACCACGCGCTCATCGTTCACCAGGAACCGGTCGCCGACGATCGACACGGTGCGGAACCCGAGCCGGAGCGAGACGGCCTCGCCGCCGGCGGTACCGCCGGCGTCGGTGCCCGTCGACAGCGTCGCGTCGTACAGCTTCGGCAGCTCGGCGCTCCACGGCTCGACGCCCTCGACCTCGATCGGTGCGACGTCGTCGGCCGTTGCCCAGGTCACGTCGAGGCCCAGGTCGGGCACCGCGAACCGCACCGGGAACACCGCGTCGAGCGTCGGGAACGTGATCGTGCCGGTCCCCGTCTCCGGGCGCCCCGACGCCGCGGTGCCCGCCGATGCAGCCGTGCCGAGCGTCGCCTGCCAGCCGGCCTGGACGAACACGTCGTCGATCGCCGCCGTGGGGCGGGCGAGCAGCGTGACGTCGCGGAAGATGCCGGGCAGCCACCACTGGTCCTGGTCCTCCAGGTAGGACGCCGCCGACCACTGGTGCACCCGGACCGCGAGCTCGTTCGCTCCCGGCCGCACCAGGTCGGTGACGTCGAACTCGGTCGCCAGGCGCGAGCCCGTCGACCAGCCCACGAGCGTCCCGTTCAGCCACACCCGGAAGTGCGACTCGACCCCGTCGAACCGCAGCAGCACCCGGCCGGCGGCGTCGAACGACGACGGCAGCTCGAACGTGCGGCGGTGGTCCCCGGTCGGGTTCTCCTCCGGCGGGTGCGGCGGGTCGATCGGGAACGGGTACTGCAGGTTCGTGTAGCTCGGCGCACCGTGGCCGTGCAGTACCCAGTGCGACGGCACCGGGAGCTCGCCCCAGGCCGGGTCGTCGTCCTCCCCACCCTCGGTCGCGAAGTCCTCGGAGACCGAGGCGACGGGCGACCACCGGAACCGCCAGTCCCCGTTCAGCGACAGGGACGGGGCGTCGGTGTGCAGCCAGGCACGGGGTGCCAGCCGCGAGTCGGAGCCGGGTGCGGTGGACGAGAGTGCGGAGTGGGTCAACCCTTGACCGATCCTTCCGTGAGGCCTCCACGCCAGAAGCGCTGGAGGACGATGATGGCGATGACGAGCGGGATGACCGAGACGAGCACCCCGCCGGTGGTGAGCTGGTAGAACTCCGGCAGGCGGTCGACCTGCGAGCGCCAGTTGTTCAGACCCAGTGTTATCGGGTACAGCTTCTGGTCTGCCAGCATGATGAGCGGCAGGAAGAAGTTGTTCCAGATCCCGACCACCTGGAACAGGAACACGGTGACGAGCGCGGGGGTCATCTGCCGGAGCACCACGGTGTGGAAGATCCGCAGTTCACCGGCGCCGTCGATGCGTGCCTGTTCGAGCAGGGTCGTGTCCACCGACGCCGCGGCGTACACCCGGCACAGGAACAGGCCGAACGGCGACACCAGGCTCGGGATGAGCACGCTCCAGTACGTGTCGGTCAACCCCATGGTCGAGAACAGCAGGAACAGCGGCAGCGCCGTCGCGGTCCCCGGCACGAGCACGCCGCCGAGGATCGTGCCGAACACGAACTGGCGCCCCCGGAAGTCGTACTTCGCCAGCGCGTACCCGCCGGCCGCGGCGAAGTAGGTCGCCAGGACCGCACCGACGCCGGAGTACAGGATGCTGTTCGCGATCCACCGGACGAAGATGCCGCCGTCGTAGGTGAACACCTGCTGCAGGTTGCTCCAGAGCGCGAACTCGCCGCCGAACCAGAACCCGTTCGTCGAGAACAGCGCGCCCGTGGTCTTCGTCGCCGCGATGACGACCCAGTACAGCGGGACGATGAAGTACAGCGCGACGACGACGAGGATCCCCGTGACGACGATCTGCGAGCGTGGGGACCGGTCGAGCTTCCGGCGCGCGCTGGAGCTCTGGGAGACGCGCCAGCGGCTCCGCGACGCCAGCGCCGAAGGAGCCTGCGACTGAGGGACATCCGGTAGGGACACCTTCGAGGTCGATTCCGTGGATGTCATCGGTCAGTCCCTTCGGTGGTCGCGACGCGACCGGCCTGGAGGCCCGGGTCGGCTTGGGTGGTGACCGTGCTGCCCGCCGCAGCGCGCGTCTGGAGCGCGGTGCGGGCCTCCCGGCCGTCGCGCCGTGCGCGCTTGCGTCGGTCGCGTTCGTCCTTGGGTGGACGGTTCGTCAGCGCGAGGAACGTGAACGACAGGATGAACGCGGCCAGGGCGATGATGACCGCCTGCGCACTCGCGACGCCGTACTCGTTGAACGCGAACGCGTTCGTGTACGCGGCGTAGTTCGGCGTGTACTCGGTGTCGATCGCCGGGGCGACCGTCGACAGGATCTGCGGCTCCGCGAAGAGCTGCAGCGTGCCGATGATCGAGAACACCGTCGTGAGCACCAGGGCCGGGGCGATGAGCGGGATCTGGATCCGCCACGCGACCTGGAACGCGTTGGCGCCGTCCACCTTCGCGGCTTCGTAGACCTCGCCGGGGATGGACTTCAGCTGCGCCACGATGATGAGCATGTTGTAGCCGGTGTACGTCCACGTGACGATGTTCGCGATCGACCACAGCACGCTGTTGGCGCCGAGGAAGTCCGGCTGCAGCCCCATCGACTGCAGCAGCGACACGATCGGCGACAGACCGGGCACGTACAGGAACGACCACAGGATCGTGGCGATGACCCCGGGGACGCCGTAGGGCATGAAGTAGACCGCCCGGAAGAAGCCCGGCCAGCGGGCGCTCGCCGACTCGAGCAGCAGCGCGAGGATCGTGCAGGCGATGATCATCACCGGGACCTGGACGATGCCGAAGAGCAGCATGCGGCCGATCGATGCGACGAACCCGCTGTCCTGCAGGGCGATCACGTAGTTGTCGAACCCCGCGAACCGGCCGACCACACCGTCCTCGCCGAACAGGCCCTCGCGGTCGACGGTGGTGAACGACTGGAACAGGGCACTGATGATCGGGATGACGAACGTCAGCAGGAACAGGGCCAGGAACGGGGCGAGCAGGATCCACGGGGCACGCTTCTGCGCGCTCGTGGCCTTCGTGCTCGTGCGGAACGCGGGGGTACTGCCGGCCGGTCGACCGGTGGTCCGTGGGGTGGTGGTCTGCTGGGTCATCGTGCCGTCCTGACGCTGAGGCCCTTGTCCTTGAAGGACTGGACGATCTCCCGCTGGGCGAGCTCCACGGCGTCACTGAGCTTCAGGCCCGAGGTGATCTTGCGGCGGAACTGGTTCTGCAGGCTGGTGAAGGCCGACTGGGTCACCGGGGACCAGGACCAGTCGATGTTCTGCTCCTTCGAGGCCGGCACGAAGACGTCCTCGTTGTAGTTCTGGCCGGAGAACCACTTCGACGGCTTCTCGCGCTGCGCCCCGATGTAGTCGACCGCGGGCGACCAACCGATGCCGCAGTACTTGATCATCGCGTCGATGCCCTCCTTCGAGGTGGTCATCCACGTGATGAACTCGAGCGCTTCCCGCGGGTGCTTCGCGTTCGCCAGCACCGCGGCCGTCGAACCGCCGATGGCGCTCGAGCCGAAGCCGTCGGCGCCCCACTTCTGCATCGGGGCGACCTTCCACTTGCCCTCGCCGCCCTGCACCGACTCGATGAGCGCGTCACCCCAGCTCGCACTGGTGACCGCGGCGATCTTGCCGCTCGCGGCCGCGGCGTACCACCCGGGGGAGTACGCGCCGGCGCTCGTGTCGACGAGCTTGTCGTCGATCACGCCGTCGAAGAAGTCGGCGACCATCAGGGTCTTGTCGTCGGTCATGTCGACGACCCACTCGTCGCCGTCGACCTTGAACCAGCGCGCACCGGCCTGCTGTGCGTACGCGGCGAAGGGTGAGGCGTCGGCGACCGGGAACACCTCGAGGTAGTTCTGCTTGCCGGTGCTCCGGACCTTGTCGGCCAGGTCACGCCACTCGTCCCACGTCGTCGGGGGTTCGCCGCCGGCCTGCTCGAGCAGCGCGGTCTGGTAGTAGAAGCCCATCGGGCCGGTGTCCTGCGGGATGCCGTAGATGCCGTCGACGAACGACACCTGCGCCCACGCGGCCTCGTCGTACTTCGACTGGAAGTCCTTCGCGCCGTACCGGGCCAGGTCGACCAGGCCGTTGGCGAGCATGAACTCGGGGATCTGCCGCAGCTCGACCTGCCCGATGTCCGGGCCACCGCCGGCCGCGAGCGCCGAGTACATCTTCTGGTACCCGCCGCTGTTGCCGCCGGGGATCCAGTTCGCCGACACCTGGATCTTCGGATGTGTCTTGTTCCAGACGTCGCAGACCTTCTGCAGGTCCTTGAGCCAGGCCCAGTAGGTGAGCTGGACGGTCTCACCCGAGGCCGCGGCGGGCACGAGGGCCGCCTTGTTGACGTTGGTCGAGCCCGGGACCGCACAGCCGGCGAGGAGCCCCGCCGCCGCCGTACCGAGGCCGAAGCCCAACAGGTGTCGTCTCGTGATCGGTCGTTGTGGTGGCGCCATTGCCGCACTCCGTTCGTCGTTGATCGGGGTTGCCCACACCCAACCACAGAACCGAATGCCGTTGTGGTTTCGTGACCGTACCGACACTGCGCGTTCCCGGCGCACCTTGGAACGGCCCCAGGCCCGGGCGCGGACCGTGGGGTCACAGAGCAGACACCGACGCCCCGGACGGCGAAGGCCGCCGGCGGCACGACCGGGAGGAGAAGCGATGACCGAACGCGGGAACACCACCCATCGCCCCGAACTCGACGAGCAGCTCGCGCACGAGGCGCAGAGCATCGTCCAGGGGCACGGCAGCAACGCCCACGTCGAGGAGTTCCGGCAGTCCGAGCCGGTCCCCGACGACACCGACGGCCCGGAGACCGTCGCCGCGTCGGGCTACGACGGCGAGCTCGAGGGCGAGCTGCAGGACGACACCACCGACGTGCTCCCCGAGGACGACGCCGACCGGGCCGACCCGCTGCCCCCCGGCGAGGGCGACGGAGCCGACGCGACCGTGTACCGCACCGAGACCAGGGAGGGCAGCACCGATGGCTCTGACGCAGAATGACGCGCCGCACCTGCAGTCCGGGATCGCCGAACGCCTGAAGCGCGGGGGCACCTGGACGTGGGCCTACGTCGACGCGTCCGGTGACCGTGAGGACCCGCAGCACCACGCAGCCCTGCAGCGCCGGAAGGCCGAGGACGTCCTGCGGTCGGCCGGGGCGGACGCCGAGGTCATCGACACGGTGATGGCCGAACTCGAGGAGACGCCCGGGGTGCCCGCGCCGGTCAGCCGGTACGTGCTCGTGCACGACGGCGAACTCGTGCTCAGCGAGGTCCTGCCCGGTCCGATGCACGCCCCGACGTCGATCGGCCACGACCCCGTGCCCGACCTGCTGCCGCTCCTGGCGCACCGGCCGCTCGACCTGCCGTTCCTGATCGTCGAGGTCGGTCGCGAGGGCGGTGGCCACCGCGCCTACCGTCTCGGCCACGCCGACGTGCCGGACCGGCGCGACGAGCAGCGCGTGCAGGGCCGCACCGACACGCTCCACAAGTTCCAGGGCGGCGGCTGGTCGCACCTGCGGTGGCAGCACCACACCGAGGAGATCTGGCGCGACAACCAGAACGAGGTCGCCACGTCCGTCGACGAGGCCTTCCGGCGGCTGCAGCCGAAGCTCATCGTCGTGGCGGGGGACATCCGTGCACGGGGGCTCCTGCTCGACCAGTTGTCCACCGAGGCTCGAGCCGTCGTGTCCGAGGTCCCGGTCGACCCCCGGGCGCCGGACGCGTCGGAGACCGCGCTCGTCGAGCACGTCGACATCGCGCTCGCCCGGGTCATCGCGACCCGCCGGCACGACTTCGAGGACCTGCTCCGCACCCACGTCGGCCGCGGGGACAACCAGACGGTCACCGGCCTCGGATCTGTCGTCGAGGCGCTGCAGCAGGCGCAGGCCTCGGTCGTCGCGATCGACGCCGCCGCGATCGGCGACCGCACCCTGCTCGCGCTGGGATCGGCGCCGTGGATCGCCACGGCACCCGAGCAGGCGGCGGGTGCGCCGGCCATCGGTCCGGTGCCGGCCGTGTGCGCGATCGTCCGGGCGGTCGCCCTCACCGACGCGGAGCTGCTGCTCGTGAACGCCGCGTCGCTGCCGAACGGTGCGCCCGCCGCGGCGTTGCTGCGGTGGCCGGTGGGACCGGCGGTGCCGGCCGCCTGAGCGGTGACCGGACGACGGACGGGAGGCCCGGTGCCAGCTGGTACCGGGCCTCCCGTCCGTCTCGGCGCGATCCTGCGGGCCGCCACGACGGCCGCGTATAGCGTCCCCGCCATGACCGACGACCGCCGACGTGAGCTCGGCACCAGCGACGCACCCGTGGAGGACGAACTCGCGGAGTCCTTCGACGCGACCATCGAGGAGGGCGCGGAGCGGCTGCAACGAACGGCCCGGGCCGTCCTCGTCACGGGGTTCTTCGGTGGCCTCGAGGTCGGTCTCGGGGTGATGGCGTACCTCGCCGTGCTCACCGAGACCGACAGCCACCTGCTCGCCGGGCTGGCCTTCGGCATCGGCTTCATCGCGCTGCACCTGGCGCACAGCGAGCTCTTCACCGAGAACTTCCTGATGCCGGTCGCGGCCGTGGTCGCCCGCGAGGGGACCGTGCTGCAGCTCGTGCGACTGTGGGGCGGCACCCTCGTGGCGAACCTCGCCGGTGGATGGGTGTTCATGTGGCTCGTCGTCCAGGCGTTCCCGCAGTGGCACGCCACGCTGTCGGAGTCGGCGCACCACTACGTCGACGCGCCGTTCGGGCTGCAGAGCATCGTGCTGGCGGTCCTGGGCGGCAGCACCATCACCCTGATGACGCGGATGCAGCAGGGCACCGACTCGGACCCCGCGAAGCTCGTCGCCGCCGTGGCCGGAGGCTTCCTGCTCGCCGGGCTGCAGCTCTTCCACTCGATCCTCGACTCGCTGCTCGTCTTCGGTGCGATCCAGTCGGGCGCGGACATCACCTACGGGCAGTGGCTCGGCTGGTTCGGGTACACGCTGCTGTTCAACGTCCTCGGTGGGCTGGTGCTCGTGACGGCGCTGCGTCTGCTCCGGACGAAGGAGCTCATGCAGGACCGCCGCCGGGAATCCCAGGACGACCCCGAGCGTGCGGACCACGAACAGGGCTGACGAGCGCGAGGGGCGGAGCGGACGGAGGGGGTCGATCGCGTTGCGTCGCGCGGACGGTCAGTCGTGGGAGCGGTCTCGGCGGGGCACCAGCGGGACGGCCAGCAGCGGGAGCACCGCCACGATGCCGAACGACGCCGCGAAGCCGAGCGCGCCGACCAGGGCGCCGATGCCCGGACCGACGGCGCTCGCCGCGATGAACTGCCCGGTGTTCTGCGCCCCGAGCGCCCGCCCCGACCAGAACGGCCCCGCCGCCTCGGCGACGGACGTGTACGCCAGCCCGTTGTCGGCGACCGTCACGCTCGTCGCGAGCACCAGGAACACCGCCGCCCCGGCCAGGTGCGTGGCGTCGACGACCGCGAGCACCGCCATCACCACCGCCGCGCTCACCGCGACGATCCGCAGGGGGCCGACGCGCGACCCGGCCCGGTCGCTCCAGCCGCCGACCAGGATCCGGCCGATCGCCCCGACGAACTGCGCGGCACCGACCAGCAGGCCGGCCGCCGGTGTCGACCACCCGAGGCCCACGAGCCAGACGAGCCCGTACGTCGACAGGGTGAACTGCGGCACCACGAGCAGGACCGACACCGCGTGCACCCGCCACAGGAACCCGCTCGAGCGGTAGGGGTTGGCGGTCGCCGTGGACACCGCGGCACGGGTCGGACGGGGCGGGTCCGAGATCCCGATCGCGCAGCACACCGCGAGCACGGCGCACAGCACGATCGGCAGGACCAGGGCCGCACGGATCCCCGAGCCCTCGGCCAGCTGCGGCACCGTCACCGCGGCGAGCGTCACCCCGAGCGGCTGCGACATCTGCCGGATGCCCATCGCGAGCCCGCGGCGCTCCTTCGGGAACCACCCCACCACGACCCGGCCGCTCGCGGCGTTCGTCGAGGCACTCGTCATGCCGCCGGCCAGGAACGCCAGCCCGAGCAGCACCGGGTCGCCCGCGGCCAGCCAGGCGCCGACGACGGTCAGTGTGGTGAGCACGAGCCCACCGGCGATGACGATGCGCTCGCCGAACCGGTCGGTGATCGCACCCCACGCGATGAGTGTCAGGACCATGCCGAACGTCGGAGCGGCGGCGAGCAGCCCGGCGGCCGGCAGGGACGTCCCGCGGCTGAGCAGGTGCGGGATGAGGAGCGCCGGCGCGGACACCACGAGCGTCCCCGCCGCCTGGGCCGCGACCCCGAGGGCGAGCATCGTCCAGGCGCGGGCGGAGACCGGTGGCGTCGTGGTGCATCGCTGCGGGGCGTCGGTCGTGGGCATGCGTCTCGGCCGTTCGTCGTCGTTCCAGCACGGAACGAATTGGTATACCACAACGGTATACCATTCCGGCCGCTCCGCCGCTAGGCTTGTCCGCCGTGACCGACCCGACCGACGACGCACCCGTGTCGCAGACGGCCCAGCTCTACGACAACCTGCGCGCAGCCATCCTGACCCTCGACATCGCACCGGGGGAGCGCATCTCGGAGCGTGGGCTTGAAGCACGGTTCCACGCCTCGCGCACGCCCGTCCGCGCCGCACTGTCGCGGCTCGAGCGTGAGGGGCTCATCCTGCACGAGGGTCGTTCGTGGACGGTCACCCCGATCGACCTCGACGAGATCGCCTCGCTCGCCGAACTCCGCGGCATCCTCGAACCCGCCGCCGCACGGCTCGCCGTCGAGCGCGCCACCGCCGAGCAGCTCGCCGAGGTCCGCGGGCACCTCGACACCCTCCGTCCCACCCCCGACCAGCAGGCCGGCATCCGGATGGGGTCGACGTTCCACCTGGACCTCGCCGCGCTCGGCGGCAACCGGTTCGTCACCGATGCGATCGCCGATGCCCTGACCCGACTCGAGCGCACGCGCTGGATCGAGGTCCGCACGCCCGAGGCGCGCGACGCCGCATGGGACGAGCACAGCGCCATCATCGACGCCGTGCGCGACGGCGACGCCGACCGTGCAGCGGAGCTCGTGGCCGCCCACGTCGCCGGCACCAACGACCGACTGCTGAGCTGGATCGCGCAGGAGCGCCGACGCCTGCGCGGGGCGGGCATGACGATCGTGGGCGCGACCGAGCGCTGACGCGGGCTGCGCTTGGGCGGCGCGCCGGGCCTCCTGGCCGTGGCGGGGGAGACCCGGCGTGGGCCGCTAGGGTCGGTCCGCCGACTCGGGCGACGCGTCGGCGTCGTCGAACGTGCGGATCGAATCCGTGCGTTCGAGCAGCGCGTCGCGCACCTCGGCCTCGTCGTGGCTCGCGCGGAGTGCGAGCTTGCTCCCGGAACGTGTCGACTGTGACATGTCGTGTCCTTCCCCTGCGTGTGGGCAACCTGGTCGGTGCGGGCCCGCGGCCCGCCGGTGCGCTTCCTCACGGGACGTACTGAGGTCGGAACAGTGTCGCGCGACCCCCGCTGTCCCGCAAGCGTTTCCGGCACCGTGTGGAGAACTCCCGGTACAGGGCATGCCTAGGATGGTCCGGCCGCACGGTCGAGGCGCGGCACCAGCGGACGTCGGACGGGAGGCACGGGTTGGCCGACCAGCGCACCGCACCCCCCACGGTCTACGACGTCGCCTCTGCAGCCGGCGTCTCCATCGCCACCGTCTCGCGTGTGCTCCGCACGCCCGACGCCGTCCGCGAGGGCACCCGGGACCGCGTGCAGGCAGCGATCCGGAGCCTCGGGTACGTCCCGTCCGGCAACGCCCGGGCCCTCGCCGGCAAACGCACCGGCGTCGTCGGACTGCTGCTGCCCGGCTTCGACGTGGTGCCCGACGAGCGGCCGGACCTGGTCACCGACGGTGGCGTCCGCGTGGTCGACGACCGACGCCACGTGACCCAGCCGTTCTCGTCCAACCTGTACTTCGACGAGGTCCTGCGCGGCGCCGAGACCGAGGCCTGGCAGCGGGGGCTCGCGCTCATGGTCGCCGCCGGCCGGGGGTCGTCGCGCGACGTCATCGTGAACGACGTCGCCGGCCGGGTCGACGGGCTCGCCGTGCTGGCGCAGACGGTGCCCGACGACCTGCTCGAGCACGTCGCCCGACGCATCCCGGTGGTGGTGCTCGCCGACGACCGGCGCTCGCACGGGTTCGACTCGGTGAGCGTGGACAACGCCGCGGGCATGCGGACCCTGGCGTCGCACGTGATCGGGCGCCTGGGGATCCGGTCCCTCGCGTACGTCGCGGGCCCGATCGACTCGCCCGACGACATGGAGCGCTCGGCGGGGTTCCGGGCAGCGCTGGCCGACCACGGGGTGCCGGCCTCGGCGGTGCGCACGGTGCACGGTGACTTCGGCAGGGCCCGGGCGCGGGAGCTCGCGGTGTCGCTGCTGTCCGACGTCGTCCCGCGCGCCGTCGTCTGCTCGAACGACCAGTCCGCGCTCGGGGTGCTCGACGCCGCCGCTGCCCGCGGGCTCCGCGTGCCGGAGGACCTCGTCGTGACAGGGTTCGACGGCATCGACGCCGGTCGGTTCTCGTCGCCGCGCCTGACCACGGTGCACCAGCCGATGGGGGCGCTCGGTCGTGCTGCGGTCCTGGCGATCGTCGACCGGCTGGAGCGCCGCGAGGGGCCGCCGCGCGCCGTGCGCCTGCCCGTCGAGGTGCTGCTGCGCGAGAGCTGCCCGCCCGCGCTGTAGCGTGCGTGCCGTCGCGAGGTCGCGAGGTCGCGAGGTCGCAAGGTCGCACCGTGCGGCGTTGCGCATCCCGTGCGACCTTCCGCGCCCCGTGCGAGCCCGTAGCAGTGCACGGAGCGGGCAACCTCGCACCAGTCGGCGCACCTCGCACCGTGCGCCGCCCCGCGAAACAACACCTGCGGTTGCACGCCACGATGTAAGCGCATACATTGAGCACGTACCGAATCGACATGGAGGTCGACCGAGCAATGACGCTTCCCCCACAGCGCACGCGCGGCACGCGTGACCCAGGCCCACGCCGCCGAGGCCGCCTCGTCGCGGCCATCGCCGGCCTCGCCGCAGTGGCCCTCGTGGCCACCGGCTGCAGCATCCAGGTCCGATCCGAACCCGATCCCACCATCGGCAAGGACACGATGCTCATCAACGCGGACCGCGGCAACCCGCTGTTCGACCGCAACTTCAACCCGTACATCGCGAACGCCCGCACGGCCTCCAAGTGGATGTACGAGCCCCTCATCGAGGTGAACCCCCTCGACGGCAAGCGCAACCCGTGGCTCGCCAGCGCGTGGAGCCAGCCCGACGCGAAGACCATCGACATGACGATCCGCTCGGGTGTCGAGTGGTCCGACGGTTCGTCCTTCAGCGCGAAGGACGTCGTCTTCACCTTCGACCTGCTCAAGAAGTTCCCCGCCATGGACGTCAAGGGCGCCTGGCAGCACATCAAGAGCATCGAGCAGGACGGTGACCACGTCGTCTTCCACCTCAAGAGCGAGGACGTCCCGAGCCTGACGATCATCGGCCAGACGTACATCCTGGGCGAGGACCACTGGGGCGGCGTGAAGGACCCGACGACCTGGCGTGACCCGAACCCCGTCGGCACCGGGCCGTTCGTGCTCGGCAACTACACCGACCAGCAGTACTCGATGAACAAGAACCCGAAGTACTGGCAGGCCGACAAGATCGCCATCAAGCACCTCATCCTGCCGGCGACGAACACCCAGCTCGACACCGTCACCCGCGGCTACGACTGGGCGTACTCGTTCATCTCCGACGTCAAGGGCACCTGGGGTGCCGCGTCGAAGACGAACGAGTGGTGGTTCCCGGCCGGCGGTGTGATCGGCCTCATCCCGAACCTCACGAAGGCGCCGTACAGCGACGTCAACGTCCGCCGGGGCATCTCGCTCGCGCTGGACCGTGACGCCATCGCCGAGACCGCGTCCGAGGGCAACCTGTCGGCGGCGGGCCAGACCGGCCTGATCCTGCCGAACCAGGAGCGCTACCTCAACCCGGACATCCCCGACAAGGGCATGATCACCCAGGACACGAAGGCGGCGCTCGCGAGCTTCGAGAAGTCCGGCTACTCGGTGCAGGGCGGCAAGGTCGTCAAGGACGGCAAGCAGCTCGCGATCACGATCATGACCGCGAACGGCTACTCCGACTGGCTCCGCGCCGCGCAGGAGGTCCGCCGCGAACTCACCGCCATCGGCATCAAGGTGACGATCCAGGCGCCGCAGCCCGCCGGCTACCAGCAGAACATCAACAACGGCGAGTTCGACATGGCGATGGGCGGCATGGGCAACGGTGACGTCTACCAGGCGTTCAACTCCCTGCTCAGCACCGAGTTCTACCAGCCGGTCGGCAAGTCGACCGTCAACAACTACGAGCGCTACAAGAACGCCGACACCCAGAAGCTCCTCGACGAGTACAAGGCGACGACGGACACCGCGAAGCAGCAGGAGATCCTCGACCAGCTGCAGCAGACCGTGTACGACGAGCTCCCCGTCATCGGCATGTACTACGGCGGGCTCTGGGGCCTGTTCAACACCGGCAAGTTCGTCGGCTGGCCGAGTGCGAAGGACCCCTACATGGCACCGCAGAACTACGACTCGGCACCGCTGCTCATCTTCACGAAGCTCCGGCTGCGCGACAGCGCCGCCGGCAAGCAGATCCTGCAGGAGCAGAAGGCGCAGGAGGACCAGAAGTGAAGTACATCCTCCAGAAACTCGTCCTCTTCGTCCTGACCCTCTGGGCCGCGGTGACGCTGAACTTCGTGCTCCCGCGCCTGATGCCCGGCAGCCCGGCCGACGCCGCACTCGCGAAGCTCAGCCAGAACGGTCCGGTCACCGACGCCACCAAGAAGGCCATCGAGGCCCAGCTCGGGGTACCGACCGGCAACCTGTGGGACCAGTACGTCAGCTACCTGCACCAGGTCATCACCCTCGACTTCGGGACGAGCTACACCTTCTACCCGCAGCCCGTCGGCGACCTCGTGTCGAAGGCCCTGCCGTACACGCTGATCCTCGTCGGGGTCGTCACGATCCTGGCGTTCGTCCTCGGCACCCTGATCGGTGTCGCGGCAGCGTGGAAGCGCGGTACCTGGCTCGACTCGCTCCCGACCCTGTCCGGCAGCTTCATGTCGACGTTCCCGTACTTCTGGACCGCCCTGCTGCTGCTGTTCTTCCTCGGCTACGTGCTGCACTGGTTCCCGACCACGGGTGCCTACTCGGCCACGACGACGCCCGGCCTGAACGGTGCCTTCTTCGGCGACGCCCTGCAACACGCGGTGCTGCCGGCGGTCACGATCCTGGTGACGAGCCTCGGCGGCTGGATCATCGGCATGCGCAACGCGATGATCAACACCCTCGGTGACGACTACGTGACCTTCGCCGAGGCCAACGGCCTCCGCGGACGCACCGTCGCCATCCGCTACGCGGCCCGCAACGCGATCCTGCCGAACCTGACCGGCTTCGGTCTGGCGCTCGGTGGCGTGGTCGGCGGTTCCGTCCTGGTCGAGCAGGTCTTCGGCTACCCGGGCATCGGCTACCTGCTGTTCAACGCCGTGATCGGGCAGGACTACCCGCTCATGCAGGCCCTCTTCCTGATGATCACCGTGTCGGTGCTCATCGCCAACTTCATCGTGGACGTCATGTACGGCGTTCTGGACCCGAGGACGCGTCGATGACCAACGCAACCGTGTCGGTGCGCACACAAGAGAACGCACCCAACGAAGAACAGCAGGCGCCGAGCAAGCTCCGCGCCGCCGCCCGCCAGTTCGGCGTCGTCTGGTCGAACAAGAAGGCCCGGATCGGCATCATCATCCTCGGCGTCTTCGTGTTCGTGGCGGTCTTCGCCCCGCTCCTGGCCCCGTACGGCGCCAGCCAGAACGGCTTCGCCCGGTCCGCCGACGCGACGCCCGACCACTGGATGGGCACCACCGCCGCCGGCGAGGACGTCCTGTCCCAGATCATCTACGGCGCTCGCATCTCGGTCATGGTCGGCGCGGTCGCGGGCATCCTGTCCACGCTCGTCGCCGTCGCGATCGGCCTCAGCTGGGGCTACGTCCGCGGCTGGATCGCCGAGGTCATCGGGTTCATCGTGAACCTGTTCCTCGTCATCCCGGGTCTGCCCCTGATGATCGTCATCGCCGCCTACCTGCAGAACGGCGGCATCGCGGTGATCATCGCGGTCATCGTCGTGACCGGTTGGGCGTGGGGTGCGCGTGTGCTCCGTTCGCAGACGCAGTCGCTGCGCGGTCGGGACTTCGTCACCGCCGCCCAGTTCTCCGGTGAGGGCGCGACCCGCATCGTGTTCCGCGAGATCCTGCCGAACATGACGAGCCTGATCGTCGGCAGCTTCTTCGGGGCCGCCACCAGCGCCATCCTCGCCGAGGCGGGCCTCGAGTTCCTCGGACTCGGCGACTCGTCGATCGTCAGCTGGGGCACGATCCTCTACTGGGCGCAGAACTCGAACGCGCTCCTCACGGGGCAGTGGATCCTGCTCTTCGCGCCGGGTCTCTGCATCGCCTTGCTGGCGATGAGCCTCACCCTGATCAACTTCGGCGTCGACGCCGTGTCCAACCCGCGGCTGCGCGACGGCGCACGGCCCCGTAAGGAGAAGCGCGCATGAGCGGCTTGCCAGAAACGCACCCGGCAGACGGCCTGGAGGCGCCCACCGGCGCCGCCACGGGCCTCCAGTCCGACGCCCGTCACGACCAAGGCGACGCCTCCGTCCTGCTCGACGTCCGCGACCTGTCGGTCGTCTACGAATCGGCCGGTCAGAGCGCCGTCCAGGCCGTCGACCACGTGTCGTTCCAGCTACAGAAGGGCGAGTTCGTCGGCCTGGTCGGCGAGTCCGGTTCGGGCAAGTCGACGCTCGGCTACGCGCTGACCCGGCTGCAGAAGCCGCCGGCGCGCACGAACGGCGGCAGCATCGTCTTCGCGGGCAAGGACATCCGCGACCTCGACGACGAAGCCCTGCGCCAGCAGCGGCAGGGCGGCTTCGCCATGGTGCTGCAGTCCGGCATGAACGCGCTCAACCCGGTGCGCACGATCCGGAACCACTTCATCGACGTCTTCAGGGCGCACGGCCACGTGTCGCGCGACCGCTGGGACGCCCGGATGAAGGAGCTCATCGAGAAGGTGAAGCTGCCGACCTCGATGCTCGCCCGGTTCCCCGGGGAGCTCTCCGGCGGTATGCGGCAGCGCGTGTCCATCGCCCTGGCGCTCTCGCTCGAGCCGCAGCTCATGGTGTTCGACGAGCCGACGACGGCGCTCGACGTGCTCGTGCAGCACGCCGTGATGGACACGATCATCGAGCTGCAGCGCACCGAGGGCTTCACGGCGATCCTGATCAGCCACGACCTCGGCATCGTCCTCGAGGCCACCGAGCGCGTCCTCGTGATGCACGAGGGCCGCATCGTCGAGGACGGCGGCTCCCGCGAGATCCTCCGCGACCCGCAGGACGAGTACACGCAGATGCTCCTGTCGCACTACGCCGACCCCCGCGCCGAGGTGGTGTCGCTGCCGGGCTTCCCGGACCGCTCGCTCCGCGCCGAGGCCGGCGAGAAGCGCCAGGAGACGACCTCGTCGTTCAGCACCGTCGGGTCCCGCGAGCGCAGCGCTGCCCGCAACCCGATCGTCGTAGACCACATCGTGAAGACCTACCCGGCGCCCCGCCGCGGTGAGCAGCCGGTGCAGGCCGTGCGCGACGTGTCGTTCACCCTCGAACCCGGGCAGTCGCTCGCCCTGGTCGGCCAGTCCGGTTCGGGCAAGTCGACCATCGCGAAGCTGCTCACCGGGGTCGAGAAGCCGACCACCGGCACGGTCCGGTTCGGTGACCTCGACGTCGCCCGCCTCGGCAAGCGCGGCCTGCGGGACCTGCGTTCCGAGGTGCAGATGGTGTTCCAGGACCCGTACTCGGCGCTCAACCCGCTGCACACGGTGGAGTACACGCTGTCCCGGCCGATCGCGAACTACACCGGGCTGACCGGCCGCGATGCCCGGCGCCGGGTGCTCGAGCTGCTCGAGACGGTGGGGCTCACCCCGGTCGAGCAGTTCGCCCAGAAGCTCCCGCACCAGCTCTCCGGCGGGCAGCGGCAGCGCGTGGTGATCGCCCGGGCACTCGCGAGCGACCCGCAGGTGATCATCGCCGACGAGCCGGTGTCGATGCTCGACGTGACGCTGCGTGCCGGGGTGCTCGCACTGCTCGAGGACCTCCGCGAGCAGTGGGGCGTCTCGCTCCTCTACATCACGCACGACCTGCTGAGCGCGCGGCTCATCACGGACGACATCATGGTGCTCCACGAGGGCGCCGTGGTCGAGCGGGGTCACACGGCCCAGGTGCTGCAGGACCCGCAGGACCCGTACACGATCGCCCTCCTCGACGCCGTGCCGAACCCGCGCCGCACGCTCTCGGAAGGACGACCATGACCACCCTGCACGACTTCCCGACGGTCCCGCCGTTCGGGCACCTGCCCACCCCGGACGGCGTCGACGTCGTCGGGATCGACGTCCCGGTCGGGCGGCTCACGGCCTACCGGATCGTGCCCGAGGGGGTGTCGAAGGGCACCGTGCTCATCGTCCCCGGGTACACCGGCTCGAAGGAGGACTGGCGCACGTTCCTGCCCGTCCTCCGCGACGCCGGGTGGACCGCCGTCGCGATCAGCCGGCGTGGGCAGGCCGACTCGGCCGCGCCGACCGAGCCGCGGGACTACTCCCTCGACGAAGAAGCGGCCGACGTCGTCCGGGTCGCGCGCCTGCTCGACGACGGCGCCCCCGTGCACCTGGTCGGGCACTCGCTCGGTGGTGTGATCGTCCGGGCGGCCGCGCTGCAGGACCCGACGGCGTTCCGCGACGTCGTGCAGTTCTGCTCCGGCCCGCACGGGTGGCCGTACCGCAAGGTCGCCGAGCTGACGATCCTGCACGACACCGGGGGGAACCTCCGGCAGCTGTTCGACTCGACGAACCCGCTCTGGGCGTACCGGCCCGACGAGGAGCTGCCCGACGACGTCCGGATGGTGCGCGACCGCTTCGACGCGACGAGCCCGCTCAGCGTCGTCGCCGGTGGCCACATCCTCGAGGACCACACCGACGCCTCCGACGCCCTGCGCGCCACGGGCCTGCCGGTCCTCGTCGCCCACGGCGAGTGGGACAACGCCTGGCCGATCCCGTGGCAGCGGGCGATGGCCGAGCAGACCGGCGCCGAGTACGTCGTCATCCCCGCGAGCTACCACGGCCCCCAGGTCGAGAATCCGCTCGGGACGGTCGCCGTCTTCGACGCCTTCCTGAGCCAGCACTGACTCGAACACGCACTGAAAGGCACCATCATCTCCACGCTGCAGTTCCCCGACGGCTTCCTCTGGGGCGCCGCCACCGCCGCCCACCAGATCGAGGGCAACAACGTCAACAGCAACTGGTGGGTGCACGAGCACGAGCCGGACACCACCATCGTCGAGCCCTCGGGTGACGCGGCGGACAGCTACCACCGGTACCGCGAGGACATCCGCATGGCCGCCGAGCTCGGGTTGAACTCGTACCGGTTCAGCATCGAGTGGGCCCGCATCGAGCCCGAGCGCGGGTTCGTCAGCCGCGCCGAGGTCGACCACTACCGCCGCATGGTCGACGCCTGCCACGAGTTCGGCATCGAGCCGATCGTCACCCTCATGCACTTCACCGTGCCGCGCTGGTTCGAACGCGACGGCTTCTGGCGCGCCCCCGATGCCGCCGACCTGTTCGCCCGCTACACCGAGGCCGCGCTCCCCGTGGTGCAGGACGGCGTCCGCTACGTCTGCACGATCAACGAGCCGAACATCGCGGCCATGCTCGCCGGCGGCGAGGACGCGGCCAACCTGGTGGCCTTCGGCCTGCCGAACCCGGACCTGGGCGTCGCCGACGCCCTGCTGGCCAGCCACAAGCGGTCGCGCGAGGTCCTGTCACAGGTGTCGGGCCTCCGGTCGGGGTGGACCATCGCGACGCAGGCGTTCAAGTCCAACGGTGAGCCGGGCGCGGACACGATGCTCCGCGAGTACGGGTACCCGCGCGACGACTGGTACCTCGAGAACGCCGCCGGCGACGACTTCCTGGGCGTGCAGGCCTACACGCGCACGTTCATCGGTCCGGACGGGCCCCTGCCCGTGTCCGACGACGTCGAGACGACCCTCACCGGCTGGGAGTTCTACCCCGAAGCCTCGGCCGACGGGCTCCGCAGCGCGTGGGAGCTCTCCGGCGGCGTCCCGCTGATGATCACCGAGAACGGCATCGCCACCGCCGACGACAGCCGTCGGCAGGCGTACACGCAGGGCGCCCTCGAGGGCATCCACCGCTGCATCGAGGACGGCATCGAGGTCCTCGGCTACCAGCACTGGTCGCTCCTCGACAACTACGAGTGGGCGTCGGGCTTCCGGCCGACGTTCGGGCTGGTCGCGTGGGACCGTGAGACCTTCGAGCGCACGCCGAAGGACTCCGCCCGCTGGTACGGGCGCGTCGCGCAGGCGAACGCCGTCGAGCAGGTCACCGTCTAGGACGGTCGACCCGCGAGCGCGCGGCGGACGGGAGGCCCTGCTCCCGTCCGCCGCGCTTCGTCACGTCCGGCGCGGGTCGGCCCACGGGCCGTGGTGCGGACGGCGCTCAGGCAGCGGCGAGCAGGTCGGCCACCGCCGTCGCGCGGAGCAACTCCGCGCGGTCGGCAGCGGTCGAGCCCTCGTCGTCCACGGCATCGCGGTCGACGCCCTGCGCCAGCACCGCACGGACGGTCTCGACGTCGCCGGAGTCGACGGCCGCGATCAGCAGCGTCGCGCCCCGTGAGCCGCGCGCCGCGGTGTCCGCACCCGCGGCGGCGAGGGCACGCACGATCGCGGCGTGCCCGCCCCACGCGGCGCGGATGATCGGGGTGTTGCCGTCGCCGTCACGGGCCTCCAGGTCGGCACCCGCTGCCACCAGCACGTCGACCGCCCGTCGCGCGTCGCGGTCGATCGCCAGCGTCAGCGGTGTGCGCCCCTCGGTGTCCTCGAGCTGCAGGGTCGCACCGCGGCGCAGGAGCTCCTCGAGCATCTCGGGGTGGTCGAACCACGCGGCGGCGTGCAGCGGGGCGAAGCCCCATCGGGGGTCGACGTCGTCGACGTCGCTCGCGTCGTCGGCCAGGTGCAGCCCGCCGAGGTCGCCGTAGGCCGCGGCCCGGACCACCTCGGTCGTCCACTCCACCCAGCCGTCCGGCACCGGGCCGTGCCAGCCGCGTGCCGGGCGCGACTCCAGGCCGGAGTACACGGACTCGGCGACGCTCCGGATCGCCACGCGGACACCACGGAACCGGATCGCGACCTCGCCGACGGGGGAGATCAGCAGCCGGAGTTCCCAGGCGTCGTGCTCGTTCAGGTACTCGAGCTCGCCCCGGGCGACGTGCGCGTCACCGGCGAGCAGCGCTGCGGGATCGACCCCGGGCGGGTCGATGACGGCATCCCGGAGCCGGAGCGACACCCTGGCGTGGTTCCAGCGGCGCCACAGGCCGCTCGGGGTGTCGAGGACCTCGTCGTTGCGGACCACGATGTCCGCGTGCACGACGACCGGGTCGGGCACACCGTGGCCCGGCAGGTCGACGGGGGTCGTCACGTCGTCCTCGTCGGCGTCCGGATCGACGACGGCGTCGGCGGACTCCACGATCCAGCGTTCGATCCGCGAGTCGGTCCACTTGACCGTCAGGAGCGCGGCGACCGTGGGAGGGGCGTCCTCGAGCAACCGGGTCACGTGTTCGCGCTGGCCGTCGAAGTCCTCGAGGGAGACGTAGCCAACGGAGGGCCAGTTCACTCGACTCCATCGCACGGGACGACACTACCCGGCGGGTAGCCGGTGCCTCGCGGCGCGTGGGGTCCGTGGTGGTGCGGTCCGACGACGCTGGAGCCGCCGGATCACCGGACGGTCGACCGCGAACCACACCACGACCGAGGCGGCCACGGCGGCGACCGGTGCGGCGATGCCCGCGACGATCGGCGCTGCGGGGGCGGAGACGACCGCGGCGACCACGGCCACCGTCGCCGGTGCGAGGATCGGGTGCGTCAGGTACAGCGCGTACGAGGCATCGCCCAGCGTCCGCCCGACGGTGCCGGTGCACCGACGCAGGAGCGGCTCACCCACCACCGTCGTCGCCAGCGCCGCGGCCGCGAGCGGCAACAGCAGCAGGCTCGGCACGGACGCGCCCGCGACGGTGCCCACCACGAGCCAGATCGCGGTGATCGCCGCGGTCCGGAGCAGTGCCAGCCGGGTGCGGCGGTCGAGCGCCCACCGGCCGATCACCATGCCGACCAGGAAGCACAACACGATGCGGTTCGCGTGGAACTGCCAGGTCGGCCACCCGTCCGGCCCGCGGAACGCCGAGGCGACCGCGAGCCCGACGAAGACGACGGACGCCAGCCGCAGGGGGTCAGAGCGGGTGGCGAGCGCGATCGTGACGACCACGTAGAACAGCAGCTCGAACGACAGCGTCCAGGTGACCGTGAAGAACGGCTCGACCACGCCGTTCGGGCCGCGGCCGGGCAGGAACAGGTACGACGACACGATGTACGTCGGTGACGTGGCCGCGCGTTCCAGGGCCTGCGGGGCCACCAGCAGCGTGACGAGCTTGATCGTCATCACCGCCCACGCGAGCGGCAGGATGCGGACCAGCCGACGGCGGAGGAACCCGCGCCAGGTCGGCCTCGGGGTCCGCTGTGTCACGAGCACCGCGACGAACCCGCTGATCGCGAAGAACACCGTCACCCCGACCTGGCCGACGGGGATGTCGACCAGGGGTGTGCCGAGACGGGCGTGCAGGTACGTCGGCAGGTGCGAGAACACGACGAGGAGCGCGGCGACGAACCGCAGCACCTGGACGCCGGTGAAGGTCGGTCGTTCGGCTGGCATCGAGCAACTGTGGGCGGGCGGGTTCGCCGATCGCCAGCAGTTCGCACTCCGAGTTCCGTGTTTCGCAGCGTGGTCGAGCCGATCGCATCGCATCGCAGGTGCCGTGCATTCCGATTGCTCGCCAGCACCCGTCCGTGCTGTCGATGATGGCCCGATGGAACACGTCGGGCCCTCCGTTGGCCGCCCCGCCCCCCG
>NZ_LR732827.1:1565135-1654078 GCF_902506155.1 Curtobacterium sp. 8I-2
CCACCCCACCGTCCCACCGTCCCGACCAGTGAGAGGTTCCACGTGTTCCGACCTTCCGAACGACGCGTCCAACAGGGCGCGCTCGCCATCATGGCCCTGGCGGCCGTCGCCGGGACGGCCCTCGCCATCCCGCAGTCGGCGTCCGCCGCGGACAACTCCCTCAGGACCACCACCCCGATCAAGCACGTCGTCGTCATGTACGACGAGAACGTGTCGTTCGACCACTACTTCGGCACCTACCCGAAGGCCGCGAACACCGACGGCACCCGCTTCACCGCCGCACGGAGCACCCCGAAGGTGAACACGCTCGCGTCCTCCGGCACCCTGACGAAGAACCCGAACGCCTACGCCCCGTCACGGCTGACGCCCGCCCAGGCGCTCACCTGCGACCAGAACCACAACTACCTGCCCGAGCAGAAGGCCGTCGACGGCGGTGCCATGGACAAGTTCGTCGAGAGCACCTCGGTGGACACCTGCACCGGGCTGTACGGCTCGCCGGGCCTGACGATGGACTACTACGACGGCAACACCACCACCGGGCTGTGGAACTACGCCCAGAACTACGCGATGAGCGACAACGCCTGGGACACCGGCTTCGGCCCCTCCACCCCCGGGGCGCTCAACCTGATCAGCGGCAACACCCACGGCGGCACCGGCGTGGACTCGGTCACCGGTGCCACGGTGCCGACCTCGACCGCCGTCGTCGCGAAGGACGCCGCGGGCCAGGGCACCGTCACCGCCGACCCGGACCCCGCCTACGACGACTGCTCCGACAAGGACCACACGTCGACGTCGAACCTGGTGAAGATGTCGGGCAAGAACATCGGCGACCTGCTCAACGCGAAGGGCGTCACCTGGGGCTGGTTCCAGGGCGGCTTCGCCCCGACGACGGCCTACGCGGGCACCGGCACGCTCGCCAAGTGCGACGCCACCACGACGAACGTCGGCGGCTCGGTCAGCAACGACTACTCGCCGCACCACAACCCGTTCGCGTACTACGCGTCGACGTCGAACCCGCACCACCTGGCACCGACGAGCGACCGCATGATCGGCTCCACCGACCGGGCGAACCACCAGTACGACCTGTCCGCGTTCGACACGGCCCTCGCCGAGCACCGGATGCCCGCCGTGTCCTTCCTCAAGGCACCCGAGGCCCAGGACGGCCACGCCGCGTACTCCGACCCGCTCGACGAGCAGAAGTTCCTGACGTCGAAGATCAACGAGATCGAGCGGTCGCCGGAGTGGTCGAGCACGGCCATCGTCATCAACTACGACGACTCGGACGGCTGGTACGACCACGTCGCGCCGACGATCCTGAACGGCTCGACGGACTCCTCGAACGACACCACGGTCTGCACCACGGCCGCGACCAAGGTCGGTGTCGCCGGTGGGTACCTCGACCGCTGCGGCCCCTCGCAGCGGCTGCCGTACCTGGTCATCTCGCCGTTCGCCAAGCAGAACCACGTCGACCACACCGCCATCGAGCAGACCTCGACCACGAAGTTCATCGAGGACAACTGGTCGACGGGCCGGATCGGTGACCAGTCGTTCGATGCTCGTGCCGGGTCCCTCCGGGGCATGTTCGACTTCACGCACCCGCAGCACCGCGAGGTGCTCCTGAACACCAAGACGGGTGCGGTCTCGCGGATCGTGTCGACGGCCGTCACGCCGAAGCCGACCCCGAAGCCCACGACGAAGCCGCACACGGGCTCCGGCAGCGGTACGGGCGCGAGCACCGGTTCCGCTGGTGGGACCGGCAGCGGCTCGAGCACGGGTGCGGGCACGGGGAGCGGGGCAGCGCCGGTCTCGAGTGCCTCAGCAGGAGCCGGGGCCACGGGGCAGACCGTCGCCGCCGACCCGTCCGCGACCGACCCGTCGGCGACGCGCCTGGCCTTCACCGGTGCGCAGCTCACCGGGGTCACGATCGCCGCGATCGTGTTCCTGATGTCCGGCATCGCGCTGGTCGTCATCCGCCGTCGCCAGCTCCGCCGTCGGGCCGACTGACACGGAGCGTCGGGCCGACTGACACCACGCGTCGGGCCGACTGACACGACGTGTCGGGCCGACTGACTCGACAGACCGGTGCCCCGGAGCGTGCTGCGTTCCGGGGCACCGTCGCGTCCGCGCGGGGTCGCCCCGCGCCCGTCGCGTCCGTTCCCTCAGACCACGTCGGCCTGGAGGCGCGGCTCGCCTCCCGGCACCACGACCGCCCCCATGGGCGGTACCGTCCGCCACCGCTTCGCCAGCCGCCGCGGCCGGTCGTCGTACCAGGCGACGACCCCGCCCGCCACGATGCCGAACGCGAGCACCCCGAACGAGAACAGCCCGATCAGGCCGAGCAGGGTCAGCTTCCCGAAGTCGCCCGTGTCCGCGGTCGCCGAGAACCCGATCGACCCGAAGTCCCAGAAGGCGTGCAGCAGCACCGGTGCGAGCAGGGACCCGGTCAGCCGACGCGCGACGTACAGCGTCGACCCGAACGATGCCGCGAACACGACCTGGATCAGCGTCGGTCCGATGCCCGCCCCGGCGAGCGCGTTGAGCAGGTGCAGCAGCCCGAACAGCACACACGACAGCGCCCAGACACCCATCTCGGGCAGGCGGCGGCGCAGCCCGACGAGCAGGGTCCCGCGGGCCATCAGCTCCTCGAACACCCCGACGAACAGCACCCCGACGGCGAGCAGCAGGAAGTAGTGCGCCGGCAGCGCCGTCCAGTCGATCAGGGGCAGCCGCACGACGCACACCACCAGCACGAGGATCGGTGCGAGCATCGTCCACCGCACCCGCGTCCGGACCGGGTCGACCGTGGCGATCCGCCACCAGCCGAGCGCCGTGACGAACACGGCGAGCGCGGCGACGGCGATGCCCTCGGGGATGACCAGGGCGTGCACGACGCTGTCGACGGTCTGCGCGAGGGTCGCGTAGTCGTCACTCGGCCGCGAGCGCCAGGCGCTGAGCGCGGCGAACACCACGAGCGGCGCGAGCCCGAGCAGCAGCGACGGGGGCACCGGCCAGCGACGGCGAGGGGCTCGGACGGGGGCGGTGGTGGTCACCTCCCGGTTGTACCAGGCGGGACGTACGATTGGCGGTATGCGCCTGCCCTCCCTGTCCACCATGGCAGAGGACTACGTCAAGCTCATCTGGAAGGCCAGCGAGCGCGGCGGGCCCGGGCTGGCGACGCGGGACATCGCCGCGTCGCTGAAGGTGTCGGCGTCGACGGTGTCGGGCAACCTCAAGAAGCTCGACCGTGACGGCCTGATCGAGCACACCCCGTACTACGGCGTCGTCCTCACGCCCCTGGGCCAGCAGGTCGCGGTGGCGATGGTCCGCCGGCACCGGCTGATCGAGACGTTCCTGGTGCGACGGCTCGGCTACTCGTGGGACGAGGTCCACACCGAGGCCGAGGCCCTCGAACACGCGGTCTCGGAGCGGTTCCTGGACCGTGTCGACGCCGACCTCGGGCACCCGACGCACGACCCCCACGGTGACCCGATCCCCGGCGCGGACGGCATCGTGCCGGACTCCCCCGGCACGCTCCTCGGCGCGATCGAGCCCGGTGCGTGCGGCACGGTCGACCGGGTCTCGGACGACGACCCGTCGCTGCTGCGGTACTTCGACGAGCTCGGGGTCCGGCTGGGCACGCACCTGCGGGTGGAGCGGGTGCGGGACTACGCCGGCGTCATCGCGGTGTCACGACGCTCGACCGACGGTTCGGAGTCCCTCGTCGACCTGCCGGCCGCCGCCGCCGCGTCCATCTGGCTGGCGCCCGACGGCGACTGACCGCGCTGCGGGCGCTGGCCGGCTGGTCGCGGCTGGTCGGCTGGTCGGCCGGTCGGCTGGTCGCGACACCCCGCTCACGTCCGCCGAGCGGTCACGAACTGTCGCCCGACAGCCCCGCAACCGACGATTCGCGACCACTCGGCGCCGAGCGCACGGGGTGTCACGACCGCACCGCGGCCCGCGAACGCGCGTGGCGACGGACGGGAGGCTCGGCGCACCGCCGCCACGCGCCTCCCGTCCGGCGCCCCCGCCGGTCACGACACCCCGCTCACGTCCGCCGACCGGTCACCATCCGTCGCCCGACAGCCCCACAACCGACGGTCCGCGACCACCCGGCGCGCCCGGCCGGGCGCGCCCGCCGGCCCTACCCCTTGACCGAACGCGTCCGGCCGAGGGCGACCTCGCGCCGAGCCCGTTCGAGCGCGTACTCGGAGGCGACGCCGGGGTCGTGCAGCAGGCGTTCGGTCTCGCGCACGTGCTCGCGGACGACGTCGGAGCCCCGGTCGGGAGCCGCGGCCAGCACCGGCGCGACGGTGTCCTCGCCGAGTCCCACCAGCGCACGCGACAGGCTGAGCCGACGATCCCGGTCGCCGACGCCGAGCTGCACCGCGAGGGTCCGCGCGAGCGACGCCCGCTCGTCGCCGGGGACCAGGGCGACCGCAGTGCGCCAGGCGGCTCGGAGCACCTCGTCGTCCTGGTCCCCGAGCAGCGGGCGCACCGCCGGCCAGGCGTCCGGGTCACCGATCTTCGACAGGGTGTGCAGCGCCTGGCTGCGGGCCTGCGGCTCGGGGCGCTCGAGCTCGGGCAGCACCCGGGCCACGACGTCCTCGGCCCGGTGTCGGGTCAGTGCCCACGTCAGCATGTCGCGGACGAAGAAGTCCGGCTCCACGGCGCACTGCGCGACGAGCACCTCGAGGTCCGACGGGTCCGGGGTGGTGCCCGCGGCCATCACGGCCTGCAACCGGGCAGAGGATCGCGGGTCGGTGAGGGCAGCGGTGAGCGTGGTCATCCCTCCATCGAAGCCCCTCGCGCCGGGGCCGTGTCAAGCATCGGGGCATAGCGTCGGGAGACGTGCGGTTCGCTCCCACCGCACCTCCGACCACGAAAGGACCTCCGCATGCCCCGCATCGGTACCAGTGACCTGCACGTGTTCCCACTCGCCCTCGGCGGCAACGTCTTCGGGTGGACGGCGGACGAGTCGACCTCGCACCAGGTCCTCGACGCCTACACCGCGGCCGGCGGCGACTTCATCGACACCGCCGACGTCTACTCCGCGTGGGCGCCGGGCAACTCGGGTGGCGAGTCCGAGCGTGTGATCGGTTCGTGGCTCCGGGCCTCGGGCAAGCGGGACGACGTCGTCATCGCCACCAAGGGTTCGCAGCACCCGGAGTTCCAGGGCCTGGGCGCCGACACCGTCGCCGCCGCTGCCCGCGCCAGCCTCGAGCGCCTCGGCACGGACCGGATCGACCTGTACTACGCGCACTTCGACGACCAGTCGACCCCGCTCGAGGAGACCGTCCGTGCCTTCGACCAGCTCGTGCAGGACGGTCTGGTCCGGTACACCGCGATCTCGAACTACTCGAAGGACCGCGCCGCGGAGTGGATCCGCATCGCGACGGAGAACGGCCTCGCCCAACCCGTCGCGATCCAGCCGCACTACAACCTGGTCACCCGCCAGCCGTACGAGTCCGACATCGCACCGCTCGCCCACGAGCACGGGCTCGGCGTCGTGCCGTACTTCTCGCTCGCCGCGGGGTTCCTGACCGGCAAGTACCGCACGAAGGACGACTTCGCCGGCAAGGACCGCGAGGGCCAGGTGTCCGGCTACTTCACCGACGAAGGGCTCGCCGTCGTGGACGCGCTGTCCTCGATCGCCGACGCGCACGGTTCCGAGATCGCCACGGTCGCACTCGCCTGGTTGCAGGCGCAGCCCGACGTCGTCGCGCCGATCGCGAGCGCCCGGAACACCGAGCAGCTGCCGGCGCTGCTGGCCTCGGCGGAGCTCGAGCTCTCCGCCGACGAGCTGCAGACGCTGTCCGACGTGTCGGCGAAGGTGCCCGCGAGCGCCTGACGCCCGCGCGCCAACGGATGCGCGTGCATGTTCCGACATCCCACTCGTCGTTCGACGGGTGGGATGTCGTTCGTTGCGCACGCATTCGCTGCGCGTGCATGTTCCGACAGAGCACCCGTCGATCACGGGGTGGATCGTCGCAGAACGGGTCCGCCCCGCCGCGCCCCTACGCCCCCGGAGCCAGCGACCCGGTCAGCGGCTGCCCCGACGACCGCGTCACGAAGCACGCGATGAACCGGTCACCCTGGTCCCACGTCGCCTGGTCCGGCGCGTAGGAACCCTGCACCTGCACGTCGCCCACGGCAGCCGCGGCCGAGGCGTTCAGGGCCGTGTCGGACTGGCACTGGTCGGCCGCCTGGGTCGCAAGGGCCTCGGCACCGGGGTAGGTGTCACCCTCGACGGCGAGGCGTGCGGTCAGCTGCCCGATGTGCGGCGTCGCGCAGTCCACCACCGTGAAGGTCTGCGACCACGCGTTCGTGAACGGGGACAGGCACTCCCCACCGGCCAGGTCGGTCCACGGGTGCTCACCGGGCTGGGCCGGTGTGGTCGCGAACTGCAGCGCGGCGGCGGGTGCGGTGGCCTCGCTCGACTGCGCGGTCGAGGGAGCGGCGGTCGGGGCCGCCGATGCCGACGACGCAGCCGAGGGCGACTTCGTCGGGACGGCCTGGTCGGCGATGTTGTTGCCGAGGATCCACTTCGACAGCAGGAAGACCAGCACGATGAGCACGAGGATCAGGGCGATCGACCCGTAGATCAGCAGCTGCTTGCCGCGCTTGCCCTCGTTCCGCAGCCGCGCAAAGCCCTCGTTGATGAAGTTGTCGCGTTCGCCGGGCTGTCGGTCCGGACCAGCCGCGGACCGGCCGACACCAGCACCAGCAGCAGGGCGGGCCGCAGCCGGCGCAGCAGCAGTGGGCACGGCAGCCGCGGGCATCATCCGCGTGCCGGTGTCCTCGGGGTCGTAGCCGGTGTCGCCGAGCTGCCCGACGGCCTCGGTGCCGAACAGGTCCTTGATGGCGCTCGTGTCGCTGGTCTCGCGGCCGTCCCACTCGGACTGGTCCAGGTCGTCCGGCGCGGCGGCGGGCAGCGACTCCGGCTGAGGACCGGTCTCGGTCCGGCCCAGTCCGAGCACGGCGTCGAGGTCTTGTCCGACCGACGGCGGCAGGTGTGCCGGGTACTCCTGGGCACCCGCGGTCGGCTCCACGAGCGGCGGCGCAGCGGTCGGCGGCACGGTCGCGTCGGGCTCGGACCACCAGGGCGTCCCGGCTGCCGGGATCGCGGTGGTCGGGGCGTCGGATCGGAGGCCCTCGGTCGCCTCCGCTTCGTCGGCTCCGGTGGACGCACGGGGCGCGTCCACCGCCTCGGTCGGGTCCGCGGGGTCGCTCGCGTCCGGCGAAGCGGCGCCGGCAGCAGCGGCGGCAGCACCTGCGCCGGCAGCGGCGGCAGCGGGCACAGCCGGCGGCACCGCGGGCGGCACCGGCACGGCCGGCGGCACCGGGTAGGTGCGCGGCGCCTGGGGCAGCCCGGCGGCCGGGGTGTCGACCTCGCCGGCCACGACCTCGTCCTCGTCGTCGAACTCGTCGGCGAGCGACCAGGACCCTGCGGACAGTGCGGTGGTGTCAAACGAGTCGGTGGTCAGCGTCGCCGGGACCTCGCCGGGCTCGTCGTCGTCGCCGATCGCCCAGTCGAACGGCCGGTCGTGGGCGCCGGTCTGCGTGGGGACCGGCCCGGTGCTCGTGATGCGCAACAGGTCGGTGAAGGTCGGCGGCTCCTCGGTCGGGGGCAGCACGTTCTCGACGCCGAGGGGCTGCGGCGCAGCTGGCGCCACGGGCTCCGGGTGCGATCCCGTCGCACGGCCGAGCCAGTCGACGTCGGCACGGCCCTCGCCGAACGGGTCGACGCGGCGACGCTCGTCCTCGATCGCCTTGGACGCGGCGGCACGTTCGTCGCGGTGGGCCTGGGCCGTCGGCAGCACGATCGACGACGGGTGCGGTGCGGTGGAGTCCGGGGGGACGTCCGCGGCGGCCGGGATCCGGTCGTGCAGCGTGGAGCGCTCGTGCTCGACGGCGGCGTCGGGGTTCTCCGACGGCGCGAGCAGCTCGGCGGGCATCGAGATGGCCTGGGTCGAGTCATCCGGCGCAGCGGGAGCAGGAGCAGGAGCAGGCGCAGGCGCAGCATCTTCGGGCTCGGGCACGAACGGCTCGGGCAGCGGTGCGCCCGTCTCACGCGCGGTGCGCTCGGCCTCGCGACGCTCCCGGCGCGACGGCCAGTCCTCCTCGCCCCGCGGCGCCCCGAAGATGTCCGCAGCGCTGCGGAGACCGTGGAACGGAGCGTCCGATCCGGACGCACGCCGAGCCTCCTGGCCGTCGTCCCCGTCTGCCGGGCCGGCGGTGCCGTCGGGTTCGCGTGCGTCGTCCGGACGCTCCTCGGTCACGCGGTCAGCCCCAGATCAGCCAACCCGATGGCTGCGAAGTACGGGTAGCCAGCCGCTTCGATCGTCTCCTTGGCACCGGTGTCCCGGTCGACGACGACCGCGACGGCGGCGATGATCGCGCCCTCACGCTCGAGTGCCTCGGCGGCCTTGAGCGGCGAGCCGCCGGTGGTGGAGGTGTCCTCGAGCACGACGACGCGCTTGCCCTGCAGGTCCGGGCCCTCGACCTGCTTGCCGCGGCCGTGGTCCTTCGGCTCCTTGCGGACGACGAAGGCGTCGTAGGTCAGTCCCTGGGCGGCGGCCTGGTGCAGGACGGCGCTGGCGATGGGATCGGCGCCCATGGTGAGCCCGCCGACGGCGGAGACGTCCGGCACCTGCTGCACGAGCTCGGTCATGACCTGTCCGATCAGCGGCGCGACGCGGTGGTCCAGGCTGACCTTCCGCAGGTCGATGTAGTACGTCGCCTTCTTCCCGCTGGTCAGGGTGAAGTCGCCGTGGAACACCGCTTCGGAGGAGATGTACTGGATCAACTGTTCGCGCGCGTCGGTCACAGCGCACAAGGGTAGCCGGTCGGGCCCGCAGCGCGCTCCCCCAGCCTGAGCGTCTGTGCGTGCTGGCACCGAGGCAGCGTCGGTACGCTCCGGGGCATGTCCCGTGCACCGCGTCGCGCCGCCGTGGAGCCGGCTCCGGCCGGCGGCCGCCGGCCCGGTGCCGTGGCCGTCACGATCGGACGGGAGGCCCTTGGCGGCCTGGTCGCGCTGGCCCTGGCCGTCATCGCCCTGCGCCACGTCGTCGCGACGGAACGGGTGGCGTTGCTCTGGTACGACGGCGACTCGGTGCTGCTGCCGCTCGTCGAGCGTTCGCTGCAGGCCGGGCAGCCGTTCGAGTGGGCGATGTCGCCCGCGCTGTTCTTCTTCCCCGAGCTGCCCGCGTACCTGTTCAGCGCGCTGGTGACCGCGACGCCGCAGCAGGCCCTGGCGTTGAACGGGGTGCTCGTGCTCCTCGCCGTCTACGCGCTGGTGCGTGCGGCCGCGAACGAACTGATGCCGTCCGCCGGGCGCCCCGCCCGGATCGCGGTGTCGGCCGGGGCGCTCGGCCTCGTCACCCTGCTGGTGCTGACCGAGTCGTCGGCGACGGCGACCTCGCTCGAGCTGGCGTCGCTGCTGCTCACGACGACCTACTACTACGGTGCCGTGCTGGCGATGCTCGGCACCGCGGTCCTCGTGCTGCGGTCGGTGCGGCTCGGCCGGGCGTCGGTGCTGCTGCTCGTGGTGCTCGGACTCGTCGCCGCGTGCACGACGGCGTCGAACCCGCTGTACGTGCCGTGGTCCGCCGCTCCGGTCGTCGTCACGCTCGGGCTCCTGGGGCTGGCGCGCCGGGTGCCGTGGCGTCCGGCGGCGCTGCTGTCCGGTGCCGTCACCATCGGCTCGGTCGTCGGGTACCTGGTGCGGATCCCGCTGCGGCCGTTCGTCTCCCTCGACCCCGCGACGTACGTGCAGCCGTCGCGGGCCGGTGAGACGCTGCGGTTCTTCGCGGCACTGACCGACGACCGGGCGGGCACGGCACCGGGCGACGTCGGCCTGCTGCTGCTGTTCGCCGGCGTGCTCGTCACCGTCGGCGGCACGGTCTGGGCCTGGCGGGTCCGCACCGCCCGCACCGTGCTGGTCGCGACGCTGCTCCCCCTGGTGACCGTCGTCGCGGTGTCCGTCGGGGTCGTCGTCGCCGGGTCCGAGACCCCGCGCTACCTGCAGCCGATCGTGACCGCACCGCTGCTCGCACTCGTCGCCGTGGCCGAACTCACCCGCACCGCGGTGCGCCGGACACGGGTCCACCGTCCGCACCGGGGCGTCCGAGCAGGGGTCGCGGTCGCGATGGCCGCCGTGCTCGCGGTGGGCGTCGCGGTGACCCCCGGGACCGCCCACGCCGTGGCGACCGCCCGGTACCCGGCGGCGGCGTGCCTCGACCGTTGGGCGCACGGACGCCAGGTCACCGGCGTCGGACAGTTCTGGACCGTCCGTCCCCTCGCCACCTACGCGTCGACGAACCTCGAGCTGCTGCAGGTCCGCGACACCTTCGAGACGTACCCGTGGCTCGTCGACCTCGGGGCGTACCGCGGTGCCGACCCGAGCTTCGTGGTGGTCGGGTCGCACGACCTCTGGACCACCGCGGTCGAGGACTCCCTCGGCCCGCCGGCGACGATCACCCACTGCACCGGCTTCGACGTCTACGACTACGCCGGCACCGCGGGGCAGGCCCTCCTGCGGCGCGACGTCGTCGGGAGCGCCGACGTCATCCGCCGCGAGCGCGGCTTCTGATCCGCTGCTGAAGTTGTCCACAGCGGCGCGTTGCCGTCCGATGCTCGCTGTACGGATGTATAGGCTCGTGCTCGATGTCTCGCCCCTCACGCCTCCGTGTCCCCCGTGTCCCCGTGCGCCTGCGCCTCGCCGTCACCGGCCTGGCGCTCGCGGGCCTCGTCGGCACGGTCGTGGTCGATGCCCCGGCGGCCCAGGCGGTGACCTACCCCACGTGGGACGAAGTGAAGTCCGCCCGTGGCAAGGAATCCGCGAAGCAGGGGCAGATCACCGAGATCCGGGGCATCATCAGCGAACTCGACGCCAAGGTCGAGGCTGCCGAGGCGAAGGCGCAGAAGCTCGGTGACGTGTTCTACAAGGCGCAGCGCAAGGCCCAGACCGCCGCAGAGAAGGAACAGCAGCTCCGCGCCGACGCGAAGGAGCACGCGGAGGTCGCCGACCAGAGCGCCGCGCAGGCCGGCCAGTTCGCCGCGCAGATGTCCCGCTCCGGTGGTGCCGACGTCACCACCTCGGTGATCACCCAGGGCAAGGACGCCAGCGACCTCCTCTACAACCTCGGCGCGCTGAGCAAGCTCTCCGAGCAGGCCGAGCGTGTGCAGGCCGCCGCGAGCTCCGACGCCGCCGTCGCCAGCTCGCTCGAAGCGCAGGCAGACCGCGCCGCCGAAGCACTCGGCGACCTCGCCGCCGAAGCAGAAGACCGCATGCAGGAAGCCCAGACGGCGTCCGACGCCGTGCAGGCCGCCTACGACGAGCAGCAGTCGAACAAGGCACGACTCGACGCACAGCTCGCGACGCTGACCTCGGGCCGGGTCCGGACCGAAGCCGAGTTCGCCAAGGGTGAGCGCATCCGCAAGGCGGCGGAAGAGAAGGCGGCACGCGAAGCCGCAGAGCGCGCAGCAGCCGCGCAGCGAGCGGCCGCCGCACAGGCTGCCGCGAACTCCGGCGGGGGCGCTCCGTCAGGCGGCGGCTCGACCGGCAGCAGCGGCTCCGGCGGCGGCGGTTCCGTCGGCGCGGGCTCGGGGACCGGCTGGGTCCGCCCCGCCAGCGGCTACGTCATCAGCCCCTACGGGTACCGCGTGCACCCGATCACCGGCGTCGTGACCATGCACGAGGGCACCGACCTGGCGAGCGGCTGCTACACGCCCATCGTCGCGGCCTCGGCCGGCACCGTCGACTACGTCGGCTGGTACGGCGGGTACGGCAACTACGTCCGGATCAACCACGGCGGCGGCGTGCAGACCGCGTACGGCCACATCGTCGACGGCGGCTTCCGGGTCGCCACCGGACAACAGGTCTCCGCGGGGCAGCTCATCGCACTCGTCGGCTCCACCGGGGCATCGACCGGCTGCCACAGCCACGTCGAGGTGCACATCAACGGCGCCACCACCGACCCGGTGCCGTTCATGTCGGCGCGCGGCGTCGCCTTCTAGCGGACCAGCCCGCCTCCGGCTCAGCCCGCGGCAGGCCCCACGTCGTCCACGTCGGTGTTCCACAGCGCCCGGTACCACGCGGTGCGCTCCGGGTCGTCCGGCAGCCCGTACGCCCGGTGGAACAGCGGCTCCCACCCGGGTCCGTAGTTCCAGCCGAGCGCCATCGTCGCCACCGCGATGTCGGCCCAGCGATCAGCGACGCCCATCGCATCCAGGTCGACGTGCCCGCTCCACCGCCGGTCCGCACCGATGAGCGTGTTCGGCGTGCACGGGTCGCCGTGACAGACGACGATCCGGTCGGTCGGCGGCTCCGGACCGAGCGAGCCCGGCCCCCGGTCGGCGTCGGTGTCGGCCGCACGCGCGCGATCGAGCCGGTCCACCGTGGACCACGTGAACGGGCAGTCGTCGACCGGCAGGGCGTCGTGCAGCGCGCGCAGGCCCTCCCCCACCGCGACCACCGCCGTCCGGGGTTCGTCGTGCCAACGCGGGTCGACGGCGCTCCAGCCGGGCACCGCGCGGGTGTGCAGCCAGACGCCGTCCTCGTCGGTGTCGTGGTCGAGCACCTCCGGCACCCGGGCGTACCGGGACGCCCACGTCAGCCGCGCGGCCTCGCCGCCGACCCACGAACCGTAGGCGTGCGGCAAGACCTTCACGAACTCCTCGGCGTGCGCGTCCGGCCCGATGCGGAACGTCGTCCCGCCGATCTGGTTGTGCCAGACGAGCGCGACCTCACGCCCTCGGGCCGCCTGGGTGACCACGCGCGGCACCGGGACGGTCTCGCCCGGCCGGGGCAGTCCACCGATCGAGCGCACCACGGCGACGCTCAGTGCACGCGGTCCGGGCGGGACGACCCCGAACCGCCACGGGCGATCTCGAGCAGCACCGGCAGGCGTTCGCCGAGCAGGGCGTCCAGGTCGGCGACGACGGCCTCGACCCGTTCGGTGATCTCCCGCGGCGCGGCTCCCCGCCGCGGACGGACCCGCACCCGGATCGCCCGACCGCCACGGACCCGGTAGACGTCGACGGCGAGCGAGCCGACCTGGGGCAGGTCCCCGATGGCCGAGGAGAGCGCGTGCTGCACGGCGGTGGACTCGATGCGCACCGAACCGGCGACGCCGTCCGCTGAGCCGTCGCTGTCCACCACGGTGCTCTCGCGACCACCGCCGAGCGTCGTCAGCACCACGAGTGCGAGCACGCCGAGCACGACACCAACGCCGAGCACGCAGGTCCACGCGAACACCGAGTCGTCACGCGACGCTCCGGTGCCGAGTCCGGCGAGGGCATCGCCGACCACGCGCCACCACGATGCGACAAGGGGCAACCTCTGGGCGGTCTGCACCAGAATCGCGGCGACCCCGGCGACGAGCAGGACGAGCCCGAGCACGATCAGTGCCGTGCGTCCGAGTGCGCGGTTCGTGGCGTTCATCCGTCCACCCGCCCCGTCGGCTGCACCCGGACGCGCGCGGCGAGGGCCGGCTGCGCGCCGATCGCGGCGAACTCCCGCTCGACGGCCTCGGTCGCGGCCACCGCGGGGACGTCCACCCCGGCTGCGGGCCGGAGCACGACGTCGACCGTGCGACGGCCGACTGTGCCCACGGCGGCGTCGGCGCCCAGACGGGTCGCGGATCGGGCGGCGCGGGCCGCGGCGGAGGCCAGGACCTCGTCGTCGACGACCACGGCGAGCCGGTCGGACGACATCGTGTGGCGTGGGCGCCGCTGCGGCAGGATCCCCTGCAGCAGGAGCACCAGGCCGATCAGGGCGACGACGGCGCCGACACCGATCACGATCGTCGTGTCGAGGCCGTCCGGCGCGGCGAGGGCGGCGTCGACCACGGCACGGGGGTCGACACCGAGCACGTTCTGGTCGAGCAGGACGAGCGCCCCGGCGAAGACCGCAGCGGCGGCGAGCACCAGGGCGATGAGCATCGCGACGACGACGGCGCCCGAACGGGAGACGTGGGTCTCCCGACGCAGCAGGCGCCGGTAGGTGGCAGCGTGGTCCCCGGCGGGCGCGCCGACGAGGGGTGGGACGGTCACCGGACCCTCCGCGGGGTGTCCACCACCGACGACGCGAACGTCACCGTCACGCGGGCAACCTGTCGGCCGGTGATGGTCCGGAAGCGCTCGGCGATCGTGCCGCGAGCCCGGTGCGCCGTGGCGACGACCGGTTCGTCGGGGAGTGCGTGCGCGCCCAGCACCGGCAGGGCGAGCGGGGCCGTGATCTCGACCGCCAGCGCACCGCGGCCGTCGTCGGCGACGCGGGCACGGACCTCCCGGGCGGCAACGCGCAGCGCTTCGGCGGCGACCGCCTGCGCGGTCCGCACCAGCGCGTGGGCTCCGATCCTGTCGGAGCCGGGGACCCGGACACCGACGGGAGCAGCGCCAGGACCGGAACCGGGGACCCGGACGCCGCGGTCGCCGGTCGTGGCGACGGCGGCGTCGCTCACGACGAGCTCCGGCGTCCGCGCAGCACGTCGAGGAGGCGACGGAAGTCGACGTCGCCGGTGACGATGCGTGCGACCAGTGCGCCGAGCGCCATGCAGACGGCGACCACGACGAACGCCCAGAACCCGAGCGTCACGGCGACGATCGCGAGCAGGGCACCGACGCCCATCCCGACGACGGTGGCGTTCAACGGACCCGACCGTCCCGGGTGTCGAGCTCGTCCGCGACGCCGTTGAGGGCCGGGATGTTCACGTCGTTGATGGCGATGTTGACCTCGGTGACCTCGAGGCCGACGAGTTCGGTCACGGCGTTCGTGACGGCGGCGCGGACCGCGGAGGCGACCTCCATCATCGGCGTCGGGTAGTCGACGACGATCGTCAGGTCGACCGCCACCTGGGTCTCGCCGACCTCGACGCGGACGCCCTGGCCGAGCGCGCTCGAGCCGATGGCGTCGCGGATGGCGCCGAACGCGCGCGAGGCGTTGCCGCCGAGCGCGAAGACGCCCGGCACGTCGCGAGCGGCGATGCCCGCGACCTTCGCGACGACCGTGTCGTCGATGATGGTCTTGCCCTTGGCGGTGACCTGCGTCGTGGTGGTGCCTGCGGGCTGGGTGTTGCCTGCCCCGGTGCCGAGCGTGGCCCCGGTCGGGGTCCCGTCGACGCGGTTCGTCGTCGATGCCATTGCTGCCTCCGTGCGGTCGATTGCTGGCCTCCAGCGAACACCATCGTGCCGGACGCCGCACAGACGATGCACGTGCCGACCTCGTCGTCAGTCGGCACCGGTAGGTTCTTGTTCCATGCGCGTGGCGACCTGGAACGTGAACTCCGTCCGCACCCGAGTGGGTCGGATCGTCGACTGGCTGGTGCGTGAGGACGTCGACGTCCTCGGTATGCAGGAGATCAAGTGCAAGCCGGAGCAGTTCCCGGTCGAGCAGTTCGAGGCTGCGGGCTACCACGTCGAGGCCCACGGCCTGAACCAGTGGAACGGCGTCGCGTTCGCCAGCCGTCTGCCGCTGGAGGACGTCACCCGCGACTTCCCGGGCCAGCCCGGGTTCCTGAAGGGCCACGAGGGGCCGGACCTGCCGGTCGAGGCCCGCGCGATCGGCGTCACGGTCGACGGCGTGCGGCTCTGGAGCCTCTACGTGCCGAACGGCCGCGAGCTCGGCGACCCGCACTACACGTACAAGCTCGACTGGCTCGCGCAGCTGGCCGACCGCACGTCGGAGTGGATCGAGGCGTCGCCGGAGACCCCGCTCGCGCTGATGGGCGACTGGAACGTCGCACCGCTCGACCAGGACGTCTGGGACCTGCGGGTGTTCGAAGGGTCCACGCACGTCAGCGAGCCCGAGCGGGCAGCGTTCCGCGAGTTCGAGGCCCGGGGGCTGCAGGACGTCGTCCGCCCGATCGTGCCCGACGGGTACACCTACTGGGACTACAAGCAGCTGCGGTTCCCGCGCGACGAGGGCATGCGCATCGACTTCGTGCTCGGCTCGCAAGCCTTCGCCGACGTCGTCACCGACGCGTCGATCCACCGGAACGAGCGGAAGGGCGACGCCCCGAGCGACCATGTGCCCGTGGTGGTGGACCTCGACCTGGACACGTCGCTCGACGACGACCGCCCGATGATCTTCTGAGCGGAGCCGGGTCACCAGGCCGGAACGTCGGCACCCGCTCTGTTACGCCCGGCGTCCGCCGTCGCGCCGAGGACCGTCACGTCGACGTAGGTTTCCTGCACCGAACCCCTTCGAGAGCAGGTGAAGCCATGTCACGCACGACGATCCTTCCCATCCAGCGCCTCATGGCGACCGCGGCCCCCGCTGCGTGGCGCGACGGCATCGTCGTCGAGACCCGCGCAGCCGACGCCGTGGTGCTGTTCCTCGACGGGAGCATCACCCAGCTGCGGGTGGCGGACGCGGACGGCGTCCTGTCGGTCGGCGAACCGGTCGCCCACCACCCGGTCGCCGAGATCCTCAGCGCCGGCAGCCGGCAGACCACCGCGCGCGTCGCGTAGCGCAGCCGGAGCGGCTCACGCGGCCATCGCGTCGAGCATCGCCTGGCACTTCGACACCATCTCGTCGCAGGCCATCGCGCAGTAGCGGCACGACTCGTCCATGTCCTGGTGCGTGCGGCACTCGGCGGCGCACGCGGTGCCCATCGCGACGACGGCCATGAGCATCGCCTGCATCGCGGCCGTGTCCATGCCCATCGGACGCATCATCATCCGCATGCCGGTGTCGGCGAGCATCGCGGTGTTCGAGCACATCGCGGCGCAGGTGGCCATGTCGCCGCCCATGCGCATGTCGGCCGCGGAACACATCGTCGCGGCCATCGACGCGGCGTTCATCGCCATCATCGTGTCCTGCATCGTGGTCATGTCCATCTGCACGGGCATGTCCGTCGTCGACATGTTCTGCATCATCGCCATCGTGTCCATCGGAGGTCTCCTCGTCGTGGTCATCGGTCGCGAGGCGGTCCGCCCCGCGTGCCCGCCACGATACGCGCGCGCTGTTCCCACTTCGTGAGCAGGAACGGTCGGGTCGGCGGGCGCGACCCGACCGCTCCTGCGCACGGTCCGCGGTGGTCGCCACCACGTGACGGACGGGAGGCCCGGTGCAGCCCCGCCACGCGCCTCCCGTCCGTCCCGCCGCGCGTCCGGACGCGGAAGACGCCGGCGTGCGCGCACGACGCCCGCAAGTTCGCGAGACGCCGCCGAATTCGGCGGCGTCTCGGCGAGATCGAGGCGTCTCGACAACACGACGGCGTCTTCCGCAACGCCACACGCCGGCGTCTCGACAACACGACGGCGTCTTCCGCAAAGCCACACGCCGGCGTCTCGAGCGCTACGGGTGCAGCAGGGCGGCGATCGCGACCAGCACGGGCACCGAGCCGAGGGTCGAGATGAGCACGACGTCACGCGCCACCGGCACCGCGGCCCCGTAGCGCTGCGCGTAGTTGAAGACGTTCTGCGCCGCGGGCAGGGCGCCGAGCGTGGTGAGCACGAAGACGTCCTGGTCCCCCAGGCCGAACACGAACCGCGCGAACACGAACGCCACCGCCGGCATCACCACGAGCTTGATCGACGACGCCACGATGACGTCGGTCCGGATCGCCGGGTCCCGCAGCGGGGTCGCACCGTGCAGGCTCATCCCGAACGACAGCAGCACGACGGGCACCGCGGCAGCGCCGACGAGCGAGAACGGCTCGAGCACGGGGTCGGGCAGGGTGAGCCCCGTCGCCGAGCACACGAGCCCGACGAGCGAGGCGATGATGATCGGGTTCCGGAACGGCCCGGCGATCCGCCTGCCCCACCCGCCACCACCCGCGGTCGCGGCGTCGAGGATCGTCAGCGCGATCGGGGCCATCACGACGAGCTGCAGCAGGATCACCGGCACGACCGCGGTCGCCTGCCCCAGCACGTAGACGGCCACCGGCAGCCCGATGTTGTTCGCGTTGACGTAGCTCGAGGCCAGCGCTCCGACGGTGGTCGTGGTGACGGACCGCCGCAGCACGAAGCGGAACACCACGGCGGCGGCGAGGGCGACCACGGCAGCACTCAGCAGTGAGACCCAGAGCATCGACGACAGCAGCGACGCGATGTCGGCCGTCGCGATGGTGTGGAACAGCAGGCACGGCATGAGCACGAAGAACGCGAGCCGGCTCATCACGAACTGTGCGTGCGGGCCGAGCAGACCGATGCGTCCGACGACGTACCCACCGGCGATGATCACGCCGATGATCGCGAAGCCGGTCAACACGCCACCCATCCCCTCCATCCTGGCACCTGGAGGCGGGGATGTGACGTCACTCAGGTCGGAAATGCGTACGCATCGAATACCGTTGAGCGCACCATGACCTCGACGAACGCTGACACCCTGACCCGGTCCACCGACTCCAGCCAGCCGCTCGTGCCGCTGCTCGAGGAGCGCTGGAGCCCCCGCTCGTACGACGAGACCGCGACGATCTCGGACGACCAGCTCGACGCCGTCCTCGAGGCAGCTCGCTGGGCACCGTCGGCCATGAACTTCCAGCCCCGCCGCTTCATCGCTGGCCGCCGCGGTACCGAGACGTTCCGGAAGATCAACGAGAACCTGCTCGGCTTCAACGCCGCGTGGGCGTTCCGTGCCAGCGCCCTGGTCGTCGGTGTGCTCGAGACCGTGACCGCCGACGGCGACGAGCGTCCCTTCGCCCAGTACGACCTCGGCCAGTCGCTCGCCGCCCTGACGGTGCAGGCCCACGCCGAGGGGCTGCACGTGCACCAGATGGCGGGCATCGACGCCGCCGGACTGCGCACCGCGTTCGACCTGCCGGAGCGGTTCGTCCCGTACACCGTCACGGCAGTCGGCACCGTCGCGCACCCGTCGCAGCTCGACGAGAAGGCCGCCGAGCGCGAGGTCGCCCCGCGCAGCCGCATCGCCCTCGACGAGGTCGTCCTCGTCAAGGAGTGAGCGACGGCGGCACACCGCCGCCCCCGGATCGTCACGACGGCCGTGTCCCTGCGGGGGCGCGGCCGTCGGCGTACCATGACGTGACATGGATCAGCACCAGGACGACGCCCCGCCGGAGATGAACTTCTACACCCGGAAGTGGGTGCGACCGGAGGACCTCAACGCGAACGGCACCCTGTTCGGTGGCAGCCTGCTCCGCTGGATCGACGAGGAAGCCGCCGTCTACGCGATCATCCAGCTCGGCAACGGCAAGGTCGTCACGAAGTACATGTCGGAGATCAACTTCCTGTCCTCGGCGAAGGAGGGCGACATCGTCGAGATCGGCCTCGTCGCCACCCGGTTCGGCCGGACGTCGCTGACCATGCGGGCCGAGGCGCGCAACCTCTTCACGCACCGGAGCATCCTGACGATCGACGAGGTCGTGTTCGTGAACCTCGACGAGGACGGCAACCCCGCCCCGCACGGCTACACCGACATCACCTACGCCCGCGACCGGGTCCCCGGCACGCACCGCGCGTGACCCCGCAGACATCACGCAGCACCCGGCAGCCCGGAGCACCGCACGCGGCATGTGATCGGCGGCCTCTGGCAGGATCAGGGGCATGACCACGACCCGCCTCGTCGCCTTCGACCTGGACGACACGCTCGCCCCGTCGAAGTCCTCCCTCGACCCCCGCATGCTCGAGACCTTCGCGTCCCTGCTCGAGGTCGTGCCGGTCGCGGTCATCTCCGGCGGCAACTTCACGCAGTTCGAGCAGCAGCTGGTCACCCCGCTCCGGCAGCGCGACGGGCTGACGCTCGACGCCCTGCACCTCCTGCCGACCTGTGGCACCCGCTACTACCGGTGGCAGGACCAGGACTGGGCGCTGCAGTACGCCGAGGACCTCACCGACGAGCAGAAGGACCGCGCCCTCGCCGCGGTGGAGACCCGTGCGAAGGAAGCCGGGTACTGGGAGTCCGAGACCTGGGGCCCCATCCTCGAGGACCGCGGGTCGCAGATCACGTTCTCCGCCCTCGGCCAGTCGGCACCGGTGGACGTCAAGAAGCAGTGGGACCCGACGGGCGAGAAGAAGGACCACCTGCGCCGCCTGGTGCAGCAGGACCTCGCCGACCTCGAGGTCCGCTCGGGCGGTTCGACGAGCATCGACATCACCCGCAAGGGCATCGACAAGGCCTACGGCATGCAGCGCCTCGCCGAGATCACCGGCATCGCGCTCGACGACATGCTCTTCGTCGGGGACCGGCTCGACCCCGAGGGCAACGACTACCCGGTGAAGGCGCTGGGCGTCCCCTGCCACGCGGTCGAGGGCTGGGAGGACACCGACGCGTTCCTGACCGAGCTCATCCCCACCCTGCGCTGATCCCCGCGCGAGACGCCGGCGTCTCGCCAGGACGCCGCGGCGTCGCCGAGACGCCGCCGGATCCGGCGGCGTCTCGGATGCATCGCGGCGTCGACAGGACACGACGGCGTCTTCCGCGCCCGACACGGACGGCACGGCGGACGGGAGGCCCGTTGCGGGCCCGCCCCGCGCCTCCTGTCCGTCCGCGGTCGCGTCCAGAGCCGCGACTGCGGCCGATCGGCGCGAGCGCGCGCTCAGCCCAGGCTGCGGACGGCCTCGACGAAGGCGCGGATCTTCGCGGGGTCCTTGACGCCGCGCTCCGACTCGACGCCGCTCGACACGTCGACACCGTCGGGGTCGAGTGCCTCGACCGCGGCGACCACGTTCGCCGGGGTCAGCCCGCCTGCCAGGATCCAGGCCTCGTCGACGCCGTCGATCGTGGCCGGGTCGATCAGTCGGCCGCTGCCGGGCACAGCCGCGTCGAGCAGCAGCAGGTCGTGGTCGAACGCGGCACGCTGTTCGGGCGTCTCGCGCAGGTAGTCCTCGGCCGCGAGGGCCCGGATGGTGAAGAAGCCGGCGTCACGCGCCCGGGCGAAGTCGGACGGCGACTCGCCACCGTGCAGCTGCAGCGTGGTGAGTCCGACCTCGGACGCGATGCCGACGATCTCGTCGATCTTCTGGTCGCGGAAGACCCCGACGGCGTCGATGCCGTCCGGCACCCGCTCCACCAGTTCCTTCGCCAGGTCGGCGGTGACGGTGCGGGGGCTGCCCGCCGCGAAGACGAACCCGACGGCGTCGGCACCCGCGTCGACGGCGGCGTCCACGGTGTCGGGCGTCGACAGGCCGCAGATCTTGATCCAGCGCTGGTCGGTCATGCTTTCCATCTTGCCAGGGTGCCGCTGTCCGCAGCGCACCGGTCTCCGGAGTCCGGAGTCCGGATCCGCGGGGTGGGTCAGTGCAGGGCGCCCGCGACGTAGGCGGCCACGCAGGCCGCGGTGACGCCGAACGCCGCGAAGGACCCGACCAGGACGTTCCGTCGGCGCCACCGGCGGACCGCCGAGAACGTGCCGCGCCGGGCGTGGCGGTGGGCAGCGCGGTGCATGCGGTGGTCGCGCTGGTGCTTCACGCGCTCCGGGCCGAGCGGCACGGGGCCGGTGATCTGGGTGGACCCACCGCGCAGCGCGTTGGCGATCGCGACCGCTGTGGGCCGGCGCTCGGGGTCGCGGGCGGTCATCCGGCTGAGCAGCTCGCGCCACTCGTCGGCGACGTCGTCCGGCACTTCGGGGTCTCGGCGGAGCCGGGCGAGCGCTGCTTCGATCAGGGTGCCGGAGTACTCCTGCTTGCCGGTCAGCGCCTCGAGCAGGACGAGTCCGAGCGAGTACACGTCGGTGGCGAAGCTGATGGGCTCGCCGGCGACCTGCTCCGGGCTGAGGTAGGCGGCGGTGCCGATGACCGTGCCGTCGTTGGTCAAGCGGGAGCCGTCGACGAAGTGGGCGACGCCGAAGTCGGTGAGCTTGACGGTGCGGGCGAACCCGGACGAGCCCTCGTCGCTGATCAGGATGTTGGCGGGCTTGACGTCGCGGTGCACGATGCCGCGCGAGTGCACGTACGCCAGGGCGTCGGCGAGCTGTGCGCCGAGGTCGGCGACCTCGTAGTTGTGCAGCGCGCCCTCGGACAGGCGGCGCAGCAGCGTCGTGTCGGCGATGAGCTCCATCACGATGAACCGGTGCGGGCCGTCCTCGAACTCGTGGGTGCCGGCGTCGTACAGCGGGATCAGGCCGGGGTGGGAGAGCATGCTGAGCAGCCGGATCTCGCGCTCCTGGCGCACGCGGTCGGCGGTGGTCATCTTGTCCGGGGTGGCGAAGAGCTTCACGGCCACGGCGCGGTACGTGTGCTCGTCCCGGGCTTCGTAGACGGATCCCATGCCGCCGGTGCCGATGAGCTTCACGAGCCGGTACCGCGCAGCGAGGACGGTGTCCGCCCGCGCGCTGTCCAGCAGGGTCATGGTGTCCGTCGTCCCGTTCCGGAGCCCGTGGTTCCGCGGCCGCTGCCGACGTGTGGACTCACGGGAAACGGTACGCGTCCGACTCTGGATCCGCAGGGCCGTTACGACATCGTGACCGCCGTGCTTCCCCGGGTTCCCGGGGATCGCCGGGGTACAGTCCGACACCCATCAGGAAGACCGAACGCGCAAGGAGGACAGCATGGCGCTGTCGAAGGGTGACGAGGTGCGCTGGAACACCTCGCAAGGCAAGACGACGGGCACGCTCGTGCGGAAGCGCACGAGCGACTTCGAGTTCGACGGACAGCACTTCAAGCCGACCGACGACGACCCGTACTGGATCGTCGAGTCGGGCAAGAGCGGCAAGCAGGCCGCCCACAAGGAGTCGGCGCTGACGAAGGCCTGAGGGTCAGTCGCGGGCGGGCTCGGCGCGACGACGACCCCGGGCACCGCTCGCGGCCGGGCTGCTGCTGCCGCGGTCGTCGTGGTCGTCGGACCCGCCCGCACGACGCTCGGCCCGCACCCGGCGGAGCCGCCGCACCACGAAGCTCACCACGACCACCGCGATGGCCACGTAGAGCACGCGGTCGATCCACTCCGTGTAGGCCTCGACCTTGTCGTACTGCGACCCGAACGCTGCACCGAGCAGCACGAGTGCACTGTTCCAGATGCCGCTCGCGATGATCGTGAACACCGAGAAGGTGCCGAGGTGCATGCGGTCGGCGCCGGCGGGCAGCGAGATCAGGCTGCGGACGATCGGGATGAACCGGCCGAAGAAGACCGCGCTCTTGCCGTGGCGGTGGAACCAGCCGGCCGCCTTGCGGAAGTCGTCCTCGTCGACGAGGGGCAGCTTGCCGAACCACCGCGTGGTGCGTTCGAACCCGATCTTCGCGCCGAGCCAGTACAGCACCAGGGCCCCGAGGTACGAGCCGATCGTCGCCAGCACGAGGACCAGCACCAGGTTCATCTGACCGGCACCTGCCAGGAACCCGGCCAGCGGCAGGATCACCTCGGACGGGATCGGCGGGAACACCGTCTCGACGAAGAGCATCAGCCCGACGCCCCACTCCCCCAGGGCGTCGATCAGCTGGAGCACCAGGCCGGAGAGCCCACCGAGGTCCGAGGGGGCGGTGGAGTCGCCACTGGCGACGGTCATGGCGCGGGCGGTCACGGCAGTCGTCATGCCCCCAGCATCCCTGAACGCCCTGTCAGGACCCGGCGCGCCACCTGGGTGTCGGCCGAGTTCGTGCAGAGCGACGACCTCGGTTTCGGCCTCGGTGGAGCCGCCCGGTCACGACACCCCGCTCAGCTCCGCGGACTGGTCAGCAAGTGTCGGATGGAACCGGCGCAGACGACGATCCGTGACCAGTCGTTGTGATTCGGCGCGCGTGGCGGGCGAAGGCGACGGGACGACGGACGGGAGGCCCGGTGCCAGCTGGCACCGGGCCTCCCGTCCGTCGAATGGTGGCGTTGACACCGCGAGACACCGTCGTCTTGCTGAAGCGCCCGTGCTCCCGCGAGACGCCCCCGAATCCGACGGCGTCTCGGCGACGCCACGGCGTCTCAGTCGGACGCCGGCGTCTCGCGGATCGACTACGCGGCGACCGGCGCGCGCTGGCCGATCGTCTCGCCGGCCACGGCAGCCTCGCTGCCCGCAGCGGCCTCGTCGACGGGGCGACGACGCACCCACTTCTTCAGGGCGACGAGCACCAGCGCGGACACCACGGTCCCAGCCAAGATCGCGACGACGAACATCAGGACGTCACCGATCGCGAAGAAGACGAAGATCCCGCCGTGCGGCGCTCGTGAGGTCACACCGGCAGCCATCGAGATCGCGCCCGTGATCGCGGCCCCGACCATCGACGCCGGGATGACGCGCAGCGGGTCGGCAGCGGCGAACGGGATCGCACCCTCGGAGATGAAGGACGCACCGAGCAGCCACGCGGCCTTGCCGTTCTCGCGCTCCGGCTTCGTGAAGCCCTTGCGGTAGAGCACGGTCGAGGCGAGCGCGAGTGCCAGCGGCGGCACCATGCCGGCGGCCATGACGGCGGCCATGATCTCGAACGGCACGACGTTCGTGGCGGTGCCGGCACCGAGCCCGGCGACGGCGAACGCGTACGCCACCTTGTTCACCGGACCACCGAGGTCGAAGGCCATCATCAGGCCGAGGATGATCCCGAGCAGCACGGCCGAGGCGCCGGACAGGGAGTTGAGCCAGGCGGTGAGCTCGGTCATGACCCAGGCGATCGGGCCACCGAGCACCAGGAGCATCAGCCCCGAGGCGATGATCGAGGCGAAGAGCGGGATGATCACGACGGGCATCAGGCCACGCAGCCAGCGCCAGGTCGGGATGCGCCCGATCCAGTAGGCGGCAGCACCGGCGATCAGGCCACCGACCAGACCACCGAGGAACCCGGCGTTCATGAAGACGGCGATCGACCCGGCGACGAAGCCCGGCGCGATGCCCGGGCGGTCGGCGATGGCGTAGGCGATGTACCCGGCGAGTGCTGCGACCAGGAACCCGAGCGACACCTGCCCGATCTGGAACGCGGCGGCGCCGAGGTAGTACCCGAGGCCCTCCGGCGGCAGGTTCAGCAGCGTGGAGTTCGTGAGCGTGTACGCGGCGTTGCTCATCCCCGAGTCACCGTGGTCCAGCGCGATGCCGTACCCGGAGAGCAGGAAGCCGAGCGCGATGAGCAGCCCGCCGCCGGCCACGAACGGGATCATGTAGCTGACGCCGGTGAGCAGCCAGCGCTTGAGCGACTGGCCGAAGTGCTCGTTCTTGGCGGTGGACTCACCCTCGACGGCGGCACCACCCTGCACGCGTGCGGCGTGCGGGTCCTCCGAGGCGCGGATGGCCTCGGCGATCATCTTGTCGGGCTCGTCGACACCGCGCTTGACGGGGCCGGAAACCAGCGGCTTGCCGGCGAACCGGCCGCGGTCGCGGACGTCGACGTCGACCGCGAACACGACGGCGTCGGCACGGGCGATGAGGGCCGGGTCGAGGGGCTCGACCTGCGAGGACCCCTGCGTCTCGATGTGCATCTCGGCACCGGCGCGCTGGGCGGCGGCGACGAGGGCGTCGGCAGCCATGTAGGTGTGTGCGATGCCGGTCGGGCAGGCGGTGACGCCGACGAAGACCTTGCGGTCGGCAGCGGGGGCCGCGGCGGTCGCGCTGCCTGCCGTCGCCGGAGCGGAGGCGCTGCTCGCCGTCCCGACGCCGGCCTCGGCCACTTCGCCGCTCACCTCGTTGTCGACGAGCTGAACGATCTCGTCGGCCGTGGTCGCGGCGCGGAGCGCGGCGGTGAAGTCCTCACGGATGAGTGCGCGAGCCAGGGTCGAGAGGACCGTCAGGTGGTCCTTGTCCGCCCCTTCGGGCACGGCGATCATGAAGACGATGTCGGCGTCGCCGTCCGGAGCGCCGAACGGCACCTTCCGGGCCAGGCGCGAGAACGCGAGCGTCGGCTCGGACACCGACGCCGACCGGGCGTGCGGGATGGCGATGCCACCGGGGACGCCCGTGCCGACGCTCGCCTCGCGCTTGATGGCGTCGTCGGCGAGCGTGGCACCGTCGGCGGCGCGGCCGGTCGCGGCGACGCGGTCGGCGAGCACCCGGATCACGTCGGTCGACGTGGCGCCGAGGTCCTCGTCGAGGCCGACGAGCTGTGCGCTGATGAGGCGCGGACTCGAGTCTGCGGACATGTGCTTGCTCCTTCGCAATGGCGCTGATCGCGCGGTGGTGCGGGTGTTCGTGGGGTGATCGGGTGGGGTGGGGATCAGGCGGGTTCCGGAGCCGGGTGCGTTTCGAGCAGCCGGACGGAGACCGCCGTCGGGTCGGTGTGGTCGAGTGCCGGCACGTCACTGCCGGGCAGTGCTGCGGCCGCGGCCCCGGTGGCGACGGCCTGTGCGAGACGCTGCTCCGGCGACGCTCCCGCGACCTCGGCGAGCAGGTAGCCGGCGAGCGAGGAGTCCCCCGCGCCGACCGTCGAGCGGGCGATGATCTTCGGTGCGGCGGCGGCGAAGGCCCCCTCGTCCGAGACCAGCACGGCTCCGGCGCTGCCCAGGGTGAGCAGGACGGTGCCGACGTTCTTGCGCCGCAGCCGCTGGGCTCCGGCGACGGCGGCGTCGAGGTCGCGCTCGTACTCCTCGGGGTCACCGCCGACGACCTCGGCGAGTTCCTCGGCGTTCGGCTTCACCAGGTCGAGGTGTTCGCCGGACTGCAGCAGCGCGGTGAACGGCACCCCGGACGAGTCGACGGCGATCCGGACGTCCGCACCGTGGCGGGCACGGACGGCCCGGACGAGCACGGCGAGGGCGTCGTCCGGCAGACCGGGCGGCAGGGACCCGGCGACCACGACCCAGCGGGCGGCGGGGCCGGTGGCGGTCGCGGCGGCGGTGTCGGCCACCAGGGCGGCGAGGTCGTCGAGGCGCCCGGCGAGCGAGGGGCCGGGTTCGTTGAGCTTCGTGGTGGTGCCGGTCGGCTCGGTCACGGTGACGTTCGAGCGGAGCGGTGCCCCGATCGGCAGCGCGGCGGTCGGGATGCCGCGCGTGGCCAGGCCGAGCAGGACCGGGTCGAGCTCGTCGCCGGGCAGGACCGCGACGGTGTCCCCACCGCTCGCGACGACCACACGGGAGACGTTGACGCCCTTGCCGCCGGGCTCCGCCGTGGACCGGGTCGCGCGCTGGACGGCGCCGCGCTGCAGTTCACCGGCGAGCTCGATCGTGCGGTCGAGCGACGGGTTCGGGGTGACGGTGACGATGCGGGCGTTCATGCGACGACCACCTCGACGTCGGCGTCGGCGAGTGCTCCGGCGAGGTCGGCCGGGGGCTGGTCGTCGGTGACGAGCGTGTCGATCTCGTCCAGGCGTGCGAACCGCATCAGGGCCTCTACGCCGTGCTTGGCGGCGTCGGCGAGCACCACGGCGCGTCGGGCGGCGAGCACGTAGGCACCCTTCACGGCGGCCTCGTACTCGTCGGGAGTGCTCAGGCCGAAGCCGGCGGACAGGCCGTTCGTGCCGATGAACGCGACATCGGGGCGGAGCGCACCGATCTGCTCGACGGTTGCCGTGCCGACCGCCGCGCTCGTGACGCCGCGGACCCGGCCACCGAGCAGGTGCAGTTCGAGGTGCTCGCTGTGCTGCAGGGTCGCGGCGATCGGCACCGAGTTCGTGATGACGGTGATCGTCGAGCCGGCGACCTCGGGCTCCCAGCGGGCGAGTTCGGAGGCCACGGCGGCGCAGGTGGTGCCGGCGTCGAGGGCGATCGAGCCGGTGAAGGTGGGCGGCACCAGGCGCATCGCGGCGCGGGCGATGGCCGACTTCGCGGTGCCGTGCTGTCCCTCGCGCTCGGCGACGCTGAGTTCGACCACGCTCGAGCGGCCGACGGGCACCGCTCCCCCGTGCACCCGGCGCAGGACCCCGGCGGACTCGAGGGCGTCGAGGTCACGGCGCACGGTCTCGGTGGTGACGTCGAAGTGCTCGGCCAGGCCTGCGACGGACACGCGACCGGCGGACTGCAGCTCGGCGGCGATGGCGGTGTGCCGCTCGGTTGCGTACATGCCCGAACTCCTTCGTTCCGTTGGGTTTCGTGCACTGTACGTCGCAAACCCACAAGAACGCAACCGTTCCGTCCTGAAACCAACAGGTCCACAGGTGCCGGCCGTCACGCCCGCGGGGCCGCGGCGACCGCCTGGAGGCCCGGTGCCGGTCCGGCGGACCGGCACCGGCCCTCCTGTGCGGACGTCCACCGCACGCGTCAGACGGCCGCCAGGGCGGACGTCGGTGGGATCCTCGCCGCGCGCGCCGCCGGGTAGAGCCCGGAGACCCCGCCGATCACTACGGTGGCGCCGAGCCCCCCGACGACGGCCCAGACCGGCAGCGCGACCGGCCACCCCTGGGTGACGGCGAACACGACGGTCACCCCGACCCCGAGGACGACACCCGCCACCCCACCCAGGAACGACAGCAGCAACGACTCGACCAGGAACTGGTCGCGGACGTCCCGACGACGTGCGCCGAGGGCACGACGGACACCGACCTCGGCGCGGCGCTCCAGGACGGTGATCACCATCGTGTTCGCCACCCCGATGCCACCGACCAGCAGGGCCACCCCGCCGATGCCGACGAGCAGCCCGGTGAACGAGTCGTCGGTGGCGTCCTTCGCCGCCAGCGCGTCCGACGGCCGGGTGACGCCGACGTCCTGCGGGTCCCCCGGCCGGACCGCGCCGGCGAGCAGGTCCCGCGACCGTTCGACGTGCGCCGGGTCGACGCGTGTGTAGACGGCGGTCGGTGCCCCGTCGAAGCCCAGCTGCTCGGCGAACCCGCGGGGCACGAACACCCGCGAGTCCAGGTCCGCGGCGAGCGCCACGGGTTCGAGCACCCCGACCACCTGCACCCACTGCCCACCGAGCCAGACCCGGCTGTCCGGCCGTGGGTCGCCGATGCCGAGCACGACTGCGGCCCGCGCTCCCAGCACGACCTGCGGCGGGGCGCCGGCGGCGTCGATCCAACGCCCGGATGCGAGCCGCCCGCCGAGCACCCGTGGCACGTCGCCCCACGCAGCGAGGACCCCGAGGCCCTTCGTCTGGGGTGCCGGGACGAAGTCGTTCCGGTACACGCCGGTGTCCGGCACGGTGCCGACCGCAGCTGCCGACTCGACGTCGTCCTGTCGCAGCACCGACTCGAGTGCGGTGGACGGCAACGGCACCGGTTCGCCGAGGCCCTGCGCCTGGGTGAGGGTGAGCACGTTCGTGCCGAGCGTGTCGAGCACCTGGTCGACCTTCGCCTTGCTCGACGACGAGATCCCGACGACCGCGAGCATCGCCGCGATGCCGATCGCGATGCCGAGCGCGGACAGCACGACGCGACCCGGTCGGGTCCGCAGCCCGAAGACGCCGAGGCGGAGCAGGTCGAGTCCGCCCACGGACCGACGGCGGCTCACGGGGCGACCTCGTCGACCGGCGCGACCTCAGGCTCGATCATGCCGTCGCGCATCCGGACCTGCCGGGGCAGCGATGCCGCCAGGTCCAGGTCGTGCGTGATGACCACCACCGTCGTGCCCGCAGCGTTGAGCTCGCGCAGCAGCTCGACGACCGTCGCACCGGACGCCGTGTCGAGCGCCCCGGTGGGTTCGTCGGCAAGCAGGATCGTCGGGTCGCCGACGACGGCCCGCGCGATGGCGACGCGTTGGCGCTCGCCGCCGGAGAGCTGGTGCGGTCGGTGGTCCACCCGGTGGGCCAGTCCCACGCGGCCCAGGGCCTCGACGGCCAGGCGGTGCCGCTCGCGCCGGGGGACCCCCTGGTAGAGCAGGCCGTCGGCGACGTTCTCGGCGGCGGTCGCCCCGGCCTGCAGGTGGAAGTGCTGGAAGACGAACCCGATGTGGTCGGCACGCAGGCCGGACAGATCGTCGTCGGACATCGTCGCGACGTCGTTGCCGGCGATCGTCACCGTGCCCGAGGTGGGACGGTCGAGCGTGCCGACGACGTTGAGCATCGTCGACTTGCCCGAGCCCGACGGGCCGACGACCGCGACGAGCTCCCCCGCGCCGACCTCGAGCGAGACCCCGCGCAGGGCTCCGACGTCGCCGTGGGTCTTCGTGACGTCCCGGAGCGACAGGACGGCGGCCGCCGGCAGGACGGCCGTGACGGGCACGGCGGGAACGACGGGAACGACGGCGCTCATCCGGGCACCACCACCCGGTCGCCCGCGGTCAGGGCGCCGGTGACCGCGACCCGCCCGTCGGCGCTGAAGCCGGGCTCGACCCGGACCCGCTCGGTCGTGCCGTCCCGCTGCACGACGTCGACGGCGTACCTGCCACCGGCACCCGCGACGAGGGCGGCGACCGGCACGGACAGGACGTCGTGCTCGGTGGCGCCCTCCGCGTCGACCTGCGCGGACGCGGCCTCGGGCAGGGACCGCTTGCCCGGGTCGAACGACACCGAGACGTCGACGGCCGTGCCGCCGTCCTCGCTCGTCGTCGGCTGCACGTCGACGACGGAACCGGGCATGGCCCCACCGGCGCCGTTCACGCGGACCTCGACGTCGGTGCCGACGGCGAGCCGCTCGGCATCGCGCTGCGGCACGGTCGCCGTGACGACCCGCCGGGTGCTCGTGACCTGCAGCACGTCGGTCGTCGCGCCCGCGCTGCCGGCACCGGTGCTCGCTCCCACTGGACCGGCGCCGGCCGCTGCACCAGCACCACCCGCGGCCGCTCCCGCACCACCGTCGATCCGCTCGCCGAGGCGCCCCTCGACCGAGGCGACCCGGACCGCGCCGTCCACGAAGGCGACGTCGTCCGCAGTGAGCACCCCGGTGCCCTCGTGTCCCCGGCCCTCGTGCCACTGCCGGACTGCTCGCTCGGTCCGCGGGCCGAACCGGTCGTCCACGGACACGTCGTACCCGAGCGCGGCCAGGTTCTCGTTGAGCTGCCGGACGTCGGCGCCCTGCAGCCCCCGTTCCAGATCGCGCCAGAGCGGCACGGTGCCGTACATCGACCGGACGTCCCGCTCGTCGACGGCGTACAGCGCCCCGTCGCGTTCGACCACGTCGCCGACCCGGGGCAGCCAGGTGATCGTGCCGGCGGCTGCACCGGGGACCCCCGAGGCCGCGCCGTACCCGAGCGTCCCGGCGAACACCTTCGAATCCGTCAGGTCACCGCGCGTGACGGTGCCGGTGGCTCCGGCGGGTGCAGTCCCGCCGCGCGACGCACTGCTGGCCGAGGCGCCCGCACCGTTCGGCGCCACGGCGAGGGCCCACGTCCCGACCCCCGCGGCCACCGCTGCGACGAGGCACCCCGACACGATCAGCCGGCGACGGGCGCGTCGGTGGGTCACGACCCGGCTCCGCCCTGGACAGCCTCGAACGCCGCGTCGGTGCACGGCCCGGCGGCCTCGTCGAACGCCTGTTGGTCGTCCGGCTGGAACCGCATCTGCGCGTCCTGGTCGTCCGGGTAGTCCGGGAACCCCTGCTCCCGCAGGCACTCCGCCGTCCTCCGGGCGATCTCCTCGGTGCCGGGCATCGGTTGCGCGGCCTGCGCGTCACCCGCGGCCGCAGAGTCGTCGAGGCAGCCCTTGAGGTCGTCCTGGTACTGCTCGGGGTCGACGCCGTCCGGTGCGCTGAGCTGCATCGACCCGCCGCCGGTGCCGGGGTCCGGCATGTCGTAGCCGCGGTCGCGCATGCACTCGGCGAGGGCGACGCCGGGTGCCGCGCCCCCGGAGGCGGTCGTCGCGTCGTCGTCGGGTGCCGGGTCGGAGCAGCCGGCCAGCAGCAGGGGCAGCAGGACGACGGCCGCGGCCACGCTCATCAGGGACCGGGTGCGACGGGTGGTCGTCATCGTGGTGTGGTTCATGCCTCCAGCACAGCGGACGGGCTGTTTCGCCCCGCGTGCACGTCGGGTTGCACCGGCGAAACACCGACCCGGACGAGCAGCCCACCGGTCGGCCGTGCGGTGATCGACAGCGTCCACCCGTGCGCGTGCACGATCGCGGCCACGATCGACAGGCCCAGACCGCTGTGCTGCCCACGTCCGGCGTCCGCGCCGCCGCGACGGAAGGGTTCGACGAGCAACGCCGCCTCGTCCGCCGCGACCACCGGCCCGTCGTTCTCGACCACGAAGCCGTCCGGTTCCGTCGTCACCCGCACGGCACCGCCGGGTTCGTTGTACTCGACGGCGTTGCCGACGAGGTTGCCGAGCAGCTGCCGCAGCAGCGTCGGCTCGCCGGACACGACCAGGCTGCCAGGAGGCCCGGTCCGGCGTTCGTGGGTCAGCGTCACTCCCGCCTCGGCCGCGTCCCGGGCCGCGCTCGCGACGACCTCGTCGGTCACCTCGACGAGGTCGACGGCCCGTGTCGCGCCCGCCAGGCCGCGGTCGGCCTCGGCGAGCACGAGCAGCGACGCGACCAGCCGCTCGGTCCGCCGGTTCTGCTCGAGCAGCTCGGCGCGGACGGCACGCACCTCGGCCGGGTCGGCGTCGTCGTGCAGCCCGATCTGCACCGCGGCGCGTTGCACCGCGAGGGGCGTCCGGAGTTCGTGGGACGCCTGGGCGACGAACCGTCGCTGGCTCTCGAACGCGGTCTCCAAACGGGCCAGCAGGTCGTCGACCGTCCGCGAGAGCCGTCGGAGCTCGTCGTCGGGTCCGCCCAGGGCGATGCGCTCGTGCAGGTTCGACGCGGAGATCCGGTTCGCGGTCGCCGTGATCCGGTCGATGGGACGGAGCACCCGGCGGCTGACGATCCAACCGATGCCGCCGGCAGCGATCCCGGCACCGGCGGTCCCGATCGCGGACCACTGCCACTGCTGCACCGCGACGAGGCGGATCACCGCCACGGCACCGGTGCGCTCGTCCGCCGCCGCTGGGTCCACCGCGAGCGGGGCCGGAGCGGTCGTGGCGCTGTCCGATCCGGACGGTGGTCGCTCGACGGCCGCCGTGTCGAGACCCGCGCCGACGCCCGCCAGGGACATGGTGTTCGTGAAGACCACGACCCCGGTCGCGAGCGCCATGGCCGCCAGCGCGAACGTCAGGGCCGTCCGGGTCCGGATGCTCCAGCCTCGGGCCCACCGACTCACAGCGAGTAGCCCTGGCCGGGCACCGTCCGGATCGGGTCCGGGTCCCCGAGTTTCCGGCGCAGCTTCGACATCGTCACGCGGACCGCGGCGGTGAACGGGTCGGTGTTCACGTCCCAGACCTTCTCGAGCAGGTGCTCGGCGGAGACGATGCGACCGTCCGCGCGGAGCAGGGTCTCGAGCACCCCGAACTCCTTCGACGTCAGGTCGAGCGGGTGACCGTCACGCGTGGCCATCCGCCGGTTCGTGTCGACGACGAGTCCCGCGCGTTCGAGCACGGGGGCGACGGGTGGGACGCTCCGCCGACCGAGCGCGCGGACCCGGGCGACGAGTTCCGGGTACTCGAACGGCTTGGTCAGGTAGTCGTCCGCACCGAGCTCGAGCCCCTGCACCCGGTCGCGCAACGTGGTCGCTGCGGTGAGCAGGAGGATCCGTGTGAGTGCGCCACGAGCGGTGAGACGCCGTGCGACCTCGTCGCCGTGCAGCCCGGGGACGTCGCGGTCGAGCACGACGACGTCGTAGTCGTGCACCGCCAGCAGCTCGTCGGCGTCGTCGCCTCGGTAGGCGACGTCCACCGCCATGTCCTGTCGGGTCAGGCCCGTCGCGATCAGGTCGGCGAGGGCCCGTTCGTCGTCCACCACGAGTACGCGCATCGATACATCACACGTGACGTACCTGTACTGGACCTGGGAGGCAGATCAGGCGTCGAACGGCACCTCGCCGTGGTCGCTGACGCCGGCGCGCTGCCGGTAGGACAGGTGTCCGCCCAGGTACCCGCCGACACTCACGACGGCGAGCCCGGCGAAGCCGAGCAGCTTGCCGGCCCCGTGGTTGCCGCGCTTCCGCTGCAGCCACGACAGGCCGTACAGCGACAGTCCGGTCCAGTTCACGGCCTGGTGCACCCATCCGGTGCGGAGCTGCTCGCGGTCCAGTTCCGACCAGTCGACGTAGCCGGCGACCGAGGCGCTGCTCGCCGAGACGACCCCGACGCCGACCAGGGTCTTGGCGGCCTTCGCGTTGCCCTTCCCGCCGAGCAGGTCGAGCACCGCGGCGGAGATCCAGGCGCCGAGCGGCACCTGCACCATGAGCGGGTGGATCGGGTGACCGAACGGGACTCCGTGCAGCAGCTGACGCAGGGCTTTCGGCTTGGCCAGGGCATTCACGACGGCACGGTCGATGTCGACGGCCTTGTCGAGCACGCTGGCGTGCTCGACGGCGTCGGTGAGGCGGCGGAGCGCGCGGATCTCAGGCATGCTCTGCAGCCAACACCCTGGAGGCCCGGCACCGGTCTCAGGAACCGGTGGCGGGCCTCCCGTCCGTCTTGGTGGGCTACTCCTCGACGATCTCGGCCAGCTCGAAGGGCTCGACCGTCAGGCCGTCGCCGTCCGCGGCGACGTCCACCCGGACGGTGTCGCCGTCACGGACGTCACCCGACAGGATCGCGCGGGCCAACCGGTCGTCGATCTGCCGCTGCATCAGGCGACGCAGCGGCCGCGCACCGTAGAGCGGGTCGTACCCGCGTTCCGCGAGCCAGCCGCGCGCCTCGGGGGTGACCGCGAGCTCGAGCCGACGGTCGGTCAGGCGACGAGCCAGCCGGTCGACGTAGAGCGACACGATCTGTCCGAGGTCCTCGGCGGTCAGGGCCTGGAACACCACGATGTCGTCGAGGCGGTTGATGAACTCGGGGCGGAACGCCTGCTGCACGAGCTCACGGACCGCCTCCTCCCGCTGCACGTCGCTCAGGGACAGGTCCGTCATGAACTGCGACCCGAGGTTCGACGTCAGCACCAGGATCGTGTTCCGGAAGTCGACCGTGCGGCCCTGGCCGTCGGTGAGCCGTCCGTCGTCGAGCACCTGGAGCAGCACGTCGAACACCTCGGGGTGGGCCTTCTCGATCTCGTCGAGCAGGATCACCGAGTACGGACGACGCCGGACGGCCTCGGTGAGCTGCCCACCGGCCTCGTACCCGACGTACCCGGGCGGGGCACCGATCAGGCGGGCCACGGAGTGCTTCTCGCCGTACTCGCTCATGTCGATCCGGACGAGGGCCTTCTCGTCGTCGAACAGGAACTCGGCGAGCGCCTTGGCCAGCTCGGTCTTGCCGACGCCCGTCGGGCCGAGGAACAGGAACGAACCGGTCGGACGGTCCGGGTCGGAGATGCCGGCGCGGGTGCGCCGGACGGCCTCGGACACGGTGGTCACGGCCGTGCGCTGCCCGATGATGCGGCGGCCGAGCTCGCTCTCCAGGTGCAGGAGCTTCTCGGTCTCGCCCTGCAGCAGTCGGCCGAGCGGGATGCCCGTCCACTGCGCGATGACGGCGGCGATGTCCTCGTCGGTGACGCTGTCGTTCACCATCCGGTCGGCGCTCTCGGCCTGTTCGGCGGCGGCGAGCTCGGCCTCGATGCGGGGCTTCTCGCCGTACTCCAGGCGGGAGACGAGTTCGTAGTCGGCCTCGCGCTGGGCTCGCTGCGACCGCATGTTCAGGTCGTCGAGCTGCTGCTTGAGCTCACCGATGCGGTTCAGGCTCGCGCGCTCGGCCTGCCAGCGCTGCTCGAGCTCGGCCAGCCGGGCCCCGCGCGTGTGCAGCTCGTTGCGCAGGGTCTCGAGGCGGGCCTTGGAGGCGTCGTCCTTCTCCTGCTTGAGCGCGAACTCCTCGACGCGCAGACGGTCGACGTTCCGCTTCAGCTCGTCGATCTCGACGGGGCTGGAGTCGATCTCCATGCGGAGTCGACTGGCGGCCTCGTCGATCAGGTCGATGGCCTTGTCGGGCAGCTGGCGGCCGGAGATGTACCGGTTCGACAGGCTCGCGGCGGCGACCAGTGCGGAGTCGTTGATCGTCACCTTGTGGTGCGCCTCGTAGCGTTCCTTGAGCCCGCGGAGGATCGCCACGGCGTCCTCGACGCTGGGCTCACCGACGTAGACCTGCTGGAAGCGACGCTCGAGGGCGGCGTCCTTCTCGATGTACTCGCGGTACTCGTCGAGGGTCGTCGCACCGATGAGCCGGAGCTCACCGCGGGCGAGCATCGGCTTGAGCATGTTCGACGCCGCGACGGACCCCTCGCCGCCACCGGCCCCCATCAGCGTGTGCAGCTCGTCGATGAACGTGATGACCTGCCCGTCGGAGTCGTTGATCTCCTTGAGCACGGCCTTCAGCCGCTCCTCGAACTCGCCGCGGTACTTCGCGCCGGCGATCAGGGCGGAGATGTCGAGCGAGATGAGCCGCTTGTCCTTGAGGGAGTCGGCGACGTCGCCGGCGACGATGCGCTGCGCGAGCCCCTCGACGACGGCGGTCTTGCCGACGCCGGGCTCGCCGATGAGCACCGGGTTGTTCTTGGTGCGGCGCGTGAGCACCTGGGACACGCGCCGGATCTCGGAGTCACGTCCGATCACGGGGTCGAGCTTGCCGCTGCGGGCGATCGCCGTGAGGTCGATGCCGTACTGCTCGAGGGCGGTCTTCTGTCGTTCTTGCGAGTCAGGAGCGCCCTGGAGGTTCGCCATGCGTTCCGTCCTTTCGTTGCGGTGGTCCTGGACTTGAGTCTACTCCACTCAACTTACGTCCGCGCGGGCGTATTCCGGATCCCGACCGCGCAGACGACGGCACCGGCCAGCAGCAGGAGCGCCATCACCACCATGGCCCGGTGCAGCCCCTCGACGCTCACCTCGCCGCCGAGCACGACGCCAGCGAGTGCCACCGTGACCAGGCCGGCGATCCGGGCGAAGGCGTTGTTGACCGCCGACCCGGAGCCGGCCTCGGACTGCGGGACCGAACCGAGCACCGCACTCGTCAGGGGTGTGACCATCAGCGCGATGCCCACGCCGATCAGCACCAGTCCGGGGAACACCGACCACCAGTAGCCGTCCGGGTCGTCGCCGGCGAACAGCAGCAGGAGCGCCCCGACCGCACCGACCGCCGGCCCCGCGGCCATGAACCAGCGCGGGCCGTACCGACCGGCGAACGACCCGACGGCGGTGGAGAGCACGAGCAACATGATCGTCGGCGGCAGCGTCGCGAGGCCGGCGAGCCAGGCCGGGAACCGCCAGACCTCCTGCAGGAAGAGCGTGACGACGAAGAAGACCATGCCGAGTGCGCCGTAGATGGACAGCGTCGCGAGGTTGCCGACGGTGAAGTTGCGCGCCCGGAACAGTTCGAGCGGCACGAGCGGCGACCCGGCCGTCCGGGTCACCCGCAGTTCCCACGGCACGAACGCCACGAGGGCAGCGGCACCGAGCACGAGCGCGGCGACCACCACCGGGGAACCCCACCCCAGCCGCTCCTGCTCGATGAGCCCGAGCACGACACCGCCGACCCCGACCACGGCGAGCAGCGCCCCGACGACGTCGATGCGTGGGCGGACGACTGGGTGCACCTCGCCGGTGATGCGCAGGACCAGGGGGATCGTCACGGCGATCGGCACCGCGGTGAGCACGAAGATCCACCGCCACCCGATCCCGTCCACCACCAGGCCGCCGGCCACGGGCCCGAGGATGGTGGCTGCACTCGACCAGGCTGTCCACGTGCCGATCGCCTTCGCCTGCGCCGCCCCGCGGAACGCCGCCACGATCAGCGCGAGCGCACTCGGCATGACGAGCGCCCCGCCGACGCCCTGCAGCGCGCGGGCGACGATGAGCACCTCGCCGGTCGGGGCGACCGCGCACGCCACGGACGCGATGCCGAAGACCACGAGCCCCCACGTGATGATCCGCACCCGGCCGAACAGGTCGGACAGGCTCCCGGCGACCAGGATGAGCGAGCCCAGGGTGACGAGGTAGGCGTCGACGACCCACTGCTGCACGACGAGTCCGCCGCCGAGCTCCTGCCGGATCGCGGGGAGTGCGACGTTCACGACGCTCGAGTCGAGCCCGACGACGAACGACGCCAGGATCGCCACCACCAGCACGATGCGTCGGTCGCCCCGGAGCGGTGCGACGGCGTGCGGCGCGGGGACGGGAGCGGTCATGTGCTCATCCTGCGGCACGGGGTGCCCGGCGGTCGATCCCGCACGACGAAGCCCCCGCGACCGATGTGGTCGCGGGGGCTGCCGACAGGACGGGGCTGGGTGTCCTAACGCCGGGAGTCGGTGTTGGGCTGCGCGCTCGGCCCCGGGTTCAGGACCGGACCGGCGGCGGGCTCGGCGGGAGCGTTCTGGACGGTGCTGTTGTGCACCGTGCCGTCCGGCGCCGCACCGTTGGCCTGGGCCTTCTTCTCGTCGTCGGACATCTCCTTCTTGAAGATGTTGATCGACTGACCGAGGCCCTTGGCGAGCGCCGGGAGCTTGGTCGCGCCGAACAGCAGGATGACGATCCCGAGGATGATCAGCAGGTGAATGCCGCCGAGGTTTCCGAGCATCATGACTCCTTGTTGTGGAACTGGTCGCCGTCCGGTGATCGTCGTCGACCCACGCGGCGGAAGTCCGTGTGCCTCCATCGTAACTCCCCCGCCCCTGGAAGCCCAGGCCGGCCCCCGGAACGGACACCGTTCGTCCAGGGAAGCGCAGCGCTCAGTACGCGCCGCGGGACCGCAGCACCGACGGGACGGTGCGGGCGAGGATCACCAGGTCGTGCAGGAACGACCAGTTCTCGACGTAGTGCAGGTCGAGCCGCACCCCTTCGGCCCAGTCGAGGTCCGATCGGCCGCTGACCTGCCACAAGCCGGTGATCCCCGGGGTCACGAGGAGTCGGCGGTCGGCGAAGTCCTCGTACAGCGCGACCTCGCGGGGCAGGGCCGGTCGGGGGCCGACCAGGCTCATCGACCCGGTGAGCACGTTCCACAGCTGCGGCAGTTCGTCGAGCGAGGTCCGTCGCAGGAAGGCACCGACCCGGGTCACCCGCGGGTCGTCCTGCATCTTGAACAGCGGACCGGCGCCCTGGTTCTCGGACTGCAGAGCAGCCATGCGCGCCTCGGCGTCGACGCACATCGTCCGGAACTTCAGGATCGGGAACTCCGCGCCACCGCGACCGACGCGGACCTGCCGGAAGAACACCGGCCCGCCGTCGTCAGCGCGGACCGCCAGCGCGACCGCGGCCAGGACCGGGGAGAGCAACGCCAGGCCGAGCACGGCGCCGACGACGTCGAGCGCCCGCTTGCCCATCCGGCGGCGGTAGTCGGGGGTCTCGACGTGCATGAGCGGCAGCCCGTCGACCGGGCGCTCGTGCACCCGCCCGGCGGCGATGTCGGCCAGGGGGGAGGACACCACGAGCTCGACGCCGTGTTCCTCGAGCTGCCACCCGAGGCGACGGAGGCGGGCGTGCCCACCACGGACGGCACCCGCGACGACGACGGCGGAGACGCCCTCGGCCCGGGCGTGCGCGAGCACGTCATCGATGCCCCCGACGACCGGAGCCGTTGCCGCCCCCAGGTCGACACGGGCCCCGGCCGGAGCGCAGTCCGTGACGACGGCCCGCACGCGGTAGCCGGCACTCGGCGCAGCGGCGATCCGCGCACCCACGTACCGGACGTCCTCGGCGTCGCCGACGATCAGGACGTCCTGCAGGTGCTCGCCCCGGGCGCGACTCCGGGCGAGCACTGTGCGGACACCCTTGCGGCCGAGTGTCAGGAACGCGAGCCCCAGCGGGAACGCGATCGCGACGTACCCGCGGGCCAGGTCGAGCTGCGCCGCGTACGCGACGACCGCGACCCCGGCGATGGCGACGAGGCTCGCGGTGACGAGGCGGCGGTACTCCTCGCCGCCGATGCCCGCGATCCGGGGGTCGCGGGTGCGGAACACCGAGAGCAGGAGCATCCAGACCACGACGATGGCGGGGGCCACCACGAACTCGAACCAGCCCGAGCGTGGTCGGACGGATGCGAGCTCCCAGGGGAACCGCACGACGTGGGCGATGGCGAACGCGGTGAGCAGCAGCGCGAGGTCGAGCAACGCCACCGCGGGGACGAACCCCCGGCGCGCCCCCGCCGGAGCGACCGTCCGGAGTGACGCCGTGGCACCGACCGGCCCGGCGGACGTCGGCACCGTCGAGTTCAGCGCGGTCGGGTGGAGCACGGTCGAGTGGAGCACGGTGGGGACCGCTCCGGTGGGTGGGCGCATCGCGAACGACATCTGGGGCCTCCTGTCGACCGATCGACGAGGAGATCGATCGGACGCCGGAGTCGCTCAGGTCACGACATCGAGCGGCGCACCGTCAAATATATCACCGTGTCGTTCTGCATATCAACGGTCGAGCGCGCGGTCCAGACTCCAGAGCACGGGCGCCTCCCGGAGCGCGGGGACGTCGGCCTCGGTCACCCCGCGCAGCCGGAACACCACCCGTTCGCCGGGCAGCAGCGTCATGAACCCGCGGTCGACCGTGCCGCCGGCCGCCACACGGTCCGGCTGCACGAGCAGGTCGCGGACGAGCGAGTCAGCCTCGACGGTCAGGTCCACGCCGCCGTCGACCACCGCGAACGCGGTCCGGTAGCGCGCCGGCTCCCAGCGCATCGCAGCGTCGGGGCCGGGGGTCCAGACCGCACGGCGCCAGTCCATGTCCGCGACGATGAGCTCGTTCGCCGGGTCGTCGACGACGCCCACCGACTCGGGCAGCGACACCACCGCGACGCCGGCGCCGGACAACCGGACCGGCAGCGACACCTCGGCCAGGATCGTGCCGGCCGTGGTGATCCGGCGGACCCGGACGACGCTGTCGTGCCCGGTGCGGGTCGACCGGACGGCCACCTCGACGGGCGAGGACCCGAAGGCGCCGGGCGAGACGCCCAGCGAGAGCGTGTCCGCGAGCGCACCCAGATCGGCCGTCTCGCCGGCCGCAGGCGACGCACCCGGGTGATCCGGGCCTCCCGTCCGCTCCGCACCCGACGCACCCGACGCGCTGGTCGGAACGACCGCACCGGACGCGTCGGCCGCCCCAGGCGCCACCGACACCGACGACACCGGACGGATCGTCAGCAGCACGTCGTCGTACAGGCGGCGCAGCTCGTGCGCCAGCGGCTTCAGCCGCCCCGCCGAGTCGATCGCGGACCACGACGACACCGGCCACAGGTCGTTCAGCTGCCACACCACCACGCCGGTGTTCCGCGGCCAGTGCGTGCGCCAGTGCTCGATGCCGGTCGCGATCGCCCGTGCCTGCTGCAGCTGCGTCAGGTAGTGCCAGGCGTCGAACGCTGCCGGGTCGACCCCGCCGAAGCGCGGCTCCAGCCCGCGGGCCAGCTTGGCCATCCCGTCCGCCGCCTTCTGGTGGTGGACCACACCGGGCGAGTCGACCCGCAGCGGCGCGTCCGTGACCGCATCGCGCAGCGTGCGCCAAGCGGGCGGCGCCTGCCAGCCGAACTCGGACACGAAGCGCGGCACCGACTCGCGGTAGGCGGTGTCGGGCAGCCGGTTCCAGACGTCCCAGGAGTGGTGCGTCTCGTGGTCGACCTCGTTCGCGGGCAGCGACTCGGAACCGGACCACGGCGACGCGACCGTGTAGAAGCGCGACGGGTCGACGGCGTCGACGATGGTCGGCAACAGGTCGAGGTAGTAGTCGAGGCCCCAGCCCCGATCGCCCAGCTCGGCACCCCAGCCGTCGGCGTCGTGCAGCCAGATGTTCTCGTTGTTGCCGTTCCAGACCACCAGCGAAGGATGGCGGGCGAGCCGGGCGACGTTGTCCCGCGCCTCGGCGATGACCTCGCTGCGGATCGGCTCGACCTCCGGGTAGGCGGAGCAGGCGAACGGGAAGTCCTGCCAGACGAGCAGCCCGAATTCGTCGCAGACCTCGTAGAAGTCGCGCGATTCGTACACGCCGCCGCCCCAGACGCGCACGAGGTTCGTGCCGAGCGACGCCGCGGCACCCAGCCGGGACTCGAGCCGGGCGCGGTCCACGCGCGAGACGATGACGTCGTCGGGGATCCAGTTGACGCCACGGACGTCGACGAGGGTGCCGTTGACGTGCACCGCGAAGGGGCGACCGATGCCGTCCACCTGGGTCTCGATCCGGGTCGACCGGAAGCCGGTGCGGAACGTGTCGCGGTCGAGCACCTCGCCGTCGACGGTCTGCAGCTCGACCACGACGTCGTACTGCGGCTGCGCGCCGTAGCCGCGCGGCCACCAGCGTCGTGCCTCGGGAACGCGCACGGTGACGACCGTCTCGTCGTCCTTCGGGGTCAGCTGCGCGCGGGAGCGCTGACGCGTGGTGGCGCCGTCCTCGGTCTCGCCGCTCACGGTGACGACGAGCACCAGGTCGTCGTCCTCGCCGTCCTGGTCCAGGTCGTTCATCCCCGAACGCTCGACGGTGATGTGGGCGTCGAGCACGCCCTCACCGGCCTCGACGTCGACGAGTGGACGCACCTCGCGCAGGCGCGCGGTCGACCAGCGCTCGATCGCGACCGGCCGCCAGGGGCCGCTCGTGACCGCGGTCAGGCCCCAGTCCCAGCCGAAGTTCGACGCCATCTTGCGGATGTACGGGAACGGTTCGTCGTACGGGCCCGGCATGCTGCCGGCCTTCGCGGCCACCCGGCCGGCCTCGCGGTACGGCGACTCGAACAGGATCTCGAGGTCCTTCGTGGTGCCACCGGACCCCGTCTGCACCCGGGCGTCGAACCGGTAGCGGCGGTGCATGTTGCGGGTCGTGCCCACGACGACGCCGTCCAGGCTGAGCTCCGCGACGGTGTCCAGGCCGTCGCAGACCAGGTCGACGCGCTCGTGTCCGCGCGGGTCGACGTCGACCGTGCGGCGGTAGGCCCAGTCGGCGCGGCCGACCCACTTGGCGGCCTGCTCGTTCAGGTGGAACGTCGGGTCCGGCAGCAGGCCCTCCCACTCCAGGTCGGTGTGGACCTGGCCCGGCACCGTCGCCGGGATGGTGCGGCCCACGACGCCGTCCGGCGCACCGGTTCCTCCGGCCATCGTCACGGTCCAGTGGTCGCGGAGTTCCTCGCGTTCGAGGGTCATGCGGGTCCTTCTCTTCGGCGGCAGGGTGTCCGTCAGCCTCGGTCGGGGACGCCGGCCGGCGGCCCGGCCCACGACCGGTCCCACGGCCTGGAGGCGCGGCACCGGTTGCCCGGGCGTCGTCACGCCGCGCGCGCGAACGGGGTGCGCTCGCGCGAGGGGTGCTCGGCGATGCTAGTACGGGATGCTTTCGGCAACCTAGGTGGTGACAGGGGCGGGTCGCGCGGGCAAGGTGGGAACGTGATCACCGTCGAACTCGCCAGGTCCCTCCGTGACGCCGGCCTCCGCTGGCACCCCGAGACCGGGGACCGGTTCGTGATCGACAAGCCCGGCATCGACGACGACGTCTACACGGTGTCCGAGATGACCGTCGAACGGCACGACTCCCCCACCGGCACGATCCTCGGCTTCAACGGCACCACGGAGTGGGCCCTCGACTCGGTCACCGCGTCGGAGTCGCTCTGGCTGCCCCGCGAGGACCAGCTGCGCGACCTGCTCGGGCCGTCGTTCATCGGGCTGACCCGGGTGCCGGTCGGCGGGCGCCTGGTCTTCACGGTGACGGCGACGATCGGGGGCGTCGACCGCAGCTTCGCGTCCGAGGTGCCCGCGATCGCGTACGGGCAGGCACTGCAGGCGTACATCACGGCTGCGCTCTCCTGAGCTGCGCAGCCCGCGCGGCGCAGCCCGAGCGGCGCGCCCGGGCTCGCCGTTCCTGGGTGTCGGCGGAATGCGCGCTGAGGGGCGTTTGGTTGCATGGGTCCATGACCGTTCCGAACATCACCCTGAACGACGGCAAGACCATCCCGCAGCTCGGCTTCGGCGTCTTCCAGATCGACCCCTCCGAGACGAAGGCCGCCACGCTGGCTGCGCTCGAGGTCGGCTACCGCCACATCGACACCGCCGAGATGTACGGCAACGAGAAGGAGGTCGGTGAGGCGATCGCTGCGTCCGGCATCCCGCGTGAGGAGATCTTCGTCACCTCGAAGCTCAACAACGGCTTCCACGACCCCGAGGCTGCGCTGGAGAACGGCAAGAAGTCGGCCGAGCTGCTCGGCGGCTACACCGACCTCTTCCTCATCCACTGGCCCCTGCCCACCGTCTCGGACTTCGTGCCGACGTGGAAGGCCTTCGAGGAGCTCTACGCCGCCGGTACCGCCCGGTCGATCGGTGTCTCGAACTTCCAGACCAACCACCTCAACCGCCTCGCCGCCGAGACGACCATCACCCCGGCCGTGAACCAGATCGAGGTGCACCCGTACCTGGCGCAGGACGAACTCCGTGCCTACAACCGCGAGCACGGCATCGCGACCGAGGCGTGGTCCCCGATCGCGCAGGGCCTCGTGCTCGACGACGAGACCATCACCCGCATCGCCTCGTCGGTCGGCAAGTCCCCGGCGCAGGTCGTCCTCCGTTGGCACATCCAGCGCGGCGACATCGTGTTCCCGAAGTCCGTCACGCGCGCCCGCGTCGAGGAGAACTTCGCGATCTTCGACTTCGAGCTCTCGGACGAGGACATGACGGACATCACCGGCCTCGACAAGGGCCACCGCACGGGTCCCGACCCCGACACGTTCGACTACGTGCCGGCCTGATCGATCCCAGCACAGCAGCACGTCGCGAGAGCCGTCCGGGTCAGCCCGGGCGGCTCTCGCCGTCCGTGGCCGTCAGCGGTTCGTCGCGACCGAGGCCGTCACGGTGAACTTCGGGGTCCTGACGACCTCGCGGGTCGGCCCGGCCAGGCGCGAGAGGACCGGCCGGTAGCGCAGGTGCGTGTTCCAGACGCACCACAGTTCACCGCCGGCCTGGAGGATCGTGGCCGCGTTCCGGAACATCGCCTCGGCGGTGTCCGTGGTCACCGCCGTGTCCGCGTGGAACGGCGGGTTGCACAGCACCAGCTGCGCGGACCCCTCGGCGAGCTCGTCGCCCGCGTCGGTCCGCAGCACCGTCACCCGGTCGGCGACCCCGTTGGCCTCCGCCGTCGCGCGCGTCGACTCCACCGCGATCCGCGACACGTCGGTGGCGACCACGCGGACGTTCGGTCGGCGCAGCGCGGTCGCCGCTGCGATCACGCCGTTGCCACTCCCCAGGTCCACGACCGTGCGCGCGGTGGGGACCGCTCGGTCCATCGCGTCGAGGAGCACCCGCGTGCCCTGGTCGAGCGACGTCCCCGCGAACACGCCACCGTGCGCGACCAGGGTCATGCCGAGGTCGTCGACGTGCACCGACCGGGGCCAGGGGTTCGTGGTCGCGGCACGGGTGGCCTGGGCGCGGAGCGGGTCCTGCGCGATGAGCAGCCGCGACTTGCCCCGGCCACGCGAGGCAGTGACGTCGCCGAACGACCGGCGCAGCACGTCGTTCTGCGACAGGTTCATGTACTTGACGTTGCCGCCGCAGAGCAACACGACGTCGGGCGCGGCGAAGCGGGCGACGGCGCGGGCGATCTCGTCCAGTCGGTCGTGCGACTTCGACAGCCGCAGCACGACCAGCCGGACGTCGCGGAACGCAGCCTCGAACGAGTCGGGGTGGTGGAACCCACGGAGTCCGAAGGTGCCGGCGTTGGCCTCGAGCGCCCGCTCCCCCACCAGGGAGTCCTGCACGACCCGGATGTCGCTCGCGCCGTACTGCGTGATGAGGCCGAGCGTCAGCACCCCGTACCGGTCGTCGACGACCGCGACCTCGCCCGGCTGCCGGAGTGCGTCGCCGTGCACGTGCGGTGCTTCGTCGAGCAGGAAGCGGTCGGTGCCGTCGATCGCGATGAGGTCGGGCGCGTCGTCGTCGCGTCGGCGGAAGAGGTCGGCGAAGTCTGGCACCGCGTCAGCGTACCCGGCGACAGCCCGCGGCGAAGCGCATGGTGATTGCACTCGCGATATCAACAGCCTGTGTATTTCACATGTCAATACACTGGGAGTCCCCCCACCAGAAGGAGCCCTCAATGGCATCCACATCGTTCCGGAGCGCCGCGGTCGTCTGCGGCGTCCTCACCGCTTCCCTCGGCTTCGGCTTGCTGACGCCCGCGGCCGCCACCGCTGCCACCGCCACTCCCGCAGCCGCCTCGTCGTCGGACTCCACCGTGCAGGAGACTCTTCCGGACTTCGATTCCATCCCCGTCGATCCCTCGCTGGAGGCACTGCGCTTCTCCATCGACTGGAGCACCCCGTGGTCATCCCGCATCGTCGGCGGACGAGCCGGTGGTGGCGACGACGTCTGGCTCGTCAGCGGCAACCAGGTGTACGACCGGAGCACCACCGGCATCTTCTTCCTCGTCGTGCAGGACCGCCACAAGGACGAACCGCTCGAAGCGATCCGCGTCCACACCGCCGCCGACGGCACCCAGACCCGCGGCGAGCGCACCCCAATCCCCCGCACCATCAAGATCGACGGACTGCAGCAGCAGAACACGTTCACGCCCGGCACCACCCACTTCGCCGGCAGTGCGACCGCCGGTGCCACGATCGTCGCGAAGGACACCACCTCGGGCGCCACCCTGTTCACGACCGAGGTCAGCGGGGCACGCAACGGGACCGGCACCTGGAACGCCGATGCCGACCTCGCCGACTCCGACCACGTGATCACCCTCACGCAGACGACGACCGACGGTCGGAAGAACGAGCTCCGCGACGTGCGGTTCTCGCCGGCGGCATCGGAGGCGCCGCAGGCGCCGACGGTCGTGCAGAAGGGGCGCGTCCTCGACGGGTCGTTCGTCGTGGCGGGTTCCGTCGCTGAGGACGTCGACTCGGTCGTCGTGCAGGACGAAGCCGGCTCCACCATCGCCGACGCCAGCCTCGGCGAGACCGGCTACTCCGCTCGGCTCCCGCAGGACCGCGTCGGCTCCACGGTCTACGTCGTCGGACGCACTGCCGACGGCACCTCCTCGGCCCGCGTGCCCGTCGCGCTCGAGCAGCTGCCGATCGACCCGACTGCCGCCGCACCGTCCCTCCGGTCCGTGTTCGTCTACCCGGACGGGCGCGTCCAGGTGGTCGGGGAGCGCGATGACGCTCCTGGGCTCTGGATCCTCGACGGAGACCGCGTCGTCGGGCACACCACCCGCGCCGATGCGGTGTGGAGCTACACGATCGCCGCCGCCGCGACCGGCAAGCAGCTCGACATGGTCAACCTGGTCTTCAACGGCCGCGACTTCAGCGGGACATCGGAGCGCGTTGCGCTTCCCCGCCTCCTGCGGGTCGAGGGCCTCGCGGACGAGAACGACTACACGCCGGGCAAGCGGGCGTTCGCCGGCACCGCCGAGGCCGGCGCGACGATCACCGCGACCGACCAGCGCGGCCAGCGACTCTTCGAGACGAAGGCAGACGGCGCACGGTCGGGCGTGGGCACCTGGGACGCCACCGCCGACCTGACCAGCAAGGACGGGTACGAGGTCACGTTCACGCAGACCACCGCCGACGGACGCTCCTCGGTAATGCGCAACATCGCCTTCACCACCGAAGACGACGCCGTCGCACCGCTCGTGGTCACGTCCCCCGGGATGAACGGCACCGCCTCCGGCCCCCGCCCCACCTTCACCGGCACGGGCCAGGCCGGGTCCACGATCGAGATCCGCGGCACCTCCCGCGTCGTCGGGACCGCCGAGGTCAACGCCGACGGCAAGTGGAGCGCCACGTCGAGCATCGACCTCGGCCGCGGCAGCTACGCCCTCACCGCGAAGCAGACCACCACCGGCAACGCCACCAGCGAAGCCCCCGTCCGCTTCTCCGTCACCGCCACGGCAGCGCCGTTGACGGTCACGTCCCCCGGGATGAACGGCACCACCACCGGACCCCGCCCCACCTTCACCGGCACCGGCCAGGCCGGCTCGACGATCGAGATCCGCGGCACCTCCCGCGTCGTCGCGACCGCCGAGGTCAACGCCGACGGCAAGTGGAGCGTGGCGTCGAACATCGACCTCGGCCGTGGCAGCTACGCCCTCACCGCGAAGCAGACCACGCCCGGCAACGCCACCAGCGAGCTCCCCGTCCGCTTCACCGTCAAGTAAGCCACACAGCCCACACAGAACGCCCCCGGTGACCACTCGGTCACCGGGGGCGTTCGCCTGTCGATCCCCGTCAGCGCGGTCCGCGGTACAGGACGATCTGCGTGTTCCGCTGCGGCCGCGACCCCGCCTTGAGCGAGATCGCCGCACCACTCGCGGTGGCGGCGAAGACCCGCGCACCGGGCCGGTTGATGAGCTGGTCGGCCAACGCCGACTCGAGTTCGCGCACCCGGTCGCGCAGCGCCTTGTTCTCGTTCTCCAGGTCGAGCACCCGCCGGATCCCCTCCAGCGACACCCCCTCGGAGCCGAGTCGCGCGATCTCGCGCAACTGCACGACATCGCGCATCGAGTACCGCCGCGACCCACCCCGGGTGCGACCCGGCACGACCAGGCCGAGCCGGTCGTACTGCCGCAGCGTCTGCGGGTGCATCTCGGCGAGCTCCGCAGCGACCGCGATCGCGAAGACGGGCGAGTTCTCGTCCATGTCGGTCATGGCGCGTTCCTTTCCGTCGTCCGCGTGGGGTGGAAACCAGCCTGGAGGAACGGCGAGCGTCCGTCAGGAAGCCGCGCCGTTCCTCCAGGCCGGGTCTACTGCATTGCGTGCGCGACGCTAGTCGCGCGCCTTGGCGAGGAGGTCCTCGCGGGGGTTCTCGTCGGGCAGCGCAGCCGCAAGTGCCTCGACGGCCTCGCGCTGCTTGTCCGACAGGTGCGACGGCACCGCGACCTGGACGGTCGCGAGCAGGTCGCCCGTGCCGTTCTTCGTCGTGACGCCGCGGCCCTTGACGCGCAGGACGCGACCCGACGGCGTGCCGGGGGCGACCTTGAGCTTCACGGGCGAACCGCCGAGCGTCGGGACCTCGATCGTCGCGCCGAGCGCTGCCTCGGTGAACGTCACGGGGACGTCCACGCGCAGGTTGAGCCCGTCGCGCTCGAACACCGGGTGCTTCCGCACCGACACGGCGACCACGAGGTCACCGGCCTCTCCGCCATCGGGCGAGGGCTCGCCGCGGCCGCGCAGACGGATCTTCTGACCGTCGGCGACGCCCGCGGGGATGCGGACGTTCACCGGTCGGCCGTTGCCCTGCGACAGCTTGACGGTGTCACCGGCGATCGCCGTGGTGAAGTCGAGGGTCGTCGACGCCGTGACGTCGCGGCCCTTCGTCGGCCCGCCGAAACCGCGGTAGCCGCCGGAGGTCTGGCCGAAGCCGCCACCTCCGCCGAACATCCCGCCGAGGATGTCCTCGAATCCACCGGCACCGCCGGGGCCACCCTGGCCGAAGCGGACACGCTGTCCGCCGCCGCCCTGCTGCCCGAACATCCCGCCGAAGACGTCCTCGAAGCCGCCCTGGCCCCCGCCGCCCGCTGTGAAGCGGGCGCCGGAGCCCATGGCGCGGACCTGGTCGTACTCCTGGCGCTGCTCCTTGTCGGAGAGCACCGAGTACGCCTCGCTGATCTCCTTGAAGCGGTTCTCGGCGGCGGCGTCACCCGGGTTGGAGTCCGGGTGGAACTGCCGCGCGAGCTTCCGGTACGTCTTCTTCAGCTCGGCGTCGGAGGCGTCCTTGGACACGCCGAGGACCTTGTAGAAGTCCTTGTCGAACCAATCCTGACTGGCCATGGATCACCTGCCTTCTTCTGTCGTCACCGTGGGGACCCGGCTCAGGCCGGGACCGCCACCGCGACCTTGGCCGCGCGGAGAACGCGCTCACCGAGCTTGTAGCCCGGCTCGACGACGTCCGCGACGGTCTGTCCGGTGGCGCCCGGGGTGGGGAGCTGGACGATCGCCTCGTGGATGTTCGGGTCGAACGCCTCGCCCTTCTCGCCGATCTGCACGAGCTTGAACTTCTCGAAGCCCCCGCGGATCTTCTGGCCGATGACCTGCATCGGCCCCTCGGCGAGGTCACCGTGGGCCTCGGCCCGGGTGAGGTCGTCGAGCGCCGGCAGCAGGGCCCGCACCACTTCGGCGATGGCGACCTCGCGGTTGGCCTCCCGGTCACGCTCGACGCGCTTCCGGAAGTTCACCAGCTCGGCCTGCGCACGGAGCATGTCCGCACGCATCTCGGCGACGAGGTCACGGTCCTCGGTGCTGAGCTTGTCCTCGGCGATGCCGCGGGCTGCGTCGGCGAGCAGCGCTTCGTCCTCCGGGGAGAGGTCGTTCGCTGCTTCGGCCGCCGGGCCCCCGGCGGCGGGGCCGTCCGTCGGTACTTCGACGTCGGGCCCCTCCGCCTCGATGAGGTCCTCGGGCTCGGCCGCGTTCGTGGCGTCGCCCTCGACCTGGGGCTCGTCCTCGTGGGGCGCGTTGTCCTTGGGATCCGTCATCGTTACTTCTTGTCCTTGTCGTCCTCGTCGTCCACGACCTCGGCGTCGACGATGTCCTCGTCGTCGGCCGGCTGCTCACCCGCGGGCTGCTCGCCACCGGCGGCGCCGGCTGCTGCGTCCTGCTGGCTGTAGATGGCCTGGCCGAGCTTGCCCTGCGACTCGTTGAGCTTGTCGAAGGCGGTCTTCACGGCGTCGTCGTCCTCGCCCGCAAGAGCGGACTTGAGCGCGTCGACATCGGCCTGCACCTCGGACTTGACGTCCGCGGGGAGCTTCTCGTCGTTCTCCTTGATGAGCTTCTCGATCGAGTAGACGAGCTGCTCGGCCTGGTTGCGACGCTCGTTGGCCTCGCGACGTGCCTTGTCCTCGGCGGCGTGCTCCTCGGCTTCGCGGACCATGCGCTCGATGTCCTCCTTCGGCAGCGACGAGCCGCCGGAGATGACCATCGACTGCTCCTTGCCGGTGCCCTTGTCCTTGGCGGACACGTGCACGATGCCGTTGGCGTCGATGTCGAAGGTGACCTCGACCTGCGGCACACCACGGGGAGCCGGGGCGATGCCGGTGAGCTCGAAGGTGCCGAGCGGCTTGTTGTCCCGGGTGAACTCGCGCTCGCCCTGGAAGACCTGGATGGCGACCGACGGCTGGTTGTCGTCAGCGGTCGTGAAGGTCTCGCTCCGCTTGGTCGGGATCGCGGTGTTGCGGTCGATGAGCTTCGTCATCAGGCCGCCCTTGGTCTCGATGCCGAGCGACAGCGGCGTGACGTCGATGAGCAGGACGTCCTTGCGCTCGCCCTTCAGCACACCGGCCTGCAGCGCGGCACCGACGGCGACGACCTCGTCCGGGTTGACGCCCTGGTTCGGGGACTTGCCACCGGTCAGCGACTTGACGACCTCGGCCACGGCGGGCATACGGGTCGAGCCACCGACGAGCACCACGTGCGCGATGTCGTTGACCGAGACACCGGCTTCCTTGATGACGTCGTTGAACGGCTTCTTGGTGCGGTCGAGCAGGTCGGAGGTCATCTGCTCGAACTGTGCGCGCGAGATGGTCTCGTCCAGGTTCAGCGGGCCCTCGGCGGTGAGCGTCAGGTACGGGAGCTGGATGTTCGCCGACATCTGCGACGACAGCTCCTTCTTGGCCTGCTCAGCCGCTTCCTTCAGGCGCTGCTTGGCGATCTTGTCCGTGGACAGGTCGACGCCGTGCTCGTCCTTGAACTTCTTGACCAGGTAGTCGACGATGCGCTGGTCCCAGTCGTCGCCACCGAGGCGGTTGTCACCGGAGGTCGCGCGGACCTGGATCGTCGAGAAGTCGTCGTCCTTGCCCACCTCGAGCAGGGAGACGTCGAACGTGCCACCACCGAGGTCGAAGACCAGGATGAGCTCGTCTTCCTTGCCCTTGTCGAGGCCGTAGGCCAGTGCGGCCGCGGTCGGCTCGTTGATGATGCGGAGGACGTTGAGGCCGGCGATCTCACCGGCGTCCTTCGTGGCCTGACGCTCGGCGTCGTTGAAGTACGCCGGAACGGTGATGACCGCGTCCGTGACGTCTTCGCCGAGGTACTGCTCGGCGTCGCGCTTGAGCTTGCCGAGGGTGCGGGCCGAGATCTCCTGCGGCGTGTACTTCTTGCCGTCGATCTCGGTGGTCCAGTCGGTGCCGACGTGACGCTTGACCGACGCGATGGTGCGGTCGACGTTCGTCACGGCCTGGCGCTTGGCGGTCTCGCCGACCAGGACCTCGCCGTCCTTCGTGAACGCCACGATCGACGGCGTGGTGCGCATGCCCTCGGCATTGGCGATGACGGTGGGCTCGCCACCTTCGAGAACGGAGACGACGGAGTTGGTGGTTCCGAGGTCGATGCCTACTGCACGTCCCATGTGTTGCTCCTCTTGCTTGGGGGTAAGTCGTTGGACTTGCGTCCGATGGACTCAACCCTACTCCTGAGTCACCTGGAGTCAACTTCAGGGAGCACAGACCTGCGCCAATCCCACTCAACTCCCAGCCGGGACGCCCGCGAGGTAGCACGTTCGTATGTTGGTATTTCACGTGATATTCTGAATACACATGCGCCGTTGGAGTCTGTCCACGGGCGTGCCCCTTCCCGCACAGCCGCCGTCGCGCGGCCTGTCCTGAAAGATGCACATGTCTCACAAGAAGAGGGCATCGACTGCCCTCAAGTCCATGGGTGCGGCCGGGCTGGCCGCTGCCACCATCGTGTCCGGCCTGTCATTCGGTGCAGCAACGGCGATCGCTTCGCCCGAGCCCCGGTCGATCTCGACCCAGGCCACCGCCTCCGGCAAGTTCGTGATGAAGTCCAGATCTAACTCGACCTGGTGGGCTGTCGGATCCAATCTCAGCGCCACAGCCCATTCATCGCTCGCCGCCGCGAAAGCGGCTGCTGCGACTGCAACATTCACTACGGGTACTGGCGAGCTCAAGATCGGATCCTCGTGCATTGTCCCGGCACCGTCGGGCTTCACCCACGACTACACCGTTGGATCTTGCGGCAACGCGGTGCAGATCAACCTCAGTGGCGGCACCCTCTGGGAGGGTTCTTCCCGGATCGGTATCTGGCCGTACTCGAATGAGCCAGCATGGCTTGGGAAAGGCCAGACAGGTTACGAACTCGCGACGTACGATGAGATTTTCCCGAGCACCCGAGCCATGACCGCGCAGGTGACGAAGGTGAACAACATCGCGAGGACCGCTGAGGTGTCGGGTACGGCAACGCCGAACGGCACGGTGACGATCGGCAACAAGACCGTCGACGTCAACTCGAGCGGCAACTGGTCGATGACCGTCGAAGGGCTCTCAGTCGGGGCGAACTCCCTCACCGCGACGCAGCGCTTCAACAACGCGCGGGTCGACGAGAAGACTGTCACCGCGACGATCGTCGAGGGCGGCACGCTCGTCGGTGTCGACCAGGGCCCGATCGAGCTCGAGCGCGGCGAGAGCACCCCGGTGCCGTTCGTGGTCGAGAACCGCGAGGCGCGCACGAACACCGACGGCACGGTCACGCTCGACGCACCCGAAGGCACCACGTTCGACCAGCAGGCCACGGTCCAGGGCCAGATGCGTGACGTCGGAGAGGACGACTGGGCGAACACCACGTCCGTCCCGCTGACCGACGGTTCGCGGTCGAATGACGGCAAGACCATCACGTTCGATGCCGAGTGGGCCGCGAACCACCCCGCAGACGAGCAGTACCGCTTCATGGTCGGCGTGACCGCTGACGAGGACGCTCCCGCCGGTTCCGACGCAATGGAGTTCTCCATGCCGGGCACCAGCAGCAAGGGCGACTTCCTGGCTGAGGGCACGACGACCACCACCATCGAGACCAACGTCGTCGACCTCGTGGCCGACATCGCTTCGATCGACCACGCAGGCAAGTCCGCCGTGATCTCGGGTACCGCAACTCCGGGCGCGACGATCACGATCGGCGACGAGAGCACCGAGGCCGACGCCGAGACCGGTGCGTGGAGCATCACGGTCGACGGCCTCGAGCGCGGCACGAACGCACTCCACGTGGTGCAGGAGATCGAAGGCGAGGAGCACGACTCGAAGGACCTCGACGTCGTGATCAACGACGCCGCGATCTCTGGCCAGGCCGGCACCGCAGTCACGCTCGAACGTGGCGAGGTCACCTCGGTGGAATCCCTTTTCAAGACGAACGGTTCGATCAGCCGCCCGCAGGGCAAGGTCGAGTTCACCGCTCCCGAGGGCACCACCTTCGCCGCGGACCAGAGCACGATCGAGGGTTCGTTCAAGAAGCCGGGTGACGACGCCTGGACGAACTCGGCCATGACCCTGACCAACGGGGTCCGTTCCGCGGACGGCACGAAGTACACCTACGACTTCGCGACGACCACCACGACCTGGAACCTTCCCGACGCGTCCCTGATGCGCTGGAACATCGACGTGAACACGCCCGAGGACGCCGAGGCCGGCACCTTCCCGATGCGCACCGTGCTCAGCGGTACCGCCACCGAGGGAGCGTTCAACACCACCAGCACCACGCAGGCCACGGTCGAAGCCGCCGAGGTTCCCGCACCGGACGCGCTCGTCGTCACCACGCCGGCCGACGGCTCCACGGTCGACTCCAAGCGCCCGGTGTTCTCGGGTACCGGCGACGAGGGTGCCACGATCGAGATCCGCGACGCCGACGACAACCTCATCGCGACCACCGTCGTGAAGGACGGCGCCTGGAGCGTCCCCGCGACCGCGGACCTCGCAGACGGCTCCTACGAGTTCGACGTGATCCAGACCCCGCTCACCGGGGCACCGAGCACCGAGAAGGTCTCCTTCACGGTCGCGACGAACCCGCTCACGACCGAGCTGACCGCGGTCGGCGCGTTCGATGACGACGTCACCAAGCCCGCGACGATCTCCGGCGACGCCACCACGGGCGCGACCGTGATCGTCAAGGACAGCCTCGGCAACGAGGTCGGCCGCACCGAGGCAGTCGACGGGAAGTACTCGATCCCGGTCCCGCCGTCGTTCGCCCACACCGGCGTCAACGACTTCACCGTGACCCAGACGAAGAACGACACGACCTCGCCCGAGAAGGACGTCTCGCTCGACTACGGCATGCCGGCACCGATCCGCATCACCAGCCCGGCGAACGGCTCGACGGTCCAGAAGGACGGCCTGACCTTCACCGGTACCGGTGACGAGGGCGCCCGCATCGACGTCCGCGGTTCCGTCCGAGCCATCGCGACCGGTACCGTCACCGACGGTGTCTGGAACGCACCGGTGACGATCGACCTGTCGAACAACGTCTACAACCTGCGCGCCGTGCAGACCACCAAGGGCGGACTCACGACGCAGGTCCCGATCACGATCACGATCACCGACGAGGCGCCGGTTGCTCCGCTGACCGCGACCGCCGCGTTCAACACCACGGACGAGAACCTGCCCGCGACGATCACCGGCTCCGCCAACCCCGGCGCAACCGTCACCGTGAAGGACAGCAACGGCGACACCATCGGCACCGCCATCGCCACCAACGGCCGCTACACGATCACGATCCCCGCGAACAAGGCCCACTTCGGCGTCAACGACTTCACCGTCACCCAGACCGTCCGAGGCCAGGTCTCCGCACCACTCGACCGCTCCCTCGACTACGGCAACCCCGCAGCCCCGGTCATCCAGACCCCGGCCAACGGCGCCACCGTCACCAACGGCTCCATCCGCTTCACCGGCACCGGAGCCACCGGCGCCAAGCTCGACATGCGCGGCAACAGCTCCTCCGTCGGTGACACCAAGATCACCGACGGCGCCTGGACCGTGGACGTCACCCGCCAGCTCAACCCGGCGGTCTACGACCTCCACGCACTCCAGACCAGCAAGGGCGGCCTCACCCAGCGCGTCAACATCACCGTCACCGTCCGCAACGAGGCGCCGGTTGCTCCGCTGACCGCGACCGCCGCGTTCAACACCACGGACGAGAACCTGCCCGCGACGATCACCGGCTCCGCCAACCCCGGCGCAACCGTCACCGTGAAGGACAGCAACGGCGACACCATCGGCACCGCCATCGCCACCAACGGCCGCTACACGATCACGATCCCCGCGAACAAGGCCCACTTCGGCGTCAACGACTTCACCGTCACCCAGACCGTCCGAGGCCAGGTCTCCGCACCACTCGACCGCTCCCTCGACTACGGCAACCCCGCAGCCCCGGTCATCCAGACCCCGGCCAACGGCGCCACCGTCACCAACGGCTCCATCCGCTTCACCGGCACCGGAGCCACCGGCGCCAAGCTCGACATGCGCGGCAACAGCTCCTCCGTCGGTGACACCAAGATCACCGACGGCGCCTGGACCGTGGACGTCACCCGCCAGCTCAACCCGGCGGTCTACGACCTCCACGCACTCCAGACCAGCAAGGGCGGCCTCACCCAGCGCGTCAACATCACCGTCACCGTCCGCAACGAGCAGATCACGGCGCTGACGGCCAACGGGGTCTTCGACCGTGACGTCGAGCAGAACGCCGTCGTCTCGGGCAACGCCCAGACCGGGGCGGACGTCATCGTCCGCGAAGGCACGACGATCATCGAGAGCGTCAAGGCCGTCGACGGGAAGTACTCCGTCACGATCCCCGCCACGGTCGCCGGCGTCCGCACCTTCACCGTCACCCAGACGGTCAACGGCACGGTCTCGGCGCCCAAGACGGCGACGCTCGACTACGGCACGCCCGCGGACCTCGTCATCGAGACCCCCGGCAACGGTGGGACCCTCCGAGGCGACCAGGTCGTCTTCACGGGGACCGGTGCCCCCGGCGCCAAGGTCGTCCTGAACGGCACCGTGAGCCGCCTGGGCTCCGCGACGGTGAACGGTCAGGGCGCCTGGACGATCTCCGTCGAGCGCACCCTCACCCCGCAGGCGTACACGCTGTTCACCAAGCAGATCACCAAGGGCAACCTCAACGGCCCTGCTGACCAGCGCACCATCAACGTCATCCGGTAACACCACCAGCACCACGCGACGGGCGCCCCTCCACCAGGAGGGGCGCCCGTTCCCGTGCGTCAACCGCGATGCGGGAGGAGAACAGCGGGACAGAACGACGAATGCCGCCGGCCTGGGGCCGGCGGCATTCGTCGTTCTGCGTGTGTGTCGATCAGCGCGTGCGGAACACGTTGTCCTTGCCGTCGTCGCTGATCTTCGGCTCGTTGTCACTGGTCAGGCGGTTGCCGTCGGTGGTCACCCGCACCGAGCCGACCTGCTTCGCGGCGATGTCGTTGATGGAACCGGAGACGACGAGTTCCTCGACGTTCCCGAGGTGCACGACCGCGTTGCCCGCGGTGATCTCCACCGACGCGCAGTCCCCGACGGTGACGTCCTTGTTGGCCTGGTCGACGACGGCCTTGCCGTCCTTGCACCCGGCCCGGACCTTCCCGATGTCGGCAGGCGGGTTCGAGAAGACCTGCTCGTCCGCCTGGGCCGTCGCGCTCGCACTCGGCTTCGGGGTCGGCTTGTCGTCGCCGGTGCCGGAGCACGCGGTCACTGCAGCGAGGATGCCGACGGCGGTCAGTCCGGTGACGAGCAAGCGGCGGACGGGAGGATGGGAGCTCAGGGCCATGGTGTGTTCCGATCTGGAGCGGGAGGTGTCGGGCGCGTCATCGGACCCGCGGACATTTGTATGTCACGTTCTATACAATACTTGATATGCTGAATGCATGACAACTGATCGGTTGCCTCTGGTGGCCTTCCTCAGCCACTCCGCAGCCCTCTCCGGGGCAGAACTGCTCGTCGCCCGGGTGACCGCCTCGTGCACGAGGATCGAACCGATCGTGGTCCTCGGCGAACACGGCCCGCTCGAGGAACGCCTCGCCGACTCCGGGGTGCGCTGCCAGGTCGTTCCCCTCGATGCGACCGTCCGGCACCACACCGCCACCACGGGAGCTGGGCTCCTCGCGAAGACGGTCAGCACACTCCGCGCCACCCACGAACTCACCCGCGTCCTGCGCGCGCTCGGTGTCGACGTGCTGACGACCCACTCGGCGAAGGCACACATCTGGGGTGGACTCGCCGGGCGGCGGGCCGGGATCCCCGTGGTCGCCCACGCACACGACCTCGTCGGTGCCGATGGGTCGTCGCGAGTCAACGCAGCGCTGCTCCGGCTCGCGTTCGCGGTCCTCCCCCGGACGGTGGTCGCGAACTCCCGGACCACGGCCCGGTCGCTCGGTCGCCTGCCCCGGCCCGTCACCGTCGTCGCCTGCCCCGTGTCCGTCCCGGCGGAACCAACGCCGCACACCGCTCCGGTGTGCACGATCGGCATGGTCGGACGCCTCACGCCGTGGAAGGGTCAGGACGTCGCCCTCCGCGCCTTCGCGGCCGCCCGCGCGTCCGGTCTCGACCCCGACGCACGGCTCCGTCTCGTGGGCGCACCGCTGTTCGGCGCCGACGACGCGTTCGCCCGGTCGCTCCACACGCTCGCGTCCGAACTCGATGTGCAGGACTCCGTCGACTTCCGTGGGCACCAGCACGACGTCGCCGCCGAGATGTCCGCGTGTGACTTCGTCGTCCACGCCAGCACACGCGCGGAGCCGTTCGGACAGGTCGTCATCGAGGCCATGGCGCTGGGCAGGGCCGTGATCGCCAGCGATGCGGGTGGCCCCGCCGAGATCATCACCCACGATCAGGACGGCCTCCTCGTCCCGCCCGGCGACGTCGCAGCGCTCGCGTCCGCCATGGTGCGACTGGCAGACGGCCAGGAGGCCCGTGGCCGGCTCGCCGACAACGGCCGTCGGACCGCCAAGCGGTTCGATCTCCCCCGCGTCGTCGCGCAGCTCGAGGCGATCCTGGTGGCGGCCGCCCGCTGACGCGGGACGGCGGCACTGCACGTGCGCGGCGCCTGCCGCGGGCCGACCCGGCGACGACTGGCGGGCCTCCTGGCCGGGCGCGTCAGGAACGGACCGCGCTCGGGATCCCGGTCCACGCGCCGATCTCGCGCCGGAAGCGTGTGGTGGAGAACGTGTCGGCCCGCGCTCGGCAGTCCGCACCGTCGAGTCCCGCAGCCGCCTCGACGGCCGACCGGATCGTCGACGGGGCGAAGTCGTGCAGGACGACACCGCTCCGACCGGGCTCCACCGAGTCGCACGCGCCGCCGACGGCGTTCACGACGACCGGCGTGCCGAGCGCCATGGCCTCGACCGGCATGATGCCGAAGTCCTCCACCGGTGGGAACACGTAGACGGCTGCACGCTGCAATAGTGCCGCCAGGAGCGCGTCGGACGGCCGGACGACGATGCGGACGTCGACGTCCGAGTCAGCGGCGAGCGCCCGGAGCCGTTCGAGGTCGGGTCCGTCACCGGCGAGCACCACCGGCCGCGCAGATGCCCGGCCGGCCTCGATCACCACGTCGAGTCGCTTGTACGGCACGAACCGGGACGCACCCAGCAGGAAGCCCGCGGGCAGCGACTCGAGCAGCGCACGCTCACGGTCGTCGAGCACCTGCGCCCAGTCGTCGACAGCGGTGAGTCGTTCGACCCCGACGGGCGGGTGGATCACGACCGCATCGACGTCCCAGCTCGCTCGGATGCGCTGCTGCACGAAACGGCTGTTGGCCGCGACGTGCCGGAGCGCCCCGCCCCGACGGCGGTCCACTGCACGGAGCGCGGGACCCGCGACCCGTGCGGCGACGGACGCGCCGCGGGCATCGAGCTCCGGGTTCCAGAGGTACCGCGCCGGTGTGTGCACGTAGGTGAACTGGCGCTCGGGATCGACACCGGGCACACGGGCCTGGTGCGCGAACAGGTGCGAACTGACGAGCGCCCAGTCGTACGGTCCGAGGTCGCGCAGCCCGTGCGACCACAGCGCGGGGAGGAAGGGGACGGCCAGGGCCTTGCGACCCCGCAGCGGCGTCGGCGCGAGGGCGCTCTCGATCACCCGCCGGCCGGGGTACCGGCCAGGGGCGTCGTTCCAGAGGCCGAAGAGATCGGCGTCCGGGTACTCGTCCGCCATGGCGTCGAGGACACGTTCGGCGCCGCCGACCGCTTCGATCCACTCATGCACGAGCAGTCCGCGCATCTCGAGCTCCTTCCGTCGCTCGTGCGGCACAGGCGACGACGGCGTCGATCGCCTCGTCGGCCAGCGCGCACATCCGGGCGTGGTCGGCGTCGTCCCCACGGACCGGGTCGGCGATGTCGTCCGCCTCCGGCTCGGTGGGGGCGGTGCCGAGTCGGGAACGTGCGACCAACCTGGGGAAGTCGTCCCAGAACCCCGCGCCGACGGCGTCCTGACCGAGGAGCGGACGGACGAGCCGTTCGAACTCGCGCAGCGTGAACGTCCGCCGCAACAGCGCGGGAGCGATGTCGAGCACCGCGGCACGGTGCTGGCGCTCCAGGGTGAGCACGAGCGCGGGGCCGTCGAGCACGCGTGCCGTCAGGGGCGTCCCCGCGAAGCCGGAGGGATCGGCACCGTGGCGCAGGACGGCGTCGGACGAGCGCGGGAACATCGCCGCCCCGTGCTCGGCGGCGGTCCCTGCGCTGGACACCCGGAACGTTCCCGGGGCGACGGCGTCCAGGCGGGCCCGGAGCACGCGTTCGACGTAGGGGGAACGACAGACGTTCCCTTCGCAGACGATGAGGATGGCGATCACGATCGAGTTCCTGTCAGTGCGGGGACGGTGGGCCGGCGGGTGGGAATCGTGGGCCGGAGGGTGGGGACGGCGGTCGGGACCCACGTCGGGGTCGCGCAGGCCGCGATGAGGACCCAGAGGACCGGGGTCGAGAAGTCGGGCGTCCCGACGACCTTGGCGACGACCAGCGCGACGAGTGCCGTGGCCGCCGCGACCGTGCCCGGACGCCGGATCGCGGTCGCGACGATGCCCGTGACGAGTGCCGCGAACGCCGCGGTGCCCGGGATGCCGACGGTGGACAACAGGGACATGCCGAACGACGACGGTCGGTTGCTGCCGATGCCGGCGCCCATCCCGAGCGTGTCCGCGAGGACGCCCCAGCTGAACGTGTCCGCGCCCGTCCGGGAGTCGTACGACTTGCTGTCCACCTTGTCGACGACGAGTTCCCGGATCGGCGCGAGCAGGTGGTCACCGGCGACCAGGGCGACCAGGGCCGCAGTGAGCACGCCGATGACGAGCCACGGGGTGCCGACGCCACCGCGGACGACGTACCGGACGGCCAGGACGACGATGCCCAACCCGATCACGACGGCGGATGCGACGACGGCCGTGCCCGAGGACGCCTGCAGCAGGTTGGAGCACGCGAGGGCTGCCGCCGCGGACCAGAGGAACCGGGGCCGCCCGGTGGAGCGCAGCGCCGCAACGACGAAGAACGCGACCGCGGGCAGGGAGAACGCGGCGAGCTCGCTCGGTTCGCTGAAGACCCCGCGCAACCGGTCCTCCGTCGTGGTCCAGGCGTACGCCACGTTCGGCAGGGTGTCGAAGAGGGGAGCCGTCACGTCCGCTCGGAACAGCAGGAGGAAGCCCCGGATGCTCGTCGTCACCGTCCCCACGACCAGCGCGACACCGACCGCGAGGACGGCACCCCGGACGCGCACCAGGTAGAGCGCGCAGCAGGCGGCGAGGAGCAGGTAGGCGAGCTGTGCGCCGTTGCTCACCGTGTAGGCGAGCACACCGGGGTCGGCCACCTGGTGATCGACTCCGCCGCGCGAGACGAGGACCCGGATGCCGCCGAACATCCACGGAGCCAGCGCGGTGATCACCGTCGTCCACGCGAGGAAGACGGCGAACGCGTTCGCTGTCCAGTGCGACGTCCCCAGTCGACGCGTCCCGAGCAGTGCGCAGGCGCTGGCTGCTGCCGCGACGGTGAACAGCGGCACGCCGTTCCCCCCGACGACGACGCCCGCGGAGTACGGCAGCCCGGCAGCCGCCCCGATGACCACCGGCAACCACTCGGGACGCACCGTCAGTCCGACGCCGAGCGCGACGAGGAGCAGGGTTCCGAGGACGGTCATCCGCGCTTCCTCCACTTGGTTGCGTAATATTTCATATCAACTACTATGAGTATCACACATCGAAACCCGAAGGAAAGGCTCGGATGACACTCGCGCAGTTCATCGACGTGCTCCGGCACCGCTGGATCTCCATCGCCGCGGTGCTGCTGCTCGCGACCGGACTCGCGGCGGCCTTCTCCGCGGTCCAGGCACCGCAGTACCGGGCGACGAGCGAGGTGTTCGTGTCCGTGGCGGGCGGGGCCTCGGTCACCGACCTCAGTCAGGGCAACACCTTCTCGGCCGCCCGGGTCAAGTCGTACGAGGAGCTGGCGGTCACGCCCCAGGTGCTCGGGCAGGCCGCGAAGCAGCTCGGGCTGCCGGGTGGCGGCGGCCTCGGGCGGGTGGTCACGGCGGAGTCGAAACGCGACACCGTGCTCATCTCGATCAGCGCCACCGACGAGTCCCCGACGCAGGCCGCCGCCATCGCGAACGCCGTCACGGAGCAGCTGGTGAAGGTGGTCGACCAGGTGGAGAACGAGGGAGCCGCCACCGACGGCCTCGTCCACCTCAGCGTCTTCCAGCCCGCCACCGCTCCGAGCACGCCGTTCTCGCCCCGACTGGCGGTCAACACCGCCATCGGTGTGCTCGCCGGACTCGCGCTCGGCATCGCCCAAGCCGTCCTCCGCGAGGTCCTGGACACCCGCCTCCGTTCGTTCGAGGCGCTGCGCCGACTCACCCACGCGAGCGTGCTGGGCGAGTTCGCCATGGACGAGACGATCGCGAAGGAGCCGCTCGTGTCGTTCGACAACCGCTACAGCACACGCGCCGAGGCGTTCCGCCAGCTCCGGACCCACCTGACCTACACGAACCTCGACGGAGACGCGCAGAGCATCGTCGTCACCAGTGCGACGCCGGGCGAGGGGAAGTCCTCGACCGCCGTGAACCTCGCGCTCATGCTCGCGCAGAACGGATCGCGCGTCGTCCTCGTCGACGCCGACCTCCGACGGCCGACCACCGGCACCTACCTGGGCATCGAGAGCCGCGTCGGACTCTCCACGGTCCTGACCCGGCAGGTCGCCCTCGACGACGCCGTCCAAGAAGTCGGCGCGGACACCCCCCTCCACGTCCTCGCCGCGGGGCGCGTTCCGCCGAACCCGAGCGAACTCCTGAGCTCGAGCCGCATGGTCGAGCTGGTCCGCGAACTCGAGTCCCGATACGAGTACGTCATCGTCGACGCCCCTCCGATGCTCCCGGTGACCGACCCCGCTGTGCTGGGTGCGATCTGCAGCGGTGTCCTGCTCGTGGTGAGCGTGGACGGGCGGACCAGACGAGCAGACTTCACCGCGGCAGAGCGGACCGTGACCCAGGTCGGTGCGCGCCTGCTCGGCCTCGTCGTGAACCGTCTGCCGGTGCAGCGCCGCGCGAAGACCTACTACAACTACGAGCCGTCGGCGCCGGTCAGCGAGAGCCCTCGTCGATCGTCGCGAGCTCGTCGCACCCCGGAGGACCACTGATGAAGCCGCCCGCACGCCGTTCACTCGTCTACCTCGGGTGGCAGGGGAACGCCAACTTCGGCGACGACCTGCTGTACGAGACCTGGCGCGCTGCGCTCGACGACCCCCTCACGGTGCAGGCACCGCTCAACGCACGCGACTACCTCCGAGCGGCGCCACGATTCGGGCTCGACCGGCTCCGCACACTCGGCGCGGAACGGGTCGTCCTGCTCGGCGGTGGGACGTCCGTCGGGTTCGCGTCGTGGGCCGAGCACGCACGGCTGGCGATCCGCAACTTCGGCGCGGACGGCCTGATCGGTGTGGGCCTCGGTGCCGCGTCGGCATCGGACACGTACTCCCTGGCGCAGCAGCGGCAACGCTGGGAGGCCTGGCGCACGCTCGAGCGGCTGCACGTCGCCGGCGTTCGCGGTCCCCTCACCCGGGACGAGATCTCCGCACACCTGATGCCCGTCGACATCAGCGGTGACCCGGCGCTGCTCTACCCCCTCGTCCGGCACGTGCCCAGGCCCACCCGGGCTGCTCCGCGCATCGGCGTGAGCCTCGGGTCCGATCCACACTCCCGCTTCGACGTCGCCACCGTCGCCGCGGCCGTCGACGAACACGCGCGCGACGTCGGTGCCACCGAGGTGGTCGCGTTCGCCCTGTCGACAGCCGACCAGGCCGCCGCACGTCACCTGTCGGACCGTCTGACGACGGCGTCGGTCGTCCACGCCTACACGGACGTCGCTGCGACGATGGCCGCGATCGGCAGCTGCGACCTCGTGGTGTCGGAACGACTGCACGGCGCAGTCGCCGCGGTGTCGCTCGGCATCGCGACGGTCCCGCTGTCCTACGCCTCGAAGTGCGACGACTTCTGGTCGAGCGTCACCGGTCGTGCCGCCCCCGTCACGGTGGGCCATTCGGCGGACGACCTGGTCGACGCGATGCGTACGGCCGAACAGGAGCGTGCGGGCATCGCCGACCGTGTCGGCGAACTGCAGGACCGCTTGCAGCGGATCAGGGGCGAGCTGCTCGCCTGGAAGTCGGGGACGCGCTCGACGACGGACCTGCTGACGACGAGCACGGTGTCGGTGTGAGCGCCGTCGCAGGGGCCAGCCACCGCATCCACCTGGTCATCTCGACGATCCGCTCGCCGGAACACATCGAGCGGTGCCTCGACTCGATCCGCCGAACACGATTGCCGGTATTCGTGACCGTGGTCGAGCAGCGCCCGACGCCCGACGCGCTGCCGCTCCTCCGGGACCTGATCGAGGCCGGTCACGCAGAACACGTGCACGAGCCCGTCGTCCGTGGAGTCAGCCGCGGCCGGAACCGCGGGCTCGCCACGATCCGTGGGGACATCGTGGCGTTCCCCGACGACGACTGCTGGTTCGACGACGGCGTCCTCGAACTCCTGTCCGAGCGGATGGACGACCGGAACCTCGACGGAGCAGCGATCCCCTGCCGTGCGAGTGACGACAGCGGCACGATGCTCCGCTGGCGTCGACGAGCATGCCGGGTCACGAGCTGGCGGGTTCCCCGGACGATCGTCGCCGCAGGCATCTTCCTGCGGCGAGAACTGCTCGAGACGCACGGGCTCTTCGACGTCGCGCTCGGTACCGGTTCGGCGACGCCGTTCGGTTCGGGCGAGGAGAACGACCTCGTCATCCGTGCACTCCGTCGCGGCGCCCGCATCGCCTACATGCCGGACGTGACCGTGCGGCACGGCGACTTCCGGCACGACGGCATGACGGACGAGACCCTGGCCAAGGTGCTGCGGTACAACCGGGGGTTCGGCCGGGTGCTCCGGAAGCACCGGCTCCGCGGCCAGGCGGCCTACTGGGTCACTCGCTCGATGGTGGCCGTCCTCGTGGCCCGGGTGAAGCGGGACCACGATGCGACCCGGTTCCAGCAGGCACAGCTCCGTGGCCGGTGGCAGGGGTGGCACGGAACGGACGACCACGGCGTGCACCACGCGTTCGACCGGGGCACGACGCCGCAGCACGGGTGACGCGAGTCGCCCCGCGGCGCACCAGGTGCACCGCGGGGCCACTCGGAGTCGCTCGGAGTCACTCGTCCCAGACGACGAATCGGGGAATCCACTTCGCGGACATGTCGAGCTTCCCGGCGGTGCCCCGCACGGTCTTCTCGGACCCGGTGGGTTCGACGATCCGCCCGGTTCCGCGGAGTGAGACGCGAACGGGCGTCGACAGGTGCTGCGCCTCCGACTGCCAGACGACACGGGCGTGGTGCTTGCCGTCCGGCGAGGTGAACCGCATGTGGCGGACCGGACCGATCCGGTGCTCCGCCACGTACCGCTTGCCGGCGAGGACCCGCTGCATGGTCGCCCAGGCCGCGGCGGAGGGCTTCGGCTCGTAACCGGCGTCGGCGTTGCCGACCAGCCCGAACGTCCGTGCGGTGCCGTTCGCCGTGGTGGGCTCGGCCATCTCGAACAGGAAGAGCCGCTCGACGCCGTACTGCGCGGCGATGGCGTAGGTGCGCAGGACGTACGCGGTCTGGTCCTCCGGCTGGACCCACCCCGGACCGGCGAACTGGGTCGGCCACCCGACCTCGGTGATCCAGATCGGCAAGGCGCTGCCGTCGGGGCGCGGGTACCGGTCGGCCGTCGTCCGGAGCCACGCGAGCGCATCCTCGATGCACGGGTTGGTCGGGACGCAGAGTTCGGGCCCCCACGGGTTGTTGTAGGGGTGGATGCTGACCGCGTCGACGTGGTCGGCACCACCGAGGCGGAACCACTCGCCGATCCAGGCGCGCTCGTCGTCGGACACCGCGTTCTGGGTCGGCCCGACGATCGTCGCCGCCGGGTCGGTGGCACGGATGACCTCGGCGGTGACCCGTGCGAGCTCGATGTAGGCCGCGGGCGTCGCGGGCAGCGCCCCGTGGTTGTTGGTCCACTCGTTCCAGACCTCGTAGGACAGATCGGTGTCCGGGTGCCGGTCCCGCATGTGGGAAACGGTCTCCTTGACGTAGCGCTTCCAGGCGGCGGCCTGGGCGGGTTTCGAGACGTCCGGTGGTGCCATCGGGTCGTTCGTGTACGCGACGTTGCCGTAGTCGAGGACGAAGAGCGGACTGACCCCCATGTCGCGCACGACCGGGTCGATGCGGGCGTCCGTCGCCGCGAAGTCGAACCGTCCGGCGACCTTCTCGACCGCGCTCCACTGCAGGTCCTGTCGGTAGCTGCCGGCACCGAGTGCGGCGAGTGAGGGGCAGCGCGCTCGCCACGGGGTTGACGCCGAGACCGAAGTACGGGTCCGAGCCGACCGGACCGGCGATGGTCCGCACGAACCGGGTCGACGCGGAGGTCGCGCCCGGCGTCTGCACGGTCAGCCGGTAGGTGCCGGACGGCAGGGCGCTCGTGGGGTGCACCTCGACCGATCGGGTCCCCGCCCGACCGGTCCCCGAGTCGACGATCGTCCCCGTGGTGTCGTTGACCCGCCAGGTGACGTCCGCCGCACGCTCCACGCCGTCGACCGTGAACCGGGGGCGATCGTCGGGTCCGAACAGACCGCTCCCGCCGACCGGTCGGATCGTCGGCGTCGTCGAGGCCGTCGACGTGGTGCCCCGTGCGGACGAGGGCTGGGCGTGCTCGGACAGGATCGCCGCGAGGACGACGCCCGTGACGGCAGCTGCGGTGAGGCCACGGCGGCGGATGGAGGGGGGACGGGGGGGCCCGCTGCCCAACCTCGCACGGTGCGCCGCCGCCAACCTCGCGCCCGCTCTGTCTCGCCGGGCTCGGCACGGTGCAGGTTCGTACATGCGGTGCGAGCTTGACGGCTGGGTGCGGTGCCACAGGCTCGCACCGAACCAGCACCGCGGCGCCCGCCGCTCAACCTCGCACGGTGCGCCGCCGCCAACCTCGCGCCCGCTCTGTCTCGCCGGGCTCGGCACGGTGCGGGTTCGTACCTGCGGTGCGAGCTTGACGGCTGGGTGCGGCGCTGCAGGCTCGCACGGAACCACCAACCCGGCGCCCGCTGCCCAACCTCGCACGGTGCGCCGCCGCCAACCTCGCGCCCGCTCTGTCTCGCCGGGCTCGGCACGGTGCAGGTTCGTACATGCGGTGCGAGCTTGACGGCTGGGTGCGGTGCCACAGGCTTGCACCGAACCAGCACCGCGGCACCAGCTGCCCAACCTCGCACCGTGCGCCGCCGCCAACCTCGCGCCCGCTCGGTCTCCCCGGGCCTCGCACGGTGCGGGTTCGTTCATGCGGTGCGAGCTTGACGGCTGGGTGCGGCGCTGCAGGCTCGCACGGAACCACCAACCCGGCGCCCGCTGCCCAACTCCGCACTGTGCGCCGCTGCCGCCCACCGAGCGCCGCCGCCACCCACCCCGCGTGCGACCTGGCCACCCCCCCGCGGCGCAGGCTGCACTCCGAAAGCCGCCCGGGGTGCGTGGGCCGCTAGGGTTCCACCATGAGCATGCAGCCGACCGGTGGGGCGCCGGCGCCGAGCCCAGTACTCGTCTCGATCGGATCCGTGGGGGTGACGCAGGACCGCATCGTCACGCCGAGCGGGACCTGGCCGGCCGCGCAGGTGAACATCACCGCGCAGGACCAGTCGTCGTCGACGTCGCACATCCCGACGTGGGCGATCGTGATGACCGTCATCACGGTGTGGTTCTTCCTGCTCGGACTCCTGTTCCTGCTCGCGAAGGAGCGACGGACGCAGGGCAACGTCTCCGTGTCGATCTGGGCCGCGAACGGTCAGTCGCACACCGAGTTCGTGCAGGTCTTCTCCGAGGAACAGCGCGTCGACGTGTTCAACCGGGTCTCCTACGCGCAGAACATCATCGGTCAGGCGCGCTGGCGCGAGTCGGCTGCCGGCAACTGACCGGCCACCGGCGCACTGCCGACGGCCCGACGCCGGTGGGTCGTCAGGGCTAGAGCTCGACCTCGAACGGCTCGGTGCGCACGAGTTCGTGCACGCCGGAGATGACCTCGCTCGGACGGAACGGGTACCGGTCGATCTCGGCCTGGTCGCTGATCCCCGTCATCACGAGCACGGTGTGCAGCCCCGCCTCGATGCCGGCCTGCACGTCGGTGTCCATCCGGTCGCCGATCATGCCGGTGTTCTCGGAGTGCGCGCCGATCCGGTTCATCGCCGACCGGAACATCATCGGGTTCGGCTTGCCCACCACGTAGGGCTGTTTGCCGGTCGCCTTCTCGATCATGGCCGCGATGGCGCCGGTGGCCGGCAGGACCCCCTCGGCGCTCGGGCCGGTGGCGTCGGGGTTCGTCACGATGAACCGTGCGCCGTCGCGGATGAGCCGCACGGCCTTCGTGATCGCCTCGAACGAGTAGTTGCGGGTCTCGCCGACGACGACGTAGTCGGGAGCGGTCTCGGTCATGATGAACCCGGCCTCGTGCAGGGCGGTCGTCATGCCGGCCTCGCCGATCACGAACGCGGACCCGCCCGGCATCTGCGACTTGCAGAAGTCGGCCGTCGCGAGCGCACTCGTCCAGATCCGCTCTTCGGGCACGTGCAGGCCGGAGCCCCGCAGCCGGGCGCTCAGGTCGCGCGGCGTGAAGATCGAGTTGTTCGTCAGCACGAGGAACTCGGTGCCGTCGTCGAGCCACTGCTGGATGAGCTCCGGCGCGCCGGGGAGCGCCTGGTTCTCGTGGACGAGCACGCCGTCCATGTCGGTCAGCCAGCACTCGACGTCGTCTCGGGTCGCCATGCGCCTCACCCTACTGCGCGGGGGTTCAGGTCCGGCTCGCGTCGGCTCGTGGTCGGCTCGGAAAGGGCCGGGAGGCCCGGGGCGGCTCTTGCGCGCTGCTGCCAGACCCGAGATGGTCGAGACACCGAACCGCGGTCGGGTTTGCCCTACGCTTTTCGGGACACGTACCGAATCAAGGAGGCCCCCTCGTGCTCGTCGAACCCGGAACCCCGTCCACCGCGCCCCGACCCACCCCGGTGTCGGAGACGGAGCTCGAGGTGACGCCGCGACGACGCCGAGGCCGCCCGAACGTGCTCTCCCGCGAGCAGGTGATCGACGCCGCCACGACCATCGCGAACGAGGACGGCCTCGACCGGCTGTCCTTCCGTGCGTTGGGCGTCCGGCTCGGCGTCGCCCCGATGACCGTGCACCGGACCATCGGCGGCCTGGACGACCTGCACGCCGAACTCGTCCGCCGCACGGTCGACGAGTTCACCGCCACCTTCGTCTGGCCCGACGAGTGGCACGCCGTCGTCCGCACCTTCGCCACGACGTTCCGTGACCTGATGCGCACCCACCCGCTCGTGCTCGAGTCGCACAGCCAGCGGGCCCCGCTCGCCTCGACCGAGTCGGACGCCGTCGTGGCGAAGGTCGTCGGTGCCCTGCAGGACGCCGGGCTGCCGCCGGCCGAGGCGATGTACGCCTTCTTCGTCGTCTACGACTTCGTGGTCGGGCACGCCGGGGTGCAGGTCGGACGCGGGGACTCCGAGGCCGGCCGACCCGAGCGGCACCGCCTGGTGGGCGAGATCCTCGGCGAGCACTCCTACGACGACCGGTTCGCGCTCGGCCTCGACATCCTGATCGCCGGCATCGAGGCGCGCATCGCCCGCACCGCCTGAGCCGGCGGCGCCCGACCCCGCGCCCGGCCGTACGCTGGTCGGGTGACCACTGCGCCCGAACCGTCGCACGAGCTGACGACCAACGGGGTGGGGCCGCACCCGGGACCCTGGCCCGACGACCCGAGGCTCGACCCGGAGCTGCTCGCCGCCGGGGACTCCCGGAACGTGCTCGACCGCTACCGGTACTGGTCGATGGACGCGATCGTCGCTGAACTCGACACCCGCCGGCACGCGTTCGACGTGGCGATCGAGAACTGGCAGCACGACCTGAACATCGGGTCGATCGTGCGGAGCGCCAACGCGTTCCTCGCCGGCACGGTGCACATCATCGGACGGCGGCGGTGGAACAAGCGCGGGGCGATGGTGACCGACCGCTACCAGCACGTCCGGTACCACCCCGACGTCGAAGCGTTCCTCGCCGCGATGGCCGATGAAGCGCGTCCCGTCGTCGCCATCGACAACACCCCGGGTGCCGAACGCATCGAGACCGCGACGATCCCGGAGCGCTGCGTGTTCCTGTTCGGGCAGGAGGGCCCCGGGCTCACCGAGCAGGCGGTCGCCGGTGCCGACGCGCACCTCGAGATCGCGCAGTTCGGGTCGACGCGGAGCATCAACGCCTCGGCCGCCGCGGCGATCGTCATGCACAGCTGGGTCGTCCAGCACGCGGAGTTGCCCGGCGCGACGTCGTGAGCAGAAGTGGTCGGGTGCGGGCCCTGGACCCGACCATTCCTGCTCACGAAGCGGGCGTGACGGACGCGGGGCGGGCCTCCCGGCCGGGGGCAGGGGGGCCGCGTCAGCGCGCGGCGGTGGTGCGGCGCGCGACCAGGCGGGGTTCGACGAGCAGTTCCGTCGCGGCGATCCGCGGATCGGCGATGCGGGCGAGCAGACGCTCGCCGGCGCCGCGGCCGATCTCGACACTGCGGTCGTCGATGCTCGTCAGGCCGACGTACCGCATCGCGGCCACGGGGGTGTCGTCGTAGCCGATGACGGAGACGTCCTCGGGGACGCGCAACCCGCGTTCGGCGAGTTCGGACAGGGCACCCAGGGCCATCACGTCGTTCGCGGCGAAGACCGCCGTGACGTCCGGGTGCTCGTCGAGGAGCATGCCGAGGGCACGCGAACCGGCCTCTTCGGTGGGCTCGCCGGGCAGCACCGTCGTGACGACGGACGCACGTGTCGCCGCTACCTGCTCGAACCCGGCCTGGCGTTCCGCCGAGGCCGCCGAACTCGCACCGACGAACCCGAGTCGGGTGTGCCCGAGGTCGAGCAGGTGCTGCGCCGCGATGCCGCCACCGGCGTGGTCGTCGTTCGCCACCGTGTCGGCGCGCGGGATCGCGACGCGGCCGCCGGCGATCACGAGCGGCATCGACGCGGGGATCGCCAGGTCGGTGGTCGGCTCGCCGGCGATCACGATGCCCTCGACGCGCATGGACAGGAAGCCCTCGACCGGTGAGGCGTCGAGCCCCGTGTTGAGGAAGCGGTCGGCGACCACGAGCCGGTGCCCCTGGTCCTGCAGGCTCTCGCGCAGGCCGGTGAGCAGGTCCACGAACCACTGGTTGCGGAAGTCGTCGAGGACCACGCCGATGGTGCGGCTGCGGGTGCCGGCGAGGGAGACGGCCGCGGTGGAGGGCCGGTAGTCGAGCTCCTGGATCGCCTTCAGCACCGCGGCCCGGCGCTGGTCGCTGACCCGGGGGGAGCGCTGCAGCACGAGGGAGACGAGGGACTTGGAGACCCCGGCGCGTGCGGCGACGTCGTAGATGGTCGCGGGCTTGCCGTCTCCCATGATGCGCTTCGACCTCCGTTGGCTCGTGCGTCGATCGTAGCGGTTGACGTGACATGGCCCGGCGGGTGGGGTGGGGGGTCGGTTTCGCTTCGTGAGCAGAAATGGTCGGGTGTGGCGCCGCGACTCGACCTTTTCTGCTCACGATCTGCGTGTGGCTGGTCCTCCACACGGGAGGCCCGGGGTGCGTTGTACACAGAAGTCGCGTTCGGCGCGCGAGCAGTGGGCGCTGGGCGCGAACGTGGTGGACATGCGAGCACGACCACTTCCGACACCGCTGCGCGGGCGCGCGTTCGACATCAGCGCGGCCGACCGCGCCGGCGTCTCCCGACAACGACTCCGACGGCGTGACCTGGTCCGGCCGACCCGGTCGATCCGCTGGGCACGTGATCGTCCGCCCGACCCGGTCCACCGGATCCGGGCACTCCGGCCGCTCCTGGTTCCCGGGCAGTTCATCAGCCACGTCTCGGCGGCGGTCCTCTGGCAGCTCCCCGTCCCTGTCGCCGACGACGCCCCGGTGCACGTCACGAGTCCCGTACCGATCGCGCAACCGCGACGCCGCGGGGTCGTCGGGCATCGCATCACGCCGGACCGTGCCCGGGTGACGGAGCGGTGGGGGATGCCGACGAGCACGCCCGCGGCGCTGTGGGTGGACTGCGGTGCGATGCTCTCGGTCGACCAGCTCGTCGTGCTCGGGGACGCCATCGTCACGGAACGACGGTGCGGGACGACGATCGACGACCTCGCCGCGGCCGTCGCCCTGGCCGGAGCACGATCGGGAGTCCGGAAGCTGCGCGTTGCACTCGAGCTCGTGCGGGTGGGCGCCGGGTCGCCGCAGGAGACCCGAGCGAGGCTGGCGATCGTCCGCGCGGGGCTGCCCGAGCCCGAACTGCAGGTCAACGTGCTCGACGAAGCCGGTCGGTTCGTCGGCCGTGTCGACATGGCCTACCCGGAGCAGCGCATCGTCATCGAGTACGAGGGCGACCACCACCGGACCGACGCCGAGCAGTGGGGCCGTGACCTCCGCCGCTACCGTGAGATGGAGCGACTCGGCTGGGTGGTGGTCCGGTGGACCAAGTCCGACCTGACGCTGCACCGCTCAGCCGCAGTGGCGCACCTGAAGACGCTCCTTGCACGCGGAGGTCGCGTCGAGTGAGCAGAAGACGACGGGTCGCTATTGCACACCCGTCGTCTTCTGCTCACTCGATGTCGCGGCGCCGCCGCCCGCGCCCGCTACCCGATCAGGCTCGGGCGCAGGTCGCGCAGCGTGCGGGAGCGGGTCTGCCGCGCCGTGACCACGAAGGACACCAGGAGCGCCCCGAGCAGCCAGCAGAGCAGCACGCCCGCGTCCGACCACGCGGCGCCGAGGTTCCCGCCGTACATCGTCTGCCTGATCGCGTCGACCGAGTACGTCATCGGCAGCGCGAAGTGCAGCGCCGCCAACGGCCCAGGCAACGTCTGCCACGGGAACGTCCCGCCGGCGGTGACGAGCTGCACGAGCATCAGTACCAGTCCGAGGAACTGCCCCACCGAGCCGAGCAGCACGTTGAGGGCCATGATGATCGCCGCGAAGGTCGCCGAGGCCAGCACCATGATCCCGATCGTGCCACCGACGTGCACCACGTTCAGGTCGAGGGCGAAGCGCACGATGAAGAACAGCGCCACCATCTGCACCAGGCCGAGGAGCGCCGGGGTCAGCCAGCCACCGAACACCACCGCGAGGGGCTTCCGCACCGCGGTGATCGCCCGCTTCGAGATCGGCTTGAGGATGAGGAACAGCGCGTACATGCCGATCCAGGCCGCGAGCGAGATGAAGAACGGCGCGAGGCCGGCGCCGTAGTTCGACGCGGCGGCGACGTTGTCGTCCCCGACCTTGACCGGGTCGGAGATGACCGAGGCCTGCGACGCACGCTCCGAGGCGTTCGACGCCGGGATCTTCGTGCGGCCCTGGTCGAGCGACGACGCGAGCTTCGACGAGCCGGTCGTGAGCTTGTCCAACCCTGACGCGAGCGACGAGGCGCCCTGGTCGGCGGTCTTCGCACCGGTCGCGAGCTGGGACGCACCCGACGACAGGGTCGGGGCGGCCGAGGCCAATTTCGACGTGCCGTCGGCCACCTTCGACGCGCCCGACGAGACCTTCGAAGCACCGTTCGCGGCGGTGGCGATGCCGGACGACAGCTCCGGAGCCTTCGCGGCGAGCTTGCCGGTGCCGGCGGCGAGCGTGTCCGAGCCGTCGGAGAGTTGCTGGATGCCGCTCGTCAGCGCCGGGGCCTGCTCGGCGAGCCGGGAGGCGCCCGAGGACACCTGCGCGCTGCCGGTCTTGAGCTTCTGCAGGTTGCCGGACAGGTCGCCGGCACCGGTACCGAGCTTGGTGCTGCCGGCCTGCAGGTTGTCGAGCCCGGCGAGCAGCTGGGTCTTCTGTTCCGCGGAGAGCACCGTGGAGGCTTGGACGACGGGCTTCAGTGACGCGACGAGTTCGGGCGACTGCGCAGAGAGCTGCTGGACGCCCGCGATGAACGGTGCAGCCTTGTCGACGAGCTCGGCGTTGCCGCTGGCGACCTGCGACGCACCACTGGACAGGCGCGCCGAGTCCGACGGCAGCGAAGCCGTCTGGTCACGGAGCCGGTGCAGCCCGGACTGCAGCTGCTGCGCCCCACTGTCCAACTGCTGCGTCTGCGACGGCAGCGCCGCCGTCTGCTGCTGCGCGCTGGCCAGCCCGGACGCCAGGGTCGACGCCCCCGACGCCACCTGCTGCGCCCCGCTGTCCAGCTGCTGGGTCTGGGACGGCAACGACGCCGTGCCGGAGGCGAGCTCCGCCGCACCGGACGACAGCTTGCCGGTGCCGTCCGCGAGCGTGTGGGCACCCCGGTCCGCCTTCTTGGCCCCGGAAGCGAGCTCATCGGCACCGTCGACGGCGTCGCCGAGGCTGTCGCGGACGTCGGCGAGCCCGACGAGCAGGGTCTTCGCGGCCTGCTTGCCGACGCGCTCGGCGACGGCGGTGCGCATGGTCTTGCCCGCCTGCTCGGCGATGGTCGAGGCCAGGTACGAGTTCGTGTCGGCCGTCGTCATGACGAGCTTCGCCTGGGTCGGGTCGTCGGACTGCGCGGACACCAGGTGCTCGGAGAAGTCGTGCGGGATGGTGACGACGAAGTCGTAGGTGCCGTTCCGGACACCGGAGCGGGCGTCGGCGGCGCTCGTCTTCGTCCACTTGAAGTCGGCGCCGTCGATGGCCTCCTTCGTGACGTCCTTGCCGTAGTCGACCTGGTCGCCGTCGAGCGTGGCGCCGGCGTCGAGGTCCACGATCGCGGCGGGGATCTGGTCGAGCTTCGCGTACGGGTCGCGGTTCGCCCACAGGTAGGCGCCGCCGTAGAGCAGCGGCACGATCATCAGCGCGATGAACGCCAGGCGTGCGAGCGGGGTCGCGGTGAGCCGCGCGAGTTCTGCGCGGACGAGCGAGGTGGTGGTCACTTCTGTGCCTCCGTCGGGACGGTTGCGGATGCTGTGGTGACGGAAGGAGCGGCCGGGAGGCCCGGCTCGGTTCCGTCGGTCCGGGCCACGTCCTCGGGGTCCTCGGTCTGGGGCGTCACGAGCGTCTCGGCGACGCCGGGCGTCGCGACGTCGTCGTGCGTCTCGATCGTGTCGAGCAGGTGCTCGACGGTCGCGGCGGCGGCCTTCGAGGTCACCAGCACCACGGTCACGCCCCGTCGGGCGACGTCGCGGACCACCTGGAACCAGTCCTCGACGGCGCCGCCGTGCCGCTCGGGCGAGGTGATCACGATGCCGGTGACACCGTCGCGGAGCAGCGCGAGCTCGACGAGCAGCCGGATGCGCACGGCCGTCGGGACCCGCTGCACGGCGGTGTCGACGTAGTCCCGCAGCCCGAGCTCGTCGAGCACCGTGTCGACGTGCTCGCGGTTCGGGCGCTGCCCGGCGAACGCGAGTTCCTCGCGCACGATCTGCTTGAGGGTCAGGACGGGGAAGGGTTCGGCGATCCCGGGGGTGTCGACCAGCGCGAACGCGCGGCGGACGGCTGCCGGGTCCTCGTGCCCGTCGAGCAGCAGGCGGCCGGTGTCGGGCTGCATGCGGCCACCGGCGACGAGGGACGCGAGCACGGGTGCCTGCTCGGTCTCGACGGCGAGGACCCCCGGGCGTCCGGGCGCGGCGACGGCGGAGACGACGGGCAGGGGTGCGCCGGGCTCCTCGCCGATGCCGACGTGGTCGAGTTCGAGGGTCATGCGTGGTCCTTCGGGGCGGGAGCGGGAGCTGCGGGTTCGGAGAGCAGTGCGGTGCGCCAGTCGATGCCGGCCGTGCCCAGCGCCGACACCACCACCATCCGCCGTCCGTCCTCGTCGCTCGTGCCGGAGCGGGTGGCTTCGTCGAGGACGGCGATGCACGCGCCCTCGACCAGGCGGCCGAGGGTCTCGGGGTCGACGTCGTCCCGCATCGCGCCGTCGGCGATGCCGAGCGCGCACGCCTGGCGAACCTGTGAGCGCAACGGGGCGAAGACCTCGGCGACGGGTTCGGCGAAGGGGCTGCGCACGGCGATCCGGGCCATCGAGCGGACGTGCGAGACCTCGGTCCAGAGCGTCACCGCGATGGCGGCCAGGCGTGCGGCCGGCGGGAGCCCCTGCAGGTCCGAGGTGGTGGGCATGGCGGCGGCGATCCGGGCGGCGCCGGCGGTCACGACCTCGCGCACCAGGTCGTCGCGCGAGGGGAAGTGCCCGTACACCGCGCGACGCGAGAGGCCGGCCGCGGCGGCGATCGTCTCGATGGAGGCGTCCGGGTCCTGCTGCAGGCAGGTCCGCGCCGCGTCGAGGAGTGCTGCCCGGTTCTCCGTGGCGTCGCGGCGGGGCGCGCGGGAGGGGTGCTCGGTGGTGGTCACGCACCCCATCGTAATAACGTGCACACGTGTGTGCAACTTAACAGGTTCCGTCCCCTGGACGAGGGGTGTCCCCCAAAGTGCGGACTGTCTTCCCTGAGAACGAACGCATAGCTTCACAGGAATCTCATGCGAACCACGGACTGAGCCTGGAGTGCCCTCTTTGAACCGTGCAACACCGAACACCGACCCGAAACCCACCCCCCATCGCTTCACCCGCGTCCTGACCGCCGGCATCGCCGTCGCGGCCCTCGCATGCGGCGGTCTCGCAGTCGGGGGCGCGGCCTCCGCTGCTCCGGCCGGGATCCCGGTGGCCGACCTCAAGCTCTCCGCGCCGCTCCGCGACGCCAAGCCGACGAAGACCGTCGCGGCGTTCGTGCGCACGACCGGCCAGGGCGCCCTCGAGGTGGACGCCAAGGCCAAGGGCGGCGACCTGACCCAGTCGCGCAGGCAGTCCTCCGCCGCCGCGGACCGCGTCGAGGCGATCCAGTCCACCGTCGCCGCGGTGCGGTCGGCCGTCAAGCGCGCCGATGCCGACGCGACCGAGCTCTACTCGACCGAGTACACCGTGCCCGGCGTCGCGGTCGTCGCCGACGTCGACGCGTTCCGGAAGATCGCCGAGCGCTCCGACGTCGAGAGCATCATCCCGCTCACGCCGAAGAAGATCGTCGAGCCGACGGTCAACGAGAACGCCGACGCCGCTCCCTCGGGCGTCGACCCGAGCCTGGTGCGCCCCGGTGCCGACGGCGTCTCGCCGAAGAACGCCGCGAGCGACGTCTACACGCGCTCGCTCAACGCCTGGCAGCAGACCGGCCACACCGGCAAGGGCGTCAACGTCGCCGTCCTCGACACCGGTCTCGACTACACGCAGGCCGACTTCGGCGGCCCCGGCACCACCGAGGCGTACCAGCAGGCCCTGGCGAACGCGAGCAGCGGCGCCCCGGACCCGAGCCTGTACGACGCGTCGAAGTTCCTGGGCGGGTACGACTTCGCCGGTGCGACGTACAACGCCAACCCCGAGGACCCGAACACCTACGACCCGGTGCCGGCTCCCGACGACAACCCGATCGACGGCAAGGGCGGCGACCACGGCACGCACGTGTCCGGCTCGATCGCGGGCTACGGCCTGACCGCCGACAAGCAGCAGTTCGACGGCGACTACACCAAGCTCACCACGCAGCAGGTGCAGGACATGTGGATCGGTCCGGGCACCGCGCCCGAGGCCGGCCTGTACGCCCTGAAGGTCTTCGGTGACAACGGCGGTTCGACCGACGTCACCGGTGCCGCGCTCGACTGGGTGGGCAAGGCGCTCACCGAGGGCAAGGACATCAACGTCCTGAACCTGTCGCTCGGCTCCGACTACGGTGCACCGGACGACCCCGACAACGCCAAGATCGACGCACTGACCGCACGTGGCGTGCTCCCCGTGATCGCCTCGGGCAACGCCGACGACTTCACCGACATCGGTGGCTCGCCGGGCAACGCCGAGGGTGCGCTCACCGTCGCCGCGAGCGCCACCGGCCAGTCGCTCTACGACGGCGTGCAGGTCACCGCACCGGCCGACGTCGCGAAGACCTACCGGTCGCAGTACTCGTCCAACTTCAAGGGCACCCTGCCGGTCGAGGGCGACGTCGTCGTCCCGACCGCGAACATCGACGGCTGTGCCGCGTTCAGCGCCGCCGACGCCGCGAAGATCAAGGGCAAGGTCGTCTGGCTGAAGTGGACGGACGCCGCGCTCGAGTGCGGTTCCGCCGTGCGCTTCGACAACGTCGAGGCCGCCGGCGGTGTCGGTGTCCTGCTGGCGGGCACGCTCGACACGTTCGAATCCGGCATCGGTGGCAACGCGACCATCCCGGGTGCCGAGCTGACCGCGAAGAGCGTGGCGAGCCTCCAGGCCACCGCGAAGGCGGGGACCCTGCACGTGCGCTTCGCGGACGAGCTGAAGGGCTTCGAGGTCGCCATCGAGGCGGACGCCGTGAACACGCTCGCGTCGTTCACCAGCCGTGGTGTGCACGGGTCGTTCGACGACATCGTCAAGCCGGACATCGCCGGCCCCGGGGTCAACGTGATCTCGGCGGCGAACGGCACCGGTGATGGCCGCATGTCGATGAGCGGCACCTCGATGGCCACGCCGGACGTCGCGGGCATCGCGGCGCTGACGTTCCAGTCGCACCCGACCTGGTCCGCCCCGCAGGTCAAGGCGGCGCTGATGAACACGGCGACGCACGACGTGAAGGACGGCAACCGTTCGGCCACCCTGCTCCGCCAGGGCACCGGTCGCGTGGACGCGCTGCAGGCGGTCACCGCCGGCACCACGGTCCGCAGCGCCGAGAACGACCAGCTCGTCACCGCGTCGTTCGGCGTCGTCGAGGTCGCGAGCGGGACGAGCGAGACCCGCACCCTGCAGGTCGACAACACCGACAGCACGGCGCACACGTACGACGTGTCGTACCAGCCGCAGGTGTCGCAGCCGGGTGTGACCTTCGCGCTCAGCTCGAAGCAGGTGACGGTGCCCGCCAACGGCACCGCCTCGGTCACGCTGACGTTCTCGGCCGCCGACCCGACGAAGCTCCGTCGTGTCATCGACCCGACGCAGGACGCCGTCCAGAAGGGTTACCAGCGCGAGTTCGTGACCGCTGCCTCGGGCATCGTGGCCTTCGCGCCGACCGACAGCACGCTCAACCCGATGCGCCTCGGTGTCTACGTGGCACCGAAACCCGTCAGTGCGGTGCGTGCGCGGACCACGGTCCCCTTCACGGGGCCGGGCAAGTCGGCCGAGCTCACGCTCAAGGGCCGCACGCTCGACCAGGGCGGCCTGACGACCGGCTACCACGCGGCCGTCGCCCCGTTCGTGCTCGGTGGCACCGACCCGGCCGAGACGTTCCCCGAGGGTTCGGCGGAGCAGTCGCTGCTGGCGGCCGACGTCCGTTCCTACGGTGCGTCGTACGACAAGGCGTCGGGCACCATCGCGTTCGGTGTGCAGACCGCCGGTCCGGATGCCGACCCCGGTGCCGTGACCAACGTCGAGGTCCTCATCGACACGAACCGTGACGGTGAGCCCGACTACCTGGTGTACGACGCGAAGTCGGCCACCATCGACGCCACGCTCGCGACGACGATGAACCTGGCAACGGGCAAGACGGTCGACGCACAGCCGCTCAACGGCGGAGCGGCCGGCCAGGACGTCAACACCTTCGACAGCTCCGTCAAGGTGCTGACCGTCGGTGCCTCGGCGATCGGCGCGTCGACGAAGTTCGACTACACCGTGCTGACCGAGTCGGCCTACGCCCCGGGTGCCGCCACCAGTGGTTCGTCGGTGGTGGACGAGACCAAGCCGGTCACGTTCGACCCGACCAAGCCGAAGCTGTCGTTCTCGCAGGACGGCGCCACCGGCGTGCTGTTCGCCGACGCCGACTCGCTGACGGTCACCCGCGCCTCGGGTGTCACCAAGGCGACGGTGCTGCTGCTCCACCTCGACAACGCGGCGGGCAAGCAGGCCGACACGTCGACCATCAACGTGGTCCCGCCGAAGCTCGCGCTGGCGAAGGGGAGCAAGGTCACGGTGAGCGGGACGGCGAAGGTCGGCTCGACCCTCACCGCGAAGCACGGCACCTGGAGCACGACGAAGGCGACGTACAAGTACCAGTGGCTGCGTGACGGCAAGGTCGTGAAGTCGGCCACGGGGTCGAAGGTCACGCTCGGCTCGTCCGACCTCGGGCACCGCATCAGCGTGCGGGTGACCGCCCATGCCTCCGGGTACGAGGACGGTACGGCGAAGTCCGGCGCGACCGCGAAGGTCACGCGCCGCTAGGACGGAGCCGGGGCGCGGTTCGCGCGCCACACGGTGAGCAGGAGATGTCGGGTCCCTCGTGGGGACCGGGCATCTCCTGCTCCTTCGTCGCCCGGAACGCGTGTTCGGGACAGGTAGTTAGACAAACTAGTGAACCGGTGCCAGTGTGGCTCCCATGCAGAGCACGCTGAACCAGCTCCGGTCCAACCCGGTCGAGTGGCGCCGTCGTGGACTCACTCCGCCGGACGTCATCCAGGCCATGATCGAGCAGCGTCTGGCCGAGCCGGGGCACTCCCAGCTCGTCGGGGACCCGTCGTACCAGGACTTCTTCCGGAGCTGATCCGGACACCGTCGGACGGTCCGGGACGCACCGGACGACGGAGGGGAGGCGCGGTGCCAGCTGGCACCGCGCCTCCCGTCCGTCCGTCTGGTCGCGTCCGGAGCCTCGCGCAGCGCGCCGTCCACAGGGGCGTCACGCCGGGTGGCGCGCAGGTGACCAGCCGATAGACTCGGGTGGACCACCGGCCCGGACGGCCGTGTGCGGTCCTCCGCCAACGTGAGGAGAACCAGATGCCCGCAGCAGTCATCATCGGAGCCCAGTGGGGCGACGAGGGCAAGGGGAAGGCCACCGACCTCCTCGGCTCCCGCATCGACTACGTCGTGAAGTTCAACGGCGGCAACAACGCCGGCCACACCGTCGTCGTCGGCGGCGAGAAGTACGCCCTGCACCTGCTGCCCTCCGGCATCCTGACGCCCGGCGTGACCCCGATCATCGGCAACGGCGTCGTCGTCGACCTCGAGGTGCTGTTCCAGGAACTCGACGCCCTGCGTGCCCGCGGCGTCGACGTCTCGAAGCTCCTCGTGTCGGCCAACGCCCACGTCATCACGCACTACCACCGCACCGTCGACAAGGTGACCGAGCGGTTCCTGGGCAAGCGCCAGATCGGCACCACCGGTCGCGGTATCGGCCCGACCTACGCCGACAAGATCAACCGCGTCGGGATCCGGATCCAGGACATCTTCGACGAGAACATCCTGCGCCAGAAGGTCGAGGCCGCGCTCGACCAGAAGAACCACCTGCTGGTCAAGGTCTTCAACCGCCGCGCGATCGACCCGGAAGAAGTCGTCGAGTCGCTGCTCTCGTTCGCCGAGCGCCTGCGCCCGATGGTCGCCGACACCGCCCTCGAGATCCACCGTGCGCTCGAGCGCGGCGAGACCGTCCTGTTCGAAGCCGGCCAGGCCACCATGCTCGACGTCGACCACGGCACCTACCCGTTCGTCACCTCGTCGTCCGCGACCGCCGGTGGCGCCGCGACCGGTTCGGGCATCGGCCCGGGCAAGCTCGAGCGGATCATCGGCATCGTCAAGGCGTACACGACCCGCGTCGGCGCCGGTCCGTTCCCGACCGAGCTGTTCGACGAGTCGGGCGAGTTCCTGCGCGCCAACGGCTTCGAGTTCGGCACCACCACCGGCCGCCCGCGCCGCTGTGGCTGGTACGACGCCCCGATCGCCCGCTACACGGCACGCATCAACGGTGTGACCGACTTCGTGCTCACCAAGCTCGACGTCCTGACCGGGCTCGAGACGATCCCGGTGTGCGTCGCGTACGAGGTCGACGGCGTCCGCGTCGACGAGGTCCCGGTCAACCAGTCCGACTTCCACCACGCGAAGCCGGTGTACCAGGAGTTCCCCGGCTGGACCGAGGACATCACCGGAGCCCGCACCTTCGACGACCTGCCGAAGAACGCGCAGGACTACGTCCTGGCGATCGAGGCGATGTCCGGCGCACGGATCTCCGCGATCGGTGTCGGCCCCGGCCGTGACGCCATCGTCGTGCGGCACGACCTGCTCGGCGACGACGAGCGTGCCGACCAGCGCGCCGGCGAGCGCACCGACGCAGCGTGACGATGCGGATCCTGTTCGTCTGCAGCGGCAACATCTGCCGGTCGCCGCTCGGCGCGCAGGTCCTGACGGCACGACTCGGCCCGGACGCCCCCGCGTTCGTGGTCGAGTCGGCCGGCACCATCGCCGACGACGGCGCCGCGATGGACGCCGCCGCGGCCGAGCAGTCCGTCCGGCTCGGGGGCGCCCCCTCGGCGCACCGGTCGCGGTACCTGACGGCCGAGATCGTCGCGAGCGCTGACCTGGTGCTGACCGCGGAGCGATCGCACCGTGCAGCCGCCGTCTCCCTGGCGCCCCGGGCCTCCAAGCGGACCTTCACGATCAAGCAGTTCGCGCGGGTGCTCGCCGGCCTCGAGCCCGGTGACCTGGCCGACGTGACGACCCCGCAGGAACTCGTGGAGCGCGTCGCCCGGCTGCGGGGCACGGTCCCGCCGCCCGCCGACCCGGCCGACGACGACGTGGACGACCCCTACCGTCGCTCGACGGCGACGCATCAGCGCGTGGCCGACGAGGTCGACGTGGCCCTGACGGGCATCGCGGACGCATTGCGCGCCGTGGTCTGACCCCCTGACGGACAGGAGGCCCGGTGTCAGTTGACACCGGGCCTCCCGTTTGTCCCGACTGCTCGTGTCCTGCGAGTGATAACGATTATCAGTTGCATGTAAGGTCGCTGTGGCAGCGCGCAGCGCTGCGTCCCCGCCTCTCAGCAGACCAGGAACCCATGCGTCCACGCTTCCTCATCGGTGCGCTCGCGCTCGCCGTGATCATCCCCGGCACGCTCCTCGTGCGCCCCGCACCGCCCTCGCCCGACCGACCGCTCGCGGACTCCGTCCCCGCCTGGACCGCACACGCCGAGCGCGGCGACCCGGTGACCGCCGACGAGTTGTCCCTCACCGTCCTCCTCGACCCCGTGCACCTCGACCGCGCCCCGGCCGTGGCGACCTGGTTGCGCGGTGCCGGGCTCCACGTCGGCCCCGTCGAGCGCTCGATCGCATCCCTGCCCGTTCGCGGGACGGCCGCGCGCATCGCGGACGCCTTCCACACCTCCTTCGCGCGGTGGGACGTCGCCGGACAGAGCGCCGTGGCACCGGTCCGCGCCCTCGCCGTGCCACGCGGGCTGACCGCCGTCGTCGGCGTGTCCGGAGCCGTTGACTCTGACGCCGTCCGACCGACCGAGACGACCACTGCAGCAGCGGCGGCACCCACCCCGGCACCGGGTGAGACCGTCCCGCGACCGCCGGTCCTGGCCGACGACGGACAGTGCGCCGCATGGTGGGGCGAGCGCCTCACGACGGACTGGCCCGCATCGGTGCCGGTCACGCACCGATCGAACGCGCTGTGCGGGTACCAGCCGGCCCAGTTGCGCGAGGTCCACGACGTGCCGGCCGGGTACACCGGACGCGGCGCGACCATAGCGATCGTCGCCGCCTACGACGACCCCGACGTCGAAGCGAACACGGACACCTACTTCCGGGCGGCGGGCGCCCAGCCGTTCCGCTCGGGGCAGTACCAGCACCACGCTCCGGCGTCGCCGGACACCTCCCGCTGCGGCGGGCCGCAGAGCTGGACAGAGGAGCAGCACCTCGACGTGCAGGCGGTGCACGCGATGGCCCCCGACGCCGACATCGAGTACTGGGGTGCCGACGACTGCAGCACCACCTCGTTGTTCTCGCGGATCCTCGACGTCGTCGAACACGGCAGTGCGGACGTCATCAGCCTGTCGTTCGGGTCCACCGAGGACCTGGACACCGCGGACGACCGGACGCTGCTGAACCGGGTGCTCGTCGAGGCGGGGGCCCGGGGCATCTCGGTGTTCGCGTCCTCTGGCAACGACGGCGACAACAGCGCCGTCGGTGACCACGACTCCGGCCCCGACGTGTCGTCGCCGGCGTCCAGCCCGTACGTGACCGCGGTCGGAGCGACCAGCACCGGGCTCGCCCGTGACGGTTCCGTCGCGGTCGAGGCTGGTTGGGAGACCGAGACCCGCTTCGCGCGCAACGGTGCCCTCATCCCGCCGGGCTTCGCGTACGGCGCCGGCGGCGGCCAGTCCGACGTCTACGGCCGACCGACGTGGCAGCGCCAGCTGCTCGACGAACCGGGGACCGGGCGACTCGTCCCCGACGTCGCGTCGATCGGCGACCCCAACACCGGCTTCGTCGTGTACGGGCCACACAAGGGCGTGACCGGCTACGTCACGCACGGCGGCACGAGTCTGGCGACCCCGATGGTCGCCTCGATGGTCGCCATGGCCAAGGCCGCCACGGGGGTCCGGATCGGGCTCGTCACGCCGATGCTCTACGAGATGCTCGGGACCGACGCCGTCCGCGACGTCCGCCCCGCTTCCGCTGCCACCTGGTCGCCGCGCGGGCCCGATGCCGGAGCGCTGTGGCCCGAGACCCTGTTCCTCTGGGACACCGGTCGGCAGGGACTCCGGTCCGCACCCGGCTGGGACGACGTGACCGGGGTCGGCGTCCCCGCCGGCCGCGCCTTCTTCACCGCGTTCGCCGAGGAGGCCCGCCGATGACCGATCGTCCACGCACCAGTTCCGTCATCGCGCTCGCGGCCTCGGCACTGCTCGGCATCGGCCTCGTGGCGCCCATGCTCGCGCTGCCGGCCAGCGCGGACACCGCGGCCGACGGCGCCACCCTCGCCGCCGCGTCGGGCGTCGAACTGACCGACATCGACGGTGGCACGCTCACCGCACCGACCCCGGCCGTGCGCTGGGACTCGGGCGACCCGACGGTGGCCCGGGTCGACACGACGCAGGACGTCCTGAAGCTCAACACCACCCGCACGAGCGGTCTGCGCTCGGAGGCCGGCCCGGACGGGGCGACCTCGACGATCGCGAGCGGGGAGTTCACCCTGCGCGATCGTCCCCCCGTCGTGTTCACCGGACTCCGCGCCGCGTGCACTCCCGGCGGCACCCCCGCGGTGTCGTTCGACCGCCTGACCATCGACGGCGACGACGTCACCACCGAGGCCACCGCGACGCCCGGGTGGAGCCGCGACCTGCCGGAGTCCCGTTACGGCGCCACCAAGGTCGTCGTCGGTAGCACCACGACGGCCGCCGACGGCACCACGACGACGGTCGCGCTCCGCATCGACGCCGAAGCCGGTGCCTCCGAGATCTGGCGCGTCCGTGCCGGATCGGTCTCCTGCGCGGCGGGTGACCGCTGGCCGGCACCCACCCCGACGCCGACGCCGACGCCCACCCCGACCCCGGCTCCGACGCCTGATCCCGCGCCGCAGCCGACCCCGGCCCACGGCGACGCCCTGGCCACCCGGAGCGTCAGCGGTGTGCAGGTGACTGCCCCGGACGGAACCGTGCTCATCGACGGGCAGCCCACGGTGACCGGCGTCGCGAAGCGCACCGCCGACCGGGTCGACGCTGCCGACGGTTCCCCGTCGACCGCACGTGGGGTCACCGTCTCGACTGCGGCGGACGGTACTTCGGACGTGCACCTCGACTCGTTCGAGCAGATCCCCGACCGGGCCTCGGACCCGGTCGCGGAGTACCGCTGGCCAGCGCTGCGCGTGTACGGCCTCGACGCCCACCTCACGCCGGAGGGGACGATGACCGTGGACTTCGCGAACGAGTCGAACGCGGTGTTCGTCAACGGGGTGTGGATCAACACCGCCACCGACCTGTACACCGGCGTCGACGCTGACGGCAAGGAGCGGGTCAGCGTGGCCTTCGGGGAGCGCACGGTGCACGCGGACGGCAGCACGACCCTGACCGCGCTGCACTACCGCGACCTGACGGGGGCGCACCCCGACGTGCGGCTCGGCGCCGTCACGATCCCGGCGAGGGCGAGCAGCCCGACGGACGCTCGGGTCACCGCCGCCTTCGGGGTGGGCGTCCGGGGGACGGACGGTACGGCGCTGGTCGCCCCGCAGCCGCGGATCACCAGTGCCGGGGAACACCGTTCCGCCGCCCGCATCGACGCGACCGCCGGCTACCCCGCCCGGGCAACCGACGTCACGGCGGCGATCGGGGACGACGGCGACACCGCGACCATTTCGGTCGGGCACTTCGAGCAGATCCCGGACGAGGCCACCGACCCCGTCGCCGCCTACCGCTGGCCGGCACTCCGCGTGAACGGGTTGCACGCCGAGGTGACGGCGGCCGGCACGATGACGGTCTCCTTCGACGACGAGTCGAACGCCGTGTTCGTCAACGGGGTGTGGATCAACACCGCCACCGACCTGTACACGGGGCTCGCCCCGGACGGGACCGAACGGGTCCGCGTCCACATCGGCGAACGGACCGAGAACCCGGACGGGACCGTCACGCTCACGGCGCTCCGCTACGAGGACCTGACCGGGACGCACCCCGACGTGCTGCTCGGCCAGGTGACGTTGGCGGCGGCGCAGCCCGCCCCGGACCCGACCCCGGGAGGGGGCGGCACCACGCCGACACCGGAGCCGCACGACCCGGCCATCGCACGCTGGCACGCCTTCGCGCTCCGGGCATCCGGACCGAGCGACGTCCCGGCACAACCCGTCGCTGCGCCCGCCGCCGACGGCACCACCGTGACCGAGCGGGCGGACGAGGCCGGGGACGGCGCCACCGGACAGCTGCGTGTCGACGGGGTCACGGTGCGGTCGGCGAGTGACCGCGGCGAGGTCCGACTCGAACGGGTCGTCCTCTACCCGGGCACGAGCATCGCCGGCGAGCTCCGTGACGTCCGTGTCCGGGTGACCCACGGCGGTGCCACCGTGACGACCGCGGGTGGGCAGATCGCGGGCACCACCATCCCGGCGGGCACGATCCGGGCGAACACCCGGATCGCCCTGCCCGGCGGGCTGGGGAAGGTCGTGCTCAACGAGCAGCGGACCCGCGGGCGGGACCGGACCGTCACCGCGCTGCACCTGAGCGACCCCGCCGGGTTGGCAGCCGACGTGTCGGCAGCGGTGGTCACCACGGCAAAGGTCGATCCGCCCGCGAACGGCGGGAATGGCGGGCAGGGCGGCGGCAGCGCAGCCGGAGGCCCGGGCAACGAAGCGGCTCCCGGTGCCCTGACGCCGGACGGCACGAGCCCGGCCGGTACGAGCGGTACGAACGGCATCGGGACGGGCAGCGGAGACCTCGCGTTCACCGGTGCCTCGCTCCTGCCGGGCCTCATCGCGGCGGTGCTCCTGTTCGGTGCGGGTACCGCGATGGTGGCGCTGCGGCGTCGACGGCGCGTGCGCTGACCGCAGGCCCGCGGGATCGCGGGACGTCAGGCCCGGTGCCGGTCGGCACCGGGCCTGACGTCCGCCGCGTGGGGGAGGCCCGCGCGACCGCCACGTGCGAGGATGACTCATGCCCGTCGTCGAGTCCCGCTGCGTCGTCCCGGTCGAGCCCGACGTGGCCTTCGCCGTCTCGCAGACACAGGGGGCGATCCGGAAGCGTTGGGACCCCTTCATCCGCCGCCAGCACCTGATGGACGGGGCCACCGTGCCGGCGAAGGGCGTCCGGACGTACACGGTGCAGCGGTTCGGGCTGGCGATGGAGAGCGAGTACGTCTCGTACCACCCGCCGTCGAACGTGGGGATGAAGATGACGAAGGGCTCGTGGTTCTTCGAGCGCATGGGCGGGGGCTGGCGCTTCACGGCGGCCGAGGGGCAGCCCGGACACACGCTCGCGGTCTGGCGCTACAACTTCACGTGCCGGCCGAAGTGGCTCGCGCCGATCGCCGAGCGAATCGGCGTGCTGGTGCTGCAGCGGGACATCGACCGGCGCATCCTGGGGTTCGCCCGCGGCTGCGAGGACCCCGTCGTCCTGGCCCACGTGGCCGCACAGCGCGCTGCTTGAACGGACCCGCGAGACGCCGGCGTCGTGCGGGCGAGTCGGTTCGGAAGACGACGGCGTGTTGCGAAGACGCCGCCGAACGCTCGAGACGCCTCCGGATTCGGCGGCGTCTCGCGCATCAGGGGGCGTCGGACGAAGACGACGGCGTGTTCAGGAGCGCCGGACACGACCACGAGCACGAACACGAACACGAGCACGAGCCCGGACACGAGCACGAGCCCGGACACGACCACGAGCACCTGCATCCTTCGATGGAACTCCCGCAGGTGCGTCCCGAAGCCGGTCGTCCCCGGGCGTGATGATTCCTAGCGTCGTCTGCATGACGAACACCACCCAAGTCCGGCCTCCCGCCGGCACCGCAGCCCGCGACCGAGGGGGTGTCCGCGGCCTCATCGCCCGGCACCCGCTCGTGTCCTTCTTCACCATGGCACTCGGCCTGAGCTGGCTCGCGTGGGTGCCGTACATCCTGTCCCCGCACGGCATGGGTGTGTGGGACATCCACTTCCCCGAGGTCCTGGGCAGCGGTCAGTTCACGGGCGTCCTGCCCGGTGCGCTCCTCGGCCCGTTGGGCAGCGCGTTCATCGTCACGGCGGTCGCCGACGGTCGCGCGGGCCTGCGCCGCTGGGTGGGGCGACTGTTCCGCTGGCGGGTCGCCTGGTACTGGTACGCGCTGGCGCTCGTCGTCGTGCCGGCCCTGATCGTCGTGTCCGCGCTGCCGTTCGCCGGTGGTGACGTGCGGGCTCCCTCGGCCCTGGCCTTCGCCATGCTCGTGCCCGGACTGATCATCCAGCTGTTCTCGACCGGTCTGAGTGAAGAGCCCGGCTGGCGCGACTTCGCCCTGCCCCGCCTGCAGCACCGTTTCGGGGGCCTGGGTGCGGCGGCGATCCTCGGTCCGATCTGGGCGCTCTGGCACATGCCGCTGTACCTCAGCGACTGGGGCGGGTGGCCGAACGCGCACTGGAGCGAGCCCGTCGTGTTCGCCCTGTTCACCATCACCTTCAACGTGGTGATGATCCAGGTGTTCAACAAGACCCGCGAGAGCCTGCCCCTGGCCCTGCTGCTGCACGTCGGTGTGAACAACACGATCTCGACCCTGTTCCCTGAGATGTACCCGAGCATGACCGCCGGCACGCTGATGATCGGCCTGACGATCACGTCGACGATCGCCGCCGTGGTGCTGCTCGTCGCGACCCGTGGCCACCTGGGCTACGACCCCGCCCGACGCGCCCTGCCCCTCGACGCACCGGTCCCCACCCGCGCCCGCCTCGTAGGATCCAACGATGGCACCCGCTGAGCACGACGCGCTGCGCGCACCGGATGAGCCGGCCGCGCAGCGCGTCGTGC
>NZ_LR732827.1:1654178-1766249 GCF_902506155.1 Curtobacterium sp. 8I-2
CTGCGTGGGCTGGGCCGGCCAAGCCCGCGCAGCCAGCCCAGCCGGCCCAGCCCACGCAGCCCGCCCAGCCCGCGCAGTCGCCCCGACCCGCCCAGCGCGCCGGCCGCGTCGACGTCCTCGTCGCCCTCGGCACGGCCGTCGTCGCCCTCGGGCTGCTGCTCGGCCTGCCGCCCCTGGACAGCCTGGAACCGGACGGCCCCGCCCTGGCGCTGGGGGTCCCCGCAGTGTTCTCCGCCGCCTGGACCATCCTGGCCCTCGGCCTGCTGGCCCAGTCCGCCGCCCTGCTCGCCACCCGCCGGGCACCCCGCACCGCGCTGATCGTGGTCGCCGCACTCCCGGTGCTCGTCGCCGCGCTCGCCCCGCAGTCGTCCGACCTGTTCGGCCTGACCGCCCTGCCGGTGCTCGTCGGCGTCGTCGTCGCCGCACTCCGCGTGGCGCTGGCTCACCTCTGGCCGACACTCGTGGTCGCCGCCGCCCTGGTGGCAGCCGGCAACGTGGTGCTCGCGCTCGCCGGTGACGCCACGACCGCCGGTGACGCCACGACCGCCGTGTCCGGCTCGCTCGGGCAGGGCGTGCTGCAGGCGATCGGCGCGGTCGGCCTGCCCCTGCTGGTCACCCTGCTCGTGCAGTCCCGCCGCGAGGTCCGCGTCGCCCGCACGGCCGAGGCCAGCGCCGTGGACCGTGAGCAGGACGCCCTGGTCGACGCCGCCGTGTCCCGTGAGCGTGCCGCGATGGCCCGCGAACTCCACGACATCGCCGCGCACCACCTGTCCGGGATCGCACTGATGGCAGCGGTCATCGACCGGCAGATCGACGCGGACCCGGAGCGTGCCCACGAGGGTGCCCGCCAGGTGCGGGAGCAGAGCACCGCCGTGCTCGAGGACCTCCGCCGCCTGGTCGGCCTGCTCCGCGACGACGCCCCCGCCGAGCGTGCGGTCGAGACGGTCGCCGGGATCGTCGACCTGGCCGAACGAGCCCGGTTCCGCAGCGACGTCCGGCTCGACGTGCTGCCGGGTGACCGGCCGCTCGCTGACGGCGTCGGCCCGCTCGCGCAGCTCGCCGCCTACCGCACCGTCCAGGAGGCACTGGCCAACGCCGCCCTGCACGCCCCGTCCGCCCCGTGCACCGTCACCATCGACGACCGCGACGCGACCCGGGTGGTGATCCGGGTGGAGAACGCACCGGCCACCGTGCCGGCAGCGGGGACCTCTCCCTCGGGCGGCAACGGCCTGCGGGGGATGCGCGAGCGGGCGGACCTGGTCGGGGCGCGCCTCCAGGCCGGCCCGACCGCGACCGGCGGATGGCTGGTGGAGCTGGCGCTCGGCCGGGAGGCACCTGCCGCACCCACGCAGGCCGCCGGCGGCGCCGGGGTGGTCGCGTGATCCGCGTGCTGGTCGCGGACGACCAGCCCCTGGTCCGCGCCGGGGTGTCCGCGCTGCTCGGCGCGGAGCCGGACATCGAGGTGGTCGGCGTGGCCGCCGACGGCGGCGAGGCGCTCGCGCTGGCGCGCGAGACGCGACCCGACGTCGCCTGCCTGGACATCCGGATGCCGGTGATGAACGGCATCGAACTCGCGCGGATCTTCTGCGCACCGGACGCCGATCCGGCGATCCCGGCGCTCATGCTGACGACGTTCGACCTGGACGACTACGTGTTCGGGGCGCTCGAGGCCGGTGCCTCGGGCTTCCTGCTCAAGGACGCCGAGCCGGACACCATCGTCGACGCCGTGCGGCAGGTCGCCGCCGGCAACGGCACGCTCGACCAGGCCCTGACCCGGCGGGTGCTGCGGGAGTTCGTGTCACGGCGGAGCCTGCAGCCGGTGTCCGGCGACCGGGCCGACGGCGTGCTGACCGCCCGCGAGCGCGAGGTCCTGCTGCTGCTGGCGCAGGGGATGTCGAACGAGGAGATCGCGGTGGCGCTCGTGCTCGAGGTGTCGACCGTCAAGTCGCACCTGGCGCGGATGCTGCCGAAGCTCGGGGTGCGGTCGCGGCTGCAGGCCGTGGTGTGGGCGTACCAGAACCGGATCGTGACGGTGCCGGAGCAGCCGTAGCCGACCCGGTGTCAGCTGGCTGCTGCCTCAGCCTGCAGGTTGCGGTGTCAGCCTGCAGGATGCGGTGTCAGCCGGCGGGCTGCGGCTCGGCGGCGCCGGGGACGACGAGTCGCCAGACGGCGGCGTCCCCGGCGTCCCCGGCGTCCCCGGCGTCCCCGGCGTCGTCGGCGGGGGAGAGGTACAGGCGGAAGGTGCCCTCGTCGGCGAGGGGGTCCCCTTCGAGGTACTCGACCGGTTCGCCGCTCGTCTCGCACTGGTCCGAGGTGCTGATCACCTGGATCGTGTCGCCCGGCTTCGGACCCGAGGCGTCCTCGTCGCCCTTCGGGACGTCGGTGACCGTCGCCTCGTACACGTCGTAGATCCCCTGGAGCTCGACGGTCCGGTCGGTCTTGGTGACGTCGGCGTCGACGACCAGGTCGGCGGCGTCGCGGCGCTCGGCCGAGGTCTTCAGCGGGACGTAGTCGGCGCAGAACCCGGACTGCAGCGGCCCGGCCTGCGTGCTCGGACCCGTGGGGCCGGCGTCGTCGTCGCCGCTCGTCTCGGTGGCGCAGCCGGCCAGGGTGCCGCCGAGCACCACGACGAGTGCCACGACCGGTGCGATCCGTCCCCACTGCATGGGCCGAGTATGACCCACGCGACCCGTCGAGACCAGGGCGTTCGGCCCCTGTCCGGGGAACGCACGTTCCCGTTCGGGGGACTGGTCGCAGCGGCCACGGGCTGGTGCAGTGTCTGGATGCACATCGAGACGCCGCCGGTGACCAGCCCCGACGACCCCTCCCTGCGGGGCGAGGCCATCCTCGGGATGATCACGGCGCTGCGGTCCCGGCCCCTGCACGAGGTGACCCCCGAGGTCGTCGCGGCGGCGGCCGGGGTGGACCTCGATGTCGTGGCACGCACGTTCCCGAGCTGGGACGGTCTGCTGCTCGCGACGATCGACCGGTGGAACGAGGAGCGCACCGTGCCGCTCATGCCCCTGGCCGAGCAGCACGGCACCGTCCGGTTCCTGCGCGCGATCGTGGCGGACCCTTCGCTCATGCGGTTCCTGACGGCGACGCTGAACATCGCGGCGTCGCCCGAGCCGGGCACGATGGAGCCGGCTCGCGGCTCGGAGCAGCTGCTCGCGACCTACGAGGGGCTGCAGCTGCAGTCCATGGTGCGGCCGGAGATGGACCTGCTCGAAGCCTTCGACCGCGCCGTGACGCGCCTGCGCGAGGGCTGGTCCCGCGCGTACGTGCCGCCCGTGTGGGAGCTCGACCTGGTCCACTGACCCGCCCGGTGGCCCGACGGGTCACCCCACAGACCGAGGACGCTAGGGCGTCCGAGGGCAGACGCACCGTCTGCACGCGTCGCCGCACGATTCGGGTTCGAGCGGCGGCGCGTACCACCCCGTCCCGCGGCCCGCGGCCCGCGGCCCGCCTCACGCCTCCAGGGACCCGCCGTCAGTCGGCGTGCAGCGCGAGCGGTCGTGCCGAGTCCACCTGGACCGGCTGCCGACGGATCGCGATCACCGTCACGTCGTCGTCGTGCGGCACCTCGTCGGCGCGGGCCGACAGGGCGAGCACGACCGCGTGCGGGTCACGTCCGGCGCGCGCGATCTCGGCCACCGCCTCGATGGTCTCCTCGAGCCCCTCGTACAGGTCGAGCACGCCGTCGCTGAACGAGACGAGCAGGTCGCCCGGCTCCAGGGTGCTCTCAGCCGTCACCCACTCCTCGCGGATGCCGAGCCCGAGCGGCATGTCGCCGGACCGGAGTCGGTCGACGTGCCCGTCGGCCCGCAGCACGAAGCTCAGCCCGTGCCCGGCGTCGGACCACCGGAGGGTGCCGTCGTCGGAGATCCGGGCGTGGAACAGCGTGGTGAAGGCCAGGTCGGGCCCGATGCCCTCGGCGCTCAGGCCGTCGGACGCCCGCTTCAGCGCCTCGGCCGGGTCGTCGACCGTCCGGGCGCTCCGGAGCGTCGACCGGACCGCTGCGGCGATCAGGCCGGCACCGACGCCCTTGCCCATGACGTCGCCGAGACTCACCGCCACGCCGCTGTTGGTCGGGTACCAGTCGAAGAAGTCCCCGCCGACGCTCCGGGCGGGCAGGCAGGCACCGGCGACGACGACGTCCTCGGTGATGCGGCCCGTCGTCGTCGGGAGCAGGGAACGCTGCACCGCGGCTGCCCGGTCGATCTCGGCACGGACCTTGCCCTCGCGTGCCTCGGCGGACCGCAGACTGCGTCGGGCCCGGCGGGAGAGCTCGTGCACGACGACGGCGACGGTGCCGAACACGACGACGAGGATGCCCAGACGGACGAGTTCACTCGGGCCGGGCGCGTCGGACGGGGTCAGGACGTAGGGCGCGAGGATCACGAGCACGATGCCCGCGATCGCGAAGAGCACGGTGCGACGGCCCTCGAGCGACGCCCACCAGACCACGGGGAGCACCACGATCGCCGTGAACAGCGACGAGCCGGAGCCCGTCCCGGTGCGCAGCAGCGCGATCGTCACGAAGTCGACGGTGAGCAGGACCGGCACCAGCCAGGCGGCGCCGTGCACGAGCGCGGGGACGGCGCTCATCAGGGTCGCGACCACCGTGCACACCAGACTCGCCACGAACAGGTGGTGGGCCGTGATCGGCAGCGACGGCATCACGATGCTGAGCAGCGCCGACAGCGCCAGCAGGCCGCTGATCGGAGCCTGACGGACGAGGGGGTTGTCGACGATGCTGGTTGGGCGAGTCATGCTCAGTGCAGGTTAGTGCTCCGCGACGGCCGACGACCGGTGCTGACCCCTTCTGGGGACGCCAGCGTGGCCGATCAGCGCGGCCAGGTCGCGACGACCGCGACCGCGTTGAAGAGCACGTGCGCCAGGATCGCACCGCCGATGCGGTCGGTCATCGCCACGAGCGTGCCGGTGAGGACGCCGAGCAGGAACGTCGTCACGAACACCTGGAACCCGCCGAGCGTCGTGCCACCGGCTCCGAGCAGCAGGTGGAGCAGCGCGAACAGGAGCGCCGTGACCAGCACCGCGAGGAACCGGGTGCGGGGCGTGAGCTCGGCGGCCAGTCGGCGCTGGAACAGCCCGCGGAACACCGTTTCCTCGAGCACCGGGCTGACGACGACGATGCCGATCGCCGACACGAGCAGCAGCCCGACGTCCGGCGTGCCGAGGGTCGGTGCTGGGACCAGGCCGGTCGTCCCCGTGAACGACAGGGACAGGAACACGTCCACCACGCGGCAGATGATCACGATGCCGATCGCGAAGACCACGATCCCCAGGTCGAGCCGCAGCCGTGACAGCATCGCCGACCGCGGGGTCCGACGGAGCACCACGGCGGCGGCGATGACGAGCGGCACCCACACGGCGGCGTCCGCGGCGAGCACCTGCAGGACCGGCGACGGGATGCCCCCAGTCCGGGTGACCTGTCCGACGATCCGGGTCAGGATCACGGCGACGCCGAGCGCGACGAGGATGACGATGAGGTCCCGCTGCCGCCGCACGCTCGGCGTGGTCGCGGTCTGGGCCGGCTCGGAACGCATGGGGCCACCGTAGAGGACACCGCGCGCCGGATGGCGACTTCCCCCGGGCAGGACTCGTTCCTGTGGCACTATTTGTATGCCGTGTGCTGGGAGTACCCCGGTGCGCCTGTGTCGGGACCACGGGGACGGCCATGATCGGGGAAGGCAAAGGCGTGGAACTCCGCGACTACATCACGGTGCTCCGCAAGGGATGGGTACTGATCGTCGTACTCGCCCTGGTGGGAGTGGCCGCAGCCGCAGGGTTCTCCCTGCTGAAGAAGCCGGTCTACTCGGCATCGGCGCAGGTCTTCGTCTCCACCGAGACGTCGGGCAGCGCCAGTGACCTAGCGCAGGGCAACACGTTCACCCAGCAGCGGGTGCTGACGTACTCCAACCTGGTGTCGACGCCGATCGTGCTGCTGCCGGTGATCTCGTCGCTCAAGCTCGACATGAACGCCGACCAGCTCGCGACGATGGTGTCGGCGACGGCGCCGACGAGCACGACGCTCATCGCCATCTCGGTCGAGGGCACCGACCCGGTGCAGGCCGCGAACATCGCGAACGCGACCTCGCAGAGCCTGACCAACGTCGTGCAGGACATCGAGGCCACCGACGCGAGCGGCAAGAGCACCGTCAAGCTCACCCGCGTCAAGCAGGCCGACGTGCCGAGCACGCCGGTCAGCCCGAACGTGCCCGTCAACGTCGCGCTCGGGTTGCTCGTCGGGCTCGCACTGGGCATCGGCATCTCCGTCCTGCGCGAGACCCTGGACAACCGGATCCGCACCGAACTCGACGTCGAGAAGATCAGCGACAAGCCGGTCGTCGGCGGGATCGCCTTCGACGCCAAGGCGGCCGAACGCCCGCTCATCGTGCAGGTCGATCCGCGCAGCCCCCGCGCCGAGTCGTTCCGCACGCTCCGCACGAACCTGCAGTTCCTGGACATCGGCACCGGTGCCCGCACCTTCGTCATGACGTCGTCGATGCAGTCCGAGGGCAAGAGCACCACCGTCGCGAACCTGGCGATCGCCCTGGACAGCGCCGGGTTCCGCGTCATCCTGATCGACGCCGACCTGCGCCGCCCCCGCGTCGCCGAGTACATGGACGTCGAGAGCAACGCCGGGCTGACCGACGTGCTGATCGGTCGCGCCGACCTGGAGGACGTCGCCCACCCCTGGGGCCGCGGCAAGCTCGTCGTCCTGCCCGCGGGCCAGATCCCGCCGAACCCGTCCGAGCTGCTCGGCTCGCGGGCGATGCAGGACCTGATCGACCTGCTCGAGCAGCAGTTCGACTACGTCCTGTTCGACGCCCCGCCGCTGCTGCCGGTCACCGACGCCGCGATCCTGGCCAAGAAGGCGTCCGGTGCGATCATCGCCGTCGCCTCCGGGCAGACCCTGAAGGGCCAGCTCGCCGCTGCCGTCGCTTCGCTCGCGAACGTCGGCGCACCGATCTCCGGGTTCGTCCTGACGAAGATGCCGCTGAAGGGCCCGGGCGCCTACGGCCACGGCCGGTACGGCTACGGGTACAGCTACGGCCACGACGAGGACGACAACACCGTGACCACGTCGACGCACCCGCCGAAGCGTGCCAGCAAGAAGCTCGGCGTGCTCCGCCGCGCCGGACGCTGAGCGGAGCGGCGGACGATGAAGAATCGCCGGGGGACCCGGGGCCTCGGTCGTGCGCTGCCGAAGACCACCCTGATCGTGGTGGCCGTCGTGGTGGTGGCGCTGATCATCATCGACGTCGTGCTCGTCTCGCTCGCCCTGGGCCGCACCGCGCCCGAACAGAACGGACCCGCCGGTCCGATCCCGACCTTCACACGGATGCCGCACGCGAGCGAGTCCCCGCGGGCCAGCGCGACCGCTGACGCGGACGCCGCAGGGACCAAGCAACAGGGCCGGCGCCTGTTGGCAGCCGTCGACGGCCAGGAGGCATGGCGCGCGTCCGGCGGATCGTGCGGCGGCCCGCGGCCGGTGCTGGAACACTCCGTGGACGGCGGGGCGACGTGGGTCAAGGTGGGACTCGGGACGGATGTCGGATCGCTCATGGCGATCCGGGCCTCCAGTGCGGAGCTCTCGATCCTGGCGGGCGTCGGCGACGACTGCACCGCGACCGCGCGGACCAGCACCGACGCCGGTGTGACGTGGGCAGCCGGTGCGCCCGGCGCCGCCGGCGCCGGCATCAGCACCGACGGCGTCGTGCTCGCGAGCGGGACCGTCCAGGCGCCCTGCGCAGACCCCATCGACGCGTTCCAGGGCGACAAGACCTCGGTCGTCATCTGCGACGGCCAGCTCGAGTGGCGGACCGGCGAGGCAGCGTGGGTCGACGTGCCGCTGGGCGGCGTGCGCTCGGTCGGCGTCGACGGCGGGGAGTACACGCTCGCCCGTGTCGGCGCAGCGTCGTGCGACGGCGTGCAGATCGAGACCATGTCCGCTTCCGACGTGACGCCGTCGTCGTCCACCACGCCGATCGGCTGCGCCGACGGAGCCGACACCGACAACACCGTCACCATCGACCGCGCCGGGCAGGACGTGTGGCTGTGGGACGGCACGACCGTCCGGGTCTCGTCGGACGGTGGCGCGACGTGGTGACCGGACGGCGACCGTGACAGCGGACGCACTGCGCGCACCGCGACCGATCGGCGCGACGGACGAGTGGAGCCGGAGCTACTCACGCCGTGTGCTCTTCACCGACCTGCTGGCCCTGATCTGGGTCGTGTTCGGTGTGCAGATCGCCTGGCTCGGGCTGAAGTCGAACCTGGCGACGAACACCGCCGACCTGCGGCTGAGCTACTTCTCGATCTCCATCGTCGTGATCGTCGTGTGGATGAGCGCGCTCGCCCTGTACGACACCCGCGGCGCACGCGTCATCGGCGTGGGGAGCACCGAGTACCGGCTCGTCGCGGACTCCAGCGTCCGGGTGTTCGGCCTGCTCGCGATCGCAGCGTTCCTGCTGCACGTCGACCTGGCTCGCGGGTACGTGCTCATCGCGTTCCCCATCGGAATCCTCGTCCTGCTGCTCTCCCGGTGGATCTGGCGGCAGTGGTTGGTCGCCCAGCGCCAACACGGTGCCTACTCGGCGACGGTGCTGCTCGTCGGCTCCCCTGCCAGCGTGCTGCACATCGGCCGCGAGCTCGCGCGTTCCCCCGAAGCCGGCTACCGCGTGGTCGGCGCCGTCGTGTCGACGAACCACCGCGGCCTGCTGGCGGGTTCGAGCATCCAGAGCCACGGCGGCTTCGACGACGTCGGCTCCGCGCTGCGTGAGACCGGCGCCGACACCGTCGTGATCACGAGCTCCGACGACCTGCCGCCGGAGCGCGTCCGCGAGCTCAGCTGGTCGCTCGAGCCGGGGCGGCAGCACCTGGTCGTCGCGCCGAGCTTGACCGACATCGGTGGCCCGCGCATCCACACCCGACCGGTGCAGGGGCTGCCGCTCATCCACGTCGAGACGCCGACGTACTCGGGGCGCAAGCTCTACACGAAGCGTGCCTTCGACCTGATCGGCGCAGGCCTGCTCGTCGTCGTCCTGTCGCCGCTGCTGCTCGTGCTCGCCGTGCTGGTGAAGACGACCTCGACCGGTCCGGTCTTCTTCCACCAGGAGCGCGTCGGTCTGAACGGCAGCGCCTTCCGGATGATCAAGTTCCGGTCGATGGTCGTCGACGCCGAGGAACGGCTGCAGGAGCTCAGCGCACTCGACCGGGCCGAGGGGAACGACGTCCTGTTCAAGATGCGGAACGATCCCCGGGTGACCCGTGTCGGCGGGTTCATGCGCCGCTACAGCCTGGACGAGGTGCCGCAGCTGTTCAACGTCCTGGCCGGCAGCATGTCCCTGGTCGGGCCCCGACCGCCGCTGGCGCGCGAGGTCGCCCGCTACGACACACACGTCCACCGTCGGTTCCTCGTCAAGCCCGGCATGACCGGCCTGTGGCAGGTGAGCGGCCGGTCCGACCTGTCGTGGGAGGATTCGGTGCGGCTCGATCTGTACTACGTGGAGAACTGGTCGATCACGGGTGACCTCGTGGTCCTCTGGCGGACGGCCAAAGCGGTCGTCGCTTCGCGCGGCGCCTACTGACCACGCCAGGTCGTCCGGATCCCCCCTCACCGCACAAGGAAGATCGTCATGACCGCTCACGCAGCGCCCCTTCTGGAAGCACTACCTCGGCGTCGACTCGGTGGCCTTCCGATCGTCGCTGCCACGCCCGTTGTGGCTGCATCCGCTGTGATCCGGGCGGCGAAGTCTGATCCGCCGACCGGTGCCGCGGTCCATCTCGTCAATGCCTACTCGATTGCTCTTGCTCAGAGCGATGGGGTCTTCCGCGAGTCACTTTCAGGAGAGGCGTACAACCTCCCCGACGGCAAACCGCTCAGCTGGGTGACGCGACTGTCCAAGCGCCGGCTCTCGCAGGTCCGTGGTCCACAGTTCTTCCACGACGTCATGGATCAGGGCCGGGCGTCCCGCGTCCGACACTTTCTTCTTGGCGGGTCAGAGGACCTGTTGGTCAGGTTGCAACGGAATCTGGAGGCTCGGCATCCCGGGGTGATCATCGCCGGGGTGTACAGCCCACCCTTCCGACCCTTGACGCCGGGAGAAGTCCTCGCTCAGGATGAGCTGATCCGGGACGCACGGGCCGACATCGTGTGGGTCGGTCTCGGAACGCCGAAACAGGATCTCGAGGTCCGTCGCCTCGCCGAGTCGCTGACGATTGTCGCGTGCGCTGTCGGCGCTGCGTTCGACTTCACCGCGGGTACGAAGCGTGAAGCACCGAAGTGGATGACCGCTCTCGGCGTGGAGTGGGTGTTCCGTCTCTTGTCGGAGCCCAAGCGGCTTTGGCGGCGGTACCTCATCGGCAACTTTGTCTTCCTCGCGGCCGTGATCAGGAACCGCTGATGAGGTCGGGTCACCGGATCGTCGTGATCAGTCAGGTACCGCCGCCGATGCACGGCTCGACGTTGATCACCAAGATCCTCCTCGAGGTACTCCGCGAGCTCGGGGAGACGCCCGTCCTCGTTGACAGGCGCTTCAGCCGGGACATCGGTGAGGTCGGTTCGGTGTCACTTCGGAAGATCAGCGCGGCTCCGGCCCTTGCCGGAAGACTCCTGATCGCGCTGTTCCAGCGCCCAGGTGCTTGTGTGTTCTTCTGCACGAACCGGCCGTTCTCATTCCTCGTGGATGTCTTTCTCGGCGAGTTGCTCCGGCTGTTCCGTGTCCCGACTGTCAACTACGTCCACACGAGGGGGTACAGCGAACTTGCCCAGCGCGGCAAAGTGTGGCGCTTCCTTGTGAGTCGATTGCTCGGAGGTGGCAAGGTCACTGTCTGCCTCGGAGAATCCCTGGTGGCCGACATCGTCGACTTCGTCCCGACGGGGTCCATTGCGATCATCAAGAACACCGTTGAGACGCCCCCGGCGAAACACGCGCCGCGACGACGCGGGCACGTCATCTTCCTGTCCAACCTCCTCGAAGAGAAGGGTGCTGACATCTTCGTGGAGACGGCGATCAAGATCTCCGCTGGCCCTGGACAGGAAATGTTCTCGCTGGTCGGCCCGACGGTCGACGAGGCTGTGACTGCCTCGCTCCGCGACCGCGTCGCTCGAGTCGGGTTGTCCGACCGGATCGCGTTCCGTGGACCGCTCTTCGGCGAAGAGAAATGGGCTGCACTGGCATCGGCAGAGGTGCTGGTGTTCCCGTCTCGGTACCGCTTCGAGGCGCAACCGCTGACGATCATCGAGGCGTTCAGCGTCGGTGTGCCGGTTGTCGCGTCGGATCTGGGCGCGATTGGTGAGCTCGTTGACGATGACTTCAACGGGCGCCTGGTCGCGACGGCTAACGTCGACTCCGTGTCCTCCGCTGTTCAGAGCATCACCGGCGATGCCTCGACGTCGGATCGACTTGCCGAAGGCGCTCGGCGAACCTTCGACGAGCAGCATTCGCGGGACGCATTCCGCGCTGGCTGGGCAAGTGTGATCTCGAGCGTGAGGAAGTAGCGGCATGGTGACGGACGAACTAGTTACGGGAGATGGAACCGCGGAGGCGCAGGCCGCGTTGCTGCCGTTCGAGTCGTTTGCAGGCTTCCGCCGGACACTGCGCGCCGACCTGCGGGCCAACCGTGGTGATGTCAAGTCACAACTCGTGCTCACCGGGCTGCGCGCTTGCCAATTCTTGATGCGGAGTCGCATTCGACCGCGAATGAGATCGTTGCCCGCGGTGATCTTCTACCGCCTCGCCACCGAATTCGTGCTCGGGATCGAACTCCGTCCGAAGACGATGGTGGGACCTGGACTGACGATCTTCCACGGAACCGGCTTGGTGGTGAACGATCACGCGCTGATCGGTTCGGGAGTGACTCTACGTAACGGCGTCGTGATCGGGCACAAGCGACCGGGCGAGGGGGCGCCCTTCATTCGCGATGGGGTTGACGTCGGAGCCGCAGCGCTGATCATCGGTGCGGTGACCGTGGGGCGGAGCGCCAAGGTCGGAGCTGGCGCGGTCGTCGTCCGGGACGTGCCCGACGGGGACACCGTCGTCGGGAACCCAGCGAGGAGCGTGAGCCGATGAGCACCGTGCACCGCTCTCACAACGACCTCGTCGTTGTTGCCTACGGCTATGCAGCGTCGGAGCGCGACGCAGTAGCAAAGGTCGTTCAGGACTTGGCGGGTGAACTGCGTCGGCGTGGCGAGAGAGTCGCTGTCATCGGGATCCCGCCAGAGCGAATCGTGCTCTCCGGCGGCAACGTCGTCGCGAAGGCGAGGCGTCTCTTGTCAGAGCTCCGTTTTCTCGGATCTGCGGCGAGATTCATCTCGGTTCGCAGGCGCGCAATCCGCGCCGTCATCACCGTCGATGTGCCGTCGGGGATCCCGTTCGTCGGAGCTCTGGCACGACGTCTCGGTCGTGGGCAGGTGACGGATGTCGCCTGGGTCATGGACCTCTACCGACTGACGAGTGATCAAGGCGGGCCTCTCTCGAAGGCCAGGGCTGCCCTCGAGCGCGCAGCGCTCAGAACCAGTGGGAAGGTCGTCACGATCGGAGAGTGCATGGCAGACGTTCTCTCCGCGGTCACCGGTGGCAACGTGAGCACAATCCCGCTGTGGCACCGCGATATGGCTGCAACGCCGGTCGGCGATCGCAGCGGACCCCTGCAGCTCCTCTACTCAGGTTCTGCCCGCGACCTTCACCCGCTCCTGCCCTTGGTGAGAGCCGTAGCGAACCGGCGTGATGTCGAACTCTCGATCAACGGCTCCGGGAGCGAGGTCGATCGTGTTGCTGTCTACTTGGCGGGCACTCCGGCCAGCAACGTCCGGATCGGTGGTTTTGTGGACGAATCGGAGCTGGAGGACGCGTACGCAGGTGCCGACATCCACGTCGTATCACTCGCTGAGAGCGCTACGGGCACATGCGTTCCGTCGAAGGTGTACGCCGCTATGGCGGCCGGGCGAGGAGTGCTCTACCTCGGCTCAGGTTCCGGGCAAGCAGCTCGAGACGTTCTCGCCGCGGACGCCGGGCTCGTGGCACCGTCTGGATCCGAATCGCTCATCTCGATGGCCGTCTCGAAGCTCGTGTCAGATCACGATGCAGTGCAGGAGTACGGAGTCCGCGCTCGGCGGTTCTTCGAGGAACGGCGCAATGTCCGAGAGGGCGGGGACAAGTGGCTTGGCGCCGTCGGCGTGACCGAAGCGGGTACTGCGATCTCGACCTCAGCGAGCTGATCGATGCGCAGTTTGATCTGGTCGCTCATCGAGCGTGTGTTTCCGAGGCTTGCCAGCGCCCTGTTGATGGTGTTGCTCGCGCAGTACGTGGCGCCGGTCGTCATCGGGCTTTACGCCTGGCCGATGCTCGTCCTCACCTTCTACTACTCGGCCCTTGACGGCGCGATCCGCCAGGTCGTTGTGCCGAGTCTGGCGAACAGGGACTCGTACCAATTCCTCCTTCGATACCGGAGGTGGGCGAGCATCGGCGGAGTCATCGCAATGCTGGTCACCATCGGGCTTCTCTGGATCATCTTCCCCGAAGACCTGCATACCCAGATCTTCGCGCTCCTCCCGCTCGTAGCCGTGCCGATTGCAAATTCCTACTCGATCATCCCGCTCGGATTCCTGCAACGGGGCGATCAATGGCGCCGCCTGGCAAACCTGCAACTCCTGGTTTCCGGTCTCTCGCTCATCGTGTCCGTCCCGATGCTTTTTCTCACGCGTAGCCTCGGTGCTGCGTCGCTGCAGGTTCTGCTCGCGGAGCTCCTGTTTGCGGTACTTGCTCACCGGGCTGCCGCCCGGTTGGGCTTGCCGGCTCACGTTCAGGCCCTGGGCACAGGTACTACCCTCACCAAGGAGTTCCGGCACTCGTCCGGATTCTTCATCCTCGGTTGGCTACAAGGGCAAGCTGATCGCATCTTGCTCGGTGCGATTGCTGGCACGGCTGCGCTCGGTTCGTACAATCTGGCGATGGCGGTGGCACGTAACCCGGGCGACGCAGTGTCCTCTTCCACAGCCAACGTGCTCCGAGTCCGGCTCGACAAAGCCGATGGTGTCGACGAAGTGAGGGGCGCAGCCAACGCGCTCCTCGTGAGGGCTGCCCTCTTGTCGGCTGCCCTGGTCGTGGTGCTCAACGTCGGTACGGAATTCATCCTGCGCCCGTTCCTCGGTCCGGCCTGGACGAAGCCGCTCGATGCTGTCTACCCCGCTTCACTCAGCATCCTGGTGACGACGATCACATGGTCGCTCGCGCCTGTTCTGATGGCTCGCGGGAGACTCGCTTGGGGGACTCCGATCAAGGCAGTGGGCGTCGTTCTGGCGATCCCGATCGCCGTTGCTGCAGCGCACAGCGTCGAATCAGCGGCATGGGTCTACCTCGGACGGGAGCTCCTACTCCTCGTGCTCCTCGCGTTCGGGTGTGGCCGCGCAACTCCGTATCGAGCTGTCGGCCTGAGTCTCTTGCTCACGGTCGCGCTAGGGGTGGCGCTCGGCGCCCTCGGCCAACTCAGCTGAGAGTGATGCCCCTCTCTGAGCCGAAGGTAAGTCCTGGCGGGGAGCGCATTCGGGACCTCGCCTCTTGCGGCGGATGGCAGAGTCTTCCTTCCGTCGGAGGGCCGAAGGATGCACCGAGCGTGCTAGCTTTCCCACATGGCTTCGGGGGACTTCCAGCGCCAGTCGACCCGAGTCGTCGTCGGTACGAGTGCCGTGGCGTTGATCCTCGCGGCGAGTCGCTGGGGATCCTACATCGGCGTCCCCCCGCTCTTCTTGACCGATGTTCTCCTGTTCCTCGGGCTGGCGCAGTGGTTCATCTCGCGACACATTCGGGGCCAGCAGTTGCGCGACGACCTGTTCGCTCGCGACCAGCCCGGGCTCGCCGTGCATCTCTTCTTCGGCTACATCATCATCCGAGTTGCCTTTGCGCTGACACAGGGCGAGCCGATCAGCGACTGGATTCGTGATTCGGCCCCGTTCCTCTATGTCTTCGTTGCTTACGTCAGTGCAGCATCGATCGCGCGCTCGACGAAGAGCGCTCGTGACAGAACCGCTCGTATCTTCCGGATTGCATTGGCCTTCCATCTCGTCTGGGCCACCGTTTCAATCTTCACGGGGTTCACGGGCATCCCGCTTCCGGGTGGTGCTGCAGGGATCTTCCAAGTTCGGCCGGACATCGACATGGCAATCCTCGGAATCGGGGCCGGAACGTTCTTGCTCCGCGCGTTCCGCATGTCCAAGCGTTTCTGGTCCATCTCGGCGATCGTCGTGTCCCTGGTCGACGTTTTCTCGCTGCAGTCGCGCGCTGGGTTGATCAGCGTCGTCGCATCGATGTTCGTCGCCTACCTGATCTTCTACGTCAGCACTCCTGCTCGTAGCGGCCGTCGCCTGTTCTCCCAGATGCTCGTGCCGATTGCTATCGCTGTTCTCATGCTCGTCCTGCCGTTGACCGGCGCGGGACAGCGAATCATCGCCACGATCGATACCTCGGCGGCCACCACACAAGGCCAGTTGAGTGCGAAGGGCACGGAGAATGCGCGGCGGTTGGTCTGGTCGCAGGTGATCGCCTGGACGAATGGATCTCCGTCCCGACAGATCATCGGCAGCGGATTCGGGAACGACTTCCTGACGGAATCTGGCACGCTGTCGTTCCTCGAGGGGACGACCTACGACAACGTTCGGAGTCCGCACAACTACTTCGTCGGTATCTACGCCCGCATGGGTGCAGTCGGCCTGGTTCTTGCTGCGGCGGTGGTGCTCTCACTTGTCTTCACGCTGTTCCGACGGCTGCGTGTCGCCGCTCAAGATGACGTCGTCGCGACAGCAGCGATGACGATCATCGCCATCCTGCCTGTGGCGTCACTCGGGGTTGTCCTCGAAGCCCCGTTCGGCGCGGTGCCATTCTGGTGGTCGGCCGGGGTCATTCTCGCCATCGCACCGCGAAGGATCGAAGATGTCGATGGGCGAGTGGCGGTCTCGTCGAGAAAGACGCTCACTCCATCTGCGGGCCGCTAGGCCTTTTACGAGCGTCGTTTGGCTTCGTTTGTCCGGAGCCCCAGCTGCGCGAAATTGGGAAATCCGTGAGCTTCGTGCTGGCATTCGAGGACGGCGAGTTGTAGGCTCGCGCACTGTGGAAGAGTTTGCCAACAGGATTGGCGCGTTGGATGGACTTCGTGGAATTGCTGCTCTGGTCGTTCTCATCCACCACTCATTCGTCTCTGTAGCACCTCTCGGTGATGTCTACTTCGACAAGCCTGCGCCGGCGGCGCTGACGTGGCTGGTCGCGTCCCCAATCCATCTCGTCTGGGCGGGCCCCGAGGCGGTCTACGTCTTCTTCATCCTGAGCGGACTCGTGCTCACGCTGCCCGCGTTCCGTAGGCGCTACAACTGGAAGGCGTACTACCCGTCACGGCTGGTTCGGCTCTACCTGCCCGTCGTCGTTGCCGTGCTCTTCTCGCTCGTCCTGTCGCTGGCGGTGCCTCGTTCGGGCACCGTTGGACGCGGGACATGGATGGAGAACCACGATCAAGCGCCCTCCCTCTTCGCTTTGGTTCGGAACGCGACATTGATCTCGCCAGATTGGCTGAACCCGCCACTGTGGTCGTTGCGGTGGGAAGTGGCGTTCTCAGTCTTACTCCCTCTCTATGTCTTCGTTGCCCTGCGTTCTGCGCGGTGGAGGGTGCCGCTCCTGGTCGGAGCTATTGCGTTGAGCACTTTCGGAACGCTGATCCAGGACAAGGGGCTGCTGATTTACCTTCCGATGTTCCTGATCGGTGCGGTCCTGGCACCCGTGCTGTCCCGAGCCGAGGCCTCGACTGACCGCAGGTGGCCGTGGATCATGGGAGCGAGCCTCATCGGCATCACCTGCACGTGGTGGATTGGGTCGCCGATCTCCGCTCGCGACGCGGTCACGCTACCGATCGTGCTGCTTTCGGCACTTGGAATCGTTGTCTCTGCCGTCAGGTGGCAGGGCGCTCGGTCGTTTCTGGAGCGACCAGTGGTGCAGTGGTTCGGAAGGATCTCGTTCAGCCTTTACCTGACGCACGACCCGATTGTGGTAACCATCGGGACGCTCCTGCCAGTCGACCTAGCGTGGTTGACTCCACTGGTCTGCATCCCTGTTTCTATTGCAGTCGCTTACATCTTCTTCCGGCTCGTTGAGCGCCCGGCTCACCTGCTGGCAAAGCGGGTCGCCTCCCGGCTGCAGTTCCGCCGCCGTCTCGCGATGGAATGATCAACCGCGCCTCATCAGGATCTTCAGCGCAAGGGCGTCTCGCGCGCTGAAGTCCTTCATGGTGCGCATGATCCCGGGCAGGAGAAGCGTGCGCTTCTCACCGATGGTCATCGCTGCGTTCACCTCGGCGAGCAGCTCGGTATCTCCAGCAACCTGACCCGTGGCCTCAGCCAGCGCTGCGTACGACTCTTGCCACTCGGGCTCGTTGCTTGCCCTTTCCGCCCATCCTTTGTCTGCCGTCACCTGGCCGGCGTGCCTTCTCAGTGCGGTCACTGGTGCTGCGAAACGGGAGATACGCGCACCTCGAGCTGCAGCACGCAGCCAGAGATCGTAGTCTTCAGCAAGGCATTCTCGATAGCCCCCGATCTCCAAGAGGAGGTCTCGGCGTGCCATCATCGTCGAATGTGCGACGGGATTGTCGATCAGCAGTGCCGAAGGAAAAGCGTCGGGTCCGATGGTGAGCGGGGGCGATGGGTAGGGGACCTTGACACGCTCGCCGAAGTGGAGCACTCCGCCGAAGATGAGGTCGAAACGGCGGTTGAACCGGCTCAGCTGGGACTTGAATCTTCCCGGTAGAACGATGTCGTCGGCGTCCATTCTTGCCACGAACTCGCCCCGAGCGTCCGCCAGCAATACGTTCAGAGCGCCTGCTACCCCTGAGGGGGTTGGCGAGCGGAGTACCTTTACCCGCCCGTCTTCCATCTCGCTCGCGATTGCCGCCGTATGATCGCTGCTCGCGTCGTCAAGGACGAGGACCTCGGCGTCCTTCGGAAGCGCGCGGAGCGTCGATCCGAGGCTCGCCCTGATGGTCTTGGCGGCATTCCGGGCGGGCATGAGGACGGACAAGCGCATCGATGGCTTCCAGGTGCTGCTCAGGCGTGCTGCGGGCGGGCTCGGTGTGATGGTAGTGGAGTTCCTGGTGAGGCCACGGCGATTCGTCTGACCGTCGAGGGCACGGCGGTCCGTCTGACTGTGGAGGCCACGATCGGGAATCGATGCTCGTGACCCTGCCTGGTCACGCTCGCACAGCGGCGACCTGCTCTGTCGTGCCATCACCCGCTCGTTCGCGCAGGGATCGTTCAATTTGCGAACCGATCGGCAAATGATGCTGTGCATCCTTGAAGTATCAGCACGCTTCGGACACTCTTCATGTGTGAGTAACCCGGTTGCGACGCTGCGCCAGCAGACTTTCTCGAGCCTGTCTCAGCTGCATTCGGGTGTTGCGGAAGTCACGCTGACCGACTTTCCGGACCATGCCAACATCGGAGACTCCGCGATCGTGCTGGGCCAGCGCAGTTTCTGGGTCCAGGCTGGAATCGTGCTGACGAGGGTCAGCAGCCGTTCGACGCTGGATCGAGCGACTCTGCAGACAAGGACACCGGTCGCCATCCATGGCGGGGGAAACATCGGCGGGCTCTACCCCGACGCCGATCTTCATCGGTACCGTCTTGCTGAAGGTCTCGCTCAGGAGACGTTGCTGATCCAGGAACCTCAGACCGTTCATTTCTCCTCAGAGGTTTCGGAGGCTGATTTTGCACGGGTGTTCGGCGCGCGCCCGAACACCCGGTTGGCTGTCAGGGACCAGCGGTCGGCTCGGGCGGTGGAGAGCCTGATGGCCGGGGTCGTGATCAGTCCTGACGCTGTGCACATGCTCGGCGAGATACCGGCACCCGCGCCGGTAGCGGACGTGGTGACTCTCGTCCGGAACGATGGCGAGTCGACTGGTCATCTCTCCGAAGGGCCGGACTGGCCTGCGGATCCGTGGGATCTCGATTGGCACCGGTGGTGGTCCAACCGCACCCAGCAACTTCCGCCGCTCAAGTCCGTGTTCCGACACACTCCAGAAGTCTGGATGTCGAAGGCTGAACGGCGCTTCCAGCGTGGCGTGCACTTTCTGTCGCGAGGGGAAACAATCGTCACTGATCGTCTGCACGCGATGCTGATCGGGCTGCAGATGGGGCGCCGCGTGATCGCTACGGACAACAACTACGGAAAGCTGTCCGCCTACGCCGAGACGTGGTTGGCGCCTTTCGGCGATCAGCTGGAGCTCCGAGGTCCGGCCTGAGCCAAGCTCGCTGCCGCTTGAGTCATGAGCAGCCGTTATGCTGAAAAATTGTTGCGTCCAACCACGTCTCGGGGCGGTTCCCCGAGGGCTGGCGCCTGAGCTGGGGAGACATGACGAAGCGCGCACTCATTACGGGCATCACCGGACAGGACGGCTCCTACCTGGCCGAGCTGCTGCTCCGCAAGGGGTACGAGGTGCACGGACTCATCCGTCGTGCGTCCACGTTCAACACATCGCGGATCGACCACCTGTACGTGGACCCGCACAACCCCGATGCCAAGTTGTTCCTGCACTACGGGGACCTCGGTGACGGTGCGCGGCTCGTCAGCCTGCTCAGCGAACTGAAGCCCGACGAGGTCTACAACCTCGCCGCGCAGTCGCACGTGCGGGTGTCGTTCGACGAGCCGGAGCACACCGGCGACGTCACCGGTGTCGGCACGATGCGCATGCTCGAGGCGGTCCGCGTCTCCGGCATCCACACGCGCTTCTACCAGGCGTCCTCGTCCGAGATGTTCGGTGCCACCCCGCCGCCGCAGAACGAGGAGACGCCGTTCTGGCCGCGATCCCCGTACGGCGCAGCGAAGGTCTACAGCTACTGGGTGACCCGGAACTACCGCGAGGCCTACGGCATGTTCGCGGTGAACGGCATCCTGTTCAACCACGAGTCGCCGCGTCGCGGTGAGACGTTCGTCACCCGCAAGATCACCCGCGCCGTCGCTCGGATCAAGGCCGGCCTCGAGGACCACATGTACCTCGGCAACCTCGACTCCGTCCGCGACTGGGGGTACGCCGCCGAGTACGTCGAGGGCATGTGGCGGATGCTGCAGGTCGACGAGCCGGACGACTTCGTCCTGGCGACCGGCGGTGACTTCACCGTCAAGGACTTCCTGACGACGGCGTTCTCCCACGCCGGGCTCAACTGGGAAGACCACGTCCGGTTCGACGAGCGCTACCTGCGGCCGAGCGAGGTGGACGCCCTCGTCGGTGACGCCTCGAAGGCCAAGGAGAAGCTCGGCTGGGAGGCCACGGTCGACACCGCCGAACTCGCACGGATCATGGTCGACGCCGACATCTCGGCGCTCGAGCACGAAGGCCGTCCGTGGATCGACAAAGTCCGACTCGAGAGCTGGGGTTCCTGATGTCCACGACCGACTTCACCCCCGGTCCAATCGACCGGTCCGATCGCGTGTACGTCGCCGGGCACCGCGGCCTGGTCGGCTCGGCGGTCCTCCGCAAGCTCGAGTCGGAGGGATTCACCGACCTGGTCGGGCGGACCTCGTCCGAGCTCGACCTGAAGGACCGCAGCGCCGTCTTCGCGTTCTTCGCGGAGCAGCAGCCGAAGCACGTCGTGCTCGCCGCCGCGAAGGTCGGCGGGATCATGGCGAACAACACCTACCCGCACGACTTCCTGAGCGAGAACCTGCAGATCCAGGTCAACGTGATGGACGCCGCGGTGGAGCACGGTGTCGAGCGCCTCGTGTTCCTCGGCTCCTCCTGCATCTACCCGAAGATGGCCGAGCAGCCGATCCACGAGGACGCGCTGCTCACCGGCCACCTGGAGCCCACCAACGACGCGTACGCCATCGCCAAGATCGCCGGCATCCTGCAGGTTCAGGCCGTCCGCCGACAGTTCGGTCGTCGGTGGATCTCGGCGATGCCGACCAACCTCTACGGCCCGGGCGACAACTTCTCGCCGACCGGCTCCCACGTGCTGCCGGCGCTCATCCGCCGGTACGACGAGGCAGCCCGCAGCGGTGCGTCGACGGTGGAGAACTGGGGGACCGGGTCGCCCCGCCGCGAGTTCCTGCACGTCGACGACATGGCGGCTGCCGTGTTCCACCTGATGGAGCACTACGACGGTCCTGACCAGGTCAACGTCGGGACCGGTTCGGACGTCACCATCAAGGAGATCGCCGAGACGATCGGCAAGATCGTCGGTTTCGAGGGTGAGACGGTCTGGGACACCAGCAAGCCGGACGGGACGCCGCAGAAGCTGCTCGACGTGTCGAAGCTGGCGGAAGCCGGGTGGACGGCGCAGATCGGGCTCGAAGACGGGCTCCGCAGCACCATCGACTGGTACCGCGAACACGCGGATTCCGTCCGTAAGTGATGGGTGCTGGACCCACGGAACCGTAGGATCGCTTCATGTCCGACCAGCCCGAGTCGCGACGCACTGCAGCACGCCGGGGGTCCAGGGCCCGGATCGTCCTGTGGGTCGTCCTCGCCCTTGTCCTGCTGCTGATCCTCGCCGTCGCGTGGGTCGGTGTGCGTGGCCTGCTCGCGAAGGGGCACCTGGAGCGTGCCGTCGGGGACGTCGACACGCTGCGGACCCAGCTGACGAGCGGCGACACCGGCGCTGCCCAGAAGACCGCACGCCACCTGGAGGACGAAGCCGCGTCGGCTCGGTCGCTGACCGGTGACCCGGTCTGGGGTGCGGCGCAGGCTGTGCCGTTCTTCGGAACCAACCTGCGGGCCGTGCGGGACGTGTCGGTCGTCGTCGATGATGTGGCCCGCGATGCTGTCAGCCCGGTGGCCGGAGTCGTCGGGAAGCTCGGGTCGGACTCGTTCGCGCCGAAGAACGGCCGGATCGACCTGCAGCCGATCGAGGATGCGCAGCCGGCGGTCGCGAAGGCCACCAAGACGCTCGAGCAGGCGCGCACCGACGCGGCACGGATCGACACCAGCGGAACCCTGTCGCCGGTCACCACCGCCGTGGGACAGCTCCGGAACGCGCTGTCGACTGCCTCCGAGCAGGCGGTCGCAGCGAACCGCATCGTGCAGCTCGCGCCAGCCATGCTCGGTCACGACGGGGACCGGAACTACCTGCTGCTGTTCCAGAACAACGCCGAACTCCGAGCCGGAGGCGGGATCCCCGGCGCAGTGGCGGAACTCGAGGCGAAGGACGGATCACTGCATCTGTCGGCGCAGGCCTCGAGCGGAGACTTCGGGCCGTACGACCAGCCAGTCCTGCCCTTGACCGCCGACACGCGTGGGCTCTACGGCAACATCACCGGCGAGTACATGCAGGACGTCACCCTCACGCCGCGGTTCGACGTCTCGGCGAAGCTCGCGCGGGAGATGTGGAAGCAGAAGTTCGGGCAGCAGGTCGACGGGGTCATCGCCATGGACCCGGTGACGCTGAGCTACATCCTCAAGGCGACCGGTCCGGTGCAGCTGCCGACCGGTGACACCCTGACGTCCGACAACGCGGTGAAGCTCCTGCTGAGCGACGTCTACGCGAAGTACCCCGATCCGGTGGTGCAGGACGCGTTCTTCGCGTCGGCCGCCGGCGCGGTGTTCGAGAAGATCTCGTCGGGCGGGTTCGACACGAAGGCGTTCGTGTCTGCGCTGACCCAGAGCTCGGACGAGGGCCGTCTGCGGCTCTGGAGCGCCGACAACGCCGAGCAGCGCAGGATCAGTGGGACCCCGGTCGCCGGTGAGCTCCCGACGGCGACCGCCGACTCGAGCCAGTTCGCCGTCTACCTGAACGACGGCACCGGCGCGAAGATGGACTACTACCTCGACAAGAGCGTCTCCGTCGGCAGCTCGGTGTGCCGCAAGGACGGTCGCCCCACGTCCGTCGTGCAGATCACGATCAAGAACACCGCGCCGGCCGATGCCGCGACGAGCCTGCCGCGGTACGTCACCGGTGGCGGCGACTTCGGCGTGGACCCCGGCAAGATCAAGACCCTGCTCGCCGCGTACGCGCCCGAGGACGCGATCTTCCTGGGCGCGACGAAGGACGGCAAGACGACCGCGGTGCAGACGGCCACCGACGGTGGGCACCCGGTCGCGCAACTGCAGACACTGCTCGCCCCCGGCGAGAGCCTGACCTTCCGGGTGGCCTTCCTCGGCGAGGCGAAGTACGCGAAGGCAGCCGTGCAGGCGAGTTCCACTCCAGGCGTCCAGCAGACGAAAACGAAGCCCCTGACGTTCGACTGTCAGCAGCCACTCGCCACTCGGTGACGGCAGAACCTCCGCAAAACGAACCGGCACGTTGCCCCCACTCCGAGGGGCGCCGGACGATCCTGTTCGAGCGCAAAGACTCTTGATCTCACGCACAGCGCACGTGTGTGGCGTCGCTCAGGCCGTCTCATCAGGGCTTTCGGTCGGTTGATGCCGGAATCGAGCGACCGCGCCGCTGCTCGTCCCGCCGATGTCGAGGGTGAACACACGTCGACCAGTGACCAAAATCCACGTGATCTGGCACCAAGCTGGGAAACTCCGCTAGATTGAGTCAACATCGCCATCACAACCGCCATTTCTTTGGCTGGGGTCAACCACCGGCGAACAGCGGGCTCTGGGTGTCAGGGTCTGGATATTCAGATCTTTAGGGGAACCATTCATGAAGAAGCTCATCGCAGCGGTGGTGCTGGCTGGCGCCGCACTGCTCGCCACTCCGGCCGTCGCCAACGCCGCCGGTTACACGCCTGACTCCGACGTCTCCGTCTCCGGCAGCGCCGTCGCCGGTGGCACCGCGGCCGTGAACTTCACGCCGGGTGCCTTCCAGGACAACGAGACCGTCAACGTCCAGGTCACCGGTGCCGGTGCGGTCACGCTCGGCGCGCTGCCGACCACGACCGTCTCGAAGACCTACACGGCCGCCTCGGATGGTTCGCTCGACGTCAAGGTCACGTTCCCCCAGGGCGCCTCGGGCACCTACAACCTGACCGCCACCGGCGCCACCTCGGGCGTCGTCGGCTTCGCGGCCTTCACCGTCGCCCCGGCTGACGCTGCTGCGGTTCCCGCAGCCGGCGCCGGCGCTGGCAACGGCACCGACGGCACGCTGGCCTTCACGGGTTCGACCGTCTCCGCCCTGGCCCTCTGGGTCGCCGGTGGCGCAGTCGTCCTCGGTGGTGGCCTCCTGCTGGTCCGCGGCTCGGTCCGCCGCCAGCGCGAGTCCGTCTGAGTCTCGACACACTGAACGAAGCCCCCGGAGCACCTGCTCCGGGGGCTTCTTCGTGCGCGGGGATCGTCGTCAGCGACGCCGGGCCGCACGGCTGAGGAGCAGCACGCCCGCCACGGCCCCCAGGAGCGCCCCCACGCCGTTCGCGACGACGTCGTCGATGGTCGCGGTGCGGGCCGGCAGGAACAGCGCCTGGCCGGTCTCGATGCACGCGCTGACGACGAGCCCCGTGGCGATGGCGGCCCACCACCACCGTGCACCGGCGAGCAGCACCACCAGCAGGCCGAGCGGCACGAAGTACACGACGTTCGCGAACGACTCGACCGCGGCGTAGTCGATGCGGTCCGGCAGCCCGTGACGGTGTGCGGCCGCGAGTGCACGGGTGAGCCACGGGCCGCCCGAAGCGTCGACGGGGGAGCCCCAGAAGCCGACGAGTGCCAGGGCGACGCCGTAGGCGACGGCCAACCCCGTCGCGAACCGACGGCTGCGCCAGGTGGCGGGTGCGCGGTCGTCGACGCGGGGCTTGTCGGAGGTCACACGCCGACGCTAGCGAGTCGCGCCTCCAGGCCGGTGACCGCACCGTTTCGTCCCCCGATCGCGTCGATCCGGAAAACGAGTACCCCGATCCTGGCCCTGTACCCCGGAAATGCGACGCACCTGCCCGGAAATCCGGGGCTGGCCGATGGGTCGCATTGACGGAACCCGTGAATCCACGGGCCTCGCTGGCGATCCCCGCGGCTGTTCTCGTAGCGTTCTGGTGTCAGCAGATGTACCCCGGATCGTGAAGGAGAGCGACATGAGCATCACCGTGAACAACGCGACGCAGGCCGAGGTCACCCTCGACACCGAGACCGTGGACACCATCGCGATCCTCGAAGCCGACGCAGAGCTCTCCTCGCGCCCGAAGCGCGCCAAGGTCACCTGGGTGCAGGAAGACCAGGGCGAGTGGATCGCCGGTTACGGCGGGTACTTCGGCGGCAGCGTCGACAAGCGGGACGACCGCTACGTGGCTTCCGACACCTTCGGACTCGTCGTGGGCGAGTTCGCCTCCCTCGAAGAGGCACAGACCAAGCTCGAGGACCAGCTGCACGTCATGCTCCCGCCGGTCATCCGGCCGGTCGAGTGACGACGGCGGACACCAAGACCCCCGGCGTCGACCGCGACGCCCGCACCACCCGGAACCACCGGCACCACCCAGTACGCAGCACAGCACGAAGGAGCAGCACCATGAGCACGACCGTCGCCCACCGCCAGCAGGCCGAGGTGACCCTGGACACCCAGACGATCGAGGTCATCGCCGAGATCGAGGCCCAGGTCGTGGCTCCGGTGCAGGCAGCCCCCGTCCACATCACGTGGGCGCAGGCCGACACCGGCCTGTGGGTCGCGAACTACGGCGGCTACTACGGCGGCACCGTCGACCGTCAGGGCACCCACTTCTTCGTCGCCGACACCTTCGGCCAGTACGTCGGGGACTTCCGCTCCCTCGACGAAGCGAAGGCGCGACTGACCGAGCGCCTGCACGTGGTGCTGCCGGACGTCATCCGTCCCACCGCTTGATCTGCTGCTGACCGCTCGCTGATCCTCGAACCCCCGCCGGCATGCCGACGGGGGTTCTTCGCGTCTGCGTGCCAGCCCTGCCCTGTCCGCGTGGGGCGCGACCCTACGCGACGGGCTCGATGAGCTGCGGCCCGTCGTTCCGCACGCTGTTCACCGTGCGGGAGACCTCGTACTGCGCAAGTCCCGCGGCCACCGTCAGCGACTCGTGGTCGAGCAGGGCCAGCAGGTCGTCGGTGTGCAGGTCGCCGCCGAGCCAGTCGTCGTAGCCGTCCGGCGTCAGGAACGCCGGCATGCGGTCGTGGACCTCGCCCGGAGCGACGTGGGCGTCACGGGTGATGATCGCGAGCGACAGCCGCCACTTGTCCGGGTCGCCCTCGGGCTTCGTGGGGTCGGGCCAGGCGCTCACGACGCCGGCCATCGCCAGGGCGCCGCCGGGTTCGTGCACGAAGTGGGGTTCCTTGCCGTCCTCGCGCACCACCCACTCGTAGTAGCCCTGCGCCGGGACGATGCAGCGGTTCGTGGCGAATGCCCGCTTGAACATGCCGCTCGTCGCCACCGTCTCGATGCGGGCGTTGATCGGCTTCGGGCGCTGCTTCTGGAAGTCCTTCGCCCAGCTCGGCACGAAGCCCCAGCTGATCTGCGGCAGTTCCCGTTCGCCGTGCCGCTGGCGCACGGCGTACACGGGGTCGGTCGGGGCGACGTTCCAGCTCGGGGCGAGGCCGGGGTGCACCTCGCCGGTGTCCTGGTCGACGTGCTCGGTCCGGGCGGCGAGCTCGCCCATGAGCTCGGGCAACAGATCGGCCGTGGTGTCGGAGACGACGAACCTTCCACACATGCGCCCAGTGTGCCCGTCGCCGCCGACAGCGGTGCGGTGCGGTTCCTGCTCACGAAGTGGGGCGTGCGGGCGTCTCGGGTGCGGGCTCGAGGGACTCGGCGGCCAGGCGGGCGCGTTCGGAGCGGCCGAGGCGGACGAAGTACTCCGACAGCCCGACTGTGTACGCCGCGATCGCGAGCACGTGGAAACCGCTGGCGGCCCCGAGGACGAACGCCCCGAGGACGGCGACGAGACCCGAACCGAGCAACGGTGCGACGCGGGCGAGCATGCCGATCAGCCCCCGCCGCAGCAGGACCGTGTCGGTGCGGACGATGTCGCGGTGCTCCGGCAGGACCGGCACCGGACGACGCTGCACGTACAGCTGCGTGGCACCCCGCGCGGCGAGCTGCCACGAGGGCCGCACCTGCCGACCGTTGATCGTCGTCGAGGGGTCCGGCGGCTGCCACGTCGGGATGCACGCGAACGTCAGGAGCCCGACGCCGAGCGCCAGCAACACCATCGCGACCACGCTGCGGACCGGAGTGGTCCCCGTCCAGTCGACCCGAGCCTCCAGGACGGCCATGCCGACCAGCGCGACGACCGCTGCGACGCCGGACCACACGGCGGCGCGTCGGACGCGTGCCGGATCGAGCACGTCCGTGACGTGCCGACGGAAGACCTGCCAGCCGAGCGTGAACACGGCTCACTCCTCCGGCAGGGCGAGCTTGCTGCCGCTCCGCGCCCCGGGACGGCCGCGCGGTGGCAGGGGTGGAGGGACCGGCGGGAGCGCTTCGGCCTCGACGCGGAGCTGCTCCTGACGACCGAGGGTGCGCAGACCGCCGATGCCCGTGGTCGCGCCGGTGATGCCGAGGAAGAACCAGAACAGCGGCAAGCGGGACAAGCCGGTGCCGGCCGAGATCGCGGCGACGTCGACGACCACCACGGCGAGCAGGGTGGCCGCGCACCCGGTCAGGAGCAGGAGGCCGCCGAGCGCCGAGCGGACGAGCAGGTCGCGGGTCTCCGGAAGCCGGTCGAGGACGGCGTCGCGGTGCTTCGGGTCGACCGGGGGTGGGTTCCTGCGGTGGTACCGGGCAACGGCCTCCTGCGTGCGCCACCCGATGCCCGGGATCGGCGCGATCGCCCACCCCTTCGGCCCGGACGGCACGCAGGCGGCTGCGAGGCACCCGAAGCCCACGGACAGGAGCAGGCCGACGACGACCCTTCCGGCGAGTGGGAGCGGAGTGGCGTCGAACGCGTCCGTCGTCAGCGCGAGCACCACCAACCCGACGAACGCCACGACCACCGCGATGCTGCCGACGAGCCGGATGCGGCGGCGGCGCCGGGGGCCGACGAGTGCGGGGAGGCGCTCGCGGAACACCTGCCACCCGATCTTGAACACTCATCATGTCTACCCGGTGCTGGTGCGGGGTGTCTGCGCGCGCTTTGCGTTCAGTGAGCAGAAGACGTCGGGTGCTGGCGGGGACTCGACGTCTTCTGCTCACTCGATGCGCGGCGTCCCGCGCCCTCGCCCCGGCCGCGCCCGCACCCTCCCCACCCGGACACGCCCGAGCGCGCGCCGCCCGGAGTGACCGCGCCCGCGACGTGGTGCTGCCCCTCAGCGATCGTCCAGGCGAGCACGGTGACCTCGGACCATGAGTCTCGACATCGTCTACACCGCCGCTGCCCACGCCACCGGGGGCGGCCGCGACGGGCACGTCCGCAGCGAGGACGACCGGCTCGACCTCGACACCCGCCCGCCCAAGGAGATGGGCGGCAGCGGCGAGGGCACGAACCCCGAGCAGCTCTTCGCCGCCGGGTACGCCGCGTGCTTCCTCGGTGCGCTGCACGCCGCCGGCAAGGAGCTCGAGCTCGACACCACCGGCGCCGAGGTCTCCGCCGAGGTCGGCATCGGCGGCATCGGCAACGGGGGCTTCGGCCTCGCCGTGGAGCTCGACGTCTACGCCCCGAACGCCCCCCAGGAGCAGCGGCAGCGTCTGGCCGAGCGCGCGCACGAGATCTGCCCGTACTCGAACGCCACCCGCGGCAACATCACGGTCACGCTGTCCATCGTCGACTAGCGTTCCGCCGGTGGTCACCGACGAGACGCGCTGCCCCTGCCTGAGCGGCAACCCCTACGGCGAGTGCTGCGGCCCCCTGCACGCCGGGGCGGTGGCGCCGACCGCGGAACGGCTCATGCGCTCCCGCTTCAGCGCCTTCGCGCTGGGCCTGCCGGAGTACCTGCTGCTCACCTGGCACCCGCGCACGCGTCCGGCGGGCCTCGAGTTGGATGCGTCCCAGCGCTGGACACGGTTGGACGTGCTGGCGACCACCTCGGGAGGCCCGTTCGACTCCCACGGCACCGTCACGTTCCGCGCGTGGTGGCGTTCCGACGACGAGCGCGGCACGCTCGAGGAGACGAGCGACTTCGTCCGCGAGCAGGGACGATGGTTCTACGTGGACGGGGTCGTCGCCTGACGGCTCCGCACCACGCCAGCTGACAGGAGCCCACATGCCCGCACGCGACCTCACCCGCTTCGGCGAACGGACCACGGCCGCCGAGGTCGTCGACGGCCTCGACCTGACGGGGCGCACGGCGATCGTCACCGGTGCTGCGTCCGGCATCGGGGTGGAGACCGCCCGAGCACTCGCCGGAGCCGGGGCCCGCGTGACGCTCGCGGTGCGGGACGTCGAGGCCGGCCGACGGGTGGCGGACGACATCGCGCGGACGACGGGGACGGACGCACCGGCCGTCGTCGAGCTGCACCTGGACCGGCCGGCCTCCGTCGAGGCCTGCGCCGCAGCGTGGTCCGGGCCGCTCGACGTGCTCGTCGCCAACGCCGGCATCATGGACGCGCCCGAGTCGTACACGCCCGCCGGGTGGGAGTCGCACTTCGCGACCAACCACCTGGGGCACTTCGCCCTCGCGCTCGGGCTGCACGACGCCCTTGCCGCCTCGGGTTCGGCACGGATCGTCTCCGTGTCGTCGAGCGGACACGGTGGTTCGCCCGTCGTGTTCGACGACCTGTTCTTCCGCCGACGTCGCTACGAGCCCGGACTCGCGTACGGGCAGTCGAAGACCGCCAACGTCCTGTTCGCCGTCGCTGCCGGCCGACGGTGGGCCGCCGACGGCATCACCGCCAACGCCCTGATGCCCGGCGGGATCTGGACCGGGCTGCAGAAGCACTGGGACCCGGAGGTCCTGGCCGCCACGAAGCTCGCCGCGGCCGACGCCGTGAAGTCCCCGGAACAGGGAGCCGCGACCTCGGTCCTGCTCGCCACCGCACCCGAACTCGACGGGGTCACGAGTCGCTACTTCGAGGACTGCCACGAAGCAGCGGTGGTGGAGCGGATCGAGGACGGCCTGCACGGCGTGCTGCCCTGGGCGCTCGATCCCGACCAGGCCGATCGGCTGTGGGACGTCTCCGTCGCGCTGCTCGATGCCGAGGCGCGGTCCCGCGGCTGACCGAGGGCTGCCCGGTTCGGCTAACCGCTGATGACGGCGGGCAGATCGACCGCGGTGCGCATCGCCCGGCGGACCCCGGCCTCGTCGGGGAGCAGCTCGTCCTCGTCGCCGGTCAGGAAGAACCGGATCTGCCCGATCGCCTGCTCGGTGAGCATGTCGAGGCCGTTCAGCACCCGCCCCCCGGCCTCGGTCCAGCGGCTGGCGACCGCGGTCGGCCACGGTTCGTAGGCGACGTCGAACAGGACGGCGTCGGGTCCCGACGGCCGGACGTCCAACGCGTCGGCGGCGCCGCCCGGCAGCGTCGACAGGACGAACCCGTGGTGGGTGCCGGTGAGGTCGGTCAACGGGTGGACCTCGAGCGTCACACCGAGCCGGACGGCCAGGTCGACCAGCGGGTGGGTCTTCGCGGTGTGGCGGACGAACACCCGCACGAGCGAGGCACCGAGCCGGACGGCAGCGGTCAGGGCACTCGCCGCGGTGGCACCGCCGCCCAGGATCGTGGCCTCGCCGGGCAGGTGTCCGAGCGTCTCGACCGGTCGGACGAGGCCCTGCACGTCGGTGTTCGCGCCGGCTCGCACGATCGTGGTGCCCTCGTGGCGGAACGCGACCGTGTTGGCGACCCCGAGCTCGTCGACGAGCGGGGTCGTGCGGTCGAGCAGCGGAAGCACCTCGCGCTTGAGCGGCATCGTGAGGCTCAGCCCACGCCATTCCGGACCCAGCCCCGCGACGAACGCGGCGAGCCCGCCGGACGCGACCTCGTGCCTCCCGTACGTGAAGGGCAGGTCGAGCGCATCGTAGGCCGCTGCGTGGAGCGTGGGCGAGAGCGAGTGCGCGATGGGGGAGCCGAGCACCGCGAGGTGCGTGCGGCCTGGTTCGGTGAACGCCACGGTCACCCAGCCTAGCCAGCCGTTTTCTTGAGCACCCCGTTAGGTTAGGCTACCCTTCGTGAACCGTTCCCCCTTGCGTCTCCGACGCGTGCTCGCCGCGGCCGGCGCCGTCGTCGCCGCGTCCCTCGTCCTCGCCGGCTGCGCGTCCGGCTCCGGCTCCTCGACGGACTCGGCGTCCTCGGGGTCGTCCGACGCCGCGTTCCCGGTCTCGATCACGACCGGCCTCGGCACCACCACCATCGAGTCGGCACCGAAGCGCGTCGTGGCGCTCGGCTGGGGCGACGCCGAGACCGCCCTCGAACTCGGCGTGCAGCCGGTGGGCGCGAGCGACTGGCTCGCCTTCGGTGGCGACGGTGTCGGCCCGTGGCTCAAGGGTGCGTACGACAAGTCCCCGAAGATCATCCAGACGCTCGAGCCGAGCTACGAGGACATCCTCAAGCTCAACCCCGACCTGATCCTCGACGTGAAGTCCTCGGGTGACAAGGAGCGGTACGACAAGCTGTCCGCGATCGCGCCCACCCTGGCGATCCCGAAGGGCGGCGCGAACTACCTCGCCTCGACCGAGCAGCAGACGACCATGATCGCGAAGGCGCTCGGCAAGGAGTCCGAGGGCAAGAAGCTGCTCTCCGGCCTCGACGACGCCTACGCCGCGGCCCGCAAGGCGCACCCGGACTTCGCGGGCAAGACGGCCGTCGTCGGTGCCTACAGTTCCGAGGGCTTCGGGGCGTACGCCTCCACCGACAGCCGCTCGACCTTCATGCGGAACCTGGGCTTCGAGATCCCGAAGGCCATCGACCAGCAGGCCGGCAAGGAGTTCTCCGTGCACCTGTCCGACGAGAACCTCGACCTGCTCGACGCCGACCTGACGCTGATCCTGCCGATCTACGTGGACGCGTCCGAGGCTTCATCGAACAAGCTGTTCCAGAAGGTGCCGTCGGTCGAGGCCGGGCACGCGATCGTGTTCGACGACAAGGACGTGTCGTCGGCGTTCTCGATGGGCACCACGGCCGCGATCGAGTGGGCGCTCGACAAGCTGCCGGCGGAGTTCGAGAAGAAGCTCGGCTGACCCAGAGCGCTTCTCCACCGCGAAAGCGACAGGGTGCCGCCGATGTTCGGCGGCACCCTGTCGCTTTCGCAGTTCGGGGGGAACGGACTAGGCGCCGACGGTGGACCCCAGCAGCGCGAAGAGCAGGGCGATCAGGGGGAGCGTGCCCTGCTTGAACGCGGAGTTGACGTACTTCCGGCCGGAGCCGATCAGGACGACCGCTGCCCCGAGCATGCTCGCGGTGGAGAACACCACGAGCGTCCAGCCGCTCACCGTGTTGCCCGCGAGCACGAGCACGACGCCGAGGATGGCCCCGATCGCCAGGAACAGGTTGTAGAAGCCCTGGTTGAAGGCGAGCGAGCGGGTCGCCACGGCTTCGGTCTCGGAAGCGATGCCGAAGATCCGGCGCGCTTGCGGACTGGTCCAGATGACCGATTCGAGGAAGAAGATGTACACGTGGATGAGGCCCGCGAGGACCGCACAGACACCCGAGATCACCAGCAGGACCGACATGTGCACATTCTCGCAGGCGCGGGCGGGGTTCCGCTGCACGTCCGCCAGTAGGCTCGGACCATGAACGACGAGGTCACCCCGCCCGAGGCCGAACCGAGCGCGGAAACCAGCGCCGTCGCCGAACTCCGCAGCATCCGGCAGAGCATCGACAACATCGACGCCGCCGTGATCCACATGCTCGCGGAACGCTTCAAGTACACGCAGCGCGTGGGACACCTGAAGGCCGACTCGGGCATGCCGGCTGCCGACCCGGACCGCGAACGGACCCAGGTCGCCCGGCTCCGGTCGCTCGCCACCGACTCCCACCTCGACCCCGCCTTCGCCGAGAAGTTCCTCAACTTCATCGTCGCCGAGGTCATCCACCACCACGAGCGCATCGCGGGCCGCGACGAATGAACGTCGAGCTGCCGTCGCTGCTGATCGGGTCGTACACGGCGACCGGCGGTGGGAACGCCACGGGCATCTCGCTGGTCGACGCCGGGCCGGCCGGAACCACTCCGGTGCCCCGGACCGTCGCGGTGCTCGACGACCCCTCGTTCCTTGCCGTCTCGGGTGACCGGGTCTACGCGGTCTCCGAGACGAACGACGGCGCCGTGTCGGCCTTCCGGCTGCAGGGCGGCGCGCTCGAGCACCTGTGGGACGCCCCTGCCGGTGGGGACGCCCCGTGCCACATCCGGGTCGACCCCTCGGGCGCGCTCGTCGTCACGAACTACGTCTCCGGCACCGTCACGGCGATCTCGCTGCTGGCAGCCGAGTCGCACGCGGCCTCGCTGACGGCGAGCGACGGTGTGGTGCTGCACGGTGACGCCGACCAGCGCTCGGTGCCGGCCGACGCGGCCGAGGTCGCCGTGCTGCCCGACGTCACCGGCCCCGACGAGGACCGCCAGGACGGCCCGCACGCGCACCAGTCGATCGCCACCTCGGACGGCACGGTCCTGGTCGCCGACCTGGGCGGCGACGCCCTGCACGAGTTCCGCATCACGGTGTCCGCCGACGGGGTCCCCGACATCGAGGCGGTCCGCGTGCACCACGTGGCACCGGGTGCCGGCCCGCGGCACATGACCTGGATCGACGGCGACCTGCTCGTCGCCGGTGAGCTCGACGGCCGCGTGTACCGGCTGCGTCGCGACGACTCGGAGTCGCTCGTGACGATCGCCGCAGTGCCTGTGTTCGACGGTGCCGTGGGGGAGTCGCTGCTCAGCCACATCGAGGTCGACGACGCCGGCCGTGTCTACGTGACCGTGCGTGGGCGTGACCTGCTCGTGGTGCTCGACGCGCGTGACGGCGGGCTCTCCGTCGTCGGGTCCGTTCCCTGCGGTGGGGTCTGGCCGCGGCACTTCGCGCGGGTGCCCGGGTTCGTGCTGGTCGCGAACCAGATGTCCGACGCGGTGGCCGTGCTGCCGCTCGACGCCGACGGCATGCCCGGCGAAGCCGTCGCGCAGATCCCGGTCGCCACCCCGACCTGCATCGTCCCCGTCTGACGCCGGCGTGTTCGTGCGTGCGTGCCTGCGTGACGCCGGCGTGTTCGTGCGTGCGTGCCTGCGTGACGCCGGCGTGTTCGTGCGTGCGTGCCTGCGTGACGCCGGCGTGTTCGTGCGTGCGTGCCTGCGTGACGCCGGCGTGTTCGTGTGACGCCCCGAAGTCGTCGAGACGCCCCCGAATTCGGCGGCGTCTCGACGACACTGCGGCGTCGGAGCGACACGACGGCGTCTGGACAACGCCGCAACGCCGCAATGCCGCAGCGGCACGAGACGAGACGAGACGAGACGCCGGCGTGTTCGGAGCCCCGCGCGCTAGAAGTCGATCAGGTTCTCGAAGGGGCGACCCTCGGCCAGCGCGGCGACCTGCTTGCGCATGAGCTCGATCGACCTCGGCACGCTCAGGTCGGTGTTGCCGCCGACGTGCGGCGTGAGCACGGTGTTCGGCGTCGTCCACAGCGGGTGTCCGTCGGGCAGGGGTTCCGGGTCGGTGACGTCGAGCGCCGCGAACAGCCGCTCCGACCGCAGCTCGGCGACCAGGGCATCGGTGTCGACGACCTTGCCGCGCGCCACGTTCACCACGAGGGCGCCGTCCGGCAGCGCCGCGAGCAGCTCCGCGTCGACCAGCCGTTCGGTCTCGGCGGTGAGCGGGGCGATGAGCACGAGCACGTCCGTCGTCAGGGCCAGGTCGGGCAGCTCGCCGAACGCGTGCACGTGCCGGCCGTCCTGGTCGCGGGCGGTCCGGGCGACCGCGGTCACCTCGGTGCGGAAGGCCTCGAACCGGGTGGCGATCGCGGACCCGATCGCCCCGTAGCCGACGACGGTCACCCGGCGGTCGGCGAGCGATCGGGTCTCGCGGGCGTCCCAGACGCCGTTCGCCCGGTCGACCTGGAACGCCGAGATCTCGCGGAGCGAGGTCAGCGCCAGGCCGACGGCGAGCTCGGCGGTCTCGTCGTCGTGGATGCCGCGACCGTTCGCCAGCTGCGCGTGCCCGGGCACGTGCGGGATCGCGTGCTCGTACCCGGCGCTCGGCAGCTGCAGCAGCTGGAGCTCGGGCAGGTCGTGCACGAACTGCCAGCGGTGCCGCCCCGCGAAGTAGAACGGCAGGAACGTGATCGCGACGTCGTCCGGGCGACCGTACGGCGACTCGACGTCCCAGACGTCCAGCTCGATGCCGTCCGGCACGGGGCCGAACCGGTCGACGAGTTCGGCGAACGGCAGGGTGACGATCGGCATCCGCGGACCGGGCCTAGGCGTCGGTGCGCGGCGAGAAGGCACCGTCGGAGTCGAGCGGCCCGCGGCCGACGTACCCCTCGGTGACGTCCTCGACGATCACGTCGCCGAAGCGGGCCGGCAGCGTCGCGGCGTGGGTGCCGCGCAGCTCGTCGACCGTGGCCTCGAACGCGCCCTGGACCTCGAGCGTGCTCGACGTCGCGTCGGTCACGCCGATGCGCAGCACCGGGAAGCCCCGGCCGGCGCACATGCCCTGGAACCGCACGTCGTCCTCACGCCGGACGGTCACGATGACGCGACCGGTCGACTCGGAGAACAGCGCCGTCGCGGTGTCGATGCCGTCACGGGTCTCGAGCTCGTCGAGGACCACGCGGGCACCGATGCCGAAGCGGAGCACGGACTCGGCGAGCGACTGGCCGAGGCCGCCGTCCGCCAGGTCGTGCGCGCTGGTGAGCAGCTGCTCACCGGACGCCGCGTACAGCAGCTCGGCGAGGGCCTTCTCGCGCTCGAGGTCGACCGCCGGCGGACGCCCGCCCAGGTGGCCGTGCACGGTGCCGGCCCACGCGGAGCCGTCGAGCTCCAGGCTCGTGGTGCCGAGCAGGTAGATGTTGTGGCCGTCGTCCTGCCATCCCGACGGCACGCGCTTGGCGACGTCGTCGATGATGCCGAGCACGCCGACGACGGGCGTCGGGTGGATCGGGGTCGAGCCGGTCTGGTTGTAGAACGACACGTTGCCGCCGGTGACCGGGATGCCGAGCTCCATGCAGCCGTCGGCCAGGCCCTCGACCGCCTCGGAGAACTGCCACATGACCTCGGGGTTCTCGGGGGAGCCGAAGTTCAGGCAGTCGGTGACGGCAGCGGGAACGGCACCGGTGACGGCGACGTTCCGGTACGCCTCGGCGAGGGCCAGACGGGCACCCTGCTTCGGGTCGAGCTGGCAGTAGCGGCCGTTGGCGTCGGTGGCGATCGCGACGCCGAGCCCGGTTTCCTCGTCGACGCGGATCATGCCGCCGTCGTCGGGGAAGGACAGCGCGGTGTTGCCGAGCACGTAGGTGTCGTACTGGTTCGTGACCCAGTTCTTCGACGCCAGGTTCGGCGAACCGAGCAGCTGCAGGAACTGTGCCCTGAGCGCGGGGCCGTCGGCCGGACGGTCGAGCGAGGCGGCCGTGTCGGCCTGCAGCGCGTCGATCCAGGTCGGGTAGGCGACCGGGCGGTCGTAGACCGGGCCGTCGACGGCGACGGTGCGCGGGTCGACGTTCACGATCTCCTGGCCCTGCCAGTCGATGACCAGGCGGCCGGTGCCGGTGACCTCGCCGAGCACGCTGGTCTCGACCTCCCACTTGCCGACGACGCTCAGGAAGTCGTCGAGCTTGTCGGGGCGGACGACCGCCATCATGCGTTCCTGGCTCTCCGACATCAGGATCTCTTCGGCGGTGAGCGTGGGGTCGCGGAGCAGGACGTCGTCGAGCGAGATGTGCATCCCGCCGTCACCGTTGCTCGCGAGCTCCGAGGTGGCGCAGGAGATGCCCGCCGCACCGAGGTCCTGGATGCCCTCGACCAGGTCCTTCTGGAACAGCTCGAGGCAGCACTCGATCAGGACCTTCTCGGCGAAGGGGTCGCCGACCTGCACGGCCGGACGCTTGGTCGGGCCGCCCTCGGTGAAGGTGTCGGACGCCAGGATCGACGCGCCGCCGATGCCGTCGCCGCCGGTGCGGGCCCCGAACAGGACGACCTTGTTGCCGGCACCGGAGGCGTTCGCCAGGTGCAGGTCCTCGTGGCGCAGGACGCCGACGGCCAGGGCGTTGACCAGCGGGTTGCCCTGGTACACCGGGTCGAAGTAGGTCTCGCCGCCGATGTTCGGCAGGCCGAGGCAGTTGCCGTAGAACGAGATGCCGCCGACGACCCCGTGCACGACGCGTGCGGTGTCCTCGTGGTCGATCGCGCCGAAGCGGAGCTGGTCCATCACGGCGACGGGGCGGGCGCCCATCGAGATGATGTCACGGACGATGCCGCCGACACCGGTGGCCGCACCCTGGTAGGGCTCGACGTAGGACGGGTGGTTGTGCGACTCGACCTTGAAGGTCACCGCCCAGCCGTTGCCCACGTCGACGACACCGGCGTTCTCGCCCATGCCGACCATCAGGTTCTTGGTCATCTCCGGCGTGACCTTCTTGCCGAACTGCCGCAGGTAGTTCTTCGAGGACTTGTAGGAGCAGTGCTCGCTCCACATCACCGAGTACATCGCCAGCTCGCCCGAGGTGGGGCGGCGGCCGAGGATCTCCTTGATGCGGGCGTACTCGTCCGGCTTCAGGCCCAGCGCGTCGTACGGCTGCTCCTTGTCGGGGGTTGCTGCCGCGTCCTGCACGGTGTCGGGCTTCGGGCGAACGTGTGTCGTCACGGTGTCGTTGTTCCCTGTCACTTGACGAGCGCGTGCTCGATCACGGAGGTGAAGAAGGTCAGGCCGTCGGTGCCCGAGGCCATCGCGGCGGGGGTGTCCGGGCCGAACCCGGCCTCGGTCGCGTGCTCGGGGTGCGGCATCAGGCCGACGACGTTGCCGCGCTCGTTCGAGACGCCGGCGATGTCGTCGATGGAGCCGTTCGGGTTCACGCCGAGGTAGCGGAACACGACCTGGCCGTTGTCCTCGATGCGCTTGATGGTGTCGGCGTCCGCGACGAAGCGGCCGTCGGCGTTCTTCAGCGGGATGGTGATCTCCTGCTGGGCGCTGAAGCCGGAGGTCCAGGCGGTCGCGGTGGTCTCGACGCGGAGCTTCTGGTCGCGACGGATGAACTGCTGGTGTGCGTTGCGGGTGTGTGCCCCGGGGACCAGACGGGCCTCGGCCAGCATCTGGAACCCGTTGCAGATGCCGAGCACGGGCATGCCCTTGCCGGCGGCGTCGATGACCTCGGCCATGATCGGGGCCTTCGCGGCGATCGCGCCGGCACGCAGGTAGTCGCCGTACGAGAACCCGCCGGGCAGCACGATCGCGTCGACACCCTGCAGGTCGTGGTCGCCGTGCCACAGGGCGACGGGGTCGGCGCCGGCGAGACGGACGGCGCGCTGGGCGTCGCGGTCGTCGAGCGAGCCCGGGAACGTGATGACGCCGATGCGCATCCGGGTCACTGGCCTTCCACGGTCACGGACACGACGTCCTCGATGACCGCGTTGGAGAAGACGTCGGCTGCGATGTCGCGGACCTCGGCGAGCTTGGCGTCGTCGACGGGGCCGTCGACGGTCACCTCGAAGCGCTTGCCGATGCGGACGTTGGTCAGGTCGGCCTTGCCGAGGCGGGCCAGGGCGTTGCCCACGGCCTTCCCCTGGGGGTCGAGGATCTCGGCCTTGGGCATGACCTCGACGACGATCGTTGGCACGTGTTCTCTCCAGCACTTCAGGGGTGGGGGGACGCGACCAGTCTACGGGGCGCGCGCGACACGCCGGGACGGCCCCGGGCCTCCAGGCGGGCCCTTCCTGTGCGGTTGCTCACGTCTGTTCCAACGCGTATATTCCAAGTCGAATAGTCAACAACGAACAAGCGGACTGGAGGCACGTGTGCCGTCGCTCACGCCACTCGCGTTCGCCGCGCTCGGGCTCCTGGCCGAGGGGCCGACGCATCCCTACGAGATGTTCCAGACGATGACGCACCGCCGGGACGGCCGGAACGTCAAGGTCCGGCCCGGAACCCTGTACCACCAGGTCGGCCGACTGGTGGAGCTCGGCCTCGCCGAGATCGTGGGGACCGACCGGGCGGGCAACCGTCCGGAACGCACCACCTACGCCATCACGGACGACGGGTGGACGGCCCTGCACGACGGGCTCGTCCGGCTGATCGCCGAACCGGCCGAGGAGTACCCCGTCTTCCACCTGGCCGTCGCCGAGATCGAGAACCTGTCGGTCGACGAGGCCGAGTCCGCGCTGCGGGCGCGGGTCACGGCACTCCGGGCCCAGCGCGACGAGGCGGACGAGATCCTCGGGATCGTCCGGGCGAAGGACCTGCCCGAGCGGTACTGGCTCGACGTGTCGTACGTGCGTGCGATGCTCACGACGCAGATCGAGTGGCTCGCCGCCACGGCCGACCGGATCGCCGCCGGCCACATCTCCTGGGACGCCCACGCCGCGTCCGCAGACACCACCACGAACAGCAAGGAAACCACTCGATGACCACCGTCACGCCTCCGCGGACGACCGAGAAGAAGCCGTGGCCTGCCCTGTGGGCACTCGTCGTCGGGTTCTTCATGATCCTCGTCGACTCGACCATCGTGTCGGTCGCCACCCCCACCATCGCGCAGGAGCTCGACGCGGACATCAACTCCGTGATCTGGGTGACGAGCGCCTACCTGCTCGCCTACGCCGTGCCGCTGCTCATCACCGGCCGGCTCGGTGACCGCTTCGGCCCGAAGGTCATGTACCAGATCGGCCTCGTGGTCTTCACGCTCGCCAGCCTGTGGTGCGGTCTGGCCGGCTCGATCGAGGTGCTGATCGTCGCCCGCGTCGTGCAGGGCCTCGGCGCCGCGATGATGAGCCCGCAGACCATGTCGGTCATCACCCGCATCTTCCCGCCGCAGAACCGCGGCGCGGCGATGGGCCTCTGGGGCGCCGTCGCCGGTGTCGCCTCGCTCGTCGGCCCGATCGTGGGCGGCCTGCTCGTCGACGGCTTCGGCTGGGAGTGGATCTTCTTCGTGAACGTCCCCGTCGGTGTCGTCGCGTTCGTGCTCGCGCAGCGTTTCGTGCCGTCGTTCGAGCGGCACGGGCACCGGTTCGACTACCTCGGCATCTTCTTGTCCGCAGCGGGCCTGTTCCTGCTCGTGTTCGGCATCCAGGAAGGCGAGACCTACGACTGGGGTGTCATCGCCGGTCCGATCTCGGTGTGGTCGCTCATCATCGTCGGTCTCGTGGTGCTCGCCGGCTTCGTGGTCTGGCAGGGCGTGCAGAAGGGCGAGCCGCTGCTGCCGCTCGGTCTGTTCAAGGACCGCAACTTCACGCTGGCCAACGTCGCCATCACGGCCGTCGGTGTCGCGATCGCCTCGTTCGCGCTGCCGATCATGCTGTGGGCGCAGGACGTCCTGCGCTTCTCGCCGACCCAGGCCGCACTGCTCCTCGTGCCGCAGGCCGTGCTGTCCGCCGCGCTCGCGCCGGTCGTCGGCAAGAACCTCAACCGCTGGAACCCGCGCTGGGTCGCCGCGTTCGGGCTCGCCTGCTTCTCGGTCGGCCTGTTCTGGTTCGGTGCCCTGCTGACGAGCGGCGCCGAGTGGGGCTGGGTGCTCCTGCCGAGCGCGCTCCTCGGGCTCGCCAACGCCTGCATGTGGGGGCCGCTGTCCGTCTCGGCGACGCGCAACCTGCCGCCGAAGCTGGCCGGTGCCGGCTCGGGCGTCTACAACACCACGCGGCAGATCGGTGCGGTGCTCGGTTCCGCCGGCATCGCCGCCCTGATGGAGGCCCGGATCACCGCGAACTTCCCGGCGTCGTCCGGTGGGGCCACGGCCGGTGGCGCGGAGCAGCAGGTCGGCGCTCTGCCGGGCTTCCTGCTCGAGCCGTTCTCCACGGCCATGGGTGAGTCGCTCTACCTGCCGGCGATCGTGCTCGTCGTGGCCATCGTCGCGGCGCTGTTCCTGGCGAAGCCGAAGCAGACCGTCGCCTGGCAGCAGACCGGTTCGGTCACCACGCAGCCCGACGCCGAGCCCGCGGGAGCCCCGGCGAAGTAGAGCACGAGCGCTTCGGCGCCCAACGAGTGAGCAGAAGAAGTCGAGTCACCTCCGGGTACTCGACTTCTTCTGCTCACTCGTGTCGGGGACGCACCCCCGCCCGTCAGCTGCGGCGCTGCAGGTGCGCCCGGGTGAGCTCGTCCATCTGTTCGTCGGTCAGGGCGTCGACGTCCCGGGCCTCGCGGCGGTCGGTCCGCTGCCACCGGATGAACAGCGCGACGAGCACGGGGATGTCCGCCACCTCGGCGATGAACCACAGCAGGTCGCCCGCCAGGTGCTGGTCCTGCAGCGGCGACGGGTACCAGGCCCGCCCGACCACGGGCACGAGGGACCCGTCGAGCACGTGGTTCGTGATCCGCAGCACGATGCCCGGCACCGCGTCGACGACGAGCTCGACGAACGCCAGCAGGAACTCGGCCGTGGCGAACGTCGACGAGACGAGCACACCGACCTCGGACAGCGGGGCGAGCAGGCCGAACCCGAGCGCCGGCACGGTCACGGTGATGACGGCGGCCCAGACGGGGGACTCCCGGATCACGCTCGAGAACGGGGTGAGCAGGACGGCGAACAGCGCCAGCGCGACCAGCGGGGCGACGATCGCGTTGCCGAGCAGACGCACCGGACGTGACCCCATGACGGCGTCGGCGGCCTGCGCGAGGCGAGCCGGGCCTCCGATCCGGAGCAGTGCGACGGGCGCACCGAGCGCGGCGAAGGTGGGGACCGCGAAGAACAGCAGGGCGGCGCGCAGGACGAACGCCCAGCGCAACCGCTCGTCGTCGACGCCGACGATGCCGAACTGCAGGACGCCGAACAGCACGAGCGCCGTGACGAAGGCGAGCGTGCGCCACCACGGCCACCGGGCACCTCGTCGGACCGCTCCGACGACCCAGTGGCCGTAGGCGAGCGCGGCGACGACGAGGAGCACCGCCGCCAGGGGGTCGAACCGCCAGGTGCTCCAGAACTCGGGTGTCGACGGCGTGGGGAGCCTCCTGGGGATCAGGCGGACTCGTCCGTCGTTCCGCCGGAGCCATCCTCCGTCCGCCCGGGGTGCGCCGGGGGTCCGGCGTGCCCCCGGGACGGTGAGAACCGGTTCAGATCCGGGCGACTCCGCGTGCCGGGACGGTCCGCGACAGCAGCCAGACGCCCACCGGAACGGCCACGGCTCCGACGAGCGCGACACCGAACGACAGGTGCAGCTGCATCACGAGGAACGCCGGGCCGATGGTGCAGAGGGCCGCGACGGCGACGACCGGCCAGGCCGGACGGTCCGCCGACGGCAGCAGGCGGGGGAGCGGCCGGTCGAACCAGCGCAGGGCACGTGCCACCCCGAGGGCGACGGCGAGCACCACGACCAGCGCGACGATCCGGGACGCCCACCACGGGCCGGAGCCAGGCGCCGGGAACGGCCCCCCGACGAGCAGGGCGATGCCGTTCAGCGCGATGAACAGCGGCAGGTGCCACAGGTAGATCGTCATGCCGTCGCGGCCGAGCACGAACACGGCCCCGAGCGCGGCACGGGTGCGCATCAGCCGGGTGAGCGGCGCGTGCACGAGCTGGACCAGGCACGCCTGCGCGATCGCCAGGAACGCCAGCGGCAGCATCGGCGGGTTCAGGTCCTGCAGCATGTCCGGCGCCCACAGCCCGACCGAGGTCATCGGCACGAGCACGGCGTAGGCGGCGACCGCGATGGCCAGCAGGAGCACCTTCGATCGGCGCGCGAACCACCCGTCGGCCCAGAGGAACCCGAGCTGCTGCGCGAAGAGCCACACCGGTCCCAGGTTGAGCAGCCCGACCTCGGCGACCCCGGTGGCCAGGCGGACGGCGTCGACCACTGCGGCGAGCACGAGCAGCACGGCGAGGGTGGCCCAGGGTGCTCGCTCGTGCAGGCGCATCATCACGGGGACGCAGCACTGGGTGATGCCGTAGGCGGCCAGGAACCAGAGCGGCGACCCGATGCCGAACGCGACCTCGGCCAGCAGCTCCGGCGGCGTGCCCGCGGCCGTCGCGACCCCGAGCCCGAGCGCGAGGAACACGAAGAGCGGCACCGCGGGCCGGAACAGCCGCACCAGGCGGGTGGCCAGGTAGTCGCGGGCGGGGCTCGGCGCACCACGGGCGACGGTGCTGCGCCAGCCGACGGCGCTCGCGAACCCGCCGACCACGAAGAACAGCGGCATCACCTGCCCGACCCAGGTGGCGGCGACGTACCAGGGGAGTTCCTGCAGCGGGCTCGTCACCCGCACCCCCTGGGCATCGGCGGCGACGCCGACCATCGTGACGTGCACGATGACGACGAGGACGACGCAGGCCGTCCGGATGAGGTCGACGACCAGGTCCCGCTTCGCGATGATCCCCCGGACGTCCGCACTGCTGTTCGCCTGTTCAGGCAGACCTTGGCTCGTGGACATGTCCGGACGTTAGCGTGCGGAACGGTCGGTCCAGTGTCGTTCCAGCTGATCGCGACCGGATCGTGACACTTCGTATTCCGGTAGCGGCATGCGTCACCTCGCTGGCCAGCAGCAACAGCTCGTGTACAGTGGACGTGTTGTCTTGATTCCTGCAAAAGAAAGGCTCAGCATGGATGCCGACGCCGATCTGCTCCGCACGTCGGGGCTCCGGGTCACGACCCCGCGCCTCGCCGTGCTCCGCGCGACGGACTCGATGCCGCACGCCACCGCGGACGACATCGTCGTCGCGCTCGCCGCCGAGCTGCCGACCACCAGTCACCAGGCCGTCTACGGGGTGCTGAACGCCCTGACCGGCGTCGGGCTCGTCCGCCGCATCGAACCGGCAGGCAGCCCCGCGCGCTACGAGCGCCGGACCGGTGACAACCACCACCACATCGTCTGCACGCTGTGCGGCGCGATCGAGGACGTCGACTGCGCGGTCGGCCACTCGCCCTGCCTGACACCGTCCGAGACCCACGGCTTCGCGGTCACCACCGCCGAGGTCACCTACTGGGGCATCTGCGACCGCTGCGCAGCGGCAGAGCGCGACGACGCAGACGCCCCCACGCCCGCCTGACGGCGACCGCCCCACCGCACCGGCGCCACGACGCGCCGGACCCCGAGCCACCCGAGCACCCCTGACCGAACCAAGTCCCACCCCAGGAGGAACCGTGTCCGACCAGAACACGCCGACCGGCACCCCGACCACCACGACCAACAGCGGCGCACCCGTCTCGAGCGACGAGCACTCGATGGGCGTCGGGGCCGACGGCCCCCTCGCGCTGCACGACCACTACCTGGTCGAGAAGCTCGCCCAGTTCAACCGTGAGCGCATCCCGGAGCGTGTCGTGCACGCCAAGGGCGGCGGCGCCTTCGGCACCTTCACCGTCACGCAGGACGTCTCGCGCTTCACCCGTGCCGCGTTCCTGCAGCCCGGGCAGACCACCGAGATGCTCGCCCGGTTCTCGAGCGTCGCCGGTGAGCAGGGCTCGCCCGACACCTGGCGCGACCCCCGCGGCTTCGCGCTGAAGTTCTACACGTCCGAGGGCAACTACGACCTCGTCGGCAACAACACCCCGGTGTTCTTCATCCGCGACGGCATCAAGTTCCCGGACTTCATCCGTTCGCAGAAGCGTCTGCCCGGCTCGCACCTGCGCGACCACGACATGCAGTGGGACTTCTGGACCCTGTCGCCCGAGTCGGCGCACCAGGTCACGTGGCTGATGGGCGACCGCGGTCTGCCGGCGAGCTGGCGTGAGATGGACGGCTTCGGCTCGCACACCTACCAGTGGATCAACGCCGACGGCGAGCGCTTCTGGGTGAAGTACCACTTCATCACCGAGCAGGGCCACAAGACCCTGACGCAGGAGGACGCCGACCGCATCGCCGGTGAGGACGCGGACTTCCACATCCGTGACCTGCACGCCGCGATCGAGCGTCGGGACTTCCCGCGCTGGACCCTCAAGGTGCAGGTCATGCCGTACGAGGACGCCGCGACCTACCGCTTCAACCCGTTCGACCTGACGAAGGTGTGGCCGCACGCGGACTACCCGCTCATCGAGGTCGGCACGATGGAGCTCAACCGCAACCCGGAGAACTACTTCGCGCAGATCGAGCAGGCGACCTTCGCCCCCTCGAACTTCGTGCCCGGCATCGCGGCGAGCCCCGACAAGATGCTCCTCGCGCGCATCTTCAGCTACGCGGACGCCCACCGCTACCGCGTCGGCACGAACCACGCCCAGCTGCCCGTCAACGCCCCGAAGAACGAGGTCCACTCGTACTCGAAGGACGGCGGCATGCGCTTCGACTTCCAGAAGTCCGAGGTGCCGGTGTACGCGCCGAACTCCCTCGGTGGTGCGCACGCCGACCCGACCGCGACCGACGACGCCCCGGGCTGGGAGTCCGACGGCGCGCTGCAGCGTTCCGCCGCGACCCTGCACCCGGAGGACGACGACTTCGGTCAGGCCGGCACGCTCGTCCGCGAGGTCCTGGACGACGCCGCCCGTGAGCGCCTGGTCGGCAACATCGCCGGTCACGTCTCGAAGGTGACGCGCGACGACCTGCGCGAGCGCGTGTTCGCCTACTGGACGAACGTCGACGCCGACCTGGGTGCGCGCGTGCGCGCCGCGGTCGCGCCGAGCGCGCCCGGCTCGAACGAGAACCCCGAGAAGGTCGCGGTCGAGGCGTAAGCCCAGGCCGCAACGAGCGGACGGGAGGCCCGGTACCAGCTGGTACCGGGCCTCCCGTCCGTCGGTCGTTGCGGCTAGACCTGCTGGCCGTTCAGCCAGATCGGGCCCGTCGGCCAGTCCTCGAGCTGCGCTGCCACCGGCAGCGCCATCCAGCCGCCCTGTTCGGTGTTGCTGACGCCGGCGCCCTCGGCGGTGAACGCCGAGAAGGTGCCGACGGCCTCGGGGAACTCGTGCCAGCCGAGCTTCGCGTAGAAGGGGATCCGGTCCTCACCGGCCCCGAGGAACCCGTACGGCACCTGCAGTCCGTCGAGGACCGCGTGGGTCCGGGTCATGAGCTCCCGGCCGACGCCGGTGCCCTGCAGCCGGGGTGACACGGCGACCAGGCCGGTGTCGCCGACCAGGACGTCCTGCCCGCCGACGGTGACGAACATGCGGCGGATGCCGACGTGGGCCAGGACGACCCCGTCGGCGTTGTGCGCGAGCACGCGGCGTTCCGGCTGCATGCCGGACCAGCTCCGGCCGCCCACGTACCAGTGCGACCAGTCGGGGAAGGCCTGCCCGAGCAGCGCCGCGATCGCTTCGTGGTCGGGGAGCGACAGCGTGCTCTCCTCGACCACCTCCCACCGGATGTCGTCAGTCACGGGTCCATCCTGCCGGTCCGGCGGCCGGTGTGGGGAGGTTTCGCGCTGGGCGACACCTCGCGGGTCCGGGCGGGCGTGGGGTGTCGGTCAGCGCGGAGTGTCGCGACACATCAGCCGCGACCGGGCGTCGTCACCTCGATGCGGTTCGCCCAGGGGTCGTCGAACGCCACGGTCCGGCCGTCGTCGGCGAGTTCCACGCCGCCGTGCCGCATGCGTTCGGTCAGCGCGCCGAGGTCGTCGACGGCGGGGACCTCGATGCGGACGAGGCCCAGCCCGAGGGCCTGCTGTCGTCGCCCGGCGCCGCGGGAGTTCCAGGTGTTCATCGCCATGTGGTGGTGGTAGCCGCCGGCGCTGACGAACAGCGCCTCGCCGAACCCCGCGGTGGTCTCGAAGCCGAGCGTGTCGACGTAGAACGAGCGCGCGGTGGCGACGTCGCCGACGGACAGGTGCACGTGGCCGACCTTGCCCGGGCGTGCCGCGGCGGTGTCCAGGGCGTCCTCGGTCAGGTGGGACTGCAGGAACGCGTTCGGGTCGACGTACTTCGTGTCCATGTCGATCACGCCGTGCGTCCACGACCACTCGGTGCGGTCGCGGTCCCAGTACAGCTCGACGCCGTTGCCCTCGGGGTCGGTGAAGTAGAACGCGTTGCTCACCAGGTGGTCGGCGCTGCCGGTGAAGGACGCCGGGTACTGCGTGGCGACCGAGTACAGCGCGGCGGCCAGGTCGGCCCGGGTGTCGAACAGGATCGCCGTGTGGAACAGTCCGGCCTCGCGCGGGCCGGCGTGCTGCATCGCGGGGGCGTGCTCGAGGATCACGATCGGCGTGCTGCCGCGACCCAGCACGGCGACGCCGCCGTCGTGGGAGAGCAGCGACAGCCGGACGCCGTCGCGGTAGTACCGGATCATCGCGTCCAGGTCCGCGACGCGGAGTGTGACGGCGCCCATCCCGGTGTCGGCGGCGAGGAGTTCGTGCGTTTGCATGCACCAAGTGTGCGCCCATTTGGTTGACGCGTCAACCAATTCGATGACGCGTCAACCAATCCGGTGCGTCAAGCGCTGTTCGAGATCCCGCCGTCCGACTTCAGCAGCTGGCCGTTCACCCACGCACCCTGCTCCGAGCAGAGGAACCCGACGAGCGCCGCGGTGTCCGACGGGCGTCCGAGCCGGCCGAGCGGCGTGCCCTCGACGGCCCACCCCTTGACCTCGTCGGACATCCAGCCGGTGTCGTTCGGCCCGGGGTTCACCACGTTGGCGCTGACCCCGAGGCTGCCGAGCTCCTTCGCGGCACCGAACACGATCCGGTCGAGCGCCCCCTTCGACGCCCCGTACGGCAGGTTGTACGCGACGTGGTCGCTCGTCAGTGCGACGATCCGGCGTCGGTCGCGCGGGGCGGCGTCACCGGCGCGCTCGAGCCCGGCCGCGTAGGCCTGCACGAGCAGGAACGGTGCGCGCGCGTTCACGGCGAAGTGGCGGTCCCACGACTCGACGGTCGTGGTGCGGAAGTCGGAGTCGACGGACTCGCAGTGCGACATGACGAGGGCGGAGACGGGGGCGCCGGCTTCCGTCTCGGCGCGGCCGACGAGTGCGGCCGCCTGCTCCGGGTCCTCCAGGTCGACCGGGAGGCGCGTCACCCGTGCTCCCGCCGCCTCGCACTCCTGCACCACCGACTCGACCCCGTCCGGGTCCGCCCCGCCGCTCACGCGGTCGTCGTAGGGCCCCCACCACGAGATGGCGAGGTCCCATCCGTCTGTTGCCAGTCGGGTCGCGAGTGCCGCGCCGATGCCGGCTCTGCGGCCCACGCCGGTCACCAGGGCGAGTGGTCGTGCGGACGTCATCCGTTCCTCTCCCTCTCCCTCGGCCGACACGCTACTCCGCAAGCTCCGTAGCGTGTCGGAACCGGCTCGTGGGGCCCTGTCCGGCGCTCCGTCGCGCCGATCGGCACCCAGTCTGCCGGAACCGGCCACCCGTGTGGCCATCGCACCCGGTGTCCTGTCGGCGGACGGCCGACCGCGGGGGCCAAGATGGACGGATGCCACGCACACGACGGCCCTCGCGACCGGGGCGCGGACCCCGCGGCGGTCGCCCGGACCCCCGCGACCTGCCACTCGAGCACGTGCGCGACCGGATGTCGTCCTACATCTACGGCAACATCACGGTGCTGGCCGTCGCGATCGCGGTGGACCCGGAGCAGATCCACCACGGCGCCGCGGTGGCGACCGTGCTGGCGACCGCGGTGCTGACGTACCTGGCGCACGTGCTCGCGCACCTGGTCGCGCACGGCCTGGGCGACGACGGCGAAGGATCAGCCGCCGAGCGTGCTGCCCGCCGCGAGTCCGTCGCGACGATCGTCCGGAACGCCAACCCGATCGCGACCTCCGGGCTGATCCCGGCGGTCCTCTACGCGGCGGCCTGGATCGGCTGGCTGCCGGCCGAGTGGGCGCAGATCGCGGCGACCGTGATCCTGGTCGTGCGCATCGGTCTGGTGGGGGTGTTCATGCAGCGGTTCAGCGGGAAGCAGCCGACGTTCCTCGGGCTGTGGGGCGGGATCGTGCTCGCCGCGGTGGCGTTCGTGATCGGCCTCGTCAAGGTGGTGCTGACGCATTGAGTGACACGCACCCCGACGCCGGACCCGACTCCGGACCCGCCGCCGAGACCGACCCGAAGCGCGGCGGTCTGCGGTTCCTGCGCGACCTCGTCATCATCGTCGTCGTGGCGCTCCTGGCGTCCTTCCTGGTCAAGGCCTACCTGGTCCGCGCGTTCTCCATCCCCTCCGGCTCGATGCAGAACACGCTGCTCATCGGGGACCGGGTGCTCGTCAACGAGCTCGTGCCCGGGGTCGTCCCGCTGCAGCGCGGTGACGTCGTGGTGTTCCACGACCCGGGCGGCTGGCTCGGCATGGGCCAGGGCGACGACCTGATCAAGCGGGTCATCGGCCTGCCGGGTGACACGGTGTCGTGCTGTGACACCCGGGGCCGGCTGTCGGTGAACGGGCACGCGGTCGACGAGCCCTACGTCGTGCTCGAACGCGGATCGAACCGCGTCGTCGGCAAGGACTTCGAGATCACCGTGCCGAAGGGGCGCATCTGGGTGATGGGCGACAACCGGTACGACTCCGCCGACTCGCGGGTGCACGGCACCGTGCCGGTCGACGACGTCGTGGGGCGCGCCTTCGTGACGACGTGGCCGATCTCGCGGTGGTCGGTGCTGTCCCGGTACGGCGACGAGTGGGACCGGGTCCCCTCGCCGTGACCACGGACGACCAGGGCTTCGGGTACGAGACCGGCGGCGACGACGACCTGTCGATCCACCGGATCGCGACACCGGGCAAGCGGTCCGGCACGATCGGTCCGCGCCCCGACCACGTCGTGTTCTGGCTCGCCGACGGCCGGGCCAGCCTGACCGCGGACGACGGCGAGCACTGGGACGTCGGCGCCGAGCGGCCGATGATGCTCTCGGCATCGTCCGCGTACGGCTTCGAGACCGACGCGACCGCCACGACGCTGCTGCACCTGTCGCCGTCGCTGCTCGGCGACACGGGGGAGCCCTGGGTGTTCCGGCAGCCGGACGCGGCCGACCCCGCGCTCGAACCACTGCGGGCACTGCTGCGCGAGGTCTCCGGGCGCATCCTCGACCCCGCCCTGCCCGCCGACGACCGTGCGGCCCTGAACCGACGGATCGCGACCGTCGTCCTGTCGACCTTCACCCGGTCACGATCGGACGTCGCGGACCGGATGCGGCGGGCGATCGGCTTCGTCCACGACCACGCCGACCAGGTGCTGACCGTGGCGGACGTCGCGGCAGCCTGTGACCTGAGCGAGCGCGGGCTGCAGGACCTGTTCCGCCGTCGGCTCGGCGTCACCCCCATGGAGTACCTGCGCGAGGTACGACTCGACCGGGTGCACCTGGAGCTGGGGCGCCCGGGTGCCCGCGCGCTGCTCGTCAGCGAGGTCGCGCGGCGGTGGCGGTTCCGTCACCTGGGTCGGTTCGCGGCGTACTACCGGGATCGCTTCGGGGAGCAGCCGCACCAGACCATCGAACGGGGCGCCCTGGGCACGGGTCGACCGACGCGGTGATCCCGGATCGGGGCCGGCTCGGCCCGGCTCGGTCCGGTTCGTCCGTTGACCGAACCCGCGGAGCCTGGCCCTCCCGTACTTTGCGGATTCCGGCTATCCTGCCCGCAGTTGCCGCGCCGGGCGTGACGGCGCCCGGACCGTGCGTCCTGGTCGCCACGGTGCGCGTGTGACGCGACCACGGCCTGGAGGCGCGGTGTGCGCCCGACGCGCACCGCGCCTCCAGACAGTCCCGGTTCCACCCCAGGAGGCGACGTGACCACGGACCGCACCACCGACGCACCCCGCGGCGGCGCCCTGGCGCCGCTCGCGATACCGGTCTTCCGCGCCCTGTGGATCGCGGTGCTGGTGAGCAACATCGGCAGCTGGATGCAGACCGTCGGCGCGCAGTGGCTGCTCGTCGACGAGCACGCCGCACCCGTCGTCGTCGCCCTCGTGCAGACCGCATCGAGCCTGCCGGTACTGCTGGTCGGGATCCCCGCCGGGGTGATCGGCGAGTTCGTCGACCGGCGACGCCTGCTCATCGGCGTGCAGGCGTTCCAGGTGGTCGTCGGCGTCGTGATGACCGTGCTGACCGCGACCGGCGACATGACCCCGGCGCTCCTGCTCACCGTGACGTTCCTGCTCGGCACGGCCTCGGCGCTCCAGCTGCCCGCATACCAGGCACTCGTACCCGAGATCGTGCCGCGTGCCGCCATCACCGACGCCGCCGCGCTGAGTTCCGTCGGGGTCAACGTCGCCCGTGCGATCGGACCGGCGCTCGCCGGCGTGGTGATCGCGCAGCTCGGCGTGCCGTTCGTGTTCGCGGCCAACGCGCTGTCGTTCGCGCTCTTCCTGGTGGTGCTCGTCGCCTGGCGCGGCTACCAGCGGCCCGAGACCCGGGCCGAACCGTTCATCGACGCGACCCGCGCCGGCCTGCGGTACGTCCTGCACGCGGCGGTCGTCCGCCGGTTGCTGGTGCAGCTCGCGGTCTTCATGGTGCCCGCGAACGCGCTGTGGGCACTCCTGCCGCTCGTCGCCGACGGGTCGCTCGGGCTGTCGTCCGGCGGGTACGGCCTGCTGCTCGCCGCCGTCGGAACCGGTTCGGTCGGCGGGGCGTTCGTGATGCCCGCGGTCCGCGCACGGCTCGGGATCGGCCGCACGGTCGGAATCGCCTCGGTCGTGTTCGGGGTCTGCACCACGGTCGTCGCGCTCGTCCCGGTGCTGGCGGTCGTGCTCGTCGCGCTCCTGGTCGGCGGGGTGGCGTGGATCGCCGTGGTGACGACGCTGAACGGCACGGTGCAGGCGTTCCTGCCCGCGTGGGTGCGGACCCGAGGGCTCGCCGCCTACCAGCTGGTGCTCTTCGGCTGCACGGCGATCGGGGCGGCGCTCGCCGGTGCCGTCGCCACACCCCTCGGGGTGATGGGCGTGCTCGCCGGGGCCGGAGTCCTCACCGCGCTCAGTGCCGCCCTGCTGCTCGTGTCCGGGTTCCCGGTGCTCACCGACCGGCAACGGGCCGTGACGCCGATGCCGTTCGGCGACCAGGTGTTCGTGCCGGACGACCACAGCGCTGCAACGGGGGAGACCCTCGTGCTGCTGCACTGGACGGTCCCGGCGGGCGCGGTCGACGAGTTCCGGGCGCGGGCCGAACGGCTCGGGCGGAGCCGACGCCGGACCGGCGCCCGTGACTGGAACCTGTACCGGGACCGGGCGACCGGGCCGGACGCCTGGGTCGAGGCGTTCCGAGTGGGGTCGTGGCAGGAGCACGTCGACCAGCACGAGGTCCGGCAGACCGGTGACGATGCCCGGACCCTGCGGGCCGTGCACGAGATCGCGGGTGAACCGCGAGTGGAGCACCTGGTGGCGGAGGGGGCCAGTGGGCCGTCGTCGGGGTGACGGGCGGGTTCAGCAGCCCGTCGTCGTCAGGGTGACCGTCGCGACCGTGCCGTTGGAGACCTTGGTCGTCTGGGGGCAGAGGTCGCCGGCGCGGACGGTGACCTGGCCGAGCGGCACACCTGCGAAGTCGGCCGTCCCGCCCGGGAACACCCGCTGGTGCTCGGAGAGCTTGCCGGTCGAGGCGAACACCTTGACCTCGTAGGGGCGGTCGGCGGCGTTCGACGAGACCGTGACCGACACCTGGCCGGTGGAGTCGTGGGCGCCGCAGCCGGCGAGGGCCAGGAGCGCGGCCACGCCGAGGACGGTTGCGGGGACGACTCGGAGCACGACGACCAGCGTACGCCGATGCTCGCTCGCTCCAGTGCGCTCCGCCCACGCTCCTGCGCCCTCCGGACTGGGGCCAGGCGCTGTCCGTTCGGCGCGTTACCGTGGACGCATGCAGCCGGAAACCGCGATGTCCGTGCCCGCGCCGACCGGGGCCGATGCGGTCCGGCGAGCGGCCCTGATCGCGGCGCTCGACGTGGTCGACGGCGGCGTCGAGGAACGGTTCGAACGGATCACCCGGATCGCACGCGAGGCCCTCGGGGTCTCCGGCTCGTTCCTCAACCTGGCCGGCGAGAACACCCTGACGATCAAGTCGCAGCAGAGCGACGCGGTATTCGGCCCCGTCATCCCGCTGCAGGACACGTTCTGCGGCCGGACCCTGGGCGAGCAGGGCCCCGTGGTCGTCGCCGATGCCCGACTGGACGACCGGTACGCCGACCTGCCGATGGTGCTCGGCGACCCGAACGTCCGGTTCTACGCCGGCGTCGGACTCCGCGCCCCCGACGACGACCTGAAGATCGGCACCCTCTGCCTGATCGACCCCGAGCCGCGAACCCTGGACCCCGACGAGCTCGAACTGCTGCAGGAACTCGGCGTCTGGGCGGAGCGTGAACTGCTCACCGGTGCGGACGAGGACCGACTGCGCACCGTGCTCAACGGTCTGCAGCCGGCCGAGGTGCAGGTCCCCGGGTACCGGATCACGGGCGTGTCGATCCCGCACGGCCTCGTCTCCGGCGACTTCCACGACTGGCACCGCTCCGGCGAGGACTCGATCCACCTCACCGTGTCGGACGTCATGGGCAAGGGGATGTCCGCCGGGCTCCTCGCGGCGAACATCCGCGGTGGGCTGCTCGCCCGCGGCGACCAGGACCCGTGCGTCGCGCTCGCCGAACTCGAGGTGCAGGTCGCGCCCGAACTCAGCCGCGCAGAGTCCTTCGCGACGATGTTCCACGGGCGGCTGACCCCGTCCACCGGGCGACTCGACTTCGCCGATGCCGGGCACGGGCTCGTGCTGCAGCTCCGCGACGACGGTGCCGAGCGGATCCTGCGGTCGTCGGACCTGCCGATCGGGTTGCACCCCACCGGGATGCCCCGCGCGGCCGGGTCGCTCGTGCTCCGGCCGGGTGAGGTGCTCATCGTCGTGACCGACGGCGCGCTCGAGCTCTGGGACTCGACGCTCGCGGCGCTGTCCGAACTCGGGTCGCTGTACCGGGAGTCCGCGGACGTCGAGACGTTCCTGCAGCGGGTGCGAGCCCGCGTCGTCGAGCACGACCCGGGCGACGACCTGACCGTCGTCGTGGTGGCGCGCGACGCCGTGGAGGCCTGAGCGGTCACGAACCGTCGGCTGGCTCGTCGGCCGGTCGCGCGGCGCGTGGTCGCGACACGTCGTGTGCGTGCTGCCGGGTGGTCGCGAACTGTCGATTGGCGGGGCGTCGGGCGACGGTTCGTGACCGTTCGCCGGACGTGAGCGGGGTGTCGTGACCGCCGGTCGGCCGGGCGCCAGGCATCAGGCGGCGCGGGGCGGGTGGTCGCGACACGTCGTGTGCGTGCTGCCGAGTGGTCGCGAACTGTCGGTTGGCGGGGCGTCGGGCGACGGTTCGTGACCGTTCGCCGGACGTGAGCGGGGTGTCGTGACCGGAGCCGGACGCCGGCCGGGTGCGGCGTCAGGCCCCGAGACGCTCGATCAGCTCGGCGTAGCGCGCAGCCGTGCGCTCGACGATCTGGTCCGGGAGCACCGGCGGCGTGCCCTGGCGGTCCCAGTTGGCGCTGAGCCAGTCCCGCACGATCTGCTTGTCGAACGAGTCGGTGCGGTCGGCGGATCTGGCGTCCCAGTAGCGGCTGGAGTCGCTCGTCAGGACCTCGTCCGCGATGCGGATCCGACCGGTGGCGTCCTGCCCGAACTCGAACTTGGTGTCCGCGATGACGACGTCGCGGTCCAGCGCGATGGCCGCGGCCTCGGTGTAGACGTGCAGCGAGAGCTCGCGCAGGGTCGCCGCGGTCTCGGCACCGACCAGGTCGACGGTCTGCTCGTACGAGATGTTCTCGTCGTGCTCGCCCTGGGCCGCCTTGTACGCCGGCGTGTAGATCGGCTCCGGCAGGCGGTCGCCGTTCGACAGCCCGGCGGGGAGCGCGACGCCACAGACGCTGCCGCTCTCCTGGTACTCGGCCCAGCCGCTGCCGACCAGGTACCCGCGCACCACGCACTCGACGGGGAACATCGTGAGCGGCATGACGTGCATCGACCGTGCCTCGACGTCGGCGGGCACCGGCGTGCCACCGGAGGACGGGCCGATGATGTGGTTCGGGACGTCGCTGAGCTGGGTGAACCAGAAGCGCGACAGACGGGTCAGCAGCTCGCCCTTGCCGGGGATCGGCGGCTCGAGCGCGAAGTCGTACGCGCTGACCCGGTCCGAGGCGACGAGCAGCAGCTCGGATGCGCTCGCCAGGTCGGTGGTTCCCTCGGGCACGTAGAGCTCGCGGACCTTGCCGGACGAGACGTGCCGCCAGCCGGCGATCGGCGCGGGGGCGGTCACCGGGCGACCTTCGCGGCGATGTCGGTGCGGAACTGCGCGCCGTCGAGCGTGATGTCGCCGAGCCCGGCGTAGGCACGCTCGCGGGCCTGGGCGAAGTCGGACCCCGTCGCGACCACGCTGAGCACCCGGCCCCCTGTGGCGATGAGCGTGTCGTCGAGGACGCCGGTGGCAGCGTGCGCGACGGAGACGCCGTCACGGGCGTTCGCGTCGTCGATGCCGGTGATCGGTCGGCCGGTCTGCGGGTTCTCCGGGTAGCCCTCGCTCGCCAGGACGACGGTCACGGCGACGTCGTCCCGGAACGCGGGAGCGGGGACGGCGCCGAGCTGCCCGGTGGCGGCGGCGAGCAGGAGTTCGCTGAGCGGGGTCGCCAGGCGGGGGAGCACGACCTGCGTCTCCGGGTCGCCGAACCGCGCGTTGAACTCGATCACGCGGACGCCCTGCTCGGTGACGATGAGGCCGCAGTACAGGAGCCCGACGAACGGCGTGCCCTCGTGCTCAAGCCGGCGGACCGTCGGCAGGGCCACGAGCTCGGTGACCTCGTCGACGAAGGCCTGCTCGGACGGCCAGCGGTCGGCGAGCCAGGGCAGCGGCGAGTACGCGCCCATGCCGCCCGTGTTCGGGCCGAGGTCGCCGTCGGCCAGGCGCTTGTAGTCCTGCGCGGGGCTGAGCGCACGCACGTCGTGGCCGTCGCTCAGGAAGAACAAGGAGACCTCTTCGCCGTCGAGGAACTCCTCGACCACGACGTGGCCGTGCTGGAGCCAGTAGGTGGCGTGGTCGATCGCGGCCTGGCGGTCGTCGGTGACGAGCACGCCCTTGCCGGCGGCGAGCCCGTCGGCCTTGACCACGTACGGTGCGCCGAGCTCGTCGATGGCGCCGACGGCTTCGTCCACCGTGCCGGCGTAGACCGGACGCCCGGTGGGCACACCGGCCTCGCCCATGATCCGCTTGGCGAACGCCTTGGAGCCCTCGAGCTGGGCCGCGGCCTTGCCCGGGCCGAACACCGGGATGCCGCGGGTGCGCACCGGGTCGGCCACGCCGGCGATGAGCGGGGCCTCGGGGCCCACGACGACGAGCTCGACGTCGTTCTCGATCGCGTACTCGGCGACGAGCGCACCGTTGGTGGGGTCGAGGGAGACGGTCTCGACGTCGGCCGCGATGCCGGCGTTGCCGGGCGCTGCCGTGATGACGTGACCGGCATGCTCAGCGAGCAGGGCCGTGATGATCGCGTGCTCGCGGGCACCGGAACCGAGGACGAGGATTCGCACCCGATCACCCTACCCAGCCCGACTCGCCGCCCGCGATGCGAGGGCTAGCCTGTGGAGATGCCACCCAGGAGGATCGAGGACGCCGACGGCCGCGCGGCACTGGCTGCGGTGCGCGGTGGGGAGACGGCTCGACCCGCCGTGGCGACCGCGGTGCGGTGGACCTTGCAGTGCTTGGCGGACGAGGTCCCGGGGAACAGCGTCGAGGTGCGGGTACCGCCGTTCGCTGCGATCCAGGCAGTCCCCGGCCCCCGGCACACCCGTGGCACGCCGCCGAACGTGGTCGAGACCGACGCCACCACGTGGCTGGCACTCGCGTCCGGCGAGCTGACCTGGGCCGAGGCGGTCGCGCAGTCACGCGTCAGCGCATCGGGATCACGCGCCGACCTGACGGCGTTCCTGCCGGTCCGGCTGCCCGCTCCCGGCGCCTGACACCGCTCGGACCCGGCATCGGCGGCGACGCCCGATCCGGCATCGGCGACGGACACCCGACCCGGGCGTCCGTGACGCCGCGCGGAGTCCGGCGCGAATTAGGTAGTGCCTACCGATGCGCTCGCATCGATCGCGTTCCTAAGCTTGAAGTCGCCGGGATTCGGACCCGACCCGAACGGGTCCGAACCCGGCGACAGGGACAAAGGTACGCGATGTTCCGCACGTCGTGTCAATCGCGGCGGCGTGTTGTGCTGCAATCCGCAACGTTCTTGCGTGCGCGACACGTGATGTCGAACGCGAAGCAGCCCCTCGCGGGGCGCCGAGCGCCCCCTGCCGGGTGCCGAACAGCCCACGCCGGGCGCCGAGCAGCACCGGCCGGCCGTCCGCTCAGAGCAGCTCGGTGAGTTCCGACCGCGCGTGCAGGTCCCACTTCGCGAAGACCCGGGACAGGTGCGCGTCGATCGTCCGCGTCGAGAGCCCGAGGGACTCCGCAATCCGCCGGTTGCTCAGGCCCTGTGCGGCGAGCTCGGCGACCTCGTACTCGCGCTTCGTCAGCGGTGGCTTGGACCGTCCGGCAGCCACCGACATGCCGTGGACCGCCAGCACGCCCTGCGCCGCGATCACCCGGGTCCGGTCGTCCGCCTGCACCGCGTCCGCGTACTGCACGATCGCGGCGGCGAGCGGCCCGTCGACGCGCGAGGCGGCGTCGCGCATCCGGTCGAGCGTGCCGGGGCTCTCGCGCCCGGTGAGCATGCCGACCGAGTAGTGCAGGGCGTACCCGTACATCACGTGCGTCCAGGACCCGTTCGCGGTGCTGCGTTCGATGATCTCGTCGGCGTGCTGCAGACCGGCGGGGTTGCCGAGCACGGACTCGGTCCAGGCGATGGTCACGGCGACCTGTTCACCGGTGATCCGCATCGCCCGCTGCGGCGTGGTCTTCGCACGTTCGAGCGCCCGGGCCGCGTCCTCAGGGTGCCCGGCATACGCGTGTGACATCGCCAAGCGGGCCCACGGGTACGCGGCGAACCCACCGTGGTCGGCGATGTCGTACCGCTCGCACGCCGCGGTGAAGGCCGCGATCGCGTCGTCCCATCGGCGCTGTCCGATGGCCAGGTTGCCCTGGCCGATGAGCTCGAGGGTGAAGTCGTACTTCAGGTAGGGGCTGGAGCGTCCGGCTGGCACCTCGGTGATCAGGTCGTCGAGGTCGCCGCGCCACATCTGTACCTGGTGCAGGACGGAGGAGTTCTCGCCCACGCTCCACGGGGCCGCCTCGACGTGTGCCGCCGCGGTGGCCAGTGCCCGGCGGCCCAGGGCTGCGGCGTCGTCGAGCCGGCCGGCTGTCGCCAACGCCATCACGGCGCACGGTGCGACGGCCAGGAACGACATCGGCATCGTCGGTGCCTGCACGATGCCGCTGCGCTCGATCTCGGCACGGACCTCGGCGAAGTCGCCGCCCCAGCCCTGGTGCGCCATCCGCAGCAACCGCAGACGCTCGACCGCTTCGTCGGACACCACCAGATGCACGGCGGCGTCGGTGAGTGCGACCGCGGCCGCGACGTCGTCGTCGTGGAACTGGCGGATGTTCGCCAGGATCTCGCACGCTTCGGTGACGGCCTCGTCGGTGACGTCGCCGACGTGCCGCTTCGCGATGCCCCACGCCGCTTCGGCGTCGGCACGGCCGGCTTCGCGGCCGTCCGAGTACGAGTGCGCCAGCGAGCGGAGGCAGTGCGCCGTGACCTGCTCGGTCGGGGTGAGGGTCGTGCGGAGTGCTGCCGAGGCCAGGGCGATCCCGCTCTCGTGCTCCTGCAACCGCACGGCGACCTGTGCCGCGTCGAGCAGCTGGTCGACCGACGGCAGGACCCCGCACTCGAGCGACCACAGTGCGGCGCGCAGCCGTGCGGCGGGCGGAGCGCCCTCGGGCCGGTCGGTGCGGAAGGCGTTGGCACGGGCGAAGAGCGCCGTGCGTCGGGCCACCGGCACCAGGGTCCGGATGACCTCGCCGACGAGCGGGTGCGACGGCCGGACGACCGCGGCACCGTCGTCGAGCGAGTCGATCCGGACGAGGCCGAGCGCGACGACCCGGTCGACGTCTCCGCCGGTGACCAGTCCGAGCAGACGGGCGAGCGGGATCGGGTCGGCGAGGGCCACGATGTCGACGACGTCACGCAGGTCCTCCGGCAGCGTCCCGAGCTCCGTGCGGTACATGTCCGCCAGGCTGTCCGACGCGGTCACCCGCCCACGCCAGTACCAGCCGCTCGCGGTGTGGTCGAGCGCACCGGAGGCCCGTGCTGCGCGCACCACCTCGCGCAGGTACAGCGGGTTGCCGGCGGTGGCCCGGTGCACGCGCTCCGCCGAGGCGTTCTCGAGCGGTGAGCCCAGCGCCTCGGCGACGAGCGCGGCGGTCTCGTGCAACGCCAGCGGCTGCAGGTCGATGCGTTCGAGCAGGTCGTCCTGCCACAGCGCGCGGAGCGGTTCGGGGAGCGCCGTGAAGTCGCGGCAGGTCAGGACGAGTCGCGCGCCCTGCCGACGGACCAGCCAGGCGACGTACCGCGCCGAGATCGCGTCCAGGTGGTCGGCGTCGTCGACACGGAGTAGCACGTCACGGTCGACCAGGTCCTCGATCGCCCGGAAGCGCTGCTCGGCACTCGCGTCGTCGGACAGCTCGGAGATCGAGGCGGGGAGTTCGCCGAAGCGCTCGACGACGGCGCCGAAGGGCATCGACCGACTCGCGGCGACCGCGGTGATCGGCACGACCACGGTGCGGCCGGTGCCGTCACGACCGGCGACCCGGTCGGTCACGCGAGCCGCGGCGGTGCTCTTGCCGAGACCGGGGGCCCCGACGATCGCGACGCTCCAGCGGTGCTCGGCCACGACGGCGACTGCGCGGTCCTCCTCGACGCGCTGCGCGACGGGCCAGGCGACGCGAGCGGGCGAGGTGGGTCGGCGACCGCGGGCGGGTGCCGTTGGTTCACGCACGCGACGCACCTCTTCCGCTTGGGATACCGACCAGTAGCGACCATCCTCTCCCGGATCGGTCGCAGCGCACAGGCCGCGGGACGTCCCACAGTGGGGGACAATGGACGGGTGAGCAACACCGATCAACCCGACGAGCAGCCGCTCCCCGCGCCGGCCCCGGCTCCCAGCGCGGTCGCCAGCCCCGACGAGGTCACCATCCGCCGTGCCCCGAAGTTCGGCGTGTTCATCGTCGGCGGTGCCGTGCTCGGCTTCCTCGCGACCCTCGTCGTGGTCGCCCTCACCATGAACCTCGGTGGACAGCGGGACCAGACCAGCTTCGGCAGCCTGGTCGGCTACTTCAGCCTGTGGGGCGTCACGATCGGCGCCTTCGTCGGCGCGGTCGTCGCCGTCGTGTTCGACCGGGTCTACGCCCGGCGGTCGGCCCGCCTGACTGCGGAGCGCGTCGAGGTCGAACTCCCGCCCGAGACGGTCGACGGCGAGCTCGACGACCACGGTGACCAGCGGCCGTAGCCGCCCCCGATCAACGGACGGGAGGCCCGGTGCCAGCTGGCACCGGGCCTCCCGTCTGTCGTCTGGTCGCGTCTCGGACGCGACCTAGCTGAGCTGGTTGGCCTCGACCCAGGACAGGTACTCCGGGCTCACGGTGCCCGTGACGTACTCGCCCGTGAAGCAGCTCATCTCGAGGTCGGTCACGTCGGAGCCCTCGATGATGGCGTCGCGCATGTCCCCGACCTCCTGGTAGATCAGGTGGTCGCTGCCGAGCACGCGGTTGATGTCCGGGATCTTCCTGTCGTGCGCGATGAGCTCGGCGCGCGTCGGCATGTTGATGCCGTAGACGTGCGGGAACCGGACAGGGGGAGCCGCGCTCGTGAACGTGACCTCGTTCGCGCCGGCGGCCCGGGCCATCTCGACGATCTCGCGGCTCGTCGTGCCACGCACGATCGAGTCGTCGACGATCAGGATGTTCTTGCCCTTGAACTCGGACGACATCGCGTTGAGCTTCTGACGCACCGAACGCTTGCGCTCCGCCTGGCCCGGCATGATGAAGGTGCGGCCGACGTAGCGGTTCTTGTAGAAGCCCTCGCGGTACTCGATGCCGAGCTTCCGAGCGACCTGCATGGCAGCCGGACGGCTGGAGTCCGGGATCGGCATGACGACGTCGATGTCACCGGTCGGCGCGTACTGCTCGATGGTGTCCGCCAGCCGGTTGCCGAGGCGCAGACGTGCGTCGTAGACCGAGATGCCGTTCATCACCGAGTCGGGACGGGCCAGGTAGACGTACTCGAACGAGCACGGCACCAGGCGCGGGTTCTTCGCGCACTGGCGGGCGTGCATCTGACCGTTCATCTCGATGAAGACGGCTTCGCCCGGAGCGATGTCGCGGACGATCTCGTAGCCGCCGGACTCGAGCACGAGCGACTCGCTCGCGACGACCCACTCCGGCTGCCCGGCCTCGTCGAGCTTGTGGCCGAGGATCAGCGGGCGGATGCCGAACGGGTCGCGGAAGGCCAGCAGCCCGTGCCCGGCGATGGTCGCGATCGTGGCGTAGGAGCCCTCGACCCGCTCGTGCACGCGCTCGACGGCGTCGAAGACCTGTCCTGGGTCGAGGTTCGCGCCGCGGACCTGGCCCTGCAGCTCGTGGGCCAGCACGTTGACCAGGAGCTCGGTGTCGCTCGTGGTGTTCAGGTGTCGACGGTCGATGTCGAACAGCTCACGCGTGAGTTCCCGCGTGTTGGTGAGGTTGCCGTTGTGCACGAGGACGATGCCGTACGGCGCGTTCACGTAGAACGGCTGGGCTTCTTCTTCGTTCGTCGCGGCGCCCTTGGTGGCGTACCGGACGTGCCCGAGCCCCATGGTGCCGAGGAGGGCACGCATGTCGCGGGTCCGGAACGCCTCGCGCACGTGCCCGCGGGTCTTGTGCATGTGGTGCACGTGACCCTCGACCGTGGCGATGCCCGTCGAGTCCTGCCCGCGGTGCTGCAGGAGGAGCAGTGCGTCGTAGATGGATTGGTTGGCGGGGCCCTGCGCAACAAGGCCGACGATGCCGCACATTCGCGGGTGTGCTCCAGATCAGTAGAATCGGGGGGTACCGCACAAGTCTGCCATGTCACCGCGAAGGACTCCGCATGCCCAACCCGTACGCCGAAGCCGGAGTGGACACCGCTGCCGGTGACCTGGCCGTCGAACTGATGAAGTCCGCGGTCGCGGCCACCCACAACTCCTCGGTCCTCGGGGGCGTCGGTGGGTTCGCCGGGCTCTACGACGTCTCGTTCCTGAAGGACTTCTCACACCCGTTGCTCGCGACCTCGACCGACGGCGTCGGCACCAAGGTCGCCATCGCGCAGGCGATCGACAAGCACGACACCATCGGGCAGGACCTGGTCGGCATGGTCGTCGACGACATCGTCGTGGTCGGCGCGAAGCCGCTGTTCATGACCGACTACATCGCCTGCGGCCGCGTGGTGCCTGGCCGCATCGCCGACATCGTCGCCGGCATCGCCCGCGGGTGCTCAGAGACCGGCACCGCCCTGGTCGGTGGCGAGACCGCGGAGCACCCCGGTCTGCTCGGCCCGGACGACTACGACGTGGCCGGTGCGGCGACGGGCGTCGTCGAGGCCGATGCCCAGCTCGGCGCGCACCTGGTGCAGGACGGCGACGTGGTCCTGGCGATCGAGTCGTCGGGTCTGCACTCGAACGGCTACTCGCTCGTGCGGCACATCCTGTCGACGCGGGGCGTCGGGTTCACGGACCAGCTGCCCGAGCTGAGCGGCGCCGGGTTCGGGGGCGCCGTCTCCGTCGGTGAAGCCCTGCTCGAGCCCACCCGCCTGTACACCGCACCGCTCCTGGCGCTCCTCGAGCAGCACCCGGGCGCGGTGCACTCGCTCTCGCACGTGACCGGTGGTGGCATCGCCGCGAACCTGGCGCGCGTGCTGCCCGTCGGCTCCTGGGTCGAGGTCGACCGCTCCACCTGGCAGCCGCTCCCCGTCTTCCGGGTCCTTGCGGACATGGCCGGCACCCCGATCGAGGACACCGAGGGCACCTGGAACCTGGGCATCGGCATGTTCGCCGTCGTCTCGGCCGGTGCCGCTGCCGAGGTCATCGCGTCGCTCGGTGCCGCCGGCATGCCGACGTGGCCCGTGGGCACGATCGCCACGTCCGCCCGTGACCTGACCGGCTTCGAGCAGGGCGCCAAGGGCGTCGACGGTGGCGCGGTCCGGCTCGTCGGGAGCTACGCGGGCTGACCTGCCGTGCGGTGCGGTGCGGTGCCGTGCCGGTGGCCGGTTCCGCCGCGCCGTGGTGCGTGCGGCGAGTGGTCACGAGCCGTCGCCTGGCGGGCCTGCAACCGACGGTTCTTGACCGCTCGGCATCGTGTGCGCGGGGAGTCGTGACCACTCGAAGCCGGGGCCCGGGCGCGCCGACCGGTGCACGGGCGGACCCGGTGTCCGGGCGCACAGTGTCCGGCCACGCAGTGTCCGGCCACGCAGTGTCCGGGCACGCAGAAACGCCGCGCTGCCCGAGGGCTGCGCGGCGCGACTACAAGAGATGTCAGGCGGACTTGTTCTGGTCTGCCTGGGTCTCGAACTCGTCTTCGTCTTCCGCCGGTTCCGGACCGTACTGGTCCGCCCAACGGTCGACGTAGTTCTCGTCGGAGTGTTGTCCGGCGGAGAGCTCCTGCTCGAGCGCACCGTAGTTCGTCTGCGGGCTGAAGTACTTCAGCTCACGGGCGACCTTGGTGTGCTTCGCCTTCTGACGGCCGCGCCCCATGCGTGACCCCCTCGTTCGGCTCTGGTCCGGTCCTGGCGAATGACGGAGGATCACTCGGGGAACCAGACGGTTCGTGGTTTGAAATCTGCCGATCACTCTACCATGTACCTCGATCTGGACGTCGCGCGACGGCTGGCCCGCACAGCAGAATCGAAGTGATGACGGAACTCCTCGAGACCCCGGTCGACCAGCACGCCCGCGTGGTGGTGATCGGTGCGGGGCAGGCGGGACTCTCGGTGGGATACCACCTGCGGCGCCTGGGGCTCGTCCCCGGCACCGACCTGGTGATCCTCGACCGCGCGCCGAGCACCGGAGGAGCGTGGCAGTTCCGGTGGGAGGCCCTACGGCTCGGGGCGGCGCACCGGGTGCACGACCTGCCCGGGATGCGCGCGATGGGCCTGGAGTTCGACGACGCCGACCGGTCACGACCCGCGCGGGACGTCGTCGGCGAGTACTACCGCCGGTTCGAACAGCACTACGACCTGCGGGTGCGGCGGCCCGTGTCGGTGACGTCCGTCTCGCGCATCGGCGCAGTCGGCGAGGTGGACGCTGGGCTGTGCGTCACGACCCGGGGCGCCGACGGTACCGTCACGCGCATCGGCGCCGACGTGGTGGTGAACGCCTCGGGCACGTGGGGCACGCCCTTCGTGCCGTGGTACCCGGGGCGCGACGTGTTCCGCGGCCGCCAGGTGGACACGACCGAGTACCGCAGCGCCACCGACTTCGCCCGGCAGGACGTCGTGGTGGTGGGCGGTGGGACGAGCGCGATCGGGTTCCTGCTCGAGCTCGACGGCGTCGCCCGTTCGACGCGGTGGTTCACGCGGCGCCCGATGGTCTGGGCCGGGACCGCCTCGCTCGACGTCGAGTCCGCGGTGGCCGCCGTCGACGAACAGGACCGCGCCGCCCGCGCCGGCGAGGTCCTGCCGAGCATCGTCAGTGGTACCGGGGTCCCCGTGTCGCGACGGATCCGGGCCGGGATCGACCGTGGCGTGCTGCGCGACGAGCCGATGTTCGCGCGGATGGACGAGAGCGGCGTGGTGACCAGTGACGGTACCCACGTGCACGCCGACGCGGTGATCTGGGCGACGGGGTTCCGGGCTGACCTGCGGCACCTCGCGCCCTTGCACCTGCGGACCACGGCGGGCGGTGTGGTGGTCGAGGACGGTCGGTCGGCGGAGGAGCCGCGGCTGTTCCTGGCCGGGTACGGCCCACAGGCGTCGACCATCGGGGCGAACCGGGCCGGACGCCTGATCGCCCGCCAGGTCATGGACACGCTGGCGGCCTGAAGACGCAACCGGGACGCGCGGCTCAGGCGGGGAGGGGCTCCTCGACGCCACGACGACGTCGCGACGACTTGAGCACCAGGGCGTCGAGCGAGAACCGCCCGGGCCCGGTCAGCGCCACGGCGAGCGAGGCTACCGCGAGCACGAGCACGTACTCGAACCCGCCGTCCTGCGAGTAGAAGCCGGCCGAGCCGTGGGCCAGGACGCCGGCCACCACCATGTCGACGGCCAGCAGCACGCCGACGACGCGGGTCGCGACACCGAGCACGAGCAGGACGCCGCCGACGAGCTCGAGGCCGGCGACGAGGGGTGCCGCGACCTCGGCCAGGGGGACACCCATGCCCGAGAAGCCCTGCACCACGTTCGGGATGCCCTGGGCGAACTTCTGGGCACCGTGGGCGATGAACACCACCCCGAGGACGATGCGGAGCGCGGTCAGGCCGATGGAGGTCGATGTCGTTCGCATGGCCACGAAGGTAGCCGTTGACGCGTCATCGATCATCCTCGGACAGGGCACTGACCGCGCTTCGCCAGAACATGCCCAGAGCATGCACAGACAGCGGTCCGCCGAAGGGCGGACTGCTTCTCAGGAATCGGCGCCGCGGCCCGTCTGCTGCTGGAGGCGGTCGATGTGCTCCGACGCCTGGGCCTTGGTGAGGTCGGCGGGGAGTTCCTCGCCGGCTTCACGGGCCAGGGTGTCGAGGTAGCTGCGCTGCGGTCCGGTCATCGGCTCGTCGCCGGTGACCCACTGCTCGGGGTCCTTGCTCGCGTCGGTGGAGGGGTCGGGTCGGGGGCCACCGAGGGTCTCGCCCTGGATCGGTGCGTCCGGGGTCTGCTGCTGGTCGCGGTCTGCGTCACTCATGTCCGCGAACGTACGCCGCACCCCCGGCACGACACGCAGCAGCGGCGTCCCCCGATCGGCCTCAGACCGCGGTGGCCGCGTACCGCACCAGGTCGGGCCCGACGGCACTCGTGGCGATCGGCACGACGCGGTCGTCGCGCCGGATCCAGATCGTCGCGGCACGTTCGTCGATCCGGTCGACCTCGTGCAGCTCGCCGTCGAGCAGCACCGACGCCGTGACCCGGACCAGGCCGCTCGCCGGACGTGGCGGCAACCCGACCACGTCGTCGCCGTACGCCGGGTGCTCACCGGGCTGCAGGAACGGTGACACCGGCGCGGTGACGACCTCGAGCCCCTCGGCGACGTCGGTCACCGCCACCAGGCGGACGGCCTGGTCGGTCGGTAGCGGCACGTCGACGACGGGCTCGGCGGTGGGCCCGGCCAGCGCGCGGAAGGCGGGCCGACCGTCGGGGGCGAGGTGGGCCTCCAGGCCGTCGATCCGGACGCGACCGCGCCCACGGGAGTCGGCGTAGACGCCGGGCTCGATGCCGGACCGCCGCGCCTCGAGCCGGGTCAGGACCACGCGGTCGGGGCGGTACCAGTCGCGGAGCGCGGCGGGGTCGACCCACCCGACGCTCGGGACCCCGCGGGAGAGCGCGGCGGACTCGTCGGCGGCGCGCTCGTCGACCGCACCGAGCGGGTGCTCGCCGCGCACGGCGACGAGTCCTTCGAGCGGGCTGCCGGCCGGCGGTTCGTGGTCGAGCACCTCGACGCGCTTCGAGACCTTGCCGCCGTGTCCGTCGAACGTGGCGAACGTCCGCAGGTCACTGATGGTCATGGGGCCACATGCTACGACTCGTCGGCTCCCCGTCGCGGCGGCGAGGGGACGAGGGCGTGGATCTCGCCCGTGCAGAGCGCGGGGTCGACGCCCTCGGCGGGGCCGGCCGGACGGGTCGCGCGGCGCGGCTGGATGCTGTTGCGCTCGGCGGACCGGAGCAGGCGGTCCTCGGCTGCGCCCTCGGCCGACGACCCGGGCTGCGCTGGCCGGCGGAGCGGGGGCCGGACGGGTTCACCGCGGCGCTCCTGGCCGGGCAGCGGGCGGGAGCGGCGGCCGTACAGCAGCTCGGACGAGTCGAGCAGCCACGGCACCAGGGCCACGGTGACGCCGTGCACGAGCAGCAGCTTCTTGCGGATGCGGCGGCCGCGGTGGTTGTGGAGCAGCCCCTCCCACCAGTGGCCGACGATGAAGATCGGCGTGTAGACGGTGACGACCTCGGAGCCGTGCTCGGCCCGGTGCGCCTTGATGTACTTGATCAGGGGCATCGAGATGTCGCGGTACGGGCTCGGCACGATCGTCAGCGGCACCTGGATGCCGTACTCCGCCCACTGGTCGCGCAGACGCTGTGACTCGGCGTCGTCGATGGCGACGTGCACGGCTTCGATGCTCGCGTGCTCGGCGGCGACCGCGTAGTCGAGCGCCTTGAGCACGGGCTTCTGCAGCTTGTTCACCAGGACGATGGCGTGGTCGCCGGTGGCGCCGAACTTCGTCTCGACGTCGGCCTCGATCTCGTGCGAGACGTCGCGGTAGTAGCGGTTCACGCCGAGCATGAGCACGTACAGCACCGGCATGATCAGGAACACGAGCCAGGCACCGTGGGTGAACTTCGTGATCGTGACGATGACGAGCACCACGAAGGTGAAGGTGGCACCGATCGCGTTGATGGTGCGGGACCGGACGACCTGCCCTCGGTTCACGGCAGGGTCGCCGTCGGGCACCGTTCCGTCGCGGTCCGCCCGCAGCAGCCGCGTCCAGTGCACGACCATGCCCGTCTGCCCGAGCGTGAACGACACGAAGACACCGATGATGTAGAGCTGGATCAGGCTGGTGACGTTCGCCCGGTAGACCACGAGCAGGGCCGCGGCGACCAGGGCCAGGACGATGACGCCGTTCGAGTAGATGAGGCGGTCGCCGCGGGTCGACAGCGCCTTCGGGGCGTACGAGTCGCGCGCCAGGATCGAGCCGAGCAGCGGGAACCCGTTGAAGGCCGTGTTCGCGGCGAGGAGCAGGACCGCCGCGGTCGTCGCCTGGATCACGAAGAACAGCACCGAGTTGTTGCCGAACGTCGCCGCCGCGATCTGCGCGATCAGGGAGCGCTGCGGCGTGGTCGCGCAGTTCGCGAATCCCTGCAGGTCGCAGGCGCGCTCGGCGTAGTGCACGTGCGACACGAGTGCCAGGGTGATGAGGCCGATGAACAGGACGATCGCGATGCCGCCCATCGCGACCAGGGTGGCCTGCGCGTTCTTGATCTTCGGGCGACGGAACGCCTGCACGCCGTTCGCGATGGCCTCGACGCCGGTCAGGGCCGAGCAGCCCGAGGCGAAGGCACGCAGGAGCAGCAGGATGAACGCCGCCTGCGTCGTGTGCTCCACGTTCTGCACGGTGTACGCCGCGGACTCGGCGACCGGGGCGTTGCCGGCTGCGACCCGGACGAGCCCGGTGATGACCATCACGAACACGCTCGCCACGAACAGGTAGGTCGGGATCGCGAAGGCCTTGCTCGACTCGCGCACGCCGCGCAGGTTGGCGGCGGCGAGCAGCACGACGAACAGCAGGGCGAGCTCGACGCGGAAGTGGTCGAGCATCGGGAGCGCCGAGATGATGTTGTCGACGCCGGAAGCGACCGACACCGCCACCGTCATCACGTAGTCGACGAGCAGTGCGCTGGCGACGACCAGCCCGGCCTTCTCGCCCAGGTTCCGGTGCGCCACCTCGTAGTCGCCACCACCGGACGGGTAGGCCTTGATGAGCTGCCGGTACGAGGCGACGACCACGACGAGCAGCAGCACGACGAGCGCGGCGACCCACGGCGCGAACGTCAGGAAGGCCATGCCACCGAGCAGCAGGATCATCAGGAGTTCCTGCGGCGCGTACGCGACAGAGGACAGCGGGTCACTCGCGAAGATCGGCAGGGCCAGGTGCTTCGGGAGGAGCTGTCCTTCGAGCTTCTCGGAGGGGAGGGGATCCCCGATCAGTCGCGCTTTCAACGACCGGATCTCGTTCGTCACGAGCGGCAAACCTACTCAGTTCCGGGCGCGAGTCAACACGGTTCCCCCGCCGCACATTCCCGGTCGGCCGCGGGCGCTCGGCGGCGGCTGCTCGGTGCCCACTGCGGTTGACGCAGCGTCAAGCAGTACAGTCGCGAGCATGAGCGCATCGACAGGCACCGACGACGCAGCTGCGAAAGCACCCCACGCCATCGCCGAGGTGGCGCGTTCCGCCGGTGTCTCGAGCCGGACCCTGCGGCACTACGAGGCGGTCGGACTGCTGCCGGCCACCGCCGTCGGAGCGGGTGGACTCCGGCGCTACGACGACCACGCACTGGTCCGGCTGCAGCGGATCCTGCTGCTGCGCGGGCTCGGCTTCGCCCTGCCCGACATCGCGCGACGACTCGACGACGAGGGCGACGACGTCGCGGCACTCACGGTGCACCTGAGATGGCTGGAGCACGAGCGGGACCGGCTGGCCCGGCAGCTCGCGGCGGTGCGCACCACCGTCGCGCGCGTCTCGCACGGGGAACCCCTGACGGCGTCCGACGCGTTCGCCGGCTTCGCGCCGACGCGGCCGTCGGCAGACGACCCACCGGTTGCGGGGCGGTGAGCTTCCGTGGATGCGTCGGTCGCGACCGCGGGCGGACGACGGCCGGGAGGCCCTGGTCGCCACCGCCTGTCGGCCGCGGGCCGTCAGAGCGACTTGCGCAGGGCCTCCAGGCCGTCACGCAGACGCGTCACGGTGTCCGAACCGAGCGTGCCGCGGGTCGCGCGACGACGCAGGTCCGCGCGCACCTGCTGCCGGAACGACGACAGTGCCATCTCGAGCTCGCGCATGGCGCGGGCGCTGTCCGACGGGACGGACACGGGCTCCTCGGTGGAACCGGTCGCCGGGCTCTCGGCCGCGGCGGCCAGGTCGGCACGGAGCGAGCGCATGGCCTCGCCCACCGAGGCGCGCACGCCGTCGGCCAACGACTTCACCGAGTCGCTCAGGCCGGACTCGACCGCGGCGATCTCGTCGGCACGCGCCGCGAGTTCGGCGCGACCGGCGTCCGTGATCGCGTAGACGGTCTTGCGGCCGTCGGCGGTCTTGGTGACCAGGCCGTCGTCCTCGAGCTTCGCGAGCCGGGGGTAGACGGTGCCGGCGCTCGGCACGTAGGTGCCGCCGAAGCGGTCGCCGAGTGCCTGGATGAGCTCGTAGCCGTGCATGGGGTGGTCTGCGAGCAGGACGAGCAGGTAGAGACGCAGGTGGCCGTGGGCGAAGACGGGACTCATTCGGGCACCTCGCTGTCGTTCGTCGGGGTGGTCGGAGCCGTCGGCGTGCTCGGCGCAGTCGTCGGCGGCGTCGGTGCGGCCGGCGCCTCGGCGACCGGCGGGGCGTGCAGCACCGCGATGTCGCCGGACACGGAGTTCACCCGCAGGTCGAGCCACTGGCCGGACAGCTCGCCGCCCTGCTTGACGTACGAGCCGCGCACGCCGCGGATCTCGGCGTCGTCGAACTGCAGCTTGCCGGTCGCGGTGTTGACCGTGCAGTTGTAGGCGACGCCGTCCTCGAGCCGGACGCTCACCGCGCCGGACACCGTGTTGATGCGGGCGGACTCGGGGATCCCGTGCAGGTCCAGCACGACGTCGGCGGAGACGCCATCGGCCTGGAACCGGGGGATCTCACCGGTGGCCACGACGTCGCCGGAGACGGTGTGCACCGTGAGGGCGCCGTCGAGGTCGCGGATCGTGGTGGCGCCCGAGACGGCGTTGACCGTGACGTCACCCGCGACGCCGTCGACCACCAGGTCGCCGGACACCGTGTTGAGGGTCGCGCCGCGGTTCGTGCCGGAGAGCAGCGCACCGGCCGAGACGACACCGAGCGTGATGCCGGCGTCGCGGGGGACCAGGATGCTGACGTCGGCGTGGGCCTTGCCGCGGAAGGACTTCAGGAACCCGATGGGGTCGTCCCACCGGACCTGGGGGTGGTCGACGGTGAGCGTGTCGCCGTCGACCTCGACGAGCATCTGCTTGCCGGACACGCTGTGGATCTCGACCCGTGCGGTCGGCTCGTCGTGCGCGACGACGTCCACCTGTCCGCCGACGAGACCGACGCGCACGGTGCGCACGATGCCGGTGTCGATGACCTTGGGCTCGTCAACGAGCCACTTCTCCTGCGCCATGGTGCCTCCTGGAACTCGCGATGTATCGCGTCTGTCGAGGTCACGTTATATCGCGACTCGGCGCTCCGCAAGGGTGCCGGGCGGATGGTGAGCAGAAGTGGTCGGGTGGGGCCGTGCGACCCGACCGTTCCTGCTCACGAAGCGTGCGTGACGGGGGTGGGGCGCGCCTCCTGGACGATCCGGCGCTCCGGGCTCCACGGGAACCGGCGGAAGTGCGGCATGAGCGGCTGGACCATCGGCCCGATCGCGAACGCCGCGATGACGGTGCCGGCGCCGACGTCCCCGCCGAGCACCCACCCGACGATCACCACGGTGACCTCGACCAGGGTCCGGGCGAGCCAGATCGGCCAGCCGAGCCGCTGGTGCAGGCCGACCATCAGGCCGTCCCGTGCCCCGGTGCCGAACCCCGCACCGATGTAGAACGCCGTCGCGACCGCGAGCAGCACGAGCCCCGCCGCGAACAGCCCGATCCGGGCGACGATCCCCGACGGCTCCGGCACGAGCCAGAGCACCAGGTCGGCACTCGGTCCGATCGCCAGGGCGTTCAGCAGCGTCCCGATGCCCGGCTTCTGGCGGAGCGGGATCCAGAGCAGGAGGATGACCCCGCTCGACACGACCGTGATGACGCCGAACGACCACGGGACGACGTTCTCGAGCCCCTGGGTCAGCACGGTCCACGAGCTCACACCGACCACCGCGCGGACCTGCAGTGCGGTCGAGGCGCCGTAGAGGAACAGCCCGACGAAGAGCTGGACGAAGCGCAGGGTGAGGGCGGTGCGGCGGGGCATGGTCCCATCGTCGCGATGGATTGGCCTGCTGGTCGAGAGCCAATCGCGCTACCGTGGACCCGTGCCCCCGGTTCTCATCAGTGCTCGCGCCGCCGCCCACCTGCTGACCGACTGGCGCGCCGGCACCACCGCCCCCGCCTACGAGGCGCTCGCCGACGCCCTCCGGGTCCTGGTCATCGACGGTCGCGTCGCCCAGGGGGTCCGGCTGCCGGCCGAGCGCGGACTGGCCGCAGCCCTCGGCGTCTCGCGCACCACCGTGGCGAACGCCTACGCCCGACTGCGCTCGGACGGGTTCCTGGTGTCCGTCCGTGGCTCCGGCAGCGTGGTCCACCTGCCCCGGGACCTGGTCGGCCGGCCCGACCCCGAACGCCTCGGCGGGGTCGTCGAGGGGGACGTGCTCGACCTCCGCAAGGCTGCCCTGCACGCGGCCCCCGGCATCGACGAGGCCGTCGAGCGAGCGGTCCGACACGTGCCGGCGGCGCTCGCCGGCATCGGCTACGACACCGTCGGCGACCCCGGCCTGCGGGCCGCGATCGCCGCCCGCTACACCGAGCGCGGGCTGCCCACCGATCCCGCCCAGGTCATCGTGACGATCGGCGCGCAGCACGCCATCGCGCTGCTCGCACGCGTGCTCGTCCGCCGCGGCGACGCCGTGCTCGTCGAGTCGCCGACCTACCCGCACGCGCACGAGGCCTTCCGCGAGGCCGGCGGCCGCCTGGTCGGCGTCCCCGTCGACGCGCGGACCGGGTGGGACGCCGCCGCGCTCGAGACGACGCTCCGCCGGACCGCGCCCTCGGTCGCGTACGTCATGCCCGAGCTCCACAACCCGACCGGTGCGACCATGTCCGCATCGACCCGCCAGCTCCTGCTGTCGACCGCGGCCTCGGTCGGCACGACCGTCATCGCCGACGAGACGATGGGGGAGCTCCGGATCGACGGTTCGCCGTCGCCGCCGTTGGCAGCGGCGGACCCGACGGGGGCGTCGGTCGTGATGATCGGTTCCGCCGCCAAGGTCTTCTGGGGTGGGCTGCGGATCGGCTGGATCCGCGCCGACCCGGCGCTGCTGCAGCGGCTGCTGCTCGCCCGCCCGACCGGCGACCTCGGTACCCCCGTGCTCGACCAGCTGGTCGTGCGCGAGCTGGTCCCGCGCACGGCTGCCGTCCTGGAGGCGCGGCGTGCGTCCCTGCGCGAAGGTCGCGACGCCGTCGTGGGCGCGCTCCGGGCGCGGCTGCCGGAGTGGGACGTCCCGGCACCGGCGGGCGGGTTGACGACGTGGGTGGGGCTCGGCAGACCCGTGTCGAGCGCGCTCGTGCTCGCCGCGCGGACCGAGGGTGTGGTGCTCGCCTCCGGCGGGGTGTTCGGGCCGGACGGCGGGTTCGAGCGGTTCCTGCGGGTGCCGTTCACGATGGCCCCGGCGGATCGGGGGCGGTTGGTGGAAGTGCTGTCGCGGTCGTGGGAACGGGTGGGCGGCGAGTCGACCGGGGTGCGGGGGTCGTTGGCGGCGGTGGTCTGAGACTGGGGCTCGGGGTCGTCCGCCGGGGCTCGGCGTCATCCGCCGGGGCTCGGCGTCATCCTCTGGGGTGAGGTCGGGTCGGGGGTTCTCGCTCCCCGGGGTGATGCGGCTTCAGCGGGGTCCGGCGAGGCTGGTGCCATGAACGCGACCCTGTCCGCCGGAACCCGCTCCGCTGTGCCGACGTCGGTCGAGCCGCCCGCGGCGGTCCCCGCCGTGGTGCGGGTCACCATCGCGCTGAGCGGGGCGTTCCTGGCGGGGGTCCTGACCGCGTTCGGGCAGGCCGTGCCCGCGCTCGCCTCCGTGTCGAACTCGGCCGGGCCGTGGTTCGTGGTTGCCGCGCTGCTGTGCCTGGTGGCCGGAGCCCGAGCGGGCCGGATCGCCCTGCCGCTGGCGACGGTGCTCGGCGTCGTGCTCCTCGAACTCATGCACGTCGGGTACTGGGCCACGACGGTCCTGCGCGGGTTCCCGGACGTGTTGTCGATCACGAACCCGTGGGTGCTGCTCGGGGTCCCGGCCGGACTGCTGGCCGGAGCGGTCGCCGTGGCCGTGCGCTCCGATGACGCCCGGTGGCGGGCGGCGGCGTTCGGTGTGACCGCCGCGGTGCTCCTCGGCGAGGGCGTCCGCGGACTCCTGCAGGTCGCGGCGACGACCGGCCACGGCACGTGGATCGTCGAGATCGTGGTCGGGGTGGTGCTCCTCGGCATCGGGGTCGTCGGCGCGCGGTCGCCGGTCGGGCGCGTGGTGGCGCTGGGGGCCGGGGTGGTCGGCACCGTCGCGGTGCTCGGGGCGTACCTGTTGCTCGGCGGGTCCTGATCGTCCGGCGGGTCCCGATCCGTCGGCGGGTCCTGGCCCGGAACTGAACGTTCGTCGGTCGCTCCTGCGAGGATCGATGTCGTGCACCTCCTCTCGGTCTTCAGCCTGCGCAACCGGGCCCTCATCGCGCTCGTCACGATCGTCGTCGCGGTCTTCGGCGGCATCGCGCTCTCCAGCCTCAAGCAGGAGCTGATCCCGAGCGTCGAGTTCCCGCAGGTCGCGATCGTCAGCGCCTACCCCGGCGCCACGCCAGAGGTCGTGTCGAACGACGTCTCGACCAAGATCGAACAGGCGATCCAGGTCGTCCCGGACCTCGAGTCCACCAGTGCGACCTCGTCCACGGGGCAGAGCGTGGTGTCGGCGTCGTTCCAGTACGGCTCGAACCTGGCCAGCGCCGAGGACAAGATCCAGACCGCGGTGAACGCCCTGTCGCTGCCGGACTCGGTGCAGACGCAGATCGTCACGGGGTCCTTCGACGACCTGCCGGTGCTGCAGGTCGCGGTCTCGGCGTCCGGCAACCAGGAGCAGCTCGTCGACCGGCTGCAGGCCTCGGCGATCCCCGACCTCGAGAAGCTCGACGGTGTGCGACAGGCGGACGTCTTCGGCAACCCCGGCCGTCGTGTCGTCATCACGCCCGACCAGGACGAGCTCGCCGCGCGCGGCCTCAGCCAGACGGCCATCTCGGACGCGCTCGACGACAACGGCACCCTGATCCCCGGCGGAACCATCACCGAGGACGGCTCGACGCTGTCGGTGCAGACGGGTGAGCGGATCGCTTCGCTCAAGGACATCCGGGCCCTGCCACTGACCAGCTCGTCGAGCTCGTCGGGTTCTTCCGGTTCTTCCGGTTCGGGCGCGGCCGGGGCAGGGGCCGCAGGTGCCGACGGCGCGGCGTCGTCCGGTGACGGCACGGCCGCGGGCGCGACCGGCACGGGGACGACGGGGACCGGCACGGATGCGACCGGTGCTGCGCCGACGGGATCCGCGGCGACGGACACGTCGACGACCGCGGCCACCCCGACCGACACCACGTTGGGCGACGTCGCGAAGGTCGCCATCACGCAGTCCCCGCGCACCTCGATCAGTCGTGTGGACGGACAGCAGGCCCTGACGATCTCGATCACGAAGACGCAGGAAGCCAACACCGTCGACGTCTCGAACACCGTGCGTGCGGCCCTGCCCGGCATCGAGGACAAGATCGAGGGCGACCCCCGCTTCACCGTCGTCTTCGACCAGGCGCCCTACATCCAACAGTCCATCGACTCCCTGGCCGAGGAAGGCCTGCTCGGCCTGGCCTTCGCGGTGCTCGTCATCCTGGTGTTCCTGCTGTCCTGGCGCTCCACGCTCGTCACCGCGATCTCGATCCCGACGTCGGTGCTCCTCGCCGCGATCGGCATGCGCGCGGCCGGGTACACGCTCAACATCATCACGCTCGCCGCGCTCACGATCGCGATCGGCCGCGTGGTCGACGACTCCATCGTCGTCATCGAGAACATCAAGCGGCACTTGCTCCCCGGCGTCGACCGCGGCCAGGCCGTGCGCGACGCCGTGCGCGAGGTCGCCGGTGCGGTCACCGCCTCGACCCTGACGACCGTCGCGGTGTTCCTGCCGGTGGCCTTCGTCGCCGAACTCGTCGGGGAGCTGTTCCGGCCGTTCGCCGTGACGGTCACCCTGGCGCTCGTCGCCTCGCTGTTCGTCTCGCTCACGATCGTCCCGGTGCTCGCGTACTGGTGGCTCCGCCCGCCGAAGGCGAAGCCGGGCGACGCGCCGACGGCCGCGGACGCGGACGCGGACGCAGACGCAGGCGAAGGCGCAGACACAGCAGCGGCAGCAGCACCGTCGGCGGTTGATGCCGATCGTGACCGTGACCGTGACCGCGACCGCGACCGTTCGGAAGGCGCGCTCGCCTCCGCCGCGGACCTGCACGACGCCGGCCGGGTCGACCGCCCGCGCCGCGTCTACCTGCCGGTGCTCCGGTGGGTCGTCCGGAAGCCGGTCGTCGTCATCCTGCTCGCCGTGATCGTCCTCGGTGGCACGGCCGCCACGCTGCCGTTCGTCACCACGAACTACCTCGGCGACTCGGGCCAGAACACGTTCACGGTCACGCAGGACCTGAAGGCCGGTTCCAGCCTCGCCGTCCAGTCCGAGTCCGCGCGCAAGGTCGAGCGGGCGCTGCAGGACGTCGACGGCGTCGAGACCGTGCAGACCACCATCGGCACGAGCGGCCAGTCGATCCAGGCCGCGTTCGGCGGTGGCGGCAGCGCCTCGGTGCAGTACGCCGTGACGACCGACGCCGAGGCCGACCAGCCGACGATCCAGGCTGACGCCCGCAAGGCGATCGGGTCGATCAAGGACGTCGGCGAGGTCACCATCGCGTCCTCCGGCGGCGGGTTCGGCGGCAGCAGCGACATCGAGGTCGACGTCACCGCGCCGACCCAGTCGCAGCTCGAGACGGCATCGCGCCAGGTGCTGAAGACCATGCAGTCGGTGCCGGACACCACGGCCGCCACCAGCAACCTTTCCGCCGCGGAACCGTTCCTCGCCGTCCGGGTCGACCGTGCCAAGGCCGCGTCGCTCGGTGTCACCGAGACCCAGGTGGGCGGCCTCGTCGCCGCCGCGGTCTCACCGCGGGACACCGGCAGCATCGAGATCGACGACGCGACGCTCGACGTCTACATCGCCGACCCGGAGCCGCCGACCACCATCGCCGCGCTCCGTGCCCTCGACGTCCCGACGAGCACCGGCACCGTCCCGCTGTCCGACGTCGCCACGGTCGAGGAGTCCGAGGGCCCCACCACCGTCACCACGACGAACGCCGCCCGCACCGCCACGATCACCGTGACGCCGGACGCCACCAACCTGGGTGCGGCCGTGCAGTCCGTCACGACCGCGGTCGACGAACTCGACCTGCCGAAGGGTGCGACCGCCTCCATCGGTGGCGTCGCCGCCAGCCAGTCGTCGGCGTTCTCGCAGCTCGGGCTCGCGGTCCTGGTCGCCGTGCTGATCGTCTACGTGATCATGGTCGCGACGTTCCGGAGCCTGCTCCAGCCGCTGCTGCTGCTCGTGTCGGTGCCGTTCGCTGCGACGGGCGCGATCCTGCTGCAGATCGCATCCGGTGTCCCGATCGGCGTCGCGTCGCTCATCGGTCTGCTCATGCTCGTCGGCATCGTCGTGACGAACGCCATCGTGCTCATCGACCTCGTCAACCAGTACCGACGACGCGGGCTGCGGGTGCGTGAGGCCCTGATCGAGGGCGCGACACGACGCCTCCGTCCGATCCTCATGACGGCGATGGCGACGATCTTCGCGCTGCTGCCGATGGCGATCGGACTGACCGGCAAGTCCGGCTTCATCTCGCAGCCGCTGGCGCTGGTCGTGATCGGTGGTCTGGTGTCCTCGACACTGCTGACGCTCGTGGTGCTGCCGGCGCTGTACTTCGTGGTCGAGCGGGCCCGCGAACGCAACACGGACCGGATCGCCGCGGGAAAGACCCGGAAGCAGGCGCGTGCCGAGCGACGGCAGGAACGTGCGGAGCGTCGGGCGGAACGACAGCGGCGGCGAGCGGAGCGTTCCGGCAGCGCTGCCTAGCGGCGGTACTCGGCGTCGACCGCGGCGAGGGGCGAGACGACGACCGGCTCGGCTCGTTCCTCGCGCTCGACGCCCCGGAACCACGACACCAGCACCAGGGTCAGCGTCACGAGGAACACCACGGCGGCGCCCTGCGACACGACGGCCAGCTGCCCGGTGACCGAGGCGTAGCCGCCGAAGGCCACCGCGGTGACGAACGACAGCCCGAGCAGCAGCTCCGCGAACGTCTGCAGCGCAGGGCGGTCCCAGCGCGTCGCAGCGGCGCGGGCAGGGCGGGTCGAGGTGTCGGTCACCACCGAAGTCTGCGGCCACGGGCTCCGCAGCGGCAGTCCCGACTCCGGGTGCCACCCACCCGGGGCACGCGGTCGGTCGTCCGGTCAGCCGAGCTGGGTCCGCAGGAAGGTGACCACCCGGCGGCTCATCGCCTCGTCGAGCTGCGCGATCGAGTGCGCCGTGCCCTCGACCGCCACGAACGTCACCGGGACGTCGTGGGATCGGAGTGTCGCGGCGAACTCCTGCGACTCCCACAACGGGATGAACTCGTCGGTGGAGTGCCCGATGAAGAACGGCGCCGTGTCCGAGGTGACGTGGAACTCCGGCGACGCCCGGGTGGCCGCCGGGCACCTGGCGTAGGACCGGCACCCCAGGTAGAGCAGCTGCTTGCGCTGGAAGGCCGCGGACACCCCGTCGGGCTCGGTGGACCGGGTGGTCAGGTTCGTCGGCCCGCTCAGGTCGACCACGGCGCGGATCCGGTCGCCGTCGGCGTACGCGGCGGAGTCGTGGTCGGTGACGGCGAGCATCGCGGCGAGGTTGCCGCCGGCGCTCCCACCGAACACGCCCACGCGCTGGGAGTCGACGTCGTAGGTCTCGAGCGTCGCCGGGCGGAACACGTAGTCGAGCGCACGTCGGACGTCGTCGAGCCCGGCAGGGAACGGATCCGTCGGCGCCAGCCGGTAGTCGACGTTGAACGTCACGAAGCCCTCGGACGCCAGGTACTTGCACACGGACCGGTACGCGGCCGTCGCCTTGTCGCCGTGCGACCAGCTGCCGCCGTGGATCATCAGGACCGCGGGGCGTCCGGTCGTGGCCTCGACCGCCTCCGGGTCGGCGGTGGCCGACGCGGACGGTGTCGCGGTGGGGGTCGCCGTCGTCGCGGGCTCGCTGTCGGCCGGCAGACACACGTCGAGGCGCTGCAGCGGGTCAGTGCCGTAGGGCACGTCGGCCACCACATCGATGCCGTGGTACCGGAGCGACAGCGGGTAGATGACGCTGTCCGCGGTGACGGTGGCGTTCTCGTCGCCGACCGGATCCGTGCTGCAGGACGCCATCGCGCCGAGCGCCACCACCGCGGCGACGAGCGCGAGCACTGAGCGGCGGCCGGACTTCATCACGTCCACGCTAGCCGCACCGGCGACCGCCCACGTCACCCCAACGGAGGAACCCGAGCGGACGACCCCCGAGCGGGCGACCCCCGAGCGGGCGACCCCCGGACTGCGCTCCCGGTGCAGACCGGCCGCACCGACGTCACCCGGCAGTGCGAGGATGAGCACGGCAGTCGCCGACCGGAGCACCGCAGGAGGACCCGTGAGCAGTCGCAAGGCCTGGAACGCCGATCCCGAACCGCTGCTGCGTGTCGAACCCGGGTTCCGCCTCGACCAGGTCGACCCCAACGGCACGCCGGGCTTCCCCGGTCGCAAGATCGACGGCCTCGAAGCGCTCGCCGCGGGCGCCTCGCGGCTCGCTGCCCTGCAGGAGCGCCTGTACGCGGCGTCGACCGCGGGGGACGAGCGCCGGGTGCTGCTCGTGTTGCAGGCGATGGACACCGCGGGCAAGGGCGGCATCGTCTCGCACGTCGTCGGCGCGGTCGACCCGAACGGCGTGCACTACGCCGGCTTCAAGGCCCCGACGGCCGAGGAACGCGAGCACGACTTCCTGTGGCGCATCGAGAAGCAGCTGCCGGCAGCCGGACAGCTCGGCGTGTTCGACCGCTCCCACTACGAGGACGTGCTCGCCCAGCGCGTCCGCGGCATCGCCGCTCCGGACGAGATCGAGCGGCGGTACGGCGCGATCACCGCCTTCGAGGACGGCCTCGCCGCCGATGGCACGACCATCGTCAAGGTGATGCTGCACATCTCGAAGGACGAGCAGCGCGAGCGTCTCGGTGACCGGCTCGACCGTCCGGACAAGCACTGGAAGTTCAACCCGAGCGACATCGACGACCGTCTGCTCTGGGACCGCTACCAGCAGGCGTACCAGATCGCCCTCGATCGCACGTCGACCCCGCAGGCGCCCTGGTACGTCGTGCCGGCGAACCGCAAGTGGTACGCACGCCTCGCCGTGCAGCAGCTCCTGCTTCGGGCGCTGGAGGACATGCACCTGTCGTGGCCGAAGGCCGACTTCGACGTCGCCGAGCAGCGTCGTCGGCTCGCCGAGTCCTGACCCACCGGCTCAGGGATTGTGGGTGAGGAACAGCACCCACACCGCTGCGGGCTGCGCGAGCACGCAGCCACCGAGCACGATGCCCCGTCGCAGCGCGGTGCGGTGCAGGAGCGGCGCACCGAGCAGCGGGGCCGCCGGCAGCAGCAGCCGCGGCAAGCTCTGTTGGGGCAAGAACGTCGCGAACAGGGAGAGCAGGTACGAGGCCGAGCCGAGCAGCGGCACCGAGCCGATCCGGCGCGTCGAGCGCGACGACAGCCACCATCCCGTCGCGCCGACCGCGACGAGCACAGCGACCACACCGAGCGTGCCCGCGAACCGGTCGGCCTGCAGGAACCACGGTGTCAGCGGCGCGAAGTGGTGCACGTCGAGGTGGAGCCGCCACCACGCGAGTTCGGTCTGCAAGTAGGCGTCGGGAACCCCGGTGACGAGCGCCGCCACGACCGGCCACGCCAGGCCCGCCGCTGCCGTGACCAGGCCGGTGACGACGATCGCGACACGCTCCCGCACGGGCACGGCGTCGCGCTGCACGAGCCGGAGCACGGCGTGCAGCGCGAGCGCCAACGGGATCGCGAGCGCCCCGGGCCGGGTGAACGCGAGAACCGTGACGATCGGCAGGACCGTCCAGTAGTGCCGGCGCTGCATCGAGACGAGTGCGGCGAACGTGAGCAGCAGGCCGAGCGACTCGGCGTAGGCGATCTGCAAGACGAACGACACCGGCCCGAACGCGAAGAACACGCCCGACCACAGCGCGGTGGTCCGGCCGACGTGGGGACGCAGCAGGGACACGAGTGCGACGGACGCCGCGCCGCCGAACACCGTCGCCAGCAGCACCGCGACGACCGCGGGGTCGGCGCCGGTCGTGCTGACCGCCCGCACGAGCGCCGGGAACACCGGGAGGAACGCCCAGGCGTTCTGCTGGACGGCGCCGGTGTCGTCGACGGGCAGTGTGCTCGGGTAGCCCTGCCGCGCGATCTCGAGGAAGTACTGGCCGTCCCAGGCGGTCGAGCGTTCGAAGAACCCCTTCGGGTCGGCCGTGTCGCCGAACCCGACCGGATCGGTGAACGCGAAGCCGACGGTGAGCGTGGCGGTCGTCACCACCCGCGCGAGTGCGTAGAGCGCGAGGGTGATGAGGCAGTCGGGCAGTGTGCGGGTCACCGTGCGCGCTCGCATGCTGGCCTCCGTCGTGGTGTTGCGTATACGTTGTGCTGATATCCAAGCCAACTCAGACACCAACGGGGTAATCCTTGACATTTCGCAGTGCCCGTGGAGGGACGCTCGTCGTCATCCCCACGTACGACGAGCGCGAGAACATCGAGTCGGTCGTCGCCCGCGTCCTCGCGGCACGTCCCGAGGTCGCCGTCCTGGTCGTCGACGACGGCAGCCCCGACGGCACCGGCGCGATCGCGGACGCCCTCGCCCGGGACGACGAGCGTGTGCACGTCCTGCACCGCACCGAGAAGGCCGGCCTCGGTGCCGCCTACCTGGCGGGGTTCGCCTGGGGGCTCGAGCGCCACCACGACGTCCTGGTCGAGATGGACGCCGACGGCTCGCACCGGCCCGAAGAACTCGGCAGGCTGCTCGAACGCTGTGCGGCGGGTGCCGACCTGGTCATCGGCTCGCGCTGGGTGCGCGGTGGCTCGGTCGTGAACTGGCCGTGGCACCGGATCGCCCTGTCGCGCGGCGGCTCCTTCTACAGTCGGATCGCGCTCGGTGTCCGGGTCCGCGACCTCACCGGGGGCTACCGCGCGATCCGCGCGGACCTCCTCCGTTCGCTCGTCGCCGAGGACATCGCCTCGGCCGGCTACTGCTTCCAGGTCGACCTCGCCCGACGTGCGGTCCGGGCCGGTGCCGTCGTCGCCGAGGTCCCCATCACCTTCGTGGAGCGCGAGCGGGGCGAGTCGAAGATGAGCGGTGGGATCGTGGTCGAGGCGCTCGTCCGCGTCACCGGGTGGGGGCTGCAGCGGCTGTTCCGGCTGGGCTCGCCGTGACGCGTCGTGTCCGGTGCGGCCAGGAGGCACGGATCACCCCGCCCGACCGGCCTGCGTTCGCATCGGGGCTGGCGTCAGGGCAGCGGCTCGCGTAGACTCGATCGGTCGGCCTTCGACGTCGTGACATTGTGATCACGGAAATTCTGCTGGGTGTGTGTTGCTCGAGGGCTGGAATCACGTCGACTCGCGACGGGATGAACCCCCTCTCCGCAAGCAGCCCCCGCCGATGTCGCTGTCGGGCGCTGCGGTACGTTGCGCACCCGAGAAAGTAGCCATGGCCCCGTACAACAAGGGCGGCGCGGACAACCGCGCCTCCGACCGCGTCCGCCACCCGAACGGCACCCCCGCCGCCCGCAGCAGCAAGCACCGGGGGTTCCGCGCCGCCGACTCGTCGCAGCCGCGTCAGAAGCAGCGCTGGGACGCCGAGGAGCGTCGCGGTCGCGCGTCGCAGGGCGAGCGTCCGGCCCGTCCGAACTGGGAGCCGCGAGACAGCGGCGGCCAGCGGCGCCCCGATCGCGACGACCGTGGTGGTCGCGGCTACAACCGTGATGCTCCCTACTCGCACGGCCGTCCCGACGCTCCGCAAGCTCCGCGTCGCGCCGGAACCGGCTCGCAGGGGCCCAGTGCCCCGCGGCGCTTCGATCGTGACGACCGTGCGCCGCGTCGTGACAACGACGACCGCCCGCGTCGTTCGTTCGACCGTGACGAGCGTGCCCCGCGCAGCTTCAACCGTGACGACCGCGCGCCCCGTCGCGACAACGACGACCGCCCGCGTCGCTCGTTCCACCGTGACGACCGTGCACCGCGCAGCTTCAACCGTGACGACCGCGCGCCGCGTCGTGACAACGACGACCGTCCCCGTCGCTTCGACCGTGACGAGCGTGCCCCGCGTCGTTTCGACCGTGACGATCGCGCCCCGCGTCGTGACAACGACGACCGCCCGCGTCGCTCGTTCGACCGCGATGACCGCGCCCCGCGCAGCTTCAACCGGGACGACCGCACGCCGCGTCGTGACAATGACGACCGTCCGCGTCGTTCGTTCGACCGGGACGACCGTGCGCCCCGTCGTGACAACGACGACCGTCCGCGTCGTTCGTTCGACCGCGACGACCGCACCCCGCGCCGCTCGTTCGACGAGCCCGAGCGTGGCAAGTTCGTGCCGGCCGACGACGTCAAGCTCGAGAAGCTCCAGGCCGAGGCCACCATCGCGTCCGACGTCGAGGGCGTGACCTTCGGCGACCTCGGCATCGGCGGCAACATCTCCCGGGCCCTGCAGGAGCTCGGCGCCTCGAGCCCGTTCCCGATCCAGGCGGCGACGATCCCCGACGTGCTCGCCGGCAAGGACGTCCTCGGCCGAGGCCGGACCGGTTCCGGCAAGACCATCGCCTTCGGTGCGCCCCTGGTCGAGAAGCTCATGGAGCACGGCGGCGGCACGAAGCGCAAGATGGGCCGCGCCCCGCGTGCGCTCATCCTCGCGCCGACCCGTGAGCTCGCCCTGCAGATCGACCGCACGGTGCAGCCGATCGCCCGCTCGGTCGGCCTGTTCACGACGCAGATCTACGGCGGCGTCCCCTACGGCCGCCAGGAGGGCGCGCTCGAGCGCGGCGTCGACATCATCGTCGGCACCCCCGGCCGTGTGCAGGACCTCATGAACAAGGGGAAGCTCGACCTCAGCGAGGTCATCATCTCCGTGCTCGACGAGGCCGACCACATGTGCGACCTCGGGTTCCTCGAGCCGGTGCAGGAGATCCTCGCCGCCACGGCCGAGGTCACCCCGCAGGGCAACCGCGCGCAGAAGCTGCTGTTCAGCGCGACGCTCGACACCCAGGTCGCGGCGCTCGTCGAGCAGTTCCTGCACGAGCCGAGCGTGCACGAGGTCGCGGGTGAGGACCAGGCGTCCTCGACCATCGACCACCGTGTCCTCGTGGTCGAGCAGCGCGAGAAGGACCGTCTGCTCGAGGAGCTGGTCGCCGGCGACGGCAAGACCATCGTCTTCGCCCGGACGCGTGCCTACGCCGAGCGTCTGGCCGACCAGTTCGAGGACGCCGGCATCCGCGCGACCTCGCTCCACGGTGACCTGAACCAGTCGCGCCGCACGCGCAACCTGCAGCTGCTCACCAGCGGCCGCGTCAACGTGCTCGTCGCCACCGACGTCGCCGCCCGCGGCATCCACGTCGACGACGTCTCGCTCGTCGTGCAGGCGGACGCCCCGGACGACTACAAGGCGTACATGCACCGTTCCGGCCGCACGGGTCGTGCCGGCAAGGAGGGCACGGTCGTCACGATCGTCCCGCGTGGCCGCATCCGCAAGATCGAGGGCATCCTCGAGCGCGCCGAGATCGAGGCGGACCTGGTGCAGGCCGCACCCGGTGACGGCATCGTGTCGGAGCTCGCCGCGCGCTAGTCGCGACCACACGACGGACGGGAGGCCCGGTACCAGCTGGTACCGGGCCTCCCGTCCGTTACGCGGTGCGACCGACGACCCCGCCGGGTCCGGTCCGCGGCTCGGCCGCGACGTCAGCTGGCGCACGGGTCATCCTCTCGGAGGACAGGGAGCCGCCGCGCTCATGCCGCCGACTGATGACACGGGCGAGCAGGACCGATGCAATGATCACGTGACACCCGCAGCGCTCGTCGGACGACTCCGCCGGTTCCCCGTCTCCGTCTCCGTGGCCGCAGCGACGGCCGTGCTCCTGGTGAGCGCGCGGATCGCTCACGCCGAACCCGACTTCCCGCACCACCCGCCCGTGGCGTGCCTCGCTGTGGTCCTCGTGGTGTTGACGACGGTGCTCGCCGAACGGTCCCTCGGATCCATCCGCACGGTGGTGATCGGCGTGGTGGCGCCGGCGCTCGGCGTCCTCGGAACCCTGCTCACCGTCAGCATCGGGTCAGCGCTCGGCGAGGCGCACGCCGAACTCGCGGTCGGACAGCCGCTCTTCGCCCCGTCGATCGTCGCCGCCGCGTTGCTCGGTGCCGCGTCGGCAGCGATGCCCGCGCAGCACCGGTGGCGCACGCGAGCCGCGCTCTGGACGGTCGTCCTCACGCTCGTGCTCTTCGCTGGCCACGGGTCGGACCTCGCCCGTGCCCTGGCGACCCTGCTCGGCACCGCAGCCGGTTCGTTCGTGGTGCGCCGGGCCTCCGGTCCGGACGCGCCGACCGCGCGTGACACGGTCAGCGCACGCACCTGCGTGGTCGCGACGCTCATCGCGCTCGGCGCGGGCACCCTGGTGACCCCTGTCGTGCCGGACCCGGACGGTGTGCTCTCGGTGTTCGCCGACGCCATGAGCGACCGTGCGGTCGTCATCGTCGGGCTGCTCCTGCTGGTGTCCGCCTGGCTCGTGCAGCGTGGCCGGCGCACGGGCATCGTGCTCGCCGTCGGCGTGCTCGTGACGCTGACCGCCGTCCTCGCCGACGTGTTCCTCATCGAACCGATGACCGACGACGCCGTGCAGTGGCGCGGACTCGGGCTGGACGCGATCGAGTGGCAGGTCACGCTGCTCGGCGCGTGGCTCGTGCCGGCGATGGTGCTGCTGACGGTCCTGGCGCTCCGCGGCCGTCTCGTCCGCTCGCGGTTCCGTGCCGCCACCAACGGCCGCGGTGCCCTGGTCGACATGCTGCGCGTCGGCGATGCCGGATCCCTCGGCCACATGGGCACCTGGCGCGGCAACGCCACCTGGACGCACCCGGACGGGCGCGGAGCCGTGGCGTACCGGGTCCGTGGGGACGTGGCACTCACCGTGTCGGACCCGGCGTGCAGCGCGGCGGACCGCGCTGAGGTCGTGTCCGCGTTCACGGCCTTCTGCGACCGGAACGGCTGGGTGCCCGCGTTCACGAGCGTGCACGAACCGGTGCGGCAGATCCTCGCCGCCGAGGGGTGGACCGCGCTGCCCGTGGGGGTCGAGTCGGTGCTCGACGTCGCCACGTTCGACCTGCGCGGCAAGAAGCGGCAGGACCTCCGGACGGCCTCGAACCGGGCCGACCGTGAGGGGGTCCGCGACGAGTGGACGACCTTCGACGCGCTCGCCGACGCACAACGTGCCGAGGTCGAGGCGATCTGCACGCGGTGGGCGACCGACCGGAGGCTGCCGGAGATGGGGTTCACCCTCGGCGGCTTCCACGAGCTCGACGACCCCGACGTCCGACTCATGCTGGCTGTGACGGCCGACGGACACGTCACCGCGGTTACGAGCTGGCTGCCCGTGTACGAGCACGGCGGACTGGCCGGCTACACGCTCGACGTCATGCGCCGTGGCGAGGACGGCATGCCGGGGGTCATGGAGTTCCTCATCGCCCGGACCGCGATCCGGGCACGCGACGCGGGCCTGCGGATGATCAGCCTCTCCGGCACCCCGCTCGCACCCCAGGACGGCGCACGGTCACTCGTGTCCCTCGGATCGGTCCTCGTCGCCCGACTCCTCGAGCCGGTGTACGGGTTCCGGTCGCTCCAGCGCTTCAAGGAGAAGTTCGGCGCTCGGCACGAGGCGCTCTGGATCGTGGTCCCGACGCCGCTGCACGTGCCGCGGGTCGCACGTGCCCTGGCCGGCGCCTACGTCCCAGGCCTCCGGCCGAAGCACCTCTGGGCACTGCGCCAGGCACACCGCTCGACCGTCCGCGAGCCCGCTCCCGCGCGGGCGGTGTCGAAGCGGTGAGCCCAGCCGACCGGTTGCTCGCCACCCAGCTGCAGGCTCCGACGCTGCTCGTCCCGCTGGACGTGGCGTTCGCACTGCTCGGCGTCGTCGTCCTGCTCCCCGCGGTCGGCGGCTGGCGATCCCGTGTCGCGTGGCGTCGGGCCGGAGTCCGGGCGGGCGTCGCCGCGGCCGCGGCCGTCGTGGTGCTCATCGTCTGCTGGGTCCTCAGCGACCTGGTGAACCTGTTCGGGGTCGCGATGAGTCCCGTGACGCGGCTGTGGTTCGTCGTGGCCGCCGCTGCGCTGGCCTCGGTCGTCGTCGGCCTGGTGCAGGGCGGCCGCTGGCGTCGGGCCCTCGCCGTCCTGCTGCTCCCGACCGCACTGCTGTCGTCCGCCCTCGGCGTGAACGTCGAGTTCGCGATGTACCCGACGCTCCGCACCGTCGTGCAGACGGACCCCTTCCCGGAGCTCGACCTCGCCGCTGCCCCAGCCGCCACGATGCCCACGACCGGCGAGGTCCGCACCGTCGAGATCCCCGGGGAGCGATCGGGGTTCCCCGCTCGACCCGCCGTCGTCTACCTCCCGCCCGCCGCCCTGGTCAGGGATCCGGCGCCCCTGCCCGTCGTCCTCGCCTTCTCCGGCCAACCGGGCGCTCCGAGCGACCTGTTCACCGCAGGCCGGATGGGCAGCGCACTCGACGGCTACGCCGCAGCGCACCACGGCCGCGCGCCGATCGTCGTCTCCGTCGACCAGCTCTCCTCGCCCGGCCTGAACACGATGTGCGTCGACTCGGACCTCGGGAACGCAGCGACCTACGTCACCGAGGACGTGCCGCGCTGGCTGACGGCGCACCTCCCGGTGACCCCGGACCGCCGTGCGTGGGGCCTCACCGGCTTCTCGCAGGGGGCGACGTGCGCGATGCAGTTCGCCACCGCGCACCCCGACCGGTTCGGGGCCGTGCTCGCGGTCTCCAGCGAGTTGCAGCCCATCGACCGGAACCCGCAGCACAGCGCCGACCGGGCGTTCGGCGGGTCGGTCAGCGCGTGGAAGGCCGCCGGTCCGATCGCGCAGATGCGGGCGGACGACCTGCACGGGCGCGCGTTCTGGTTCACCGCGGGGTCGGCGGACGGGGCGTTCAGCCGCAACGCCCGCGTCCTCGCCGACGCTGCACGGGCAGCGGGCGCGGACACCAGCGTCGCGTTCGCCCCGGGGAGCGGACACGACTGGAACACCGTGCAGTGGTCGTTCCGGACGGACCTGCCCCACCTGGCAGACGTGCTCTCCACAGCGCTCCACTGACGTCGGCACGGGATCCGTGCCGGGTGACGGTCGTGCCCGGACCCGGTACCGGGCAGGTGCGACCGCTCTGCACGAGCGGTCCTACTCGCCGGGTGCCGCAGGGGTGGGCGGGACCGAGCGGTTGGTGATGAGGACGTCGATGACGACGAACGCGAGCAGGGTGACACCGAGCGCGGGCAGGAACGCGCCGATGACGATCGCGCCGACCGCGACGAGCCCGGACCCCCACCACGGCGCCCGGTTCAGGGCACCCGCGGCCGGGGCGTTCCCGACGCGCTTCCCGATGGGGCGGCGCTGCCACCACATCACGTAGCCGAAGACGACCATCGCGGCGATCCCGAGCGCCGTGACGAACAGCAGGATCTGGTTCGGCAACCCCCACATCGTGCCCATGTGCGTGTCGATGCCCCACCGGGTGAGTTTGGCGGGGAGGGAGAAGGTGTCGAAGTTCGTCTCGGACACCACGCGCATGTCCCGCGGGTCGATCGCGACGGAGTTCACCGCGGTGGGGTAGGACCGCTTGATCTCCGCGACCGTCCACGCCTGATCCGCCGTCGCCGGCGGGGTGATCTGCAGTTCGGACGCGTGGATGTTCGCAGCCTTCGCAGCGGCCAGGACTCGATCGAACAGCACCGGGGTGACGGCTGCCGGTCCCGCATCGGTCGATGCGGCGGAGCCGCCGTGGTGGGCGGCGTCCTCACCGCCACCAGCTGCCGTGCCGGTGTCGGAGAGGGAGGTGGTCAGTGCGGGTGTGCCCCAGCTGAGAGCGGAGCGGAGCTGGTCGACGTTGCCACCGCCGTACTGGGACCAGGTGATGCCCGTCGCCGACAGGAACAACGCGCCCAGGAGCAGCCACACCCCGGTGGAGGCATGCCAGGAGAAGACCCGCCGGTAGCCGCGGACACCACGTGCGGGGCGGACCAGGTCGCGCTTGGCGCGCGTCTTCCGGATCCGGATCACCCACAGGCCGAGACCGGCGAGGGCGACGACGCCGAGCCACGACGCCGCGGTCTCGCTGTAGAGGCGGCCGACGTCGCCGAGGAACAGCGACCGGTGGAACGTGTCCACCCAGGTGCGGAACGGCAACGCCCCGGAGGTGCCGTACACCAGGAGGTCACCGCGGACCTCGGCGGTGCCGGGATCGACGAACACCGCACGGTTCTGCGAGTCCATCAGCCCAGCCTCGGCGTACATCACCCGCGTCGTGGCACCCGGCGCAGGTGCCGGGCGGACGGCGGCGAGGGTGTCTTCGGGGTGGTGCCGTTGGATGTAGGCCTGCGCGGCGTCGATCTGGTCTGCCAGCGGCTTCGCGGCAGCGGTCGAGGGTGCGGTGAGCTCGTGTCGGTAGATGCCCTGCTCGATCGTCGGACCGAGCGCGTACACGGCGCCGGAGAGCGCGGCGATGAGGATGAACGGTCCGACGAACAGCCCGGCAGAGAAGTGCAGGCGCAGCAACAACGGTCCGAACCAGCCCCGCTGTGGGTTCCGGCGCGGCTGCGCCGTCGACGGCGCGGACGCGGGCGCAGTGGTGTCCCGATCGGCGGTTGCGGTCATGGTGCGGTGTTCCTCAGCTCGTGGGGATGGACGCGAGTGCCATCCCGGCACTCATCAGCAGCAAGAGCACGCCGTCGAGGCGTGCGAGGGGGTGTTGGCGGACACGCGCTGACGCGATCAGCCGCACCAGCATCCAGACGGTCGCGATCGCGAACACGACGACGAGGACCCACGAGACCGGTGTCCATCCCGACCAGGAGGTGTGCATGCTGTGGCCGCTGCCGGTCATGTCCATCTCCGGCATCGACATCGAAGCCCCGCCGGCCATGGGCAGCATCATCACGCCCATGAGGGTCATCGCCGCCATCATCACCACGTGGTAGCCCAGCACCAGTCGCCCGGAGCCGCCGGGTCCGTGGTGCTCGTGGCTGCCGTACCGGCTGCTGCCGAGCGTGAGGACGAGGTAGAACGACGTCGCGAGGCCGAACACGAGGATCTGCAGCGTCGGCGGCGCGAGGGTCATCCCCCAGGCCCACGGCATCGCCAGCATCGCGACGCTCATCAGCACGTGGAAGACGTCACTGACCCGTGCGACACCGCTGCTGCCGGGGCGGAAGGCGAAGCCGAGGTACCCGACTGCCGTCACGGCGAACAGCACCGTGAGGAGGACGGACAGCGGCAGGCTGTGTGACACGAGGGGTGGACCTTTCATCGCGGCGGGTGGCGGCGCCACTCTACAAGTTGTAGAAGCCAGTTTCTACTGTATGTAGAATCGGCGCATGGTCGATGAGTTCGGGGCGCGCGGATGAGTCCGCGTCGTGCGCACGGGTCCCTCGAGTCGGGTGTGCTGCAGCTGCTCTGGGCGCAGGATGCGGCGCACACCGGCCGGCAGGTGCACGATGCGCTCGCAGCAGAGGTCGGCCCGCTGGCCTCCACGACGGTGTTGACCGTCCTCGCCAGGCTGGAGCGGAAGGGGCTCGTCGAGCGGGACCCGGCATCGAAGGCCTACCGGGCGACGAAGGCGGACCCTGCCGAGACCGCTGATTCGATGACGGAGGTGCTCGGTCGATCGAGTGATCGCACCGCGGTCCTGCAGCGCTTCACCGGTTCGCTCGGTGCGGATGACCTGGACGTGCTGCGTGCTGCCCTCGGCGGAGCCGGCATCGACCGCACGGGCGCGTGACGGGAGGATCGGTGCCGTGATCGCCGTCCTCGGCCTCGTGGCCCTCGCGGTTGTCGTCACCGTGCTGGCTCCGAGCATCCTCACTCGTGGCACCTGGTGGCTGCACCGTCCGCAGGTCGCGCTCCACCTCTGGCTCGGAGCGTTGACGGTCGCCGCGAGCTCGCTGCTGCTGAGCGTGGGGATCGCGGCGGTCATCGTCGCAACGAATGCGCACGCGCACGGGATCGGCGCTCCCGCCGCCGGCCTCTTCGCCTGGTGCGGGCTCGGCGTCGCCGGTGGTGTCGCCGCGCTCCTCGCCGCGAACGCAGAACCGATCTCGGCCGCGAAGCGCCGCACCGACGTCGCGGTGACGCTGCTCGTCGCCCGATCCACCGTGCGGACCGAGCACATCGGCGGGCACGAGATCGCGTACCTGCACACGTCGGATCCGATCGCCTGCTCCACCGCTGACGGGCGCGTGCTGATCTCGACCGGAGTCGAGAACGCGATGCCCCCTGCCTGTGTCCGCGCCGTGGTCGAGCACGAACGTGCGCACGTGCTCGGACGGCATGACCTCATCGGCCGCGTCGCTGCGCTGAACGCTGCCGCGTTCCCACGACTCCGGACTGCCCGGGAGTTCCGTCGAACGGTCGCGCTGCTGATCGAACTCGTCGCAGACGACACCGCCGCCCGCATCTGCGGACCTGCGACCGTCTGCAATGCACTGACGCTGATGAACCGGATCGACCCGAGCCCGGGCCTCGAGCTCCGCGCCGCACGTCTCGCCGCTTCGCCGGTGAAGAGCTGGCCGCACCGCCGCCACCCGGCCCCGGTCCTGCAATCCCGCTGACCTCGACTCGCATCCCGTTCTACGTTTTGTAGAATGGGCGCATGGAGCGTTTCGAGTACCACGTCGTCGGGATGACCTGCGAGCACTGCGAACGCCGCGTCACCGGCGAACTCGAAGCGATCGCCGGCGTCGAGCTCGTCACTGCGGACGCCGCGACCGGTCTCGTCGTCGTCACCGCACCGGCCCGGCCGGATGCGGCAGCGATCGCCGAAGCCGTCGACGAGGCAGGCTACGAGCTCGCCGGTGCCTGACACCCAGGCCGCTGCCACCCCGGCCACGCGCAACCGGCCGACGACCGTGCCCGCCGTGGGGCGGTCGGGTGTGCTCAGGCGCGCATCGCCGTGGGTGGGCGCCGTCATCGCGGTCGTCATCGTCGTGGTCGCGGTCGCGATGCTCGGTCCTTCCTCGTACGACCGGCTGAGCCGCGGCTACCCGGGCATGCTCACCTCGATGCTCAGCGCCGTGCTCCGCCTCACCGCCGACGTCACCGGCGGCCTCACGACCGGCGGCCTTGCCGCTGCCGTGTTCCTCACGCCGCGCCGGTCACGCACGGTCATCGACAACCACCGCGACCTCGCGATCGTCCGCACCGCCGCCACCGTCTGGCTGGTCGCCGCGGTGCTGCTGGTCCCCGTCGACGCCGCAGACGCGAGCGGGCAGCCGGTGACGAAGCTCCTGACACCGGGCGCGATCGGCTACCTCGTGCAGGCCAGCTACCTCCCCGGCGCGTGGATCGTCGTCGCCTGCATCGCGGTCGCGATCCTCGTCGCTGCGTACCTCGTCCGCAGCTGGGTCAGCACCCTGCTCCTGACCGGCATCGGCGTCATCGGGCTCCTCGCCCCCGTGCTGGTGACGCAGGTGCTCGTCGGCCCAAACCACGACTTCGGCGGGGACGCCGCCATGTTCGCCGCCCCCGCGCTCGGCATCTGGACCGGCGCCACGGCTGCCGGTGCCCGCCGGTGGCGAGTGAGCCGTCCCGGCACCGCCACCATCCGCAGACACCGCATCCTCGCCCTCACCGGCTGGATCACCTGGACGGTCGGGTCGATCATCATCGCCGCCGTCGAACTCGCCGGCACGCCGCCGTGGGAAGCGCCCACCGGCGTGCTCTTCGCCGCTCAGCTGCTCCTCGTCGCCGCGGTGGCCGGACCGATCCTCCTCCGCAGGAGCTGGTTCGCCACCCCGACCGCCCCGGCCGTGCTCCTGGCGGTGCTCCTGGTCGCGGCCGCGATCGGCGTCGTCATGACGCGGATCCCACCGCCGGTGTACTTCGTCCCCACCGACGGACAGCAGCTCTTCCTCGGGTACCAGGTCCACACACCCCTCACCCCGATCACCCTGTGGACCGCCGGCCGGGTGAACATCCTCTTCCTCGTCATCGCGATCGCCGGGATCGCCACGTACGCGGCCGCCGTCATCCGACTCCGGAAGCGCGGAGACCACTGGTCGAACAGCCGAACCAGCGCCTGGATGCTCGGCTGGGCATCCGTCATCATCACCACCTCGTCCGGGGTCGGCCCGTACTCGTCGGCGTCCTTCGCCGTGCACATGGGCCTGCACATGAGCTTGAACATGCTCGGCCCGCTGCTGCTCGTCCTCGGCGGACCCATCACCCTGTTCCTCCGCGCCACGACCGCGCACCGTCGCGATGCCTTCGCCGGCCCCCACGAGTGGCTCGTCGCGGTGACCCACTCGAAGCTGCTGCGGGTCACGTACAACCCCGTGTACGTCCTGGCGGTGTTCGTGGGCTCGTACTACTGCATCTACCTCACCCCGTTCTTCGACTGGGCGATGCGGTACCACTGGGCGCACCAGGCGATGACCCTGCACTACCTCGCCATTGGGTACGTCTTCTACGCCCTCATCATCGGCGTGGACGCACCACCCCGTCCGTTGCCGCACATCGGCAAGCTCGGCCTCGTCCTCGCAGCGATGCCCTTCCACGCGTTCTTCGGCGTCGTCGTGATGACCAGCGACACCCTGCTCGCAGGCACGTACTTCCAGTACCTCGACATCCCGTGGATCGGCAGTCTCGCCCACGACCAGTACGTCGCCGGTGGCGTCGCCTGGGCCGCCGGTGAGCTGCCGCTGATCGTCGTGGTGATCGCCCTCGTCACCCAGTGGGCCAAGCAGGACGCTCGACAGGCCAAGCGCATCGACCGGCACGCCGACCGGGGCCTCGACGACGACCACGAGCAGTACAACGCCATGCTCAGCAAGCTCACCACCCGCGACACCACCGCACCTGCACAGCGGGCCGATCCGACACGGTCCACCGGGCCCGGCTCGACGAACGAGCACGAGCGCGCCGACGACCGTCCGGCGCTGACCGTCACCGACCACCGGGAGCAGCCGTGACCACCACCACCCCGTCCCGAACCGACCAGCGAGCCGAGCAGCGGCTCGAACTCGACATCGGCGGGATGACCTGCTCCGCCTGCGCCAACGCGGTCGAACGCAAGCTCGGCAAGCTCGACGGCGTCACTGCGTCCGTGAACTTCGCCACCGAACGCGCCACGGTCGCCGGTCTGGGGATCGCCGATGCCGCGACCGCGATCGCGCAGGTCGAGCGCGCCGGCTACACCGCCGCCGTCCACACCCCGGGCGATGACGCCTGGTCCGCCCGCGCCGCGGAGACCCGCACCACGACGCTCCGCCGCCGCCTCGCCGTCGCGGCACTGCTGGCGATCCCGCTGTGCGACATCACGATCATCCTGGCGCTCGTCCCTGCGTGGCGGTTCCCCGGCTGGCAGGCGCTCTGCGTCCTCCTCGCCGTCCCGATCGTCACCTGGGCTGCGTGGCCGTTCCACAGGGCCACCCTCCGGGGACTGCGGCACCGCAGCACCAGCATGGACACCCTCGTCTCGCTCGGCGTCGTCGTGTCCTTCGGATGGGCGCTCTGGACGCTCCTCGTCGACCCCGCCACCACTCCCGGGTACTGGCTCGGATTCGGGAGGACCCCCGCCGGCGCGGACTCGATCTACCTCGACGTCGCCGCCGGCATGGTCACGTTCCAGCTCGCCGGCCGCTACTTCGAGAGCCGCAGCCGCCGACGCGCCGCCGATGTCCTCGAAGCCATCGGTGACCTCGGCGTCACCGAGGCGCAGGTCGTCACCGACGGCACCGAGCGCACTGTTCCGCTGAGTGCCGTGCGGGTCGGGAACCTCGTCGTCGTCCGCCCCGGCGGCCGCATCCCCGTCGACGGCACCGTCACCGACGGCGCCGCGACGCTCGAAGTGTCCGCGATGACCGGCGAGTCCGTCCCGGTCGAGGCAACGGCCGGGAGCACGGTCATCGGCGGCACCCTCGTCCAGGGTGGTCGGCTCGTCATCCGCGCCGACGCCGTCGGCACCCGCACCCGCCTGGCCCAGATGGCCGCCGTCGCCGACGACGCCCAACGCCGCAAGGCCGCGGTGCAGCGCACCGTCGACCGGGTCACCAGCGTGTTCGTACCCGTCGTGATCGGCATCGCGATCCTCGTCGCCGCCGGCTGGCTCGTCAGCGGCGCGGCTCCTGGCACCGCGATCGCGAACGGTGTCGCCGTCCTCATCATCGCCTGCCCCTGCGCGCTCGGCCTGGCGACGCCGACCGCGCTCATGGTCGGCGTCGGACGCGGGGGCCAGCTCGGCATCCTCATCAAGGGCCCCAGTGCCCTCGAGGCGAGCGGTCGCATCGACACCGTCGTCTTCGACAAGACCGGCACCCTCACCACCGGCCGGATGACCCTCACCGCCGTCGACACCTTCACCACCGACGCCGACACGGCCCTCGCCCTCGCCGGCGCCCTCGAAGCAGCGTCAGAGCACCCCATCGGGGCGGCGATCACCGCCGCAGCCAGCAGTCGGTTCGGCACCCTGGAGCCGGTCGCGGACTTCACCGCACACGCCGGACTGGGAGCAGCTGGGACCGTCGGTGACCGCGCCTGCGTCATCGGCCGGTCCGAGCTGCTCGAAGCCGCGGGGGTGCGGGTCGGCGACCGCGTCGCCGCGGTCGTCGCGGACCGCGAAGCGTCCGGCGCCACCGTGGTGCTCGTCGCCGTCGACGGCGACGTGGCCGCAGTGCTCACCGTCCGGGACGCGCTCCGTCCCGGCGCGATCGAGGCCGTCGCGCAGCTGCGCGCCCTCGGCCTCCGCACCGTCCTCCTGTCCGGGGACTCCGAGACGACGGCGTCCGCTGTCGGCGGTGAGGTCGGCATCGACGAGGTCATCGCCCGCGTCCTGCCCGACGAGAAAGCCGAACGCATCGCCCAGCTGCAGGCGGCCGGGCACCACGTCGCCATGGTGGGCGACGGTGTCAACGACTCCGCCGCCCTCGCCACCGCAACCCTCGGCGTCGCCGTCGTCGAGGGCACGGACATCGCCCTGAAGGCCGCCGACGTCATCATCGTCCGCGAGGATCTCCGCGCCGTCGTCGACGCAGTGCAGCTCTCCCGCGCGACCCTCCGGACCATCCGCATCAACCTCGTGTGGGCGTTCGGTTACAACATCGCCGCGATCCCGCTCGCCGCGGCTGGCCTGCTCAACCCGCTCATCGCCGCCGCCGCGATGGCGCTGTCCTCGACGCTCGTCGTCTCGAACAGTCTCCGGCTGCGCTCGTACGGGAGGTCGTAGTCCGCCCTCGGCGGGAGTGGTGGGGCCGGGGCAGAACCGGCGTGCCAGCGACGGTGTCGACCGTCAGGTCCGGACTCGGGGAAGCACCATCCGGACCTCGAAGTCGCCGCTCTCGGTCAGGCCGCTGGTGCAGAAGCCGCCGAGGAGCTCGGCGCGTTCGGCGAGTCCGAGGAGCCCGTACTGTCCGCTGGGCAGCGGGCCGGCGGGTTGCGCTCCGTGCGCCGCCACCGCATTGCGGACCACGAGGACCACGGCGTCCTTCAGGGTGTCGACGGAGATGTCGACCGGTCCGGGGGCGGCGTGTTTCCGGACGTTCGTGAGGCTCTCCTGCAGTCCTCGGTAGAGCGCGCGGCGAACAGCTGGGGGCGTCTCCAGGGGGAGGTCGAGCCTGGTCGTCGCCGTGATCCCGCTGGCGCTGACGAGCGCGGCGAAGTCGTCGGCGGTCGCGGCAGTGCGTGGCGCGCCGAGATCGGGCCGCCCGGTCGCCGTGGAGGAGCGGAGCACGCCGAGCATGGTACGGAGCTCGTCGAGCGTGCTGGCGCTGAGCTGCCGGATCGTGCGCGCGATCTCGCGGGCCGCTGCGTCCGGCGACGCCACCTGGAGTGCGCCCGCCTGCACGGCGATGAGGCTGACGTGGTTCGACACGACGTCGTGCATCTCCCGAGCGAGTGCGGCGCGTTCGAGCTCGAGCGCTTCCTGGACGCGCTGGTGTTGCTCGTTGTCGTGCGCTCTGCGGAGTTCGTGCATCTGTGCTCGGAGCGCACGGCGGGCGGTGACGAGCATGCCGAGTGCTGCGGGACCGACGGCGAACAGGACGCCGTAGACGACCGTGATGAGGGTGTCTCTCGACAGCGGTGTGATCGACGAGATGGGTTGGAAACCCGCGAAGACGAACACCACACACGCGGCGACGACCCAGGACCGGCGACCGGCGGCGGCCACGGCGTAGAGGACGACGATGGCGGCGATGCCGCTCTCGGCGAAGTACAGGCCCGGGAGCACGAGGGCGAAGGCGACGAGTGGCCAGCGGTGGCGCAGCGGCATCGCGAGGATCGCCACCACGGAGACACCGACCTCGAGACCGTTCAGCTGCCCGGAACCGCTGGCGGCGTCCACGATCGCGGCGAGCGTCACCGCCACTTCGGATCCCCAGCGCAACCAGCTCGGCAGGCGAGTGCCGTTGCGGTCGACCTCGCGGTGGCTCATCGTTCGGCCGGCCGGTCGAGCAGACCGCCACGTTCCGCGAGGAGCGCCGCATGGACACGCGTGGCGACCCCGAGCTTGCGCAGGATGACGCTGACGTGGTCCTTGACCGTCCCGACTGCCAGGTGCAGCTCCTTGGCGATCTCGATGTTCGTCTGACCCTCGGCCAGGCATCGGAGGACGTCGGTCTCGCGCTGTGAGAGCTCCGACAACAGGGCCCGTGTCCGCCGTTCGCGTCTCGGGCCGGCGAGTGCACGGCCAGCCGACGGAGCGAGCAGGATCCCACCCGCCACGAGGCTGCGCACGAAGGTCGCCAACGCGTCCGGGTCGGTGTCCTTCACCAGGTACCCGCGCGCCCCCAGCTGCAGTGCCTGGTCGACGTAGGGCGCGGTGTCGAAGGTGGTCAGGATCGCCACGATCGCCCTGGAACGGCGTCGTTGCAGGGCACGGAGGACCGAGAACCCGTCGATCTGCGGCATCTCGATGTCGAGCAGGACCACGTCCGGGTCGGTCCGATCGATCAGTGCCACTGCCGCGACACCGTCCGCGGTCCCGACCACGTCGATGTCCTCTGCAGCGGAGAGGATCATCGCGAGGCCCCGCTGCACCAGGATCTCGTCGTCGATCACCACAACCGTCGTCACACTCGTCCACCCCGCACCGGCCCCGGCGCACGCGCTCCGAGGATCGATCGTGAGAGTAACAGGGCGCCTGCCAGTGGCGGTCGTCGCACAGCGACAACCCGCCACATGGCGGGGTGGTTGCCGCCGAAGTGGGGGAGCAGGCGAAGTCGGCGGACGGCAGCGTGGTCGGGAGACGGAGCAGAACGGTAGGCATCTCATGAACACTCCACGTCCCTCGCACTCCTCGGCGCTCTCCCGTCGTGGCTTCGCTGCGGCAGCGATCGTCTCTGCGGCCACGTTCCTGTCCGCGTGCGCGGTACCGAGGCCTCCGTCGGACGCCCTGCCGTTGGCGCTGGTGTACGGCGGCCCGCAGGGGTGCGCCGACTGCGCGCCGACGATCGCCACCGTCCTGCGATCGGGTCCGAGGCCGTTCCGCGTCCGGTTCGTCGGCCCAGGGACGCCGCACCCGATCTCCAGGTCAGCGCTCGATACAGCCGCACTGTACGTGCAGCCAGGAGGGGGAGCGGACCTCGACGCGACATGGCGAGACCTGCAACCGTCCGCTGACGCCATCCGATCCTGGGTGCACGACGGCGGATCCTTCCTCGGGCTGTGCTTCGGTGCGTACCTCGCGGGTTCGAACCCGGGGCTCGACCTGCTCCCCGGCGACACGTTCGGGTGGGCCGGATCGGCTGGCGCATCGGTCCCCGACGACCGGGACACGGTCGTACCCGTCACCTGGCGCGGCAGGAGACGGCACATGTACTTCCAGGACGGCCCGGGTTTCGCCCTGGACCGGAACGCCCGAGCCGAGGTGCTCGGTCAGTACCCCGACGGGGTGCCCGCAGCGTTGGTCGCTTCCTTCGGGGCCGGTCGCGTCGGCGTCAGCGGACCGCACCCCGAAGCGGACAGGTCCTGGTTCGAAGCGGCCGGGTTGCGCAACCCGGACGGGTACCGGCTCGACCTCGCTCGCGACCTCATCACCACGAGCTGCGGGTGTTCGAAGGGGGCGCCAGCCCCGCGTCGGCCACCGCCGACCCCGCGTCGGCCACCGCCGACCCCGCGTCGGCCACCGCTCGCCGTGTCGTCCGCGCCGCGCATCCTCCTCGGGGATGAAAGTCGGGCGCAGCGCGCCACCGGAGTTCAGCGCAGCGCCGATTCGGGGCCCCTCGTCCGGCTCGTAGCGTCGCAGCATGGCCTCCGAAACCACAGTTGCAAGCCCGATCGTGCTGCCGGCACACCGATGGTGGACCGGGCGCGCGGCGGTCGCGTTCGGTGGTGTCGCGGCCGTGGTGACGGTGGTGTTCTCGGTGCTTTCGCTCGTCCCGCACCTGTTGCCGGTCGACTTCCTGGTGTACCGATCGAGCGTCCCGGTGCTCCTGCACGGAGGCGACCTCTACGACGGCAACCTGACGGACCCGAAGCTGGGTCCGGGCGGGATGCCCTTCACCTACACGCCCTTCGCCGCGATCGCACTCACACCGACCGGCTTGCTCGGCTGGCACGCGGCCTTCGTCTGCTGGACCGTGCTGAGCGTCACGGTGATCGCGACGGTCGTGCTCGTCTTCGGACGAACGGCTCCGGGTGCAGCGGTCCGTCCTCGGCAGGTCGTGCTCCTCGTCCTGGCGTGCGGCACGACGATCGCCGTCCAGCACCTCGTCTACGGCCAGATCAACCTGCTGCTCATGGCGCTCGTGCTGGTCGATGTCCTCGGTCCGCGGCGTCTCTTCGGTCGGCAGCGTCCGGTCGGCGTCCTGATCGGTGTCGCGGCTGCGATCAAACTGACACCGGCACTGTTCATCGTCTTCTTCGCCGTCACCGGACAGTGGCGGCGGTGCGTGTGGTCGACCGTCGGGTTCGTCGCCGCGACGGCGCTGGGCTTCGTCGTCCTGCCGGGCATGAGCGTGCACTTCTGGACCGACACCGTGTTCCACCTGTCCGACCGTGTCGACCTCACCGGTGATGCGATCGCGTCGTCGGGGAACAACTCGATCACCGGTGCCGTCGCCGGGCTCGCTCCGAGCGCTGTCGCCTGGACTCCCGTGCTGGTCGGCGGAGCGGCGGTCATCGGCCTCGCCGCGGCACGGATCCTGCACCGTCGCGGCCGACGGATCGAGGCGATCGTCGCGATCGGACTGGTCGCGCCGATGCTCTCGCCGATCAGCTGGATCCACCACTGGGTGTGGATCCTCCCCGGTGCGATCCTCGTGTTCCAGCGGCTCGGCCGCAGGTCCCACCGCGTCGGGTTCGCGGTCGTGGTGCTGGGCTTGACCATCCCGGGTCCCAGCTTCGCGGACTTCATCGCGAGCAACGCTCCAGCGCTGCTCGCCGTGGCACCGCTGTGGCGTGAGTCCTTGCTGCTGTCCGCAGCCGCGATCATCGCGGCGATGCTCACGCTCCCGTCCGCCGGAGTAGGAGAACGGCCGCTTCCCGCATGAACGACTCAGCCCAGGGGCTCCGCCGGACCGCGTGGTCCGTCGTCGCCGTGGTCCTTGCCGTCGCCGCCCCCGCCGCGGTCGCCGCAGCCGTCCTGCTGCCGTCGGCACCGACGTCCGGGGGAATGACGGTGGACCGAGACGGTCCGGTCATCGTCGGGTCGCCGACGCAGCGAGACCTGGCCGGTTGGACAGCGACACCGATCCCCGGCGCCGCGAGCACTGCGTCGTTGCGTCGCTGCGCAGCCGGCAGCAACGACGAGCCAGCGGCCGCACCGGCGCCCGATCCGGCGGCGCTGTCGGAGACCCGCGGCAGCATCACGGCGATCATCATGCGGACACGGTCGGGTCCCCGTCTCTGCTTGCTGGTTCGGGATCGCCTCCTGCTGTTCCGCGGGTTGGCCGACGCTGACGGATCAGGTCGAGGCGTGACGCGGAGCGCCGTCGGCGGCGGACTCGTCGACCACGTCGACCACGTGTCACTCGGCTTCGTCGCGGGCCGCACATCGCCGGCGACGGTCGCCCTGACCGCCGAGGTCCCCGATCTGCCGACCGTGGACGCGTCCGTCGGGTCCGGATGGTTCGTCCTCTGGTGGCCGCGCAGCACCCCCGCCGACCTCGTGCGCCTCCACTGCCGACCGGCGCGTAGCCTACGCAGATGCTGATCCGCGGGGCGAAGAGCCGGAGGGCGCTGTCCGCTCGGGCGTCGAGGGGACGGCTGCTGCTGCAGGACGCCCTGCTCGCCGGTGTGGTCGTCGCCGGAGCGCTCGCACAGCTCCTGGTCCCGGTGCACCTCTTCGTGGTCCCGGGCGCCGCAGCGCTGGCCGCCGCCTTCGTCGCGATGACGCTGCGACGTGTCTGGGTCCCCGGCGCCCTCGGAGCGCTGCTCGTGCTCGCCGTTGTCGAGTCGTACGTGTACGGGGACCGGTTGAGTCCCCTCGCCCTGGCGTACATGATCGTCCTCGGCACGGCCGCGGCCTACGGCTCCCGTGTGCTGATCGGTGTCGCCGGCTTCGGTGCCGCGTTCGGTGGGTTCTACGCCGCGTGGGCGCTCTCCTTCGGAGGAGGGCGGTACGGGGACCTCCTCTCCGAGCCCACGGAGGTCCAGGCGGTGGCGCTCTTCGCGCCGGCGGTGGTCCTCGTCTCGGCCTGGCTCGTCGGCGTCCTCGTCCGGTTGCGTCGGACGAACCGGGTCGAGACGGCACTCCGGGAACGCGCGCAGGTGCACGCGGACCGTGCCGAGGAGGCGGCGCGCTTCGAGCGGCTCCGCGCCGACATCGCCCGTGACGTCCACGACGTCGTCGGGCATGCCCTGACGGTCGTGATCGCCCAGTCGGACCTCGCTTCGTTCGTCGACGACGTCGATCGGCTGCACGACATCACGGCGACCATCGGCACCACCGCCCGGTCATCGATGCGGGAGATCCGTGACGTCCTCGACGACACCGAGGAAGTCGCCCGCCCCGGCTCCCGCCAGGAGACGGTCGCGGCACTCGTCGGCGAGCTCCGCGGAGCGGGTGTCGACGTGCGGCGGACCGTCGACGGCGTGCCGACGTCGGTGTCGGACCGGAGCGGGATCGTGATCCGGCGGATCGTCCAGGAGATGCTCACGAACGCCGTCCGGCACGGAGTCCCGGCCACCCCCGTCCTGCTGCGAGAACGATGGAGTCCCGAGATGCTCGTGATCGAGGCCCAGAACCAGATCGCCGACGAACCGGACAGCGGCGGAGGGCGCGGCATCCCCGGTATCCGGACGCGGCTCGCGGCGATCAGCGGAGACGTCGAGATCGAGCGCGCCGACGGCGTCTTCCGGATCCGCGTGCACGTCCCACTGACCGCGTCGACGTCGGGGCGTGCCGAGTGATCCGGGTCGTCCTGGTCGACGATCAGGAACTGTTCCGTTCCGGACTGCGCGGTGTGCTCGACGCGCAGGACGACATGGTCGTCGTCGGCGAGGCGGGGAACGGCGTCGACGGCCTCGCGGTCATCCGCACGACCCGTCCGGACGTCGTGCTGCTCGACATGCGGATGCCGGTGATGAGCGGGCTCGAGACGATGCGCACCCTGGCTGCTGCGCAGACGTCCGATGCCGGTGGAGTCGTGCCCCGGGTGATCGTGCTCACGACCTTCGCGCTCGACCGTGCGGCGATGGACGCGATCCGGAGTGGCGCCCAGGGCTTCCTGCTGAAGGACACGACCCCGGCGTTCCTGACCGCGGCGATCCGCACCGTGTTCGAGGGGAACGCGGTGCTCGCCCCTGGGCAGCTCTCGGCCCTGCTCGACAACGACGACAACGACAACGACAACGACGAGGGCGGCGGCCGGCAGAAACCCTCCTCGCAGCCGCCACCGCCGGAGTTCGAGCTGCTGTCCCGTCGCGAGGCCGTCATCTTCCGCCGGGTCGCACGCGGTGAGACGAACACCGAGATCGCGACCGCCGAGTTCGTCAGCGAGTCGACCGTCAAGACGCAGGTGAGCAGCATCCTGCTGAAGCTCGGACTGCGCGACCGCGTGCACCTCGTCGTCTGGGCGCACGACCACGGCCTCCGTGACGCACCGGGCACCGTCGGGATCTGAGACACGACCACCTGACGGACTGGAGGCCCGTCACCGGCTGGTGAAGGGCCTCCAGTCCGTCTTCGAGCGAGCACAGGACGTCGGGTCGCCGCGGCAGACTCGTCGTCTTCTGCGCACTGGATGCGCGCGACCGAGCACTGGACGCGCGCGAACGCGCTGAGCGCGCGCCCCGCGCGCTCAGCGGTTGAAGAACAGCAGCCCGCGCACGAAGCCGGCCTGGCCGGCGTGCTGCGTGCAGTCGTCGAGGATGCTCACGAGCCGAGCGCCGGCCGTCACGGGCGGGTCCCACGCGTCGTCGACGACCGGGTCGAGGTCGTCCGGGCCGAGCGTGCCGAGGTACGCGACGGTGCGCTCGTGCACCGCTCGCAGGTACCCGGTGAGCAATGCGGCAGAGGCTCGCACCCGGCCGACGTCGTCGCGGGACATGCCGTACCCGAGCGCCTCGGCCGGGAACGGCAGGCCGAACCGGTCGTACCAGCCGTCCGCCGTCCAGACCTGCTCGGAGGCGGCGAGGTCGGCGATCTGCGCGTCCTGGCCGCGGGCGATGTGCCACACGAGCCAGGCCAGGGTGTTCGCCCCGGCTGCCGGTCGTGCTGCGAGCTGGTCTTCGGAGAGCCCGTCGACGGCCCGCTCGACGGTCTCGGGGATGCGGGAGAACGCTTCGGTGAGGAGTTCGGAGGGGGTCATGGCGCTCACGCTACGCGCGGGCCGTGACACCCGCGCTCACACGGTGGACGACCGGTGGTGGCGTTCCAGGGCCGCGGCGAACCCCTCGAAGGCAGCGGCGACGACGGCGCGGTCGGACGGTGCGACGACCTGCTGGAACGCCTGCGAGTAGACGGCGCCGACCTCGCGGGCGACCGCGGTGCCCGACGGCGTGAGGTGCAGGAGCACACTCCGGCGGTCCTCCGGGTTCGGGCGGCGCTCGAGGTGCCCGTGCTTCTCGAGCCGGTCGATGAGCGACGTCATCGCCCCGGTGGTGAGCTCGAGGTACTCGCCGGCCTGCTTCGGGGTCACGCCGTGGCCGCCCGCTGCGTTGAGGAAGAACACGAAGCGGGTGTCCGTGGCGTTCAGTCCGCGGCTCGTGCTCTCGTGGTGCAGAACGCGCGCGTGCTGCATCTGGAGCACGCGGAACGCGGTGAGCAGTCGTGGGAGGTCGGCGTCGGTGCCTGCCGGGTCGGCCGCGGTGACGTCGGGCGACACCGGTGCCGGGGGCGTGCGCGGCGCGATCCTGGCCGCGGGGACGGCGGGTGCGCGCTGGGGGAGGACGACCTGGTCGGTGTCCGTCATGGGGGCTCTTCTCGGGTGCAGGGGTGGAACTTCAGTCAACAAGTAACTCACTCGTCAAGATACCCCCATCAATGGGGGCATCCCGGGTATTGAGGGCTGCTCGACGGCGAAGTAGCTTGATCGTCGTACCACCTCGGCACGTAGCGCGACCAACCACCGCGGGCCCGTCCGAACCACCGATCAGACCTCATCCTCACGGAGTCCAACCATGTCTCGTGTCACGCCTCGTGCTGCCCGCCTCGCCGCCTGGATCGCCATCCCCGCCGCGCTCGTCGCCTCGGGGGTCGTCGTCTCGACGGCCTCGTACGCGGCCTTCTCCTCGACCACCGTCAACCCGACGAACAACTGGACGGCGGGCAGTGTCGCCCTGTCCGACGACGACAACAACACCGCGCTGTTCACGGCGAGCAACCTGAAGCCCGGCTCGACCGGTGCGAACTGCATCACGGTGACCTCGACCGGTTCGCTGCCCTCGGCCGTGAAGCTGTACGGCACGAACGTCACGACCACGAAGGACCTGGCGGCGAACGTCAACCTGACCGTCGAGCAGGGCACCGGCGGTGGCTTCGGCTCCTGCTCCGGCTTCACCCCGGCCGCCACCGGCAGCTCGCTCTACAGCGGCACCGTCGCGGGCTTCGGCGCCGCCTCGACCAACTACGCGACCGGCGTCGGCAGCTGGACCCCGACCGGCACCGCGTCCGAGACGCGCGTCTACCGCGTCACCTACACGGTCTCGAGCACCGCGCCGAACACCGTGCAGGGCGGCACCGCAGCCCTCGGCTTCACCTGGGAGGCCCAGAACAGCTGAGCCGGGGCCGGGGCCGAACCCGCCCCGTCCGTTCCCTCCCCGCAACGCGCCCCCGGTCGAAGGCAGTCATGAGCAGCATCGCAGTGCACGGTGGTCCCGCACCGCACGCAGCGGTCCGTGACGCCGTCGAGTGGGGGCGCGTCGTCGTCGCCTCCCTTGCCCGCGGCGTCGTCGCGACGCTGCTCGGCCTCGCGCTCTGGGCGGCTGCGCCGGCGCTCATCGGCTGGCAGCCCACCACCGTGATGACCGGCTCGATGGAGCCGCGGATCGTCCCCGGTGACGTGGTCGTCTCACGGCCGGTCGGCTCGGGCGAGATCGCCATGGGCAAGGTCCTGCTCGCCGACGACCCGGACCAGGCGGACCACATGCGCATGCACCGGTACGTGCAGGACGGCTCCCGCGGCACCATGGTCACGAAGGGTGACGCCAACCCGCAGCAGGACTCGACGCCGATCGAGCGCTCCGCGGTGCACGGCATCGCCTTCCTGCGCATCCCGTTCATCGGCGCACCGATCCGGTGGATCAGCGCCGGCGAGTGGGGCCTGGTCGCGATGCTCGCACTCGGCCTGACCGCGGTGCTCGCGCTCTGCACCATCGACGGGTCGCTCCGGCGGCTCGTCGACGCAGACGACGCCGACGCCGACGACGCGGCCGACGGCCCCGACGACGCGGCCGGTCCGGACGGCGCGGCCGGGCCGGCAGACGGTACCGACGGCGGCCTGGAGGCGCCCGACGGCGCCGCCACGGGCCTCCCGTCCGCCGCGTCCACCGTCCTCACCCGTCGCGCCCTGCGTCGACGGGTCCGTCGCAGGCGGCGGCTGCGCCGCCTCGGCGGGGGCGCAGCGGTGCTCGTGCTCGCCGCGGCGGCCGGCGTGCTGCTGCCCGGGACGGCGGACGCGGCCCCGTGGTCGCGGACCACCGTCGCACCGACCGCGAACTTCACGGCGGGCACGGCGACCGGTGTCCCCACCCTGACCTGCGTGCCGGCCGGGTCGAACACGGTGACGATCGCCTGGACCTACGACAACGGTGCGACCGTGCCGGTGTCGTTCGACCTGATGAACGGCACGACGCAGGTGGCCAGCACGACGCTCGCCGGGGCCCGTTCGATGGTCTACGGGGGCGCCGGACTCCTGAACCTCGGCACGACGTACACGCTCAACCTCCGCACGAACCTCGGCAACAACTGGACGGCGACGAGCACGCCGACCGTCAAGGTGAAGGTCGTCGCGGTCCTGGGCATGGCATCCGCGAGCTGTGTGACCACCTGAGCCGTCCACAGGGCACCGCGGGGTGCCCCTGGATGTCCCCGGACGGCGTTACCGTGGCCGCATGCGCATCCTGCACACCGGCGACTGGCACCTCGGCCGCACACTGCTGGGTGCGGACCTGCTCGAGCACCAGGCCGCGTTCACCGACTGGCTCGTCGACCTCGCCCGCGAGCGCGCCGTCGACCTCGTCGTCATCGCCGGTGACGTCTACGACCGTGCGATCCCGCCCGTCGACGCCGTCCGCATGCTCTCGCGCGTGCTCGAGCGGCTCGCCGAGACCACCACGGTGGTGCTCACCCCGGGCAACCACGACTCCGCTGCTCGGCTCGGCTTCGGCGCCGGGGTGATGGGGCAGCGCGTCCGCATCCTCGCCGAGCCCGCGCACGTGGCCGACCCCGTGCTCGTGGCCGACGACGACGGCCCGGTGGCCGTGTACGGCATCCCGTACCTGCACCCCGACCTCACCCGGTACGCCCTGGCCGCGGTCCCCGACGAACCCCTCGCCCGCTCGCACCACGCCGTCGTCCACGCCGCCACCGAACGGATCCGCACCGACCTCGCGACCCGTGCCGGTACCCGCAGCGTGGTCGTCGCCCACGCGTTCGTCGGGGGTGCCGACCCGAGCGACAGCGAGCAGGACATCCGCGTCGGCGGGGTCGACCGCGTGGCCGAGTCCGTGTTCGACGGCTTCGACTACGTCGCCCTCGGGCACCTGCACGGCCCGCAGCGCGTCGGCGACGACGGCCGGATCCGGTACGCCGGGTCGCCGCTGGCGTTCTCGTTCGGCGAGCGGCACCAGCGGAAGTCCGTGACCATCGCCGAGCTCGACGGGGCCGGTGCCGTCACCGTCGAACTCGTCCCGACACCGGTCCCGCGGCGACTGGTCGACGTCCGGGGCAGCATCGACGCCATCGAGTCCGGGGCCTTCCGGGCCGACGCCGACGCCTGGGTCCGCGTCGCGGTGACCGACACCGTGCACCCCGAGCGCATGTACGCCCGGGTGAAGGACCACTTCCCGCACGCCCTGGCGATCACCCACGAACCGGCGGACCGACCGGCCGCCACCGCCGCACGGGCCGTGACCGCGACGTCCGACCCGGTCGAGGTCGCCGGCGACTTCGTGGCCTTCGCCACCGGCGGGGCACCCGACGACGACGAACGGGCCGTGCTGACCGAGGCGTACGAGGCCGCGGCGCTCGCCCTGCAGCGCGAGGGGGACCGCTGATGTACCTGCACCGACTCGAACTCCGCGCCATCGGCCCGTACCCCGACCTCGTGACCATCGACTTCGCGGCGCTCGCCGCCTCCGGTGTGTTCCTGCTCGAAGGGCCGACCGGCTCCGGCAAGTCGACGATCATCGACGCGGTCGTGTTCGCCCTGTACGGCGGCCTCGCCGGGTCCGACGCCAGCTCCGACCGGCTGCACAGCCAGCACGCCGACCCCGCGGTCGAGCCGTTCGTCGAGCTCGTGTTCGAGAACGGCGCCGGCACCTACCGGGTGCGACGCACGCCGCAGTACGACCGTCCGAAGCAGCGGGGGACCGGCACGGTGAAGCAGCAGGCGTCCGTGCAGCTGTTCCGGCTCGCAGCGCCGGACGACGTCGTCGGTGAACCGATGTCGTCCCGCATCCCCGAAGCCGCGGTCGAGATCGCCCGGATCGTCGGGCTCGACCGCGCGCAGTTCCTGCAGACCGTGGTGCTGCCGCAGGGCGAGTTCGCCCGGTTCCTCCGATCCCCGGGGGAAGACCGCCGGAAGCTCCTGCAGTCACTGTTCGGCACCCAGGTCTACGACCGCACCGCCGACGAACTCGCCGCCCGCCGCCGGGCCGTGCAGGCCGAGGTCGACGGGGCCGACGACCGTGTCCGCGACGCCCTGGCCCGGTTCGCTCAGGCGGCCGGTCTCGACGACGCCGACGAGTCCGTCGTCCCCGGCACGGTTGTGTCCCTTCGCGCCACGGCCGACGCAGCCGGGGCAGCACGGACGGCTGCCGCTGCCGCTGCGACGGCGGCGACCGAGCACGAACGGTCGGTGACGGCGCGTGCGGCCGCCCTCGAGCGCCGATCGGCACTGCTGCGGCGACAGACGCTCCTGGACGACGACGCTCCCGCGATCCAACGCGCACGGACCGCGGTGGCGACGGCGGAGCGCGCCGCCCGGGTCGCGGCGGTGGCCGACGGTCTCGACGCCGCGATCGCGCGTGCCGACGACACCGCAGCGGCAGCCTCCCGTCTGCGTGACGAGCACGAGCTCGACACCGTCGACGCTGAGCAGATCGTCCGGCGCCGCGACACGCTGACCGACGCGCTGTCCGGTGTCCGGCACCTCGTCGCGGTCGAGGCCGAGGCGGACGCCCGGCGCACCGCGATCGCCGATGCCACCGCGACCGCATCACGGCTCACCGACGACCTCGCCGCCCTCGACACCGCGCTCGAAGCCCGGCCGGCGGAACGCGCACGGATCGTCGAGGCCGCCCGGTCCGCGTCGACGACCGCTGCCGACGCGGACGCCGCGGCGCACGAGGTCGCTCGTGTGCAGTCGCTCCGCGCCGACCTGGCCGCCCGCGACCGCGCCGAGCACCGCGTGGCCCAGGCCGAGCGGGTCGTGGCCGGTGCCCGACGCCGCGCGACCGATGCGCTCGACACTGAACGCACCCTGCGCGAGCGCCGGATCGCGGGGCTCGCCGGTGAGCTCGGCGCCGCACTCACCCCCGGTGACCCGTGTCCGGTCTGCGGATCGACCGCGCACCCGTCGGTGGCCGCGCCGCAGGACGACCACCCGACCATCGGCGCCGTGGAGTCCGCGGGCGACGCCACACGGCTGGCCGACCAGCAGCTCGCCGACGCCGCAGCCGAGCTGGCGGTCGAGCGCGCGGAGCACCTGCGGCTGACCGAGGTGGTCGGCGCCGTCGACACCGTCACCCTCGACGCCATGTCGGTCGCCGCCGACGAGCGGGTCCGTGCGGCGCACGACGCAGCGGCACTCGTGCTCGAGCACGAGCGCGAGCGGACGGCGCACGACTCCGCGACCCGGGCGCTCGAGCGTGAGCGGAACGACCTCGACGCCCGGCGCACCGTGCTCGCATCGACCACGGCGTCGGACGCCGAGCGGCTCGAGGCCGACCTGCGATCGGTGCAGGAAGCGATCGAGCGGCTCGGTGCACTGCTCGACGGTGACGGTGACGGTGACGGTGACGGTGACAGCGCTGGCTCGTCGGGCTCGCTCCGCGTCGTCGTCGACGAGCTCGACGCTCGGCTGACGGTGCTCCGCGCCCTCGCCGATGCCGACGACCGCGCAGCGGCTGCCGCCCGTGCCCGTGACGAGCGGAACACCGAGGTCGCCCGGGTCCTGGACGAGCAGGAGTTCCCCGACGTCGCTGCAGCACGAGCGGGCCGGCTCGACCCCGACACCGTGGCACGCTTCCGCAGCAGCATCAGTGCCGCCGACGCCGAACGCGCCGTCGTCCGTGCGGGGCTCGAGGACCCCGCGGTGGTCGCGGCCGCCGACGACGACCCGGAGCACCTCGACCTGCAGGCGGCGCAGGCCGAGCGGGTCCGGGTGACGGCCGACCTCGACGAGGCCACCCGGCTCGCGGTCACCGCGGCCCACCGTGCCGAGGCCGTCGAGCAGTGTGCGTCCGAGGTCGACCGGACCGTCCGGGCACGACAGGAGACCTCGGCCCGCAGCCGCGCGGTCGTCCGGCTCGCCGACGTCGCCAACGGTGTGGCATCGGTGAACCCGACCGGCATCACGCTCGGCACCTACGTGCTCATGCGTCGCTTCGAGGACGTCGTGGCCGCGGCGAACGACCGGTTGCGCGGCATGCTCGCCGGACGCTTCACGCTCGAGACCTCCGACGAGCGGGAGTCCGGGTCCCGCGCGCGACGGACGGGGCTCGCCCTCGCCGTGCACGACCACACGACCGACACCGTCCGTGATCCCCGCAGCCTGTCCGGCGGCGAGACGTTCACCGTGTCACTGTGCCTGGCGCTCGGGCTCGCCGACGTCGTGCAGGCCGAGGCCGGCGGGGTCTCGCTCGGCACCCTGTTCGTCGACGAGGGGTTCGGCACGCTCGACCCGGAGACCCTCGACGACGTCATCGGGCAGTTGTCCCGGTTGACCGCTGGCGGGCGACAGGTCGGGATCGTCAGCCACGTCGAGGAGCTCAAGCAGCGGATCCCCGAGCGGATCGCCGTGCGACGCACCCCGACCGGTGGGTCGAGGGTGACGACCACCGTCTGACAGATCGCGGCCCGGGGCCGGGTCCCGTCTGGTCCGACGCGGTCTACGGGGTCGGCGTCGACTCCACCGTGCCGTCCGGCGGCGGCAGGATGTCGGCCGCGATCCAGGGGAACACCCACTGGAACAGCACGAAGACGATGGCGACGAGGAGCACGAGCAGCTCGAGCACCTTCAGGGCGGTGGGGCCGGGCAGCAGCCGCCAGACCAGGGGGAAGATCACTTGACGGTCTCCGAGAGTTCCTTCGGGGTGCCCTCGGAAGCGGGCATCCAGTAGTCGAGCTTCGCGTGCGTCACGAACCGTTCGGCCGCGGACCACATCGGGTGGCAGGCGGTCAGCGTGAGCCAGCGGTCCTGGGCGGTCGGTTCCACACCCGGCTTGTTCGGCACCGGCGCGATCGTCTCGATCTTGTCGGGCGTGACGATCTGGCTGTCGGTGACCTTGTAGACGTACCAGACGTCGAACTTCTTCTTCGCGTCGGTGACCCGGACCACGACCGAGTCGCCCTTCTTGAGCTCCGCGATCTGGTTCAGGGGCTTGCCGTAGGTGACACGGTGTCCGGCGACGGCGAAGTTGCCGGGAGCGCCGGGCATCGCGGTGTCCTGGTAGTGCCCGAGTCCGATGGTGTTGAGGACCTTCTCACGATCGGTGCCCTCGCCGATCGGCCGGTTGTAGTCCTTGCCGAACCGGGGGATCTGCATCGTCCCGAACACGTCCGACAACGCCGGGGGTTCGGCGAGCACGGGAGCGGTGCCGCGGTGCTCGGTGCCCTCGACCTTGGGGGTCTTGACCTGGTCGAGGCCCTGCACGAGCTTCGTCTGCTCGTTCACGGCGACCACGTCGGTCCACCAGGCCGTCCACACGACGTACAGGCCGGTTCCGGCGCCCGCGATGATGAGCAACTCGGCGATGAGCGACACGATCGCGCCGCCCACCGTCTGCCGTCTGCGGGGGGATCGCCGGGACCGCGAACCGGCTGCGTCGTCCCGTGCGCTGCGGCGCGTCGGGAGGGTGTCGTTTGCGGTCACGGGGCTCCTGATCGGCTGGGTGGTCGGACAGGTCTATCAGATCACGGCGACAGGTCGGTGACGACCTTCTCCCCACCCCCGTTAACGTGGGGCCCATGGAGTACCGGATCCGCCCCTTCAGCACCGAGGACACCGACGCGGTCGTCGCCCTGTGGGAATCGTGCGGGCTCGTCCGACCCTGGAACGACCCACGCCGCGACATCGCCCGCAAGCTGACCGTCCAGCCCGAACTCTTCCTGGTCGCCGAGCCCGAGCCCGAGCCCCGCACCGTCGCCGGCGTCGTCGCTGCGGGCATGGCGGGCTTCGACGGGCACCGCGGCTGGGTGAACTACCTCGCCGTGCGCCCGGACCTGCAGGGCTCCGGCCTCGGTCGCACCCTGATGGCCGAGTTCGAGCGGCTCCTGACCGACCTCGGCTGCCCGAAGCTGAACCTGCAGGTGCGTGCCGGCAATGAGCAGGTGCTCGGGTTCTACGCGTCCCTCGGCTACACGGACGACCGCACGGTCTCGCTCGGCAAGCGCCTGATCCCCGACGTCTGACCGCTCACGCCCGTCGCACCGTGCGGGTTCGCCCATCCGGTGCGGCGTTGGCGGCTCGGTGCGGTGCTGCAAGTCCGCACCGGGCGGTCAACCTCGCACGGTTCGAACGACTCGGCACCGTGCCCGGCCTGCCCGGCCCGCCCGGCC
>NZ_LR732827.1:1766349-2084501 GCF_902506155.1 Curtobacterium sp. 8I-2
GTGCTGGCGTTCGTCGCGTCGGTGGCGCTGGCGCTGGCGTAGCGCCCGGCCCCGCCGCGACCCGCGCGCTACGCCAGCGCCAGCGCCACCGACGCGACGAACGCCAGCACGATGCCGATCCACTGCTGCGCGGTCAACCGCTCCCGCAGTACGACCCCGGCCAGCACCACCGTGCCGATCGGGTAGAGCGCGTTCAGCACGCTCACGACGGGCAGGGTCGCCGGGTCGTCGCTGCTGTGCAGCCCGGCTTGGATGAACACGTTCGCCATCGCGTCGAAGACGCCGCAGGCGGCCACGGTGACGAGCAGCCGTGGACCCCATGCGCGACCCGGTCTACGCCCGGGGGCCGCGGCAGCCCCGTCGGGGCGGGCCGACGTCGGAGCGGGCACCGGGCCTCCCGGCGGCGGCACGACGACCGTCCGGAGCACGACGATGATCGCCGCCGCACCCAGCAGCACTGCCTGCAGCACCCGCGCGACCACGAGGGGTGCGACGCCCGAGTCGGACGGCGTCATGTCGTAGGCCAGCACGATCCCGCCGAAGCCGCACCCGGCGACGGCGGCGGCGACCACCCCGCGGGCGGTCAGCCGCGCGCCCGAGGCGTCCCGCACCACCGCGACCAGGACCACCGCGACGACCGCGACCACGAGCGCGCCGGTGGCCACGGGCGCCAGCACCGTGCCGCGCAGCACCGCGACGAGCACCGGCACGACGGCCGCGAAGACGGCGGTGACGGGGGAGAGCACGCTCATCGGCCCGATCGCGAGTGCCGCGTACAGCAGGAGCACGCCGACGCCGCCGGAGAGCCCCGCGACCGCACCCCAGGCCACGGCCGGCCACGAGAACACGCCTCCGACGACGACCAGCCCGACGAGCAGCGGGAGGATCCCGATCGCGGCGGCCACCGCCGTGACGACGACCGGGCGGACCCGGCGCGAGGCGAGTCCGCCCAGGAAGTCGGCGAACCCGTAGACGACCGCGCCGGACAGGCCGAACAGGACAGTGAGCACGGTTCCCATCCTGCCTGGCCCGGTAGCCTGCGGGACGTGAGTGTTCCCTACCAGCGCCTGCCCCGGATCGACGGACGGTGGAGGTGGTGGCGGCCACTCGTCGCCCTCGCGTTCCTGGTGGGGTGGTACGTCGTGTCGCAGATCGTCATCGCGGTCGCGTACTTCGTCCCGATCGGCGCGACGCAGGGGCCGCAGGCCCTGATCGACCTGCAGGACGACCTGGCCGGTGGCGCGCTCGACCCCACCGACCCGCTGATCCTGTCCCTGTCGCTCGTCTCGCTCGTGGTCCTGCTGCCGGGCATCCTGCTCGCGGTGAAGATCGCGCGGATCGGACCGGCCGGCATCCTGTCGTCGACCCGGTTCCGGGTCCGGTGGGCCTGGACGGCGTGGTGCCTGCTGCCGACGCTCGTCATCGCCGCGGCGATGTTCGTCCTGCAGACCGGTCTGTTCTGGGACGGCGGGATGATCACGACCGACGGCGGCTTCGCCTGGAACCACGACGCCATCGGGCAGTCGACGGTCTCGCTCGGCACCCTCACCCTGACGATCGTGCTCGTCGTCCTGCTCGTCCCGTTCCAGGGCGCCGCCGAGGAGTACATCTTCCGCGGCTTCCTCATGCAGACGATCGCGTCGTGGATCCCGCGTCGTGTCGGCACGGTCATCGCCGTGGCGGTCTCGACAGCCGTGTTCGCGCTGCTGCACATCCCGAACGGCTACAACGTCTGGGGCATCCTCGACGTCGGCTCGTTCGGCCTGATCGCGGCGATCATCGTCCTGCGGACCGGCGGGCTCGAGGCCACGGTCCTGCAGCACGCCTGCAACAACATCATGATCTTCGTGCTGCAGGCGCCAGGCTGGTCGGGGATCGACCTGACCTCGTCCGACGCGAACGGCACCTGGCAGGGCACGCTCACCACGCTCGTCACGTCGCTCGCGTTCTGGGCCATGGTCGAGTTCCTGGCGTGGTGGCGTGGACTGGACCGCCGGTTCGCCGGGCGGCAGGCGCCCCGGTTCCGCGGTGTGGCCCCGGCCTGGGCGGGCGGCGTCCGCTGGACCCGGCCTGGAGGCACGGGCTGGGCGACCACGCCGGCCCGCGCCGACGACGTGGCCGGTACCGACCACCGTGGCGAGTCCGGCACGGACGGTGCTGTGGACAGTGCGGTGGCTGTCGCCGGTCGCCCGTAGGCTCGTGGCATGAGCACCACGCCCGCGCCCGCTGCCGTGCCTGCTCCCGCTGCCGGTTCCGCACCCCGTGCCGCCGCGCTCGACGTGCTGCACCGTGTGTGGGGCTACGACGACTTCCGCGGCGAGCAGGCCGCCATCATCGACCAGGTGGTGACCGGTGGTGACGCCCTGGTGCTCATGCCGACCGGTGGTGGCAAGTCCCTCTGCTACCAGGTGCCATCGCTCGTCCGCGACGGCGTCGGGGTCGTGGTGTCGCCGCTGATCGCCCTGATGCAGGACCAGGTCGACGCCCTGGCGGCCAACGGCGTCCGGGCCGCGTTCCTCAACTCCACGCAGGGCCCCGACGAACGGTCCCGGGTCGAGCGTGCCGTGGTGCAGGGCGAGGTCGACATGCTCTATCTGGCGCCCGAGCGGCTCCGGCTCGAGTCCACCCGTGCGCTCCTCGACCGCGCGCGCGTCTCGCTGTTCGCCATCGACGAAGCACACTGCGTCGCCCAGTGGGGGCACGACTTCCGCCCGGACTACCTCGAGCTGAGCGTCCTGCACGAGCGGTGGCCGACGGTGCCGCGCATCGCCCTGACCGCCACCGCGACGCCGCAGACCCACCGCGAGATCTCCGCACGGCTCGGCCTCGACGACGCGGCACACTTCGTCGCCGACTTCGACCGGCCGAACATCCAGTACCGCATCGAACCGAAGACCGGCGCGCTGCAGCAGCTGCTCACCTTCATCCGCACGGAGCACAGCGGCGACGCCGGCATCGTGTACTGCCTGTCCCGCAACTCGGTGGAGCGCACCGCGACCGCCCTGGCCGAGCAGGGTATCAACGCCCTGCCCTACCACGCGGGCCTCGACGCCCGGGTGCGCGCCCGCAACCAGTCGACGTTCCTGCGCGAGGACGGCGTCGTCATGGTGGCGACGATCGCGTTCGGCATGGGCATCGACAAGCCCGACGTCCGGTTCGTGGCGCACCTCGACCTGCCGAAGTCGGTCGAGGGCTACTACCAGGAGACCGGCCGTGCGGGTCGTGACGGGCTGCCGGCCACCGCGTGGCTCGCGTACGGCCTGAACGACGTCGTGCAGCAGCGGCGGATGATCGACCAGTCCGAGGGCGACGCCGCACACCGCCGGCAGCTCAGCGCCCACCTCGACGCCATGCTCAGCCTGTGCGAGACGATCGAGTGCCGCCGGGTGCGGCTGCTCGCGTACTTCGGGCAGGAGAGCACGGCGTGCGGCAACTGCGACACGTGCATCGCGCCGCCGGAGTCGTGGGACGGCACCGTCCCCGCGCAGAAGCTGCTGTCCACCGTGGTGCGGCTCGAGCGTGAGCGCCGCCAGCGGTACGGCGTCTCGCACCTCGTCGACATCCTGATCGGCAAGCGGTCGCCCCGCGTGCAGGAACTCCAACACGACACGCTGGCGACCTTCGGCATCGGTGCCGACCTGTCCGAGGGCGAGTGGCGTGCCGTCGCACGGCAGGTGCTGGCCCAGGGCTACGCCGCGGTGTCGGGCGACGGCTTCGGCACGGTCGTCCTCAGCCCCACCAGCGCCGACGTCCTGACCGGCAAGGTGCAGGTGCGCATGCGTCGCGACCCGGTCAAGGCGCCGCGGGCCGGCCGCAGCAGCCGACGGACGGTCGTCACCGACATGCCGCAGGAAGCCGTCGGCCTGTTCGAGGCCCTGCGTGCCTGGCGCGCAGCCCAGGCCCGCGAGCAGGGCGTCCCAGCGTACGTGGTGTTCAACGACGCGACGCTCCGGGGCATCTCCGCCGTTCGTCCGGCCGACATCGATCAGCTCGGCGAGATCTCCGGGGTCGGTGCGGCGAAGCTCGAACGGTACGGGCGCGCGGTCCTCGACGTCGTCGCCGCGGCCGACTGAGCCCCTTCCGCCACTGCATGCCGTTCCGGGCATGTGCCTGCCGTGCGCCTCATTACACTCGGTAGCTCGTCACCACGAGGAGGTCCGGTGTCCGGTTCGACGAAGTTCGCCACCGTGCTCAGCCGTGCGGTCGTGACCCCGCTCGCCCGGATGCTGTGGCGCCCGAAGATCATCGGTCGTCGGAACGTCCCGAAGCGCGGTGCGGTGATCCTGGCGAGCAACCACCGCTCCTTCATCGATTCGCCGGCGATCACGTTGATGGCGCCGCGCAAGGTGTCGTTCCTGGCGAAGCAGGAGTACTTCACGGGGACCGGCCTCAAGGGAGCGGTGTCCCGGGCGTTCTTCGGCGGCATCGGCGCCATCGGGGTGGAGCGCGGTGCGGGCGCGGCGGCCCAGCAGGCTCTCGACCTCGGCCTCGCACGGCTGCAGGAGGGCGAGGCGTTCGCGATCTACCCCGAGGGCACGCGGTCGCTCGACGGCCGGATCTACAAGGGCCGCACGGGGGTCGCGTGGCTGGCGTTGACGAGCGGTGCCCCTGTGGTGCCGGTCGCGCTGCGTGGCACCGAGGACGTGCAGCCGGTCGGGTCACGGTTGCCGAAGCTCGCCCGGGTGACGATCGAGTTCGGCCGACCGATCGACCTGTCGTCCTTCGGCGAGGCATCGTCCGGTCGTGCCCGGCGTCATGCGACCGATGCGGTGATGGCGGCGATCCAGGAGCTCAGTGGCCAGGAACCGGCGAACGCCTACAACAACCCGCCCGCGACGATCGTCGAGCGGGTCCGACGAGCACTCCAGCCCGACGACCCGACCGCGGCCGCCGTCGATCCCGACTGAGCGCTTCGACTGTCCGGTCACTATTGCACATCTGAAATATCGATGGTTGAATGGGGGCGTGCCGCTCGGCACGTCCCCATCGCCGGTCGCCCGAGAACGACCAGCCACGAGAACAGATCGGACCGTCCGCAGCATGTCCTCCACCCCGCTCTTCGACTCCATCGCCCAGCGTCGCGATCAGGCCGACGTTCCGCCCACCACTCCTGTACCGGCGCGCGCCGTCGTGACCCCGGTGCCGACCTCGCCGTTGTCCGCGCCCGTCCGTCCGGGTGACTCCACCCTGGTCCCGGCGGCACTCGTCGCCGCGATCGACGAGATCCCGGTGCGGGTGGCGTCGGCCCTGGTGACCGAGGTCACGATCCGCCCTGAGCACCTCGTCCTGGTCGAGACCGTCGCCGACGCGATCACCCGTGCGGTCGTCGACGCCGTCGTGTGCGAGCTGGACCGCATCGCCCGCGACGGCGTCGTCCGCGTCTGACCGGGGCGGCCCCCGCGCGATGACGACCCTCGACGACGGCCTGCCCGGTCGTCCCCGCGGTGCCGAGCGTCGCGCCGCAGCCCGACCGACGGTGTCCCCACGGCGCCGTGCACGACACGGTGCCCACCGGGGCACCCTCCGAGCCGCCGGGGTGGCGGTGTCCCCTCCCGTCACCCCGGCTTCCACCCGAAGAACCCAGAACACCCGAAGAACCCAGAACACCCGAAGAACCCAGAACACCCAGCCCGCCCCGACCGCTGCTCCTGCCCGTCGTCTTCGCAGCCTCGTGTCCATCCGGGTCCGCGCCCGACGGACCCTGCCCGCCGGGGCGGTGACCGCCGTCACGTGCTTGTTCGTGGCGGTCGGCTCGCCGCAGATCGCCGTCGCCGCTCCGGCCCCGTCGGCAGCGACGTCGGCGGTGGTCGGCATGCAGCACTTCGTCGCCGACGGCACCGCTGGTCCGGCGGCCGACCGCGACGACTTCTCGGTCGGCCGTGCTGCCGCGGCGCTCCGGGTGCCGGGTGGACCGGACTCCACCGGCGGTGCCGTCCGTCCCACGATCGGTTCGGTCCCGGACGCGGGCGGCTTCGGCCCCCGCTGGGTCGCCGGTTGCGCGGCCTGCTCGTCGAACCACCAGGGTGTCGACTTCGCCGCGCCCATCGGTACCCCGGTCGTCGCCGCACTGCCCGGCCGGGTCGTCTCCGCGGGGGCCCTCGGCGGCTACGGCAACCAGGTCCTCCTGCAGCACGCCGACGGCACGGCGACACGGTACGGGCACCTGTCGGCGATCGACGTCCGACCCGGCCAGGTCCTCGGCGCGGGGGACCGCCTCGGGGCCGTCGGCAACACGGGTGTCTCGACCGGCGCCCACCTGCACTTCGAGGTCATCGTGGCCGGCATCCCCATCGACCCCGCCGCCTGGCTGCAGGCTCGCGGGCTCCTCTGACGGCGTCGGGCGTAGCGTCGGGACGGTCGCGGCACGGTGTCGCGCCAGGACGGAGACGCGCGTGCGAGTGACGGTGTTGGGGACGGGTGCGATGGGTGCCGGCGTGGCGGGATCGCTGTTGCGCGAGGGTCACGAGGTCACGGTCTGGAACCGGAGCGCCGACAAGGCCGCACCCCTCGGTGCCCACGGCGCGACGGTGGCGACCGACCCGGGCAGTGCCGTCGAGCACGCCGAGGTCGTCCTGCTCACCCTGTTCGACACCGATGCCGTCGTCGACGTCCTCGAGCAGGCCGCCGGCGAGGCCCCGACCGACGCCGTGTGGGTGCAGGCCTCGACGATCGGGGTCGACGGCACCGCGACGGTCGTGCAGCTGGGGGAGAAGTACGGCATCACCCTGGTCGAGGCGATGATGCTCGGCACGAAGGCCCCCGCCGAGCAGGGCAAGCTGACGATGCTCGCGGCCGGCCCGGCGGACCTGCTCGACCGTGTCGACCCCGTGCTCGACGCGATCGGTGCGAAGACCGTCCGCGCTGGCGACCACGTGGGCGACGGCACCGCGCTCAAGCTCGCCGCGAACGCCTGGATCGCCTCGATCACCGCGGCGACCGGGCAGTCCCTGGCCCTGGCGGCTGCCCTGGGCCTCGACCCTGCGCTCTTCCTGCAGGCCATCGAGGGCAGCGCGAGCGACTCCGCCTACGCCCACACCAAGGGCGCCGCGATGATCGCTCGGGAGTTCCCCGCGCAGTTCGCTCTCGACGGGCTGCGGAAGGACATCGGACTCATCACCGACGCCGCCCGGACCGCAGGGGTGTCGACGACGCTGCTCGAGGCGCTCGGGCGCGTGTACGCCGACGCCAGTGCGGCCGGGCACGGGGGTGACGACATCGCCGCGGTCGGCACCGCGTTCTGAGGCACAGACGCGCGCAGGTGGAACGACCGATCGGTCAGCCGGCGAGGATCAACCCCGCCGGAACAACTGCCGCACACGTTTCGTGATCCGCCCCACGGCCTCGTCGTTCATGGTGTTGGCGAGGTCGAAGGCTTCGCGTGCCGGATCGGAGCCGGCCTGGATCCGCCGGAGTGCGGCGTCGGCACGGGCGCGCGAGTCGAGCTCGGCGAACGGCATGTCGTCCTCGGGGTGGTGCTCGCCACGAGGGTCCATGCGGTCCAGGCTACGCGCGACGGGAGTGGTCGGGCGTGACGTCGAGCTCGTCCACGACGCGGACCATCTCGTCGAGGAAGTCCACGACGACGGCCATCTCGTTGCTCGGCAGGTGCTCGGTGACCTCGAGCGCGCGGGCGTCGAGCTCCTCGATGACGCGCAGCGCGTGCCGCATCGAGCTGCCGGTGGCGGTGAGGATCACGCCGCGGCGGTCGTTCGGGTCGGCGTGCCGTTCGACGTGACCGCTGCGGACGAGCCGGTCGACGAGCGCTGACGTCGACGCCGCGGTGATCTCGAGCCGCTCGGCGAGGTCCTTCGCGTTGACCGTGCGGCCGTCGTGCTCGGCGTCGATCAGGAACCGGATCGCCAGCAGCGCGTTCTCGCCGATCCCGAGTGCTTCACGCGCACGGCGCTGCGCTGCGCTCTCGGACGTCCGGTACCGCCGCAGGGCGTTGAGGACGTCCACGGCGGAGACCGCGGAGTCCTCGTACCAGTACCCCGCGGTGCTGGTCATCACCTCGGACGTCATGCACCAATGCTAGACGCTCTAGTTAGATTGTCTAGCGAGCGCGGAGAGGGGACACCTGCAACACCCGTGACGCGGTTCCGTAACACCCCGGCAACGCCGGCTCGTTAGGTTCTCGACATGCAGGAGCAGCCGTGCTGAGCCGCCTCGCGGGGAACGTCTTCCACGTGGGGAGCGCGGTGGAGCGCACCGACGTCGTCGCACGGTTGCTCGACGTCTACGTCGCCCGCCGGGAACCAGGCACCCTCGACGACGACCGGCTCGTGTCCACCGAGCTCCGCAGCATCATCGGCACCACGGGCCCCGCGAACGACCCGGACCGCGCCGCCACCGTCGACGCCCTGGCACTCGACCGGCACGAACCCGCGTCCATCGCCGCCGCCGTCGCCGTCGCCCGCGACCACGCACGCCGTGCCCGCGAGGTCGTCTCGAGCGAGCTCTGGGACTGCCTCGACGTCACGCGGTCGCGGATGCCCCGGAAGATCGCCCCCGACCGCGCGCACGAGTTCCTGGGCTGGGTGCGGGAGCGCAGTGCCCTGGCCATCGGGGTCGTCGAGGGGGATGCCAGCCGGGATGAGGTGTGGGAGTTCTTCACCCTCGGTCGGTCACTGACCCGCTGCGCCTCCACGGCACGGCTCCTGGCGTCCCGGCTGCTCGAACCGGACTCAGTCACCTCGTGGACGGCGGCGCTCCGGGCGTGCGGTGCGGGCGAAGCGTTCCTGCGCGGCCGTGACCACGCGCCGGTGCCGTCCGACGCCGCAGCCTTCCTGCTCCTCGACGTGCACAGCCCGCGGTCGTTGCGCTTCACGGTGCACCGCGCGGCCGAGTGCCTGGCCGACGTCGCCCCGTCCTGCGTCGCGGACGAGGTCGCCGCGTTCGACGAGGTCCGCGCGCTGCTCGACGCGATCCCCGAGGAGTCCGCGCTCGCCGTGGCGGGGGACGTCGGGGAACGCCTGGCGGCGGCGGCCGACCGCGTCGCCGCGGCACTCGACGAGCGCGTGTTCGCGTCGTCCGCGCCCGTGCTCTGACCCGACCGGGCGCGCGCGACGGAACGGGGCCGGTCAGTGCGTCGCGACCGCGACCGCGGCCGTGGACGTGGGACGCGTCGGACGGGAGGCCCGTGGCGGCGCCGGCACGGGCCTCCCGTCCGACGGTCGGTGGCGTCGCGGACCGCTGGCCGACGCGCAGGTCGTCAGCCGGTCCGTCAGACGGCGCTGGAGCGGTCGGCGAGCGTCTCGTCGCGTTCCAGCTCGCGGCGGAGCGCGGCACGCGAGCCGACCACCGGCACGGCGTGCGTGATCGCCAGGTGCAGCCGCGAGTCGGCGTCGTAGCGCAACCGGACCCGCTGGTACCGGACGAGCCACACGAGTGCGATCGCGAGCGCCACGAAGCCCGATGCCGCGCCCACCACGATCGCCCAGCGGGGCCCGAAGGCGTCGGCGACGGCACCGACGAGCGGGGCGCCGATGGGGGTGCCGCCCGCGAAGATCGCCATGTACAGGGCCATCACGCGGCCGCGCATCGCGGGCTTCGTCGTGGTCTGCACCAGGGCGTTCGCGGTCGTCATGAAGGTCAGCGACGCGAGCCCGACGAACATCAGCACGATCGCGAAGGTCCAGTACGTCGGTGCGAGGGCGGCACCGGTGCACGCGAGCCCGAACCCGCCGGCGGCGAGCACGAGGGTGCGCATCCGCGGCTTGTCCCGGCGGGCGGACAGCAGCGCGCCGAGCACCGAGCCGACAGCCATCACCGAGTTGAGCAGCCCGAACTCGCCGGCGCCCTGGTGGAACTCGACCCGCGCCATGGTCGAGGTGAAGATCGGGAAGTTCACGCCGAACGTGCCGACGACGAAGATCATGCAGAGCACCACGACGATGTCCGGCCGGGTGCGGACGTACCGGAAGCCGGCGACGATCTGTCCCTTCCCACGGCCGGCTCGGACCCGTTCGGCGAGCTGTGCGGGATCGACGAAGCGGAGCGCGACGAGGACGGCCAGGAACGACCCGGCGTTGATGACGAACACCCAGCCGGAGCCGATCGCCGCGATGAGCACACCGGCGACCGCGGGGCCGATCAGGCGTGCGGCGTTGAACGACGCGGAGTTCAGGGCGACGGCGTTCGAGACGTCCTCGCCCTGCACGACGTCGGAGACGAAGGCCTGCCGGATCGGGGCGTCGAACGCGGCGACGATGCCGAGGGCCAGTGCGAAGCCGTACAGCGCGAGCAGGGTGGCGGTGTGCGTGAGCACCATGACGCCGAGCCCCAGCCCGAGCAGCCCCATCAGGCCCTGGGTGAGCATGAGCATCTTCCGGCGATCGAACCGGTCGGCGGCGAGGCCGGTGAGGGGCAGGAGCAGCAGCTGCGGGCCGAACTGCAGGGCCATCGTGATGCCCACCGCGACGGCGTTGTTGTCGGAGAGCTGGGTCAGCACGATCCAGTCCTGGGCGGTGCGTTGCATCCAGGTGCCGACGTTCGACACCAGGGCCCCGGCGAACCAGATGCGGTAGTTGCGTCCGGCGAGGGAGCGGAACATGGCGGTCACTGCTGGGCCAGCCTCCTCATGATCTCGGTGGCGTCGGCGAGGGTGGTCCGCTCGTCGGCGGTGAGTGCTGCGAGTCGCGGGGTGAGCCAGCCGTCGCGACGACGTCGGGTCTCCTCGACGAAGGACGCTCCGGCGGGCGTCGCACCGAGCAGCACCTTGCGGCGGTCGTCGCCGTGCCCGTCCTTCGACACCAGCCCCCGGTCGACCAGCACCGCGATGGTCTTGGTCATCGAAGGTGGGGTCACGCCGTCCTGCCGGCTGAGGTCGGCCAGGGTCATAGCGCCGTCGCGGTGCAGGCGGGCGAGGGCGGAGAACTGCGCGTCGGTGACGCTCGAGTCGGCCTTCTGAGCACGGAGCGTGCGGGACAGCCGGTTCACCGCGATGCGGAGGTCGGTGGCGTCGGTCATCGGTCGTTAGCCTAGCTCATTAGTTCAGCGAACGAACTGGTTCTCGGGCGTACCCGGCCTTCAGCGCCGTGCGTCCGTCAGGATCGCGTCGTGCGGGAGCAGCGCGTGCACGCCCCAGGTGCGGTTCGCGACCTGCGTGATGCGCATGCTCACCGCGACGCTCGCCATCGCGAGCGCCTGGGCGCGGCCGATCCCGTGCAGCCCGGCGATCCAGCCGACCATGTGGTCGAGCGCCGTGGCGGTGGCGACGTTCAGGTCGGCGTCGAAGCCGAAGGTGATGCGTCCCGCGGGGGTGTCGGCGTGCACACCCTCGACCGGGGCAACATCGAGGAGCGTCAGGGTCATCGTCGTCGTCATGCCGCACTCGACCGCCGTTCCGGAGACCTCGCCGTCGCCCTGGGCCGCGTGCCCGTCGCCGACCTGGAGCAGAGCGTCCGGCACCGTGACGGGCAGGTACAGGGTCGAGCCGGCGATCAGCTCACGGCAGTCGACGTTGCCGCCGCCGACCGTGCGGGGCGGGATCGTCGAGTGCTCGCCGGTGGCCTCGGGCGGGACCCCGACGACGCCGAGGAACGGTGCCGTCCGAACCCCGAGGCCGAGCTGGTTCACGGCGACGCCAGCGGCGGCATCGATGTCCCAGAGCAGCGGGCCGCGCGACCCCGGGTCGGTCAGGCCGAGCGTGCGGTTGACGGGGGAGTCGACCCCGCCCGAGGCCGTGTACCCCCAGTCGTCGGGGACCAGCTCGTCGAAGCGCACGGCCAGGACCATCCCCGGACGCGCTCCTGCGACGGCGATCGGCCCGACCAGGCAGTGCCCCCGGCGCGGGTCGATCAGGGTCGGGGCGTCGAGGCCCGGGCCCGGCTGACGTTCCGTGTAGCCCGCGGCGCTGAGGGTACGGACGGTCACCGTGTCGCCCGGTTCCACGGTCAGGACCGGCTGGCGTTCGGCGGTGAAGACGTCGACGGCGGAGTCGACCGTGGCGTCGAGGCGGTGGCTGGTCACCGCTCGATCATCCCAGGTGGTGCGGGCGCTGGGCGGGGCGGGCAGTTCCGGGCGTCCCTGGTCGGATCGGGCGTACCTGGTCGGGAGTTCTGACCAGGTACGCCCGGTTCCACCAGTCATCGCGGGTGTTCTGGGAAGGAACGTCCTCAGTGGAACTGGGGGATCGTGAGCCAGATGCCCGCCAGCACGGCGGCGATGCACAGCGCGAAGCACAGCACGGCACCGGCCAGTGCCGCCGGCGGGGTGTGCCCGGAGCGGGGGCTCTCGTCGGAGTACTGCGTGCGCTCGCCGCCGGCGTCGTCCGGCTGCCCGGTGCCGAGCAGCCGCAGGCCGAGCGTGTACACGAGCACCAGGCCCACGGCGGCCACGAAGCCGACGCCGGCGACCGTGCCGATCGCGGTGAAGTCGATGTCCATCGTCGTTCCCCTCAGTTCGCCGCGCCGGTCGGCTGCGGCTCGGGCTGCTCGGTCGGCCCGGCTGCGTCGGCGGTGATGTCCTCGTGCGAGACCGGCTTGCGCTTCGCCAGCACGTAGAAGGTGAGCCCAGCAGCCAGGGCGAGGACCGCGACGAGCACCAGCCCGAACGCCGAGGTCGACGCGAGCCAGGTCGCGAGGGCCCCGACCACCGCGGCGGCGGGCAGCGTGATGACCCAAGCCGCGACGATGCGTCCGACGACCGACCAGTGCACGTCGGCGAGCTTCTTGCCGAGGCCCGACCCGACGACCGCGCCGCTCGTCACGTGGGTCGTCGAGAGCGCGAAGCCCAGGTGCGAGGAGATGAGGATCGTCGCGGCGGAACTCGTCTCGGCGGCGAAGCCCTGCGGCGACTGCACGTCGGAGATCTTCTTGCCGACGGTCTGCATGATGCGCCAGCCGCCCATGTAGGTTCCGAGACCGATCGCGAGTCCGCAGGCCAGGATCACCCAGAGCGCCGGACCGGTGCCCGCGGCCTGGTAGTTCGCGGCGATGAGCGTCAGCGTGATGACGCCCATCGTCTTCTGCGCGTCGTTCGTGCCGTGCGCGAGCGACACCAGCGACGCCGAGATCGTCTGCCCGTGCCGGAAGCCGGTCGCCGCACCGTGGGTCGTCGCGTTCTTCGTGAGCACGTAGGCCAGGTAGGTCGCGACCAGGGCGATCACCGCGGCGATGAGCGGGGAGAGGAGCGCCGGCAGCACGACCTTCGACACCACCGTCGCCCAGCTGATCGAGTTGAGCCCGGCGCCGATGATCGAGGCACCGATGAGGCCGCCGAACAGCGCGTGCGTGGAGGACGACGGCAGCCCGACGTACCAGGTCGCCAGGTTCCAGAGCACCGCGCCGACCAGCCCCGCGAAGATCATCGTGGGGGAGATGTGGATGCCGTCCTGCCCCTCGCGGATGATCCCCTGCGAGACGGTCTTGGCGACCTCGGTGGACAGGAACGCGCCGACCACGTTGAGCACGGCGGAGATGATCACCGCCGTCCGGGGCTTGAGCGCGCCGGTAGCGACCGAGGTGGCCATGGCGTTCGCGGTGTCGTGGAAGCCGTTCGTGAAGTCGAACACGAGGGCCACGACGATCACGAGCGTGACGATGACGATGACGTCCATGCGCAGGACGCTAGGCCACACCTCGAACCCCCTGCGTGAACGCCGGGTGAACAGGTCCGGGACGCAGCGCGTCTGCGAGGATGGCAGTGTCTGAAAGGATGCGAGTGTGCCCACCTTCTCCGCCGCTCGCGGCGACGCCTCGTTCACCGACGCCCACGGCGTCGAGATCGTCTACTCGACCTGGCGTGCGGCGCGGCCGAAGGGGATCGTGCAGATCGCGCACGGGGTCGGGGAGCACGGGCTCCGGTACGAACCGCTCGCGCAGGACCTGGTGCGCGCCGGCTACACCGTGCACGCGAACGACCACCGCGGGCACGGACGCACCGGCCTGACCCAGTGGGACGGCGACCACGCCAAGCTCGGTCGGCTCGGCCCCGGCGGCCTGCGTGCGGCGATCGCCGCAGTGGAGCAGATGAGCGCGGTCGCGCGGGCCGACGAACCCGGGCTGCCGCTCGTGCTGCTCGGGCACTCGTGGGGGTCGCTCATGGCGCAGCGGATCGTGAACACCTCGTCGGACCGCTACGACGGCGTCGTCCTGTCCGCGAGCGCCTACCGGCTGCCCGGCTGGATGAACAGCGGCGACCTCAACGCACGGCACGCGGGGTCGGGACCCACCAAGTACGAGTGGCTCACCCGCGACCGGAAGGTCATCGACGCGATGGCGCTCGACCCCCTGGCGGTCGAGGCCGACGTCATCGGGCTGTTCGGGCTCGCCGACACCCTCCGGCTGCTCGGGGTGCCGCGGCGGGGGATCCCGCACGACCTGCCGATGCTGCTGCAGGTCGGCTCCGACGACACCCTCGGGGGTCCGCGCTCGATCGAGCGCTTGGCGCAGGCCTACCGCCGACGCGGCCGACTGTCCGACGTGACCGTGCAGGTGTACGAGGGCGCACGCCACGAGGTCTACAACGAGACGAACCGCGCAGAGGTCATCGGCGACCTGGTCGCGTGGCTCGACCGGGTGACGGCGCGCTGACGGCGCTCGCCGGGTCCTGCGACGCGACCGGCGACGGACTGGAGGCCCGTGGCGGCGCCGCCACGCGCCTCCAGGCCGTCACCAGGCAGGCCCACTGCCGGGCCGTCGGCCGTCCGGAATAGGGTTGCGGCATGCACGGTGAGTACAAGGTCCCCGGAGGCAAGCTGGTCGTCGTCGACCTCGAGGTCGTCGACGGCACGATCCAGCAGTTCCGCCTGGCGGGTGACTTCTTCCTGGAACCCGACGACGCGCTGCCGCTCATCGACGCGGCCGTGGACGGGCTCCCCGTCACCACCGACGCCGCGGGCATCGCCGCAGCCGTGCGGGCGGCCCTGCCGACCGATGCGGTGCTGCTCGGCTTCACGCCCGAGTCCGTCGGTGTCGCGGTGCGCCGTGCGCTCTCGCGGGCCTCGACCTGGCGCGACCACGACTGGCAGATCGTGCACGAGGGGCCGATCAGCCCGAACGAGCACCTCGCGCTCGACCAGGTGCTCACGGAAGAGGTCGGCGCCGGACGCCGTGGCCCGACCCTGCGCATCTGGGAGTGGGACCAGCCGGCCGTCGTGATCGGCTCGTTCCAGTCGCTGAAGAACGAGGTCGACCCGGCCGGCGCCGAGAAGTACGGCGTGCAGGTGGTCCGACGCATCTCCGGCGGCGGCGCGATGTTCATGGACGCCGGTGCGGTCATCTCGTACTCGCTCTACGTGCCGTCCGACCTGGTGCAGGGCATGACCTTCGCCGACTCGTACGCGTTCCTCGACGAATGGGTGATCGAGGCGCTCAAGTCGCTCGGCATCGAGGCGTACTACCAGCCCCTCAACGACATCACCTCGACCAAGGGCAAGATCGGCGGGGCCGCTCAGAAGCGTCTCGGCACCGGGTCGCTGCTGCACCACGCCACCATGAGCTACGACATGGACGGCGAGAAGATGGTGCAGGTGCTGCGGATCGGGCGCGAGAAGATGAGCGACAAGGGCACCACCAGTGCCGCCAAGCGCGTCGACCCGCTGCGGTCACAGACCGGGCTGTCCCGCGCCGAGATCATCGAACGGTTGATCGGCACCTTCACCCGGCTGTACGGGGCGACCGAGGGACACGTGACCGAGGCCGAGCGCGAGCGGGCGCAGGAGCTGGTGCGGACGAAGTTCGCGACGAAGGAGTGGCTCGAGCGGGTGCCGTGAGCCTCAGCGCTCGTCGTCCTCGTCGTCGGACCGCAGTGTGAGGTCGACTCGGCCGTCGACCGGTCCCGGGCGGAAGCTGTGGCGGGCGAGCGGGGCGTAGGCCACCCATCGGCCGGCGCCGGCGGAGCCTGCGTCGTCGTCGTCGTCCGGATCGCCAGCCTCGTCGTCATCCGCTTCGTCATCCGCCTCGTCGTCGTCCGCGTCGTGGTCGTCCGCTTCGTGGTCGTCCGCTTCGCCTCGGACGCCGAGCAGCTTCCGGGTGAGTGCCGACCGTTCGGTCAGGAGCGAGTCGAGCGCGGCGACCAGGTCGCCGTCCTCCGGTTCGGCTCCGCGCAGGGCCGCGCCGAGGACGCTCCGACGCATGAGCTCCTTCGCGAACGAGCCGGTCGTCCCCTCGGCGCGCTCGGCGGCACCGGCCAGGGCCTCGTCCGAGAACGGCAGCGCGCCGGCGTACCGACGGAACAGCCGCCGGCGCTCGGGCAGACCCGGCAGGGGGATCTCCACGGCGAGGTCGACACGTCCGGGCCGGTCGGCCAGGGCACGTTCGAGGACGGACACGCGGTTGGTGGTCATGACGAAGGCGACGTCGGCATCCCCGTCCAGGCCGTCGAGCGCGTCGAGCACCTCGAACAAGAGCGGTTGCGGCGACGCGTGCCGTTCCATCGCGACCAGGTCGATGTCCTCGAGCACGACGATCGACGGTTGGAAGGTCCGCGCGATCTCCGCCGCCGCCCCGATCGCCGCGATGCTCGAACCGGTGAGCAGGACCGCCGTCACGCCCTCGGTCCGGGTGAGCAGGTGTCGGATCGTCAGGGTCTTGCCGGTACCGGGCGGGCCGTACAGCAGGACACCACGCTTGAGGTGCTGCCCGGCAGCGAGGAGCGCCTCGCGCTGGTCGCCGATCCCGACGACGTGGTCGACCACCTCGTCCAGGACGCCGTCGGCCAGCACGACGTCGTCGGCGGCGATGTCGGGGCGCCGCAGGAACGTCGCGCCGGCGTCGGCGCCGTACTCGGAGCGCACGAACGACAGGACCTGGCCGCGGAGGACACTGCGCTCGATCATGAGTGCGCGGAGGCGCCGCAGGAACGCCGCGGCGGCGTCCTGGTCGGCCGCGATGACCTCGAGGGTCGCACGTGCCCGGCCGTACTCCGGGTTGGCCGCACGCTGGACGACCGCCACGGGTGATCCGTCGAAGACGAGCATGCGGAGGCCCAGGGACACCACTCGGCGCGTGGTGTCCGGGCCGGTGGCGCGGTCGGTGTAGCTGACCGGCCCCGGTGCCCACTGCATGTGCTGGTTCGCGAGGAACTCGCTGACGGAGCTGTGGAACCGGGAGTCGTCGCCCGCGATGCCGATCAGCGCATCCGGGCGCGCGCCGGTGAGGGCTTCGAGCGCGATGTCCGCGTCGACCAGGCGGTGGTCGGGGAGTTCCTCGGTGACCACCGGGATCGACTGCGGATCGACACCCAGGTGGTCGCGGACCCGTTCGCCGATCGGCGTCAGGACCGCACGTTGCTCAGTCCCCGCGAGTTCGTTCGCGTGGTCGATGTAACGGGCGAACGCCCGCATGAGGTCCCGGTCTGCGTCGTCGAGCACGGCGTCATCATGGCACGCCGATGTGTCCGGTGACGCGGCGGCCGGAGCTGAGGGGGGACGTCCCGGCCGCCGCTGCCTCGAGTGTGCGCCTCGATCTCATGAACCAGACGTGTGGATGATGGGAATCCCCCGCGCGGCTGATCCGCTCGTCGCCCGGCCCACGTAGCGTCGCTGCCGTGAACTGGTTGATCTTCATGGGGGCGGTGGCCGCTGTGGCCGTCGTGGTGTGGATCGCCGATCGCTTGGGGTGGATCGACCTGTCGAACAAATCTCAGCGGAGCGGCGGATCCGGAGGCATGGTCGGGATGCTGGACGAGGTGTTCGCACCGACCCGGCACGAGACGCAAGCCGAGTACGAACGGCAGGCGCGCCTGCCGAAACAGGCACCGTCACCGGCGGACGATGACCACGACCTGCTCAGCGGCAACGTGCTCATCCGGGTGCCGACGGTGCGGAGCGCCGGGCGACACGAGGCACGCGCGGGGACGCACGACCGGTCGTACTGAGCTTCTGCGCGTCGTGCTGCTCGCTCAGCGAGTGGTGAGCTCCTGGTAGTCCGGGTGCCGCTCGATCCACGCGTGCACGTAGCTGCACTGCGCGACGACACGTCGCGACGACCCGGAACGCACGTCGTCGAGCGCGTGCTGCACCAGGATCGACGCGTGCCCGCCGCCGCGGTGCTCGGGATCGACCTCGGTGTGCACGAAGCGGATCTCGTCCCCGTCGATCTCGTACGCGGCGAAGCCGATGACCTCGCCGTCCTCGACCAGGGAGTACTGCTGCTTGTCGGTGTCGTTGCGGACCTCGGGTGCTGCTGCCATGCAGTCGACCGTACGCCGCGGCCTGGGCGTGCGCTCTGTGCTGGAGGCCTGCGCCGCGCGCCGCGTGCCTGCTCGGTGCGCGACAATGGGTCCGTGCGCAGGGGAGACGACCGAGGCCCGGACCGCGTCGTCCTCGGCGACGCCCTCGATGTGGTCCCCGCGTACCCGGACGGCTCCTTCACGCTGGTGTACCTCGACCCGCCGTTCAACACCGGCCGGTACCAGCGCCGGCACGCGACGTCCGCCGTGCCGAAGGCCGACGGCCCCGTGATGGGGTTCCACGGCCGGACCTACGAACGGGTGCGCGGCGACCTGATGCGCTTCGACGACCGGTTCGAGGACTACTGGTCGTTCCTCGAACCCCGCCTCATCGAGGCCTGGCGCCTGCTCGCCGCCGACGGCACGCTGTACCTGCACCTCGACTACCGCGAGTCGCACTACGCCAAGGTGCTGCTCGACGCGCTCTTCGGCCGCGAATCGTTCCTGAACGAGATCGTCTGGGCCTACGACTTCGGCGCCAAGTCCAAGACGCGGTGGCCCACGAAGCACGACACGATCCTGGTCTACGTGAAGGACCCGGCACGGTACTGGTTCGACTCCGAGGCCGTCGACCGCGAGCCGTACATGGCACCGGGGCTCGTCACGCCCGAGAAACGCGAGCGCGGCAAGCTCCCCACCGACGTCTGGTGGCACACGATCGTCTCGCCGACGGGCCGTGAGAAGACCGGCTACCCGACGCAGAAGCCCGAGGGGGTGCTGCGGCGGATCGTGCAGGCGTCCTCACGCGAGGGCGACTGGGTCCTCGACTTCTTCGCAGGCAGCGGGACCACGGGTGCGGTGGCACAGGCGCTCGGGCGGCGGTACGTGCTGGTGGACGACAACCCGTCGGCGATCGACGTGATGCGGAAGCGGTTGCCGGGGGCCTCGTTCGAGGTTGCCGGAGCACCGGCGGCAGCGGCGGGGGACGCGGCGCCGGCGGTCTGAGGCGACGGAGTCGCTCTCGCGGCCGCGACGGGTGCATCCGCGCAGATGCGACGAGGTCGCCGTCGTGCGACAGCGACCTCGTCGTTCGGCATCAGCGGGCGGGCGCCCGCGCCGACTACTCGGCCGAGTGCCGCCCGTGTGCGTGCACGTCGTCAGCGTCCGGCCGGGAGGCCCGGCTCGCTTCCGCCGCATCGGCTGCGGCCCCGGGGGCGCCCGGCTCCACGGCCGTCGCCGCGTGCGCAGCCCGGGTCCGGATGGCACCGGTCGTCGTCGGGGGCTCGTCGACCGGCGCAGCCGCCGAGTGGGCACCGTGCGTCGTGGCGTTCGGCAGCGGCGCGCGGGTGTCGTCCGCACCGTCGGGTGCTCCGGCTGCTCCGGGCGCCCGAGCGGACCGGGGCTGCGGTGTCACGTCCGGTGAGGTCGGCACGTCGCGCGAGGACGCACCCGGCACCGTCGGCTCCGGCCCGGCGCCCGGAGCAGCAGCCGCGGCGTCGGCGGTCCGTGCCGCGTCGGCCTGCTCCTGCAACGCCGAGGTCTTGCGGAGCGGCGGCACCCGGAAGAACCACGTCAGCACGAACGCGAGCAGGATCACCGCGAGTCCGACGTAGTACACGCGGACGGCCGAGTCGCTGAACCCGACCAGGAACGGACGGCTGAGACGGGGGTCGGCCCCGTTCAGGAACGACGTGTCGCTCGTCGCCGAGTCGGTGGAGGAGTTCGCGGCCGAGTCGCCGCTCTTGAGCTGCTTGACGAGCGTCGGCGCGACCTGGTCGACGACGTTCTCCCGCTGCGCCCGGTCGGAGTAGTCGATCTGCAGCTTCCCGTCGACGACCGAGGCGTTCGCCTTCGTGGCGGCGGTCTCGAGCGCCTGCTGCTCGGCGGCGGGCTGCGCGTCGTCGACCTGCTGGGCGATGATCGTGTCCGCGGCGGCTGCGGGGACGGTGCCCGCGGCGACCTGCCGCTGCACGGCTGCGGTCACCTGCTTCGTCACGGCGGCGTCGGCTGCCTGCTTCGCCTGCGCGGCGCCCTGGTCGAGGCCGTCCTGCACGTTCTGCTGCACCGGGTCGACGATCTTCGTCCAGATCTCGTCCATCACGCCCTGGTTCTTCGAGGCGTTCGCGACCGAGGGGGTCATCGCGGCGTTGAGCGCGCTCTTCAGGTCCGACTCGTTCTGCATGGCGGCGCTGATGTTGGTCGGCATCAGGGTGAACAGCACGGAGAGCAGGACGGCGGTGCCCATGGTGCCGCCGATCTGGCGGAAGAACGTCGCGGCGCTCGTGGCGACACCGATGTCCCGGGGGGAGACCGAGTTCTGCGCGGCGAGGGTCAGCGTCTGCATGAGCTGCCCGAGCCCGAGGCCGATCAGGAACATGCCGAGCATCAGGAACCAGAGCGGCCGGTCGGCGGTCAGGAACGTCAGGACGGTGAAGCCGACGGCCGTGAACGCGGTGCCGGTGACGGGGAACACCTGGTAGTTGCCGGTCTTCGAGATGATCTGGCCGGAGGCGATCGACGAGATCATCAGTCCGAGCACCATCGGCAGCATCGCGAACCCGGACTCCGTCGGGGTCACGCCCTTCACGATCTGCAGGTAGAGCGGGATCGTCAGCATCGCGCCGAACATGCCGAAGCCGACCAGCACCGACAGGATCGCGGACATCGAGAAGACCCGTGACCCGAACAGCTTCATCGGCAGGATCGCGTCGTCGCCCATGGCCCGCTCGACGATGATGAACGCGATCAGGCCGAGGGCACCTATGGCGTAGCAGGCGAACGCGGCGGGGGAGTCCCAGCCCCACTCGCGGCCCTGCTCGGCGATGAGCAGCAGTGGCACGAGGGTGACGATGACGAGCGTCGCGCCCCACCAGTCGATGCGCGGCTTGCCGCGGTTGCCGAACTTCGGCAGGTGCAGGAACGTCAGCACCATGAACAGCGCGATGACGCCGATCGGCACGTTGATCAGGAAGACCCAGCGCCAGCCGGCGATGAACAGCAGCTGGTCGGCGCCGGCGAAGACACCACCGACGAGCGGCCCGATGACCGACGAGATGCCGAAGACCGCCAGGAAGTAGCCCTGGTACTTCGCCCGCTCGCGTGGGGCGAGCATGTCGCCCATGATCGCCAGCGGCAGGGACATCAGGCCACCGGCACCCAGGCCCTGCAGCGCGCGGAACCCGGCGAGCATGAGCATCGAGTCCGAGAACGACGCGGCGAACGAGCCGACGATGAAGATGCCGATCGCGGTGATGAAGAGCGGCCGGCGACCGAAGATGTCGGAGAGCTTGCCGTAGATCGGGGTCGTCACCGTCGAGGCGATGAGGTACCCGGTGGTGACCCAGGCCTGCTGGTCGAGGCCGTGCAGGTCGTCGCCGATGGTGCGGATCGCGGTGCCGACGATGGTCTGGTCGAGGGCGCCGAGGAACATGCCGGCCATCAGGCCGTAGATCACCAACAGGATCTGTCGGTGCGTCATCACGACGTTGGACGCCGTGGTGGGGGCCGCGGGTGCGGTCGCCGTCTGGGTCATGAGCAGGGTCTCCCGGGTACCGATGCGCTGGCAGAACGATTTTTGCGCTGCCTGCAAAGTTACAACTGCCGCAAGTGCTCGGTCACACCGAGACCGCTTCCTGAGTGGATCGGCAGTCACGGTACGCCCGGTTCACCCCTGCGGCGCACGGCCTGGAGGCCCGGTTCGGTTCCGGCGGTCGGGCTGCGGGAACCGAGTCCCGCAGCCCGACCGACGAGGGCGTCAGGCGCCCAGTGCCGCGTCGACGATCTCCTTGGCTTCGCGCTGCACCTGCTCGAGGTGCTCCTGCCCGACGAAGCTCTCGGCGTAGATCTTGTAGACGTCCTCGGTGCCCGACGGCCGCGCGGCGAACCAGGCCTTGTCGGTGACGACCTTCACGCCGCCGACGGCCGCGTCGTTGCCCGGGGCCTTCGACAGCTTCGCGGTGATCCGGTCGCCGGCCAGGGTGTCCGCGGTGATGGCGTCGCCGTCGAGCTTGCCGAGGCGGGCCTTCTGCTCCTTCGAGGCCGCGGCGTCGACGCGCTGGTAGACCGGGGCGCCGAAGCGTTCGGTCAGCTCGGCGTAGAGCTGCGACGGGGTCTTGCCGGTGACGGCGACGATCTCGGACGCCAGGAGCGCCAGGATGATGCCGTCCTTGTCCGTCGTCCACGCGGTGCCGTCGGTGCGCAGGAAGGACGCACCTGCGGACTCTTCGCCGCCGAAGGCCACGGAGCCGTCGATCAGGCCGGGGACGAACCACTTGAAGCCGACCGGGACCTCCCACAGGCGACGGCCCAGGGACTCGGCGACGCGGTCGATGATGCTCGACGACACCAGCGTCTTGCCGATCGCGGCGTCGTCGCGCCACTCGGGTCGGTGCGCGTAGAGGTACTCGATCGCGACCGCGAGGTAGTGGTTCGGGTTCATCAGCCCGCCGTCGGGCGTGACGATGCCGTGCCGGTCGGAGTCGGCATCGTTGCCGGTGAGCACGTCGAAGTCGTCCTTGCGGGCGAGCACCGAGGCCATCGCCGAGGGGCTCGACGGGTCCATCCGGATCTTGCCGTCCCAGTCGAGGGTCATGAACGCCCACGTGGGGTCGACCTCGGGGTTCACGACGGTCAGGTCGAGGCCGTAGTGGTCGCGGATGGCGTTCCAGTACGGCAGCGAGGCGCCACCGAGCGGGTCGGCGCCGATCTTCACGCCGGCCTGCTTGATCGCTGCGATGTCGATGATGTTCTCGAGGTCGGCCACGTACGTGTTGAGGAAGTCGTAGCGCTGGGGCTCGGCGTCCTCGGTGCGCTGCACCTCGGCGTTGCCGCCCTCGATGATCGCGTTCGCCCGGTTCGCGATCCAGCTCGTGGCGTCGCTGTCCGCGGGGCCACCGTGCGGCGGGTTGTACTTGAAGCCGCCGTCGCGGGGCGGGTTGTGGCTCGGCGTGATGACGATGCCGTCCGCCGTGTCCGGGTTGCCGGCGCGGTTGTAGCGGATGATCGCGTGGCTCAGCGCGGGCGTCGGCACGAAGCCGTCCGCGCTGTCGGCGAGCACGCGCACGCCGTTGGCGGCCAGGACCTGCAGAGCGGTCTGCTCGGCGGGGGCGGAGAGCGCGTGGGTGTCGCGGCCGATGAAGAGCGGGCCGTCGGTGCCCTGCTCGCGGCGGTACTCGACGATCGCCTGCGTGATGGCGGCGATGTGGGTGTCGTTGAAGGCGGTGTCGAGCGACGACCCGCGGTGTCCGGACGTGCCGAACACGACCTTCTGCTCGGGGATCGAGACGTCGGGCACTCGGTCGTGGTAGGCGGCGAGGAGCTCGTCCAGGTCGACGAGGTCGTCTGCGGTCGCTGGGGTGCCGGCGCGGTCGTTCATGCGTCCATCCTGGCATCGGCGGCCCTGACGCGTTCGGGGGAAGTGCGCGAGACTCCGGCGAGGACGCGAGCGAGCGGCCGCCCCACCCGGGTTGAGGGGGGACCCCCGGGGTGGACGACCGCTCGCAGTCTGTGGAGGCAGGTGCCTCAGGCGGTGCGGAACGAACCCGTCGCCGTGCGGAACGAGCCGGTCACGGTGCGCGACGAGGACGTCGCGGTGCCGGGACGGCGGAACTGCGTGTCGACGAAGCGGCCGAGTGCGCGGCCGATGCCGGTGCCGGTGTAGCTGCCGACGGGGCTGCGGGTCGCGTCGCCGGTGAAGGCGCCGAGCTCGGCGCGGGACTCGAGGCCGGTCACGTAGGCGCCGCCCAGGGGGTTCTGACGGTTCTGCATGGGTGCTCCTCGTCGTCGTGCCGAGGTCCGCGGGTCACCGAGCCGGCGACCGCGACGCCGTCGGCTGGATGACCACCACTCTACCCACTTGTCTTGCATGATGCAAAAGAAGGGCGGATCGGTCAGATCCACCCTCGGTCCCAGGCCGCGGCTGCCGCTGCGAGGCGGTTGTCGACGTGCAGCTTCGCGATCGCCGACGACAGGTGGTTGCGGACCGTGCCGTGCGCGAGCGAGAGCTCCCGGGCGATCTGCTTCGTCGCGAGTCCGTCGTGGGTGCAGCGCAGGACGTCGGCCTCGCGCGGCGTGAGCGGGCTCTCGTCCTCGCTGAGCGCAGCCGCCGCGAGACCGGCGTCGATGTACCGCTCGCCTGCCGCCACGTCGCGGATGATCTCGGCCAGCCGGGCGGCCGGCGTGGACTTCGGGACGAAGCCGCGGACCCCGGCGGACAGGGCACGTCGGAGGGTTCCCGGCCGCGCGTGGCGGGTGACGATCACCGTGGGCATCGTGTCCGACAGCGCACGAGCGGCCTCGATGCCGTCGAGGACGGGCATCTCGAGGTCGAGCAGGACGACGTCCGGCAGGTGTCTCCGGGCTGCGGCCACCGCTGCGGCACCGTCGGGGACGTCGGCGACGACCTCGAGGTCGGGTTCCAGGCCGAGCAGAGCGACGAGTGCGCCGCGGATGAGCTCCTCGTCATCGGCGATCACGATCCTGATCACGTGGACACCACCGCTCGTGCGGGGGCCGGGATGCGGACCACCAGGGTGAAGCGGTCCGCACGCCGGTCGACGTGGACCGTCCCACCGTGTGGCGTGACGCGCTGCCGGAGCCCGTCGATGCCCGTCCCGGTCCCGGTCCCGGTCCCCGTGCCCGGCCGTTCGGACGACCGCGGCGCGTCGTTCGCCACCGTGAGGGCCCAGGCGTCGCCGTCGCGCAGCAGCTCGATCGACGCGGTGCTGGCGTGGCTGTGCCGGATGGTGTTCGTCGCGGCCTCGCGGATCGCGACGGCGAACAGGGCGCCGACCGCGTCGGGCATGCCGGCGGTCTCGAGCCGCACGCGGCAGTCGACCCCCGCCGACCGCAGGACAGCTGCGGCGTTCCGGGCCTCGACCGCCACCGTCGCGGTGCGGTAACCGCCGACGAGCGCCCGGGTGTCCTCGAGCGCTTCCCGCGCCACGGTCCGGATGTCGGACAGCTCACCCCGGGCACGCTCGGGGTCGGCGTCGAGCAGCCGTTCGGCGAGCTCGCTCTTCAGCGCGATGACCTGCAGGTGGTGGCCCTGGATGTCGTGCAGGTCGGTGGCGAAGCGGAGTCGTTCCTCGGCGACGGCGAGGTCGGAGGCGGTGCGACGTGCGGCTTCGAGCCGGAGCACGACACGGTGGATCCAGACGACGCTGAGCGGCATCAGGGCGAAGAGCGCGAGGGTCCCGACCAGGACGAGTTCGGCGGGCTCGGCGCGGGCGTCGGCTGCCCCGACCAGCAGGACGACGGTGCCGGCGAGCACGGTGACCCGGGCCCACCCCCGCAGCAGGCAGCCGACCGTGCCGCCCGCGATCGCCAGGGTGAACGACCACGCGGAGCCGGTCGCCGACGGGACGAGCGAGACCACCCACGTGGCGACCGCGAGCACCAGCAGGGCGAGCACTGCCGGGTGCCGCGCAGACGCCGCACCGGCGGGACGGAGCAGCAGCGGGATCGATGCGAGCGCCGCCACCGTCGCGGCGACGGTGAGCACGACGAGCACGGGGGTCCGCGCTGTCGGCGGACCGTCTGTGCCGATCAGGACCTGCGCGCCGCCGCCCACCAGCACCACGAGCCACAGCGACGCGACCGAGGACCAGCGGACGACCCGGACGTCGGCTTCGGCGCGGGGCCGCTCCTGCCCGGGTTGCGTCACGCGCCCAGGGTAGCGAGGGTCGCGTCGGTGTCCCTGGCGATCCGTTCCGACAGTGTGTGGTGCAGGTAGTGGTCGCCGACCAGTCCGATGACCCGGCCGTGTTCCACGCTCGCGGCCTGACGTTCGTGCAGCCGGACCCAGTTCGGCACGTCGTCGTCGTTGGTCCGCACGAACAACAGCACCGGCAGGTCGGTGGGGAACCGCGAGTCCTCGACGGACCGGAAGTTCTCCGGCGCGTGCCGCATCTCGTCGATGATCGTCGGGGCGGCACCGTTCTTCGCCGAGAGCAGCTGCATCTGGCGCTTCGTCCCGTCGTCGTAGGCGTCGCCGTACGTGTCCGACGACGCTCCGCCGAGTGCGCGCAGCAGGCCGAGCCGATCGAGGGCGACGATCGTGCCGGTCGGGATCGGCTCGTCCCAGCTCGACTGCCGCGGCACACTGCTGTCGATGCCGACGAAGGCGGTCACCTCGTCGCGGTACCGCTCCGTGTAGGGCAGGGCGTAGATGCCCGCGACCGAGTGGCCCATCAGCACGTACCGGTGGACGTGCAGGTGCTGCAGGGCCTCGTGGACCTCGCGGGTGATGTTCGCCGCGGTCCGCGGGACGTCGGTCTGGTCGCTCAGCCCGGTGCCGAAGGGTTCGACGGCGACGACCCGGTGCGAGCGGGCGAGCTGGTCGATGAGCGGCCCGAAGTCGAGCCCGGGGGCGGCGGTGCCGAGCCCCGGCAGGAGCACGATCGTCCCCGTGTCGGACGTGGTGCCGGCGCCGCGGACGACGACGTTCATCTGCTTGCCGTCGACGGGCACGCGCTCGCCGTAGTCGTCGATCTCGGATGCCTCGACGTGGGTCGCGACGACGTTGACGACCGTCGTCGTCGCCAGGGCGAGGACCGGGACCGCCACCAGTGCGCCGAGGGTGATCAGGGTGATGCGTAGGGACTTCCGCACGGAGCTCGTCTCGATCGGGCCGCGCGGGGTCAGCACGGCGGGTCCGATCAGTCAAACGGCGCGGGGCGCGGAGCGGATGTGCCCCGGTGTCACGATCGACCGTGACGGATGTCACGGTCGATCGTGCCACGGTCCGGTCAGGCGAGCAGCTCGCAGAAGTTCCGGCCCTCGGCCGTCCAGCTCTGCCGCGCGACCAGTCCGGCTTCGGCTGCGTGCCGGTGCAGGGCGTCGAGCCCGACCTCGGCCCACGGGAACCCGGCGCTCTCGTTGCCGTCGGCGTCGACCACCCGGGCGGTGTACACGCGGTCGGCCGCGACCTCGGGGTTCGTCTCGACGATGACCCGGCCGCCGGCGCGCACGATCGCACGGCAACGGGCGAGCAGGGCCGTGGGGTCGCCCCCGATGCCGATGTTGCCGTCGATCACGAGCGCGGTGTCCCAGTGGCCCTCGTCGGGTACGGCGTCGAACACGGAGCCCTGCAGGGCGGTGCCGCCGGAGCGCTGCGCTATGGCGACGGCCTCGGCGGAGACGTCCACGCCGAGCGCCGGGATGCCCCGGGACCGTGCGGCGACGAGCATCCGGCCCGGACCGCAGCCGATGTCGATGACCCCGCCGTCGACGTCGTCGAGCAGCGAGCGGTCGACGCGGTCGGCGGCGGCGCTCCAGCGGCCGACGTCCATCGTGGTGACGGCGTCGGGACGGTCGGCGTCGGTGAGGCGCAGGTGGCCGTCGGTGCGCAGGGCACGGGCGTACGGCTCGCCGCCGCCGGCACCGAACGAGACGGGTGCGTGCATGGTCATCGGGTGCTCCCCACGGTCTCGGCACGGAGTGCCCGGGTGAAGTCGGAGTCGGGTGCGAGGTCGGCGACCCGCTCGGCGTCCGGCATGGTGTCGACGTCGAGCAGCTCGCCGAGCACGCCCACGTCGAGGCCGGCGTCGGTCAGTCGTGCCAGCTGCACGGCTCCGGTGTCGTCGCGCGACATCGGCACGCCGCGCAGCAGGTCGCCGGTGGGCTGTCGCAGGTACAGCGACCAGAAGCCGCCGTCCTCGGCCGGGCCGAACCAGGCATCGCGGGCAGCATCGTCGAACACGGGCGCGAGGTCCGCGGTGGACACCTGCGGGGTGTCCATGCCGACGAGCAGCAGCGGGCCGTCGACGGCGTCGAAGAGGAACCCGAGGCGCTCGTCCAGACCGCCACCGGGCTGGTGCAGCACCTCGAAGCCGTCGGCCGACGCCGGCACGACGTCGCCGTCGAAGAACAGGACACGACGCGCCGCGGGCAGGGCCCGGACGGTCGCCAGCGTGTCGCCGAGGCTCGCGGACGCGACACGTGCGGCGCCCTCGGGGGAGAGCGCCGGGGTCAGCCGGGTCTTCACCTTGCCGGGCAGGCACTCCTTCGCCACGACGGCGACGGTCACGTCGGCGCGCGCAGCGTCGGTGCCGTGGGCGTCGGCGGCGGTCACGAGCGGGCCTCCTCGGCCACGGGGGCGGACTCGGCCGCCTGCCGGAGCGGTCCCGGTGCGACGACCCGGACACGGGCCTCCCGGCGGTACGCACGGAGCAGGCGGGACATGTCCCGCACCGCGTTGACGGTGCCGCGGAGCGTGCCGGTCACCTTGCTGTCGCCGATGCGCTGCGCGTACCCGATGTCGGACTCGTCGACGCGCCAGCCGGCCGCGTGGGCGGCCAGGACCATCTCGAGCGGGTAGCCGCTGCGACGGTCGCGCAGGTCGAGGGAGACGAGGTCCTCGCGGCGCATCACGCGCATCGGGCCGAGGTCGCGCAGGCGGTAACCGGTCGCGCGGTGCATGAGGACGGCGAGGACGCGGTTCGCGAAGCGTGCGTGCGGAGCCCACGCACCGCGGCCCGTCGGGACGCGGCGGCCGAGTGCCAGGTCGACGCGGCCGCTGGCCACGCGGTCGACCAGGGGCGGGAGTTCGGCGGGGTCCATCGAGGCGTCGGCGTCGCAGAACGCGACGAAGTCGGCGGTCGCCGCGGCGACGCCGGCGGCGCAGGCCGAACCGAACCCCTTGACGGGTTCGGTCACGACGAGGGCCCCGTGGGCGCGGGCGACGTCGGCCGATCCGTCTGTCGATCCGTTGTCGACGACGATGGCCCGGTAGCCCGTGGGGAGTCGTGCGATGACCTTCGGCAGGGCGTCCGCCTCGTCGAGGCACGGCAGGATCACGTCGACAGTCATGTCCGTCATTCGGTGCGGTCGGTCGGATCGACGGGTCTGTCCTGGCATGTCCTCGACACAACACGACGATGCGCCGCGGGGTACAGGAAACTGCCGGGTCCTGGTCGTTCCGCGCGTTCGGTGCCGGCCGGGTCCCCAGTACGGGGGACAGGGTGCGTTCGTGTCGCGGGTGCGGGTGCCGGAAGACGCCGTCGTGTCGTCGAGACGCCGCCGAATGCGGCGGCGTCTCGCGCGCCAGGGGGCGTGTTGCCGACACGACGGCGTCCTGCGTGGCCGTGGTGGTGGGGACTGCGGACGGGAGGAGCGGGGCGGGGCCGCCACGGGCCTCCCGTCCGACGGCTGCTCGCGCTCTCAGGCGCCGCTCGCGGCGCGCGACCCGCTCGCGTGTTCCGGCTAGCGGACGGCGCTGCGGAGCGGAGCCGTCGCGAACTCGCGCATGCCTGCTTCGAAGTCCACCTCGGCGTGCCAGCCGAGCTCGGCGGCGATGCGTGCCGAACTCGCCGTGACGTGGCGGACGTCGCCCAGTCGGTACTCGCCGGTGACGACCGGCTGCGGGCCGTCGGGTCCGGCGATCGCCGCGGCCATGTCGCCGATGGTGTGCACGGTGCCCGAGCCGACGTTGTACGCGCGGAAGGTGTCCGACGGCAGGTCGGCGGTCGCCGCGATCGAGGCGGCGTTCGCGCCGGCGACGTCGTCGACGTGCACGAAGTCGCGTCGCTGGGCGCCGTCCTCGAAGACCCGGGGGGCCTCGCCGCGGGCCAGCGCCGAGCGGAACAGGGACGCGACACCGGCGTAGGGGGTGTTCGCTGGCATGCCCGGTCCGTAGACGTTGTGGTACCGGAGCGCGATCGCGCGGCCGCCCGTGGCACGCGCCCAGCTCGAGGCGAGGTGCTCCTGCGCGACCTTCGTCTGCGCGTACACGTTGCGGGGGTCGAGCGCGGCGGACTCGTCGATCAGGCCGGGCAGCAGGGGCTGAGCGTCGGGCCCGATCGGGTCGAAGCGGCCGGCGTCGAGGTCCTCGCGGCGGCGGGCCGGCGGACGGGTGGGTTCGCCGGACGCGGTGGTGTACGCACCCTCGCCGTAGACGACCATCGAGCTGGCGACGACGAGCCGGCCGATGTCGTGCCGGTCCATGCCGGCGAGGACGTGGGCGGTGCCGGCGTCGTTCGACGAGACGTAGTCGGGGGCGTCCTGGAAGTCCACGCCGAGGCCGACCTTGGCGGCCTGGTGGCACACGACGTCGATGCCGTCGAGTGCAGCGTCGAGTGCGATCCGGTCGCGGACGTCGCCGTGCACGAACACGATGCCCTGCTGCTGGTGGGCGCGGATGACCTCGGCGGGGTCGCCGTGCACGTCGTCGCGCAGGGAGTCGAGGACGCGGACCTCGTGGCCGTCGGCCAGGGCACGACGGACGATCGCGGAGCCGATGAAGCCGGCGCCGCCGGTGACGAGGAGGCGGCTCATGCGGTCGCGCCTGTGGTGGCGGTGGCGGCGGGCTGGGCCTGCGTGGGTGTCGCACCCGTGGGCTGGGTCTGCATGATGCTGGCGCTCGCGCTGGTGGGGACGAGTTCACGCGGGGTGAAGTCGTCGGGGATCGCGGCGACGATCTGACCGATGGCGCGGACGATGACCTCGTTGGCGCGGGCGAGGCGTTCCATGACGAGGGCGTGGGTGACGACGGCTCCGGCGTCGTCGACGTCGGAGCCGCTGGCTGCGGCTGCCGCGTCGGCTGCAGCTGCCGCGTCGGCTGCGGCTTCGTCCTCGGTCGGGGCCAGGCCGGCGTCCGCGTCGGTCACGAACGACAGGTTCACGGTCGCGATGCCGAGTTCTGCGGCGAGCGGCACCTCGGGCGTCATCGTCATGTTGATGGTGTGGCCGCCGGCCTGGCGGAGCCAGACGGACTCGGCGCGGGTGGAGAACCGGGGACCCTGGATCACGACGCACGTGCCGGTCGGGCGGAACGGCACGTCGAGTCCGGCGACGGCGTCGATAGCCGCACGGCGGAGCGTCGGGTCGAACGGGTCCGCGAAGGACAGGTGCTGCACGTCGTCCTCGAAGAACGTGTCGGCGCGGCCCCAGGTGCGGTCGATGAGCTGGTCGGTCACGACGAAGGTGCCCGGGGCGTAGTCGGGGTGCAGGCCGCCGACGGCGCTCGAGGACACGATCGCGCGGACGCCGAGCGAGCGGAGCGCCCAGACGTTCGCACGGTGGTTGATGCGGTGCGGGGCGACGGAGTGCTCACGGCCGTGGCGGGTCAGGAAGGCGACCCGTCGTCCGGACATCGTGCCGATGCTGATCGGGCTCGAGGTCGGGCCGAACGGGGTCGGGACGTCGAGCTCGTCGGCGGTGCCCTCCTCGAACAGCTGGTAGAGGCCGGAGCCTCCGATGACACCGATCGTCACGGCTTCGTCGTTCTCCACAGGTCCTCCGGTTGGTCGTCGGCGCGGGCTGCGCGCTGGATACGCTACTGACGGCGCCACCGGGCGAACCGGGAGCGGCGCCACCAACCCCTGTTCGGAGGCACCTGTGCGAACGATCGGTCAGCACCGCGACGACCTGGCGGCGTTGCTCGCGCCGGTGGTGGCGGGCCTCGGAGCAGAAGAACTGCCGCTCGACGAACTTGCCGGTGCGGGCGCGGGCGCCGGTGCGGGTGCTGGGTTCGCACACCGCGTGCTCGCGGCGGCCGTCCAGTCGCCCGTTCCGCTGCCGCCGTTCGACAACAGTCAGATGGACGGGTTCGCCGTGCGGGTCGCCGACGCCGGGCAGCAGGTCCGGGTCGTCGCCCCGATCCCGGCCGGCGTGGTGCCCGAGCCGCTCGAACCCGGCACGGCCGCGCCGATCATGACCGGAGCGCGGATCCCGACCGGTGCCGACGCGGTGTTCCCGGTCGAGGCGATCGAGCCCGGCGCGTTCCCGGCGGCGCTCGAGCTGCCCCGGGTGACGGTGCCCGCCGACCTGACCGCCGGCACCTTCGTGCGGGGCACCGGCAGCGATCTGCCCGCCGGCGCCGAGCTGGCTCCGGCCGGTTCTCCGATCACGCCGGCGTTGCTCGGGGCACTGGCTGCTGCCGGGGTGACGACCGTCTCGGTTCGCAGAGCGCTGCGGGTCCTCGTCGTGTCGACCGGGTCCGAGCTGCAGGGTGCCGATGCCGACGCGGCGACCATCGGTGACGCGAACGGCATCGCGCTGCGGGCCGCCCTGGCCCAGGTCGGAGCGGACTCCCGGGCCGTCCGGGTGCCCGACCACGTCGCTGCCTTCGACCAGGCACTCGATGCGGCCGTGGGGGACTGGGCCGACCTCGTGCTGACCACCGGGGGCATCAGCGCCGGGGCGTACGAGGTCGTGCGACAGGCGCTCGAACCCCGCGGGCTCGCGGTGACGCCGGTCGCGATGCAGCCCGGTGGGCCGCAGGCGTTCGGCAGCGTCGTGTTCGGTGCGGGCGGGGGCGTCGACGCTCTTGCTGGTCGTGCCGTTCCGGTCGTGTCCTTCCCCGGCAACCCGGTGTCGGCGCTCGTCTCGTTCGAGGTGTTCCTGCGCCCCCTGCTCGCCGCGGCCGTCGGGCTCACGGCGGACCGGCCCACGCAGGTCCTGCCCGCAGCGTCCGCTGCCGGGTCACCCGCAGGCAAGCACCAGGTCCGTCGCGGCCGGGTGCAGGACGGGGCCGTGCACTTCGTCGGTGGGCCGAGTTCACACCTGCTCGTCCACTACGCCGCCGCCACCCACCTGGTGCACGTCCCCGTCGGCGTCGACACCGTCGAGGTCGGCGACCCCCTGACCGTCTGGAGCCTCCGATGACCGAGCAGTCCCTGTCCGACCCCGGCTCGTCCCGAGCCCAGGCCGACGCCGAGTCCGACGACCTGTCGCACGTCCGCGCCGACGGCAGTGCGCACATGGTCGACGTCTCCGCGAAGGACGTCACCGACCGATCGGCCACCGCCACCGCCACCGTCGTCACCCGCCCAGACGTCGTCGCACGCATCCTCGACGGCTCGCTGCCCAAGGGCGAGGTCGTCGGCACCGCCCGCATCGCGGCGATCATGGCGGTGAAGAAGACCTCCGACCTCATCCCGCTGTGCCACCCGCTGCCCATCGCCGGCGTGCAGGTCGACATCACCGGCTCCGACGACCGCGTGCTGATCGAGGTGTCGGTCCGAACGACCTCCCGCACCGGCGTCGAGATGGAGGCCCTGACTGGGGCGAGCGTCGCCGCGCTGACGGTGTACGACATGGTGAAGGCCGTCGACCGAGCGGCCGTGATCACGGACGTGCGCGTGCTCGAGAAGCACGGCGGACGCTCCGGGGACTGGAGCAACCGATGACCGCCGAGCCGACCAGGGGCCGGGCCGCCGTCGTCGTGGTGTCCACGCAGGCCGCCGCCGACCCCGAACTCGACCGCACCGGACCCGTCATCGCCGACTGGCTGCGCGAGCACGGGTTCACCACGAGCGAACCGATCATCGTCCCCGACGGCGGCGCGATCACCGAGACCGTCACCGCCGAACTCCTGGCCGACGCCCGGGTCGTCATCACCACCGGCGGCACCGGGGTCACCCCCACCGACCGGACCCCCGAGGCCGTGGCGAGCCTGATCGACCTCGAACTGCCCGGCATCACCGAGGAGATCCGTCGACGCGGGCTCACGGGTGCCGGCCCGACCGCGCTGCTCACCCGCGGGGTCGCCGGGGTCACGAACGCCGGCTGCCTGCTCGTCACCCTGCCCGGATCGCGCGGTGGGGTGTCCGACGGGCTCGCCGTGCTCGACGGAGTACTCGACCACGTGGTCGCCCAGGTGCACGGCGAAGGCCACGCCCCGCGGAGCGCCTCGTGAGCACCACCGAGTCCGCCGCACGGGTCATGCTCGCCGACGTCGTCGACCGCGACATCAGCGTCGACGAGGTCGCAGCCGTGGTGGCCACCGAGCAGGACGGCGCCGTGGTGACCTTCGCCGGCATCGTCCGAGACCACGACGGTGGCAAGGGCGTCACCGCACTCGACTACGAGCGGCACCCCAGTGCCGACGAGGTCATCACCGCGGTCGCCCGGACCATCGCCGAGGACAACCCCGACGTCCGGATCGCCGTCCTGCACCGGGTCGGGGCGCTCGGCATCGGGGACGTCGCGCTCGCCGCAGCGGTGTCGTCGTCGCACCGGGCGCAGGCGTTCGCGGCGTGCGGTGCCCTGGTCGACCTGGTGAAGGAGCGGGTGCCGATCTGGAAGCACCAGCGGTTCACCGACGGGACGGACGAGTGGGTCGCGGCGCTGTGACATCTGCCGAACGGCCGAACGCCGGACTGACAGCGGTGGAACGCCGGTGGGTCGAGTCCGAAGAACGCGCTCGCGCCGTCTCGGCGAAGTCCCCGGGTGCTGTCCTGCAGGTCCGTTGGTTCGTCCTGGCGACCGTGCTGGTGTTGGTGGTGCTCGGCGTCGGGGCGACCGTCCTGCCCACCGGCTCCGGCGCGCGCTTCGCACTCTCGGCGGCGGTCGCCGCACTGGGTTTCGTGGCCGGTATCAGTGAGGCCGTGCAGGTCGGCATCCGCCGGAGACGGAACGGGGTGGCAGCTCGTCCTGCGCCGGTGCTCGCGCCGTTGCAGCAACGCGAACAGCGCGCGGTGACCGCGGCTGCAACCGGGCGGCGCGCTGTCCCCGCCGACCGGTTGATGATCGTGCGGGCTCGAGCCGTCGAACTGGCCGACGGCACCGGCCTCCAGCTGACCGTGGGACTCGTCGCCGTGTGGGCGGCGTTCGCGTTCTCCGGCGTCACGTTCTGGCCCGTCTACCTGGCGGGTGGCATCGCCGCCGCGGGGCAGTTCGCATGGACGGCACGGTCCGCGGTGCTCGCACGCCGGTACCTCGACGCTGACCCTGTGCACCTTCGCAACCACGACGCTCGTTCGGGGAATGGTGAGACTCCAAGCGGATCCATAGAATCGCGAACATGAGCGTCTTGCTGCCCGGGATCACCGTCATCCTGCTGGTCTTCGCCCTGATCGACATCCTGACGAAGACGGATGACCAGATCCGCGGCCTTCCGAAGATCGCGTGGGTGATCCTCGTGATCCTGGTCCCCGTCGTCGGCAGCATCGTCTGGTTCGCCATCGGCCACGACTGGGCTCCGGGCGAACGGAACCACGGTCGCTACATCGAGCCGACCCGCCACGAGGACCGCTACGCAACCCTCGGCGACGCCCGCAGTGCCCACGGCACGAAGCGCGTGACCGGCACCGAGCAGGAGCTCGCAGAGCTCGAGCGCGAGATCGAGTACTGGGAGGCGCAGGCCCGCCTGAAGCGTGCGAAGGAAGCCGCGGGCGAGGGCGACACCGCCCCCGCGAGCTGACCCGGGCCTCGAGGCCGACGCGCCGCCGCACCGTGCGGGGGTCCGTCGACTGGTGCGAGGTTGCGCGCCCCGTGCGCCGCTACAAGCTCGCACCGAGCGGGCAACCTCGCACCAGTCGAACACGCGCGCACCGAGCGACGAGTCGGCCCCAACCAACCGGTCCAACCGCCGCCCCGCACCCACCACCCCGCTGCGCCACCTACCCTTGACGCGTGGCACATCTCCTCGGCGCCGAGAACCTGCATCTCGAGTTCCCCACCAAGGTCGTCTTCGACAACGTCACCCTCGGCATCGACGAGGGTGACCGGATCGGCGTCGTCGGCCGGAACGGCGACGGCAAGTCGACCCTCCTCGCACTGCTGTCCCAGCGCCTCGAGCCGGACGGCGGCCGCGTCACGCACCGCCGCGGGCTGACCATCGGCTACCTGGACCAGCGCGACATCCTGCCCGAGGGTGCGACCGTCGGCAGCACCGTCGTCGGCGACCTCGAGGAGCACGAGTGGGCCGGTGACCCGAAGATCCGCGACATCATCGGTGGTCTGGTCTCGGACATCCCGTGGGACGTCAGCGTCGACGAGCTGTCCGGCGGGCAGCGTCGCCGGGTGGCACTCGCGCGGCTGCTGGTCGGCGACTGGGACGTGTTGTTCCTGGACGAGCCGACGAACCACTTGGACGTCGAGGGCATCGAATGGCTCGCCGGGCACATCAACCGCCGCTGGTCGTCGAACCAGGGCGGCATGGTCGTCGTGACGCACGACCGGTGGTTCCTCGACGCCGTGTCGACCGACACGTGGGAGGTCCACGACGGCGTCGTCGACCCCTTCGAAGGCGGCTACGCCGCGTACATCCTGCAGCGCGTCGAGCGTGACCGGCAGGCCGCCACGATCGAGCAGCGTCGCCAGAACCTGGCCCGCAAGGAGCTCGCGTGGCTCCGCCGCGGCGCCCCGGCCCGCACGAGCAAGCCGAAGTTCCGCATCGACGCGGCGAACGCCCTGATCGACGACGTCCCGCCGATCCGCGACACCGTCGCCCTGTCCCGCACCGCGACCGCGCGCCTCGGCAAGGACGTCGTCGACCTGCTCGACGTGAGCGTCTCGTTCGACGGCACGCAGATCCTCGATCGCATCGAGTGGCGCATCGCTCCGGGGGAGCGGACCGGCATCCTCGGCCCGAACGGCGCCGGCAAGTCGACGCTGCTCAACCTGGTCTCCGGTCGGCTGCAGCCGACGAGCGGGCGGGTGAAGACCGGCAAGACGGTGCAGGTCGCGGTGCTCGACCAGCAGCTCGCCGACCTGCAGCAGTTCGCCGACGATCGCGTGCGCGAGGTCGTGGCCCGCAAGAAGACGAGCTACGTCGCCGACGGCAAGGAGATGACGCCGTCGCAGCTGCTCGAGCGGCTCGGCTTCACCTCGGAGCAGCTCTCCACGCCCGTCAAGGACCTGTCCGGTGGGCAGAAGCGGCGCTTGCAGCTCATGCTCATCCTGCTCGACGAGCCGAACGTGCTCATCCTCGACGAGCCCACGAACGACCTCGACACCGACATGCTCGCCGCCATGGAGGACCTGCTCGACACCTGGCCCGGCACCCTGCTGGTCGTCAGCCACGACCGGTATCTGCTCGAGCGCGTCACCGACCAGCAGTACGCCGTGCTCGGCGGGCACCTGCGCCACCTGCCCGGCGGCGTCGACGAGTACATGCGTCTGCGCGAGGCCGGCACCGGTGGCGGGACCGCCTCTGCGGCTGCCGCCGCGTCTGCCGGGAGGCCCGACACCGTCGGCGGGACCGGTTCGGCCGGTGCCGTGGCCGGGTCCACTGCCGCTGGTGCGTCCGCCCTGTCGGGCGCGGACCGGCGAACGGCCGAGAAGGAGATGTCGGCGCTCGACCGGAAGATCGCGAAGGTCGGCGCGGACCGCAAGAAGCTGCTCGACCAGTTCGCGACGCACGACCAGTCCGACTACGCCGGGCTCGGCGAACTGCAGTCGAAGCTCGGTGCGCTCGAGGCCGAGGTCGAGCAGCTCGAGGAGCGCTGGCTCGAGGTCGCGGAGCTGCTCGGGGTCTGAGCCGGGCTACTCGACGGACGCGGGGTCGACCGCGTCCTGGCTTGCGTCCGTCGGTGTCGCGTCCTCGGGCGCCCCACCGCCGGGGTTCGCCACGACCTCCCACAGGTGCCCGTCCGGGTCCTGGAAGAAGCCAGACCACATGCCCCACGGTCGCGTGTACGGCGGCTCGAGCATCGTGGCGCCGGCTGCCTGCGCCCGCTCGAGGAACGCCTCGGCCTCGGCCTGACTGCTCGTGAAGTGGCCGATCGTGCTGCTCGGTGCCGTGGCCAGCTGGACACCGGAGTCCTTCGTCATGTCGTCTCGGCCGTAGACGCTGACGATCAGCCCGTCGTCGAGGGTGAACATCGCCGTGGTGCCGCCGGCCTGCGTCTCGGTGGCGGGGTACTCGGTACCGATGACGCCACTGCCCTCGATGCCGAGCAGCGCGCGGTAGAACTCGGCCGATCGTGCAACGTCGGCGACGGCGAGGGTGATCGCGTGCATGCGCCGCACGCTACGCCGGGTCCGCTCGGCCCGCGTCCCGCTTTCGGTCAGTCCCCGAGACCCAGGATGAGTCGGCGGAGCAGCCCGGCCAACTGACCCTGCTCGTCGGCGGAGACCCCGGACAGGATGTCGCGCTCGGCGGCCAGCAGGTCTGCGATCGCCGCGTCCACCGCCACCCGGCCCTGGCTCGTCAGCGAGACGAGGATGCCGCGGCCGTCCTTCGGGTCGGTCCGTCGGCCCACGAACCCCCGTGCCGCCAGACGGTCCACCCGGTTCGTCATCGTGCCGCTCGACACCAGGGTCTGCTGCAGCAGGGTCTTCGGGCTCAGTTCATACGGCTCACCCGCCCGCCGCAGGGCCGACAGGACGTCGAACTCCCACGGCTCCATGTCGCTCGCGTCGAACGCGGTCCGCCGGGCGCGGTCCAGGTGCCGGGCGAGCCGGTCCACGCGGGACAGCACCTCGAGCGGGCCGAAGTCGAGGTCGGCACGCTCACGACCCCACGCCGCGACGATGCGATCGACCTCGTCCTCATGCGGCATCCCTCCATCTTGGCCGAACCCGGAGCGGACAGCCAGCCTCGTGGGTCGTGGGAAGATGGAGGAGCACCTTCGGGTGCGTTCCGCCTTGGTGTAATGGCAGCACGACGGCCTTTGGTGCCGTTAGGTCCGGGTTCGAATCCTGGAGGCGGAGCTGCGACCGTGCCGATCACATTGCTCACCTCATGAAGACGCAGGCTCGAAGCCGTGAGATTCGGGTTCGAATCCATATTGAGCGTTATCAGCGATGGAACTGACGAGTTGGTCGACCGCAAAGGGAAGCGCAGATGCTGCGCTCACTAGCGGCGCCTCGATGCCTGAGTCGATGGCGGATATCAAGAAGCTGCTCAAGCAAATGTTCGAAGTTGGCGGTGTTTCAGTGCGTAACGGTGGGTATACCGACTTCGTCTTTAGGCGAGTGTCAGGAGCAGGTTTCAGCACTCGGTACGAGTTTATCCGTCACGACGCCCTGACTCGGGCGTGGAATCGTCCGTGGCGCTGACTGTGCTACTGAGGCAGCTCGAGGCAAGGGGGAGGTCGGCTGCACGACCCCCACTCCGCGGTCGTGCTCGCGGCCAGAAGTAACCCAGCTGAACACTGCTTCCCGCTGCCATTGACGGCGCTAGAGTTGCACTTTGTCGGGCACGTGCGGTTTCGCCCGAAGCGCGGATCGTGAATTTCGCCCGGTCCAATGCGATACGACGATGCTTCCCTCTAGAACAGCGGCGATTAGGGGTGAGAACTGGGTAGGCCTCGCGTTTATGCTGCAGTGTTGACGCCCAGGGCCCGAAGCAGCTGGCGCAGAGAATCGTTACTTCTGGCAAGGCTAGGGACATCCGTGGTCCGCAGTCTTCGAATAACCTCATCCGGTGATGACTGCCGGAGCCATTTTCGGGCCTCCCAGGGGACGTCTGGACTGGACAGTCCCAGAGCAACTTCCAGCTCTGGCTCAACCCAGATCAGTTCGATAGCGGTACCGCGAGACTCAGCTTCGGTCTGGAGTGACCGCAACGCTTCATGTAGCGGCGAACTTTCTAGGTCCTGGTCAATCACGAGAACGATTGAGGGCGTTTCTCCCACGGTGAGTAGGCTTTGAACCAAGGAAGGCATAGCGGAAGGCCCACCGGCCGATACAATCCGCGGCGTCGCGGATGTGCCGAGGAGCGTCTGGACGGACTGAAGGTAGAGAACATCCGCCTGGCCCTCGGTGATTACGATTCGCCCTCCAGGAAGTGCCGGCGAGTCATGCACGATGCTACTCAATGGGAACGAAGGATTTCCGTACTCTCCCGCTTCGCGGAGTTTCCTTCGCAAAGCTTCGGAGGCCGTCAGTGTTGTATTTGCAAGGGTGCGAATGTCGTCACCATCTGCGAGTATTAGGTTCAACTCCTTCCCTGCTACGAGGGCATCGACCGAGTCCGGGCTGAACCCGTTCATGCTGATGAATAGGCCGAGCGTGCCTGAAAGCTTCCCGTCGACTTTTCCCTTGAACTGATAGATGCTAGAAGCTGGATGGAAGCCCTGCGTCCACTTCGCCTCAATGAGGATGGTGCGACCCTCGAACCAGATTGCCCCGTCAATTTCCTCACCCTTGGGGCGGTAGGACAGCCTTGGTTCCAGGCCGGCGTCTGCAAACATGGCACGAAGGATCCTTTCGAACTGCCGGCCGCGGTCTGCTTTTTGCGCGCGCGAAGCATGGTCGGGGAGGGCTTCAGCATCGCGGAAAGCCTCTCGCCAATCAAAGTTAGAATGGTTCACGGTCTCTTGATACCAAATTGCCTGCTCGCCCGTCGGGTCACCTGCGGCGAGTCACGAAAGTGTCGCATCTTCGGTCTGTTGAGGAACACCCGTCGCAAAATTGGCGTCGAATGTCGCTGCCGTGAATGCTGGATCGCTGTGTCCGCCGTCGGCGGCTGGTGGTGGGATGGAGATGAAGGGGTCGGCTCCGCGCGACACTTAGACACCCTCGTGACCGCATCGACGCGATCCGCGCTCATATCGAGGTCGTGCTCGATTCAGGCGGCGGTATGGCGGGCGGCTCGTGTTCGCTGATGGTGAAGGTCCTTGCTTCGAAGGTGGATCTTCCGGAGATGCTTCCGTCGGTTCCGTTCCATTGCTCGGCCTGCTCCCCAAGGGCGGCACAGACCACCACCCATGTCACTAGAAGGCGCGGACTGAAGTCCGCTTGACGGTGGCTTGTTCACGCCCACTGAAGCATGAGCAGTAGGCTGGCCGCATGAAGATTCCTCCGTTTGCGTCCGAGTATGGATCGGAAGCGTTGCTTCAGGTGTCTGGCGGCCCGATGCCGAACGCGCAGCTTGAAGCCCTTGTAGCCCAGCGTGCTCTTTGGGTCCGCGCAGAACGTGCCCAGCAGCTCGCCGTACTTGACGCCGTTCATGGGTTCTACCTTGCAAAGCGGTTCTCTGAAAATCTCGAGGGCTTTGACGGATGGACGAACCGGGTTGTGGAGCAAACCGTTGATGAGATGCGGTCGCGCCTATGGAAGCTCGCTGTAATCGAAGTCGCTGGTGTAAACGACACTACAAGTCTAACTAGGGGTGCTTCGTTACAATCCGTGCTCGTTTCCATGAAACAAGTACTCTCAAGCTCAACGGATCCAGACGCAGTCCCTGAACTGGATTTCGTGAATGACTTGTTGCATGCTACCAACGCCAATTCAGTGACCCCCCTAAGATACATCCGGCACGTGCGTAACAAGTGGGCGGGGCATCCATCGATGGATCGTGACTTCGACTCGTGGGCCGATGCTGACAAGTATTTGAACATCGTTCTAGTTGAGGAGGCGCTCGCTTTGCTGGTACGTTCTCATCAGGAAGCGGCCGAACTTGCACAAAAAAGCCCAATTCTTTCCCCTTTCTTCACGGTGCCGCCACCGCAGGAGCAGATAGTCACCGCAGGCGATGGCAGTACGATTCGAAGAATCGAGGTGACAGTTGCGTGGGAGAACGTCAGTTCACTCGCCGAAACGTTGCGTTTCCTCGCTGGGCGAGAAGCTTCCGCTTTGCTCGACCAGATGGTCTCTCCACCCGGTTACGGCGGCCCTTTGGATACTGACTGGCAAAGTGGCTCGGATCACGCACGCGCACGTGAAGCAATAAACGCGAAGCTCACTGAGCTTTCTGGTGGCAGTTGAAGAAAAGGTAGAGCAGGCGAGCTCGCTGTTGAGGTTCGACTTGGGCTCAGCGTGATTAGGCGATGTTCGTGTAGTAGTGACGTTACCCGTTCAGCGTGCGATAGCAACCGGTTAGCTGGGGGAGTGCGGCGGTCTGGACCCCCCGCTTGACATCGAGTTCGTACGTGAGCGCCCTTCAGCGCCGTGTTGTCAGCGGGCGCCTGTGTCGGGTCTTCGTCGGTTGAATCGCGTCTTTCAGCAACTGCCGCGTCCGTATGTAAGCGCCACCAGGCGTCAACGCTGGGCCCCCGATACCCGTTTTCCCGGTGTGGTGCGGTGACGGTTCGCTCAGTCGGACGTGCAGCACCTCTGCGGGATGTATCGCGTCTCTGCCGCGATATCGCGAGTTGTCGGGTCTGTTGCCGTTAGGTGAGAGCGCGCAAGTCGCCGGCCGACAGAACCGACGGCTCAACCTCGATAGCCGCGTTCAGCTCGTCATCAGGTCGCCAATACGGCAATGGAGAGATGCCGGGCTCGTCGAGGATAAACGCTACGCTTTGCCGCGCGCGTGTCACTGCGACGTATAGGCCCATCGCCGACGCCGCGGCGAGCGGCTTGCCCTTTTGGAGCAAGTCCCTGATGGGAGCGGTCGGGAACACGAGGACGCGGTGGCGGGACGAGCCCTTGGCGACACCGAAGTTCATAAACGGGAGGTGGTCATGATTCTTTCCTGAGGACTTCGACGAGCGGAGGGGTTGCGGTGCGAAGGCGGCGACGTAGGCGTCAACGTGCTCTCCGCGGACGAGGTAGAGGCCGTCGTGGTCGGTTACGGTCGTGTTCTTCGACTCGGTCGCGGCGTACCCGCGGTCGGCGTCAAAGAGATCATCGGCAAATGCCGCGATCTCCGGCCGGCACCGCCAGGTTTCGGCGCTGTGCTCGATACGCAACCGGTCGCCTTGCTCCTGTTCGCGAAACCAGTCGATGATGCGCTCTCCGCGGTAGCCCTTGTTTTTCGGTTCCTGCGGATTGGTGGACAGCGTGGCTTGGCGAGTGTCACCAACGAGCCGTACTTCGATGCGGGAGTCGAAGAGGAGCTTGAGTACCTCCAGGTCGTACCCGGTGAGGTCTTGCGCTTCGTCGATGTACATCACGTCGAAGATCCTCTCCAGTCTCGCGACCGGACGTCCGTTGGCTTTCGAGTTCAAGAGCACCGCTAGATGAGGCAGGTGCGCAGACCGGACGTCTCCCGTGTCCGTGAAGTATCGGCGTGCCTCTGTAATCTTCACCTTCTGCTGGTGCCCGGTCGCCGTTTCGAACCCGCCGACGCGGTGCCCCGGGAACAAGTACGGCGTGTAGGGGCGCACGAAGTGGTTGATGAGGAAAGCGAACCAACCCACGACCTCGACAGTGTGCCGATGCCCGGCGGTGGCAGCGAGCCTGGTGCGAAGCTCTTGCTGGTTCTGCGTCGTGTAGGTCAGCACCAAGATCCGCTCGCCATCATCCGCGGCGGCACATGCGTCGACGATCTGCTTCGTCTTCCCGGAGCCGGCGACAGCCAGCGTGAGGACGTTGTCACCCCTCATGGATGAACTGCATCGCGTTGACGAAGTAGGCGGGAGCGAACAGCATGGTGGTGCTGTCAGCGATTCGAATGGCGCCCTCTGTCTTGTTGTTCTTCATCCACGTCGCAAGGTCAAGGTGAGCGGCAACGCCGAGCGTTGCACGCACGACGGGTTCGCCGTTGGCATGCACGAGTTGCGGTTCGAGGGTGGGGCCGCCGGAGGCGTCGCCGAAGAACACGCGACGTCTGTCGTCGACGTAGTCGGCGAGGTTCGCCTCCAGATCGACAAGATCGCGGCCGTCGTTATCGGTCAACACCGCGCAGTGCTTCCCGAGCAGACGGGCGAGGGCGAGGAACCGTTTCAGTGACAGCCCTCCCATCGCAAACACCTCGATGCCAGCCTCGATGGGTCGCTTCTGGTACCTGTCCCGGAAGAAGCGCTCGAACAGAATCTCGTCCGACGGGCCCTCGACCAGGACGATCTTTTCTGCGAGCGCAATGCGGAGCGTGTCGAACCCAGGGAGCTTCCGGAAGTACGAGGTCGTCTTCGCGTCGAGTTCCGCGAAGCTGTGCACGTCATTCGCGGAGACGATCCGGAGATGATCCAGGCCCAGCCGGTTGAGAACGAACGAGCTGTGTGTCGCAACGAAAAGCTGCTGGTGCGAACCGGACAGTTCGGACATTCGGTGCAGGAGTCTGTTCAAGCTGGTGTGTGAAAGGTGATTCTCGGGTTCCTCGACCATCACGACGCCGGTGCCGGACGCGGCTTGCTGCATCGCGAGGACGATCTTGATGACCGCCTGCTGCCCGAGTCCGGCGAGCGCGAACGGCACGTCGGCGACGTGCGGAACGACCGCCGTGTCCCACGAACCGCGCGCTGACTGATCCATCGCGACCGAAAGGACGCGTCCCTCGAGGGTGCCGTCGACCGTACTGAGTCGGTCATTTACAGATCCGAAGTGGTCCGACGTCATGTCGTCCTTGACACGGCGGAAGGCGACCGAAACGGACGCTCGCTCCTTCGGATCAAGGTAGTCGTTCAGGATTTGGCGCAGGTGATAGTCCACACCAGTACCGGATCGGACCGTCCTCGCGTCGATCGTCGCTACCGCAAGCTGCTTCGGCCGCTGCACGAGCGTCGTCCCTTGGAAGGAGGTCCACTCGGTGCGGTAGTACTCGACGGGAAGGATCCCGGTCGAGGACGCTGCGACGTACTCTTCGAATTCATCGCCGTACTCCGGGTCCGGAATCACGTGGAACGTCACGCCTGGTACGTCCCGCGCCGGGGCATACGAGTTGTTCGCGCCGATAAGCTTTGCAAACTCGTCCCGGTCCTCTAACTCGACTTCGATGTGGATCTCGGGTGGGGCGATATGTTCGCCGGCGCGCCGTTTCTCAAAGAACTCGTTCTTATCCCGTTGGTTGAACGAGTGGGGATTCAGCTCTTCCGCCGCAGGTCGGCCATTCAAGCGCCCAGTGAGCGCAAGGGTCATCGCCTCGAGCAGGGTCGACTTCCCGGCCTCGTTGTCTCCGACAAGTACGTTGACTTCGGGGTGCGGCTCGAACTCAAGCCGTTGGTATGTGCGGTAGCCGGTGATAAGCACTCGCCGGATCATGTGGTTCGCTTCCTCACGTCACCCTCGTGACGTGTCGCTTGCGACAGTCCCATACACCGCGGACATCGCCGGGAGCGACTCGGACCGACTTCACGTGGTCAGACCCTCATCTAGTGGATCCGTGACGTCAGAAACCAGTGTCAGAGAGCCGAGCTGCGGCCGCGGGCACGACGGTCGGCTCTGGGAGAGGAATCCTCGTGCTGACAACCGCGGGCTTTGCGTCGCCCCTCGTCGCTTGCGGCCCGAGCGTTCCAGGGGATCTGACTCGCAGCCTTATGAGGCAAGCCCCGATGACCCGGGACTTGTAGCGCCCGACTTCTGGGCCATCGGATTGGACACGTCCTCGCGTGCCGGCGCGCTGCGCCTGCGTGCCGAGTGCTCCGGCCTCGCACAGTTCCGCCGCGAGGATGGCGTCTTCAGTGGAGCCGAAGCCAGGCGCCAACCATCCCGAGGCCTCCAGGAACAGCCAGGATCACGACGAGGCGAAGGGTCTCGTGCCATCCCGACGTCACGGCCGTCGTGATGGTCGACCACATCCCTGCTCGCTCAGACACTTCGTTCTTCCCGACCTTGTCGGCCACAGCTGCCACCTCCTTGACTCCTTCCAGCTTGATTGCTCCAGTGGCAATATTTAGGCACGAACTCGCTGGCTTATCCACTAGAGTGGTGCGACGCCCCAACCGGCCAGCGCAACCAGCTTCTGCAGCGTCGTGAGAAGGTTTCTGGCCGGATGAAACGTTCAGAACGGGCCGTCAAGGTTGGAGTTTCCGATGGCGATGACTTTCGACTTCACCCGCCGCCCCACCGCGAAAGAGCGGTTGCGCTTCGCCGCCAGGGTGCGTCGTCTCCGTAATCCGGAGCTCCCTGCGCGGCTCGAGCTGATCGAGGAGCAAGTCCCGCCTCCCGTGGGTGGAGGTCCGCTCCTCCTGCGGGACGGGTTCTCGTACCGTGCGGGTCGTGTCGATCCCGACGCTTCGGACAGGCGTGCTCCGAACGTTGAGTTTCGGCCGCCGGCAACGCGATTGCTGACGAGTAGAGGCGCGGCACTTCGCTTCGCAATCACGCTGGTGGCTCTTGCTCAGGGGCACCGACGACCCGGTCAGAAGGCGCGACTCGCCGAGCTGCATCTGCCCGTCGTCGGTGATTCTCGCGGTCTCGGCTGGTCAGACCTCATCCACACGGACGCGATCGACAGTCGAGCTGGGAAGGTTCTGGTTCGAGCGCGCGAGAAGCGGGCCCGAAGCGTTCGCAATGCGGTCCATTCTCTTGCAGTCGCGGGGCTCGTGGAGACGTCAGCTGATGCGACTGCGCTCCACGATTTCACGCTCCTCAACGAAGTGGGGTACGACGTGGTGCGAGGCCATGAGGAGTACAAAGTGCCAAAGCGGGAACCGGTCTTCGCGCTCCCGGATGGGTTCCTGAGCGCTGGTTGGCTGCATGTGCTCGAAGACTCCGAAATTGCGCTCGTGTTGATGATTGCTTGCGGCGTCGGAGGGCTCCAGGAAGAGCAACGCCTCGTCATGCCCAGCGCCACAAGACTCCTGCGCTACGGGATTCATCGTGACGCCTTTTCATCGGCGCGCAAGACGCTTGAGTGGTTCGGGTTGCTCGACGTCGAGGAGTACCGACGCCACGAGGACGGCCGGGCAGAGGATATTGACCTGAGAGTTCACCGGCTTGGCCTGCTGCCCGAGGGCTTCAAGATGCCAGCCCTCCCGACAGTGATCGACGCCCTTGAACAGCAGCTGGAGCGAGCGTGAGGCCCGCTATTGAAAGGACGAGCCTAGAACGGCCCTAGATTGATCGGGCAAGCGAGACCCAGCTTTGGGGTGGTCGTGGTCCATGCTCGCGCGGCCGTGGAACGGATTCCCGATACCCGTGGAACACCCGTCGATACTGCGATCGGCGATCCGTGCCACCACTGGCATCCGCGAATAAGCCGAACACCACTTATCGGCGTCGAAGCAGCCACGCGACGACGACGTGTGGCGCGACTTTCCGGTCCGTTTCGGGGAGGTGCTGCCGCCGGAGACGGCCCGTCGAAGCGCTGACGGTCCCGCCCCGGGACACTGTTCGTCACCACGAACTCGGCGCGTAGTCCTTCAAGAAGACGCCGAACACGTCCTCGCCCGCTTCGCCCCGGACGATCGGGTCGTAGACACGGGCTGCCCCGTCGACCAGGTCGAGCGGCGCGTGGAAGCCCTCTTCGGCGAGCCGGACCTTCGTGGGGTGCGGCCGTTCGTCGGTGATCCACCCGGTGTCGACGCTCGTCATCAGGATGTTGTCCGTCTCGAACATCTCCTGCGCACTCGTGCGGGTGAGCATGTTCACGGCGGCCTTCGCCATGTTCGTGTGCGGGTGTCCCGGCCCCTTGTAGGCGCGGCCGAACACCCCTTCCATGGCGCTGACGTTCACCACGTAGGTGCGGCGTCCCGTGCTCGCGGCCATCGCGGGGCGGAGCTTCGAGATCAGGATGAACGGCGCCGTGGTGTTGGCCAGCTGGACCTCGAGCATCTCGAGCGGGTCGACCTCGTCGACCTGCTGGGTCCACGAGTTCTCGTCGTGCAGGTCGGGGACCAGGCCACCGGCGTCGATGGCGGTGCCCAGGGCGAGCCGTTCGAGCGAGCTCGATCCCGGCGCCATCGCCTGCTCGGTCAGCTCGTCGGCGCGGGCTGCGGCGGCCGCGAGGATCGGGTGCGCGGCAACTGAACGGGCGAGCGCCAGCGGGTGCTGGTCGTTCGTGTGCCCGAAGGTCACGAGTTCGGGCAGCGGTCCGTCGGGCAGCGGCGCGAGTTCCGCGTCGACGAGCGGCTGGTAGGCGCCGGTCGACCGGCGCACGGTCTGCGTGGCGTTGTTGATCAGGATGTCGAGGGGGCCGGAGGCGGCCACGTCCTCGGCGAGCCCGATCACTTGGGCGGGGTCGCGCAGGTCGATGCCGACGACCTTCAGGCGGTCCATCCAGTCGGCGGAGTCGGGCAGGCTCGCGAACCGGCGCACCGCGTCGCGGGGGAACCGCGTGGTGATGGTGGTGTGGGCCCCGTCGCGCAGGAGCCGGAGCGCGATGTACATGCCGATCTTCGCGCGGCCACCGGTGAGCAGCGCCCGCTTGCCGGTCAGGTCCGTCCGGGCGTCGCGCTTCGCGTGGCTCATGCGGGCGCACGCCGGGCAGAGCTGGTGGTAGAACGCGTCGACGACCGTGTAGTGCTGCTTGCACATGTAGCAGGGGCGCGACTTCAGCAGCGTGCCCGCGGTCGTCGACGCGGTCGAGGCGCTGATCGGGACGCCGCGGGTCTCGTCGTCGATCCGGTCGGCGGCCCCGGTGGCGGTGGCGGCGATCACCCGGCGGTCGGCCTCGGCGATGACGCCGCGCTTCTCGAGCCGGTGCGCACGCTTGACGGCCTTGAACATCTTCGCGGTGGCCTGGCGCACCCGGATGAAGTCCGGGTGCGTCTCGTCGATCGACGGCAGCTGCTCGAGCACCCGGAGCGCGACGGTCAGGTCGTCGGGGTCGATGCCGCTGGGTTCGGGGTGCTCGGAGCTCACACGCGATCCTACGTCGGGAGGCAGCGTCGATCAGACGAGCTGCCGCTCCATGCACACGCTCGTCGGATCGTCGACGTACGGGCCGAACCGGGGGATGTCCGCGTACCCGGCCTTCCGGTACAGCGCGATCGCCGCGGCCTGCGGCAGACCGGTCTCGAGCCGGACGGTCCTGATGCCGACCGCGCGGGCCCGGTCGTGCAGGGCGTCGAGCAGCCGCGTCCCCACGCCGAGCCCACGCGCGGCGTCGCTCACGAACATGCGCTTGACCTCGCCGGTGCCGTCGCCGGCGTCGACGAGCGCCACCGTGCCGAGGGCGGTGCCGTCCTCGCGCGCCACCAGGAACGTGACGTCGGGCTGGTCCAGGTCGTCGACGTCGAGGGCGTGGTAGTTCTCGGCCGCGTAGAGGCTCAGCCCGTAGTCGTCGCCCTGCTGCAGCAGGTGCAGGACGTCGTCCTGTCGGGGGCTCTCGATCCGCACGGTCAGCACCGTCACACAGTAGCGAGGACGACGCGGACAGCGAGCAGACGGGAGCCCCCGGCCGACGGCGATCAGGCCAGGAGCCCTTCGCTGACCTCCCACAGCCGCCGCGCGTCGCCGGCGTCGAGCATGGCCGAGTTCGCGTCCGACGGGATCCGGTCCGCGGTGAGGGGCAGGACCCGGTCGTCGATCACGGCGACGTCGCTGTCCTTCAGGTAGACCCCGCCGACGCCGTCGAGCAGCGGGCTCGCGGCACCGAACACGAGCGTCGCTGCGCCCTGCTCGACGGTCTTCTTGCCGACCTCGGGGTCGATGACTGTCACCCCGTGGTCGTCGACCAGTCCCTGCTCCCGGTACGAAGCGGTCTGCGAGGCGTCGTGCGGGCCGGGTCCGATGATGACGCCCGGGTGCGCGGCGAAGGCACGGATGCCCTGGCCGGCGTACCGGCGGTCGAGCTCCACCGTGAACAGGACGTTGGCGCGCTTCGACTGGCCGTACGCGGTGACCGGGTCGTACCCGTGTGCGAACGTCAGGTCGTCCCACCGGATCTGCCCGAACCGCGCCGCGCCGGAGGTGACGGTCAGGACCCGCGCACCACGGGCCTCCAGGAGGGCGGGGAGGAGCGCCCGCGTGAGCTGGAAGTGCCCGAGGTGCGTCGTCGAGAACGCCAGTTCGTTGCCGCGGCCGTCGAGCCGGCGGTCCGGGGTGAAGAGCATCGCGGCACTGTTCACGAGCATGTGCAGTGGGCGGCCGGAGGCCGACCAGCGCGCGGCGAAGGCGTCGACCGACGACGGGGCCGTGAGGTCGAGGGCCTCGACGTGGATGCCCGGGATGTCGGCGACGGCTGCGGATGCCCAGTCGAGGTCGCGGGAGGCGACGGTGACGTCGGCGCCGGCCGCCGCGAGGGCGCGGCTGGTCTCGCGGCCGAGGCGGCTGTGGCCGCCGGTCACGACGACGTTCCGGCCGGTCAGGTCGACGCCGTGCAGGACGTCGGCGGCGGTGGACGCGGCGGTGAAGCCGCTGGGCAGGGGGTGCTGGTCGGTGATCACGAGTGGTGCTCCTTCGATTCGATGTGGCCGGCGGCGGTGGCAGGGCCGACGGCGTCGGCGATCGCCGACCACGCGTCGGGGTCGAGGCCGAGCGCGGTCCGGAGGAACGCCGTCGTGGTGTGGCGGACGAGGTCCACACGCTCGGGGCTCTCGTCGGTGGTGGCGGTCGACTCGTAGTCCTGGATCCCGCCGAGCAGGTGCTCGCCGCCGTGGAGTGTCACCAGGTGCCGCGCGCCGGGGCTCAGGTGGTAGACGTCGGTGAACCAGTCCGGGCCTCGCGTCGAGAGCTGGGACTGGTCGTGGTCGCCGGCGACGACGAGTGACGGGGTGTGCAGCTGGCTGAAGTCGGGGCTCATGAACGCGAAGTGCTCCTGCGCGAACGGCACGAGGTCGCCGCGCGCGATCCCGGTGGTGGACAGCAGGACCCCGGCGCGCACGCGGTGGTCGGTGCGGTCCTCGCCCGGCTGTCCGTCGGCGTCCAGGACGCGGGCCCCGAGCAGCATGCCCACGGACTGTCCGCCCCACGAGTGTCCGACCGCGGCGATGCGTGCGGTGTCGACGCGCCCGCTCAGGCCGGGGACCGCGTCGATGATCTGGTCGAGGTCGTCGAGCACGCGCTCGAGGTCGTCGACCCGCGTCCGCCAGATGGTCGGGTAGCGCGGGTCGTCGAGCGTCAGCCCGTAGGACTTCGCGTCGAGGAACGTCGGTTGGACGACGACGAAGCCGTTCGCGGTCCAGTGGTCGACCAGGGGGTCGCCGCCGGTCATGGACTGGCCGAAGCCGTGGGCGAAGACGATGACGGGCAGGTCCGTGCCGGTCGTCGGTGCCGTGATCCGGACCTCGAGGTCCTGACCGCGCGAGGGCGCGGGGAGTGTGACGGGGCGCACGCTGATGACCTGTGGTCGGGGTGCTGTGGGTGCCATGGGGGCCTTTCCGGGATGCGGTGTCGCCCGCGGACGGAGCGACTGTCGTCCGAAACGGAGCAGCGTTCCGGAACGATACGGAACAGCGATCCGGATTGCAAGGGGAAGTGGAGCACTGTTCCGCATCGCGTCGGTGTCGTGCGATGATCGAGGCATGAGCACCCCGTCGACCGACCCCGCGCCGCGTCGCCGTCGCGACGTGGAGCGCAACGAGCGCACGATCCTCGACGCCGCTGCCGGGGTCTTCGCCGCCTCGGGCGTCGGTGCACCGGTGCGCGAGGTCGCCACCGCCGCTGGGGTCGGAGTGGGCACGCTCTACCGGCACTTCCCGACCCGTTCGGACCTGGTCGTCGCCGTCTACCGGCACCAGATCGAGGCCCTGGTCGACGCGGGGCCCGCGCTGCTCGGCTCGGAGCCGACGTCGTTCGCCGCCCTGCTGCGCTGGGTGCACCAGTTCGTCGACTTCCTCGGCACCAAGCACGGTCTGGCGCGCGTCTGGGAGGGCGACGCCGACGGCTTCACGGCGCTGCACACCCTGTTCGTCGACGAGCTCGTGCCCGTGCTCGGCCGACTGCTCGACGCCGCGCGGGCGTCCGGTGAGGTGGCCGCGCCGACCCCGCCGTACCAGCTGCTCCGGGCCGTCGGCGACCTGGTGGCGTGGAGTCCCCAGGACCCCGACTACGACGTCCGGACGATCGTGACCCTCCTGGTCACCGGGCTGCGGCAGGCGCAGCCGACGGTGACCGACAGCGCGTAGCCGGCCACGTGCACCGGTCGCGACCGGCACCGGACCGGAGGCGCGGTGCGGGCCCGTCACGGGCCTCCCGTCCGGCATCGTGACCGTCTCGGGCCGCACCACCGCCGTCGGAGCGCCCCGCTCAGCGTCGGCCCGGCTCCGCGGGGTCGTGCTCGGTGTCCTCGTGCTCCGGCAGCACGTCGACGTCGGTGACCGTGTACCCGAGTGGCACCTGGCCCAGCGCGAGCAGGAGTGCCGTCCGTCGGTCGTCGTGCTCGGTCTCGATCACCCGCCGCTCGGTCGGCACGACGACGAGCCGGACCCGGTGCGTCACGGGTGCCCCCAAGCTGCGGTGCCGCGCAGGCGTCGCCCGGTGCGCTGACCACGTCGCCGACGCAGCAGCAGGTGCCGCACCGCGAGCAGGTGCGGGAACTCGACGAGCATGCCGACCACGATCGCCGTGGTGACCAGGGGCTGGTGGGGGAGCGCGGCGCTCGTCAGCCCGATCATCAGGGGCGCGTTGCGGGCCGCCGTCGTCATCGCGAGCAGTGCTGTCCTCGGGTACGACAGGGCGGCGAGGCGTGACGCGGACTCGGCGGCGACGTACATGACGGCGAAGAACACCACTGCGCACCCCAGCACGGCGACGAACACCGGCAGGTTCGCCAGCAGCAGCCGGATGTGCGAGGCGAAGAGGCCGGCGACCATCGCCCCGACGATCCACGGGATCGCCCGGCCGGGCAGCGCCGCGGCGCGGGCTCGAGTGCCGGTCGGCAGCAGTGCGATGCCGAGGCGGATCGCCACGGCGATCGCGACGGGCAGGACGAACCACTGCAGCAGGGTGCCGACGGTTCCCACGGCATCGATGCCGGCGTTGCCGCCGAGGACCGTGATCCACACCGGGAACAGGAGCAGCTGGGTGACCATGTTGATCGGCAGCAGGGTCGCGCCCACGGCGGTGTCGCCGTCGCTCAGGCGGGTGAACGCCAGGAACCAGTCGGTGCAGGGCGCCAGGAAGTACAGCATCACGCCGAGTTGGACGGCCGGGTGGCCGGGCAGGGCCACGCGGGTCAGCAGGAAGGCGACGAGCGGGGCGAGCAGGAAGTTCATGCTCCAGGCGATGCCGATGACCTTCCACGCGCCCGGCGTCCGGGGGAGGCGGTGGAGCGGGACGTCGACGAACAGGGCGACGACCAGGGTGATCACCAGCAGGTCCACCACGGAGCCCATGGCGTCACCGCTCGAGGGCGAGACGCCGCCGATCACCGACCCGAGCAGGATGGCACCGCCGACGATCGCGGGGGTGGCCCAGAGTCGTGCACCGGCGGGGCGGGCGGGCCGCCGTGCCGGCATCAGCACGCGCATTCGACACCGCAGCAGCTCAGGTCGTCGGTGAGCATCCCGGCGTCGTCCCACTCCTGCAGCGCACCGCAGTCACGTCCGGCCCGTTCGCCGATGACGCGGGCGACGTGGGCGAACCGCTGCCGGAACTTGTACACGAAGCACAACTGCAGCCCACCGTGCCGGAGCGCTGTGCCGGCCAGGAAGAGCCCGGGCGTGGTGGTCGACTCGTCGTCCTCGGTGAGCAGCGGCCACCCGTCCGCGCGGGTGTCGAACAGGCTCGCGGCCGGCCCGAGCCCCGGCCCGTACCCGGTGGCGAGGATCGGTGGTGCGTCCGCCACCAGGGCGGTCCGTCCGGCGACCCCGACGGAGAAACCGTCGCCGGACCGCTTGATGCCGGTGACCTGGCCGTCGTCGACCAGGGTGAGGCGTCCGCTGGCCCGCGCGACGGCGAGCCGCTGGCGGGTCCGCGGGGCGAGTCGGAACGACGGGTCCGATCCGCTGCCGGCGTCCCAGGGGTGGGACGGGTCGACGACCGTCACCGTCGCCCCCTGTTCGACGTGGTGGCACGCCAGGTCGATGCCGGACTCGAACCCGCCCACGACCACCACGTGCCCGGGCCGTGCCACCCAGGCTGTCTCGGCGGAGGCGTGCACCCCGAGCGACGTACCGGCGCAGCGGGGCAGGGTCGGGTCCGAGAACTCGCCGCCGGCCCAGACCACGTTCCGGGCGACGACGGGGCCGCGGCTGGTGGCCACGCGGAAGCCGTCGTCGTCCGGCTCGATGTGCTCGACCTCGGTGTCCGGCAGGGTCGGCAGGTGGAAGGCGGCGACGACGCCACGCAGGTACCGGGCGTACTCCGGCCCCGACGGGTAGTCCGTCGCCAGGCTGTAGGCGGGTGAGGTGCGCGGGTGGACCGCGTTGAGGTCGGTGGCCCCGAACCCGTTGCCGGTGAAGGACGGTGTCAGGAACCGCTGGTGCTCCGGCCATCGCTGGAACGTGTCCCCGACGACGCCGCGTTCGACGACGCCGAACAGCAGGCCGTCGACGGCGTGGAGCGCCAGGCCGGTGCCGATGCCGGCCGGTCCGGCTCCGACCACGAGGGCATCGAGGGTCTCGGTGGGGTGTGGTGCTGGCATGGGGTCGGTCTTCCCAGCAGCTGTGGCTGCGTCGGTGGAACGGCCACCGTGCTGTGACCGATGCGCACCATCTTAGTGAGAACCGTTATCAACATGCCATCGTGGCATCAGCCGACCGGCGACGAGTACAGCACCGCCAGGGTCGCCACCAGCCCGACGACCACGATGCCGAGGTCGAGGACGGCCAGGGTGACGAGTCGGGCCCGTTTCGGCCGGACGGCGGCTCGCACCACGACCATCGTCACGAACAACAGGGCCACGAGCACCAGGGCGGGCCAGCCGATCGCCGGCGCCCGGATCGCCATGAGCACCATCACGGCGGCGACGATCACGGCCGTGACGGCGCCCCACACGAGCCAGTTCGAGCCCGAGGCCGTGCGGAGCGCGGGCTGGTCGCCGACGCGGGTGGGATCGGGGCGGCGGGGCTGTTCGTCGGACACGAGCCGGACGGTACGCGGCGGACCCTGCCCGTGCCCGCAGCCGCTCGGACACGAGAGGATGGGGTGTGCACACCGCCGCGACCATCCTCGACGCCGTCGTCGCCCACGTCGACGCGACGGGGTTCGCCGCACACGGCATCCACGTGCGCACGCGGACCGGGGCGACGGACACCGACGACGTCGCCGAGCACCGCTGGACCCCCGACGTCCGACGCGAGGTCCACTCCGTCGCCAAGGGCGTCTGCGTCCTGGCCGCCGGCATCGCCGCCGACGACGGCCTGGTCGACGTCGACGAACCGATCGCCAGGTACCTGACCGGCACCGGCCTCGCCCTCGGCGACGGCGTCGACCGGGTCACCCTCCGCCACCTGCTCACCATGACCAGCGGGATCGACATGCCCTGGTCGGCGACCGAGCTGACGGACTGGCCGGACCTGGCTGCCGAGTTCCTGCGGAGACCGTCCCGCGGCCGGGTGTTCCAGTACGCGAACGCCAGCACCTACACCGCGATGCGCCTGCTCGAGACCCGGGTCGGCGACGTCGGTGCGTTCGTCTCCGAGCGGCTGTTCGCGCCGCTCGGCATCCAGGACGTCGATTGGCAACGCTGCCCGAACGGGTTCGTCGCCGGCGGTGAGGGGCTGGCGCTCCGCACCGAGGAACTCGCCCGCATCGGACGCCTGATCCGCGACGGCGGGATCATCGACGGACAGCGGATCGTCAGCGCGCGGTGGTGCGACGCGATGCACACCGACTGGGTCGAGCGCGAGGGCACCGGCCCCGGCTACGAGCGGTACGCCATGGCCGGGTGGGGTGGCCCCGGGCGGCTCTGGCGGCTGCACGGTGCGTACGGCCAGATGCTCCTGTTCGACCAGACCGAGGGCGACACCGGCACCGACACCGACACCGACACCGTCGTCACCGTCACCGCCGACGACCACCCCGGCGCCGACGCGCTCGCCGCCTTCGTCGCCGACGAGCTGTCCCGGCAGGCCTCCCGCCGCTAGCGGTTCCGACGACCCGACCTGCACGTCCGAGCTCGCCCGGCGTGGGAGGATCGGTCAGTGCAGCAGCAACCCGTCGCGATCATCATCGCGGCCATGAGCGAAGAGGTCTCGGCCTTCGCCGACCTCTTCGGCGGTGTCCCCGTGCTCGACGGCCCCGTCGGTGGCCACGACCCGCACCAGCTGCTCGACATCGGCGGCGCCACGGTCGTCGTGCGCCGCAGCGGCATCGGCTTCACGAACGCCACGGCCGCGGTCGCCCACGGCTTCCACGACTTCGGCCCGGGCATCCCGGTCATCAGCGTCGGGACCGCCGGCGGGCTCATGCACGGTGTCGCCATCGGTGACGTCCTGGTCGGCGACCGGTACGTCAACCTCAACGCCGACGCCACGGCGTTCGGCTACGCCCTGGGCCAGGTCCCCGGCATGCCGACCGGCTACGCGCCGGACGCCCGGCTCGTCGAGCTCGCCATGGGGGCCGACATCGCGTGGCCACTGCGGTCGGCGACGATCGGGTCCAGCGAGGTCTTCGTCACCGAGGGCCGCGCCCGCACTCTCCGGGTCGCGTTCCCCGAGGTGGCCGCGGTCGACATGGAGTCGGCGGCGATCGCGCAGTTCGCCCACGTGCACGACATGCCGTTCGTGTCGGTCCGGTGCATCAGCGACCTCTGCGCGCCGGACGGTGCCGAGTTCCGTGAGCACCTGGACGACGCCGCGGCGCGCGCAGCGCGCGTGGTCCACGATCTGGTGCTCGGCCTGCGTTCCTGAGCCGACCCGGGCACCGGTCTGGAGGCGCGACTCGCCCCCGCCGGTCTGCCGGCGGTGATCCGGGCCTCCCGTCCGTCCCCGTGGGTCGCGTGAGCCGCGTTCCGCGGCCATCCCGCGGGCGGAACTGCGTTCGACGGACGTTCCGGGACGGATCGCGAACCCGGGTGGAAACCGCTCGTTAGCCTCCATCTCGGGGGGCCGAGGAACCACGGTTAATCACACAGGGAGATCAGCCATGAGCGCCTACACGAGCGACGAGAGCGTCGAACCAGCACGCATCACCACCTTCAAGCGCGTCCGCAAGCAGTGGCGTCGGACGGGTGAGGTCGGCTACACGCACAGCGGCAGCGACTTCTTCCGCGACGACGCGCCGGAAGCGGTCCAGCGGTAACCAGCGGCAGCGACGAAGTGCCCGTCAGGAGCGATCCTGGCGGGCACTTCTGCGTCAGCGACCGAGCTGGTCCCGCAGGTACGGCGCGGTCCGGCTGGTGGTCGAAGCGGCGACCTCGGCTGGCGTGCCGGAGGCGACCACCTGGCCACCCTCGACACCGCCGGACGGGCCCATGTCGATGACGTGGTCGGCACTCGCGACGACGTCCATCGCGTGCTCCACCACGACGACGGTGTTGCCCGTGTCGGTCAGGCGGGCGAGCTGGGCGGTCAGCAGCTCGACGTCGGCCGGGTGCAAGCCGGTGGTGGGCTCGTCGAGCAGGTACAGGGTGTGCCCGGTCCGCGCGCGCTGCAGTTCGGTCGCGAGCTTGATGCGCTGCGCCTCGCCGCCGGACAGCTCCGGGGCGGGCTGACCGAGGCGCAGGTAGCCGAGCCCGACCTCGCGCAGGGTCTCGAGTCCGCGCCCGGCTGCGGGCAGCGGCGCCAGGAACGGCGCCGCTTCGTCGACGGTCATGCCGAGGACGTCGGCGATGGACGCCCCGTTCCACCGGACCTCGAGCGTCTCGGCGGTGTACCGGGAGCCGTGGCACTCGGGGCACGGGGCCCAGCTGCCGGGCAGGAAGAGCAGTTCGACGGACACCGACCCTTCGCCCTGGCAGACCTCGCACCGGCCACCGGCGACGTTGAACGAGAACCGTCCGGCGCCCCAGCCGCGGGCCTTGGCCTCGTCGGTCTGGGCGAAGGCGGCTCGGACCGCGTCGAACAGGCCCGTGTAGGTGGCAAGGTTCGAGCGGGGTGTGCGGCCGATCGGCTTCTGGTCGACCTGCACGACCCGGTCGATGATCGGGTGCGACGTCGCGGCGCCGGGCAGGACACCACCCACGAGCGACGACTTGCCCGAGCCGCTCACCCCGGTGACCGCGGTCAGGACACCGAGCGGCAGGTCGACGTCGAGCCCCCGCAGGTTGTGCAGGGTGAGGTCACGGAGCTCGAGCGTGCCGATCGGGGCGCGGACGGCGCGGTCGACGGTCGGCTGCCGGGGTTCCAGGAAGCGGCGGGTGACCGAGGCCTCGACCTCGGCCAGGCCGGCGACCGGTCCGCTGTACAGGACCGTGCCACCGCCGCTGCCCGCCCGGGGGCCGACGTCGACGATCCAGTCGGCTCGGCGCACGATGCTCATGTCGTGCTCGACGACGAAGACACTGTTGCCGCCGGCGCGCAGGTCGTCGAGGACGTCGACGAGTGACTCGGCGTCGGCGGGGTGCAGTCCGGCACTCGGTTCGTCGAGCACGTAGACGACGCCGAACAGGCCGGAGCGCAGCTGCGTCGCGATCCGCAGTCGCTGGCTCTCACCGGGGGAGAGCGTCGGTGTGGCGCGGTCGAGCGCGAGGTAGCCGAGCCCAAGGCCGACCAGGACGTCGACGCGGGTCAGCAGGTCGCGGGAGATCGCCACGGCGACCTCGGTGTGCTCGCCGGACGACGCCCGTGACGTCGCCGCTGCCGCGTCGGTGATGCTGGCGATCGGGCGCAGGACGTCGGCCAGGCCGGTCAGCGGCAGGGCGTTCAGCTCGGCGATCGAGTGGCCGCCGATCGTGACCGCGAGAGCCGCACGGGTCAGACCCGTTCCGCCGCACAGCCCGCACGGGCCGGACTCGACGAACTGCAGCACCTTCTTGCGCTGCGTCTCGCTCTGCGAGTCGGCGAGGGTGTGCAGCACGAACTGGCGGGCGCTCCAGAACCGGCCCTTGTAGGGCTTCGCCACGCGGTCGCGCTTCGGCTGCACCTGCACGACGGGCTGTTCCTCGGTGAAGAGCAGCCAGTCACGGTCCTCACGCGACAGCTCACGCCACGGGCGCTCGATGTCGTAGCCGAGCACCGCGGTGACGTCCCGCAGGTTCTTGCCCTGCCACGCACCGGGCCACGCGGTGATCGCACCGTCGCGGATGCTCAACGACGGATCGTGCACGGCCGAGGCCTCGGTGACCTCGTGCGCGGTCCCGATGCCGTGGCACCGGGGGCAGGCTCCGGCGACGGTGTTCGGCGAGAAGGAGTCCGACTCGAGCCGGTCCGCGCCGGACGGGTAGGTACCGGCGCGCGAGTAGAGCATGCGCATCGAGTTCGACAGCGTGGTCATGGTGCCCACGGTGGAGCGGGAACTCGGGGCGCCGCGACGCTGCTGCAGGGCGACGGCGGGCGGGAGTCCGGTGATCGAGTCGACGTGCGGGGTCGAGCCCTGCGCGATCAGGCGCCGTGCGTACGGGGCCACGGACTCCAGGAACCGGCGCTGGGCCTCGGCGAAGACGGTGCCGAAGGCGAGCGAGGACTTGCCGGACCCGGAGACACCGGTGAACGCGACGATCCGGTCGCGGGGGATGTCCACGTCGACGTCGCGCAGGTTGTTCTCGCGGGCACCACGGACGCGGATGAAGTCGTCCGGCCCGGGTCGGTCGTCGGTCTTGGTCGAGCGAGGAGCGGGCATTCGCTCGATCGTAGGCTCGGCCACTGGGAGAAGCAGGGCCGCCGGCGGAACCGGGAACGACGAAGAGCCGCTCCGCCCTGATCGGCGGAGCGACTCTCCGTGTCGCGCGTGGTGCTGGTGGTGCGGTGGTGTTACTTGATCTGTGCGGTGATGGTGGCGGTGCCGACGAGGAGGCCGCGCTTGACGGCGTCGGTGCCGAAGGTCTTGTTCAGCAGGCCGGCGGCGTCTTCGCTGATGTGGACGGTGGTGCCGGTCAGGATGGCGTTGTCGCCCTCGAGCTGGAGGGGCTTGAGGGAGCCGCCGTGCAGCTCGAACAGGAACGCGTTGTTCACAGCGACCTTGCCGTTGACCAGGACGTCGCCGTAGAGCTTGGACGAGCCGGGGTTGACGACGAAGTTCTCGAGGGTGACGGTGGTGTCGCCGCCCTTGAGGGTCAGGCCGGAGTCGTCGTGGTTGAGCAGGCCCTGGACGTAGGGGCGGTAGTTGCCGTCGGGGGACCAGTAGGTGACCGATCCGGCGGTGATCGGGAACGACACGGATCCGTCGGCGAGCTTGGCGGTGCCGGAGACGCCGGGGGTGAGCTTGAGGGAGGTGAGGGCGTCGGTGAAGCCGGAGTCGAGCTTCACGGCGGTGGAGCCACCGAGGACCTCGGGCACCGAGGCGACCGGTGCGGGGATCTTCGACGACGACGAGGACACCGTGTGGATGGCGGGGGTCGCGGCCTGGGCGGAGGAGATGCCGAACGCGGCACCGCCCAGCACGAGGGCACCGGTGGTGGCGAGGGTGATGGAGGTCTTGAGGCTCTTACGCATCGTGATCAGTCCTTTGCTGTTGTCGCGCTCGGCGCGGCTGCTGTGTGCGCGCCGAACACACCCTGGTGCAGGGTGGAGAACCAGCGGTGTGCGGCTGGTGAGCGCTCCGGGTGGTTCCCGGTCGTTGCAGGTGATTCGGCACCCTCTGGCGAAGGGTTTGGACGGATCTGACGTCGTTACCGCTCTGTGACCTTTCGGCTGCTGCGGGTCAGGACGCCTTACCGGACGGGAGGCGCGGTGCCAGGCCGCCACGGGCCTCCCGTCCGTCGCGCAGTCGCGTCAGTGCTGCCCGCCGCGCAGGCGGCCGATGCCGAGCACGATGCCGACGACGACCATGCCGAGCACGAGGCCGGCCACGGCCGACACGGCCGTGTCGGCGATCCAGACGACGACGGGGCCGGCGGCATCGAGCGCGTGCTCGATCCCGTGCAGCAGGTCGTACGGTCCGTGCCAGATCGTCTCGGCCAGGTTCGCGATGACCAGGTGTCCGCCGACCCAGAGCATCGCGACGGTGCCGATGACGCTGATGACCCGGAAGACCATCGGCATCGCGCGGACGATCCTGGCACCGATCCGGCGGGTGCGGCGGACCGAGTTCTTCATCATCTGCAGGCCGATGTCGTCGACCTTGACGAGCAGCGCCACGGCGCCGTAGACGACCGCCGTCATGACCAGGCCGATCACGATCAGGGCGCCGAGCGTCGGCCAGAGCCCGAGGTCGGGGTCGAGGCCCGCCAGCGCGATGAGCATGATCTCGGTGCTCAGGATGAGGTCGGTGCGGATGGCGCCGAAGACGAGCTTCGGTTCGGTGACGGCCTCGTCGGACCCGCCCTCGTGGTGGACCCCGAACCACTCGGTCACCTTCTCGGCACCTTCGAAGCACAGGTAGGTGCCGCCGAGCAGCAGCAGCCAGGGCAGCACCCCGGGGGCGAACGCCGTCAGCAGCAGGGCCAGCGGGATGATGATGACGAACTTGTTGAACAGGCTGCCGAGGGCGATGCGCCCGACGACCGGCAGTTCGCGGGCGGGCTCCAGGCCCTGCACGTACTGGGGTGTGACGGCGGCGTCGTCGATGACGACCCCCGCGGTCTTCGCGCTGGCCTTGAGGGCTGCGGAGAGGATGTCGTCCACCACGGCGAGCAATCCGACTGACAATGTGTTCTCCACTCGTCTGACCTGTGACCGTGCACAGCGTAGTGGCCGCGGAGCATCCTGAACGCCAGCCGCGGGGCGTCCGTAGGCTCGCGACATGGCTGACTTCACCGCATCCCAGGCCGCCGTCGTCCGGATCGAGCGTTCCGAGCAGGGCCGCTGGGACCTTTCCGTGATCAGCGACGCCGGTGTCGCGATGGGCCACGGCGTCTACTTGTTCGACGCAGCGCACGACGACGCCGAGGACGAGCGGGCCGCGGCACTCGACTTCGTACGCGAGTACGGCTTCCGGTTCGAGCCGGACGCCGTGCAGGCCGATGGCCCCGACGCCTTCTGGGCGCCGCTGCTGCCGTCCGACCAGCAGTAGGCGCTGCTGCGCGCGGGACTCAGCGCGGGACTCAGCGCGCCGAGTCCTCGAACCCGATCAGCCAGGCGACCCCGAAGGCGTCACGGACGGTGCCGTCCCAGTCGCCCCACGGTCGCTGCTGCAGTGGGTCGACGATCGTGCCGCCCTCGGCGAGCTGGTCGAACCACCGGCGCAGGACGTCCGGTTCCGCGGCGCCGAGCAGTGAGAAGAGCAGCCCCGTCGCCGAGAACGGGGTGTCGCCCTCGCTCGCGTCCGCGGCGAACAGCTGCAGCTCGCCGGTGAGCTGGCCGTGCGCGACGGCGTCGGCCGGGCCGTCCGTGCGGGAGAAGTCCGCGTAGGTCGCGATCTGCACCTGGCCACCGAACACCCGCTGCCAGTGCTCGAGGGCCTGCCTGGCGGTGCCGGCGAACTGGAAGTACGGCGCGGGTCCCGTTGTGTGCATGCCCGGCAAGGTACTCCGGAGTGCGGACTGGGGAAACCCCAGGGCTCGTCAGTCGAGCAGTGCGAGTGCGCGACGGCTGGGAGACGCCGTCGTCACGCCGAGACGCCTCCGGAAACGGGGGCGTCTCGACGACTTCCCGGCGTCGGGCGGACACGACGGCGTGTTCGCACCCGGCCACGGTGCGGACGGGAGGCCCGTGGGGACGCCGCCACGGGCCTCCCGTCCGGCACCGGGGCACGCGCACGGCGCGACGTTCCTTCCCATTGCGCCTGCGCTGGAAAGCGGAAACGGGCGTACCTGGCGGGAAGTTCCTGCCAGGTACGCCCGATTCGACCAGGTACGCCCTGCGCCCCCGCGCCCCGCGGCTCAGGACGCGAGCGCGGCCATCTCGCGCACGACCGCACGGAGCCGGTCGGCGAGCTCGTCGTTGCTCCGCACGGTTTCGCGGTGCGCGACCTCGCTGAGTGCCGACATCACCAGGGTCACGGCGGTGCGGGCGGTCTGGGCGTCCGTGCGGGTGCCGACGACGCTGAGCAGGGACTGGCGCGACTCGGCCATCCACTGCATCACCATCGACGACATCTCCGGCCGGAGCACGAGCAGCTCCTTCATGCGCCTGCGGTCCTGCGAGAGCGGCACGGTCGCCGCGACCAGGGTGCACAGGTCGGCGACCAGGGCGCCGTCGGCCTCGGCGAACCAGGCCGCTGCGCGCTCCGGCACCTCGACCGAGTCGAGCCCGAGTGCCGCGTGCGCCTTCGACGAGAAGTAGTTGAAGAAGGTGCGGGGCGAGACGTCGGCGTCGGCGCAGATCTGCTCGACCGTCACGCCGTCGAGCCCGTGCGCGGACACGAGCGTCAGTGCCGCGTCGTGCAGCGCCTGCCGGGTCTGCTGCTTCTTCCGTTCACGCAGCGTGCACGGCTCCGTTGCCGCAGCCGCTGCCGGGGTGGTGATCACGTGGACTCCTGGTGGATCGATGTGGGTGGGAGGGGCGCCCGCCCGGAAAGGGGGCACGGGCGGACGCCCCGGTCGGTCACCGACGGTGCGTCGGCGCGGATCCGGTCGAACCCGAACCGGTCGGAACGGACCCGGTCATCGGGCCCGTGAACGAGCCGGCCTCGGCTGCGGCGGCGCCCGCCTCGGCCTCGAGCTGCGCCTCGGCGGACATGTCGGCCTGCTCCTGCAGCGCGGAACGCTGGCGCAACGGCGGCACCCGGAAGAACCAGGTCAGCACGAACGCGAGCAGGATGACGCCGAGACCGACCCAGTAGATCGTCACGGACGAGGCGTTGAAGCCCGCCATGAACGGCCGGGTCAGGCGGCTGTCGGCACCGGTCAGGAACGAGGTGTCGTTCGTGCTGGTGGCGCTGTCGCTCGTGGTGTTGCCGTCGTCGATCTTCTTCGCGAGCTCGGGGGTGAGCTCTTCGACCCAGTAGGAGCGCTGCGCAGCGTCCGACCAGTCGACGGACACGGTGCCGTCCTGCACGCTGGCGTGCGCCTGGTCGGCGACCTGCTCGAGGGCGGACTGCTCGGCGGCCGGCGTGGCCGCGGCGACCTGCTGGTCGATCACGGTCTGCGCTGCCGCTGCGGGCACGGCACCCGCGGCGACCTGCTGCTGCACGGCCGCGGTGACCTGCTCTGTGACCGCGGCGTCGGCGGCCTGCTTCGCCTTGGCCGAGGCGGCGTCGAGCTGTGACTGCACGGTCTTCGTCAGCGGGGTGACGACGGGCGTCCAGATCTTGTCCATGGCGCCCTGGTTGGCCTTCGCGCTGGCGACGGTCGGGTTGAGCGCGGCGTCGAGTGCCGGACCGAGGTCCTTCTGGTTCGCGGTCGCGGTCAGGATGTTCGCCGGCATCACCGAGAACAGGATGGACAGCAGCACGGCGGTGCCGAGCGTGCCACCGATCTGGCGGAAGAACGTGGCGGACGACGTGGCGACGCCCATGTCACGGGCCTCCACCGAGCCCTGCGACGCCAGGGTCAGCGACTGCATGACCGATCCGAGGCCGAGACCGATGAGGAACATGCCGATCATCAGGAACCAGAGCGGCTTGTCGATCGACATGAAGGTCAGGACGACGTAGCCGGCGGAGACGAGCGCGGTGCCGATGACCGGGAAGATCCGGTAACGGCCGACGCGGGCGACGATCTGACCCGAGGTGATCGAGGCGATCATGAGACCGCCGACCAGGGGCAGCGTGGCGAAGCCGGACTCGGTCGGGGTGAGCCCGACGACGATCTGCAGGTAGAGCGGGATCGTGAGCATCGCACCGAACATCGCGAAGCCGACCAGGAACCCGATGACGGTCGCCATCGAGAACGTGCCCGAGCGGAACAGCTTGAGCGGGATGATCGCCGCGTCGCCCATCTTCGACTCGATGAGCAGCAGACCGATCAGCCCGACGACACCGACGACGTAGCAGGCGATGGCGGCGGGGGAGCCCCAGCCCCAGATGCGGCCCTGTTCGGCGACGAGCAGGAGCGGCACGAGGGTGACGATGACGGCGGTCGCGCCCCACCAGTCGACCTTCGGCTTCGCGTCGCCGGCGCCGTGCACCTTCGGCAGGTGCAGGAACACGATGACCATGAGCAGCGCCGCGACACCGATCGGCACGTTGATCAGCAGGACCCAGCGCCAGCCGGTGATCCACAGGATCTCGGAGGAACCGGCGAGCAGACCACCGATGAGCGGGCCGATGACGGACGAGATGCCGAAGACGGCGAGGAAGTACCCCTGGTACTTGGCGCGCTCACGCGGGGCGAGGATGTCGCCCATGATCGCCAGCGGCAGCGACATCAGCGCACCGGCACCGATGCCCTGCACCGCGCGGAAGGCGGCGAGCATGAGCATCGAGGTGGACATCGACGACAGGACGGCGCCGAGGATGAAGACGACGATGCCGAAGATGTAGAGGGGACGGCGGCCGAAGATGTCGGAGAGCTTGCCGTAGATCGGCGTCGCGATCGTCGAGGTGATGAGGTACGCGGTGGTCACCCAGGCCTGCTGGTCGAGCCCGTGCAGGTCGTCGCCGATCGTGCGGATCGCCGTGCCGAACACCGTCTGGCCGAGCGAGGACAGGAACATGCCCGCCATCAGGCCGTAGATCACCAGGAGGATCTGACGGTGGGTCATCAGCGGCTGCTGGCCGGCGCCTCCGGAGGCCGCGGGGGCCTCGGCGGTGTGCCGACCGTGCTGCACCGAGACGGGTGCGGTGGCGGTCATCGAACTCCTTTTTCTGGCTGTGAAACTTTGCAGACCGCGCAACGATACATCTGTTGCTTCCGGCAAGCAACTAAATGTGCCCGCTACGCTGGGCGCGTGACCGACGACCGGCGTGCCGCAGAGCGACTCCTGCGATCCCAGCTCGACCGGCTGTGGGTCCGGCAGACCCTGCGCTCCTCGCTCATCGAGTCGCGCGGCGGGCTCGACCCGACCGCCCGCGTGATCCTGCGTGCCGTGGCCGGCCACGGCCCCGTCCGGGCGACCGCGATCGCCGACGCGACGGGGTTGTCCCGCCCGGTGATCAGCCGGCGGGTGGCCTCACTGATCGAGGCCGAGCACCTGATCGGGTCGCCCGATCCCGCGGACGGTCGCGCCACGCTCGTCACGCTCGCCCCCGCCGGCCGGCGGCTGCTCGACGAGCTGGACGCCGCCGGCGCCGAGGTCTTCGACGACCTGACGGGGGAGTTCGCCTCGGACGAGCTGCGCGCGCTCGCCGAGATGCTGACGCGGCTGAACGACCGGGCGGACGCGGTCCTGGGGATCGGCACCACGCGCTCCTGACGTGACCAACGGGGCGGACAGGAGGCCCGTGGCGGCGTCGCCACGGGCCTCCCGTCCCTGCGGAGCGCGCATTCGAGATACCGTTGGTGGTATGAGCACGGACACCACCCCCACCACTGAGACCCTCGACGACGGGCCCGTGGTGACGTTCGCCGATCTCGGCCTGAGCGACGCTGTGCTCAAGGCCGTCAAGGACATCGGTTACGAGACCCCTTCCGCCATCCAGGAAGCCACCATCCCCACCCTCCTCGCCGGGCGCGACGTCGTCGGCCTGGCACAGACCGGTACCGGCAAGACCGCGGCCTTCGCGCTGCCGATCCTGTCCCGCATGGAGTCCGGCAGCAAGAAGCCCCAGGCGCTCGTGCTGTCCCCGACGCGCGAGCTCGCCCTGCAGGTGTGCGAAGCGTTCGAGCAGTTCGCGTCCCACATGAAGAACGTCCACGTCCTGCCCGTCTACGGCGGCCAGGCGTACGGCGTGCAGCTCTCCGCCCTGCGCCGCGGCGTCGACGTCATCGTCGGCACCCCCGGTCGCATCATGGACCACCTGGCGAAGGGCACGCTCGACCTGTCCGAGCTGAAGTACCTGGTCCTCGACGAGGCCGACGAGATGCTCAAGATGGGCTTCGCCGAGGACGTCGAGACGATCCTCGCCGACACCCCGGACGACAAGCAGGTCGCGCTCTTCTCGGCGACGATGCCCGCGCAGATCCGCCGCATCTCGCAGCAGTACCTGACCGACCCGGCCGAGATCACCGTCAAGACCAAGACGAAGACCGCCGCGAACATCACGCAGCGCTACCTGATGGTCTCGTACCCGCAGAAGGTCGACGCGCTCACCCGCATCCTCGAGGTCGAGGACTTCGAGGGCATGATCATCTTCGTCCGCACCAAGAGCGAGACCGAGACCCTGGCCGAGAAGCTCCGTGCCCGCGGGTACGCCGCCGCCGCGATCAGCGGTGACGTCGCCCAGGCCCAGCGTGAGCGCACGGTCAACCAGCTGAAGTCGGGCAAGCTCGACATCCTGGTCGCCACCGACGTCGCCGCCCGTGGTCTCGACGTCGACCGCATCACGCACGTCGTGAACTTCGACATCCCCGTCGACATCGAGTCCTACGTGCACCGCATCGGTCGTACCGGTCGTGCCGGCCGCTCGGGTGACTCGATCAGCTTCGTCACCCCGCGTGAGCGTCGCCTGCTCGCCGCGATCGAGCGCCACACCAAGCAGCCGCTCACGCAGATGCAGCTGCCGACCATCGACGACGTCAACGAGACGCGCCTGACCCGCTTCGACGACGCCATCACCGCGGCGCTCGAGGACCAGGGCCGGATCGCCGCGTTCCGCGACGTCATCGCGCACTACGTCGAGCACCACGACGTCCCGTCGGACGACGTCGCTGCCGCCCTGGCGGTCGTGGCGCAGGGTGACTCGCCGCTGCTGCTCACCGCAGCCGACGACGCGCTCCGCTCGCAGATGGAGCGTGACGCCCGCCGCAGCGAGCGCGACGACCGTGGTGCCCGCGACGACCGCGGCGGCCGCAACGACCGTGGTGCCCGCGACGACCGTGGCGGCGACCGCGACCGTGGCGACCGCGCCCCGCGTCGTTCGCAGCCGATGTCCCCGTACCGCATCGAGGTCGGACGTCGTCACCGCGTCGAGCCGCGCCAGATCGTCGGTGCGCTGGCCAACGAAGGTGGCCTGCGCCGCGACGACTTCGGTGCGATCCAGATCCGTCCGGACTTCTCGATCGTCGAGCTGCCGGCCGACATGGACCCCGGTGTGCTCGACCGCCTGACCGACACCCGGATCAGCGGCAAGCTCATCGAGATCCGTGCGGATCGCCGTGGTGGCGGACGCCGTGACGACCGCGACGAGCGTCCGGAGCGCAAGCCGCGCTACTGAGACGTGCCGCGTTCGAGACGCGACCCCCTTCGGACGGGAGGCACGGTGCCAGCTGGCACCGTGCCTCCCGTCCGTCGTCGGTGCGCGTTCCGGGCCCGCGAGACGCCGTCGTGTCGCTTCCACGCCGCCGAGTCGGCGAGACGCCGCCGGATTCCGCGGCGTCTCGGGAACGCGACGGCGTGTGCGGGGCTACCAGGCGGCATCTTGCGGTGCGGGGAACCGCACATCCCGCCCGCAACCGTTCCCCTGCGGTCGGCACGGTGCTGTGATACCCGGAGCCGTGACGCAGGGAGCCGCGGAGAAGGCAGGGGAACATCGTGCACCGAGCACTCATCACCGCGGTCGCCGCCGCGGCGCTCGTCTTCGGAGGTGTGGCGCCTGCGACGGCGCACACCTCCTGGTCGTCGGTGCCGGGAGCACCGACCGCCGTCCGCGTCACCGGCGACGCCGACAGCGCCACGCTGACGTGGCGTGGCCCGAAGCACGGCGCGAAGGTGACGGGCTGGAAGGTCGCGGTCGCCGCCGTCGCGAACCGGCACGACCGTCAGGTCGACCGACTCCACCAGCGTGCCCGCTCCGACCGCTTCGACGAGCTCTCGCCCGCGACCACGTACCGGTTCTCGCTCCGTGCCCTCGGACACCGGGGGACCGGCCGCACGATCACGCTGCGCTGGACGGCACCACCCGCACCCGAGCCGGAGACGACGCAGTCGCTGTTCGGGCTCGACGGCAACGGTGACGTCGTGCGGTTCGCGGACTCCGGCAGCGGTGCGAAGACCGTCGTCGCGAGGGACGTCGAGGGCTTCGCCGCGAATGCCGACGGTGACGTGTTCACCCCGACGGCGGACGGCACCGCGATCCTGCTGCACCCGGCCGACGGCGGCGGGATCTCGGTCATCGCGTCCGGCCTGCACCTGACCCCGGACCTGCGGGCGGACGTCGCCGGCAACCTGTACTGGACGGACTCGGTGACCGGCGCGGTGCAGCAGTTGCCGGTCGGCACCTCGACCCAGAAGACCGTGCTCGACCTGGGTGGCAAAGCCGTCGGGAGCGATCAGCGTTTCTGGACGGTCACCCCGGACGGCAAGGTCGTCGTGCTCGGCGGAACGGTCAGCCAGCCGTACGTCAAGGGCACCGGCATCGCACCCCGCACGTTCACCGGGCCGAGCGGCATGATCGTCGGCTACCCCGCCGGTGTGCTCGCGGACTCCCAGGGCAACGTCTACGTCGACATCCGATCGACCGGTGCCGCCGGGTCGTGGATCTGGTACCAGCTCAAGCCCGGTGCGACCGAACTGACGAAGATCGAACCGCGGTACGCGTTCGACTACGCCGCCGCGAACGCGGATGGCTTCTCGCTCCTGCAGTCGGCGCAGTTCTGCCCCGCCCCGTCGGAGTACCGGCCGGGCGGGTGCACGATCGACCGCGGCATCCCGGACAAGCTCGTGGTCGGCAGCGGCGGGACGTCGACCGTGCCGGTGACCGGGCTGACCGCCGGGTCGCGTGGCGAGCACCTGGGTGCCGCCTCCGCCGACGGGGACGTGTTCGTCTCGATCGAGAGCGGCCCCTCGGTCGGGCTGTGGAAGGTCCCCGCCGCGGGTGGAGCTGCGCAGCAGCTCGACGTGGCGCAGTACTCGAGGCTGCTGGTGATCTGACCGGCGGTGCGAGGCGGAAGGGGGTGGGACGCAATGGTGCGTCCTACCCCCTTCCGTGTGTGGCTCGCGGTCAGGCCACGCCGGCGGCCGTGCGGCGGCACACCTCGTCCCACGGGGTCGGCTCGATGCCGAAGCGGGTGCGGCTCTCGGCGTCGTCGACCACGTACGGCGCGGTCCACTGGTAGGTCAGGTCGGCCAGCTCGCGCAGCATCGGCGACACGAGGGCGCCGACGCGGAACAGGGCCGCGGGCATCCGGCGTACCGGCACCGCGGGCTTCCCCGTCGCCGCGAGGACGTCGGTGAGGGCCTGGCGCTGCGTTCGCGCGGGGTTGCTCGGCACCATCCACGTGCGGCCGTGGGCGCTCTCGTCCTCGGCGGCGGCCACGAGGGTCCGGGCGACGTCGAGCACGTCGGTGAAGGTGTGCGGCAGGTCTGTGCGGCCGACCATCCACACCTCCCGGCCCCGCAGTGCCGCCGGCAGCACGCGCGTGACGTGCCCGTTCGCGCCGATCCCGGGCCCCAGGTAGTCCGAGGCGCGGACCTCGACGGCGCGGATCCGGCCCGCGTCGTGCGCGGCGAGGGCGTCGGCCCACATCCGCGCCCGGAGCACGCCCTTGCGGTCCGTGGCGGCGTCCGGCAGTCCCTCGTGCATCGGCCCGTCGACCGGGCCGTACGGGTACAGGTTCCCGGTGATGGCGTACGTCGCACCGGTCCGTTCGGCCGCGGTGAGCAGCGCTGCGGCGAGCGGGGGCCAGGTGCGTTCCCACTGCGTGTAGTCGCCGGGGTTCGCGCAGTTGTACAGGACGGCCGCTCCCTCGGCGGCGCGGGTGAGCGCGTCGGCGTCGGAGGCGTCGAGCGCGAGGTGCTCGACCCCGGCGACGCCGGTGCTGCGCCCGGAGCGGGAGACGACGGTGACGCGGTCGCCCCGGGCGTTCACGAGTCCGGCGACGTGGCGGCCGACCGGGCCGGCGCCGATCACGATGTGGTGGGACATGGTCTCCTGCTTCCTGGTCGATGCGAGAGCAGTGCTCTCGGAAGCGAGCATGACCGCTCCTGCGCGGAAAAGCAAGAGCACTGCTCTCCTTTGTGTGCGCTGCTCTCTCGTGCCAGGATCGACGGATGGCACCCACCGCCCGAGCGCTCGCACGGCAGACGGTCACCGCCGACATCCTGGCCGCGGCACGCACCCGTCTGACCGACGAGGGTCCTGCGGCCCTGAGCCTGCGTGCCGTCGCCCGTGACGTCGGGATGGTCTCGTCGGCCGTGTACCGGTACTTCCCGAGCCGCGACGACCTGCTGACCGCCCTGCTCATCACCGACTACGACGAGCTCGGTGCCGCGGTCGAGGCCGCCGGTGCGGCAGCCGGACCCGATGCCGGGTCGCGCTGGGTCGCGATGTGCCGGGCGATCCGTGACTGGTCGATCGCGCACCCGGGGGACTTCGCGTTGCTCTTCGGCTCGCCGGTACCGGGCTACGCCGCGCCGCGCGAGACGGTCGCACCCGCGACACGGACGACGCTCGCCCTGGTGCGCGTGGTCGCGGACGCCGTCGGCTCCGGTGCGCCCGGTGCGTCGGGTGCGTCGGGCGGATCGGGTACGTCGGGCTCGCCCGTCACGTCGACGCCGGGGACGGCCGGGAGGCCCGGATCACCCACCGCGCCCACGGCGGCTCCCGGGGTGGCCGGTCCCGCCGTCGCGGACGGGGTCGCCACCCTGCGCTCGTTCGGCATCTCCCTGCCCGACGAGGTCCTGGTCCGGACGCTGATGGCCTGGACGACGGTGTTCGGGACGATCTCGTTCGAGCTCTTCGGGCACTTCGTGGGGTCCGTGTCCGACGGTGCGGCGTACTTCGACCAGGTCATCGCACGCCTGGCCGACGACCTGGGGTTCACCGCCGTCTTCTGAGACGCCGTGTCCCCAGATCGGGTGAGCAACCTGACAGACTCCCCACCCGTGCGGTAGACAGGTCGTCACGCCCAGGTCGTGCCCGACGACCGAAGCGGACGACCGGCACGGTGGCCCCCGGGTCAGCTGCCGGACGGAACCACTCTCGGGCGTGCGCTGCGGCCGGGGCCCGCGGATCAGGAGGCATGCTTGCGACGCAGCACGTGCGACGGCACCACGGTCGGGGCGACCCGGTGACCGCGCTCGACGTCAGCCGACAGGACCGCCGCCGACTCACCACCGGAACGGCCCGCCGGCGCCTGGTCACCGTGCGGACCGTGGCGCTCCTGGCGTCCCTCGCCGGGGTGAACTACATCGTGTGGCGCTGGGCGGCCTCGGTGAACTGGCACTCGTGGTGGATCGCGGTGCCGCTGATCCTCGCCGAGACCTACAGCGTCATCGACTCGCTGCTCTTCGCGCTCGGGGCCTGGCGGCTCCGGGAGCGCGGCGAACCGCCGGCGAAGCCGTCCACCGACGTCACCGTCGACGTCTTCATCACGACCTACAACGAGCCGGTCGACCTGGTGGAGCGCACCGCCCGCGCGGCGAAGGCGATCACGCACCCGCACACCACCTGGATCCTCGACGACGGCAACCGCCCCGAGATGCGCGCGGCGGCCGAAGCGCTCGGCATCGGCGTCATCACGCGCGGCGCCGACTGGGTGGACCGGCCACGGCACGCGAAGGCCGGCAACCTCAACAACGCCCTGCTCGCGACCCAGGGCGAGTTCCTGCTCATCCTCGACGCCGACCAGGTGCCGGACCCGGCGATCCTCGACCGCACCCTCGGCTACTTCAAGGACCCGCAGATGGCGCTCGTGCAGACGCCGCAGTGGTTCGAGAACGTCCCCGCTGCCGACCCCCTCGGCAGCCAGGCACCGCTCTTCTACGGCCCGATCCAGCAGTCGAAGGACGGCTGGAACGCCGCGTTCTTCTGCGGGTCGAACGCGATCCTGCGGCGTGAGGCACTCATGCAGCTCGGCATCTCGCGCTACGTGGCCGAGGTCGAGGCGTCCGTGCAGCGCACCCTCGCCACGTCGCGCAAGCTCCTCGCCCGTTCCCGCGAGACCGAGACCGACCCGCGCGTGCTCGATGCCCTCGACGACGCCGAGGGCGTGGTCGACCGCGCACGCGAGCAGGTCCGGTCCGGCGAACCCCTGGGCGACGTGACCTACGCGTTCCAGCGGGGGATCGACGCCATCGCGTTCCGGTTTGCCGCCGCCGACCTCGAATCGGTGCGGAACGACCTGCAGGAGCTCGCGGCGATGTCCACCGACGCGAACACCTTCGCCGGACTCGACGACGCCGCCCTCGACGTGCTCGGGCGGCGCGAGGCCTCGCCGGTCGCCGCCATCGAGTCGATCGCCGTGCTCGCCCGTGCCCTCGACGTCAACCGTGACGACGAGGCCCAGCCGATCATGCCGCTGGCGACGATCTCGGTGACCGAGGACATGGCCACCGCGATGCGCCTGCACGGCCTCGGCTGGAAGTCGGCGTACCACGACGAGATCCTGGCGACGGGCCTGGCCCCCGAGGACCTGCCGACGATGCTCGTGCAGCGACTGCGCTGGGCGCAGGGCACCATGCAGGTGTTCTTCCGCGAGAACCCCCTGGTGCAGAAGGGGCTGTCGTGGGGGCAGCGGCTCATGTACTTCTCGACGATGTGGAGCTACCTGTCGGGGTTCGCCGCGATCGTCTACATCGCGGCGCCGGTGCTCTGCCTGTCGTTCGGGGTCGTGCCCGTGCAGGCCTACAGCGTCGACTTCTTCGCCCGGCTCATCCCGTTCCTGGTGTGCAACCAGCTGCTGTTCTGCGTGGTGGCCGCCGGCAGACCGACCTGGCGCGGGCAGCAGTACTCGCTCGCCCTGTTCCCGATCTGGATCGAGTCGGTGACCAGCGCCTTCCAGAACGTCTTCCGGGGCAAGCCGCTCGGGTTCCGCGTCACCCCGAAGGTGCGCGACGAGACCGAGCAGAAGCCGCGGTGGGACCTGGTCAAGCCGCAGCTCTGGGCGATGGGTGCCCTGGTCGCCGCCCTGGTGATGATCGTCATCCGGTACCTGACCGGTCAGGCCGAGGGGATCGCGCCGCTCGTCAACACCGCGTGGGTCGTCTTCGACCTGTTCATCTTCAGCATCGTCATCCGCGCGGTCCGGTACCGCGGCCCGGCCACCCCCGCACAGTCCGAACACGAGTCGAGCACCGCCGGAGGGCCCCTGTGAGCACCGAGACCACGTTCGAGGTCGCCGCGACGCCCGACTCCCTCAACGAGGTGCAGGACCGCTTCGCCGCGTGGTGGGACGGGCTCGGCATCGACGACGTGCGGCTCCGCTTCGCACTCGAGACCGCCCTGGCCGAGGTCGCCGCGAACATCGTCGAGCACACCGTCCGCGCCGACCGGGGGACCGGGCGCCGGTACTCCGTGCGCCTCCAGGCCACCGACCAGGCCCTGACCGCGGTGCTGACCGACAACGGGATGCCCGTCGACATCGACCTGAGCGCCGTCACCATGGCCGACGTCGAGCAGGAGAGCGGGCGTGGGCTGGCGCTCGCGATCGCCGCGCTCGACCGGCTCGAGCACCGGCACGAGTCCGGCCACAACGTCTGGATCCTCGCGTGCGACCGGTGAAGCAGCAGGTGGCCCGCGCCCTCGCCCTCCTCGTCACGATCGCCACGCTCCTGCTCGGTGGTGCGCTGCCCGCGTCCGTGGCGTCCGCGGCGTCGGCGTCACCCGTGCAGCGGGCCGCCGCCGTCGAGCCGGCGGGGGGCTCGACGTGGTTCGGCCCCGACCTCGACTGGGCGAGTGACTCGCCCGAGGGCTACGAGGGACGGCTCGGCGCGACGCCGTCGATGTACGGCGTCTCCGTCGACTACCCGCTCGACGGCCCGGCCAAGCAGGAACTCCTCCGGTCGGCGCGCGCGGCGGCGACCCAGGGTGCGGTGCTCGTCGTGAGCCTCGAACCCGACCGCAGGCTGCGGTCGCTCGACGCCGGGGACGCACGCGCCGTCAACTCCGTGTTCGAGGACCTGCACGACCAGTACGACACCCAGGTGCTCGTCCGGTTCGCACCGCAGATGAACGGCACGTGGGTCCGGTGGGGGCAGCAGCCGACCGAGTTCGTCCGGGCGTTCCGGGCGCTCGCCACGACCGTGCACGCGGGCGCGTCGGACGCGCTCATGGTGTGGTCCCCGGGGTACGGTGCCGGCTACCCGTTCGGCGAGTCCGCCGGGCGGCTGCGGGACCTGTCGGTGATCGACGTCGCGAAGGCGGACACCAACGGCGACGGACAGCTCACCGGTGCCGACGACCCGTACGGCCCCTACTGGCCGGGGGCCGAGGCCGTCGACTGGGTCGGGCTGTCGATGTTCTCGTACGGCAAGGGCGACCCGACCGAGGCCGCCGGTCGTGCCGTGCCACTCACCCGCAGCGGTGAGGTCGAGTCGCGGTTCGACGAGGACTGGGGCTACGACCAACCCCAGTCGGAGACGTTCTACGACCGGTTCGCGGTGGCCGACGACCGCCCGATGCTGCTCGACACCGGAGCCCTGTACAACCGGGAGCTGCAGGGCGACGCCGAGCTCCAGGTCAAGCGGAGCTGGTGGCGGCAGGTGCTCGCCGCCGTGCAGGAGCGTCCGCTGATCCGGGGCATGACCGTGCTCGAGGCGGAGCGCCGCGAGCCCGAAGCCGGCAACCGCGTGGCCGACTGGCGACTCACCGCGGACCCGGACGTCGCGAAGGCCTTCCGCGCCGACCTCGAGCGGTCCGGGGACTTCGCCTTCGGACCGGTCACCGACCGCGTCACCGTGCAGCAGGGCAACGCCGCGATCTCGCAGGAGTACGAGACCGGCGGCGACCAGATGGCGTGGATCGTCTGGCTGGCCGCGGGCCTGGCGATCGTCTTCCTGCTGAGCGGGGTCTTCGGGCGGCTGCTGCCGAGCTGGCGCTACCCCGACGACGGCAAGCCCGGCCGTGACCTGCGCCTCGACCTGTTCCGCGGGTTCATCATCCTCGCCGTGGTGATCACCCACATCGAGATCGGCGGACCGTACTCGTACCTGACGCTGCACGCCGTCGGGGCGATCACCGGCGCCGAGATGTTCGTGTTCCTGTCCGGCATGGTGCTCGGCATGACGTACCCGTTCGCCGTGAAGAAGTTCGGCGAGTGGGCTGCGGCGATCGGGGCGTGGAAGCGCGCACGCAAGCAGTACGTCGTCACGCTCGTGGTGATCGCCGTCGTGTTCGTGCTGAGCTTCGTGCCGTTCCTGAACACCGACGCCATCACGACCTTCACCGACCGGGGCACCGGCCTCGGTGGGGTCGACGCCGAGGGACGCGTCTACGACCTGTACCCGAACGTCATGCAGCTGCTCGCGTACCCGCCGCCCTGGTACGCGATCCGGCAGTTCCTGCTGCTCGAGATGGGGCCGTGGCCGTTCAACATCATGGGGCTGTTCGTGGTGCTGAGCCTGTTCATCCCGGCGTTCATCTGGGTGATCCGCCGCGGGTTCTGGTGGGCGCTCCTCGCCGCCAGCTGGGCGCTCTACGTGTTCCAGGCGCTCAACCCGGACTTCCGCCCGCTGAACTCGCAGTTCGAGGCGGTGTTCCCCCTGTTCACCTGGCAGGTCGTGTTCACCCACGGGCTCGTGCTCGGGTACTACCGGCGGCAGATCGTCGGCGCGCTCACCGGGCGTCTCGGCAAGGTCCTGGTCGGCATCGCGGTCGGCGGGTACGCGGCGTTCCTGGTCTACGTCTGGGCCGGTGACCACTTCGGGTTCACCCCGGTGCCGTTCCCGGCCGAGATGTACCAGTCGCTGTACAACACGGCGTACCAGCGGGTGGACCTGCAGTGGGGCCGCCTGGCGGACATCGCGTTCTTCGCGGTCGTGTCCTACGCGATCCTCACGGTGTTCTGGAAGCCCATCGCCGCCGCCATCGGCTGGCTCTGGATCCCGCTCGGGCAGGCGAGCCTGTACGTGTTCGTCTGGCAGGTGTTCTTCGCCCTGGCGATCGCGTCGATCCCCGGTGTGCCGTGGGGCGACTTCTGGATCGGGTTCGTGGTGCACACGGCGCTGATCCTGCTGGCCTGGTACATGGTCCGCAAGAAGTTCCTGTTCTCCGTCATCCCGCGCTGATCGCGCGCTCCGACGGACGGGAGGCCCGTGGCGGTGTCGCCACGGGCCTCCCGTCCGTCCTGCGGTCGCGTCTCAGGACGCGGGCAGGCGCGCACGGAGCGCGCCACGGACCGACTGCCACGCCGCCAGGCGGTCGCGGACCGCGTCGTCCTGCTCGGCGGCCAGGGCGTCCCGGTGTGCCTGCTCGAGCACCTCGTCGATGACGACCCGGCGCCCGCTGCGCGCCGACGTGATCGCGGCGTCGACCATCGTGAGGCTCATGACGTTGCCGTGCACCTCGCCGTCCGGCACCTCGCCGGAGCGGACGGCCCGGACGAAGGACGCCAGCGACCCGGCGATCTCGTGTCCCACCGACGGTGCCGTGACCGGGGACCCCGGTGTGCCGTCGAGGTCGCTCGACGGGTCGTGGTCGCCGTCCCAGAGTGCCGTGCCGGCGGCTCCGGAGGCGCGCCAGTCGCCGTTCCACGAGGTCTCCGCACCCGGCGCACACCAGGAGCCGTCGTAGACGTAGCGGACGTCGTCCTCGAACGTGAAGACGGCGGCGGCGGCCGCGTCGCCCCGGTACCAGGACCACGACGGGTTCCACGACTCGCAGTACACCGACACCGGATCGCGCTCGAGCACGTACCGCGCCGAGTCGAAGGCGTGGATGGCCATGTCGAGCAGCAGGACGTCGTCCATCTCCTCGCGGAAGCCACCGAAGTGCGGTGCCTTCGCGAACCGGGTGCTCAGCCCGCCCACGACACCGAGGTCGCGGACGTGCTGCCGGAACGCGACGAGCTGGTCGTTGTAGCGGCGGGACTGCGACACCATGAACAGCTTGCCGGTGGCCTCGGCGGCTGCCGCGAGCGACAGCGCCTCGGCGACGGTCTGCGCGGCGGGCTTCTCGCCGAGCACGGGGAGCCCGGCACGGAGCGCCTGCATGGTGACCGGGTGGTGCGCGACCGGCACGGTGATGTCGAGCACGGCCTCGGCCCCGGTCTCGGCGGCCAGCGTGGTCAGGTCCGTGCCGACCGGGATCGACGGGTCGCCGGCGTGTGCGGCGCCGGCACGCGCGGCGTCGAGGTCGAGGTCGACGATGCCGACCAGCTCGACCTCTGGGTCGGCGGCGACGGTGGCGAGCCAGGCCCGCCCCATCCCGCCGGCGCCGATCTGCAGGACGCGCAAGGGGCTCACGCCTGCGCCCCGTCGCGCTCGGCAGCGGGCGCACTGGCTGCCGGCTCGGTGACCGCGGGCTCGGCGGCCGCCGGGGCGGCCGTCTCCGGCTCGGCGTCGTCGAACGGGCCGCGGTAGTGCTGCCCGTCGAAGTACTCGCCCAGGTCGTAGCGGCGGAGCGTCGGCATCTCGCGCTCGCGCTCCGGCCGTGCCCACTCGGCGCCGTTCGCGATCACCCGGCGGACGTCCGGGTGGTGGTAGACGGGGAAGTCCTGGTCACCGGGGGAGAAGTAGAAGATCTTCCCCAGGCCGCGGCGGTACGTCATGCCGCTCCGGAACACCTCGCCGCCCGTGAAGCCCGAGATGAACACGAGCTCGTCGGGCGTCGGGACGTCGAAGTACTCGCCGTACATCTCCTGCTCGGGGATGACGATCGGGTTCGGCACCCCGCGGGTGATCGGGTGCTGGGGGTTGACGGTCCAGACGAGCTCCTGGTCGTGCTCGCTGCGCCACCGCAGGGTGCAGGTGGTGCCCATGAGCTTGCCGAAGATCTTCGACCAGTGGCCGGAGTGCAGCACGAGCAGCCCCATGCCGGAGAGCACGTGCCGGTGCACCCGGTCGACCACGGCGTCGTCGACGTCCTGGTGTGCGGCGTGCCCCCACCAGGTGAGCACGTCGGTGTCCGCCAGGACCTCGTCGGTGAGGCCGTGCTCCGGTTCCTGCATGGTGGCGGTCCGGACGACGGCCTCGGGCAGGTGCTCGCGGATGCCGTCCGCGATCGCGCCGTGCATGCCGTCGGGGTACCGCTCGGCGACGTGCTGCTCGACCTGCTCGTGGACGTTCTCGCCCCAGACGGTGATGCGGAGCGGGGTGGTGGTCATGGTGTGTGCCTTTCTGGCTGGGATGCGTGGCGGCTTCGGTCCGGTGCCGTCACTTGACGGCACCGCCGAGGGCACCGGCGGAGATGTACTTCTGCGCGAAGATCAGCAGGACGGCGGCGGGCAGGGACGCCAGCACCGAGGTCGCCATGACGGGACCCCAGTCGGTGACGTTCGAGCCGATGTAGTTGTAGATGCCGAGCGTGATCGGTCGGACCGCGGTCGTCGACGTCAGGGTCAGTGCGATGAGGAAGTCGCCCCACGCGCCGAGGAACGTGAAGAGCGCCGCGGTGACGATGGCGTTCCGGCTGATCGGCACGACGATCGACACGAACGCCCGGAAGTCGCTGGCGCCGTCGACGAGTGCCGCCTCGACCAGGCTCGGTGGGATCGACTCCATGAACGCCCGCATGAGCAGGATGGCGAAGGGCACCTGGACCGCGCTGTCGGCCAGGATCAGCCCGACGTAGCTGTTGAGCAGCCCGATGTTGTTGAACAGCGTGTACAGCGCGTTCGCGATGACGATCGCCGGGATCATCTGCGTGATCAGCAGCACGAGCAGGAACACCCGGCCGCCGCGCATCCGGAACCGTGCGAGCCCGTACGCGGCCGGTGTCGCGATGGCGAGCGTCAGCAGGACGGTGCCGAGTCCGATGATCATGCTCGAGACGAAGTTCTGCCCCTGCTGGGCGAACGCGGCCTGGTAGCCGGCGAAGGTGGGGGAGAACGGGAACCACGTGGCCGTGGCGGCCCCGGACGTCGCCTGCAGGCTGGTGTTCACCATCCAGTAGACGGGGAACACCATGATCGCGAGGAACACGCAGCCGAGGATCGTGAACGGGATCCCCTTCGCCGAACCGCGTGGCCGGGGGGCACGGGCGCTCTTGGTGGTGATCGCGCGGGTGGCGGTGACGGTCTGGTTCGCGAGTCCGACGCTCATTCGTCGACCGCCTTCCGTGAGATCGCGATGTAGACCATCGCGAAGACGAACGAGACGACGATGAGCACGTTGCTGACCGCGGCTCCGATGCCGAACTGGAAGTTGATGAACGACTGGTGGTAGGCGTTCGTGGCCAGGGTCTGGGTCGAGTTGGCCGGGCCGCCGCCGGTCAGGCCGAGGATGATGTCCACGACCTTCAACGTGTAGACGACCCCGAGCACGATCACGACGCTGACCACCGACCGGATGCTCGGCCAGGTGATGTACCAGAACGCCTTGAACCCGGTGGCGCCGTCGAGCGAGCCGGCCTCGTAGAGTTCCGGCGGCACGGACTGCAGACCGCTGTACAGGATCGTCGTGTTGAACGGGATGCCGAGCCAGACGTTGACGCCGATCACGGCGATGAGCGCCAGGCTCGGGCTGACCAGCCACGGCACGGGGGCGATGCCGACCACACCGAGGAGCTGGTTGAGCGCGCCGCTGTCCTGGTCGAGCAGCCACTTCCACACCGCGCTGGACGCGATGAGCGGCAGCAGCCACGGCAGGAGCAGCAGTCCCCGCAGGAAGCCCGACAGCGGGAAGTGCCGGCGGAAGAACAGCGCCAGGCTCAGCCCGATGACGAACTGCAGGATGATCGAGCCCGCCGTGAACAGCGCGGTGTTCACGAGGCTCGTCGTGAACACCGAGCTCTGGAACACCGAGATGTAGTTGGCGAGTCCCACCCAGGGGGCCTCGCCGGTGAAGAATGTCGCCGTCGTGTAGTCCTGGAAGGACATGACGATGTTCTTCACCACCGGGTAGCCGAAGAAGACGGCCACGAAGACCGCCGCTGGCACCACGAAGAGCCATCGGGTCACGCCGGATCGGAACCGGGCTCGTCGTTGCCCGGGTCGGGGTGTCGTCACGGGCGGGATCGTCCGTGGTCGTGTCTGTGTCGAGGCGCTCACGCCGGGGTCCTTTCCTAGTCGCCGGAGGGAGCCGACCGGTCGGCCGGCTCCCCGTGGACTACTGCTCTTGGGACTGCGCCTGCTTGAGCGCTGCCTCGGGGCTGGCCTTGCCGGTGAGGGCGAGCTGGACGGCGGTGTAGATCTTCGTGGCGGCCTTGGGCCAGTCGGGTCCGAGCTCACCGGTGCGAGCGCGAGCGGTCTGCACCGTGGTCACGAAGGACGCGACCTGCGGGTGGTCCTTCGCCCACGCGGCGCCGGCCTCGAGGTTCGTCGGCACGTTGCCGCTCACCTCGGACAGGGCCTTCTGCATCTTCTGCGTGTGCAGGCAGCCGACGAACTTGCCGGCGAGCTGCATCTTGTCCTTGTCACCGGTCTGCGGGACGGTGAACGCCTCGCCGCCGAGCGGTGCGACCGTGGCCTCGCCGGTGCGTGTCGGGATCGGGACGCTGTCGAACTCGAGGCTCTTCTTCTCGTTGAGCGCCGGGAGCTGCCAGGGGCCGTTGATCATCATCGCGGCCTTGCCGGCCAGGAACTGGTTGTTGACGTCCGCCTGGGCCCAGTTGATCGAGCTCTTGGACATCGAGCCGTCGTCCTGCAGGTCCTCGACGAGCTGCAGGGCCTGGGCGGCGTCCGCGGTGGCGATGTCCTTCTCGTCACCACCGTTCGACCAGAAGAACGGCAGGAACTGCCAGGTGCCCTCGTACGTGTTGATGTTGCTCATCGCGAAGCCGTAGGTCGAACCCTTGGTGAGCTGCTTCGCGGCGGCCTTGAGCTCGTCCCACGTCTTGGGCGGCTGGACACCGGCGTCCGCCAGCAGCTTCTTGTTGTAGTAGAGCGCGATGGAGTTCGTGTTCGACTGCAGGCCGTAGAGCTTGCCCTTGTAGGTGCTCGCCGCCTTCACGCCGGGGACGTCGCCGTCGGCGTCGAGCCCGTAGGCCGACAGGTCGGACAGCGCACCGGACGACGCGATCTGCTGCACGTCGGGGTTGTCGAGCATGAGGACGTCGGGCAGCGTCTTCGACGACGCCTGCTGCAGCACCTTCGAGATCAGGCCGGCGCCGGCGACGTGGTTGATCGTGACCGTCGCGCCGACTTCCTTGGCGCACTGCTTGTAGACCGGGTTGTAGTTCGCGTCGTAGTAGTCCTCGATCGTCAGGGCCTTGCTGCCGCCCGACGAGGCCGATCCGGAGCCGGAGCACCCGGACAGGACCAGGGGGACCGTGGCGAGCACGGCGACGGCGCCGACGAGGGCGCGGGTCCGGCGCGACTGGGAGGGGAATCTTTGCTTCATTGCAGAGCTCTTCTCTTGACGGATGCTGGGACAGGCACGCATCGACGAGGCCGCTGACGTCATCGTCGCTGTGCTCCTGGGGCGAGAAGCTAACAGATAAGCGCTTCACCTGTAAAGCGCTTTTCTGACACGGCGAGCGCTAGGATCAGCGGCATGGCCACGATGCAGCAGGTCGCCGATCGGGCGGGGGTCTCGATCGCCACCGTGTCCTTCGTGGTGAACGGGACGAAGTACGTGACCCCCGGAACCACGGCGCGGGTGCGGACCGCGATGCGCGAGCTGAAGTTCCGTGGCAACGTCGTCGCCCGTGCGCTCGCGAGCCGACGCACCCGGATCATCGCGCTGCTGTTCCCGACCACCGGCAACCGCTTCAGCCCGACCACCTCGCAGTTCTTCATGAGCGCGGCGGAGCGTGCGTCCGAGCGGGGGTACCACCTCGTGCTCTGGCCCGTGGACCCCGCCGGCGACGACCTGGACGACCTCGTGTCGGGCGGACTCGTGGACGGCGTCATCCTGATGGAGGTGCGGATGGACGACCCCCGCGTCGCCGTCCTCACCGACCTCGACGTGCCGTTCACCCTGATCGGCCGGACCCGCGACAGCAGCGGGCTGCCCTTCGTCGACATCGACTTCGAGACGACGATCGAGGACAGCCTCGACCACCTCCAGGCCCTCGGGCACCGGCGGTTCGGGCTCGTCCTCGAGGACCTCGAGGGCACCCCGATGGCCGGCTACGCACCGCACCTGCGCGTCGAGTCGACGTTCCGGCAGGCGATGGTCGAGCGCGGACTGACCGGGACGATCGTCACGGCGGGGCCCGGCAGTGACGGCGGCCGGCAGGCCGCGAGTGACCTGCTCGCGGCGGACCCCGACGTCACCGCCGTGCTCGTGATGAAGGACGACTCGTCCGCCGGCGTCCTGGTCGGGCTGTACACCGCCGGGCGGCGGGTCCCCGAGGACGTCTCGGTGCTCAGCATCGCGTCGTCCGAGGCGAACGCGGACCAGCACTACCCGCGGCTGTCGACGATGGTCGCCCCCGGCCCGGAGCTCGGCGTGCGGGCCGCCGACGCCCTCATCGAGCAGCTCGACGGCACCTCGGAGGACCTGCCGCACTTCCTGCTGCCGTGCACGCTGCGGATCGCCGAGTCCACGGCCCCCGCCCCGGCCTGACCACCCGCCGGTCCGGAGGCGCGGGTCGTCCCTGCCACGCGCCTCCAGGCCGTCGCCCCCGGCCCCACGGAGCCACCAGCGAAAGCGACAGATCCCTGCGGACAGCCCAGGCTCCGCCTGGTTGTGTGGATGCACAGGTTCGCAGCACCACACGTCGAGGAGGACGGATGGCCATCGACCGGAGGACGTTCATGCTCGGGGGAGCGGGGGTGCTGCTGCTCGCCGGCTGCTCCACCCGACCCGAGCGCACGCGGGTCGAGGACTGGCCCACCGAACCGCCCGAGGGCGAGGCGACGATCAGCTGGTGGGCCGGCCAGGTCGCCTCGAAGGACGGGGGTGACCTGCGCCGTCGGCTCATCGCGGAGTTCCAGAAGGAGCACCCGAACATCCGGGTCCGGATCGTCAGTGCCCCGAGCGACACCGACACGAACCGGACCAGCCTGACGACCCAGATCGCGGCGGGCAGCAGCACGCCGGACGTCTACCTGGGTGACGTCGCGTGGCCCGGGCAGTTCGCGAAGAACAAGCTCGCGACCCCGGTGAACCAGCTCGTCGGCGAGGACTTCTTCGACCAGTTCCCCGAGGGGCTCCGGCTCGCGGCGAGCGTCGACGGCACGTACTACATGTTCCCGCTCTACATCGACGAGTCGTTCTTCCTGTACCGGAAGGACCTGCTCGCGAAGCACTCCCTGCAGGTGCCGGCGTCGTGGGAGGAAGTGCGCGAGACCGCCGCGAAGCTCGTCGACACCGGTGACGTCAGCTACGGGTTCGCGTTCCAGGGCGACGTGTACGAGGGGCTGACCTGCAACGTCACCGAGTTCGTCGCGGACGCGGGCGGGTCGTTGCTCAACGACGACCTGACCAAGCCCGAGACGACGAGCTCCGAGACCAAGCGCGCCTTCGAGTTCATGCGCTCGCTGATCACCGAGGGGGCGTCGCCGCGGGCCACCCTGACGTACCAGGAGCAGGACACCAACGACGCGTTCTCCGGCGGCCGTGCGGCGTTCCTCCGCAACTGGTCGTACGCGTGGGGGATCGCGAACGGTCCGGACAGCCGGGTCGCCGGCAAGGTGGGTCTGGCCGCCCGGCCGACGTTCGACGGCATGGACGAGCACCACTCGACGATCGGCGGGTGGGGGAACTACATCAACCCGCACACGCAGGAGCCCGCGGCGGCACTGACCTTCGCGCGCTGGATGTCGAGCGAGACCGCGCAGCAGTTCCTGACCCGCGAGGGCGGCGTCCTGCCGGCGCGGAGCGCCTCGCTCGTCAGCGAGGACGCGAAGCGCCAGGAGCGTCCCACCTACGACACGGCGGCGGGCATCACGCTCGTGCCCCGCCCGACCTCGACCGCCTACTACCCGAAGGTGTCGCAGGGCATCTACCAGAACGGCAACAGCATCCTCGGTGGGCAGGCGTCCGTCGACGGCGGCACCAGCGCGATGGCCTCCGCCATCTCGCTGGCACTGCAGGGAGCTGCGCTGTGAGCGCCGGCACCGCGACACGTCCGGCACGGCCTGGAGGCACGGGTCGCGTCGATCCGCCGCCCCGGCCGACGGGGCGGTCGCGTCTCGACCGCATCCGCTCGCGGGGTGCGTGGGGCTTCGCGGCCCCGGCGCTCCTGGTGGTCGCCGCGGTCACGATCTTCCCGGTCGTGTACTCGGTCGTCCTGAGCTTCGCGGACGTCGAGGTCGGCTACGAGGGCTTCACCATCCAGTCGTTCGGGTTCGACAACTACGCGGCCCTGCTGCAGAGTGCCGACTGGTACCGGGCGCTCGGGTTCACGGTGCTCTACACGGTGGTGACGGTCTCGGTCGAGCTCGTGCTCGGCATGCTCGTCGCGCTGGTGCTCGAGCGGCTCGGGGCCACCCGCGGCTGGATGCTCGCGCTCATGCTCATCCCGTGGTCGCTCGTCACCATCGTCAACGCGCAGCTGTGGAAGTACATCTACGACAGCACCTACGGTGTCGCGACGTGGTTCTTCGGTCTGTTCGGGGACGCTCCGGTGATCCTCGGTGAACCGGTGCCCGCGATCACCGGGCTGATGGTCGCGGACATCTGGAAGACGACGCCGTTCGTCGCGATCATCCTGCTCGCCGGGCTGGTGCAGATCTCCGAGGACCACTACGAGGCCGCCGAGCTCGACGGCGCGAGCACCTGGCAGACGTTCTGGCGTGTGGTGCTGCCGCAGCTCACCCCGACCCTGACGATCGCGGTGCTGTTCCGCATCCTGCAGGCGTTCGGCGTCTTCGACCTGCCGTTCGTGCTGACGAACGGCGGACCGGGCACCGCCACCCAGTCGCTCGCGATCATGGGCTACAAGGTGCTCTTCCAGGACATCAACATCGGTCCGGGCGCCGCGATCGCGACCTCGACCGCGATCATCGTCGCGGCCGGGTGTCTGCTGTTCCTCCGGGCGTTCCGGAACCAGGCGAAGGGAGGGGACGACTGATGCCCCGTCAACGTGTGCGCAAGGGCTGGCGGAAGTGGGTCAACACCGTGAACGTCAGCGGTGTCGTCATCGCGGTGCTCACGGCGCTGCCGCTGTACTGGCTCGTCACGACGTCGCTCAAGCCGGCGTCCGAGATCGGGCAGTCGCCGCCCACCGTGTGGCCGCAGTCGTTCACCTTCGACAACTTCGTGGTGGCCTTCCGTGACAACGCGCTCGGCCAGTACATGGTGAACAGCGTCATCGTGTCGGTGTCGACCACGGTGATCGTGCTCGCGCTGGCGTTCCTGGCCGGGTACGCGCTGGCCGGCCGGTTCATCCGGGGCCGCACGGCGATCATGACCTCGTTGCTCATGCTGTCGGTGTTCCCGGCGATCGCGGTGCTGACGCCGCTGTACCTGCTCGAACGCAACCTCGGGCTGCTCAACTCGTACCCGGGTCTGATCGTGCCGTACGTCGCGTTCAACCTGCCGTTCGCCATCTGGATCATGCGGAACTACCTGCAGGGGATCCCGTCGACGATCGAGGAGGCGTCCGAGATCGACGGGGCCGGGGCGTGGCGCACCGTGCTGAGCGTGATCCTGCCGATGGCCAAGCCGGGCCTGTTCACGGTCGGCGTCTTCACCTTCACGGCATCGTGGAGCGAGTTCCTGATGGCGCTGACCTTCAACAGCGAGAACTCGTTCCGGACGATCCCGGTCGGCATCGCGCTCTTCGGGACGCAGTTCACGGTGCCGTTCGCGCAGATCTTCGCCGCGAGCGTGGCCGCCACGGTGCCGATCGTGATCCTGGTGCTCGTGTTCCGCCGCTCGATCGTGTCCGGTCTGACCTCCGGCGCCGTCAAGGGGTGACGGGTGTCCGGCATGCGGAGATAGGTAGAGAACTTACCTAGCTGCGCATGCTGGACATTCGTCCGAGCGTCGCGCTGACCGCCCGTACCCTGCCGTCAGGGGCTCGGTGCGCCGAGATCGACGGCTGCGACGATGCGGTCGATGATCCGCACGAACCTGGCCCGCTCCCGTTCCGAGAAGGAGGCCATCAGGTCGTGCAGGTGCTTGTTCGTGCCGTCCATCGCGCGCGTGTAGTCGCGGCGGGCGGCATCGGTCAGCTCGATGTACCGGCTCCGGCCGTCGTCGGGGTTCGGGACGCGACTGAGGTGTCCGCTGTGCTCGAGTCGGTCCACCATGCCGGTGACCGCCGGGCCGGTGAGTCCCAGGTGCTTCGACAGGTCCTTCACGCGCACGGTCCGGCCCGCTGCTTCGGCGCGGGACACGAACTGCAGCAGCGTCAGGTCGCCGCCGGAGACGCCGAGTTCGTCGCGCAGCCGCCCGCGGAGTTCGGAGACCGCGGCCTCGAGCCGGGTCAGCGCTGCGTCGAGGTCGACATCGCTCACGACAGCGCCCCCTCTGCACGGGTCTCGTCCGGGTCACGATACGCCGCAGTCACCACCCCAGCGTATCCACATAGCGCGGTTCGTGGAACGGTCCGGGTGGCGGCGTCGGGAGCAGGGCGCCGTGGCTGACCCCGTCCCGGACCCGCAGGGTGCCGACCGGGCCGGCGAACCGGTGCGGTTCGAGGTCGCCGGCGGGGACCCCTACGCCGCCGAGCGCGACCTCGCCGCCGTCCACGGTGCCGATCGGTGGTCCGTCCGGCGCATCGACGACGACTTCTCGTACCGGTACACGGCCGTCGGCGACTCCGAGGTGAGCATCCGGCGTTCGCGGCTCCGCGGTGCCGTGCGTGGCTCGGTGCCCGTCGGGGCGGACTACGTCGTGACGTGGATCACGAGCGGCACCGCGTCGCTCGACTCCGGGCGTGCGCGGATGCAGCTGCGCCGCGACGTCCCCGTGCTCCTGCCGCCCGAGGACGACTTCGTGTTCACGGCCGAGGACCACGACCAGCGGCTGGTGCACTTCGGGCGTGACTACGTGCACCGCGTCGCGTACGAGCACCTGGAGGTCGAGACGGCGCCGCTGCGGTTCGACCCGACCCGGGTACCGGAGCCCGACACCGCGGAGCGCTGGCAGGAGGCGCTCGTGGCGCTGTCGCGTGCCCTGCGAGCCGAGGGGCCCGACTCCGACGCGTGGCACGAGGCCAAGCGGTCGGCCGCCACCGCGTTCCTGGACACGTTCCCGCCGCAGGCCGACGACCTGCCCGCGGTGCTCGGTCTCCCCCGGAACGCCCGGTTGCGGGCCGCGGTGGAGTACATCCACGCCCATGCCGCCGAGCCGGTCACCGTCCAGGAGCTGTCCGAGGTCGCCGGCCTGAGCGTGCGGTCGGTGCAGGAGTCGTTCCGCCGGGTCTTCGACGTGTCGCCGCTGACCTACCTGCGCGAGGTCCGGCTCGACCGGGTCCGCGGCGAACTGCTCGAGCTCGACCCGCAGGCCGGGGTCGTCGGTGACGTCGCCCGACGGTGGGGGTTCGCCCACCTCGGCCGGTTCTCGGCGGCGTACGCGGCCCGGTTCGGCGAGTACCCGAAGCAGACCCTGCGCCGCTGACGACGACGGGTGCTCAGCGGCCTGCCGTGGGTCGCGGCGCCGGGCCGGTGCTCGCCCGCACCCGCAGGGTCGTGGGGAGCCGGACGTGGTCCGTGGTCGGCTCGCCACGGAGCATGGTCAGGAGCATCTGCACGGCGTGCGACCCGAGCTCGTCGAGCGGCTGCGACACCGTGGTGAGCGGCGGGGTCGTGGTGGAGGCCTGCGGCACGTCGTCGAAGCCCACGACGGACAGGTCCTGGGGAACGCGGAGCCCGACCTCGGCCGCGGCGCGGAGCACACCGATCGCCGACGAGTCGTTCGCCGCGAACACCGCGGTGGGGCGGTCGTCGAGGGCCAGGAGTTCCCGGGTGACGGCCGCGGACTGGTCCTCCTGGTAGCCGCCGTCGCGCAGCAGGCACTCGTCGACGGTGATGCCGGCGGCGGTCAGGGCGGAACGGTAGCCGGCGGCACGGAGCTGGGCGGACGCCAGGTCGGCGCGACCCTGCAGGTGCGCGATGCGGGTGTGCCCGAGCGCGAGCAGGTGCTCGACGGCCTGGACGGCTCCGGCTTCGTTGTCGGCGTCGACGGTGGCGTGGCCCTCCGGCCCGGTGTGGGGGTCGATCGCCACGACGGGGATCGAGGAGCTCGACAGGGCCGTGGTCGGGGTGACCACGATCGCGCCGTCGATCAGGGTGCCGGACAGTCGGGACAGCGACCGGCGTTCCCAGCCGGGTCGGTCGGCGCCGGTCATCAGGCCGGCGTAGGCGAGCAGTTCGTAGCCGGTGCCGGTGGCCGCCCGCGAGATGCCTCGGAGCAGCTCGGTCGAGAACGGCTCGAACTCGGGCACCAGGATGCCGACGACCCCGGTCCGCGAACTGCGCAGGCTCCGGGCGACCAGCGAGGTCTCGTACCCCAGGTCCTCGACCACCTGCTGCACGCGGAGCATGGTGGCGGCGGCGACACCGTCGCGCTGGTTGATCACCTTGGAGACCGTCGGGATCGAGACCCCGGCCGCTCGTGCCACGTCGCCGATCGTCACCCGGCCGGCACCGGGACGCGCGCCGAGTGCCGAGTCCATGTGCACACCGTACCGCTGCGACACCCTGCGATCGGTTAAGAAAACGTTATCGATATCGATTGACACCGCCCCCGAGCAGCAGGCATGCTCTCCGCAGCGGCAGTCGATGTCGCGCCATGTCAACGACGACACTTCAGGAGTTCCACGATGACGAGGAAGATCCGTGCCGCGGCAGCCATCGCGCTGATCGGGGCGACCGCACTGGTGGCCAGCGGGTGCTCGGCGGGCAGCGATGCCTCCGAGGACGGCGGGAAGGTCACGATGACCTTCTGGCACAACTCGACGACCGGACCGGGCAAGGCCTACTGGGCCTCGACGGTCAAGGCGTTCGAGGAGAAGTACCCGAACGTCACCATCAAGACCCAGGCGATCCAGAACGAGGACCTGGACGGCAAGCTCCAGACCGCCCTCAACTCCGGCGACGCCCCCGACGTGTTCCTGCAGCGTGGCGGCGGCAAGATGGACGCCATGATTGCCGCCGGGCAGCTCATGGACATCTCCGACTCCATCAGCGCCGACGCCAAGAAGTCCATCAGCGCGGGCACGTTCGCCGGCTACGAGAAGGACGGCAAGACCTACGCCATGCCCGGCGCGGTGCTCCCCGAGGGCATCTGGTACTCGAAGGACCTGTTCAAGGAAGCCGGCATCGAGGGCACGCCCACGACCATGGACGAGCTGAACGACGCGATCACGAAGCTCAAGGCCAAGGACATCGACCCGGTCGCCGTCGGCGCGAAGGACGCCTGGCCGGCCGCCCACTGGTACTACAACTTCGCACTCCGCGAGTGCAGCCAGAAGACGCTCGAGGACGCGGCGAAGTCCCTGAAGTTCGACAACGCCTGCTGGACGAAGGCCGGCGAGCAGCTCGAGGACTTCAACGCCACCAAGCCCTTCAACAACGGCTTCCTGACCACCGCGGCACAGCAGGGTGCCGGCAGCTCCGCCGGTCTCCTCGCCAACCACAAGGCGGCCATGGAGCTCATGGGTGCGTGGGACCCGGGCGTGATCGCATCGCTGACGCCGGACGCCAAGCCGCTGCCCGACCTCGGCTGGTTCCCGTTCCCCGCGACCGACGGTGGCAAGGGTGACCCGAAGTCGATGATGGGTGGTGTCGACGGCAACTCCTGCTCCGCACAGGCCCCGAAGAAGGCGTGCACCGACTTCCTGAACTTCATCGTGCAGAAGGACAACCAGGAGGCGTACTACAAGGCCTTCAACGCCATCCCGGTGAACAAGGACGCCCAGTCGGTCGTCGACTCGGACTACCTGAAGTCGGCCCTGGCCGCCTACCAGGACGCCCCGTTCGTCTCGCAGTACCTGGACACCCTGTACGGCCAGAACGTCGGCAACGCGCTGAATACCAGCGTCGTCGACCTGCTGGCCGGCAAGGGTGACGCGAAGGACATCGTCGAGACCACCAACCAGGCTGCGGCCAAGGGCTGAGCATGGCCCTCGACACCTCGCTCGGTACGACTCCGGCCACCGGGTCGGACACGGCCGCGGGGACGTCCCCGGCGGGGAGCGGTTCGCCGCTCCCCGCCGGTCGGCGGACCACGCGCCGCATCGCGGACTGGCGGAAGCGCGTCGAGATCGCGGTCCTCGCCGGACCCGCGGTCATCGTCTTCGTCACGTTCGTGATCCTGCCCGTGGGCCTCGCCGCCTACTACGGGTTCTTCAAGTGGCAGGGCTACGGCCCGCCCACCGACTTCGTCGGGCTGCAGAACTACCTGATCATCTTCCAGGACAAGGCGTTCCACGCGGTCCTGATGCACAACGGCTTCATCGTCGTGCTCTCGCTGGTGCTGCAGGGGCCGATCGCGATCGTGCTCGCCCTGCTGCTCAACCAGAAGATGCACGGCCGCGGGCTCGTCCGCGTGCTCGTCTTCGTGCCGTACGTCATCTCCGAGGTGATCGTCGGCACCGGGTGGAGCCTCATGCTCCAGTCGAACGGCGCCGTGAACGACCTGTTCCAGAGCATCGGCCTGGGCGGACTCCGTGCGGACTGGCTGTCGAACCCCGACATCGCCATCTGGACGCTGCTCGTGATCATCTCGTGGAAGTACATCGGCTTCGCGGTGATCCTGTTCCTCGCCGGCCTGCAGAGCATCCCCGAGGAACTGTTCGAGGCCGCCGCCATCGACGGTGCCGGCTACTGGCAGATCCAGCGGCGCATCACCCTGCCGCTCCTCGGACCGACCATCCGCATCTGGGCGTTCCTGTCGATCATCGGCTCGCTGCAGCTGTTCGACCTCGTCTACATCATCTGGGGCCAGTACATCGCCTCGACCGCGGGTACCTCGACGATGGCGACGTACATGGTCGCCAACGGCCGGACCTCGGGCAACTTCGGCTTCGGCAGCGCCGTCGCGGTCGTGATGTTCGTGATCTCGCTCGTGGTCGCCCTGATCTACCAGCGCTTCGTGCTCCGCCGTGACACCGCGGGTGCACTCACCGAGAGGAAGAACTGATGGCCACCACGAGCATCGTCGCCCCCGGGCGCCGGGCCGTGCGGGAGCGCCGGTCCAGTGCCGCGATCGGACGCGCCAACCCGCTGACCTACGTCGTCGCGATCCTGTTCGTCGCCGCCAACCTGGCACCCGTGCTCTACATCGTGCTGGGCGGCTTCCGGACCAACTCACAGATCACCACGAGCCCCGCCGGGCTGCCGGCACCGTTCGAGTTCGGCAACTACGGCTCCGTGCTGTCGAGCGGCATCTTCTGGCAGCAGCTCGGCAACTCGACGATCAGCGCCGTCACGACCACCCTCGGGGTCGTCGTGCTCGGGCTGATGGTGAGCTTCGTGCTCGCCCGCTACCGGTTCGCCGGCCGCGGGGCGCTCTACGCCCTGTTCGCCGCGGGGCTGATGTTCCCGATCACCGTCGCGATCACCCCGCTGTACCTGCTCGTCAAGGACCTCGGTCTGACGAACAGCCTGGCCGGCGTGATCCTGCCGCAGATCGCGTTCGCGCTGCCGACCACCGTGATCATCCTGGTGCCGTTCCTGCGCGCCATCCCCGACGAGCTCGAGGAGGCCGCGTCGATCGACGGGGCGAGCCGTCTCGGGTTCTTCTTCCGGATGGTCGTGCCGCTGTCGCTGCCCGGCGTCGTCACGGTCGGCATCCTGGCGTTCATCGCCAGCTGGAACAGCTACATCCTGCCGCTGTTCATCCTGAACAACGAGGCCGCCTACACGCTGCCGCTCGGGGTCCAGTCGTTCTCGTCGCAGTACTCCGTCGACACCGCCAAGGTGCTCGCGTTCACCTCGATGTCGATGATCCCGGCGCTCGTGTTCTTCACGATCTTCCAGCGCCGCATCGTCGGCGGCCTGACCGGGGCGGTGAAGGGGTGACCGCGACCGACGCGACGCGGACCGCCGGACGCGACCCGCGCCTCCAGGCCGACAGCGCGACGGACGCGACCGCGACGACCGCGACCGCGACCGCGACGGACGCGACCGCGACCCCCTCCGGCCCCCGCGCCGACGCCCTGCTCGCCGAGATGACCCTCGACGAGAAGGTCGCCCAGCTCGTCGGCTACTGGCTCGACCAGAACGGCGTCGTCGCCCCCATGCAGGGCGAGATGGCGGCCGTGCAGCAGGGCGGCACCCTGGCGGACATCACCCGCGACGGCATCGGGCAGTTCACCCGCGTCTACGGCACCCGCCCCGTCGAACCCGACGAGCGTGCCGCCTGGCTCTGGGCGGAACAGCGCCGCCTGCAGTGCGAGACCCGGCTCGGGATCCCGGCGCTCGTCCACGAGGAGTGCCTGACCGGCCTCGCCGCGTGGAAGGCCGCGACGTTCCCGACGCCGCTGGCGTGGGGCGCGTCGTTCGACCCGGAGCTCGTCGAGCAGGTCGGCGCCGCGATCGGTGCGTCGATGCGGCAGCTCGGCGTCCACCAGGGCCTCGCGCCGGTCCTCGACGTCATCCGCGACCCGCGTTGGGGGCGGGTCGACGAGTGCATCGCCGAGGACCCCTACCTGGTCGGCACGGTCGGCACCGCTTACGTGCGCGGGTTGCAGTCGGCGGGGGTCGACGCGACCCTGAAGCACTTCCTCGGGTACTCGGCGTCGCAGGCGGGGCGGAACCACGCCCCCGTGCACGCCGGGGCCCGTGAGGTCGCGGACGTGTACCTGCCGCCGTTCGAGATGGCGCTGCGCGACGGGGGCGCCCGGAGCGTCATGAACTCGTACGCCGAGATCGACGGCGTGCCCGTCGCAGCGAACGGCGAGCTGCTGACCGGCCTGCTCCGCGACCGGCTCGGTTTCGACGGCACGGTCGTCGCGGACTACTTCTCGGTGGCGTTCCTCGAGGTCATGCACGGCATCGCCGCCGACCGTGGCGAGGCCGCGGCGCTGGCGCTCGAGGCCGGCATCGACGTCGAGCTCCCGACCGGTGACGCGTACCTCGCACCGCTCGTCGAGCGGGTCCGCAGCGGGCAGGTGGACGAGGCTCTCGTCGACCGTGCCGTGCTCCGGGTGCTCCGGCAGAAGGAGCGGCTCGGCCTGCTCGAACCGGACGCCTTCGCCGAGGACGCCCCCACCGGGATCGACCTCGACACCCCGCTGCACCAGGCGCTCGCGAAGCGGCTGGCAGCCGAGTCGCTCGTGCTGCTGTCGAACGAGGGCGGCAGCGTCAGCGTCGACAGCGGCACCGCCGACGGCACCACCCCCGTCCTCCCGCTCGCACCGGGGGCCTCGGTCGCCGTCATCGGCCCGAACGCCGACCGCGCCGAGGCGCTGCAGGGCTGCTACTCGTTCGCCAACCACGTGCTCGCCTCGCACCCCGACCTGCCGCTCGGCTTCGCGATCCCGACCGTCCGCGAAGCCGTCGCCCAGGCGCTCGGTCCGGCAGCGGTCCGCTTCGCCACGGGCTGCGCCGTGACGGGGAACGACCGGGCCGGCTTCGCCGAAGCCGTTGCGGTCGCATCCGCCTCGGACGTCGCGGTGGTCGTCGTCGGCGACCAGGCGGGCCTGTTCGGCCGGGGCACGGTCGGCGAGGGCAACGACACCGAGTCGCTCGACCTGCCCGGCGTGCAGCGCGAGCTGGTCGAGGCCGTCGTCGCGACCGGCACCCCCACCGTGATGGTGCTGCTCACCGGCCGGCCGTACGCGATCGGCTGGGCGCTCGACGGCGACCAGCCGCGCCCGTCCGCGGTCGTGCAGGCGTTCTTCCCGGGCGAGGGCGGCGGGCTGGCGATCGCCGACCTGCTGACCGGCGTGGCCTCGCCCTCGGGCCGGCTGCCGCTGTCCCTGCCCCGGTCCGCCGGCGCGCAGCCGTTCACGTACCTGCACCCGCGGCTCGGCGGTCCGTCCGACGTCACCGCCGCGGACTCGACGCCGGTGCGACCGTTCGGTTTCGGCCTCGGCTACACCGACTTCGCGTACGACGAGCTCGTCGTCGACCCGGACGTCCGGTCCGACGGCGTCTTCACCGTGTCGGTGACGGTCCGGAACACCGGGGTGCGCGACGGCGAGGACGTCGTGCAGCTCTACGGGCACGACGTGCACGGCAGCGTCACCCGGCCCGAGGTGCAGCTCCTCGGCTACGCGCGCGTCGCGGTCGCAGCGGGGGAGTCCGTGCGGGTCCGCTTCCGCGTCCCGGTGCAGCGCTTCGCGTTCACCGACCGTCGGATGCGCAGGGTGGTCGAGCCCGGCGACGTGCAGGTCTGGGTGGCGTCGCACGCGGCGGCGTCGCGGCCGTCAGGCTCGGTGGCAGCGGGTGGGATCGTCGCCTCGGGCGACGGTCCGGTCCGACACCCCGTCCCCGGCACCGCCACCCAGCGCGCCACCGTCGCGGTCACGGGCGCGGTGCACGAGGTCACCCCGGGCGACCCCCGCCTGGTGGCGTGGTCGCTCGTCTGACCCGGTGACGGACCACGTGCCCTGGGCGTGACCGGGTGACGGACAGGAGGCGCGGTGCGGGCTCGCACCGCGCCTCCTGTCCGTCAGCGGGTCCTGATCACCCGACCGGCTCGAGCCGGTCGGACAGGTCCAGTGACCAGACGGCGACGCCCGTCAGGCCGAGCCGCTCCGCCAGCGCGACCCGCGCACGCAGTGAGCGTGCGTCGGACCACCAGAGCACCTCGCCGCTCGGCAGGGTCGCGGTCCACTCGCCGACCGTCGCGTCCCAGCGGGCGGTCGCGCCCGCCTTCCGGACCCGGAGCCGGGCCTGGGCGTCGGAGAGCTGACCGGCCGGACGCTTCCCCTTCCAGTGGTAGCCGTACCCGGCGACACCGAGCACGATCTGGTCGGCGGGAGCGAGGCTCACGAGTGCACGGGCGGCCTTCGACGACCACGCGAGCGAACCGACCGGACCGGGTGCGTCCGGCTCCCAGGGGCCGTGCTGGTCGTAGGCCATGAGCGTCAGGTGGTCGAGCGGGGCACGGAGGGCGCGCACGTCGTAGCCGAGGCGGGCGTACCCGGCCGCGGTGGTCGACGCGGACAGGGCGATGTCGAGCCGGACGTCGTCGCCGACGGCGGCCCGGAGCTCGCGGGCGAAGGCGGTGAGACCGGGCTTCTCGGCCTTGGTCAGCGCCTCGAGGTCGATCATGACCGAGTCCCAACCGCCCGTGGCCACGTCGGCGGCGAGTGATCGGACGACCCGGGCGCGGTTCGCGGGCGAGGTGAGCAGCCTGCGGGCGATCGGCTCGCTGAAGTCCCCGTCGGCCTCGGAGTAGTTGCTGACGAGCAGCTGCGCGGTGAGCCCGTTGGCGTGTGCCCGGTTGCGCTGGGCCTTGGCGGCGCGCGACGGTGCCGTGACCTTCGACCCCGTGCGGTTCAGCAGCAACCCGTCGACGCCGACCACGTCCATCGCGGCGGCGTTCGCGTCCACCAGGACGGTGTCGGCGTTCTCGGGCTGGAAGCCGGTCACGTCGAACCCATCAGCGTGGGCGGCGGTCGGGGCCGTGCAGCCGGCGAGTGCGAGTCCTGCGGTGAGCGCGGCGGCGAGCAGTGCGGAGCGGCGTCGACGCGGGGTGCCGGTCATGCGGTGGGTCCGTCCGGTCGTCCGGGGTGGCCGGGTGCCGACCACGGCGGGAGCTCGGCCGACGGGTACCCGCCGTGCTGGTCGGGCGCCCGCAGCATCGGGTTGACGGCACGCAACCGGATGCCGGAGGTGTCACCGGCGACCCCGCGGACGGCGCTCGCCAGCAGGAACGCGACGACGTCAGCGGTGCTGCCGTCCGGGTCGTAGCCGTGCCAGGGGTGGTCGTCGCCCTGGGCGCGGCGCAGGGCGCTGGCGAACGTCGCGTCGGCGTCCTCGATCTCCACCTCGCAGTCGAGCACGACGCGGAAGCGCGAGCCCTCGCCCGGGGGGACACCGAGGTCCGTCGTGGCGCGGGGGTCCGGGTCCGCCGGGTCGAACGACCGGAGCGCCGCCGACGGTGCGGTGCCGAACGCGGCGCGGTACTCGGCCGCCATCCGCCCGGCGTTGCTGAAGTGCCAGTGCTTCGCGACGTCCGCGATGGTGCGACGGTCCGCCGGTGTCATGGAGAGCAGGTCGCGGCGGACGCCCTCGAGCCGGACCCCGCGCAGGTACGACGCTGGCGAGGTCTGCAGCTCCCGCCGGAACGCGCTCTGCAGGCCTCGGGTCGACAGGTTCGCGGCGGCGGCGATGTCCGGTACCGAGATCGCTTCGCGGGCGTGTGCGTGCACGAACCGCAGCGCCTCGTGCACGGTGCGGGACAGCCGTGCTCCGCCGTGCTCGGGACCACTCGCCGTGATCGGTGCCTGGTCCATACGTGGGAGCGTACGAGGCGCTCGTGTGGATCGGCCTCCGACGCCACGACGCCGTCGGTATCCGAGGTGCGCGGATGTGACCCGCACCCGTTCGGGGGGCATCGTGGACGCCGCGGGAGACGTTCACCGTCCAAGAGGTACTCAAACTGTCCTCCTCCGAACAGGGTCGGAGGCTCGGGGACAGATCGGAGGATCTGATGAGTGGTTACGAGCGTGCACCGGGGGTCGCCCCGGTCCACATCACCTCCTACCGGGCGCGGGCGCGGGCACGGTCTGCCAGACGCGGCTGGATCGTGCAGTCCGAGGACGACGTCGACCGCGAGCGCTTCCCCTTCGGGGACCTCCGCGCGCAGCGTGGACCGAACCCGTGAGCAGCGACCGCTGACGCGCGACGTCCGTCAGCGCAGGCGGTCCGCCAGGAACGCCGCCTGACGCTCCCAATGCCGGAAGCCGCCGCCCTCGTGCCCGTTGTACGGGTACACGGCGATCTCGCGGTCGGTGGAGCCCAGGGCGTTGAACGCGGCGAAGGTCGTGCGCGGCGGGACGACGTCGTCCATCAGCGCGACCGAGAACAGCGCCGGTGCGGTGATGCCGGCGGCGTGGTTCACCCCGTCGAAGTACGCGGCGGTCTCCCACACGCCCTCGGCTGCGTCGCGGTGCACGGCGAGGTACTGCGCGAGCTCCAGGTACGGACCGCCCACCGCGACGTCGGTGCCGTTCCGCCAGTCGGCCAGGAACGCCACGTCGGGCAGCACCGCGGTGATCGGTCCGACGTGTGCCTCGACCAGGGCCGCTGCGGCGATGGCGATCCCGCCGCCCTGGCTCCCGCCGGTCAGCGCGATGCGATCGGGGTCGACGCCGGGCAGCGTGCGGACGGCGTCGACCAGGCGGACCGCGTCGGTGTACACGCGGCGGTAGTAGTGGTCGGCAGGGGAGCCGATGCCGTTCGTCATCCACCCGCTGGCGTGCGGTGCGGAGCCGTGCGGGTCCGGGGTGTCGCCGCCGGCCCACCCGGAGCCCTGGCCGCGGGTGTCCATCACCACGTGCACGTACCCGGCGAGGGCCCAGTGCACGCGCTCACCCGGGCGACCGCGGCCACCGCCGTAGCCGAGGAACTCGACGACGACCGGCAGTGCGCCCGGGTCGTCGGTCACGGGACGGTTGACCCACGCCCGCACCGGGTCACCGGCGAACCCGGGGAACGTCAGGTCCTCGACGACGAGACCGGTGACCGGGGTCTCGGCCGGCGCGAGGGCCAGCTCGACCCCCTCGCCCGCGGTCCGGGCGGCGGCGATCGTGTCCGCCCAGAAGGCGTCGAAGTCATCTGGGCGCCGGACGTCGGAGCGGTGGGCGCGGAGCGCGTCGAGGGGCAGGTCGGTCAGTGGCATGGTGTGTCCTCCGGGACGATCGTGCCCCCGGCACCGTCGAGGACGGCGCCGGGGGCACGGAGTGTCGGTTCAGCGCGCCGCCGCGCGGTACTGCTCGAGCACCTCCGGGTGCGGGTCGGACGGCACGGTGGTCGTCGCGGTGTCCCACGTCGGCAGGGCTCCGGTGAGCGCCCACGCGGCCTGCTTCGCAGCCCCCGCGGCGACGTACTCGCCGGGCTCCGGCACCAGGACGTCACGGCCGAACACCTGCGCGGCGACGGCGCGGACCGCCGGGTTCCGTGCAGCGCCCCCGATGAGCAGCAGCCGCTCGACGGTCACGCCGGTGTCCTGCACCGCGGCCAGTCCGTCGGCGAGGGCGCAGAGCATCCCCTCGACGGCCGCCCGGGCCAGGTGCGCCCGGTCGGTGGTCGCCGGCGTCATGCCGAGCAGCGAGGCGGTCGCGTCCGGCCGGTTCGGCGTGCGCTCGCCGACGAAGTACGGCACCAGGACGAGGCCGTCGGCCCCGGCCGGCGCCTGCAGTGCCAGCTCGCCGAGCGCGTCGTGGTCGACGCCGAGCAGGCCGCCGATCACCTCGAGCACGCGGGCCGCGTTGAGCGTCGTGACGATCGGGAGGCGCGACCCGGTCCCGTCGGCGAAGCCCGCCACGGTCCCGCTCGGGTCACGCACCTCGGCGTCGCTGACCCCGAAGACCGTGCCGCTCGTGCCGAGGGACACCGCGACGTCGCCCGGGCCGAGACCCAGGCCGAGCGCTGCCCCGGCGTTGTCACCGAGCCCGGCGCCGACGACGAGGCCGGAGGGCGCGACCGCGCCGCCGGGCAGCTCGACGTCGGTGGACAGGGTGCCCATCGCCTCGTCGGGAGCGACCACGCGGGGCACGACCACGGCGTCGTCGTCACCCATCGACGCCGGCCGCATCGGCCGCCCGAGTGCGAGCTCGAACAGTTCCGGGTCGTACTCGCGGCGCACCGGGTCCCAGTACGCCGTGCCGCTGGCGTCGGACGCGTCCGTCGCCAGAGCCTCCAGGTCGGGGCCGAGCGGACTCTCGTCCGCCGGACCGTACCCGCGGAGCCGCCATGACAGCCAGTCGTGGGGGAGCGCCACGGCCGCGACGCGGGCCGCGTTCTCGGGCTCGGCGTCGCGGAGCCACCGCAGCTTGGTCCCGGTGAACGACGCGACCGGCACCAGCCCCGTCCGGGCGACCCACGCCTCCTGGCCGAGCTCGTCGACCATCTGCGCGGCCGCGTCCGCACTGCGGACGTCGTTCCAGAGCAGGGCGTCGCGGACGACGCGGCCCTCGGAGTCGAGCGCGACCATGCCGTGCTGCTGCCCGGCGACGGCGACGGCACCGACGTCGTCGAGGCCGTCGGCGTCCGCGACGGCGGCACCGAGGGCGTCCCACCAGTGGCGGGGGTCGACGGCGGTGCCGTCCGGGTGGGAAGCGCGGCCCTCGCGGACGACCGCACCGGTCGCGGCGTCACGGATGGTGACCTTGCAGGACTGGGTCGAGGAGTCGACCCCGGCGACGAGTGCCATCAGTTCTCCTCGGCGGCAGGCCGCCTCGGCGCGCGGAATGCGGCCGCTGGCGCGTCCGCGTTCAATTCCGCGCGCCCATGAGGTGCTCCATCGCGAGCTGCTGCAGGCGGACGAAGCCGAAGCCCTTGCCGCCGAAGTAGGCGTCGGTGTCGAAGTCCTCGTAGGCGGAGCGGTCGGCGAGGAACGTGTCGTACGACTCGCCGTCGTTCAGCGTCGGCGTCGACAGCTCGCCGACCTTCGACGCCTCGAGTGCCGCCTGCACCTCGGGGTCGGCGCGGAACGCCTGCGCACGCTCCTTGAGGAGCAGGTACATGCGCATGTTGGCCGACGCGGAGTCCCAGACACCGCTGATGTCCTCGGTGCGGCTGGGCTTGTAGTCGAAGTGGCGCGGGCCGTCGTACGCCGGGCCGCCCTGCGGGGCACCGTGCTCGAGCAGGTCGACGAGCGAGAACGCGTTCTGCAGGTCGCCGTGGCCGAACACCAGGTCCTGGTCGTACTTGATGCCGCGCTGACCGTTGAGGTCGATGTGGAAGAGCTTGCCCTGGTAGAGCGCCTGGGCGATGCCGGCGGTGAAGTTCAGGCCCGCCATCTGCTCGTGGCCGACCTCGGGGTTGATGCCGAACAGCTCCGGGCGCTCGAGCGTCTCGGTGAAGGCGATCGCGTGGCCGAGGGTCGGCAGGAGGATGTCGCCGCGGGGCTCGTTCGGCTTCGGCTCGATGGCGAACCGGATGCCGTAGCCCTTGTCGGTGACGTACTGGGCGAGCAGGTTGACGGCCTCGCGGTACCGCTCGAGCGCGGCCTGCACGTCCTTGGCGCTGTCGTACTCGGAGCCTTCGCGGCCACCCCACATCACGAACGTCGACGCACCGAGCTCGGCGGCGAGGTCGATGTTGCGCAGGACCTTGCGGAGCGCGAAGCGGCGGACCTGCCGGTCGTTCGAGGTGAAGCCGCCGTCCTTGAAGACCGGGGCGGAGAACAGGTTCGTCGTGACCATCGGCACGACGATCCCCGTCGACTCGAGGGCGCCCTTGAGGCGGTCGATCTGGGTCTGGCGCTCGGCGTCGGTGGAACCGAACGCGAACAGGTCGTCGTCGTGGAAGGTCAGGCCGTAGGCCCCGAGCTCGTCGAGCTTCTCGACCGCCTCGACCACGTCGAGCGCGGGGCGGGTCGGCCCGCCGAAGGGGTCCGAGCCGTTGTAGCCGATGGTCCAGAGACCGAAGGAGAACTTGTCTGCACGGGTGGGCGTCGTTGCCATGGTGGTCACCGTTCGTCGTCGAAACAAAATGTTGCCGCGCCCAACATAAGCGGTAGTGTTGGCTGTGGCAAGCACGTGATCGCAAAGGAGCGAGCGGATGGCACAGGAACGACTGCGGGTCGCGATGGTGGGGCACGGCTTCATGGGAGCCGCACACTCACAGGCGTGGCGGACCGCTCCCCGGTTCTTCGACCTCGGGGCCGACCCGGAGATGGCGGTGATCGTCGGGCGTGATCCCGAACGCACCGAGGCAGCCCGGCAGCAGTACGGCTGGCAGGCGGCGTCCACCGACTGGCGTGCCGTCGTCGCCGATCCGGACATCGACGTGGTCGACGTCGTGTCCCCGGGGTCCTCGCACGTCGAGGTCGCGATCGCCGCGCTCGAGGCCGGCAAGCACGTCCTGTGCGAGAAGCCGCTCGCCAACACCGTTGCCGAGGCCGAGGCGATGACCGCCGCTGCCGCTGCAGCCCGGGCGCACGGGGTCCGCGCCATGGTCGGGTTCAGCTACCGCCGCGTGCCTGCGATCGCGTTCGCCCGGCAGCTGGTGCAGGACGGCCGGATCGGCACCGTGCGCCAGGTCCGCGCGCTCTACCTGCAGGACTGGTTGTCGGACGAGGACGGCCCGATGACCTGGCGGCTCGACAAGTCGCTCGCGGGCTCCGGTGCGCTCGGCGACATCGGCGCGCACGCCATCGACCTGGTCGAGCACGTCACCGGTTCGTCGCTCGCCACCGTGTCGGGCACGCTCGAGACCTTCGTGACCGAGCGTCCGTTGATGGCCGAGGGGGTCGGGCTCTCCGGCACCGCGTCGAGCGAACGCGGGCAGGTCACCGTCGACGACGCCGCGTTCTTCACGGCACGGCTCAGCGGCGGCACGGCCGACCGCGCGATCGGCACCTTCGAGGCGACGCGCTACGCGACCGGGCGGAAGAACGGCCTGACGCTCGAGATCAGCGGTTCCGACGGCGCGATCCAGTTCGACCTCGAGGCGATGAACGAGCTGCGGTTGTACGAGTCGAACGCCCCGGCTGGGGAGCAGGGCTTCCGGCGCATCCTGGTCACCGAGCCCGAGCACCCCTACATGGCCGCGTGGTGGCCGACCGGACACCTCATCGGGTACGAGCACACGTTCAGCCACCAGGTGAAGGACTTCATCGACGCCGTCGCCACCGGCACCGACCCGTCACCGTCGTTCGCCGACGGCCTGCACGTGCAGCGGGTCCTCGACGCCGTCGAACGCAGCGCGGCCGCCGGCAGCACCTGGACGGCGACCTCGTGAGCGCCGCCGAGCAGACCCGCCGGGCGCTCGTCGTCCGCGGCGGGTGGGACGGCCACCAGCCCGTCGAGACCACCGACCTGTTCATCCCGTTCCTGCAGGAGAACGGGTTCGAGGTCCGGGTGTCGGACTCGACAGCCGTCTACGCCGACGCCGCCGTCATGGACGAGGTCGACCTGATCGTGCAGGTCGTCACGATGTCGACCATCGCCGACGACGAGTTCGCCGGGCTGCAGCGCGCGGTCCTGGGCGGCGCCGGACTGGCCGGCTGGCACGGCGGCATCGCGGACGCGTTCCGGAACACCGCCGACTACCTGCACATGGTCGGCGGCCAGTTCGCCCACCACGCCGGCAAGCACCCCGACGAGCGCGTCGGGGAACAGCCGGACAACTACATCCCGTACACGGTCCACCTCACCGACCTCGGGCACGAGCACCCGATCACGCAGGGCATCGAGGACTTCGACCTCGTCACCGAGCAGTACTGGGTGCTGTCCGACGAGTACAACGACGTCCTCGCGACCACCACTCAGGACGCGCGCGACTTCGACGCCTGGAACCGACCGGTCACCGCACCGGCGATCTGGACACGGCAGTGGGGCGAGGGCCGCGTGTTCGTCTCCGCACCAGGGCACCGCCTCGAGGTCGTCGAGTCGCAGCCACTCCGCACCATCATCGAACGGGGACTCCTGTGGGCAGCACGGTGAACGAGGGGGTGCTCCGGGTCGGCGTGGTCGGCGTCGGGGTCATCAGCCAGCAGTACTTCGAGCACTTCCCGGCCCTGCCCGGACTCGAACTCGCCGCGGTCGCCGACCTCGACGTCGCCCGTGCCCAGCAGGTCGGTGCGGCACAGGGCGTGCGCGGCACCACCGTGGACGACCTGCTCGCCGCCGACGACGTCGACGTGGTGCTCAACCTGACGATCCCGGCCGCACACGCCGACATCGCCACCCGGGCACTCGCCGCCGGCAAGCACGTCTACGGCGAGAAGCCGCTCGCGATGTCCACCGCCGAGGCCGCACCGGTGCTCGAGGCCGCCCGCACCGCCGGCCTGCGCGTCGGCAGCGCCCCGGACACCGTCCTCGGCACCGGCATCCAGACCGCGCGCGCCGCGCTCGACGACGGCGCGATCGGCACCCCGGTCGGCGCAGCCGTCGCCTGGAGCGCCCCCGGGCACGAACGCTGGCACCCCGCGCCGGCCTTCTACTACCAGCCCGGCGGCGGACCGCTGCTCGACATGGGGCCGTACTACCTGACCAGCCTCGTCACGTTCTTCGGGCCCGTCGTCCGGGTCAGCGGCAGCGCGACCCGCTCCACCCGCGAGCGCACCGTCGCCACGGGGCCGAACGCCGGCACCCCGATCCCGGTCGACATCGACACGCACGTCGTCGCGATCCTCGAGCACGAGGGCGGCGTGGTCTCCACCGTGACCGTCTCGTTCGAGGTCTGGGCCACCCGCGCCCCGCTGTTCGAGGTGTACGGCACCGCGGGCACCCTGGGCGTCCCCGACCCGAACCGGTTCTCGGACACCGTGTCGATCGCCACCGCCGACGACCGCTCGTGGCGGGACCTGCCGGTCGCCGCCGGGTACGCCGACGCCGGTCGCGGCTACGGCCTCGCCGACATGGCCCACGCGATCGCGACGGACCGGCCGCACCGGGCCTCCGGCGACCTCGCGTTCCACGTGCTCGAGGTCATGGAGGCGGTCTCCGCCGCCGCCCGAGACCACTCGGTCGTCGATGTGCACTCGCGCGTCGAGCGACCCGCCACCGTCCCGGCCGGGTCCGCGCCCGGATCCTGGTGACGGAACCCGACCACCGCGAAGAAGGACGACGACGATGACGACGACGGACGCGAGCGACACGACGGACACGACCCGGGCCTCCCGGCCGGTCACCCTGTTCACCGGACAGTGGGCCGACCTGCCCTTCGAAGAGGTGGCCCGACTCGCCGGCGAGTGGGGCTACGACGGGCTGGAGATCGCCTGCTGGGGCGACCACTTGGACGTCCGGCGCGCCGCGACGGACCCGGAGTACGTCGCCGGGCGCAAGGCGATCCTCGAACGCAACGGGCTGCAGGTCTGGACGATCGCCAACCACCTGGTCGGCCAGGCCGTGTGCGACGACCCGATCGACCAGCGGCACGAGGACATCGTGCCGCCGCACGTGTGGGGCGACGGCGACCCCGAGGGCGTGCGGCAGCGTGCGGCCGAGGAACTGCAGTGGACCGCCCGTGCCGCCGCCGCGCTCGGGGTGGACACCGTCACCGGGTTCTCCGGCTCGTCGATCTGGAAGACCGTCGCCGGGTTCCCGCCCGTGCCGCCGGCGATGATCGACGCCGGGTACCAGGACTTCCACGACCGCTGGTCACCGATCCTCGACGTCTTCGAGGAGGTCGGGGTCCGGTTCGCGCTCGAGGTGCACCCGTCCGAGATCGCCTACGACTACTGGACCGCGAAGCGCACGCTCCAGGTGTTCCAGGACCGCCCGGCGTTCGGGTTCAACTTCGACCCGTCCCACTTCGTCTGGCAGGACCTGGACCCCGCCGCGTTCCTGCTCGACTTCGCCGACCGGGTGTACCACGTGCACTGCAAGGAGTCGGTGAAGCAGCTCGACGGTCGCAACGGCCGGCTCGGGTCGCACCTGCCGTGGGGCGACCCCCGGCGCGGGTGGGACTTCGTCACCGCCGGCCACGGGGACGTGCCGTGGGAGCGGGTGTTCCGCGTGCTGAACCACATCGGGTACGCCGGCCCGACCAGCGTCGAGTGGGAGGACGCCGGCATGGACCGCCTCGTCGGCGGGCCCGAGGCGCTGGCGTTCGTGCGGCGGCTCGGCACCATCGCGCCGCCGGACGCGTCGTTCGACGCCGCGTTCTCGCAGTCGCGCTGACCGGGCCGCCTGCGTTCGAACGCCCCCACCGCTTCCGGGCGTACCTGCTGAATCCGGGCGTACCTGGTCGTTCGTTTCGACCAGGTACGCCCGATCCCGCTCTCCATCGCCGGCGTTCTGGGAAGGACCGAGCACGCGAAGATGGGCAAGCAAGCAAGCAAGCAAGCAAGGACCGACCGAGAGGACCCGATGGCACGCACAGCTGCAGCACCCGGTGGCGCGCAGACCCCGGCGCTGCGCAACGCCGCACGTGTCCTCCGCCTGGCGCACGAGGACGGTCCGATCACCCGCGCCGAGCTCACCCGCCGCACCGGACTCAACCGCTCAACCACGCTCACGCTCGTCGGCGAACTGGTCGAACTCGGGCTGGTGCACGAGGACGTGCCCGGGACCGGCAGCACGAGTGCTGGCGTCGGCCGCCCGAGCCCGGTGGTCCGTGCCTCGGCCGAGGTGGTCGCGGTCGCCGTCACGGTCGAGGTGGACGCCGTGACCGTCGCACTCGTCGGACTCGACGGCAGCGTGCGCACCCGCGCGGTGGCGGCGAGCGAGAGCGCCCCGACCGCTGCCGAGGCGGTCGAGACCATCGCCGGACTCCTGGACGAGTTGATCGCCGGGGAAGGCCCGCCCACGCGGATCGCCGGAATCGGTGTCGCGGTCCCCGGGACCGTGCGGGTCGAGGACGGCGTGGTCCGCTACGCGCCGCACCTCGGCTGGCACGACGAACCGATCGCCCGTCCCCTCGCCGAGCGCACCGGTCTGCCGGTCCGGGCCGCGAACGACGCGAACTCCGGCGCCTGGGCGGAGCGGCTGTACGGCAGTGGCCGCGGAGTCGACGACCTGATCTACCTCAACGGTGGCGCGAGCGGTATCGGCGGCGGCGTCATCAGTGCCGCTCGGCCCCTCAGCGGTGCGGACGGGTACGCCGGCGAGCTCGGTCACACCTTCGTCGCAGCGAACGGTGTCCGTTGTCACTGCGGTGCTGTCGGGTGTCTCGAGACCGAGGCGTCGCGTGATGCCCTGGTCGCTGCCGCCGGCGTCGCCTCGGACGACCCGTCAGCGCTCGCCGCGGCGCTCGCGCAGCGCCGTCCCGAGGTCGAGCGGGTGGTCGACCGCCAGGTCACGGCCCTCGCGACCGCACTCCGCAATGCCATCCACACCGTCAACCCCGAGGTGGTCGTCCTCGGTGGGTTCCTCGGAGTGCTCCTCGGCCACGTCGGGAACCGCATCGAGGCCGAGGTCCGGGCCCAGTCGATGGCTGCCGTGACCGAGCGGCTGCGCATCGCACCGGCGGCGCTCGGTGCCGATGTCCTGCTCCGAGGCGCTGCTGAACTCGGGTTCCGTGATCTGCTGCGCGACCCGACGGCAGCGCGGCTCAGACCGGCCACCGCGGCGCCAGCGGCGACCACGGCCACCACGCCCGCGGCATCCGCCGCCGCCCCCTCCACGGGTGGAGGTCATGCGGTTCTCGCTTCCTCGGCCGCGACGACGCGGCCGAGGAAGCGAGAACCGCATGACCTCCACCCAGCGCACCAGTGTCCTGCTCGGCACCCAGGACCTCACCGTCGAGGACCGCCCGGTCCCTGGCGTCGACGCCGGCGACGTGCTCGTCCGGGTCGCCGCCGTGGGCGTCTGCGGCTCCGACGTGCACTACTACCGCCACGGCCGCATCGGCGACTTCGTCGTCGAGGAACCCCTCGTCCTCGGCCACGAACTCTCCGGCACGATCGAGGCGGTCGGCGAGGGCGTCGACCCGTCCCGTGTGGGGGAGCGCGTGGCCATCGAGCCGCAGCGACCCTGCCACCGCTGCGCGCAGTGCCTGGCCGGTCGCTACAACCTCTGCCCGCACATGCGCTTCTACGCGACGCCGCCGGTCGACGGCGCCTTCACCGAGTTGGTCACGATCGAGTCCGAGTTCGCGCACGTCCTGCCCGACTCGGTGTCGTTCGAGGCCGGTGCGCTCCTCGAGCCCCTGTCGGTCGGCATCGCCGCCGTCCGCAAGGCCGGCATCGTGCCCGGTTCGTCGGTGCTCATCGCCGGTGCCGGTCCGATCGGCATCATCTGCGCGCAGGTCGCGAAGGCATTCGGTGCATCGCGCATCGTCGTCAGCGACCTGGTCCCGGAGCGCCGTGCGCGGGCCCTGGAGTACGGCGCCACCGAGGTCGTCGACCCCACCGCCGTGTCCGTCGCGTCCGACATCGTCCCCGTCGACGCGTTCATCGACGCCAGCGGGGCGCCCCGTGCGGTCTCGGACGGCATCAAGGCGGTCGGTCCGGCGGGTGCCGCGGTGCTGGTCGGGCTCGGCAACTCCGAGATGACCCTGCCGGTCGAGCACATCCAGAACCTCGAGGTCACGGTCACCGGGATCTTCCGGTACACGAACACGTGGCCGGTGGCGATCCAGCTGGTCGCGTCCGGGCAGGTCGACCTCGACTCGCTCGTCACCGGCCGGTTCGGGCTCGACGACGTCCGCGAGGCTCTCGAGAGCGACACCGACCCGGAGTCGCTCAAGTCCGTCGTCTACCCCGGCGGCGTCCCGGCCTGAGCCGGCACGGTGCGGGCTTCGCTGGCTCGGGCCGCGTTGCGTGCCTGGTGCTGCGTTGCGGCGGGGCACGGTGCGTGGAAGCGCGCACCGGGTGACGACGCGCGCACGGTGCGGACGGGAGGCGCGGTGCCAGGCCGCGACGTGCCTCCCGTCCGGCACGGTGCGGGCTTCGCTGGCTCGGGCCGCGTTGCGTGCTTGGTGCGGTGTTGCAGCCGGGCACGGTGCGTGGAAGCCCGCACCGGGTGACGACGTGGGCACGGTGCGGACGGGAGGCGCGGCGCCGGGCTGCCCCGTGCCTCCCGTCCGGCACGGTGCGGGCTTCGCTGGCTCGGGCCGCGTTGCGTGCCTGGTGCGGTGTTGCGGCCGGGCACGGTGCAGGCTTCGCCAGCCCGGGCCGCGTTGCGTGCCCGGTGCGGCGTTGCAGCCGGGCACGGTGCGTGGAAGCGCGCACCGGGTGACGACGTGGGCACGGTGCGGGCGGGAGGTGCGGGGCCGGGCCGCGACGTGCCTCCCGTCCGGCACGGTGCGGGCTTCGCTGGCTCGGGCCGCGTTGCGTGCTTGGTGCGGTGTTGCGGCGGGGCACGGTGCGTGGAAGCTCGCACCGGGTGACGGCGCGCGCACGGTGCGGACGGGAGGTGCGGGGCCGGGCCGCCCCGCGCCTCCCGTCCGGCACGGTGCAGGCTTCGCCGGCCCGGGCCGCGTTGCGTGCCCGGTGCGGTGTTGCGGCCGGGCACGGTGCGTGGAAGCGCGCACCGGGTGACGACGTGGGCACGGTGCGGACGGGAGGCGCAGGGCCGGGCCGCGACGTGCCTCCCGTCCGGCACGGTGCAGGCTTCGCCGGCTCGGGCCGCGTTGCGTGCCTGGTGCGGCGTTGCGGCGGGGCACGGTGCGTGGAAGCGCGCACCGGGTGACGGCGCGCGCACGGTGCGGACGGGCGGCGCGGGGCCGGGCCACGACGTGCCTCCCGTCCCGCACGTGACCCGGAACGGGGCCACCGCCGCGTCACCGGGACGCGCTACGGTTCGCGCATGACCGCTTCACCGGCCGCCGTCGTGCCGCAGCGCACCGACCGGCGCGCGCTCGTCTCCTGGGCGCTCTGGGACTGGGGGTCGGCCGCGTTCAACGCGGTCGTCACCACCTTCGTGTTCAGCACGTACCTGGCGAGCCGGGCGTTCGTGGACCCGGCGCTCGTCGGCGACACGTCGGCGGCGGGCAAGGCGATCGTGGAGCGGGAGCTCGCGCACAACGCCGCCGTCGTGTCGACCGCACTGACCATCGCGGGGATCGTCGTCGCGCTCGTGGCGCCGGCCATGGGGCGGCTCGCGGACTCGTCCGGACACCGCCGTCGCTCCGTCCTCATCGCCACGATCGGTGTCGCGCTGTCGATCGGCGGCATGGTCTTCGTCGCGCCGAGCCAGCCGTACCTGTTCCTCGGCGCAGCCCTGCTCGGCATCGGCACCGTGGCCTACGAGATCGCGACCGTCGGGTACAACGCCATGCTCGGGCAGGTCGCCTCCGGGGAACGCACCGGCCGGGTGTCCGCCATCGGGTGGGCGGCTGGGTACTTCGGCGGGATCGTGCTGCTCGTGCTGCTGCTCGTGCTCTGCATCCAGGACTTCCGGGGCGACGGTGTCGTCGGCGGGCTCCTGCAGCTGCCGGCGACCGTCGCCACCGGGCAGTGGGACGTCCGCGTCGCGATCGGCATCGCCGCCGTCTGGCTGGCCGTCAGCTCGATCCCGCTGTTCCTCACCGTGCCCGAGGCAGTGCCGGACCGCACCCGCGGCGGTGGCGTGTTCGGCGCCTACGCGGACCTCGGTCGCGACATCGCCCGGCTCTGGCGCGAGCGGCGCAACGTCCTGGCGTTCCTGCTCGCCAGCGCGGTGTTCCGCGACGGCGTCGGTGCCGTCTTCACGTTCGGCGGGATCGTCGCCGCCCAGGTGTTCGGGTTCACGCCGTCCCAGGTCATCCTGTTCGCCATCGCCGCGAACGTCGTGGCCGGCATCGCGACGTTCGTCTCCGGACGCCTCGACGACCGGTTCGGGTCGCGTGCGCTCATCATGGTCTCGCTCGTCGGACTCGCCGTCTGCGGGGTCGGGGTCTTCGCCGCCGGCAACGAGACGCAGTGGTTCTGGGTGCTCGGGCTGACCCTCGCGGTGTTCGTCGGCCCGGTGCAGTCGTCGTCGCGTGCCCACCTGGCGCGGTTGACGACCCCCGGCCGCGAAGGCGAGCTCTTCGGCCTCTACGCCACCACCGGCCGCGCCGCGTCGTTCCTCGCGCCGGCGCTGTTCGGCGTCGCGGTGACCGTCGGTGGGTCCACCCGGTTCGGGATCCTCGGCGTGGTCGTCGTGCTCATCGCCGGGCTGGTGCTCATGGCGTTCGTCAAGCGGGAGCCGCAGGTGGTGCAGGGCTGACAGCCGGCCTGGGCCTCGTCCGCGGCGTGCGGGGCTGAGGCACGGCGTGCCGTCGGCCCGGGCCTGGAGGCACGGTGCCGGTCCGTCCACAGGCTGCGGTTGTGCGCACGGTTGGGCACAGGACCGTGCTCGCGTCGGACGCCACGGGCTCGGGTGCGCCAGGATGGGTCCATGACCGACCAGCGCATCGCCGTCGTCGTCCTCGCCGCCGGGCAGGGCACGCGCATGAAGTCGTCCACGCCCAAGGTGCTGCACCGGCTCGCCGGGCTGCCGCTCATCGGGCACGTGCTGCGCACGGCGTCGTCGCTCAGCCCCGAGCACGTCGCCGTGGTCGTGCGGCACGAGCGTGATCGTGTCGCGGCCGAGGTCGTCGAGCGCGCCCCTGACGCGATCATCGTCGACCAGGACGCCGTCCCCGGCACCGGCCGTGCGGTCGAGGTGGCGGTCGACGCCCTGCCCGCCGACTTCGACGGTGCCGTCGTCGTGCTCTCCGGCGACGTGCCGCTGCTCGACGCGGCGTCGCTCCGCCTGCTCGTCGATGCCCATGTCGGTGCCGCCAACGAGGCGACCTTCGTCAGCGCGATCGCCCCCGACCCGACGGGCCTCGGACGGATCGTGCGTGATGACGCCGGCGCCTTCGTCAGCGTCGTCGAGCACAAGGACGCGACGGCCGAACAGCTGGCCATCACCGAGGCGAACGCGGGCATCTACGCGTTCGACGTCGCGCGGTTGCGGGCGGTCCTGCCGTCGCTCACCACGGCGAACGCGCAGGGCGAGAAGTACATCACCGACGCCCCCGCGCTGATCAGTGAGCGCGGCGGGCGCATCGACGTCGTCACCCTGACCGACCCGTGGCTCGTCGCCGGCATCAACGACCGTGCGCAGCTCTCCGACGCCGCGCGCGAGCTCAACGCCCGCATCGTCCGCGGCCACCAGCTCGCCGGTGTCACCGTGCAGGACCCGGCGACCACCTGGATCGACCTCGACGTCACCATCGAGCCCGACGCCGAAGTCCTGCCCGGCACCCAGCTCATCGGCGCCACCGCGATCGCCGCCGGTGCCGTCGTCGGTCCGGACACCACGCTGCGCGACACCGAGGTCGGTGCCCGCGCCACGGTCAACCGCGTCGACGCCACCCTCGCGGTGATCGGGGACGGCGCCTCGGTCGGCCCGTTCGCCTACCTGCGGCCCGGCACGATCCTCGGCGACGACGGCAAGATCGGCACCTTCGTCGAGACGAAGAACGCCCGGATCGGTCGCGGCAGCAAGGTCCCGCACCTGTCCTACATCGGCGACGCCGAGGTGGGCGAGGACTCGAACATCGGCGCGAACACCATCACCGCGAACTACGACGGCGTGCACAAGCACCGAACCGAGGTCGGCTCGAACGTCCGTACAGGCTCGCACAACGTGTTCGTCGCCCCCGTTAGGATTGGTGACGGTGCGTACACCGGCGCCGGGACCACCGTCCGCAAGGACGTTCCGGCAGGATCGCTCGCGATCAGCTACGCCCCACAGCGCAACACCGACGGATGGGTCGAGGAACACCGACCCGGCACACCGGCGGCCGAGGCTGCTCGGCTCGCGAACGGCGAATAGATCCTGGCGACCACCCGTCGCCGACATCGACCCCTCGTGGGTCAGGGAGTGAGCACCGCACTTGTCCGGAATCAAGACAACCGGCCAGAAACGACTCGTCCTCGTCTCGGGGCGAGCACACCCGGCGCTCTCTGCCGAGATCGCGGAGGAGCTCGGGGTCGACCTCGTGCCGACCGATGCACGGACGTTCGCGAACGGTGAGCTGTACGCCCGCTTCGACGAGTCGGTCCGTGGCTGCGACGCCTTCGTCATCCAGTCGCACACCGCGCCGATCAACGAGTGGCTCATGGAGCAGCTCATCATGGTCGATGCCCTGAAGCGTGCCTCGGCGAAGCGCATCACCGTCGTGGCGCCGTTCTACCCCTACGCCCGCCAGGACAAGAAGGGCCGCGGCCGCGAGCCGATCTCGGCCCGCCTCGTCGCCGACCTGTTCAAGGCTGCCGGCGCGCACCGCATCATGAGCGTCGACCTGCACGCTGCGCAGATCCAGGGCTTCTTCGACGGCCCCGTCGACCACCTGTTCGCGATGCCGGTGCTGCTCGAGCGCTTCCGCCAGATCCTCGACCCGAAGACGCTCACCGTCGTGTCGCCGGACATGGGCCGCGTCCGTGTCGCCGACATCTGGTCCGAGAAGCTCGGCGCGCCGCTCGCCATCATCCACAAGCGTCGCGACCCGCTCGTGCCGAACCAGGTCTCGGTGCACGAGATCGTCGGTGACGTCAGCGGTCGCGTCTGCCTGCTCGTCGACGACCTGATCGACACCGGCCGCACGATCGCGAAGGCTGCCGAGGCGCTCAAGGACGCTGGCGCCACGGGTGTCGTCGTCGCCGCGACCCACGCCGTGTTCTCCGACCCCGCCACCGAGCTGCTGCAGAGCGAGTTCATCGACCGCGTGGTCGTGACGGACACCCTGCCCCTGCCGATGGACAAGCGCTGGGACCGCCTCGAGGTGCTGCCGATCGCGCCGCTCATCGCCCGTGCCATCCACGAGGTCTTCGACGATGGTTCCGTGACGTCGATGTTCGACGGCGCAGCGTAGCGAGCCGTCGACCCATGGGCACAGCGCACGGCGCAGGACCATCTCCGCGACGTGACGTGTCCCGCTGCCCGTGGTGACCCATCCCGCGCGTGACGCCCTCGCGGCCCGGCTCCGGGCCGCGGGGAGCGTCTTCGCCGAGGATGAAGCCGACCTGCTGCTCGAGGCCGGTGACGGTGAGCCGGTGCGACTCCGCACCCTCGTGCAGCGTCGGCTGGCCGGTGAGCCGCTCGAGTACGTGCTCGGCTGGGCCGCCTTCGACGGGCACCGCATCCGGGTGACCCCCGGGGTCTTCGTGCCGCGCGCCCGCACCACCCTCGTCGTCGAGCAGGCTGCGCGTCGGCTGCAGCGCTACGACCGCGTGGTCGACCTGTGCTGCGGCGCGGGTGCGATCTCGGTCGCCCTGTTCGGACGCGTCGGCGCGCTCGACCTCGTCGCCACCGACATCGACCCGGATGCCGTCGACGTCGCTGCCGAGAACATCGGCGACCGCGGCATCGTCGTCGCAGGCGATCTGTTCGCGCCGTTGCCCGAGCGGTTCCGCGGGGCCGTGACGGTCATCGCGGTGAACGCCCCGTACGTGCCGACGGCCTCGATCGCGTTGATGCCGACCGAGGCCCGGGAACACGAGCACCGAATCGCCCTCGACGGTGGTGCGGACGGCCTCGACCTGCACCGTCGGATCGCCGCGAGCGCGGGGGAGTGGCTCCGGCCCGGTGGCGCGGTCGTCATCGAGGTGTCCGAAGCCCAGGCCGAGGCGTCCGTCGCTGCGTTCGCGGCCGCCGGCTTCACCACCGCTGTCGAGCGGGACGCCGAGGTCGACGGCACCTGCATCGTCGCGACCCTGCCCGCCTGACCGCACGCTGCCCGCCGGTGCTCGGTGCTCGGTGCCCGGCGCCCGGCCCCTGCCGCCGAGTGGTGACGACATGCTGCTCAGGTTCGCCGGGGCGGCACGAAGTGTCGCCTGCGCGTCCGCGAACCGACGCTTCCTGCACCCTCGGCGCGACGCATGTGGCGTGTCACGCGACCAGGGTGAGGGGCGGGGCGGGCCGGCACCGGGCCTCCAGGTCGTCGGGTACCGCAGCGACCCTGCCGCCGAGTGGTCACGACATGCCGCTCAGGTTCGCCGGGGTGGCACGAAGTGTCGCCTGCGCGTCCGCGAACCGACGTTTCCTGCACCCTCGGCGGACCTCAGCGGGCGTGTCCCGCGACCCCGCGACCCTGCGACTCCGCTGCTGGAGCGTCAGCGCGCGTCGACCGTCACCGTGTGCCAGCCCGTCGCCCCGTTCGGCGCCGGCGGCCGGTCCACGCTCGTCTGCACCTCGCCGTCCGCACTGGTCGCGCGCACCTCGATGCGGTGCGAGCCGGAGGTCGGCGTCCACCGCACCACCCACTGCCGCCAGGTGTCCGCGGAGACCGAGTCGGCGAGTTCGGCGCGCTGCCAGTCGCCGCCTCCGACGCGGACCTCGACGGCCTTCACGCCCTTGTGCGGCTGCCATGCGACCCCGGCGATCGCCACCGGCTTGCCCGCGGTCACGGTCGACCCGTTCCGCGGTGTGTCGATGCGCGACTCGAGCTTGACCGGGCCACGCTCCGACCAGCCGCGCGGGGTCCAGTAGCCCTGCGCGTCGGCGAAGCGGGTGACCTCGAGCTCGGTGACCCACTTCGTCGCCGAGACGTACCCGAACAGCCCCGGCACGACCATCCGCACGGGGAACCCGTGCTCGGTCGGCAGGGGTTCGCCGTTCATCCCGACCGCGAGGAGCGCCGCGGTGCCGTCGTCCTGCAGCACGTCGAGCGGGGTGCCGGCGGAGAACCCGTCGATGCTCCGTGAGAGCACCATGTCGGCGTCGCCCGTCGGACGCGCCCGGGCGAGGAGTTCGCGGATCGGGTAGCCCAGCCAGCGGGCCGTCCCGATGAGGTCACCGCCGACCTCGTTCGACACGCAGCTCAGCGTGGCGACGTGCTCCTCGAGCGGCAGGGCGAGCAGCTCGTCCCACGTCAGCGTGATCTCGTTCTCCACCGCTCCGTGGATCCGGAGCGACCAGTCGGCGGGGTCGACCATGGGCACGCGCAGGGCCGTGTCGATCCGGTAGAAGTCAGCGTTCGGCGTGATGTACGGGGTGATGCCGTCGACGTCGAGCGACGCACCGGCGGGGACCGCCGGTGCAGCGGTCGCCGCCGCGGGCAGCCGGATGGCCCGCCGGGCAGCAGCGGCCGCCTGCATCGCGGACGACCCCAGCCGGGAGGCGGTGCCCACCACGACCGCGAGGGTCGCCGTCGCGACACCCCAGATCAAGAACGTCCGGCGCTCCGCCGAGGCGGGTCGCGGGGCCGCTGACGGCACGGCAGCCGCTGCTTCCCACCGTCGCAGCCGCTGGAGCAGCAGGCGCAGGACGACCACGGCCGCGGCGATCCCGAGGACCGTCGGGGCGCCGTCCAGGCTCCCGCTGCCCGAGCGGGTGCTGACGGCCAACAGCGCCAGCACGCCACCGGCGGCGAACACGAGCGCACCGAAGGGCGGGCGTGCGCGCTCGACGACTCCGGCACCGGCACTGATCGCGATGACGATCACCGTCATGAGCACGAACAGGGCGACCTTGTCCCCGGTGCCGAACACGGCGACCATGAAGTCCTTCGCACCCGGGGGAGCGAGGTCGATGACCGCTGAACCGACGGCGACCAGGGGGCTGCCCGCCCCGCCGAGCAGCAGTGCGCCGAACTCGGCGACACCGAGGAACGCGGCGGCGGCCACGACGCCGACGATCGCGGCGATCAGCGTCCAACGTCGGTTCGAAGGTGCATCGGGCCCGCGCGTCCCGGAGGACGGATCCGCCGTCGGTCGGCCGATCGGTTCGTCCGTCGTCTCGGTGGTCACCGCCCGAGCGTAGGTCGTCAGGCCGCTCGTGGGCTGTGTGCGGGCTTCCCCGCGCGTTCACCGGGTCCGGCCAGCAGGTGGCGCGCGCCTCGTGGGAGGATCGGACCGTGCTGCAGCGTCCTGATGGTGTCCCGCGCTCCGGTCGTGCCCGCGGCGCCGCGCGGACACCGATGTCGCCGGCACGTCGACTCGCCACCCTGCGCTGGGTCATCGTCGCCGTCTGGCTGGCCCTCCTGATCACCCGGATCGTCGTCGTCTCGACGGCACCCGGCGTCGACCTGTCCTGGTACGGCATCGTCGAGTTCGGTGCGATCGGACTCGGTGTCGTGGTCATCGTGATCGCGGTGGTGCGGACCGCGACGGCACGGCGGCGGCAGGCGGACGAGGCGCTCGCGCTCGCCATCCGTCGGATCGACCCGACGGTGTGGCTGGTGCCGGCGGCGCCGACGCCCGAACTCCGCGGCGTCATCGACGAAGTCCGTCCGGACACCCACCTCGGTTCGCGCGTGACGTGGGCCTTCGGCGCCACCGAGGCCTCCCTGTGGGAACTCGACGAACGGCGGGCGACCCGGCTGCTCGTGATCCGGTGGAGTCGGGTCGTGCACGTCGGGCTCGAGGACGTGCCGGAACGGACGGACGGCTCGGGTGCCTCGCGCCGCTCGGGTGGCTCGGGTCGCGCTGGCGGCTCGGACGGTGCTCGCCGAGCCTGTGCGGTGGCGATCCACCACGTGCGGCCGGACGACACCCCGGCCGTCGCGACCTTCTTCGTCCGGACTGCACCGGGTTCGCGGCGGCTGCTCGGGCGTGGTCCGCGGCTGGACCGGCTCGTCGCCGACCTGGCACGGGAGCGCATCGTCGCCTGATGCGACGAAGGGCCCCGCGTTCGGCGAGGCCCTCCGTGCTGCGCACGCACCGACGTCGGTCGTCGGCGGGTGCGGTTCGTCAGTGCGTCGACGGCTCCTGCTCGACCTCGCGGCGGTCGTCGTCGGACCACAGCGTGTGGAAGGTGCCGTCCTTGTCGATGCGCTGGTAGGTGTGCGCTCCGAAGAAGTCGCGCTGGCCCTGGATCAGCGCTGCGGGCAGCCGGTCGGACGCGAGCGAGTCGAAGTACGACAGCGCGGACGAGAAGCCCGGCGCGGGGACACCGGATGCGGCGGCGATCCCGACGATGCGCCGCCAGGCTGCTTCGCCCTCGGCGACGGCGTTCGCGAAGTACGGGTCGACCAGCAGCGACTCGAGCTTCGGGTTCTCGTCGTACGCCTCGACGATGCGGTTCAGGAACTGCGCCCGGATGATGCAACCGCCTCGCCAGATCTTCGCGACGTTGCCGAGGTCGATGTCCCAGCCGTACTCCTTCGCCCCGGCGATGATGAGGTCGAACCCCTGCGCGTACGCGACGACCTTCGAGGCGTAGAGCGCCGCACGGACGTCGTCGGCGAAGGTGTCCGGCACCTCGGCGATCTGCGGACGGTTCTTGACCGACTGCTGCACGGCGGCACGCTGCGTCGGCTTGGACGACACCGCACGGGCGAACACGGCTTCGCCGATGCCCGACACCGGGATGCCCAGACCCACCGCGTTCTGCACGGTCCAGACGCCGGTGCCCTTCGAGCCGGCCGCGTCACGGATGACGTCGACGAGCGGCTTGCCGGTGTCGGCGTCGCGCTGCTTGAGGACCTCGCCGGTGATCTCGATCAGGTAGGACTCGAGGTCGCCCTTGTTCCACTCGTCGAAGACCTGCACCAGGTCCTCCACCGAGAGCCCGCCGACGCGACGGAGCAGGTCGTACGACTCGGCGATGAGCTGCATGTCGGCGTACTCGATGCCGTTGTGCACCATCTTGACGAAGTGCCCGGCGCCGTCGGTGCCGATGTGGGTCACGCACGGTTCACCTTCGGCCACCGCGGCGATCGACTTGAGGATCGGCCCGAGCGTCTCCCAGGCCTCCTTCGAGCCACCGGGCATGATCGACGGGCCCTTCAGCGCGCCCTCTTCACCACCGGAGATGCCGGTGCCGACGAAGTTCAGCCCCTGCTCGCGCAGATCGTGCTCACGGCGGATGGTGTCGTGGAAGTTCGCGTTGCCCCCGTCGACGATGATGTCGCCCGGCTCGAATCGTTCGGCGAGCTGCCCGATCACGGCGTCGGTGCCCTTGCCGGCCTGCACCATGATGATCGCGGTGCGGGGCTTCGACAGCGACGCGACGAACCCGTCGATGTCCTCGGACGCGATGAACCCTGCGTCGCCGTGCTCCTGGAGCAGTTCCTCGGTGCGGGCGTACGTGCGGTTGTAGACCGCCACCGTGTTGCCTTCGCGCGATGCGAGGTTGCGGGCAAGGTTCGAGCCCATCACTGCGAGTCCGACGACTCCGATGTTCGCCTGACCGTTGTTGTCTGCCACGAGGGTCTCCTTTGTCCTGACGTTGGCGCCCAACCTACGACCGGTGGTCTGGGACCGCACAGGAGTTCCGGGAACTGGGGACCAGAGTTCACCGGATCAATACTGTGGAGGGATGAGCGAGTTCGCTGTCCACCCGCCCGTCCTCGTCATGGGAGTCTCGGGCTCCGGCAAGTCCACCATCGGCCAGACCCTCACCGACGCACTGGTCGCGCAGGGCGAACCCTGTGTCTTCGTCGATGCCGACGACCTGCACCCGGCCGCCAACAAGGAGAAGATGCGGCAGGGCACGCCGCTCACCGACGAGGACCGCTGGCCGTGGCTCGACGCCTGCGCCGAGCGGATCGCCGCGGTCGAGGCCGACGGGTCCCGGTGCGTGATGGCGAACTCAGCGCTCAAGCGCGTCTACCGGGACCGTCTGCGCGCATCCGCACCGGGGCTCGTCATCGCCTTCCTCGACGGGTCCCGCGACCTCATCGCCGAGCGGCAGTCCCACCGTCACCACGAGTACATGCCGACGACCCTGCTCGACTCGCAGTTCGCGACCCTCGAGCGGCCGCAGCCCGACGAGGCGGCGGTCGCGGTGTCGATCGACGGATCGGTCGACGACACCGTGCGGGAGATCCTCGCCGCGCTCGCGGTCACCACCGACTGACGAACGTCGACGACCTGCGACGGATCCTGGCAGTTCCTCCACAGGGCGCAGCGCGGCCGTCGTCATCCCCATCCGACCCCTGGTCTCGTCTGCGTCGACGGGGACGCTCGTACCGTCGTTCCATGACCACGATCACTGGGGCCCGTTCAGGTACCACCGTTGATACCATCGACTCCATGGCCATGACCCTCCGACTCGACGATGCCGAGGCAGCGGCGTTGCGCAAGCGTGCTGACCTCGAGGAGCGCTCGATGCAGGACGTCGCCCGCGCCGCCATCCGCGAGTACGTCGAGCAGCACAGCCGCAGCGACCTGATCGACGGCATCCTCGACCGAGAACTCCCGCGCTACGCCGAGGCGCTCGAACGACTCGGCAAGTGATCCACCTCACGACCGACGAGGCGTTGCACATCGCTCGTCGGACCCTGGGGGCTGACTCCGTGATCCGCGACGTCGGACTGCTCGAGGCGGCGGTCGCGCGACCCGCCGCGTCGGTGGGCGGGAACGACGCCTACCCGGCACTGGTCGAGAAAGCGGCGGCGCTCGTCCACTCCGCCATCCGGAACCACGCCTTGGTCGACGGCAACAAGCGCCTCGGGCTGATGCTGCTCGTGGTCTTCCTCGGCGTGAACGGTGTCCGGCTCCACGCCTCGAACGATCAGGCGTACGACTTCATCGTCGCGATCGCGGAAGGGGAACTCGATGCCGTGACGGAGATCGCCGCTGCTCTGAGCGCGATGGTCTCGGACGCCTGACCGGCCGCTCGGACGGACGGCGGTCAGCGGTCAGCGATCAGCGATCAGCGGCGCACCGCACTGATCGCCCCGTGCGGCCGGTGCTCCGGAGCCGTGCGGGTGTGGACGTCCGCGACGTCGAACCCCGCTTCGTCCAGCAGCGCCGCCAGGGACGCGACCGGCCAGCGGTACGCGGTGACGACCGCGTGGTCGAAGGCCTCGACCGCGGCGCCCTCGAAGAACCCGAGCAACAGCCCACCGCCGGGGGCGAGCACCCGACAGAACTCGGCGAGTGCCCCACCGATCTGCGATGGGTCGTGGTGGATCACCGAGTACCACGCGAGGACCCCGTCGACGCTGCCGTCCACCAGCGGCAGCGCGTCGAGCGACCCGACCCGGAAGTCGAGGTCCGCGTCCACAGCGCCGTGCGTCCGTCGTGCGTGCTCGACGAACTGCGGCACCGCGTCGATGCCGGTGACGCGGTGCCCCTGCCGTTCGAGGTGCGCCGTCCAGTGCCCGGGACCGCACCCGGCGTCGACCAGGGGACCGCTGCGACCGGCTGCCCAGGCGTCGACGAGTCCGCGGTCGTCCGGGTGGACGGCGCTCATCGACCCGAGCAGTGCCGCGTACTCATCGGCCCGAGCGCCGTACGCCGCCGTCACCCGCTCCGTCATGTGCCCGACGGTACCGGCGCATCACCGAACCGTGCGAGGTTCCGTGTTCCGTGCGACCCGACAACCTCGCACCAGGCACGGAACCTCGCACCACGCGGCCACCAGCGCGCCGCTCAGAGCTTGAACGTCGCCTTCGGGATGTCGGACACGATGCGCCGTGCCGTGTGCACGGCGTCCTCCTCCGAGATCTGGTGCGTGACCACGAGTGACGCCAGGTACGCCGCGTCCGCCCGCCGAGCCATGTCGTGCCGCGCCGGGATCGAGCAGTACGCGCGGGTGTCGTCGATGAACCCGGAGGTCTTGGTGAACGACGCCGAGTCGGTGACGGCCGAGCGGTAGCGCCCGATGGCCGCCGGGGTGTCGATGAACCACCACGGCGCGCCCGCGTACACGGCGGGGTAGAAGCCCGCGAGCGGCCCGATCTCGCGCGAGAAGACGGTCTCGTCGACGGTGAAGAGCACGAGGTGGAACCCGGGAGCGGTGCCGAAGGACTCGAGCAGCGGCCGGAGCGGCTCGGTGAACGACCCGACGGCCGGCAGGTCGTGGCCGGTGTCCGGCCCGAAGCGCTCGAGCGTCGGGGTGTGGTGGTTCCGGATCACCCCGGGGTGCAGCTGCATGACGAGGCCGTCCTCGACGCTCATCTCGGCCCAGCGGTAGAGCATGTCGTGGCGGTACGCCGTCGCCTCGGCATCCGTGACCGAGGACGCATCCCGCAGCGCCGCCGCGTGGATGCGTTCCCGCTCGCTCGACGACAGTGGGGCGGAGCCCGCGTCGAGCACCCCGGTGTCCGTGGCGGTCGCGCCGTGCTCGATGAAGTGGTGGCGACGTGCGCGGAGCGCCGCCAACAGTCCTGCGTGGGTACCCGTGTCGATGCCTGCGGCCTCGCCGATCGACGCGACCACGGGCCTCCAGTCCGACCGCGTCGGGTCGAACACGGCGTCCGCGCGGAACGTGGGGAGCACCCGGCCGGTGAAGCCGGGGTCCGCGGCGAGCTGCGCGTGCGCAGCGAGGTCGTCCGCCGGGCCGTCCGTGGTGGCGAGGACCTCGATCCCGAAGGCGTCGAAGAGCGCGCGTGGCCGGAAGGCGGGGGATGCCAGCAGGCCGGCGATGTGGTCGTACTGGTCGTCCGCGTTCGCCGCGGACGGTGCCTGGTCGAGCCCGAACACGTCGTGGAGCTCCGTCTCGAACCAGTAGCGCACGGGGGTCCCGAGGAAGTCGTCCCAGTGCTCCGCCAGCTGCCGCCAGACGGCACGGCCTGGCGGCGTCGGCTCAGCGGCATCGCGCCAGCGATGCGCCGACGCCGCCGGGCGAGCCTGCGAGCCCGGGCGGGGCCCCGACAGGTCCGCGCGTCCCAGCGCGGCCAGGTCCACCCCGTTCGCGTGCAGCAGGCGGAGCACGTAGTGGTCGGGCGTGATGAGCAGCGACGCGGGGTCGCTGAACGGCTGGTCCGCAGCGATCAGTGCTGCATCGACGTGCCCGTGCGGCGAGATGATCGGGGCGTCCTTGACCGCCTCGTACACGGTGCGTGCCACGGCTCGGGCCCCGGGGTCGGCGGGGAACAGCCGGTCGGGGTGCGGCGCGAGCCGGGTGGGGGTGCTGGTGCGGGTCATCATCGACTCCTTCGGGGCGGCGAGTTCGGGGCGGTGAGTTCTGGGGGCGTGCGGGATCAGGCGGTGCCGGCCAGGGGCGCCGGCCCGGTCGACTCGCGCACGGTCAGGTGGGTGGGCAGGGCGACGGCGCCGGACATGTGCTCCCCCGGCAGCTCGTCGGCGGGCAGGGCACCGAGGCGTCCGAGCAGCATCCGGATCGCGACCCGGCCGGCCCGTTCGATCGGCGAGGTCATCGTGGTGAGCGGCGGGTTGCAGAAGTCGGCGCCGAAGATGTCGTCGCAGCCGACGATGCTCATGTCCCGGGGGACGCGGACCCCGCGCTCCCGCAGTCGGGCGAGCATCCCGATGGCGATCAGGTCGTTGAAGGCGATGCACGCGGTCGCCCCGGCGTGCACGGCGGCGTCGGCAGCGGCGGCACCGGAGTCCACGAAGGGCGCGTGCGGGCCGATCCGGGCGACGCGGACGCCCAGGCGCTTGGCGACCTGCACGAGTGCTCGCCACCGTCGCTCGTTCGACCACGAGCTGTCTGGCCCGGCGACGTACAGGATCTCCCGGTGTCCCAGCGACACCAGGTGCTGGACCGCCTGCTCGACGCCGCCGGGGGTGTCGATGAGCACCGAGGGCACGCCTGCGGGCCTGCGGTTCACGACGACCAGGGGGATCCGCTCGGCGAACCGGGCGATCTGCGCGTCGGACAGTCGTGACGCGGTGAGCACGACCCCGTCGGCCTTCGCCCCGACGGCGGTGAGCGCGGCCATCTCGGCGTCTGCGGACTCCTCGGTGTCGACGAGCAACTGGGTCCAGCCGGCCCCGGCGAGCTGGTGCTGCGTGCCGCGGATGACGTCGAAGTAGAACGGGTTCGTGATGTCGGACACGAGCACGGCGACGGCGCGGGTGCGGCCCGAGGTCAGTGCCCGGGCCTGCGAGTTGGCGACGTACCCGAGTTCGCGGGCCGCCTGCTGGATGCGCTCCTGGGTGACGGCGTTGACCCGGTCGGGCAGGGACAGGGCGCGGGAGACGGTGGAGGCGGCGACCCCGGTCGCGTCGGCGATGTCGCGGATGGTGACGCGACGCGCGGCACCAGCGGCGGCACCGGCACCGGCACCGGCAGCGCGAGCACCAGCGGCGCGAGTACCGGCAACGCGAGCACCAGCGTCGCCCGCGCCAGCGGCGCTACCAGCAGCGCCAGCGGCACCGCCCGTGCGCCCGCCGCCGTCCGTCGAGAGGTCCTTCACGAGGCCGAACGTATTCGCGTCTGGCAACAAGTGGCAACCGGTTGCCGCATGTTGCCAACGGCGGAACAGTGGTGCCACCGAGCAGCGCCGCTCGGAGGAGGTCTCGAGGAGGAAACCCCCGTGAAGACGCGAAGACTGCAAGTCCGCACCCTCGTCGGTGCCGTCGCCGTGGTCGCCCTCGCCGCACTGTCCCTGCAGGGATGCGCCGTGGTGAACGGCAGCGGCGACGACCCGAACACCCTCCGCGTGATGATGGGCGCGGACACCACCTACCCCAAGGAACGCAAGCAGTGGCAGCGGGACACCGCCGCCGAGTTCAAGCGCACCACCGGTGCGGACATCCAGTGGGAGACCTACTCGTCCGCGCAGGAGGAACTGACCGCGATCCAGACGAGCGTCATCTCCGGCCAGGGCCCTGACGTCTACGCGATCGGCACCACGTTCACCCCGACCGCCTACGCCACCGGCGCCTTCGTCGAGATGGGCACGAAGGAGTGGGACGCGATCGGCGGTAAGGACCAGTTCGACCCCGCGTCGTTCGGCATCTCCGGTCCGAGTGCGTCGAAGCAGATCGGGATCCCGTTCGCCAGCCGGCCGTTCGTGATGGCCGTGAACAAGGACCTGCTCGCGAAGGCCGGGATCACCGACATGCCCACCACCTGGGACGAGCTGACCGCCGACGCGAAGGCCACCACGGGTGACGGACGGTACGGCATGGCGATCGCCTACGCCGACGGCTTCGACCCGTGGAAGTTCGTGTGGGGGATGGCCCAGAACGCCGGCAACACGATCGTCGACGGCTCGAAGGCCGAGATCGACAGCAAGGCCGTCGAGAACGCCTACCGCACCTACTTCGACTGGGTCACCAAGGACGGTGTCGTCGACCCGGCCGCGATCGGCTGGAACAACGCCCAGGCCCTGGCGCAGTTCACCGAGGGCAAGGCGGCGTTCTTCCCGATGACCACCACCACCGCGATCAACTCGTTCAAGGGCACCAAGGTCGACGGCGACTACGAGTTCGCCCTGCTGCCCACCGTCCCCCCGGGTGCGACCGAGCGGCCGTCCGACGGCATCGAGGCCGCCAGCATCCTGTCCGGCGACAACTGGGTCGTCGCCGACTACGGCACCAAGCAGAAGCTGTCGTTCGCGTTCGTCAAGCAGCTCAGCGCCCCGAAGGCGCAGCTCGAGTACTACGACCTGTTCGGCAACCTGCCGACCAACGCATCGGCCGCCGCCGACCTGGCCGCCGACAACCCGCAGCTCAAGCCGATCATCGACGCCGGCCGCCTTTCCAAGCCGACCGCGTTCACCGGCGCCTGGTCCGACATCCAGCTCGCCCTGGTCGACGTGGTCGTGCAGTCGATCCCGTCGCTGAAGTCCGGCGAGGTCACCGACGACCAGCTCCGCAAGCGCCTGCAGGACGCCCAGAAGGACGCCCAGGCCACCCTCGACCGCCAGAAGAACGGAGGTCTGTGATGACCAGCACGCAGACCAGGCCCCGCACCGATTCGGCGCCGCCCCGCCCGGTCCGTCCGGCCGGCAAGACGCCCCTGTACAAACGCGAGCGCCCGCTGTGGATGCTCCTGCCCGGCGGGCTCCTCATGCTCGCCGTCATCGTGGTGCCGCTGGTGGTGGGCTTCTGGATCGCGATGCTCGACCTCGACCAGTACACGCTCCGCCAGTGGTTCAGTGCCCCGTTCGTCGGGTTCGCCAACTTCACCGAGGCGTTCACGAACTCGCCGCTGCTGCACTCGATCTGGATCTCGGTGTCGCTGTCGGTGCTCGTCACCGCGGTGACCGTGCCGATCGGCGTCGCCGCCGCGATCTCGACGCAGAACCGGTTCCCCGGTCGCGGGCTCGTCCGCTCGATCTACCTGATCCCGTACGTGCTCCCGGCATTCGTCGTCGGCACGTTCTTCCGCACGATGCTCCAGCCGCAGGGAGTCGTGAACTCGATCCTGCACACCGACGTGCTGTGGCTGAACGGCTCGGCGTCGTACTGGGCGCTCGCCGGCGTGATGATCTGGACGAGCTGGCCCTTCGTCTACCTGCTGTCCCTGGCCGGGCTGCAGGCCGTGGACAACGAGGTGCACGAGGCCGCCGCACTCGACGGGGTGACCTGGTGGGCGAAGCTGCGGTACATCATCTTCCCGTACCTGCGCGGCCCGCTGAGCCTCGCGGTGATCATCTCGATCCTGCACAACATCAACAACTTCACGCTGCCGTTCGTGCTGTTCGGCATCCCGCTGCCGTCCAGCGTCGAGGTGATGCCCGTCCTGACGTACATCGCGAGCTTCCAGTCGTTCCGCTTCGGCCTGTCCGCGGCGATGGCGATCTGCTCACTCGTGATCGTCGCGATCCCGCTGTTCGTCTACCTGCGGGCGGTCAAGCTCGACACCGGCGACGACGCCGGCCCCAACCGGAAGCAGCGTCGCGCCGACCGCGCCACGCTCGCCGCCGCCCCGACCGCCGCCGACATCGACGGAGCACGCGCATGACCACCCCGAGCACGTCCTTCAGCACCCGCACCCGCCCCACCGCGACGCTCACCGAGAGCATCACGACCGGCAGCGGCGGACGACGGACCAAACGTCCCTACGACACCGACGTCACCCGGCTGCTGCCGCGCTGGCTGCTCGTCACCGTCATCGCGGTGATCATCGCGTTCATCGCCGTCCCGGTGCTCTACATCCTGTTCGGCTCGGTCAACTCCGACGTCGCCGTCGCCCGCGGCGAGTACTTCCCGTCCGAGTTCACCCTGTCGAACTACGTCGAGATCTGGTCCACCGTCGCCCTCGGCGAGGGACTGGTGAACTCGATGCTCACCGCCGGAGCCGTCGCCGTCGCGAGTGCCGCGCTCGCCGTGTCCACGGCCTACGTGCTGGTGCGGTTCCGGTTCCTCGGCCGCCTGACGATCCTCCGCGGACTCCTCGCCCTGCAGTCGATCCCCGGCACGCTCCTGCTGCTGCCGGTCTTCGTGGTGTTCTCGAACATCGCCAGTGCCACCGGCGTGCAGATCATCGGCACCCGGTGGGGCCTGTTCGTCACCTACCTGACGTTCGCCCTGCCGTTCTCGACGTGGGTCATGGTCACGTACCTGCGCGGCCTGCCGAAGGAACTCGAGGAGGCGGCGCGCATCGACGGCGCCAGCTCGACGAAGATCCTGACCAAGATCGTGCTCCCGCTGTCGTGGCCGGGCATCGTCGTGTCCGCGATCTTCGCCTTCCTGCTCGGGTGGAACGACGTCCTGTTCTCCACGATCATGACGACCCCGAACACCCGGACGGTCGCCGTGGTGCTGCAGGTGCTCGGCACCACGCAAGAGGGCGGTGCCGTCCCCATCTACGGCCAGATGATGGCCGCCTCGATCGTGTGTGCCGTCCCCGTCGTCGCCCTGTACCTGATCTTCCAGCGCTACCTGGTCGGCGGTCTGACCGCCGGCTCCGTCAAGTAGGCCGCAACCCAGAACCGGACTGGAGGCCCGTGGCGGCCCCGCCACGCGCCTCCCGTCCGAACGAAAGGACACCATGACCGACCAGCCCACGTGGGAACTCTCCGGTTTCGGCGACGAGATCGACGCCGACCCGGTCGTCCAGGTCGCGGTCCTGCAGGCGCTCGGCGCGAGCGCCATCGAGGTCCGCAGCGCCTGGGGCGTCAACGTCGTCGACCTCGACGACGACCAGCTCGCCGGACTCCACCGGCTGCTCGACGAGCGTGGGCAGACCGTGTCCGCGATCGCCTCGCCGATCGGCAAGGTGCCCGTCGACGAACTCGTCGAGCACGAGGTCGCACGCCTCGCCCGCGCGATCCGTGCCGCGCACGCCCTCGGCACCACGAACATCCGGATCTTCTCGTTCTACTTCGAAGGTCGGCAGCCGGACGACGTCCGTGACGACGTCCTCGTCCGGATGCGGGCGCTCGCCGACCTCGCCGAGCGCGAAGGGGTGACCCTGCTGCACGAGAACGAGAAGGACATCTACGGCGACGTCCCCGCGCGCGTGCTCGACATCGTCGAGAGCGTCGGTTCGTCCGCGCTCCGACTGGCCTGGGACAACGCGAACTACGTGCAGTGCGGCGTCCGGCCCTTCACCGACGGCTGGGAGCAGCTCGCCCCGTACGTCGACTACCTGCAGGTCAAGGACGCCCTCGCCGCCGACTCGTCGGTGGTGCCGGCGGGCGAGGGCGACGGTGAACTGCTCCAGACCCTCACCGCGCTCCGCGACGCCGGCTACTCCGGGTACGCCTCGCTCGAGCCGCACCTCAGCGACTTCACCTCCCTCGGCGGGTTCTCCGGCCCCGCGGCCTTCGGTCGTGCCGGCCGGGCCTTCCGCACCCTCACCGACCAGATCGGAGTCACCCTGCGATGACCACCCCACTGAAGTTGGCAGTCGTCGGCGCCGGCGTCATCGGCCGCCACCACGCCACCGTCGCCGTGCACCACCCCGACCTGCAGGTCGTCGCCTTCGTCGACGCCGTGCCCGAAGCCGCCACGAGCGCGGCCGACGCGGTCGAGGCGATGGGCGTCGCCCGTCCGATCACGACGTCCACCATCGGAGAGGCGATCGACCAGTCCGACATCGACGTCGTCGCGATCTGCTCGCCCTCGGGCATGCACGTGCAGCTGGCCGAGGCCGCCCTGGCCGCCGGCAAGCACGTCGTCATCGAGAAGCCGCTCGACACCACGATGCCCCGGGCGCGGCAGATCGCCGCGCTCGCCGCAGCCGCTCGCGACCGCGGGCTCGTCACGAGCGTCATCAGCCAGCACCGTTTCGACCCGGCCTCGGCGGCCGTCGCCCGGGCGGCGCACGACGGCGGGTTCGGCACCGTGACCTCGGGCCTGGCGAGCGTGGCCTGGTACCGGTCGCAGGGGTACTACGACTCCGGTGACTGGCGCGGCACCTGGGCGCTCGACGGCGGCGGCGCGGTGATGAACCAGGGCGTGCACACCGTCGACCTGCTCGTCTGGGCGCTCGGCCGTCCGGTCGAGATCTCGGCCCAGACCGGGCTCCTCGCCCACGACCGCATCGAGGTCGAGGACACCGCGGTCGCCACCGTCCGGTTCGCCGGCGGGGCGCTCGGCGTCGTCCACTGCACGACCGCCGCGTACCCGGGGCTCTCCGCCCGGTACGCCGTGTACGGCACACACGGGTCCGCGATCGTCGACGACGACCGGCTCGCCTACTTCCACATCGCCCCGGACACCGCGACGCTCGAGTCCGCCGCGACCACGTCGAACGCCAGCGCGGTCGCCGGAGCCGTCGACCAGAAGGACGACGTCGTCCCGCCCGAGCACGTCGTCGGCGGCCCGGCCGAGCCCGACCACTTCGCCGCCGGGCACGCTCGGCAGTACACCGACATCGTCGACGCGATCCGGCAGGGCCGCGAACCGGGCGTCACCGTCGACGCCGCCCTGGTCTCGCTCGCCACCGTCCGCGGGCTCTACGTCAGCGCGACGCTCGGACACCCCGTGCGCATCGACGACGTGATCGAGGGCACGTACGACGACGTGGTGCCGGTCGTCGGCGGGGCTGACCGAGGGCAAGGCAGCGCCAGCCCAGCCGACGTGGTGCCGGTCGTCGGCACCCCCGCAACCGCCGCCGCGACCGAAGGAGCCACCCGATGAAGTTCTCCGTGTTCACCGCCTCCACTCCCGACTGGACCCCCGCCGAAGCCGCCGAGACCCTGGCGGCGCAGGGCTGGGACGGCATCGAGTGGCGCGTGGTCGACGACCGCCCGGCCGCCGGCGAAGCCATCCCCGCCGAGCGGTCGTTCTGGGCGGGCAACAACTCGACGTGGCAGTACACCGGCATCCGCGACCGGGTGGGCGACATCGCCCGGATCACCGACGGTGCCGGACTCGAGTACTCGGGCATCGGCGGCTACCAGCCGGCCGCGGACCACGACGGCGTCGAGACGATGCTCCGCGTGACGAGCGAACTCGGGGCCCGCCAGGTGCGGGTCACGATGCCGCACTACCGAGCCGAGAAGGAGCGCACGGGGGAGACGTACGGTCAGCTGTTCGACCGCACCCGGGCCGACCTCGAGTGGGTCGCGGCGCGTGCGTCGGAGCTCGGCGTGAAGGCACTCGTCGAGCTGCACCACATGACGATCACGCCGTCGGCCTCCGCAGCACTGCGGCTGATCGACGGTCTCGACCCCGCGCACGTCGGCGTCATCCACGACCTCGGCAACCTCGTGATCGAGGGGTACGAAGACCACCTCGCCGCCTTCGAACTGCTCGGGCCGTACCTGGCACACGCCCACGTGAAGAACGCCCGCTGGGTCGACACCGGCGACACCCGTGCCGACGGCAGCTCGATCTGGCAGCACGAGTGGGCACCCCTGCGCACCGGCCAGGCGTCGGTGTCCGAGTACCTCGACGCGCTCCGCCAGGTGGGCTACGACGGCTGGGTCACCATCGAGGACTTCTCCACCGACCTGCCGCTCGAGGCCCGCACCGCCGACAACCTCGCCTACCTCCGCTCGCTCGTCCCGGTGACCGCATGACCGATCGCCGACCGGGCATCGTCCACGTGGGGGTGGGCGCGTTCGCGCGCGCCCACCTCGCCTGGTACACCGCCCACACCGACGGCGAACCGTGGGGGATCACCGCCTTCACCGGGCGCTCGCCCGACGTCGCCGACGCCCTGACTGCCCAGGGCTGCCGGTACACGCTGGTCACCCGCGCCGCGTCCGGCGACAGCGCCGAGGTGGTCGACACGATCACGGCAGCCCACCCGGGCAGCGACGACACCGCCTGGAGGCACGTGGTCGCGTCCCCCGAGACGACCATCGTCACGCTGACGGTCACCGAGCAGGGCTACCGGCCCGGTTCCGACGTGCCGGCCCGGTTGGTCGCAGGGCTCGATGCCCGCCGCACCGCCGGCTCCGGGCGCATCGCGCTGGTCAGCCTCGACAACCTGACGCACAACGGGGCGGTCCTGCGCGACGCCGTGCTCGACGCCGTCACCGACGACGCCCTGCGCGACTGGATCGAGGCGAACGTCACGTTCCCGAGTTCGATGGTGGACCGGATCACCCCGGCCACCACCGACGACGACGTCGCGCACCTGCCGGAACTGCCGGGTGCGCTCGCCGGCGACCGGGTCCCCGTCGTCACCGAGCCGTTCGCGGAGTGGGTGCTCGAGGACGCCTTCGACGGGATCGACCGCCCGGCGTGGCAGACGGCGGGCGTCCGGATCGTCGACGACGTCACCCCGTACGAACAGCGGAAGCTCTGGCTGCTGAACGGCTCGCACTCGCTCCTGGCCTACCTGGGTCTGCAGCTCGGCCACGACACCGTGGCCGAGGCGATGGACGACCCCGTCTGCCGCACCGCCGTCGAGCAGCTCTGGGACGAAGCCGCGCTCGAGCTGCCCCTGCCCGAGGCCGAGGTCACCGACGCCCGCGCGGCCCTGGTCGAGCGGTTCGCCAACCCGCGCATCCGGCACACCCTGCGGCAGATCGCGTCCGGCGGCTCGCAGAAGCTGCCCGTCCGCATCGTCGACGTCGTGCGGCACCGGCTCAGCCGCGACCCCTCGGCCGGCATCGGCGCCGGGGCGGCCACCGCCCTCGCCGCGTGGTGGCTGCACGTCACGGGGCAGCCCGACCTGGTGGGCGACCCCGGCGCCCCCGGGCCAGACTCGGACGTGCACGACATCCTGGCCGTCGTCGCCCCCGAACTCGACACCACCCCCGTGGTCACTGCCGTGACGGCGGCGGCCCAGGGCATCCGCACCGCCGCGGCAGCAGCCCGCCAGAGCTCCAACGGAGGAGTCCACGCATGACCGACACGAACACCACGAACCCCGCGGCCCCGGTCCCCGGCGCCACCGACCGCGGGCCGGCCGAGACCACCGCCGGCCGTCCGGACACCTGGGCCTCGGCGGACCGCGGGCAGCTGATCGAGCGGGCCGAGGTCATCGTGACCAGCCCGAACCGGAACTTCGTGACGCTCAAGCTCACGACCGCCGACGGCGTCACCGGACTCGGCGACGCCACCCTGAACGGCCGGGAACTCGCCGTCTCCGCGTACCTGTCCGAGCACGTCGTCCCGCTGCTCGTCGGCCGTGATGCCAGCCGCATCGAGGACGCCTGGCAGTTCCTGTACCGGTCGTCGTACTGGCGCCGCGGACCGGTCACGATGGCCGCGATCGCCGCCGTCGACATGGCCCTCTGGGATATCAAGGCGAAGGTCGCCGGGATGCCGCTCTACCAGCTGCTCGGCGGGGCGTCGCGCACCGGGCTGATGGCGTACGGCCACGCCTCGGGCAAGGAACTGCCCGAGCTGTTCGACTCCATCCGAGAGCACCAGGAAGAGGGCTACCGCTCCATCCGTGTGCAGACCGGTGTCCCCGGCCTCGAGTCCATCTACGGCATCGCGTCGAACACGACCACCGAGGGCAACGCCGGCGTCCGCTACGACTTCGAACCCGCCCAGCGCGGTGCGTACCCGGCGATGGAGGACTGGGACACCCGTGCCTACCTGCGCCACGTGCCCACCGTGTTCGAGGCCGTCCGCAACGAGTTCGGCCCGGAGCTGCCCCTGCTGCACGACGGTCACCACCGGATGACCCCGCTGCAGGCCGCGAAGCTCGGCAAGTCGCTCGAGCCGTACGACCTGTTCTGGCTCGAGGACTGCACCCCCGCAGAGAACCAGGAGGCCCTGCAGCTCGTCCGGCAGCACACCACGACGCCGCTGGCGATCGGGGAGGTCTTCAACACCATCTGGGACTTCAAGGACATCATCCGCGACCAGCTCATCGACTACGTCCGCGGTGCCGTCACGCACATGGGCGGCGTCACCCCGCTCAAGAAGACGATGGAGTACGCGGCGCTGTACCAGGTCAAGTCCGGGTTCCACGGGCCGACCGACATCTCCCCGGTGGGGCTCGCCGCGCAGATGCACCTCGGGCTCGCGATCCACAACTTCGGCATCCAGGAGTACATGCAGCACGGACCGCAGACCAACCAGGTGTTCCACCAGACGTTCACGTTCACCGACGGCTACCTGCACCCGGGGGACGAGCCGGGTCTCGGGGTCAGCCTCGACGTCGACGAGGCCGGCAAATACCCCTACGAGCAGGCGTACCTGCCGTTCAACCGCCTGGCCGACGGCACCGTCCACGACTGGTAGTCCCCGAAGCCGCGGGCAGGGTGCTGCGCGGGCAGGGTGCTGCGCGGGCACGGTGCTGCGCGGGCACGGTGGTGAACGGGCACAGTGGTCGCATGGAGTTCGCCGACGTCGCCAGGGAGCTGCTGCTCGTCGCGCCGCCGGACTTCGTCGCCGAGCGCACCGCACGGCAGCGCGCGGTGCGGCCGGACGACCGTGCCCTCGCGACGGCGATCGGGAAGCTCCGGAAGCCCTCACCGGCCGCCTGGGTGATCGACCTGCTCGCCCACGACGGTGCCCTCGACGACGCCGTCGACCTCGGACCGGCGCTCCGCAAGGCCCAAGCCGACGCCGACCCCGACGCGATCCGGACCCTCCGTCGGCAGCGCGCCGAGGTCGTCGACGCCCTCGCGCAGGCCGGTGCGGACCTGGCGTCCGACGCCGGACATCCCGTCACCCCGGCGGTGCTCGAGCAGGTCCGGTCGACGATCGAGGCGGCGATGGCGGATCCGCACGCCGGCGCGGCCGTCCGGTCAGGGCTGCTCGTGACGGCGCTCGAGAGCGTGGGGTTCGACGCGGTCGACCTCGACGGGGCGCTCGCGGATCCGGACGCGGTGCCCGATGCCTGGTCCGGCAGCGATGCCCCACCCATCCCCATCTCCCAGGCGAGGGGTGCGCGGAAGGCGAGCCGTGCCTCCAGGCCCGCGCAGCGCGACGCCGCGGAACCGGACGCCGAACCCGAACCGGAACGCGACCCTGCCGCCGACCGCAAGGCGGCACGCCAGGCCGAGACCGCGGCGCGCACGGAGTCGCGCGACGCCGACGCAGCGCTCGACACCGCCGAGGCCGATCTCGAACGGGTGGAGGAGCGCCGCGCGGAGCTCCAGCGTGCCCTCGAGCAGGCCGAAGCCGAGATCACCCGGCTCGAAGCAGCCCGCGACCAGGCCGAGGCGGCGAGCGACCGGGCCCGCGACGTCCTCCACGCCGCGCAGGAGCACCGTCGGAAGGTCCGTCGCTGAGCGAACCGACGCGTCCTCATCACCTCGGATGAAAAGCGGTCGCGCGGCTCGGTCCCCGTGCAGCGCGGCCCATACGCTCGCGTCATGACCTCCTTCCTCCGCCGGTACCGGCACCTGCTGGCCCCGGCCGCCGGTGCCGTGTACCTCGTGCTCTGGATCGTCGCCGAAGCCGGACGTGCGGGACTCGCCGACCACGTCGTCGTGGTGTCGGCCTTCGCCGTCGCCATCGGCCTCGCCGCGTGGATGCCCGCGACCGCGCTCGGACTGGTCGTCGGCATCCCGCTCCTGCAGGCTGCCCGGCTGCTCACCCGGCCGACCGACACGACCTGGCCGGAGTACCTGGCGATCGCGATCGTCGTCGGCGTCGTCGGCGCCGGTCGGTCCGACCTGCTCCGCTACCTCGCGGTCCCCGTGCTCCTGCTCGCGAGTGCGGCGGCCGCCTGGGCGATGGCGGTCCCGACCGCTGCCGACCAGGACGTCTGGGGCAGCTGGGTGGGGAACGCGGGCGGGACCCGGTCGGACCTCGTCACGATCACGTTCGCGTTCGTCGGGGTCAGCGGTGTCGCCTGGGCCGTCGGCGTGGCCATCGGTGCCGCGTGGCGGATCGGCCTCGCCCGGGTCCGTGTGGTCGAGGCGCAGCGCCGCACCGAGGTGACCACGACCGAGCTCCGCGCCGAGCAGGACCGTGCCCGCATCGCCCGCGACGTGCACGACTCGCTGGCCCACTCGCTGGCGGTCGTCGTGTCCCAGGCCCAGGGGGCCGCAGCCATCGCCGTGCGGGACGAACACGCTGCCCGGGCGCTGGAGGACATCGCTGACGTGAGCCGCTCGGCACTGGGCGACGTCCGGGCCCTGGTCGAACGCATCCAGGCGAGCGACGACGCCGACCGTCACGGCTTGCTCGATGTCCCCGACCTGGTCGAGGACATGCGGGAGCTCGGGATGACCGCGACGTTCGAGGAGCACGGCGCAGCCGGTCAGGTCCCCGCGGGCAGCGCCAGCGCGGTGCACCGGATCGTCCAGGAGAGCCTGACGAACGTGCTGAAGCACCAGGGGCGGACAGCGACGGCCCGGGTGGCGCTCGACTGGCGCGGGCCGGGGCTCGGCGTCGTCGTGACGTCACGGGGCAGCGAACCGCTCGTCGAGCTCGACGGTTTCGGGTCCGGTGTCGCCGGGATGCAGGAGCGTGCACGACTGGCCGGCGGCTGGCTGCGTGCCGGTGTCGGCGACACCACGGACGAGTGGGTCGTCACCGCGTGGCTGCCGACGACCGCCGCCGTGCCGACGCACGACACCGACACCGACACCGCGGCCGTCCGGCCGGAGCGCGTCCGATGAGCGCCGTCCGCGTCGCCGTCGTCGACGACCAACGACTGTTCGCCACCGGGATGCAGATGCTCGTGGACGCCCAGGACGACATGACCTGTGTCGGGACCGCCGGCGACGGTGCCGCCGCCCTCGAACTCTGCGCCGCCGAACACCCCGACGTCCTGCTGCTCGACCTGCGGATGCCGGTCATGAACGGCATCGAGACCCTGACCCGGCTCGCCGCGTCGACCCAGGACCGCCCGCGGGTCGTCGCGCTCACGACCATCCGCCGCGACGACGCCGTGCTCGCCGCACTCCGCGCCGGCGCCGCAGCGTTCCTGACGAAGGACGCCCTGCCCGATGTCGTCACCGCGACCATCCGCGACGTGCACGCGGGCCGACCGGCACCGACGGAAGCGGAGGCGCTCGACCTGCTGCGCGCGCAGGGCACCCCGGCCGTCACCGATCGGCGTGACGAGGTGCTCGACTCGCTGACGGCTCGCGAGCGCGAGGTCTTCATGCTCGTCGCGAAGGGGCTCAGCAACGCCGAGATCGCCGAGTCGGTCTTCCTGAGCGACGCCACCGTGAAGACCCACGTCCGCGCCGTCCTGACGAAGCTCGGCCTCCGGAACCGGATCCAGGTCGTCATCACCGCACACGAACGCGGCCTCGTCCGCGCCTAGGGGGAACCATGCAGATCACGAACCGCGTCGCGAAGACCGGCACCCTCGTCGTCGTCCTCGCCGGACTGGCCACCGCGGTCGTCCACGGGTTGCCCGAACGCGCCGACGTCGCGGTCGCACCCACCGTCGAACAGGACAGCACCGCGTGGGCGATGCCGCTCGACGCCTTCGTCGCACCGGCCTCGTCGAAGACCACGTACGCAGAGGACCTCGTGGCCGAGCCCTGCCTGCGGAAGGCCGGCATCGACGATCCGGCGCCCTGGGCGACCGCGGCCGGGCTGCAGGCCGACGACGACGCGGCAGACACCGCCGCCCGGGCGAACCCGTCACCCGCACTCGCGACCACCCGGCCCCTCACCGCGGCGCTCGCCGAGACCCGCGGCTACCACGGGTCGTCCGTGGCCGGTGCGAACCAGGCGGGCATGCGGAAGTGGGGGTACGACCCCGACCGCCAGGCGGCGTTCGCGGCACTCCCGGACGACGTGGCCGCCCGCTGCTGGAAGGCCGCCCGGAAGACCCTCGGTACCACGCTGCGCGGCACCGAGCAGGCGGCCTCCGAGCTCGCCCAGCGCCTGACGTACCTGGCTGCGTTGGACGCACGTCAGGACGACACGGTCCGGACGGCGGCGGCCGAGTGGCGCACCTGCATGGCGCCGTCCGGTGTGCCGGACCTGCCGGAGGGGCCGGAGGGCATGCCGACCCCCTCGATGCACGTCAGCGTCCGTGACGGCGACCAGGTCGTCCTGTTCTCGGACGACCCGGGGAAGGCCGAGGTCGCCGTCGCCGAACGGGACGTCGCGTGCCAGGAGTCCTCCGGCTACCGCAGCGCGCTGTACGCGGCGGAGTGGGAACGGCTGCTGCACGTCACCGCGACCGACGCCGCCGTGCTCCGGAAGGGGTCGACCCAGCAACCGCAGGTGGATGCCCGCCTCGACCGGGTGATCGCGCGGCTCGCGCCGGCGGCGCCGGCCGGGATCGACTGACGCGGCGGTCGCGGGGAGCGGTCCTGGGGGGAGCGCCCCGCGCCCGTCGCATGGGGACGACGGACAGGAGGCCCGTGGCGGGACAGCCACGGGCCTCCTGTCCGTCCCGGTTGGCGTCCGGACCGTGCCGCGCGACACGCCCGGACGGTACTGCTAGACTCGGTCCCTGACTTCGGCGAGGGCTGCGTACGCGCGGCCGTGATCGACGCGGTGGGATACCCGGCAAGACCCTGGGATCGTTCCTCACGCGTGCACGCGTTCGAGTTGCAACACCACAGACCCCCACGATGCCGGCACCCCGGCGTCGTCCCCGACACCAGGAGGCACCATGGCCGACTACACCAAGCTCGCAGCGGAAGTCCGCACCAAGTTCGGCAAGGGCGCTGCTCGCAAGCTCCGCGCGGCCGACAAGATCCCCGCCGTCGTCTACGGCCACGGGACCGAGCCGAAGCACATCTCGCTGCCCGGTCACGAGACCATGCTGCTCGTCCGTACCGCCAACGCGGTCGTCGACCTCGACATCGAGGGTGCTGCCCAGCTCGCCCTCGTCAAGGACGTCCAGCGTGACCCGGTGCGTCAGATCATCGAGCACATCGACCTCGTGGTCCTCCGCCGTGGCGAGAAGGTCACGGTCGACGTGCCCGTCGTCATCGAGGGCGAGTCCTTCTCCGGCACCATCCACGTGCAGGACCTCAACACGATCTCGCTGCTCGTGCTCGCCACCGACATCCCGGAGCACGTCTCCGTGAACGTCGAGGGCCTCGAGGACGGCGTGCAGATCCACGCCTCGCAGCTCGAGCTCCCCGAGGGCGCCGAGCTCGAGACCGACCCCGAGGCGCTCGTCGTCGCGATCGTCACCCCGCGTGGCACCGCTGACGACGACGCTGCGGACGAAGCCTCGGCCGAGGCCGGCGCCGAGTCGGGTGCCGAGGGCGCCGCGGACTCCGAGTAACACCCCCTTCGAAGACATCTGGTCGACGCTGTGACGGACAACATCCTCGTGGTGGTCGGGCTCGGGAACCCCGGGCCCGACTACGCGGGCAACCGCCACAACGTCGGCCAGATGGTCCTCGACGAACTCGCGTCCCGCATGGGTGCGACGTTCAAGAAGCACAAGACGCCGAACCAGGTCGCCGAGGGGCGCCTGGTGCCCGGCGGCACACGACTCGTGCTGGCGAAGCCCGGGTCGTTCATGAACACCTCGGGCGGACCGGTCTCCTCGGTGCTCGGGTTCTACAGCGCCACCCCGGCCGACCTCGTCGTCGTGCACGACGAGCTCGACCTGCCGTTCGACACCGTCCGCCTGAAGGGCAGTGGCGGGCACGGCGGGCACAATGGGCTGCGCGACATCATCAAGGCCACCGGGACGAACGAGTTCATGCGCGTCCGGGTCGGCATCGGGCGTCCGCCCGGTCGGCAGGACCCGGCCGACTACGTGCTGCGTGACTTCTCCGCAGCCGAGAAGAAGACGCTCCCGATCTTGCTGGCCGACGCCGCCGACGCGGTCGAGGCGATCGCCGAGGTCGGCCTGCTCGCCGCACAGCAGCGCGTGCACGCTCCGTCCTGAGTGTTCCGCGCTGTTCGCCCGTCGCGCACGGCGCGGTCGGCGTCGGTGGTGGCCGGTACCATCTCCTGAGTGACGATCTCGGGCATCATCCCTGCGCTCTCGCGCGCCTCCGCCTTCGATCGCGTGCTGCGCGCCGCACCGCGCGACGCCGACTTCTCCGTCGTGGACGGCCTGCGCGTGCCGCTGCTCGGTGCGCTGCTCGCCGAGCGCAACGGTCCGCAGTGCGTCCTCGTCATCACGGCGACTGGGCGTGAAGCCGAAGCGGTCCGCGAAGCGTTCGGCAGCTACGTCCCCGACGCCGAGGTGCTCGAGTTCCCCGCGTGGGAGACCCTGCCGCACGAGCGTCTCAGCCCGAGCCCCCAGACCGTCGGCACACGCATCGCGACGCTCCGCAAGCTCGCTGCGTGGCAGGCGACGGACCCGACCGAGCGGCGCCAGACCGTCGTCGTCGCGAGCGTCCGAGCCGCGCTGCAGCCGATCGCGAGCAACCTGACGTCCCTGGCGCCGGTGGTGCTCCGGACCGACTCGCGGGGCAACGACCTGGCGGCGATCTCGGCGCAGCTGGTGGACCTCGCCTACTCGCGCGTCGACCTCGTCACCCGCCGTGGTGAGTTCGCGGTGCGCGGTGGCATCCTCGACGTCTTCCCGCCGGCGGCCGACCACCCGGCGCGTGTCGACTTCTTCGGCGACGAGATCGAGGCGATCAAGGCGTTCTCCGTCGCCGACCAGCGCACCACCGAGGACGACCTCGGTTCGGTCGAGCTGACCGCCTCGCGCGAGCTCCTGCTCAGCGACGAAGTCCGGCAGCGGGCCCGCGAGATGCTGCACGAGTTCCCGAACCTGTCGCAGATGCTCGCGAAGATCGCCGAGGGCATCCCGGTCGAGGGCATGGAGTCGCTCGCTCCGGCGCTCGTGCAGGACCTCGTTCCGATGACCTCCTACCTGCCGGACGACGCCACCATCGCGGTGTTCTCGCCCGAGCGGGTGAACGGCCGCGCGAACAGCCTGGCCGAGACGAACACCGAGTTCCTGCAGGCGGCCTGGAGCGCAGCGGTCGCCGGGGCACAGGCCCCGATCGACCTCGACGCGGGCAACTTCCTGACCGTGCAGCAGCTCAAGAACACCCGCGGGCAGCGCACCTGGTGGACGGTGTCGCCGTTCGACTCCGGCCTCGACGAAGGGGACACCGAGCGCGTCCTCACCGACGCCGAGGCCGCTGCCGAAGCCGGCGAGTACATCCGCGTCCGGGCCGAAGCGGTGCCGAGCTTCGCGGGCAGCGCCGACGGGGCGATCGCGCACGTCAAGTCGCTGACCGACGACGGGTGGGCGGTCGTGGTGACCGCGCAGGGGCAGGGCCTCGTCGAACGTGCGGTGCAGGTGCTGGCCGACGCCGGGGTCGCCGCCCATGCCGCAGCGGTCGACGCGCCGCCCGAGCCGGGGTTCGCCGTCGTGACGACCGCGACCGTCGAGCACGGCTTCGCCATCCCCGACCCCCGCATCGCGGTCCTGAGCGAGGCCGAGTTCTACGGCCGCAGCGTCCAGCAGGGGGCCCGCACCGTCAAGAAGCTCGCGAGCCGGCGCAAGAACGTCGTCGACCCGCTGCAGCTCAAGCCGGGCGACGTCGTCGTGCACGCGACCCACGGCATCGGCAAGTTCGTCGAGCTCGTCAGCCGCGAAGTGAGCTCGGGTGGACGCAACGCGGTGAAGACGCAGCGCGAGTACCTCGTGCTCGAGTACGCGCCGTCGAAGCGCAACTACCCGGGCGACAAGCTCTTCGTGCCGACCGACCAGCTCGACCAGCTGTCCCGCTACGTCGGTGGTGAGTCCCCGACCCTGTCGAAGATGGGCGGCTCGGACTGGTCCGCCGCCAAGTCGAAGGCGCGCAAGGCCGTCCGCGACATCGCCGTCGACCTGGTCAAGCTGTACTCGGCGCGGATGGCGTCGAAGGGGCACGCGTTCGGTCCCGACACCCCGTGGCAGCGCGAGCTGGAAGAGGCGTTCCCGTTCGCCGAGACCGCCGACCAGCTCACCACGATCGACGAGATCAAGCGCGACATGGAACGGCCGATCCCGATGGACCGCCTGCTCTCCGGCGACGTCGGCTACGGCAAGACCGAGGTCGCGATCCGCGCCGCGTTCAAGGCCGTGCAGGACGGCAAGCAGGTCGTCATGCTCGTCCCGACGACCCTGCTCGTCCGCCAGCACATGGAGACCTTCCAGGAGCGCTTCGCCGGGTTCCCGGTGCACCTGCGCGCCCTGAGCCGGTTCCAGACCGAGAAGGAGTCGAAGGAGACCATCGCCGGGCTCGCTGACGGCACGGTCGACATCGTCATCGCGACCCACCGGATCCTGTCGCAGGGCATCACCTTCAAGGACGTCGGTCTCGTCATCATCGACGAGGAACAGCGGTTCGGCGTCGAGCACAAGGACCAGCTCAAGAAGTTCAAGACGAACGTCGACGTGCTGGCGATGTCGGCGACCCCGATCCCGCGCTCGCTCGAGATGGCGGTCACGGGCATCCGCGAGATGTCGACCCTCGCCACCCCACCAGAGGACCGCCACCCGATCCTGACCTTCGTCGGGCCGCAGTCCGACTTGCAGGTGGCGGCGGCGATCCGTCGCGAGCTGCTGCGCGAGGGCCAGGTGTTCTACGTGCACAACCGGGTGAAGGACATCCAGTCGGTCGCCGCACACCTGGCCGAGATCGTGCCGGACGCCCGCATCGCCGTGGCGCACGGGCAGATGTCGGAGACCACCCTCGAGCAGGTCATGGTCGACTTCTGGGAGCGTCGCTTCGACGTCCTCGTCTCGACGACGATCATCGAGACCGGTCTCGACATCGCGAACGCCAACACGCTCATCATCGACAAGGCCGACAAGTACGGGCTGTCGCAGCTGCACCAGCTGCGCGGTCGGGTCGGCCGTGGCCGCGAGCGCGGGTACGCGTACTTCCTCTACGACTCCGACAAGCCGCTGTCCGAGACCGCGCAGGACCGCCTCGAGACCATCGCCGCGAACAACGAGCTCGGTGCGGGCATGCAGGTCGCCATGAAGGACCTCGAGATCCGCGGGGCGGGCAACCTGCTCGGTGGTGAGCAGTCCGGCCACATCGCGGGTGTCGGGTTCGACCTGTACCTCCGGATGATCGGCGAGGCGGTGTCGCAGTTCCGTGGCGACGTCGCCGAGGGGCAGACCGAGCTCCGCCTCGAGATCCCCGTCGACGCGCACATCCCCGAGGACTACGTCGAGTCCGAGCGGCTCCGGCTCGAGGCGTACCAGAAGCTGTCGGCGGCCTCGGCTCCGACGGCGCAGCCGAACGCGATCGACATGGTGCTCGACGAGCTCACCGACCGCTACGGGCAGCCGCCGCAGGCCGTGCAGACCCTGGTCGAGGTCTCCCGCCTGCGTCGGATGGCGCAGCAGGTCGGCTTGTCCGACGTCGTCGTGATGGGTTCCAACCTGCGGGTCGCCGGCACGGAGCTCGCCGACTCGTCGCAGGTGCGCCTGAAGCGCATGTTCCCGGGGGCGCGCTGGTTCCCGCAGCAGAACGCGTCGAGCATCCCCGTGCCGCGCCCGCACGACCAGGCGCTGCCGGACGACGCCCTCATCCAGTGGGTGGAGAGCATCCTCACCGCCGTGTACGGGGCGACGACCCCGGCGGAGGCGCCGGCCGCGTAGACGCGGCCCGTCGCGGCCACGTCCACGGCGCGCACGCCGCCCGCGACGATCCACGCGTCGAACGACGCGTGCCGTGTCGCGGAACGGGTGCGAAGCCGCTACTCGGTGTCCTCGGCCTCGGACAGCTCGCGGCGCGCGCGGTACGCCCGCGCACGCAGGGTGACGACGACCGCCGACGCGACGATGGCGATGCCCGATCCGACGAGCACGGCGAGGACGCCCTCGTCGAGGATTTCCTCGTTGCGGGCGAACGCCAGCTCGTTCATGAGCAGCGACACCGTGAACCCGATGCCGCCGAGCACGCCGACGGTGATGATCGAGAAGAACGACAGCGACGAGCGGCCGGGCGAGCGGAAGATCCGCGTGGCGATCGTGCCGAACAGCGTGATGCCGATGACCTTGCCGACCGGCAGGGCGAGGACGACCGCCCAGAACGTGGGCGAGAGCTCGCTGATGCCGACCGCGGGGATGATGACGGCGGCCGACGCGAACGCGAACACCGGCAGCACGATGGCGTTCGACCACGGCTCGACGTTCTCGTGCAGGGTGTGGCCCGGGCGGCGGGGCAGCACGAGCCCGAGGGCGACGCCGGCGATGGTGGCGTGGACGCCGGAGTGGTAGACGAGCCACCAGGTCAGGAGCCCGACGACGACCATCGCCACGATGATGAGCGTCTGTCCGGAGCGCCCCGGACGGAGCATCCGGCCGAGCAGCCAGAACGCCACGAGCGTGACGACGGCACCGGCGAGGGCCAGGAAGTCGGTGTCGTGGGCGAACACCACGGCGATGATGATGATCGCGATGAGGTCGTCGAGGACGGCCAGCGCGAGCAGGAACACCCGGATGCCGCTCGGCAGCCCGCGACCGAACATGGCGAGCACCCCGAGCGCGAACGCGATGTCCGTCGCCGTCGGGATCGGCCACCCGTGCGTGTACTGCGTGCCCGCGGTGACGAGCAGGAAGATGCCGGCCGGGACGAGCACGCCGCCGACCGCGGCGATGGCGGGGATGATCGCGGTCTTGGGGTTCGACAGCTCACCGTCGACGAGTTCCTGCTTCAGCTCGATCGCGACGAGCAGGAAGAAGACCGCGAGCAGGCCGTCGCTGATCCAGTGCGCGATCGACAGGTCGAGGCCCAGCGCACCGAGCGGCAGGTGCGCGTCGAGGAGCCGTTCGAGGCCGGGGCCGATCGGGGAGTTCGCCACGACCAGGCCGAGCACGGCGGCGGTGAGGAGCGCGATGGCGCTGAAGCGGGGGGAGCGGACGAGGGACGACATGGATCTCCGTCTCGAGGGGTCGGGTGAGTGTCCGTCGACCAGACTTCCCGACACACCACTGCCAGTCTACGGGAGTGGGACCATGGCCGGATGACCGCCGTACCGGACCTCGTGACCGTCGTCGACCGCCTGCTCGCCGAGGACGGCGGGTGCGTCTGGAACCGGGCGCAGACCCACGCCTCACTCGCCCGGTACGCCGTCGAGGAGTCGTACGAACTCGTCGACGCCATCGACGACGGCGACCCGGCCGACGTCCGCGAGGAACTCGGCGACCTGCTCTACCAGGTGGTCCTGCACGCGGGGATCGCCGCCCGGGCGGGGGACTTCACGCTCGAGGACGTCGCCGCCGGGGTGCGGGACAAGATGACCAGGCGGCACCCGCACGTGTTCGGTGACGAGACGGCGGACACCGTCGAGGACGTCGTGCGGGTCTGGCGTGCGGCGAAGGCGTCCGAGAAGGCGAGCCGGCGGAGTGCGTTCGACGGGGTGCCGCGGGCGATGCCGCCGCTGGAGCGTGCGGTGAAGCTGTTGGAACGGCTGCAGGAGCGTGGGGACGCCGACGCGGTCGTCGCCTCCGTCGTCGGGGCCGGTTCCGGCGTCGGCCTGGAGGCCCGTGGTGCGTCCGCCGCGCTGGCGGCGGACGACGGGGTGGGCACGGCCGACCCCGTGTGGGGGCGAGCGGTGCTCGGGGAGATCGCGGCTGCAGCGGGGCGCGGGGTGGACCCGGTCGCGAGTCTGCGGGCCGCGGTGACGGAGCTCGAGGAGGCCGGTCGCGCTGCAGAGTGATCCCCGGTGCGCGAGGTCGCTCCGGGCTCGGAGGATCCGGGCGGGAGAGAACGGGCGCCCTCCCAACCCGAAAAAGAGAGGGCGCCCGTGAGCGGGCGTCGGCTCCACCAGGGAGAGGGGCCGACAGGGAATCCCGCTCGAACCGCGGGACGCACTGCAGCACGTCGCCCCGCGAACGATCCGGAACGTGGATCAGGCACGATCCGGACCGAGGTTCTGCATGCAGTATGCCAGTGGATCGGAAGGCGCGCAAGCCGGGGACGGCCGTCTGCCAGAATTGGCCGCATGGCAACGACCGTGACGGCACCCCGTGGCATGCGTGACTTCCTCCCGGCGGACAAGGCCCGGCGCGAGCACGTGCTCGGTGTCGTGCGGGACGTCTACTCGCGGCACGGTTTCGACGAGATCGAGACCCCGGTGGTGGAGGACGCTGCGCGGCTGCACTCCGGGCTGGGTGGCGACAACGAGAAGCTGGCGTTCGCGGTGATGAAGCGCGGGCTGACCACCGAGGACCTGCAGGGCGCCGTGGCCCCGCTGGACCTCGCCGACCTCGGTCTGCGGTTCGACCTGACCGTTCCCCTCGCACGCTTCTACGCCTCGCACCGTGCGGAGCTGCCGTCGGTCTTCCGTTCCGTGCAGATCGCCCCGGTCTGGCGCGCTGAGCGCCCGCAGAAGGGCCGCTACCGCCAGTTCGTGCAGTGCGACATCGACATCCTGGGGGAGCCCGGGCAGCTCGCCGAGATCGAGCTCATCCGCGCGACGACGGCGGCCCTCGACGCCCTCGGTGTCAGTGGCACGACGATCCGGATCAACGACCGCCGGATCCTCCTGGCACTCCTCGCGTCGTGGGGGATCACCGAGCCCGCTGCTGCCGACCGCGCGCTCATCACGATCGACAAGCTCGACAAGATCGGCGCGGACGGCGTCGCGGCAGAGCTCCGCAGCACCGTGGGCGCCGACCTGCCCGGGCTCGAGGACACCATCCGCGCGCTCGAGGCCGCGGACTGGACGTCGGTCGAGGGCGCGCCGTGGCTGGACGCCGAGGCCTTCGCCGACCTGCTCCGCCTGCGCGAGGCGCTGCCCGGGGTGGACCTGCGGTTCGACCCGACGCTCGTGCGCGGCATGGGCTACTACACGGGCACGATCTTCGAGGTCGCGCACCCCGACTTCGGCTACAGCCTCGGTGGCGGTGGCCGGTACGACGGCATGATCGGCCGGTTCCTCGGGCAGGACGTCCCCGCCGTCGGGTTCTCGCTCGGCTTCGAACGGCTCGTCGACCTGGTGACCCTGCCGGAGTCCGCCGAGGCCGACGCCGTCGTGCTCGTGTACGACAAGGACGTCGACCCGGTCCGGCTCGCCGCGCTGAAGACCGAGGCGCTGGCGTCCCACCGGCGCGTCCGGCTCGAGCGCCGCACGAAGAACACGAAGAACCTGCTCGCCGGCCTCGCCGCGCAGGGCTTCACGGCGTTCGCGACCGTCTCGGCCGACACCGCGTCGCTCGAGGGCGTCGCGTTCCGCCCGCTCGACTGAGCACCCTGTCCCCGTTCCAGCACGGACTCGTCCACAGGTCGGCGTCACGGCCGACGTCGTGTTCACCTCCGCTCGCTAGGATCGACACCGCAATCACCACAACCAATGTGTAGGGAGTACCCCGTGGCCCTGATCGATGCCGTAGGCGCACGCGAAGTCCTCGATTCCCGAGGCAACCCGACGGTCGAGGTCGAGGTCCTCCTCGACGACGGCGTCGTGTCCCGCGCGCTCGTCCCGTCCGGTGCATCCACCGGCGCGTTCGAGGCGTACGAGCTGCGCGACGGCGACGCCTCGCGCTACGGCGGCAAGGGCGTGCTCAAGGCCGTCGACGCCGTCCTCGACGAGATCGGCCCGGCGCTCGAGGGCTTCGACGCCACCGACCAGCGCCTCGTCGACGCCGCGCTCATCGAGCTCGACGGCACCGAGAACAAGTCCCGCCTCGGCGCGAACGCGATCCTCGGTGCCTCGCTCGCCGTCGCCCGTGCCGCAGCCGACTCGGTCGACCTGCCGCTGTTCCGCTACCTCGGCGGCCCGAACGCGCACACGCTGCCCGTCCCGCTGATGAACGTCGTCAACGGCGGTGCCCACGCGGACACCAACGTCGACATCCAGGAGTTCTTCCTGGTGCCGTACGGCGCCGAGTCCTTCTCCGAGGCACTCCGCTGGGGCGTCGAGACCTACCACGCCCTCAAGGGCGAGCTGAAGAAGCAGGGCCTGGCCACCGGCCTCGGCGACGAGGGTGGCTTCGCGCCGGAGCTCGCGTCGAACCGCGCCGCGCTCGACTTCCTGCTCACCGCGATCGAGAAGGCCGGCTACACGCCCGGCAAGGACATCGCCGTCGGCCTCGACGTCGCGTCCACCGAGTTCTTCTCGGACGGCAAGTACCAGTTCGAGGGCAAGCAGCTCTCGAGCCAGGAGTTCACCTCCTACTTCGCCGAGCTCGTCGCGAACTACCCCCTCGTCACCATCGAGGACCCGCTGGCCGAGGACGACTGGGAAGGCTGGTCGCACCTGACCGCCGAACTCGGCGACAAGGTCCAGATCGTCGGCGACGACCTGTTCGTCACGAACCCGAAGCGTCTGCAGCGGGGCATCGACGAGAAGGCCGCGAACTCGATCCTCGTCAAGGTCAACCAGATCGGCACGCTCACCGAGACCCTCGACGCGGTCTCGCTCGCGCACCGTCACGGCCTGACCTCGATCCTGTCGCACCGCTCCGGCGAGACCGAGGACACCACGATCGCGGACATCGCGGTCGCGGTCGACGGTGGTCAGATCAAGACCGGCGCCCCGGCCCGCTCGGACCGCGTCGCGAAGTACAACCAGCTGCTCCGCATCGAGGAAGAGCTCGGCGACGCCGCGGTGTACGCCGGCCGCTCGGCCTTCCCGCGCGCCGCGTCGCTGTAACCAGCCGGGCCAGCAGCACCCGCACCACCGAGACGCCGTCCTCCTCCACGAGGACGGCGTCTCGTCGTGTGTGCGGCCCCGGACTGCCGAGCGGTCAGCATGCGCCGTGCGGTCAGCACGTGCCGCGCGCGCTGCGTCGAGTGGTCACGAGTCGTCGGCTGGCCCGGGCCCGGCCGACAGGACGTGACCACCGGACGTGCGTCGGGCGGTGTGTGGTGACCACTCCGAGTGCGGGGCGGACGGACGGGCCGGAGCCGTGCCTCCCGGCTGCCTCGATCGGACCCGGACCCGCCCGCCGCCGGCGTCACGCCGTCGTGTCAGCCTGACGCCGCGAAGTCCGTGAGACGCCGTCGAATCCGGAGGCGTCTCGACGAGACGACGGCGTCTTCTGCTGGGCAGCACCGTGGGACGCGAGACGCTGAGAGGGCGCCGAACGGCCGCGTGCCGGGCTGCCCGACCGACCAGCCCGGGTTATCGTCGGACCGTGCCCAGCCAGAAGCCCCGCGTCCGCCGCGTCCCCGTGGCGATGCCCGACGGCAGCACGCCCGCGCACCCCTGGTACCGCTCGATCCACTTCTCCGGGTTCAGCCTGCTCATGCTCGCGATCATCGTGCTGTTCGTGGTGGTGCTCGCGCCGTCGCTCCGGACGCTCATCCAGCAGCAGGAGCAGATCGCCCAGCAGCAGCAGGAGGTCGCCAACCAGAAGGCCGACGTCACGCAGAAGAAGCAGGACGTCGCGCGCTGGGACGACCCGGCCTACATCGAGGCGCAGGCCCGCGACCGGCTGCTCTACGTGTACCCGGGCGAGGAGAGCTACCTCGTGATGGGCACCGAGGACAAGCGGGCCGCGAAGACCCCGACCACCGAATCCGGCACCCCCGTGAGCGCCAAGGTGCAGACCCCCAAGGTCGACTGGGTGCAGGCGATGCTCTCGTCGGTGATGCAGTCCGGACTGACGGACGAGCGTGCTGCCGACCTCGTCGCCCCCGACGTCTCCGGTACGGGCGACAGCAAGTAGTCCGAGGCGCGGAGCCGTCCGGGCCGACGGTGCGCGGGGTTCCGCTTCTCCGGTAGGCTCACGTTCCCGTGACGACCCCTCCCTTCGACCCGCCCTCCGACCGCGACGTCCAGGTCGTGTCGGCGCAGCTCGGCCGACCGGCACGTGACGTCATCGGGATCGCGGCACGCTGCGTCTGTGGCAACCCCACCGTCGTCTCCACGAAGCCCCGGCTGTCGAACGGCACCCCGTTCCCGACGTTCTACTACCTGTGCCACCCCGCGGCCACCGCTGCGGTCAGCACCCTCGAGGCCAACCAGGTCATGCCCGAGCTGGCAGCCCTGCTCGAGGACCCCGCAGTCGCCGCGCAGTACCGCGCGGCCCACCAGGCCTACCTGGCCGACCGCGAGTCGATCGAACACGTCGACGAGATCGACGGCATCAGCGCCGGTGGCATGCCCACCCGCGTGAAGTGCCTGCACGCCCTCGTCGGACACGCCCTCGCCGCCGGACCCGGCGTCAACCCCATCGGCGACCTCGCGCTGGAGCGCGCGGACTGGTCGCCCTCCCGGTGCGTGTGCCGGGCGTATGATGACGGTGCAGACGCTGGAGTCGGGGCGGGTGGCGGCGAAGTCTGACCCGACTCCCGCACACCCCCCATCCAAGGAGATCATCCCCCGTGCCCAAGATCCTCGTCGTCGGCGGCGGTTACGCCGGTTTCTACACCGCATGGAAGCTCGAGAAGCACCTTCGCCAGGGCGAAGCCGAGGTCGTCATGGTGGACCCGCTGCCGTACATGACGTACCAGCCGTTCCTGCCCGAGGTCGCCGCCGGTTCGATCGAGCCGCGTCACGCGGTCGTCGCGCACCGCCGTCACCTCAAGAAGACGCGCGTCGTCACGGCGAAGGTCACCAAGGTCGACCACGCCACCAAGACGGCGACGATCACCCCCACCGAGGGCGAGGCGTGGGAGGAGTCCTACGACCAGATCGTCATGACCGCCGGCGCGGTGTCCCGCACGTTCCCGATCCCGGGCGTCGCGGACGAGGCCATCGGCCTGAAGACCATCGAGGAAGCCGCGTCCATCCGTGACCGCATCCTCAGCAACTTCCACAAGGCGGCGAACCTGCCGGCCGGTCCCGAGCGCGACCGCCTGCTCACCGTCGTCGTCGTCGGTGGTGGCTTCGCCGGCATCGAGGTGTTCGCCGAGCTCCGCTCCTTCGTCACCGACCTGCTGAAGAGCCACCCGCAGCTGTCCTTCGACGACACGCACTTCCACCTGGTCGAGGCGATGGGCCGCATCATGCCCGAGGTCTCGCTCGAGACCTCGCACTGGGTGCTCAAGAACCTCGCCGAGCGCGGCGCGACCGTGCACCTCGAGACGCAGCTGGCCTCGGCCGTCGGCGGCGTCTGCGAGCTCAAGACGAGCGACGGCGCGATCGAGACGATCCCGTCCGACCTCATCATCTGGACCGCCGGCGTCATGGCGAACCCGATGGTCAAGGGCACCGACTTCCCGCTCGAGCAGCGCGGTCGCATCCGCGTGCAGCCCGACCTGCGCGTGGTTGACGACAACGGCGTGATCGCCGACGCATGGGCCTGCGGCGACGTCGCAGCCGTGCCGGACCTGACCGGGGGCGGTGTCGGCGGGTTCTGCGTGCCGAACGCCCAGCACGCCGTGCGCCAGGCCAAGCAGCTCGCGAAGAACGTCGTCGCGACCATCCGTGGCGAGGCGACGACCGACTACAAGCACGAGAACCTCGGTGCCGTCGCGGGCCTCGGCCTGGGCACCGGTGTGTTCCAGTCCGGCAAGTTCGCCATGAAGGGCTTCCTGGCCTGGGGCGCACACCGCGGCTACCACGGCCTGGCCATGCCGTCGTGGGAGCGCAAGTGGCGCGTCATCGGCGACTGGGTCGGTGGCTTCTTCCTGGGCCGCGACATCGTGTCGCTCGACGACCGCGAGACACCGCGTGCCGCGTTCGAGGCGTTCGCGTCCCGTCCGAAGCCCGCTGCCGAGGCCCCGGCTGCGCCCGCCGCAGCCCCCGCTCCGGAAGAGGGCAAGGTCGCCGGTGCCGCCGGCCCCGTCTACGGCGAGCCCGCGAAGGACGTCTCGAACGCCCCCGAGTCGGTGACGGCCCCGGCCGACGCCAAGTAGCACCGCTCGCCACGAAGGCGGTCACCCCGTGCGGGGTGACCGCCTTCGTGCATCGGTAGGCTGTTGCGGCCCGCCCCCGTGGCCCAATCGGTAGAGGCACGCGACTTAAAATCGCTGAGTTGTGGGTTCGAGTCCCACCGGGGGTACCGAAGACCGAGCACCCCGCGGAACCCGCGGAATCCGCGGAACCCGCACGACCAGTAGCATCGACGATCGTGGTCGGACTCGGAAGCGCACTCGCCAACCTGCAGAACGCCCTCCGCCGACCGGAGGCCCACGTCGAGGTCGTCGACGGCGAGAGCGTCCCGGTCGGCATGCTCCTCGGCACCCTCGGTGCGCTGCTCCTGGACGCCGGTAGCTCCGTCACCGACGTCCGGTCGGCGCTCGAGAAGGCCCGGGATGCCGCCGGGGTCGGACCGACGCTCGCGATCGGCGTCCTGCCCGCCCTGGTGATGGTGAGCGAGGTCTCCACCGGCGCCGCCACCATCGTCAACGCCGAGGGCATCGAACTGTCCTCACGCCAGGCGGCTCGTGCGAACCGCGTGGTGCTCGGGCTCGAGAGCGGCTCCATCGCCCTCGCCGAGATCCCCGCCCGCGTCCGGGCCATCCGCGCCGGCACCGTCCCGCCGCCCGCCCTGCCGTGGATCCTCGGCAACGCCCTGACCTCGGCCGGCCTGGCCGTCGTGTTCCGCTGCCCGTGGTGGGCGATCGTCCTGGCGCTCGTCGTCGGTGGGCTGGTCGGGGTGATCGGCCTGGTCCTCCGGCGCTTCCGTGAGGCAGTGGCGATCATCCCGTTCCTGGCCGCGTTCGTGTCGACGGCCATCGTCGGCCTCGTCGCCGCGGGTGCCGGGTTCGAGCAGGTCCCGCTCTTCGCCGTGTGCGCTCCGGTGGCGGTGTTCGTCCCCGGCGCCCTCATCACCAATGCCCTGCTCGAACTCACCGCCGCGGACATCGTCACCGGGTCGTCGCGACTGGTGCAGGGCCTCATCATGCTCGGCTTCATGGCCGCCGGCATCGCGTCGGGCAGTGCCCTGACCGGGCTGCACGTGGACCCGTCGTCGGCAGCGCTCGTGGGCGAGGTCGCGGGCGTCGGCACGGACCTGGCCGGCTGGGAGGCCGTGCCGGTCTACTGGGTCTCGTGGGTGGCGGTCGTGGTGCTCGCGGTCGGACTCGGCCTGGTGTTCCGGTCCGGGTGGCGCCTGACGCTCGTGTCGGTGGCGGTCATGGTCACCGCCTACGCCGTGGTGAGCGGGACGACGCCGCTCTGGGGCAGTGTCGTCGCGACCGGCGCCGCAGCGGCGCTGCTCTTCGTCGCGACACGGTTGCTCGAGCGGCTGGTGCCGGCGATCCCGGCGACGGTGTCGTTCTTCCCGGCGTTCCTGCTGCTCGTGCCGGGGACGGTCGGTCTGGTGGCGGTGGCCACCTTCGACCCCGAGGCGCTCGCCACTCCGCTCGCGACCTTCGTCAGCCTGTGCATCGGGACGAAGATCGGCGGGCTCCTGCCCGGCCTCTTCGCCCGCAACGCGCCGCGGCGCGCGGTGGACGCGACCGGCTGACGGACGGCAGGCGCGGGGCGGCGTCACCACGGGCCTCCAGGCCGTCGCCGTCCGAGCACCGTAGTGACGCGACCAGTGGACCCGGTCGGGAGGCCCGGCTCGTTTCAGACGCGCGCCGCGCGCCGCTCGGTGCGCAGCCAGACCAGGGCCGCGATCGCGGCCGCCACGCACGCTGCGGCGATCCCGACGAGCAGTACCGGGGCAGCGTGCGTCCCGGTGGTCCCCGAGTAGACGGCCGTGGTCAGCGCCACGGCGACCACCGCGAGCGCGACGTACCGACCGCGCGAAGCGGCGAGCAGCGCGCTGCCGGCGGACCCGGTGACGGGCAGCAGGGTCGCGACCACGGCACCCAGGCCGCCGACGCACAGCGTGATGGCGAACTCCGACCCGAGCGACACCCAGAAGCCCCCGCCGGCGAGCAGGCTGTGCAGCACCCAGCCGACCGCCGCGAGACCGAGCAGGGCCAGCACCCGCCAGGTCGCTCCCCGGGCGCTCGCGGCGATCCCGGTGCCGAGGCGGAGCGGGCCGGTGCCCAGACCGGGCCTGCCCGACGGGACGAGGACGACGCCGACGATGAGGGCGGGGGAGAGGTCGGCCACGCGCGTGATGCCGCAGGCCACGAGCGCCGCGAGCACCAGCCACGGCGACACCCGGAAGCCGATGGTCCGGTGGTCGGTGCCCGCTGCCCACCGTGTGGCGAACACGACCGCGGCGGTCAGGACCGCGGTACCGGCGAGGACCGCGATCGCCAGACGGGCGTACCGGGCCTCGAGCTCGACACCGACGCCGAGCAGGGTGCAGAGGGCCGCGATGGACACCGCGATGGTGATGGATGCCCAGGTCGGCAGGACGTCGTCGCCCCGGGCACGGTCGGACCGGGAGCGGTTGCGGCCGAGGAGCCCGGCGAACGGCGACCGGAGACGGCCGCGGGCGACGGCGGCCACCAGCGCCAGCGGCGCGGCGATCAACAGGAGGAACCCGGCTGCGACGGCGGTGGCGACCAGGACGGTCCGCCACGAGAACGCGGCCTGGATGGTCGGGACGGTGCCGTCGTAGGAGGTCGCCGCGGTCCAGTCGCCGGCGGGGCCGGACCAGTCGGGGTGTCCTCCGGCGCTGCCGACGCCGGCCGGACTGCCGGTGCCGGAGCCACTGCCGCTGCCTGAGCCACCGCCGGCCGTGGGGCCGTTGCCACCGTTGCCGTGGTTGCCGCTGTTCGTTCCGGTTCCGGTGCCGCTGCCGGTGCCGGGCGTGCCAGCGCCGGGCGTGCCGTCGACGCCGGTGCCCGCCGTGCCGGGGGTGCCCGCCGTCGCGTCGGAGCCCGGCGTCGGCCCTCCGGGGCCCCCCGGGGTGTCCGTCGCGCCCGGGGTCGGTGTGCCGGTCGGCGCCGTCGTCGCGGATCCCGCCGTGACCCGCACGGCGGCCGAGGACCGGGAGTAGTTGCCCGCAGCGTCGTGCTGCGTCGCGGTGAGCCGGTGCTCGCCGGCGCGCAGGGTCGATCCCGCGGTGGAGCACGACCACGAGGCGTCCGTCCCCACCACCACGCCGCACACCGGAGCACGATCGACGTACACCGTCACGCGAGCGCCGGGCTCGCCGGTGCCGGTCACCGTCGTCGACCGGGTGCCGATCCGCTGGCCGTCGTCCGGCGTCGTGATGCGCGGGGCAGCCGGTGCGGTGCGGTCGACCGTGACCGTCGCGGGCGCCGATGCCGCGCTCCGCAGGTCGGACCGGTAGCCGCGCGCGGTACTGGCCGTCTGCGAGGCGGTCACGGTGAACCGGCCGTCCGCTCGGGTGCCGAGTGTTGCGACCCACCGACCGTCCGGGCCGACCGGGGCGGTCTGCTCGGTCGTGGACCCGGACACCGACAGCGTCACCGTCGATCCGGGGAACCCGGTGCCGGACACGGTGCCGCCGGTGGGGCCGGCAGCCTGCAGGGTCGGCGGGACGATGACGTCCGAGGCCGGAGCGTTCGCGACGGGGAGTCCGGTGGCGACGAGGTCACGCACCGTGAAGACCTGCTGCGGGCCGGACCGGACGGTGCCGAGGCATGCCCAGGATCCGTCGGACCCCACCCGAGCCGTGCACCCGGACGAACCGGTCGCGGTCGGACCGGACACCCGGACGCTGTGCCCCGGCGTGCCGGTGCCGTGGAAGCGGGTGGTGCCCGTCGTGACGTCACCGGGATCCGCGATCGTGGGCCGCACGGCCGGACGCGTGGGGGTCGGCAACGGATCGCCCGGTCGGCCCGTGCTCGGCGGCGCGATCTCGCTCGGATCGGGACTCGCCGTCGGCTCGGCGGCGGTCGGGGACGCGTCGGAGGGAGCCACGGCGGCTCGGGGTTCCGCAGCCGCGGCGGCCTGGGGCTCCGCAGTCACGGCGACCGCGACGGCCGGTGCTGCCGCGGCACCGAGGAGGGCCGCGACGAGGACCGTCGTCGCCGCTGCGAGCAGGGCGAAGCGGGGTCGACGACGAGGGCCGTCGCCCCCGACGGCCCCTTCGTCCACGTTGTCCCCGCGCGTGTTCACCGGACCCATCCCACGGGATCGAGCGCCTCTGGTCAATACACCTCGCGGATGAGGTTGCGGATCGGGCAGCAGTCCGAATGCGCGGTGTGCGTGACTCGGGAATCGGCCGTGAACACTGCTCAGCGAACGGAGCATGCAGACTGCCTCGATAGACTTCACGACGGCCGTTCAGGCCATCGCAGCACCGCGGATCCCGACGCGCAAAGGAGTACGCCCGCATGGACACCGGACTCGTCACGACGCTCATCGTCGTCGGGGTGGTGGTGGTCGTCCTGGTGATCATCGGGATCTACCTCTGGGTGACGTACAACGCGCTCGTCACGCTCAAGGTCCGGGTCGACGAAGCCTGGAGCGACATCTCGGTGCAGCTGAAGCGCCGCGCCGACCTCATCCCCACGATCGTCGACACCGTCAAGGGGTACGCCACGCACGAGAAGGCGGTCTTCGACGACGTGACGAAGGCCCGCGCCGAGACCCTGTCGGCCGGTGACGCCGACACGGCCTCCGCTGCCGAGGGACACATGCAGAAGGCACTGAAGAGCGTCTTCGCGGTGGCCGAGGGGTACCCGCAGTTGCAGTCGAGCCAGAACTTCCTGCAGCTGCAGTCCGAGCTCGTCGACACCGAGGACAAGATCCAGGCCGCTCGACGGTTCTACAACGGTGGCGTGCGCGAGCTGAACACGAAGATCCGGGTGTTCCCGAACTCCACGTTCGCGAAGAACCGCGGCTTCACCGAGGCCACGTTCTTCGAGACGAACGAGCCGGCGGCCATCGCCGAGCCGCCGCGCGTCCAGTTCTGACCCCAGCGTCGGAGCCGACGTGTACAGCGCCATCGCGCGGAACAAGCGGAACACCGTCGTCATCGTCCTGGTGTTCCTGCTGATCATCGGTGCGCTCGGGGTCCTCGGCGGGTACCTCGCCGGGAACGTCTCGATCGGGTTCATCGTCCTGGCGGTCGCACTGGGCTACGCCGTGCTGCAGTACTTCCTGGCGGCACGACAGGCCACCGCCATCGCGGGTGGGATCGAGATCGACCGGGCCGCCGAGCCGCGACTCTGGCGCACCGTCGAGAACCTGGCCATCTCGACCGGCATGCCGATGCCCCGGGTGTTCGTCATCCCCGACCCCGCCCCGAACGCCTTCGCCACCGGGCGGGACCCCGAGCACGCGGTCGTCGCGGCGACGACCGGGCTGCTCGAGCTCATGGACGACCAGGAGCTGCAGGGCGTGATGGCGCACGAGCTCGGGCACGTCCGCAACTACGACATCCGGGTGTCCACGATGGTCTTCGGTCTCGTCGTGGCCGTCGGATTCATCGCCGACATCCTGCTCCGCATCTCGGTCTTCAGCGGTCTGTCCGGCGGGCGGAACCGCAACTCGGACAACGGCGGCAGCGCCAACCCGGTCCTGTTGATCGCCGGCATCGCCGCCGTCGTCGTGGCCCCGATCGCCGCGGCGGGCGTGCAAGCCGCGGTGTCCCGGCAGCGCGAGTACCTGGCGGACGCGACGGGCGTGATGACCACGCGGTACCCCGAGGGCCTGGCGCGGGCGCTCGAGAAGCTCGGGGCGTACGGCCGTCCGGTGCAGACGCAGAACTCCTCGATGGCGCACCTGTGGATCGCCGACCCGATGCGCCCCGGGGTGATGGACCGGCTGTTCTCGACGCACCCGCCGCTGCCCGACCGCATCGCTCGTCTGCGCGCGAACGCCGAGCGGTTCTGACGGGTCAGCGAGCGTCACCAGCGTCGTCGACTGCCGCGTCCTGCTCGGCACGCGCGACCGGCTGAGCCGCATCCGTGTCGTCCGCGGACACGTGCGGCACCAGGGGGAGACCGAGCGCTCCGGCAACGGCAGGTGCTGCGGTGCCACGATCGGTCACCTCGATCGCCCCCAGGCCCTGCCAGCTCGCGGTCCGCCGCAGGGTCTCGGCGAGTCGCTCGGGGTCCAGGTGCTCGCCGGGTTCCTGCCACGCGGTCCGGACCCGGAGCACGCCCCGCTGCCGGTCGCTCTTCAGGTCGATCCGACCGACGAGCCGGTCGTCCTGCAGCACCGGGAGCACGTAGTAGCCGAACACCCGCTTCGGCGCCGGCGTGTAGATCTCGATCCGGTAGTGGAAGCCGTACATCCGCTCGGCCCGCCGTCGGAACCAGACGACCGGGTCGAAGGGGCTCAGCACCGCGTCCGCCGTCAGCTGCCGGGGTACCCGCGCATCGGCGTGGAGCCAGGCCCGCTCGCCCCAGCCCTCGACCCGCACCGGGACGAGTTCCCCGGCGGCGGCGAGTGCGGCGATCGCGGCGGCGGTGTCGTCGGAGCGCAGTCGGTAGTAGTCCGCGATGTCCGCTCGGGTGCCGACACCGAGCGCGCGCGATGCCCGACGCACGAGTTCGAGCACGGCGTCGGCGCGTGCCGGAGCGGTCTCGAGGAAGCCGTCGGGCAGCACCTGCTCGGGCAGGGCGTAGACGCGCTCGAACCCGGCGCGTCCGGCGCTGACCGTCTCGCCCCACCGGAACATCTGCTCGAGCCCGAGCTTCACGTCGCTCCACCCCCACCAGGGGCCACGTCGCACGTTCGACTCGTGCTCCACCGCGCTGGCGGGCATCGGCCCCTCGGCCCGCAGCAGGGCGTGCAGCTCGCGGCGGACGGCAGCGGTCCGGGTGACCCCGTCGATCCGGGTCGGTCCGGCGTCGCGCTCCCGCAGGGCATCCATCCGCCACCGGAACAGCCGCAGGTCGTCGCGGGGGATGAACGCGGCCTCGTGCGCCCAGTACTCGGTGTACGGGCCGGACCGCCCGAGCGTCAGCCGGTCGAGCGTCGACCGGTCGTAGGTGCCGAGCCGGGCGAAGAGCGGCAGGTAGTGGCTGCGTTCGAACACGTTGACGGAGTCGATCTGCAGCAGCCCGAGCCGCCCGAACGCGGCGTTCACCGCACGTGTCGACACCGCGTTGGCGGGTGGTCGTCCGAACCCCTGTGCGGCGAGTGCGACCCGACGGGCCTCGGCGGCGGAGAGCGTCGACCTGGGCATGCGGCGACGCTACCGAAGGCCGCCGACACGAGGATCCATGCACGTATGCCGCATCTGGCACCTGACCGGAAGCACGTCGGTACAATCAGGCCATGGCATGGGGAAGCAAGCAGACTCATCCCGACCCCGTGGTCGAGGAATCGGTCCCGATCGGCGTCCGCATCGCCGGTGCGTGGTCGTGGCGAGCGCTCGTCGTCGTGGGTGTGATCGCCGTCTTCATCTGGCTGGTCACGGTCTTCAGCGAGATCCTCATCCCCTTCCTGGTCGGGATCGTCGTCTCGGCGCTCCTGGTGCCGATCTCGAACTGGCTGCAGCGGCACCACGTGCCGAAGTGGCTCGCGGTCGTCATGAGCCTGCTCGGCGGCGTCGCGGCCCTGGGTGCCCTGGTCTGGCTCGTCGTCGACCAGGTGATCGCGTCGTACCCGTCCCTGCGTGACCGGACGATCGACCAGTACGCCAACATCAAGGACTTCGTCCTGAACTCCGGGTTCGGCATCAGCCAGACCGACGTCAACGGCTGGCTCGACGACGGCACGAAGTGGCTGCAGGACAACTCCGCGTCGATCCTGTCCGGTGTCGCCAGTGCCGGGTCGGGTGCAACCCATGCGTTCGCAGCGCTCTTCATCACCCTGTTCACCACGATCTTCCTGCTGATCGACGGCAAGAACGTCTGGCGCTGGTCCGTCCGGCTGTTCCCGAAGAAGGCGCGCGCAGCGGTCGACGGCGCCGGTGTCGCCGGCTGGATCACCCTGACGAGCTTCATCCGGGTGCAGATCTTCGTCGCCTTCGTCGACGCGGTCGGCATCGGCCTGGGGTCCTTCATCGTCGGGCTCTTCTTCGGTGGCATGCCGCTCGTGATCCCGATCGCGGCCTTCGTCTTCCTCGGCGCCTTCATCCCGGTCGTCGGCGCCATCGTCACGGGCTTCCTGGCGGTGTTCGTCGCACTGATCTTCAACGGCCCCCTCGCCGCCGTCCTGGTGCTCGGTGTCGTGCTCCTCGTGCAGCAGATCGAGGGGCACATCCTGCAGCCCCTCGTCATGGGCAACGCGGTCAAGGTCCACCCGCTCGCGGTCGTCCTCGGCGTCACCGCGGCGTCGGGTCTCGCCGGCATCGCCGGAGCCTTCTTCGCCGTGCCGCTGATCGCGACGCTGAACGCCATGGTCACCACCATCGCAAGCGGCCGCTGGCGCCGGCTCGACTCCGACCACGTGCTCGAAGCGACGCCGAAGCGCGGGCAGCACGGCCAGATCCAGTTGCTCCGGCGGCGCCGGCACAAGGTCGGCGACGACGTCCCGGCCCCGGGTGTCGACGCTGGTCCCTCGGCCGAAGAAGGCACCGCCAGCACCAACTGAGCGTCACACGAGTTCGCCGCCGCGGCTCGGAACGACGATGATGGGGGAGTGACCGACACCAGCGCATCCCCGCACACGCTCACCGCGATCCCGACCCTCGCGGACATCGAGGCGGCGCGCGAGACCATCAAGGGCGTCGCGCGAGTCACCCCGATGGAGACGTCGCAGTTCCTCGCCGAACTGCTCGGGTCCCCGGTGCACCTGAAGTGCGAGAACCTGCAGCGCACCGGTGCGTACAAGGTGCGCGGTGCCTACAACCGGCTCTCCACCCTGTCCGCCGAACAGCGCGCCAAGGGCGTCGTCGCCGCCAGTGCCGGCAACCACGCGCAGGGCGTCGCGCTCGCTGCGCGCGAGCTCGGGATCCCCGCGACGATCTTCACGCCGGTCGGGGTCGCCCTGCCGAAGCTGCAGGCCACCCGCCACTACGGCGCCGACGTCGTGCTGCGGGGCCACTCCGTGGAAGAAGCGTTGAGCGCCGCGAAGGACTTCGCCGCCCACACCGGTGCCGTGTTCATCCCGCCGTTCGACCACCCGGCCGTCATCGCGGGGCAGGGCACGCTCGGCCTCGAGATCATCGATCAGGTGCCGGACGTCGACACCGTGGTGGTGCCGATCGGTGGCGGCGGTGTCATCTCCGGCATCGCACTCGCGGTCAAGGGCATGGCCGAACGGCTCGGTCGGCCGATCCGGGTGATCGGCGTGCAGGCCGAGAACGCCGCTGCCTACCCGTCGTCGATCCGCGCCGGTGAACCCGTCACGATCACCACGAAGCCGACCATCTCCGACGGGATCGCGGTGGCGCGGCCCGGCGACCTGAACTTCCCGATCATCCGCGACCTGGTCGACGACATCGTCACCGTCTCGGACGACGACACCGCCCGCGCCCTGCTCGTCCTGCTCGAGCGCGCCAAGCTCGTGGTCGAGGCCGCGGGGGCCGTCGGCGTCGCCGCGATCATGTCCGGCGCCGTCCGCGACACCGGCCGCACCGTGGTGCTGCTGAGCGGCGGCAACATCGACCCGCTGATGATGGAGCGCGTGATCACCCGCGGTCTCGTGGCAGCGTCCCGGTACATCGGGATCCGCATCATGCTGCCGGACCGCCCGGGCCAGCTGTCCCGCGTCGCCCAGGTCATCTCGGACGCCGGCGCGAACGTGGTCGAGGTGCTGCACACCCGCCACGGGCAGGGCCTGGTCATCAACGAGGTCGCGCTCGACCTGTCGATCGAGGCCCGCGGCCCCGAGCACGCGCAAGAGGTCATCCAGCGTCTGCACGAGGTCGGGTTCCGCCCCGAGCTCCTGGAGCACTAGTCCGCGACGGGCTGACGCGACGATGAACGCTGTCGTGCGACAGCGTTCATGTCGTTCCGCGTCCGCCCCGCGCCCTGGGCGCGACCAGCGGACAGACAGGAGGCCCGTGGCGGTCTCGCCACGGGCCTCCTGTCTGCAGTGGGCCGGGTCTACGGCTCGTAGCGCTCGATCTTGACGACCTCGACGGCGATCTCCTTGCCGTTCGGCGCCGTGTAGGTGGCCTTGTCGCCGGCCTTGAGGCCGACGATGGCCGCGCCGACGGGGCTGACCGGGCTGTAGACCGTCAGGTCCGAGCCCTCGGCCACGATCTCGCGGCTGCCGACCAGGAAGGTGGACTCGTCGCCGGCGATGACCGCCGTGACGACGGTGCCCGGCTCGACGGTGCCGTCGAACTCGGCTTCGCTGACGGTGGCGTGCTTGAGGAGCTCGGTGAGGACGCGGATGCGGGCCTCGATCTTGCCCTGCTCGTCCTTGGCGGCGTGGTAGCCGCCGTTCTCCTTGAGGTCGCCCTCTTCGCGAGCGGCCTCGATGCGGCGCGCGATCTCGGCACGGCCCTCGCCGCTCAGCTCGTCGAGCTCCGCCTTGAGACGGTCGTGCGCCTCCTGGGTCAGCCAGGTGACCTGCGTGTCGTTGCTCATGTTCTGTCCCTTCGACCATGAAAAAACGAGACCGGCCGAGTGGTCGGTCTCGAGAGGCGAATCAGGACAGTCTAGGGAATCCAGCAGTCGTGGATCAACCCGGTCACGCCCCGCGTCGTCGTGGTGACCTGCGTGGAGATGCTCCGACTGCGCTGTTCGGACGCCGGCACGGTGATCTCCTTCCAGCCCACGATCGAGTAGCTCTTGTCGAGCACCTGGACGGCGCACTTCGCCTCGACGCCCGGATCGACGGACACCTGCGAGTGGACGACGGTGCTGTGCTCGGACAGGACCTCGTACCCGATGACGTCCTGGTCGAGGCCACGATCGGACTGGTCGAGCCCCGCCCAGATCACCCACGCCCCGAAGACCACGACGACCGCGATGGCCGCGACGATCGCGAAGAGGCGGCTGCGGCGCTTGCGGGCCGGGGTGCGGCCGTAGCGCTCGTCGAGCGTGGCGGTCTGGTGCTGTTCGGACAGTTCGGGGCTCCCGGGGTGGATATCCTGATCCCAGGGTAGTTCACGCGATGCTGTGCGCTGCCCGCGTCCGACGCCGCTCACCCGCAGTGAGGAACCCCACGTGCCCTACCGCCTGCTGGCAGTCCACGCCCACCCCGACGACGAGTCGAGCAAGGGTGCCGCGACCGCCGCGAAGTACGTGGCCGACGGGCACCAGGTGCTCGTCGTGTCCTGCACCGGCGGCGAGGCCGGCGACATCCTGAACAACCAGCTCGGCGAGCCGGCGACGAGCCGTGCGCACCGCGACATGGCCGGGTACCGCCGCACCGAGATGGCCGCGGCGCAGCAGGCACTCGGCATCGACCACCTGTGGCTCGGGTACCACGACTCGGGGTTGCCCGACGCCGAGAAGGGCGAGACGGTGCGGCCGGGCACGTTCTCGACGGTCCCGCTCGAGTACAGCACCGAGGCGCTGGTCCGCGTGATCCGCCGGTTCCGCCCCCACGTGCTCGTCACCTACGACGAGAACGGCGGCTACCCGCACCCCGACCACATCCGCACGCACGAGGTGTCGATGGCCGCGTGGTCCGCCGCCGCAGACCCGTCGGCGTACCCGACCGCCGGTGCACCCTGGTCGATCGCGAAGCTCTACTACGAGCGCACGATGAACCCGCGCCGCTTCAGCACGATCTTCGAAGCCCTGCAGGAGCGCGACCCGGACAGCCCCGCGGTCGAGCAGCTGCGCGAGTGGGTCGAGCGGTTCGCCGACCGGCCCGACCTCGCCACCACCCACGTGGACGTGCACGAGTACTTCGACCAGCGTGACGCCGCACTCCGCGCGCACGCCAGCCAGGTCGCACCGGACAGCGCCTTCTTCTACTGGCCGAACGACCTCCTCGCGACGGTGTGGCCGACCGAGGACTACCAGCTCGTGGAGGCACGCGTGCCGACCGAGCTCCCGGAGACCGACCTGTTCGCCGGGATCCCAGCCGACAAGGAACCGACCTCGTGAGCACCATCGCGGCGGCACTCGCCGCCACCCCCAGTCCCAGCCCCTCGGTCGTCCCCGACGTCGACGTCACCCCGGGTGTCGTCGGGTTCATCGCGATCGCGCTCGTCGCCGTCGTGACGATCCTGCTCGTGGTCGACATGACCCGGCGCATCCGCCGGACCCGCTACCGCGCCGAGGTGCGGGAGCGGCTCGAGGCCGAGGCGAACGGCACCGCGGGTGACGGCACCGCGACGGACGAGCCGGAGCGGCGGGCGGCCGAAGACGGCCGGGCCGACGTCGGCGACGACACCGAGCGCGGCTGACGCGACCGGGTAGGGACTGGAGGCCCGTGGCGGCATCGCCACGGGCCTCCCGTCCGCCTTGTGCGCGCGCCGACCGGAACCGGGCGCGGGCGCACCAGGAACGTGCGACGGTCAGCGCACGGGGTCCAGCGCGACGATGAGCACGCCGACCCACTGCGCACCGAACGCCACGACGGTCAGGGCGTGGAACACCTCGTGGAACCCGAACTGCGTCGGCACCGGGTTCGGCCGCTTGAAGCCGTAGACCAGCGCCCCGATGATGTACGCGACGCCGCCGGACAGGATGAGCACGGTCATCGGGACGCTCGCCGCGAAGAACTGCGGTAGCAGCGCCAGGGCAGCACACCCGAGCACCAGGTAGATCGGCACGTACAGCCAGCGGGGCGCGTTGATCCAGAGCACCCGGAACGCGATGCCGAGCGCTGCGCCCGACCACATCACCCACAGCACGACGACCATCAGCGTGTGCGGCAGGGCGCAGATCGCGATCGGTGTGTATGTGCCGGCGATGAGCAGCAGGATGTTCGTGTGGTCGATGCGCTTCAGCACGGCCTTCACCTTCGGTCCCCACGGGAACCGGTGGTAGGTCGCCGAGACGCCGAACATCGCCAGCGACGTCGCCATGAACACCGCACTGCCGACCTTCGCCGCGGTGCTGTCGGCGAGGGTGATCAGGACGACCCCCATCGCGATCGCGAACGGGAACGCGCCGAGGTGGATCCAGCCGCGCCAGGCGGGACGGGGCTCCGACGTGGGGGCCGTCGCCTCTTCCGTGAACGGGACGTGGGGGAGGGTGCCGGTCTCGTGCTCGTCCTGCATGGACCCGACCATAGGGCCTGATCCCGAACGACCGCCACGTGTCCGCAGAGCGGGCACCCCCAGGGCTCTCGTCCAGGTGGTGCACTACGCTCGGTGCGTGACCGGGACGGCGGGATGGACAGGGCGGGGGATCCTCTACCGCGCCTACCAGCGCCGGATCCGCCGCCAGCTCGAAGGGGCCGCGAAGCCCAAGCACGTCGCCATGATCGTGGACGGCAACCGCCGCTGGGCGAAGCAGCTCGGGCTCGAGTCCGCCGCACACGGCCACCGCGCCGGCGCCGCGAAGATCCCGGAGTTCCTGACCTGGTGCGACGACCTCGGCATCGAGGTCGTGACGCTCTACCTGCTGTCCGCCGACAACCTGACGGGTCGTGGCGGCGAAGAGCTCGAGGAACTCGTCGGGATCATCGCCGACCTCGCCGGGGTGCTGGCCGACAACCGTGACTGGCGCGTGCAGCACGTCGGCTCGAACGAGGGGCTGCCGGACAACCTGGTGACCGCGCTCGAACGGGCCGAGCAGCGCACCGCCGGACGCACGGGGCTGCACGTCAACCTGGCCGTCGGGTACGGGGGCCGTCGCGAGATCGCGGACGCCATGCGCAGCATCGTGCAGTCGCACGGCGCGGGTGGCGGCACCATCGACACCCTGGCCGAGGTGCTGACGCCGGAGCTCATCGGCGACCACCTGTACACGCAGGGCCAGCCGGACCCCGACCTGGTGATCCGGACCTCGGGCGAGCAGCGGCTGTCCGACTTCATGCTGTGGCAGAGCGCGCACAGCGAGTTCTACTTCGTCGAGGCGTTCTACCCCGACCTGCGCGAGGTCGACTTCCTTCGTGCGGTCCGCGACTTCGGGCTCCGCTCGCGTCGCTTCGGCGGCTGAGCGTCGCTTCGTCCGTTGAGCGTCGCTTCGGCGGCCGAGCGCGGCTGAGTGCGGTCGGGCGCGGCTGGTCGCCCAGCCACCTGCCGCACCGGGTTCGTCGGCGGAGCCACGTCCCAGTAGGCTCTCAGGGTTCAACCCTGTGAAAGGTGCACCACCTGTGAACATCGACGAGTACGCCGCCGGCTTCTCCGAAGACCCCGGTTACCTCGACCACGCTGCGTTCGGCCCCGTGCAGACCGCCGTGCTCGAGGAGCAGCGTGTGCTCGGCACGATCCAGGCTCACATGCGGTTCGGCGCGATGGAGACCCTCGACGAGCAGGACGCCCGCGTCCGCGCCGTCGCCGCGCGGCTGGTCGGCCGCCGCGAGGACCAGGTCGTCTCGCAGCCCGCCACGACCCCCGGCCTGCTGCACACCGCCTTCGGCCTGACCGGGGGTGTGCTCGTGTCCGCCGACGAGTACCCGTCGCTGCCGCTCGCACTGGCCAGCGCCGCGTCGGCCACCGGAGGACGGGTGCAGCCCGTCGTCATCGAGTCGGGTGCCGGCTGGGTGACGCCGGAGCTGATCCGTGAGCGCCTGACCGACGAGGTGACCGCCGTCGCGGTGTCGCTGGTCGACTGGCGCACCGGCTACCTGACCGACCTCGCCGCCATCCGCGAGGTCATCGGCGACCGCCTGCTCATCGTCGACGCCATCCAGGGTTTCGGTGTCGTCGACGCCCCGTACGAGGTCGCCGACGTGGTCGCCACCGGCGGGCAGAAGTGGCTGCACGCCGGGTGGGGCACCGGGTTCGTGGCCTTCAGCGACCGCGCCCTGAACCGGATCCGTCCGGCGCTGTCCGGTCCGCACGGCACGTCCGGCTGGCCGACCGAGGTCCCCGCCGTCCGTCCAGCAGCCGCCGGCTTCCAGATGTCCCGCATCGACCCGGTCGCGCAGGCCCGGCTCGCGGTGTCGCTCGAGCGCCTCACCGCCGTCGGTGTCGCCGCCGTGCAGGAGCGAGTCGCCGACCGCGTCGAGCGCGTCTTCGCGATCGCCGACGAGTTCGGGCTCGAGGTCGAGTCCAGCCGCGACCCGGCAGAGCGCGCCGGCATCGTGGTGCTGCGGCCGACGCAGGGTCGCGTGACCGCCTTGTCCGCGGCGATGCACAACCACGGCGTCACCGCGACCACGCGGCTCGGGGTCGCGCGCGTGTCGGTGTTCCCGTCGACCACCGACGAGACCCTCGACATGTTCCGCGACGCCTGCGTCTCGTACGCCACCATGCAGTAGCAGCGCGGCGCCGCGCTGCGGGTTCGCGGCCCGCGGGTGGTCACGACGCCCCGCTCACGTCCGCCGGGTGGTCACCACCTGTCGGCTGGCGCCGCAGCGGCCGACAGTTCGTGACCAGTCGACGTCGCGCGCGCGACGAGTCGCGACCAACGGACGGCCTGGAGGCGCGGTGCCAGGCCGCCACGGGCCTCCCGTCCGGCGTCTGCGCGCGGTCACGACACCCCGCTCACGTCCGCCGGGTGGTCACCACCTGTCGGCTGGCGCCGCAGCGGCCGACAGTTCGTGACCAGTCGACGTCGCGCGCGCGACGAGTCGCGACCAACGGACGGCCTGGAGGCGCGGTGCCGGGCCGCCACGGGCCTCCCGTCCGCCGCTCGCGCGCGGTCACGACACCCCGCTCACGTCCGCCGGGTGGTCACCACCTGTCGGCTGGAGCGGTCGCAACAGACAACTCGTGACCAGCCGCGTCACGAGCTGCGGTCGCGTTGTTCACGCGACCGTAACTCCAGAAACCGCGTGTCGCTGGCGGGGTGTCGGGGGCCGGACGTACGTTGTCCCCATCGGGCACCGCGCCCGATCGAAGCGGCCACAGTCGGTGCTTCGGGACCCGCTCCGTGGCCGCGTTCGAGGACAGGACCGGGCCCGTCGCGGCCCGGGGATGGAGTGGTCGTGACCTCTCAGAACGTCTCTCGCGGAACACAGGAACAGCACACCGCGGACTCGTCCACATCGGTCGCCCAGCGCACGTACGTGCTCGACACATCGGTGCTCCTCAGTGATCCGCGGGCCTTGTTCCGCTTCGCCGAGCACGCCGTGGTCCTGCCCGTGGTGGTCGTCAGCGAACTCGAAGCGAAGCGCAACGACCCGGAGATCGGGTACTTCGCCCGGCAGGCCCTCCGGCTGCTCGACGAACTGCGCATCGAACACGAGCGGCTCGACTTCCCGATCGCGATCGGCGACGGCGGCTCGTTCCGCGTCGAACTGAACCACTCCAACCAGTCCGTCCTGCCGTCGGGCCTGCAGCTCGGCGACAACGACTCCCGCATCCTCGCCGTCGCGTCGAACCTGAAGAACGACGGGCTCGACGTCGTCGTCGTGTCGAAGGACCTGCCGCTCCGGGTCAAGGCGTCGTCGATCGGCATGGCGGCCGAGGAGTACCGCGCCGAACTCGCGGTCGACTCTGGCTACACCGGCATCGCCGACCTGCAGGTGTCCGGCGAGCAGATGTCCGACCTGTACGAGAAAGAGGAGATCCGCTCCGCGAAGCTCGACGGCGTCCCCGTGAACACCGGGGTCGTGATCCACTCCGAGCGTGGATCGGCGCTCGGCCGTGTGCACGTCGCCGGAGCAGTCGCCCTGGTGCGCGGCGACCGTGAGGTCTTCGGCCTCCGCGGGCGCTCGGCCGAGCAGCGGCTCGCGATCGACGCGCTGCTCGACTCCGAGATCGGCATCGTCTCGCTCGGCGGCAGTGCCGGCACCGGCAAGTCGGCGCTCGCCCTGTGCGCCGGACTCGAAGCGGTGCTCGAACGGCAGCAGCACAAGAAGATCATGGTGTTCCGGCCGCTGTACGCCGTGGGCGGGCAGGACCTCGGCTTCCTGCCGGGTGACGCCGGCGAGAAGATGAACCCGTGGGCGCAGGCCGTCTACGACACCCTCGGTTCGGTGGTCTCGGACAACGTGCTCGACGAGGTGATCGAGCGCGGCCTGATCGAGGTGCTGCCCCTGACGCACATCCGTGGCCGCTCCCTGCACGACGCCTTCGTGATCGTCGACGAGGCGCAGTCGCTCGAACGGAACGTGCTCCTCACCATGCTCTCGCGCATCGGCCAGAACTCGCGGGTGGTGCTCACCCACGACGTCGCGCAACGCGACAACCTGCGGGTCGGCCGGCACGACGGGATCGCGTCGGTCATCGAGCGGCTCAAGGGGCACCCGCTCTTCGCGCACGTGACGCTGACGCGTTCCGAGCGCTCCGCGATCGCCGCTCTGGTCACGGACCTGCTGGACTCGCCCGATCTGGTGTAGCGCGCGTCGGGCCGCCACGTGACGGACGGGAGGCCCGGTGCCAGCTGGCACCGGGCCTCCCGTCCATCCTGGGGATGTGTCAGGAGCGTCGCGTCAGTTCGGGTGGGTCATGCTGAGGACGTCGAGCGCCTCGTCGAGCTGCGCCTCGGTGACCTCGCCGCGCTCCACGTGGCCGAGGGCCACGACGGCCTCGCGCACGGTGATGCCCTCGGCGACGGCGTACTTCGCGACCTTCGCCGCCGCCTCGTAGCCGATGACCCGGTTGAGCGGGGTGACGATCGACGGCGAGGACTCCGCGAAGGCGCGGGCACGCTCGAGGTTCGCCTGCAGCCCGTCGATGGTCTTGTCCGCGAGCACGCGCGAGCTGTTCGCCAGCAGGCGGATCGACTCGAGCAGCGCCGTGCCCATCACCGGGATGGCGACGTTCAGCTCGAACGCACCCGATGCGCCCGCCCAGGCGATGGTGGCGTCGTTGCCGATGACCCGGGCGCCGACCATCAGGGTGGCCTCGGGGATCACCGGGTTCACCTTGCCGGGCATGATCGAGGAACCGGGCTGCAGGTCGGGGATGTGCAGCTCGCCCAGCCCGGTGTTCGGACCGGAGCCCATCCAGCGCAGGTCGTTGTTGATCTTCGTCAGGCTGACGGCGAGCACCTTGAGGGCACCGGACGCCTCGACCAGGGCATCACGTGCGCCCTGTGCCTCGAAGTGGTCGACGGCCTCGGTGATCGGCAGGTCGGTGTCGCTCGCGAGCTGGGCGATGACCCGCTGCGGGAAGCCCTTGGGAGTGTTGATGCCGGTGCCGACCGCGGTGCCGCCGAGCGGGACCTCGGCGACGCGGGGGAGCGTCGCCTGCACCCGCTCGATGCCCAGGCGGATCTGGCGGGCGTAGCCGCCGAACTCCTGCCCGAGGGTGACGGGCGTGGCGTCCATCAGGTGCGTCCGGCCGGACTTGACGGCGTCGGCCCACAGGGTGGCCTTCGCCTCGAGCGATTCGGCGAGGTGCTCGAGCGCGGGCACGAGGGTGCGGATGAGCGCTTCCGTCACGGCGACGTGCACGGAGGTGGGGAAGACGTCGTTCGACGACTGCGAGGCGTTGACGTGATCGTTCGGGTGCACGGCGGAACCCGCGATGTCGGACGCCAGTGTCGCGAGCACCTCGTTCATGTTCATGTTCGACGACGTGCCGCTGCCGGTCTGGTAGACGTCGACCGGGAACTGGTCGTGGTGCTGCCCACCGATGATCAGGTCGGCCGCACCCGCGATGGCGTCGGCGACGGCGGGCTCGACGATGCCGAGCTCACCGTTCACGATGGCCGCGGCGCGCTTGATCCGCGCGAGCGCCACGATCTGCGCCGACTCGAGCCCGGTGCCCGAGATGGGGAAGTTCTCGACGGCGCGCTGGGTCTGGGCACGGTAGAGCGCCGACTTCGGCACCCGTACCTCGCCCATGGTGTCGTGCTCGATGCGGAACTCGGTCGGGGTGGTGTCGGTCACGTCGTCGTGGTCCTTCCTGGGGTGCTCGCCGGTCGCGGTCGCGCCGGCCCGTGCCTGCGCCCCGGGGTCGCCGGGGCGGTCGTCGTCGGGGTCGGTGTCGGCGTCGGTCAGACCTGGCCGACGACGGTGTCGATGGTGACCTCTCCGGTGGCGAGGTCGTAGGTCGCCCCGACGACGGCCAATCTACCCTCGGCCACTGCGTCGGAGACCGCGCCGGAGCGCTCGATCACCTGGCGGAGGGTCGCTTCGAGGTGTGCGGCGCCGACGGCTTCCTGCGGCAGCTCGGCGTCGGTGCGCCGGACCTTCTCGACGCTCGGGGCGATCGCGTCGACGAGGGCCTGCAGGTGCGGGGCGGGGACGGGCTCACCGGAGCGCGCGGCCGCGACGGCACCGCACCGGGTGTGCCGGAGCACGACGACCAGGGGGGTGCCCAGCGCGACCACCGCGAACTCGATCGAGCCGAGGACGACGTCGTCGACGATCTGGCCCGCGTTGCGGATGGCGAACAGGTCACCGATGCCGGCGTCGAAGACGTGCTCGAACGGCACCCGCGAGTCCGAGCAGCCGAGGACGGTCGCGAACGGCGACTGCGATCCTTCGAGTTCGGTGCGGCGGTCCGGGTCCACGCGGCCCATCCGGCGCTTGTCGGCGGCGAAGCGGGCGTTGCCGTCGACGAGCAGGCGCAGGGCGTCGGACGGGGTGGAGGCGGCGCGGTCGGGCATGGGACTCCTCGGTTCGGATGGGACGCAGCGGGGCGGGTGCGGTGGTGACGGGCGGCGGTCGTGCCGGTCGTTGGCTACTCGGTCAGTTGTCGGGAGACGGCGGTGGCCACGGTCCGGAAGGCCTTGTCGTCGGCGGTACCGGAGAGCACGATCGTGTCCTTGCCGAACGTCGAGACGAGCGAGTACGCGTGGTTGCCGGCGTCGGTGCCCTCGGCGCGGCGGTCGTAGACGGTCCACTCCGTGTCGCCGATGGTGCGGTCACCGGTGGACGGACGCTGGTCGAGCTGGTTCGACACCCACGAGGCGTTGGCGTCGATGCCCTGCTGCAGACCGAGGTACTGCTTGTCCGGGGTCACGAAGCCGACGGTCCAGACGTCCACACCGTCGGTGGTCTTGTTCGCGAAGTCCGCTCGGTTGGCGCTGTAGCCGTCGGGCAGCGGGGGCGCCACCAGGGTGACGTCGTCGACCTGGGCCTTGGCCGCGATCTGCTGGTAGTCGACGGTGCGGTCCACGGTGGTGTCGGGCCGGACGACGACGGCGACCAGGAACAGCACGATGCCGAGCGAGGCGATGAGCGCGATGACCAGGTTGAACGCGGTCTGGTGCTGCCGGCGGGCGGTCCGGGCGGCGTCCTTCCGCGCCCAGGTCTCCTCTGCCGTCTCGGGGCGACCGAGCTCGGCGACGATCGGACGGCCGTTCGGGTCGGTCATCGGCCGGAGCCGTCCTGGGCATCGCTGGCGGCACGGGCCGCGTCGAGTCGCGCGCGGGCACCGACGAGCCACTCTTCGCACCGGGCGGCGAGGGCTTCGCCCCGCTCCCACAGCGCCAGTGAACGTTCGAGGGTCGCGGAGCCCTGTTCGAGCTCGCTCACGACGCGCACGAGTTCGTCGCGGGCCGCTTCGTAGCTCAGCGACTGGACGTCGGTCTGCTCGGGTTCCTGCTGGGATGGCACGGGACGATCCTACCGAGCGTCCACCGACGATCCGCCGCCCGGACCCAGGCTGTGGAGAACACCCGTCGTGCTCAGGAGCCGTCCGGGCCGGGGCCGTCCGGTTCGAGCGTGCCCGTGGCCGTGCCGGCACCGAGCGTGACGTGCACCGGCGTCGCTCCGGACAGGTCGTCGGTGCCCCGGACGACACCCCCGTCGGCCCGCTGCACGATGGCGTACCCGCGGCGCAGGGTGTCGCGCGGCGAGAGCGCCCGGAGGCGAGCGGTCAGGTGCCCGACCTCGGAGTGTCCGCGCTCGAGCCGGCGGTCGAGCAGCTCGCGGGCGCGGGACAGGTCGCGCGCGACCTCTTCCGCACGGGTGTCGACGAGCCACGCGGTCGACGCCAGGGCCGGCCGCGACCGCAGCGCGGCGAGCCGGTCGGCCTCGACCGACAGCGTGTGCGAGAGCCGCAGCCCGAGCCGGGCGCGGGCGGCCCGCACGTTGGCGAGCTCCTCGGCGACGTCGGGCACGACCCGCTTGGCGGCGTCCGTGGGGGTGGAGGCGCGCAGGTCGGCGACCTCGTCGAGGATCGGGCGGTCGGCCTCGTGCCCGATCGCCGAGACGATCGGGGTCGACGCCGCCGCCGCCGCACGGACGAGTCCTTCGTCGCTGAAGCCGAGCAGGTTCTGGAAGTCGCCGCCGCCACGGGCGATGATGATGACGTCGACCTCGGGGTCGGCGTCGAGCTCGAGGATCGCCGCGGTGACCTCGGCGACGGTCCGTTCGCCCTGCACCGCGGTGTGCACGGTGCGGAACTCCACCTGGGGCCACCGCAGCTGCGCGTTCCGCTTGACGTCCTTCTCGGCGTCGGAGTCCTTGCCGGTGACCAGGCCGATGCGGTGCGGCAGGAACGGCAGACGCTGCTTGCGAGCCGGGTCGAACAGGCCTTCCTCGGCGAGGGTGCGACGGAGGCGCTCGAGGCGTTCGAGCAGGTCACCGAGCCCGACGTGCTTCATCTCGACGACCTGCATGGTCAGCGAGCCGCCCTTGACCCAGTAGTTCGGCTTGAGCGCCGCGACCACCCGGTCGCCCTGCTTGATGTCGGCCGGCACCCGGGAGCGCACACTCGACCAGATGGAGAACGACACGGTGGCGTCGACCTCGACGTCCTTGAGCTTGCCGTACACGTTGCCGCCGGCGACGTTCCACTGCGTGATCTCGCCCTCGACCCAGGCGGTGCCGAGCCGGTCGATCCAGTCGCGGAGCTTCGCGCCGAGGAGCGCCACCGGCCACGGGTTGTCGGCCGTCGGCGGGCCCTGTTCGATCGCCATGTCGCTCCTCGTCCTGCTGGGACGTCCATCGTGCCCGAGACCGGTGACAGGGGACGGACGTCGTGTTGTCCACAGGCACCGCACGCGCCCAGGTCGCGTGCGTGCCGCTCACCTATCATCGGGGACGTGACGATCACCAACGGCCACACGGTCCCGCTCGCCCCACCGCGTGTGCACGCGGCACGGGGCCGACTGCGTGACGAGCCGGTCGCCGGCCCCAAGAAGGTGCTGCTCGCCGCGCCCCGTGGCTACTGCGCCGGGGTCGACCGCGCGGTCGTCGCCGTCGAGAAGGCGTTGGAGCAGTACGGCGAGCCCGTCTACGTCCGCAAGCAGATCGTCCACAACGTGCACGTGGTCTCGACGCTCGAGCAGCGCGGCGCCGTCTTCGTCGACGACGTCGCCGAGGTCCCCCGCGGCTCGCACGTGGTCTTCAGCGCGCACGGTGTGTCGCCGGCCGTCGTCGCGGGTGCCGCAGACCGCGACCTGCACGCCATCGACGCCACCTGCCCCCTGGTCACCAAGGTCCACCGCGAAGCCACCCGGTTCGCCAAGGCCGAGCGCACCATCATCCTGATCGGGCACGCCGGTCACGAAGAGGTCGAGGGCACCATGGGACACGCCCCGGACCGCACGATCCTGGTGAGCGGCCCCGCCGACGTCGCGGCGCTCTCGGTGCCGGACCCGGACAACCTCGTCTGGCTGTCGCAGACCACGCTCAGCGTCGACGAGACGATGGAGACCGTGCGGCTGCTGCGCGAGAAGTTCCCGGCCATCCAGGACCCCCCGTCGGACGACATCTGCTACGCCACGCAGAACCGCCAGGTCGCGATCAAGAAGGTCGCGCCCGGTGCCGACCTGGTGATCGTGGTCGGCTCGGCGAACTCGTCGAACAGCGTCCGCCTGGTCGAGGTCGCGCTCGAGCACGGTGCCCGCGCCGCGCACCGCGTCGACTACGCCGAAGAGATCCAGCAGGAGTGGCTCGACGGCGTCGAGACGGTCGGCGTGACGAGCGGTGCGTCCGTGCCGGAAGAACTCGTGGCCGAGGTGCTCGAACAGCTCGCCGACGCCGGCTACGCCGCCGTCGAAGAAGTCGTCACCGCACACGAAGACCTGATGTTCTCGCTCCCCAAGGAACTCCGCACCGACGCATCGGGCAACCCGACGCGCGCGCTCGGCGGGCGTCGGGCATGAGCAGCGCGGACGGCTGGTCCTCGGTGCCGCGCCGCCACCCGGCGAACCACGGCGACGCCGGTGTCGGTTCCGGCCAGGAGGCCCGGGGAGCGTCCCCGACGTCGCCTGCCGGTCCCGCGAACGGTCGGCCACAGGGCCGTCCCGCCCCGGGCTACGGCGAGTACGCGCCCGAAGGCTGGGTGAACCCGGTCCTCGTCGAGCAGGAGCGGCAGGAGCGGCAGGACCGCGAGCGACAGGACCAGGCCAAGGCCGTCGGCGGGCGCGACGCTGCTCCGCGCGACAGCGTCCGCACCGACCACGCTCGTCCGGACGCTCGCTCCGGTGCGGCCCCTGCCGGGGTGCAGCGGACGATGCCACGGAGCCGGTTCGGTCGCACGCCGGCCGATTTCGTGCTCACCGTCGGGCTCCTGGCCTTCGGACTCGTCTCCGTGGTGCAGTCCCTGTCGGTCGGTGACGTCGCCTCGACCGTGCGGCGCACCCTCGAGACCCAGTACACGGCGCTGAACGACCCGAGTGCCCTGAGCACGGCCGCCGTCATCGCCGCGATCACCAACGTGGTCGTCTTCGCCCTGGTCGCCTGGTGGTCCATCCGCCGGCTCCGGGCACGGAAGCGGACGTTCTGGGTGCCGCTGGTCGGCGCGGTCGTCGCCACGGCCATCAGCACGATCGCGTTCGTCGTCGTGGTCCTGCAGGACCAGGCCTTCGTCGACTTCATGCTGCGACAGTCCGGCGCCTGACCGCCTGACCGCCTGACCGCCTGACCGCCTGACCGCCGGGCTGCTCGCCGCGCCCGCCCTCGGCCGTCGAGTGGTCGCAACGTGCCGCGTTCCCGCCGTCGAGTGGTCGCAAAGTGTCGTCCGGCATCGGCGCGACCGACACTTCATGACCCCTCGGCCTTGCGCGCGCGGGGAGTCGTGACCACTCGGCAGCTGGTCCGTCGGCCAGTCGGCCAGCCGCGGTGCCGGTGCCCTTCCGGCGATCGTCGTCAGCCTCGCGGACACGCGCAGCACCCACCGTCAACCGGTCGCAACACGCCGCGGGCCCGCCGTCGAGTGGCCAGGAAGTGTCGTCCGGCATCAGCGCAACCGACACTTCGTGACCCCTCGGCCTTGCGCGCGCGGGGAGTCGTGACCACTCGACCGCGGGCGCGGTCCCGCCGTCGAGTGGTCAGGAAGTGTCGTCCGGCATCGGCGCGACCGACACTTCGTGACCGCTCGGCGACACGAGCGCGGGAAGCCGCGACCACCCCGGCCCGCCGACGACGCCGCCCGGAGGTCAGCCGGCCAGGAAGGCCGCGACCGCGCCGTGCAGGGCGGCCAGGTCGTCGACGTGCACGAGCTCCCGGATCGAGTGCATCGACAGCAGCCCGACGCCGATGTCGATCGTCGGGATCCCGAGTCGGGTCGCCGCGATCGGGCCGATCGTCGAGCCGCCGGGGATCGTGTTCACGTTGACGAACGGCTGCCACGGCACACCGGCGGTCTCGCAGGCGGCGGCCCATACGGCCTCGCCCTTCGCCTCGGTCATGTAGCGCTGGTTCGCGCTGATCTTCAGCAGCGGACCGGCTCCGGGACGCGGACGGTTCGTCGGGTCGTGCTTCTCCGGCTGGTTCGGGTGCACCAGGTGCCCGGCGTCGCTCGACAGCAGCCAGGACGCACGGAACGCCCGGGCTGCTTCGGATCGGGTGGCGCCGAGGCCCTCCTGCACACGGCCGAGGACGTCCTCGAGGAACGGACCCCCGGCACCGGACGGCGTCGACGAGCCGATCTCCTCGTGGTCGAACGCCGCGAACACCGGGATGTGGTCACCGTCGGTGGGAGCGTCGACGATGCCCCGGAGTCCGGCGTGCACGCTCGTCAGGTTGTCCATCCGGCCGGACGCCAGGAACTCCCGCTCGATGCCGATCCGGGCCGGCGCCTGGGTGTCGGCGAGGAACAGGTCCCACGACACGGCACCCTCGCCGAGCCGGGCGAGCAGCCACTCCACGACAGAGGTCCCACCGGCGTCGCCGTCGACCCCGACGATCGGCAGGGTGTGGCGCTGGCGGTCGATCTCCTTGCCGTCGTTCACCCCACGGTCCAGGTGGATCGCCAGGTTGGGGATCCGGGCGACGGCATCGGTGCTGACGAGCCGCACGCTGCCGTCGGCGTCGACGACCCGGCCGGCGATCCGGAGGTCGCGGTCGAACCAGGTGGACAGGAGTGCGCCGCCGTAGACCTCCACGCCCAGCTGCTCCCAGCCCCCGGTGCGGACGCCGGGGTTCGGCTTGATGCGGAAGCCGGGGGAGTCGGTGTGGGCGCCGAGGATCCGGAACGGCGTCGTCGGGTCGGCACCGTCGGGCAGACGCCACGCGATGACGGCGCCGTCGCGGACCACCACGTACGCACCGGGTTCGGTCGGCCAGGCGTCGAGCTCGGACAGCTCGGTGAACCCGGCAGCGACGAGACGGTCACGGGTCGCCGCAGCCGCGTGGAACGCGGTCGGCGACTCGGTGACGAACTGGGCGAACTCGGAGGCGATGGCGTCGACGGTCACCCGACCATCGTGGCACGTGACGAGCGTGGCGGAGGCGAGCCGTGCCTCCAGGCCGTCCGTCGAGACGCCGGCGTCATCGCAAGACGCCCCCGGAAACGCGAGACGCCGCCGGAATCCGCGGTGTTTCGCGGACACGACGGCGTCTCGCGACGGGTCGGACGGGACGGACCTGCTCAGCCCTTGGCGTGACCGGCCGAGCCGAGGACCTTCGCGGCCTCGACGACGCGAGCCGCCATGGCGGTCTCGGCGACCTTGCCCCAGGCGCGGGGGTCGTACTGCTTCTTGTTCCCGACCTCGCCGTCGATCTTCAGCACGCCCTCGTAGTTGCGGAACATCGAGTCCGCGATCGAGCGGGTGAACGCGTACTGCGTGTCCGTGTCGATGTTCATCTTGATGACGCCGTTGCGGACGGCCTCGTGGATCTCGTCGTCGGTCGAGCCGGAGCCGCCGTGGAAGACGAGGTCGAGGGGGTTCTCGCCGGTGCCGTGCTTCGCCGCGACGGACGCCTGGATCTCGCCGAGGAGCTCGGGACGGAGCTTGACGTTGCCCGGCTTGTAGACGCCGTGCACGTTGCCGAAGGTGAGCGCCGCGATCCAGCGGCCCTTGTCGCCGAGGCCGAGCGCGTCGACGACCTTCTCGACGTCGTTCGGTGTGGTGTAGAGCGCGTCGTTCGTGCCCTCGTGCTGGACGCCGTCCTCTTCGCCGCCGACCACCCCGATCTCGACCTCGAGGATCGCGTTGATGTTCCGCGTCTTCTCGATCATCGTCTTCGCGATCTCGATGTTCTCGTCGAGCGGCACGGCCGAACCGTCCCACATGTGCGACTGGAAGATCGGGTTGCGTCCCTGCCGGACCTCTTCCTCGCTCGCGGCGATGAGCGGCAGGACGAAGCCGTCGAGGGCGTCCTTCGGGCAGTGGTCGGTGTGCAGGGCGACCGTGATGTCGTAGTTCTTCGCGACCTCGTGGGCGAACTTCGCCATCGCGAGGGCACCCGCAGCGCGGTTCTTGATGGTGTGGCCGGCGAAGTAGTCGGCACCGCCCGTCGTGACCTGGAGGATGCCGTCGGAACCGGCTTCCTGCAGGCCCTGGAGGACCGCGTTGATGGTCTGCGAGGAGGAGACGTTGACCGCGGGGTACGCGAACTTGCCCGCCTTCGCGCGTTCGATCATCTCGGCGTACTGTTCCGGCGTTGCGATGGGCACGTGGATCTCCTTCGACTTCGGTGATGTCCCCGCCGATCGTAGTCAGCCGGACTGGAGGCGCGGTCCGGGTTACGCGGTCGGCTCACGTCCGGCGTGCACATGCGTGCACGGGCCCGGTGTCCGGACCGTGGGTCGGCCGGCGGTCGGTAGGCTCGGGTCGTGACTCCCACGACTGAGACCGGCTCCCTGTTCCTCCAGCCCGACCGCAACCTCGCGCTCGAGCTCGTGCGTGCGACGGAGGCCGCCGCGATCCGTGCGCAGCCGTGGGTCGGGCGTGGTGAGAAGAACCTCGCCGACGGTGCCGCGGTCGACGCGATGCGCAAGTTCCTCGGCACGGTGAACTTCGACGGCGTCGTCGTCATCGGTGAGGGCGAGAAGGACAACGCCCCGATGCTCTACAACGGCGAGCACGTCGGCAACGGTCACGGCCCGGCCTGCGACATCGCTGTCGACCCGATCGACGGCACCTCGCTCACCGCCGCCGGCCGCCAGAACGCCATCTCCGTCATGGCCGTCTCGGACCGTGGCTCGATGTACGACCCGTCCGCCGTCTTCTACATGGACAAGATCGCCGCCGGCCCCGAGGGGCGCGGTGTCCTGGACCTCGAGAAGCCGATCGGTGACAACATCCGCGCGCTGGCGAAGGCCAAGGGCAAGGACCTCGAGGACATGGTCGTCGCCGTGCTCGACCGCCCGCGCCACGACGAGCTGATCCGCGCCATCCGCGCGACCGGTGCCGGCACGCGACTGCTGCTCGACGGTGACGTCGCCGGTGGCATCGCCGCCGCCCTGCCCGGCTCGACCATCGACATGTGCGTCGGTGTCGGCGGCACCCCCGAGGGCATCATCACGGCGTGCGCGATCAAGGCGCTCGGCGGCGTGATCCTCGGCAAGCTCCAGCCGAAGGACGACGAGGAGCGCGAGCGCGCCATCGCCGCCGGCCACGACCTGGACAAGGTCCTCGACCAGGACGACCTGGTCACGGGGGACAACACGTTCTTCGTCGCCACCGGCGTCACCGACGGCGTCCTGGTCGACGGCGTGCGTCGTTCGCGCGGCGTCATCCACACCGACTCGCTCGTGCTCCGCTCTCGCTCGAACACGATCCGCCGCATCCAGGCGGACCACCGTGCGGAGAAGTGGTTCTAGGCCGGACGATCGTCCGCCGCTTCGGGGCGTCGCCGGTCTTCCGGCGGCGCCCCGTTGTGCGAGCCCTTGCGTAGGCTCGACGCATGACTGCGACAACGGCACGGATCGTCGGACTGGACACCGCGGGCATCCGCACGCTGCACGCGCAGGCGGACGGCACGGCCGACCGGCTGCCGCACGTCGTGCCGGTGGCGCCCGACCTCGGCGTGATCCTGGCGGACGAGGACGGTGCGATCCTCACCGCGCCGGCGCTCGCCGAGATGGGCTGGGCGGACGACGACGTCCTGCGTGCAGCCGTCGCCGCCGCGCAGGAGCAGGCCGGAGGCGACGTGGCGGTGATCCAGCCGGGCACGATCGTCATCCAGGACCCCGACCTCGCGGTGGTGCTCGTACTCGCACCGCAGGCGTTCCAGGGCATCGAGTTCCACGGCAGCGCAGTGGTCTTCCCGGTCGCGCCGACGACGTTCATCGTCACTGGCGACCAGGACGAGGACGGGCTCCAGGTCGCGGCCGGTGTCGCCCAGCAGATCCTGGCCGACGACGAGGGCGAGGTCCTGAGCGGACCGCCCATGGTGCTGCGCGGTGACGGGTGGGTCCGGTTCGAGCACCCGTCGCTCGACGGCGAGCTCCGGACGATCCGCGCGCTCTGGACCGCGACCGCCGCCAACCTGCAGCAGGACGCCCTGCAGGAGTCGTTCGACCGTCGGGGCGAGGACGTCCAGGTCGGGACGGTCTCGGTCGCCCGACTCGCTGAGGACGACCCGGCCTTCTCGTACTCGTCGTGGACCGAGGACGTCGAGACCGTCGTCGCCGAAGTCGACACGATCGTGCTCGTGACCCTCGACGGGCAGACGCAGCCCGTGCCGTTCGGTCGGCTGCGGGAGCTGGCGTCCGGATTGATCGAGGAACTCGAGGTCCGGCCGACGCGCTACCGGCTCCGTGGGTTCCCGGATCTCGAGACGGTCCGCGCGGCCCTCTGACCACTCGACCCCGGTCGGTGGCACTCGTCCCCGTCGCTGCCCCCTGATATGGTCACACTCGCGCGCTTGTGGACAACGGCGCGAGAGACCGGACCTGGGGAGGAATGATGGGACGACCGTCGGGGTGGGACGTTGTCGATCAGGGTGACGATCCGGTCAAGGGTGATCCGTCGACGTTGCGGATGATGGCGCGGGAGTACCAGCGCATCTCCGACGCAGCCGATGACGCCTCGACCCGACTGAAGCGGCTCGTGGCGGATGCGAAGGGTGACTGGCAGGACGCGGAGCAGCGGACCGCGACGAAGATCGGTGAAGCTGCTGACGCGGGCCTCGGGAAGCAGTCCACGTGGGACAAGATCTTCGGGTCCGAGGCGTGGGAGACCATCGTGTCGGTGGCGAAGGTCGTCGTGGCGGTGGGTGGGATCATCGCGATGATCATCCCGGGGCCGTGGACGTTGGTCATCGCGGCGATCGCGCTCGTGGTGTTGGCGGACACGTTGTACAAGATGAGCAAGGGCGAAGCCGACGGGTGGGACCTCGCGTTCGCACTCGTTGATTGCGTGCCGGCCGCTGGTGCCTTGTCGGCAGGAGCCCGCACGGCAAAGTTCACGGGGATGCTGACCGCGGCCGGGGATGTCACGTCCGGCACCAGGGCAGTCCGTTCTCTGAATGCCGGTGTGCCGATGGTCCGCGACCTCGCAACCAGCGTTCCTCGCGGTCTCCGTCGGGCGATTCATGCTGACTCCGCAGACCCGCAAGTTCTCCGCTCAGTCTTCGAGCGGGAGTACGGACCACTGAAGATGGTCAACGCGGAGCGGCTCGCCCGGGGTGTGGACGGGTTCAGCATGAACTGCACGAGGTGTGTCATCGCGACGGAGCATGTGCTCGATGGGAAAGCCGTCTCGGCAATGCCCGTCTTCACGCGAGGCGCGAGCGTCGCCGACGTCGCTGAGCACTTCGGCAAGTCCATCCGAGACTTCCAACCGGTGCGGTCGTACGATTCGATCGTCGCTAGGCTCGAGTCCGCTGGTGAGGGGGCTCGTGGCGTTGTATTCGGGACCAGGGCGGGTACCAATCCAGTCGGCCACGTGTTCAACGTTGTTCACGATCGGAATGGTGTTGTGTTCCTCGACGGACAGTCAGGAACGTTTGCCAAGTTGGAGAACTTCGATCAACTCTTCCTACTCAAGACACGGTGATGGTGCATGCGAACTCTCAAAGATGCTCAGGATGAATTTGCGAAGGAAGTGCGCGCTGACGAAGACCTTATTTGGGATAGGGGATGGATCGAGACCGACGATTGGTGGATCGTTCTTTACAACAGCCGAGAGTATTACGAGACACAAAACCCGTTGTTTAGCCTAGCTGGAAATGGCCCCTTTGTTGTACCAAAAGACGGCAGTGCCTGTTTCACTCTTCAAACAAACACATCGGTTGAATCGCAAATAGAGGAACGGGGCCAGCGGGTCATCAGTCGGTCTCGGTGAAGCCAGTTCCGGCTCGAGCGGATGAGACGCTCGAGCGCGCAGTCATCAAGATCAGTCCGGACGGCTCGTGCCTGCCGCAACTGCTCGATGCGGCGGCACGTCTACGCTAAAAGATATGACTCCACGCGACAGCCGAGTGAGTGCGGCCTACTGGACCGATGCGATAGAAGTCTTGACGCGCGGCGTCGAGGGGTTCCGCCCGTTCAGTCATGTGTTCCGGGCCGACGACGTGCGAGCTGGGATTATTCGAACGACCGCGAACTTCGACAACGCGCTCTTTCTGCTGGGCGCGCGGTACTCGGCGGGCTTTCCGACGTCACTCCTCGCGGATGATCTCGAGTCGGTCGTCACTATCTGGGAGAACTGGAACCGCTACGCTGCCGTGTCCGACGGTGGCTTCCCGCTAGAAGCGCTGACGTTCAACGACAAGCAGCCGTACTACTACGCACTGTGGTTGGCGTCGGTAGCGCGGTGCATCGGCGTCAATTCGGCGTTGACGGATCGGTTGATCGAGATCGTTGCTGCTGCTGGAGGCGCTGACCCAGTGCTCGGGACGCTGTTGGGGGTCGAACCGGTGCGGGACACCGTGTGGCACAAGCGGCCGTTCCAGAACCTCGATACGGCCGCGACCGGGACGCCGGATCGCGCCATTTCTGCGCTGAACAGGTACGTGCAAGCCTGGCAGAAGAACATCTCGTTCATTTGGTGGGCCCCAGCGCTGAAGGCAGTGCAGGGGGATAACTTTGAAACGTACTTCGGGTACTGGGCTTGGGAGGCGGCTGGGCTCGTCGTGGCGCGCGGGCTCGACGACTCCGTGTTGCGGTCGTCGCCGTACTATCCAGTCGACCTCGTCGACGGCCAGCAGGACGGATGAGCCGCCCGGCTGCCCGAACGAGGACCTCTGGGAGGGGCCATGAGTGATTCGAAGGTGTACTGGGCGGCCATCGTGGAACCCGGGGCCGTTCGGTTCTCGCAGAAGTCCGTCTCCTGCAGACAAGACCGACCGACTTACCGGCGAACCCTACAACTACGACGACACATTCCGTCTCGCAAGGGGGTGCAGGATGAGAGCTCTTCGTCACCTCACCGTCGACGAACGCCTGGTCGTTATCCGGCTGATCCAGCCAGAGTTCTTCCTCTTCCCGAATCGCTTCCTGCACCTGGTCGCCGCTGATGATCTGCCGGCGGTCGAACCATGGTCGTGGCTTGTTAAGTATGAAGACGACTTGTACTTTTGGGCTGAAATCGTCGCGAAGCAGTATCCGACCCGTTCCCTCGTACCCTTCGCAAAGCACCAGGACACGGACGATGTGTTCTGCTTTGACGGTGGCGACCATTCGGGCGACCCTCCCGTGCTGATCATCCATACGTTTGCTTCACCTGGGACGGAGTACCGGGGGCAGTGGACGTCCTTCGACGTCTGGTGGGAGGAGATGGAGGAGCATGGAGCAGCGTGGCTCGCGGAGCAGGAAGAGGACTGAGACATGCCTCGTAGGGACACGTCGATCAGCAAGGCGATGTCGCGCGCGTTGCGGCACGAACCGGGTGCGTACGGGCTGGAACTCGGCGCTGACGGGAGCGCCCCGCTCGCAGATCTTGCCGACGCTTTGGATCGGTCGGGCATTCAGGCATCGTTGGAAGATCTGCGCCGCGTGGTCGCCGAGTCCGACAAGCAGCGCTTCGTCGTCGAAAGCGACCGGATCCGTGCTCAGTACGGGCACTCGACGGACGAGCGCATCGTGAAGCCGGCGATCGTTCCGCAGCCGGTGCTCTGGCATGCAACTTCCCCCGCTGCGGCTGAGTCGATCCTGCGCGACGGGCTCTTGCCGATGGGGCGCCAGTACGCGCATCTGACGACCGATCGCGAGCTGGCTATGCAGGCTGGGCGGCGCAAGTCCACCGCTCCCGTCCTGTTGCGAATCGATGCAGCTCACGCCCGCCTGGAGGGCGTGGAGTTCTCGGAGGGGCACGACCGGGTGACCCTGGCCTTGTTCGTTCCCGCGCAGTACATCTCGGCGGAAACCTCCCGATCCTGATGCCGCTGTTCCGACGGAATGCTGGGCTGCGCCAACGAGCGAGTGAGTTCAACGGTCGCTACTGGCGGAGTGCCATCCAAGTCACCTCAACCAACTGGGAGGGGCGCAGGGCAGCGGTGCACCGAGCAACGGATGCGGAGAAGCGACTGAGGGCGTTGCGCGGCGAATGGCACATGGGCCTCAAGCATCTGGTCGTGCAGTACTCCGCAGGTGTCAGCGTCGATGAGATCGGCGATGTAGCCGAGTCCGTCGCGGCCTCGTACCGTGCTTGGGTCACTTCCGCGCTCTCCCATGCCGGTCCTTCGCCCCGCCTCAGCGACGGGAACGAGTACTACATCAGCATCTTGCAACTTCTCGGGATCACGACGGGCTGTGGTCGGGACGACAGCGCGCGGACGATAGTCGAGTCCGTGATCAGGCAGGGCGCGGATCCGTTGTTCTCGGCTCTTGCTTCTGCACACCGGCTGGCCCTTCCCAGCGGATCCCCTGCGGCTTCGACGCCCAGGGTTGCGCGGCCTCTGCTGGCGGTTCTTCAACGGCCCGAAGAAGCGGACCGCACGATCCAGACCTATCTAACGGACTGGCCAACGCGTATGAAGTCGATGAGCTGGATGGGGTCCCTGGAACGGGTCAGACCCGGTGACTCGTACGGTCAAGGCTTCATCGGGTACTGGGCGATGGAACTGCCTGCGGTGGCCAGTGCCATCGATGCGCACCTCGATGACGTTGTGTCGCCCTTCCTCCCGGCGGATCTCTTGTGAAGTTCGACAGATCTTTGGTCGGGCAGCCCAGGCGAGGCAACGAGACGAACGAGTGTCGACGGGGCAATCGCGTGCACTCCTCCCAGCGAGACTCTCGGTGAAGGCGGTCAACTGGCGGTCGAGCAGCGCCCTGTCGCTGCGAAGGCTCCTGGTCGCTACACGTACGAAGGTGGTTCAAGGTGATCGACGTCGAAGTGCTCCGCAGGCGGATCGCAACGGAGTGGGACCGCAACGCCGAGGCCGTCCGCGCGCTCCCCGGGTACTCCGACGCATGAGCCGTCGCCCCGAGGGTGATCCTGTCGTGGTCAGGAGACCGACGCGTCGTCCTCGTCCGCCCACAGCGGGTCGCTGACGGTCCGGGGCAGCAGCACCCCCGGCGACGCCGGCCACGGCAGCCGCGTGATCGGCCAGTTCGAGGCGAAGAGCTCACGCCGCCCAGCATCGAACTCCTGCACCGTCTTGAGCTCGTCGTAGACCAGGGCGTACGCGGCCCGCAGGTTGTCGAAGTAGTCGTCCCACGAGTCGAACAGGGTGAAGGCGACATCGGAGACCAGGTCGATCGACGACCAGGCATCGTCCTCGTTCAGGAGCCCGGCGGCGTACGCACCTCTGACGGCGGTGACCGCGTTCTTGACGTCCATCGACCAGAGCAGCTTCGGCGGGCGGTCCGCTCGGCGTTCGAGCAGGCTCGACCCTGCCCACGGGTCGGTGCCGAGCAGTGAGGACAGCCGGGTGAGCCGGGTCTCACCCTCGGCGGATCGGCTCAGCGCGAGGAACTGCCACGACACGCTCTTCGGACCGAGCAGGTCGACGGCGAAGGCCTGTGCGTCCCGCCCGCTGGCGATCTTGTAGGTCCCGTCGAGTTCGCGGCGCAGGAACGTCAGCGGGGGCAGGGGGATGGTCACGAAGGGCGACGACGTGGTGTCCTGCAGGTACTCGCCGCCGAGCTCCACCCGCGAACCGTACGGGGCGAGCGACGCCGGCCACCATCCGTCGTGGAAGTCGCCGAACGAGGCGAGGGCCAGCTGCTGCAGTCGGCGGACGGGCAGCTCGCGGGCGCCGGTGCGCTCCCGGTACCGCCGCTGTTCCCGCACCGGCAGCCCGACGTCACGGAGCGAGGTGATGAAGGTCAGCACGAACCACACGACGACGGCGATCAGGAAGCAGCGCCACACCGCCTGGATGCCGTACCCGAAGTGCTGCCGGACGTCGTACGGGGCGAGGATCGAGATCAGGAGCACGACGAAGAACGCCACGATCGCGGTCGCCATGATGATCCACGCTGCGGCGCGGTCCCGTCGTCGCCCCGTCTGCTTCCGCGCCTTGGCGACCATCGCCCGGTGCCGCCAGCGTGGACGGACCGGGAACTCACGGGCGCCGGGAGGGTTCTGCAGTGCTTCCCCCCATGACGATCGATCGTAGCGAGCAGCTCAGTCCTCGTCGCCGGCGCCGACGAGCTCCGGCGCCGTGAGCAGCCGCGGCTCGTCCTCGATCGAGGACGGGTCCGCGATGACCTTCGACTCGTCGAGCAACGACAGCCGACGAGCGCTCGGCAGCACCTGGCGCTCGAGGGACCCGACGAACCGGTTGTAGTCGACGACGGAGCCCCGGATCGAGCGGCCGAGCTTGTCGACGTGCCCGGCCATCGTGGACAGCCGGCCGTAGAGCTCGCGGGAGACCTTGAAGAGCTCGTGCGCCTCTTGCGAGACGACGTCCTGCTGCCACGAGAACGCCACGGTCTTGAGCACGGACCACAGGGTCACGGGTGAAGCGAGCGCGATGCGCTTGCGGAAGGCGTGGTCGAGCAGGCCGGGGTCGGCGGCGAGGGCGCTCGAGATGAGCGACTCGGACGGGATGAAGGCGACGGTGAGCTCGGGGGAGGCGTCGTAGCCGGTCCAGTACTCCCGTGCGGCAAGGGCGTCGACGTGGGCTCGGAGCGCCTTGACGTGCTGGGCGATGAGCTGGTCGCGTCGGGCTGCCTCGGCACCGGTGGCGGTCGCCGGGATCTCGGCGGCCTGCAGGTAGGCGCTGAACGGCACCTTGGCGTCGACGGCGATGGTCTTGCCGCCGGGCAGGTGCACGACCATGTCCGGGCGGGCGGAGCCGACGGCGGTGGTGACGGAGGACTGCACGTCGAAGTCGACGCGTTCGAGCAGCCCGGCGGCCTCGACCACGTTGCGCAGCTGCGTCTCGCCCCAGACGCCGCGCGTGCTGTTCGACGACAGGGCGCTGGCCAGGGTGTCGGCGGTGGCGCGCAGGCGCTCTTCCGACTCGGCGGCCGACCGGAGCTGCGCCGACAGTGCGCCGTACTGCTCGCTCCGCGACTGCTCGAGCTCGGCGATCTTCGTGCGCATCACGTCGAGCGTCTGTGCCACGGGGCTGAGCGCGGAGAGCACCTTGGACTCGTTCTGGTTGCGCGCCGCGTCGACGCCGTGCATGCGCTGCACCAGGTGCTCGAGTTCGGCGGAGCGCCGTTCGAGCGAGTCGACCTGGCGGCGGTACTGCGTGTCCTGGGCGTCGAGGCGTTCCTCGGCGTCGCGTCGGGCCGCCTCGAGCTGGCCGCGGAGCGCCTCGGCCGTCGCGCGGGCCGACGCGGCGTCGACGCCCGCGCGCGAGCGGGCGAGCGACCAGGCGACGACCGCACCGACGGCGATGCCGATCACGAGACCGATGACCAGGGCGAGGATCTGCATGTCGCGACCCTGGCAGAACCCACCGACACCGCGCCTCCCGGCACACCGACGCGCCTCGCAGACCCGGCCTGACTGCCGCCACGGGACCAGCGTGGCGGACAGTGGAATCCATGTCATGACATTAGGGCAAACAGGGTGTACAGTCGTGATCGTCCGCCGATGAAGCCGCACGGAAGGTCCACCGCGTCGCATGACGAACCAAGCTCCCCACGCCTACGACGTGATCACGATGGGACGCGTCAGCGTCGACATCTACCCGCAGCAGACCGGCCCGCTCGAGGACGTCTCGACCTTCTCGAAGTCCGTCGGCGGCAGCGCCACGAACGTCGCCATCGCCGCTGCTCGCCACGGCGCGGACGCCGCGGTCATCACCCGGACGGGCAACGACCCCTTCGGCCGGTACATCGCCCGCACGTTGCCCGAGTTCGGCGTCGCGAACGCCTTCGTCGAGACGGTGGAGGGGCTGAACACCCCCGTCGCCTTCTGCGAGATCTTCCCGCCCGACGACTTCCCGCTCTACTTCTACCGGGCCCCGAAGGCGCCGGACCTGATGATCACGGCGAAGTCCCTGCCGCTGCACGAGATCGAGCGCGCGAAGATCTTCTGGACCACGGTGACCGGCCTCAGCGAGGAGCCGAGCCGACAGGCGCACCACGTGGCGTACGAAGCCCGGTCCGCCGCGCAGAACAGCACGAAGACCCACACCGTCTTGGACCTGGACTACCGGTCGATGTTCTGGTCGAGCCCCGAGGCCGCGACGCGCGAGGTCGCGATCGCCCTCGAGCACGCCACCGTCGCCGTCGGCAACCGCGAGGAGTGCGAGGTCGCGGTCGGCGAGACCGACCCGGTCCGTGCCGCCGACGCCCTGCTCGACCGCGGTGTCGAGATCGCGATCGTCAAGCAGGGACCGAAGGGCGTGCTCGCGAAGACCCGCGACGAGTTCGTCGAGTTCCGTCCGCACCACATCGACGTCGTGAACGGGCTCGGCTCGGGCGACGGTTTCGGCGGCGCGCTGACCCACGGCCTGCTGCAGGGCTGGAGCCTCGAACGGATCCTGGCGTTCTGCAACGCAGCCGGCGCGATCGTCGCGACGCGGTTCGAGTGCTCGACGGCGATGCCGACGAGCGACGAGATCGAGCAGTTCCTGACCGACAACCCGGCCGAGGGCACGAACCACACGGGTGAGACGCACACCGAGGAGAAGACCCATGCCTGAGCTCAGCCCCGCTGACTTCCAGCGCCTCCGCGACATCCGTGCCGGCCAGCCGGACCTGGTGCGTGCCACGCTCGATGCCCGCCGCAAGCGCTCCCTGCTCGCCGACGACGGCAAGCTCTTCATCGTCGCCGCCGACCACCCCGCCCGCGGTGCGCTGGCGGTGCGCGACGACGAGTCCGCTATGGCGGACCGCTACGACCTGCTCGAGCGGCTCGTCACGGCCCTCGGTCGTCCTGGGGTCGACGGCGTGCTCGGCACTCCCGACATCCTCGAGGACCTCGCACTGCTCGGCGCCCTCGACGGCAAGGTCGTCGTCGGCTCGATGAACCGCGGCGGACTCCGCGGCGCGACGTTCGAGATGGACGACCGGTACACGGCGTACTCGGCGCAGGCGATCAAGGACTCCGGGCTCGACTTCGCCAAGCTCCTGGTGCGCATCGCGCTGGAGGACTCGGGCACCGCGCCGACGCTCGAGGCCACGGCCCGCGCCGTCAGCGAGGCCGCGGCACTCCAGCTGCCGATCATGCTCGAGCCGTTCATGTCCGAGTGGCGGGACGGCCGGGTCGTCAACGACCTGTCGGCCGATGCCGTGATCACCTCGATGGCGATCGCTGCCGGCCTCGGCGAGTCCAGCGCCTACAGCTGGCTCAAGATCCCCGTCGTCGACGACATGGAGCGCGTGATGGCCGCGACGACGCTGCCGACGCTGCTGCTCGGCGGCGACCCGGCTTCGCGCCCGCTGGAGACGTACGCCAAGTGGGCTGACGCCCTGGCCCTGCCCGGCGTCCGTGGCCTGGTCGTCGGACGCACCCTGCTCTACCCCTCGGACGGCGACGTCGCCGCCGCCGTGGACGTCGCCGCCGGTCTCGTCCACAGCCAGGAGGCCCGGGCCGGGTTCTCCACAGATGCCCACGACCCAGCCGCTCGGCTCGCGGGCGCCACCACCATGGACTCGTCCATCTCGGAAGGAACCAACGCATGACGCTCACCGACACGACCACCACCACCGTCGGGCACTGGATCGACGGGGCTCGCGTCCCGTCCTCGTCGGGGCGGACGGCACCGGTGTACGACCCGGCGCTGGGCGTCGCGACCAAGCAGGTCGCGCTGGCCGACGAGTCCGAGATCCAGGCGGCCATCGGCAGCGCCAAGGCGGCGTTCCCCGGCTGGAGCAACCTGTCGCTGGCCAAGCGCCAGGCGATCCTGTTCTCGTTCCGCGAGATCCTGAACCGTGACAAGGCCGAGCTGGCCGAGATCATCACGAGCGAGCACGGCAAGGTCATCGACGACGCCATGGGTGAGATCGCCCGTGGGCAAGAGGTCGTGGAGCTCGCCACCAACATCCCGAGCCTGATGAAGGGCGAGTTCTCCGACCAGGTCTCGACCGGCATCGACGTCTACTCGATCCGCCAGCCGCTCGGCGTCGTGGGCATCATCAGCCCCTTCAACTTCCCCGCGATGGTGCCGCTCTGGTTCCTGCCGATCGCGATCGCCGCTGGCAACACCGTCGTGCTGAAGCCGAGCGAGAAGGACCCGTCGGCCGCCATCTGGCTCGCCGAGAAGTTCAAGGAGGCCGGGCTGCCCGACGGCGTCTTCAACGTGCTCAACGGCGACAAGCTGTCCGTCGACGGTCTGCTCACCAGCGACGACGTCGAGTCGATCTCGTTCGTCGGCTCCACGCCCATCGCGCAGTACGTCTACGAGACCGGCACGAAGCACGGCAAGCGCGTGCAGGCCCTCGGCGGCGCGAAGAACCACATGCTCGTCCTGCCCGACGCCGACCTCGACCTGGTCGCCGACAACGCGATCAACGCGGGCTTCGGTTCGGCCGGTGAACGCTGCATGGCGATCTCGGTCGTCGTCGCCGTCGAGCCGGTGGCCGACGAGCTCATCCAGAAGATCAAGGACCGCGCGGCGACCCTGCGCATCGGCGACGGTCGTCGCGGGTGCGACATGGGCCCGCTCGTCACGAAGCAGCACCGTGACAAGGTCGCCTCGTACATCGAGGTCGCAGAGCAGGACGGTGCGGTGGTTGTGGTGGACGGCCGCACCGTCCGACCCGACGGCGACGAGAACGGCTTCTGGCTGGGCCCGACGCTGATCGACCAGGTGCCCACCACCAGCCGCGTCTACACCGAGGAGATCTTCGGTCCGGTGCTGAGCGTCGTGCGCGTCGCCACCTACGAAGAGGGCCTCGAGCTCATCAACTCCGGCGCGTACGGCAACGGCACCGCCATCTTCACGAACGACGGCGGAGCAGCCCGACGGTTCCAGCGCGACGTGCAGGTCGGCATGATCGGCATCAACGTCCCGATCCCGGTGCCCGTCGCCTACTACTCGTTCGGTGGCTGGAAGAACTCGCTGTTCGGTGACCACAAGGCGTACGGGGCCGACGGCGTGAGCTTCTTCACCCGCCAGAAGGCGATCACGAGCCGGTGGCTCGACCCGTCGCACGGCGGCATCAACCTCGGCTTCCCGTCGAACGACTGAGCCGCAGCATGGCGAACGAACAGCACCAGCACGACCAGTGGTTCATCCCGGCGGGCTCCCGGCCCGAAGCGGGCTGGACCGACGTCGTCGACGGACGCATCGAGGGGTGGGCGCACACCGGGCTCCGGACCGGCGCGGTGGCCGACGGGGGCGAGCTGCGCCTCCCGGCCGACGCCGTGGAGCGCATCATCGTGCCGCTCGCCGGGTCGTTCCACGTGACTCACTCGGGCGCCGCCGGTGACGGCGAGCAGGACCTGCAGGGGCGGGGGAGCGTCTTCGACGGTCCCACCGACGTCCTGTACCTGGGCTCCGGTTCCGCGGCCACCATCACCGGCGACGGTCGGTTCGCCGTCGCGGAAGCCCCCACGGACATCGTCATGCCGACCACGTACGTGGCCCGGCCGGACGTGCCGGTGGAGCTCCGCGGCGCCGGGCAGTCGAGCCGCCAGGTGCACAACTTCGGCACCCCGGCCGCGCTCGACGCCGTCAAGTTCATCGTGTGCGAAGTGATCACGCCGGCCGGCAACTGGTCGTCGTACCCGCCGCACAAGCACGACACGAACGTGCCCGGGTCGGAGTCCAACCTGGAAGAGATCTACTACTACGAGGCAGCGGTGTCCCGCGGGCTCGAGTCGATCACTCCCGAGGCCGCAGACCCGTTCGCCCTGCACCGCACCTACGCCTCGGACGACCGCGCCATCGACGAGTTCCGGCAGGTCCGCACCGGTGACGTCGCTCTGGTGCCCTACGGCTGGCACGGACCCGCGGTCGCCGCTCCCGGCTACGACATGTACTACCTGAACGTGATGGCCGGGCCCGACCCGGAGCGCGTCTGGAACATCACCGACGACCCGGCCCACGGCTGGGTCCGCCGGGCGTGGGAGAGCGAGCAGCTCGACCCACGCCTGCCCTACCAGAAGGAGGACGCGTGACCACCACCACGCGCCAGGCCGGCGCGACGCGTCGGATGACCGTCGGACAGGCACTCGTCGAGTTCCTGGCCAACCAGTGGACCGTCGACGGTGACGTCCGCGAACGCACCATCCCGGGGATCTTCGGCATCTTCGGGCACGGCAACGTCGCCGGGGTCGGTCAGGCGATCAAGCAGCTCCACGTCGAGCAGCCCGGGTTGCTGCCGTACCACCAGGCCCGCAACGAGCAGGCGATGGTGCACGAGGCCGTCGGCTTCGCCCGCATGCACCGCCGCCGTGCGACGTTCGCGTCGACCGCGTCTGTGGGCCCGGGTGCCGCCAACATGCTGACCGCCGCAGCACTCGCCACGACGAACCGGTTGCCGGCACTGCTCCTGCCGTCGGACACCTTCGCCACGCGCACCACCGACCCGGTGCTCCAGCAGATCGAGCTGCCGCACGACACGTCGTTGCAGGTCACCGACGCCTTCCGTCCGCTGTCGCGCTACTTCGACCGCGTGGAGCGTCCGGAGCAGCTGTTCTCGATCGCGCTCGCCGCGATGCGGGTCCTGACCGACCCGGCCGAGACCGGTGCGGTGACGATCGCCCTGCCCGAGGACGTCCAGGCCGAGGAGTTCGACGTGCCCGTCGCGTTCCTGCAGCCGCGTGAGTGGCACATCCGCCGTCCGCTGCCCGAGCGTGGCCCGCTCGAGCGTGCCGTGGCCGCGATCCGTGCCGGCCGGCGTCCGGTCATCGTGGCCGGCGGCGGGGTCCTGTACTCCGACGCCGCCGACGAGCTCCGTGCCTTCGTCGAGGCCACGGGGATCCCGGTCGGCACGTCGCAGGCCGGCGGCGGATCCCTGGTCTGGGACCACCCGCAGTACCTCGGCGGGATCGGCGCGACCGGCACCGCCGCCGCCAACGCGATCGCCGCCCAGGCCGACGTCGTCATCGGGATCGGCACCCGCTACAGCGACTTCACCACGGCGTCGCGCACGGCGTTCCAGAACCCCGACGTCACGTTCGTCAACGTCAACGTGGCCGCGTTCGACGCCTACAAGCACGGATCGCAGCTGCCGCTGATCGCGGACGCCCGGGAGGCCCTGGTCGCCCTGACCGAGTCGCTCACCTCGGACACGGCGTACGTCGTCGAGCCCGGCTACGCGTCCGAGATCGCCTCGCTGAAGGCGGCGTGGGACGCTGCCGTCGACGGCGCGTTCGCGCCGTCCGGCGCGGATCTGCCCGGCCAGCCGGAGATCATCGGAGCCGTGCAGTCGGTCTCCGACCCGCGCGACGTCGTGATCCAGGCCGCGGGCTCGCTGCCCGGCGACCTGCACAAGCTCTGGCGGGTGCGCGACGAGCTCGGATACCACGTCGAGTACGCGTTCTCGTGCATGGGCTACGAGATCGCCGGCGGCATCGGGGTCCGGCGCGGGGCGCCGGACCGCGATGCGATCGTGATGGTCGGCGACGGCAGCTACCTCATGCTGCACACCGAGCTCGTCACCGCCGTGGCCGAGGGCATCAAGATCATCGTCGTGCTCATCCAGAACCACGGGTACGCGTCGATCGGGCACCTGTCCGAGACCGTCGGCTCCGAGCGCTTCGGCACGAAGTACCGCTACCTCGACGAGACCGAGTCGTTCGAGAACGGCGAGCCCCTGCCCGTCGACCTCGCCGCCAACGCCCGCTCGTACGGCGTCGACGTCATCGAGGTGCAGCCCGGTCCGGACAGCATCGAGGACCTGAAGGCCGCGCTGCGTCAGGCGAAGGCGAACGACCACACCACCCTGGTGCACATCAACTCCGACCCGCTGGTCTACGCCCCCGAGGGCGACGGCTGGTGGGACGTGCCGGTCGCGCAGACCTCCACCCTCCCCAGCACCCAGGCCGCCCGCGCCGAGTACGAGCAGCAGGTCGCCACGCAGCGTCCGCTGCTCGGCTGAACCGTTCACGAGACAGAAAGCGACAGCGACGTCATGACCGACACCGCCACCCCCATCGGCAGCCCCGCCACCGACGCGGCGCCCGCCTCGATCCGCATCGGCACCGCACCTGACTCGTGGGGCGTCTGGTTCCCGGACGACCCGAAGCAGGTGCCGTGGCAGCGCTTCCTCGACGAGGCCTCCGCTGCCGGGTACGAGTGGATCGAGCTCGGCCCGTACGGGTACCTGCCGACCGACCCGTCCCAGCTGTCCGACGAGCTCGAGTCCCGCGGCCTCAAGCTGTCGGCAGGCACGGTCTTCACCGGGTTCCACAAGGGCGAGGACCAGTTCCAGCGGGCGTGGGACCAGGCCGTCGCGGTCGCCGGCCTGGCCGCGAAGCTCGGTGCCGAGCACCTGGTGACGATCCCCGACCTGTGGCGCTCGGACGCCACCGAAGAGGTGCTCGAGGCGCGCACGCTCACCGACGAGCAGTGGGAGCGACTCGGCAAGGGACACGACCAGCTCGGCAAGGCGCTGCTCGAGGAGTACGGCGTCCACCAGCAGTTCCACACCCACGCGGACAGCCACGTCGGCACCTACAAGGAGACCGTGCGGTTCCTCGAGGTCACGAACCCCGAGTACACGAACCTCTGCCTCGACACCGGCCACTTCGCCTACTACGGCGGCGACAACCTCAAGCTCATCGCCGCCCACCCGGAGCGCATCGGCTACCTGCACCTGAAGCAGGTCGACACCGATCTGCTGTTCGACGTGCTCAAGAACGACGTGCCGTTCGCCACCGCCGTGTCGCAGGGCATCATGACCGAGCCGCCGCACGGCACCCCCGAGCTCGCCCCGATCATCGAGGCCGTCGCCGCGATCAACCCGGACGTCTTCGGCATCGTCGAGCAGGACATGTACGGCTGCTCCGTCGACGCCCCCGGCCCGATCGCCGAACGCACCTTCCAGCACATCTTCGGCTCGACCTCGGCCGCCCGCGCCTCCTGACGCGCCGTCCACGCAGCGTCAACAACCACCAGGAGAACACCACCATGACCACCACGCAGAACCTCCGCGTCGCCGTCGTCGGCGCCGGCATGATGGGCGCCGACCACGTCCGCCGCATCACCGCCAAGATCTCGAACGCCGACGTCGTCGCCGTCGTCGAGCCCGACCAGGCCCGTGCCGCTGCGGCAGCCGCCCTGGCGCCCGGTGCGATCACCGCCGCGTCCTTCGACGAGGCGCTCGAGCAGACCGAGATCGACGCCGTCATCATCGCGACGCCGGGTTTCCTGCACGAGCCGATCCTGGTGACCGCGCTCGAGCGCGGCCTCACCGTCCTGTGCGAGAAGCCGCTGACGACCAGCGCCGAGGACTCGCTGCGCATCGTCGAGCTCGAGCAGCAGCACGCCGCCCGGCCCGTCATCCAGGTCGGCTTCATGCGCCGGTTCGACGCCGGGTACCAGGAGCTCAAGGCCCTGCGCGAGTCGGGGGCGAACGGTGCCCTGCTCGCCCTGCACCACGCGCACCGCAACCCGACGACGCCGCCGAACTTCAGCGAGTCGATGCTCATCCACGACTCGGTGATCCACGAGATCGACATCATCCCGTTCCTGACCGGCGAAGCCATCACGAGCGTCGAGGTGAAGAAGCCGCGCAAGAACTCCCTCGCGCCGGCCGACCTGCCCGAGCCGCAGTTCGTCCTGTTCACCACCGAGTCCGGCACGATGGCGATCGTCGAGATCAACGTCAACGCCCAGTTCGGCTACCAGGTCACCACCGACGCCGTGTTCGAGTCCGGTGTCGCGTACATCGGCCGCGACACGTCGCTCTCGCTCGTCGCAGCCGGAGCGACCTCGCAGGGCGTCACGCCGTCCTTCAAGGAGCGCTTCGGTGCCGCCTACGACGAAGAGGTCCAGCGCTGGGTCGACGCGGCCCGGACCGGCGGCATCGACGGGCCGAGCGCCTGGGACGGCTACACCGCCTCCGTCGTCGCCGAGGTCGCGGTCCGGGCCCAGCAGTCCGGCGCGCACGAAGTGGTGGAGTACGCGGTCACGAAGCCGGCGTTCTACGACGAGACCAGCGACGCGACGAGCGACACCGCCGCGCTCGCCGGGGCCTGATCGATGCCGAAGATCGCGCTCGACCCCACCCCGTTCCACCACGACCTGTCGCTGCTCGAGTTCCCGCGCAAGGTCGCGGAGCTCGGGTACGAGTACCTGCAGCTCACCCCGCACAAGGACTTCATCCCCTTCTACCGACACCCCAAGGCCGACGACGACCTGGTCGACGCGTTCGCCGCGGCCTGCCGTGACGCCGGGGTCCAGGTGGCGAGCGTGCTGCCGGTGCTGCGCTGGTCGGGCCCGGACGAGGACGCCCGACAGGCTGCGGTGCAGAAGTGGAAGCGGGTCATCGAGATCACGAAGCGCCTCGGCGTGGACACCATCAACACGGAGTTCTCCGGCCGCCCCGAGCGCGCCGAGGAGTCCGAGGACCAGTTCTACCGGTCGATGGAGGAACTGCTGCCGATCATCGAGGACGCCGGCATCCGGGTGCTCATCGACCCGCACCCCGACGACTTCGTCGAGGACGGGCTCGAGGCGCTCCGGGTGATCCGCGGCCTGAACTCGAAGCACGTCGGCTTCGTGTACGTCGCCTGCCACACGTTCCACTACGGCGGCAACATGGACGAGATCATCGACGCCGCCGGTGACTCGCTGCAGCTGGTCCACGTCGCCGACGCGTACGACCACCGTCGCTCGCACGGCCTGCGCTACATCACGAACCCGCCCGGCAACCCGGTCCGCGTGCACCAGCACCTGCCGGCCGGGCAGGCGGACGTCGACTTCGACGCTTTCTGGGCGGCACTCGACCGGGTCGGTTTCTCGGCGCGCGCGGACACCGTCGCGGTCTCGAGCGTCTTCGCCGAGGACGAGAACGCCGACGCGGTGTCGCGGTTCCAGCTCGACACGATCACGAAGGGACTCCACCGATGACCACCACCCTCGAGACGCAGGCGTCCACCGACGCCGACTCCCGTCCCGTCACCCTGCAGGCCGCGGAACAGACCCCGACCGCCCTGTGGAACGACTCCGCCGACCCGCGGGAGCTGTCGACCGCGATCCACCAGTACGGTGCCGTCGGAGCGACATGCAACCCGGTGATCGCGTACACCTGCATCCAGCAGGACCCGGAGACCTGGGTCCCCCGCATCCGTGCGATCGCTGCCGAGCACCCGACGGCGGGGGAGTCCTGGATCGGCTGGAAGGCCGTCGAGGAGCTCTCCATCGCCGCCGCGGCGCAGCTGCTGCCCGCGTTCGAGGCGTCCGGCGGCCGCAACGGTCGACTGTCGATGCAGACCGATCCCCGGTTCCACCGCGACCAGGACGCGCTCGTCGAGCAGGCCGTGCGGTTCTCGCAGCTCGCGCCGAACATCATCGTGAAGATCCCCGCCACGAAGGTCGGCATCGCCGCGATCGAGGAAGCCGCCTACCGCGGGGTCTCGATCAACGCCACGGTGTCCTTCACCGTGCCGCAGGTCGTCGCCGTGGGCGAGGCCATCGAGCGTGCCCTCGACCGTCGTGCTGCCGAGGGCAAGCCGGAGCAGGAGTTCGGCCACGTCGTCACCCTGATGGCCGGCCGCTTCGACGACTGGCTGAAGACCGTCGTCAAGCGTGACCACGTGATGGTGGACCCGGGCATCCTCGAGTGGGCCGGTGTCGCGGCGGTGAAGAACGCCTACCGCGTCTTCCAGGAGCGGGGGTTCCGCTCGCGCGTGCTGGTCGCCGCGTTCCGCAACGCGCTGCAGTGGTCCGAGTTCCAGGGCGGTGACCTCGTCGTCTCGCCGCCGTTCCAGTGGACGAAGGACATCAACGACAACGCGTTCCCGTTCCGCCCGCACGCCATCGACGACGAGGTCCCCGTGCACGTCATCGAGGCGCTCCGGGCGGCGACGCCGGAGTTCGCCCGCGGCTACGACGTGGACGGCATGACCATCGACGAGTTCGACCGCTTCGGTGCGACCGTGACGACGCTCCGGCAGTTCCTGGACGCCGACGCGAAGCTCGATGCCCTGGTCCGCGACATCATCGTCCCCACGAACTGAGACGTGACCAGCTGCGCAGCGCGATCCCCGGTCGGAACCGTGGGTCGCGCCCCGCGCGCTGACGCACCAGCCTGGAGGCCCGGTGCCGGTCCCTGAGACCGGCACCGGGCCTCCAGGCGGTTGCGGCATGTGCTGACAAAGTCCGCAGCATCGGCTAGGGTCGTTGTCGCGCTCCAACGCGCGTCACCTGAACGAAGGAGTTCCCCATGGACAGCATCGGCGTCGGGCTGATCTCGGTCGGCTGGATGGGGCGGTTGCACTCGCGGGCCTACCGGGCGTTGCCGGACCACTTCCCGGAGCTCGGCGTCCAGCCGCGGCTCGTCGTCGCGGCCGACCCGGTCGAGGCGGCGCGCGACCAGGCGGTGACGCGGCTCGGGTACGAACGTGCCGTCGCCGACTACCAGGAGGTCCTCGCCGACCCGGCCGTCGACGTCGTGTCGATCTGTTCGCCGAACTTCTTGCACCGCGAGATGGCCGTCGCCGCGGCCGAGGCGGGCAAGCCGTTCTGGATCGAGAAGCCGATGGGGCGGTACGCCAGCGACTCCCGCGCCATCCACCAGGCGGTGCAACAGGCGGGCGTCATCACGAGCGTCGGGTTCAACTACCGGCACGCCCCGGCGATCGAGCGTGCCCGTGAACTCGTCCGCAGCGGGCGGCTCGGCCGGATCACGAACGTGCGCGGCTCGTTGCTCGCCGACTACTCGTCCGACCCGGCGGCCCCGCTGACCTGGCGCTTCGAGCGTGAGCGCGCAGGATCGGGCGTGCTCGGCGACCTGCTGTCACACGGGCTCGACCTGGCGCAGTACGTGGTCGGGCGGATCGCCTCGGTCAGTGCGCTCGCCGAGACGTTCATCGAGTCGCGGCCCCGGCCTGCTGCCGGCATCGTCGACCGCAGTGCGGCGGCGACCGGTGAACTGGGCGCTGTCGAGAACGAGGACTACGCCGCGCTGCTGTTCCGGTTCGAGGACGGTGCGGTCGGCACTATGGACTCGAGTCGGGTGATGCGTGGGCCGCACGCCGAGTACACGCTCGAGATCTACGGCACCCGCGGTTCGGTCCGGTGGGACTTCCAGCGCCTCAACGAGCTCGAGGTGTACCTCGACGGACAAGAGGTCGACGGGTACGCCACCCACTACGTCGCTCCCGGTGACGGCGACTTCGGTCGGTTCCAGCCCGGCGCCGGCACGGCGATGGGCTACGACGACCTGAAGACGATCGAGGCGGCGCAGTTCATCGCGAGTGTCCGGCGTGGAGAGCAGCTGGCGCCGTCGGTCGCGGACGGGCTCGCTGCCGCGTCGATCGTCGAGGCGGCGGAGGCCTCGCTGGTCGACGGTGCGTGGCACGATGTCGCCCTGGTCGACGGGCCGCTGACGTACGGGGCGCCGACGCCCAGGATCTAGACGCACGGTGCCGCTTTCTTGTTAGTATGTAAGGACAAAGTCCGAGCAACCAGGAGGCACCATGCCGCTCGTCCGAATCGACCTCACCACCGGCCGCACGCCCAAGGCCGTCCGTGGCATCGCCGACGCCATCCACCAGGCCATCGTCGACGTGTACGGGATCCCGGTGCGGGACCGGTTCCAGGTGATCACCGAGCACCCGGCCCAGCAGATCATCGCCGAGGACGCGGGCCTGGGGTTCGAGCGCACCGAGGGTGTCGTGATGATCCAGGTGTTCACGCAGCACGGACGGACCGACGAGGCGAAGGCGTCACTGTACCGGGCGATCCACGACGCCCTCGCGGCGATCGGTGTCGCGTCGGAGGACGTCTTCATCGGCTACGTCGAGAACGGGCCGCAGGACTGGTCGTTCGGCTTCGGACGGGCCCAGTACGTGACGGGCGAGCTCGGGGTGCCCGCGCTCGGTTGAGGCCGTGCGGGGGCGGGGCGGGGGCGGCGCGGTCACCACACCCCGCTCAGTTCCGTCGAGTGGTCAAGAAGTGTCGGTTGCCGGGTGCCCGGTCGACAGTTCGTGACCACTCGGCGCACTGCCGACAGCGAGTCGCGACCGCTCGACGAGCGACCTACTTGTCGACGAGCGTGACCTCGAACGAGTACCGGTCGGGGCGGTAGCAGTGCACGCCGTACTCGACCGCCCGGCCCGAGGCGTCGTACGCGGTACGGCTCATCGTGAGCACCGGGTCGCCGTCCTCGATCTCGAGCAGACCGGCCTCTTCGTCGGTGACCGCCCGGGCGCCGATCCGCTGCTTGGCCACCCGCATCGTGACGCCCCGGCCGCGGAGCAGCTGGTACAGCCCGTGCGCCTGCAGGTCATCGTCCGTCAGGTCGAGGAACTCCGGCGGCAGGTAGTTCTCGAGGATCGCCATCGGGACGTCCTCGGCGAACCGCACCCGTCGGATGTGCGCGACGATCGTGCCCGGCTCGACGCTCAGCGCTGCGGCCACGTCGTCGGGAGCGGGGACGTCGTCGCGCTGCAGCAGCTTCGTCGCCGGAGCCTGCGCACCCTGGGCCAGGTCGTCGTACAGGCTGGTCAGCTCGACCTTGCGCGTGACCGGGCCGTGCACGACCTGGGTCCCGATGCCGCGGCGGCGCACCAGCAGACCCTTGTCGACGAGGTCCTGGATCGCACGACGGATCGTCGGCCGCGACAGGCCCAGACGCTCACCGAGGGCGATCTCGTTCTCGAGCCGGGCCCCTGGCGGCATCGCGCCGGAGCGGATCGACTCCTCGATGCGCGAGGCAACCTGGAAGTAGAGGGGCATGGGACCCGACCGGTCCAGGTCCATGAACAGGTCGGACGGCAGCTGGCCTTCGTTGGTCATCGCGGTCCTTCACACGTGCGGAGATGCCGGCGACGGTGCCGACGGCATTGTCGTGACAATACCACCGGGGATGTGGCACCCCGGCTGAGCGCAACGGGCGTTGCGCCAGTCGGCGAACCCCGTCAGTCGGCGAAGACCATCGGTCGGTTCGACAGCCGCGGCTGGTTCGCGGCCTTCGGCTTCTCGGCACGAGCACGGACCGGGGCGATCGTCACCCGGGTGACCGCGCCGAGTGCCTCGACCGTCTCGACACCGTGGTGCCCGGCGGCGTGCACCACGATCGCAGCGCAGGCCTCGGCGTCGGCAGCGGCGTCGTGGTGCTGGAACCCCTCGAACCCGGCGGCCATCGCGGCGACCGGCAGGCGGTAGGAGTCGAGCGTGTAGGTCTTGCGGGCGACCGCCAGGGAGCACAGCGAGTGGTGCTCGGCCAGGTCGATCCCCGTCGCGGAGCACCCACCGGCGATGACGCCCATGTCGAAGCGGGCGTTGTGCGCCACCAGGACGTCGCCCTCGGCGAAGGCCACCAGGTCGGGGTACTGCTGCTCCCACGTCTTGGCGCGCGCGACGTCCTCGGCGACGATGCCGTGGATGCGGGTGTTCCACTCCAGGAACGCGTCGTGCCCGAACGGCGGGCGGATGAACCACGACGCCCGATCGACGACCCGGCCGGCGCGGACCTTCACCAGCCCGACGGAGCAGGCGCTGGCGGGCGAGCTGTTGGCGGTCTCGAAGTCGATCGCGGTGAAGTTCAACGGCACGGTTCCGATCGTCGCACGGGGTTCCGACATCGCCGTCCGTTCCCCTCGGCGTTGCGTGTGGCTACTCTCAGCGCATGGGGAACGACGCCGACCGACGTCCGCTCGTCCTGGTGCTCGCCGGGACCGGCTACGGGCAGCAGGCGCCGCTGCTCTGGTGGACGAGCGAGATCGCGCTCGCTGCGGGGTGCGAGGTCATCGCGCCACGATGGCAGGTCGACGACGCCGCCGGAGCCGATCCGGTCGGCTTCGTCGAGGCCGCTGTCGCCGCGGCGCTGGGGGACCGGCTGCCCGACCTCGTCGTCGCGAAGTCGTTCGGCTGCTTCGCCCTGCCATGGGCGATCCGCAACGACGTGCCCGGGGTCTGGCTCACCCCGGTGCTCACGCACGACGATGTGGCCACGGCGCTCGCCGCCGCGACTGACGCGCACGACGCGATCGGGGGTGGAGCCGACACCATGTGGCGGCCCGACCGTGTCTCGGGGACGGCTGCGCGCCTCCAGACCGTCGACCGTGCCGACCACTCGCTGCAGGTGCCTGGCGACTGGCGGCTCTCGCAGCGGCTGCAGGCCGACGTCTTCGACGTCGTCGAGCGCCGCATCACGGCCCTGCGGCCCCGTATGGCTGGGTCACGTCTGCTGGCCTGACGAACGGACTGGAGGCCCGGGTCGGCTCCGACAGGCCGCCGCCGGTAGGCTCTTCTTCCGTGGCTCTCACCATCGGAATCGTCGGTCTCCCGAACGTCGGCAAGTCGACCCTGTTCAACGCCCTGACCAAGAACCAGGTCCTCGCCGCGAACTACCCGTTCGCGACGATCGAGCCGAACGTCGGGGTGGTGAACCTGCCCGACTCGCGGCTCGACCAGCTCGCCGAGCTCTTCCACTCGGAGAAGACCGTGCCGGCGCCGGTGTCGTTCGTCGACATCGCGGGCATCGTCAAGGGCGCGAGCGAGGGCGAAGGCCTGGGCAACAAGTTCCTCGCCAACATCCGCGAGGCCGACGCCATCGCGCAGGTCGTCCGTGGCTTCACCGACGACGACGTCGTGCACGTCGCGAACAAGGTCTCCCCGAAGGACGACCTCGAGGTCATCAACACCGAGCTGATCCTCGCCGACATGGAGACCATCGACAAGGCGCTCCCGCGGTACGAGAAGATGCTCAAGCTCAAGCAGGCCGAGCCGGTCGTGCTCGAGACCGCTCGCGAGGCCCGTGCCGCGCTCGAGCAGGGCACCCTGCTCTCCGCCACGAAGATCGACCTGTCCCCGATCTCCGAGCTCGGGCTGCTCAGCGCCAAGCCCTTCATCTTCGTCTTCAACGTCGACGAGGCGATCCTGACGGACGAGTCCCGCAAAGCCGAACTGGCCGCGCTGGTCGCCCCCGCCCAGGCTGTCTTCCTCGACGCCCAGGTCGAGTCGGAGCTCATCGACCTCGACCCTGCCGACGCCGCCGAACTGCTCGAGTCGACCGGGCAGACCGAGTCGGGCCTCGACCAGCTCGCCCGCATCGGGTTCGACACCCTCGGGCTGCAGACCTACCTGACGGCCGGTCCGAAGGAAGCCCGTGCGTGGACGATCGGCAAGGGGTGGAAGGCTCCCCAGGCTGCCGGCGTCATCCACACCGACTTCGAGAAGGGCTTCATCAAGGCCGAGGTCATCTCGTTCGACGACCTGGTCGCGACCGGCTCGATCGCCGAGGCCCGCGCTGCCGGCAAGGCCCGCATCGAGGGCAAGGACTACGTCATGCAGGACGGCGACGTGGTGGAGTTCCGCTTCAACAACTAGTGTGTCACCGTAAAGGAGCAGGGGGATTCGATGCGTTGGTGGATCGAGGATTTCAAGGGTGTCGCTGCAGCTTCGGTAGATGTAAGTCCCGGCGCAGTGACAATTCTCTCTGGTGTAAATAGCAGTGGCAAATCGTCGCTGCTCCAATCCCTGCTCTTAACGGCGCAGAGCCACTATCACCGAGGGGCGATGGTGCTGAACGGACCGCTCACCCGGCTCGGAAGCGCTTCGGACTTGGTCAGGTCGGGTGCTCGACCTGAAATAACAAAGCTCGGGCTGTCGTTCTCGCGAGACAATCGGCGTTATTCGGGAAGGCGTGGGCGTCTGCAACGAGAAATGTGGGCGCAATTCCACCTCGCCCCGTCTCCGCAGGGTACAACTTTCGCTCTACAGGAGCTGGAAGTTGGATGGAATGGAGATGAACGAGCGTCCCGAATGGTGCTCAACAAGACGTACGCTCGAGCTGGTGACGTCGCTCTCATACGGGAGGCGCGCGGCGAAGGCGACGGGACCGATTATCTCCACCTGAAGCAGGCCATATCGCAGGGCACGCGAACCTTGCGCACGTACATCGCTGTGGTGGGACTTCGCCCCGTCGAGGTTGTCCAAGTTCGCGCGGCCGAGTACGTGACCCGGCAATATCGGCGGCAATTGCAGACGGTTTTCAGGGAGTTTGAGAGTGACTCGGATCGTTTGTACGAGTCTCGATACCCGCCGGTTATTAGTGAGTTTGTCGAGCTACTTTCCGAAGCCTACGCCGGAATTGACGGGGACTTGCCCACCATCATTGAAGAACTCCGCACGGCTAGATCCGGAAATCCTTACACATTTTCTCCAGTATGGCGAAATCTTAGCGCAGAGCAGCAGGGCGAATATATTGAGGCAGCTGCAGTACAGAGAGCCAAAAAGCCGCTAATCGTCGTGCCGCTAGAACACAACGTCCGGGGTAAGTACGGGTTTGGAAGTGAGGGCCTCCTTGAGGATCAGCTGGCCGAGACGCTAGGTCGCGCTCAGCTAGTTCTGTCGTCCCTTGGTGAGGCTTTGAATTCGGTCACCGATAGGGTTCAATATCTTGGACCGTTACGTGACGAGCCACGAGTGGTTTGGAACCAATGGAATGAGCTTGCCCGCGGACTACCGGTTGGAACACGGGGCGAGTACAGCGCGGTGGTTCTTTCACGAAATGGGCAGAAATATATCTCGTACGTCACTCCCGAAAAGGACCAACGTTCGGATAGGCTGATTGATGCGGTGAACACCTGGCTCTCCTATCTTGAAATCGGCGACAAAGTATGGGCAGAGAACCTTGGAAAGCTTGGGATTGGTCTTGAAGTTGAGGTCAACGGTCACCGCCGCGACCTAACGAGCGTTGGAGTCGGAGTCAGTCAGGCCCTGCCTATCGTGGTCGCAGTGCTGGCTGCTCCGCTGAACTCTCTGTTTTTAGTTGAGCAGCCGGAGCTGCACCTGCATCCTGCCGTCCAGTCGCGCCTTGCGGACTTCATTCTCCGCGCTAGACCAGACCTGGCGATCGTCTTGGAGACGCATAGCGAGGCGCTCCTGACGCGCGTCCGTCGGCGAATATCTGAAGACGACGTTGAGAGAGCAAAGGTGGCCGTCACCTTTGTGGAGTCCTCGAGGACGGGTTCGTTGTCTCGGGACTTGTTGTTCAATCAATTCGGCGACCTTAGTGATTGGCCGGAAGGATTCTTGTCTGGAATAGGTGAGGACACGGCTGCAATTGTTGAGGCCAACTTGCAGCGAATCCGGCGCCTTGGAAAAGATGCTTGAGCCGAAGGGGATATTGGACCCCGAACTGTTCGTCCCAGCTGGGCAGATGCGAAACTCCATTGAATATTGGTCTCGCCTGATGCCCTGGGTTAGTGATCGGTTCTTCCTCGTCGGTCCACGGTCCTACGAGAGGCTCTCGGAACTATGTGGAACGCCGCCCGGCGTCACAGGTATTCCTGCACCCGAGATCTGGCGCATCATCGGAGAGTTGGGCGCAAGGCCCTTCGTCGGAAGTGGAGACGGAGGTCGTGCCAGCGATGGGCTTAGTGATTACTCCCCGTTTTGGGGTGAGTTGGGAAATGGCGGCCTACTCGAAGCAGATATGCGCCCGATCGGCGACGATCAGGTTGTGGTCGTCGGTTCAGACGAGCGCGCTTGGAATGTTCCAGATCCCGGTTGGGGGACGACGCTAGTTGCTTTCGACCCCGCCGCGCCGAGGTCCAGCGCATGGCTCGAAGCTTGGCGGAGCGGAGGGGCGTCAGAGGAGCACCTCGCTCGTATGTCCGAGCATCTATTCCCGAACCTCGTCTTCCATGGAGGCGCGTGGTCCCATCTTGGGCGCATGAAGTTGGACGTGCAGGATCGCCCTGAGGCGATTGCGAAGGCACTCGCGGTGCTGGACGTCCACGCGGCCAGGATCTGGCGGGAGCTGGATCAGCCGCGAGATAGGCAATCGGCTTTAGGAAGCCGAGGGGCCGATGCGGCACCCGAGAATGGCAACACGCGCGGTGATTCGTCTGCAATGAAGCGCCGGCAGTTCACCTTTGACGGGCAGGTGCTGCGTTGTGAGTGGCACATCCGTCTTCAGCCCCACACCGATAGGATTTATTTCCGTGTGGAGGGAGATAAGGTTTATGTCGGCGATATGACAGACCACCTGTAACGCGTCACCCTCGATGGAGTGCGTATCGTTTCGAGGCTTACATGAAATTGCGTACCCTAATCGCCGGGTTCACTCCTCGGATCGCCTAGGATGCGCTTGCGAGAGTGCTCCATCAATGCGCTTATAGCTCAATCGCTTGGGCTGCTCCTCATCAAGTGTTTTATGTTGGACGTTCGGGGTGCGATGGAGTATCTGAGCCCGGCGCCCGAGGGTGCAGCTTCGAGGTCGAGGACCCTCAGCGTGTGCTAGTTCTCGGGTGCGAGCAGTGACACTGCTCCGTGCAGTCGGTCCGCCCAGCTCGGGTTGCTCCGCGACTGTAGGTGGACCGCGTCGGCTTTGGAAGGTGACCGAGGGGCTAGATTCAGACCGTCCGAGTGCCCGAGGAGGCCCCATGCCGTACATCGTCGACTTCGTGAACGTCTCCACGGTGGGGCTCGAGACCTCGCCGGTGGTGGATGCGCTCGCCGGCCTCCGTGCGAACGAGGCCCGCTACTTCAAGAACAAGTACGACCACGACCTCACCACACGTCCTGCCGTCGAGGCTCCCGAGCTGGTCGAGTACGTCGCCCGCGTGCTCGTGGAGGAGCGGGGGCTCGTGATCGCCTCCCCGCCGCTCGAGGCCACCGAAGCAGTGGTCGACGGCGTCCGCTGGACCTACGTCTTCTACGAGTCCGGCCTGGCGATCAACGTGCTCTACACACTCGAACCGGGCGGCAAGCGTGCGGTCGGGTTCAAGCTCTCCGACGGTATGGAAGTGCCGGAGGAACTCGCCGACAAGTTCAAGTTCGCCCGGCAGCGGTCGAAGCTCGCGGGCACGATCCGCGGCTCGTTCTTCGTGATCAAGGGCGAGTACTGACGCGTCGCACCGGGGCTGCCCCGGGAACGACGAAGCGCCGCCGAGCGAACTCGGCGGCGCTTCGTGGTGGTGCTGGTCGGACCTAGGCCGCGAGGGCCATCTCGCCCGCCTGCACGGACTGTGCCTGCAGCAGGGTGCGGCTGGCCTCGCCCGCCCAGGAACGGCCCGGGACGGTCCAGCCGGCCTCGCCGACGACGTCGAGCCGGGTGCCCCGGGTGACGAAGGTCCCCAGGTCGTCGGCCGCGATGCGGACGAGGTACTCGCGCTGCGAGCGGTCGTCGCGCACCGGGAACTCGGCGATGCGGTCGGGGGTGATCGTCGGGGCCGCGAGTGCGGTCCCGAACACGGTGATTCGTTCGTTGCTGGTCATGGTGCTGTACTTCCTGGTCATTCGGCGCCAGGGCGACTCGGTGTCGGCGGACGTCTCAGTCCAGCGCGACGCATCGAGTGCGGGGCGCGCACGTCGAGTTTCAACGTGCAGCTCGTCCGTTCGGATCAAGCGGTGTCTCGAGTGGAATGCGACTCGGGTGAGTCGGTGTCGAGAGGTTGGTGTGCGCGAGTCAGATGGGTTCGCTGCAGTGCACCAACCAGAGACTATACGCCCACCCCGCCGAGAAGTCCAGCGAGCGACCGGACCGAGCGTCAGGACGCCAGGAACGCCGTCCAGCGGTCTCCGCCGGCGGCCACGTTGCCCGACCCGTCGAGGCGGGCTGCGGCCGAAGACGGCTTGCGGTCAGCCTGCTCGTGGATCAGCCCGTCGAACGTCGCCGAGAAGTCCAGACGGGGCACCGCGGCCGTGACGTCCCGCAGGTCGTCCGACGACCACCTGTCGAAGCCCACGCCGGAGACGTCGAGCGAGGTCGCGACCTCGAGCAGGTGCCCCTCGGCGTCGAGCTCGGGGTCGACGGACCGCCACATGTGCCGCTCGATGATCTCCCCGACCCGACGGGCTCGCACGGCGTCCCACCCGGCACCGAGCGCGAAGACCGAACCGACGGCGCCGCCGGCGTCCTCGAAGGGCACCCGGTGGGCGTCGAACGACGTGGTCACACCGAGGTCGTGGAGCATCGTCGCGACGAAGAGCAGCTCGGGGTCCGGTTCGAGGTCGACCGTCGGGGCGAGCAGGACGGCCCAGGCCCACGAGCGCAGGCAGTGGTGCACGAGGGCGGGTTCGGACCATGCCCGCACGACGTCCAGTGCGCGCGCAGCCACGGGGGAGGGCGGGGTGAGCAGGGCTTCGACGTCGACCGACATGGCACGACAGTAGCGGCAGGAACGAGCCGTAACGGGGCGGAAACGTGCCGGGCCAGAACCGGAAACAGCGCCCCGTTAGCTTTCGGTTCACTGAGTACCCGCTCAGCACCCCTCCACCCCACCCGAAGGAACTGCGCCCATGCAGCACCGACCACGGCTGCGCCCACGCGCGACGATCGTCTCCTCGACGCTCGTCGCCGCCGGGGCGTTCGGCCTCGCCGTCCTGACGGCCGCTCCGGCCCAGGCAGCGCCCACCGCGACCACCGCCACCATCGACGCCCCGGCCACCGTGACCGTCGGCACGGCGTTGGACGTCGAGCTGACGATCCCGGACACCGCCGACGTCTACGCGTACGAGATCACGCTCGAGGCCGACTCGGTGGACTACCGGGACGACAGCGTCACCGGCCCGGACGGCGGCTTCGACAGTGTCGAGCAGGACGGTGACGCCCTGACGATCGTGCACACCCGCCTCGGCACCTCGCCGGCACTCGACGGTGACCTGGCCACCTCGATCTCGCTGACCCCGACGGCGGTCGGCAGCGTCGACCTCGACGTCACGAGCATCACCCTCGTCGGCTCCGACGGCACGTCGACGACCCTCGACGACCCGGCGAGCACCACCGTCGTGGTCGCCGCGGCCGCGACCACCGCCCCGACGGCCACCCCGACACCGGGTGCGACCACGCAGCCCGGCGCCGGTGGCGGCACGGGTGGCCCCAGCGCCCCCGGTGACCCGACTGCCCCGGGCACCGACCCGACCAGCGGCGCCACCGCCGTGGCGGGAGTCGGCGGGGGCGACCGTCCGACCGGCGGCGACCTCGCCTGGACCGGCGCCGACGTCGCGCCCTGGATCGCCGCGTCCATCGCCCTGCTCGCAGCCGGCGGCACCCTGATCACCCTGCGGGCCCGTCGTGCCCGCCGCGACCGCACCGGAGCCTCCGCATGACCGCCACGAAGCAGGCCGCCAGCAAGCAGGCCGCCACGAAGCACGCCGCCACGAAGCGGGCCTCCAGCAAGAAGCGCACCACCGTCGCCGGCGCATCGCTCATCGCCCTCGTCGGCACCGTCCTCGCCGCGACCCCCGCGATCACGGCCGCCGCAGCACCCGCAGCCGTCGACGCCAGCCCCGCCGCCATGCTCGCGCCGTACTACACGGACCTCGACCTGACCGGCGACGACCAGGTGACGAAGGCCGACCTCGCCGTGCTCACCGACCACCTCGGTGCGACGACCGCGAGCACCGGCTGGGCGACGGTCAGCGCCGCGGACACCGACGCCGACGGCACCATCACCGTCGCCGACCTGGCCGGGTTGTCCCAGCGGATGATCTACGACGACGGCCCGTTCCAGCTCGTCGAGGCGTCGACCATCGACATGCAGGCCGCGATGAACGCCGGGGTCACCACGTCGGTCGCGATCACCGAGGACTACCTCGACCGCATCGCCGCGTACGACCGCACGACGGTCGACACCGCGTCGACCGGGCGCGCGCTCAACTCGATCGTCACCACCAACGCCGACGCCCTGGCCGCCGCGAAGACCGCGGACGCCGAGCGCGCCGAGCACGGGATGACGAGCATGCTGCTCGGCGTGCCGATCGCGGTGAAGGACAACTACGACACGAAGGACATGCCGACCACCGGTGGCTGCGGCTGCTGGGACGACAACCAGACGGACACCGACGCCGCCATGGTCACCGGCCTCCGCGACGTCGGCGCCGTGATCCTGGCGAAGGCCAGCCTCGACGAGTTCGCCTTCGGCTTCGTCTCCGAGTTCTCGTCGAACCAGCCCGCCGGCTCGTCGCTCCTGGTCGCCAGTCCGTACAACACGGCGCAGACGGCCGGTGGCTCGAGCGGCGGCACCGGTGCGGCGATCTCCGCGAACCTCGCGGGGATCGGCTTCGGCACCGACACCGGCGGCTCGATCCGCGTGCCGTCGACGTACAACCAGCTCGTCGGCATCCGGCCCACGGTCGGACTGACCAGCCGTGACGGGATCATCCCGCTCGCCCTGTCGCAGGACACCGGCGGCCCGATCACGCGCTCGGTCACCGACGCGGCGGTCGCGCTCGACGCCGTCACCGGCGTGGACGCGGCGGACCCGGCGACGAGTGCGCAGGCCGGCAAGGTGCCGACGTCGTACACGTCGTCGCTCGACGCCGACTCACTGCAGGGTGCCCGCATCGGCTACGTGACGAGCATGGTCGGCACGAACGCCACGACGAAGCGCCTGTTCGACGCCTCCGTCGCGAAGCTCGAGGCCGCCGGTGCCACCGTCGTCCCGATCACCGCGACGACGGCCTTCAACCGGGTCCTGTCCGAGGGCAGCGGCAGCACGAACGAGTTCAAGCACGACCTGGACGAGTACGTCGCGAAGCACCTCGACCCCGACGTCACCGCGCGTTCCCTGCAGGGCATCCTGGCCTCGGGTGAGTACGTGCCGAGCCGGAAGAGCACCTACCAGTCGCGTGACCTGATCACCGACACGCAGTACCAGGCGTGGGCCGGACCGACGGGGTCGCACACGACACAGCTCGCCACCGGCAAGCAGCTCGTGACGCAGATGCTCGACGACCAGGACCTCGACGCGCTCGTCTACCCGTCGGGCACGCCGTACGGTACGCAGTCGACGAACATGCGCCTCAGCCCGAACACCGGCATGCCGGCGATCACCGTCCCGATGGGCCAGGCGACCGCTGCCGACAACACCATCACCGGTGCCGGTGTGAACCTGGAGTTCCTCGGCCGTTCGTTCGACGAGAGCACGGTCATCGGCCTCGGCTACGCCTTCGAGCAGGAGACGCACGCGCGCACCACGCCCGCGCTGTACCCGGCGCTCGGCTGAGCTGAGCGGGTCGCGTGACGTGACCACAGGACGGACGGGAGGCCCGTGGCGACACCGCCACGGGCCTCCCGTCCGTCTGCTCCGTCAGTTCAGGGTCGGGGTGTCCTCCGGCACGACGCCGTCGGCGTACAGGTCGGTCGCCAGGTCGCGGAGCGCGCGCAGCGCGACCCGCTGCGTGAGCGGGCCGTAGGAGATGCGGGCGACGCCGAGCGCCTCGTACTCGGCGGCGGGCAGTGCGCCGGGCAGGCCGATGACCGAGAGCTTGCCGCGGCCGAGACCGGCGACGAGTCGCTCGACCGCGGAACGCTCGATCGCGCCGGGCACGAAGACCAGGGCGGCGCCGTTGTCCAGGAACGCCTTGCCGCGGGCGATCGCGTCCTCGATGCTCTCGTCGATCGGGCGCTCGCCGCCCCGCACGATCGCGTCGGTGCGGGCGTTCAGCTGGAAGTCGACGCCCTCGGCCTGCGCCGCTGCGGTGATCGCGGCGACGCGGGCGACCGCCTCGTCGAAGGGACGCAGCCGGTCCTCGACGTTGGCGCCCACGATGCCCGAGCCGATGGCCCGGCGGATGGTCTCGGCGGGGTCCTGGTACCCGTCGTCTAGGTCGGCGGTGACCGGCAGGTCTGTCGCGGCGGCCACGATCGCGGCGCCCGACAGGGCGAGGTCGAGCGGCATGCCGCCGTCCTCGTACCCGTACGACGCGGCGATCGAGTGCCCGGCGGTCGCGATGGCCTTCGTGCCGGGCAGGTCGCTGACGACCTTCGCGGTGATCGCGTCCCACACGTTCACGACGCGCAGGATATCGGGGGCTTCGTGCAGCTGCTTGAGGGTGACGGCCTTGTCGGCGGTGCTCGTGCTCATGTCGCCGAGCGTAGGCCGACGGGGCGGCCCCCGGCCGTGACCCCACCCGAAGACGACGTGGGATGACGTCGGGAGTCGCGCCGGGCCTCCCGGCAGGGGCATGCTGGGACGCATGGCGAGCGACGAGCAGGACCCGGTCGGCACGCTCCGTGGGGTCCGGACGAGCATCAAGTGGACGCGGTACGCGCCCGACGTGCTGCCCCTGTTCGTCGCCGAGATGGACCACGACGTCGCGCCGGCGATCCGCCAGGCCCTGATCGAACGGGTCTCGCAGTCCGACCTCGGGTACCTCGACGGCCCCGGCCCGCTCGCACCGGCCTTCGCGCAGTTCGCGCTGGACCGCTGGGGCTGGCAGATCGACCCGTCGCGGATCCACCTGGCCACCGACGTCAGTGTCGGGATCGTCGAGTCGCTCCGGCTCGCGCTGCCCGACGGCGGCCGCGTCGCGATCACCCCGCCGGTGTACCCGCCGTTCTTCGAGCTCGTCGAAGAAGCTCGATGTCAGGTCGAGGAGGTCCCGCTGCTCGAGCAGTGGGGGCAGTACCGGCTCGACCTCGAGGGCCTCGAGCGGGCGTTCGCCGACGGGGTCGGCGTGTTCCTGCTCTGCAACCCGCACAACCCCGTCGGGCTCGTGCACGACCGGGCCGACCTCGTCGCGATCGCCGAACTGGCCGCGAAGTACGACGTCCTCGTCATCAGCGACGAGATCCACGCACCCCTGACCCACCCCGGCGTGCAGTTCACCCCGTTCGCCGCCGTCGCCGAGCCCGTCGGAGCCCGGAGCGTGTGCGTGACCTCGGCGAGCAAGGGCTGGAACCTCGCCGGCGTGAAGTGTTCGGTCATCGTCGCCGGCGATCCCCGGACCGCCGCGCTCCTCGACACCCTGTGGGAGGAGGTCGCCTGCCGTACAAGCATCCTCGGGCTGCACGCGAACCTGGCGGCGTTCACCCTGGCGACGGACTGGCTCGACGACGTCGTGGCGCGCATCGTGGCGAACGACCGACTGCTCGCCAAGCTCCTCGCCGAACACCTGCCCGGTGTGGTCTACACGCGGCCGCGCGCCGGGTACCTGGCGTGGCTCGACTTCCGGGGCATCGGCCTCGGCGACGACCCCGCGGTGCCGCTGCGCGAGAACGCGTACGTCGCGCTGAACTCCGGGCTGGGGTTCGGGTCCGAAGGGCGGGGGTTCGTCCGGCTCAACCTGGCCTGTTCTCCGGAGACCCTGCGCGAGGCCGTGTTCCGGATCGCGTCGGCGTACCCGTCGAGCGCACAGGAGGGGCTGGTCTGGCACGTCGCGTGACCGGTGGAACGGCGTCGTTGCCGGCTACACAGCACCGAGTGAACACAAGACGTCGGGTCGGCGCCACGCACTCGATGTCTTCTGCTCACTCGAGCCCGCCGGGGTCAGGCCACGTACTGGTTGCGGCCGACGACGCGGATGCGCAGGTCGTCGTCGCGGTCCATCGCGAGGAGTTCGCGGGCGACGAACCCGACGGACGGCCACCGGGAGACCTCGGTCACCATGAAGCCGTCGATGAACACCTGCCACGCGCCGGCCTCGCGGACCGCCTGCACCTCGTACATCGCCATGCCGTGAGCGTACCGGGACGGGGCCGCCGTCGGCGCAGGTCGAACGTCAGCGCAGGTCGAGCGTCATGTGCACGTCGGCCCGCACGTACGGGCTCGGGGCGATCTCATCCTCGTGCAGGTGCCGGAAGCCGAACGCCTCGTACAGGTGCACGGCGCTGGTGAGCTGCGCGTTGCTCTCCAGGTCGATGCGGTGTGCTCCGAGCTCGCGGGCCCGGTCGAGTGCCGCGGTGATGAGCTTCCGCCCGGTGCCGTGCCCCTGGTGGTCGGGGGAGACGGCCATCTTCACGAGTTCGAACACGCCGGGGGTGGTGGGCACGACCCCGATGCACCCGACGACCTGGTCGTCGAGCCGGGCGACCAGGACGGCACCGCCCTGCTCGACGACGCGGCCGACGGGGTCGGAGAGGAACACACGGTCCTCGTCCTCGAGGGTGAAGTACCGGGTGATCCAGGCCTCGTTGAGCGTGCGGAACGCCTCGGCGTCGGCGGGGGTGGCGAGGTCGGCGATGGTGACGGTGGAGGTCGCTTCGGGCATGTCTCCATCCTCGATCGACGATGCAGTCGCGTCCAATACTCGTTCGCGCTGATCGATACGCTGTGTGCATGGATCGAGAACCCGACGTCGACCTCCGTCACCTGCGGGCCTTCCTGGCCGTCGCCGACGAGTTGCACTTCGGCCGAGCAGCCGGACAGCTGCGGATGGCTCAGCCCGCACTGTCCCAGCAGATCCGGCGGACCGAGCGCGCGCTCGGCGTCGACCTGTTCGTCCGGACCAGCCGCAGCGTCGCCCTGACCGCCGCCGGCCGGGTGCTGCAGGGCCGTGCGCGGTCGTTGCTCGGGCAGGTGCGGCGCGACCTCGACGAGACGGTCCGGGTCGGTCGGGGCGAGGTCGGTCGGCTCGACGTCGGGTTCGTGGTCTCCGCGCTGCCCCTCGGGCCGATCGAACGGGTGCAGTCGTTCCGGGAGCGCTACCCCCTGGTCCGGGTGGAACTGACCGAGGGGTACTCGTCGACGCTGCTGGCGCGGATCGTCCGCGGCGAGCTCGACCTCGCCGTCGTCCGCGATGCCGACCCGGACCCCGCCGTGCGCCTGCTGCCGTTCCGGTCCGAGGCGTTCGTCGCCGCCGTCCCGCGCGGGCACCGACTGGCAGACCGCGAGCGCATCCGCGGTACCGAGCTGGTCGACGAACCGTTCGTGTTCTTCCCGGCGGTCGCCGGAGCATTGGCGACCGAGCGCAACCTGGCACCGGTCACCGCCGGTGGGCGCCGACCCGTCGTCGTGCAGGAGGCCACCACCTGGGCGACCGTGCTGCACCTGGTCGGGGTGGGCCTCGGCGTGACGGTGGTGCCGGAGAGCGCCGCGCTCGCCGCACCCGACACGGTGACGCTCCTGCCGCTCGAGGGCAGCGACCACCGCAGCGAGCTCGCGTGGGCGATGCGCGCCGACGACGACCGCGAGATCCTGCGCAACTTCGTCGTGAAAACTGGTCGGTGGGGCGGCGTCACGCACCCGGCGGACCGGTGAAGGGTCATTCAGGGTCGCGCTCGATCGCGTCGGTGACCTTGACCGCTCGCCGGCTGCGCCGCCATGCTGAAAGCACTCAACAATATCCTGAGGGGGACTCATGAAAATGAAGAAGATCATCGTGGCGATCGTCGGGCTCGTCGTCATCAGCGGTGGGATGTTCGTTGGTGCATCGCCGGCATCCGCGAAGGAGTGTGCTTACCTCAACGGCGCGCAGTGCACCGGTTGGTACGCGAACGCCGACACTTGCAAGGGCATTGCCTACTATGGCTCGCCTGCACACATCCGTGCGTGCGAGGCGTGGGCCGGGTTTGGATCGCACGGCTGATCCAGTAGGAGCCGGTGAGACGACGCTAGAACCGCTCGTGTGCTGCTGCACACGAGCGGTTTGTCCGTCGGCCAGTGACGTGCAAAGAAGCCCCGCTCCCTCGTTCAGCCGAGCGACAGGACGGGCGCCCGATGGTCACCGAGCTCGTCGATGCGCCACGGCCGGGCCCCGCGCAGCGTCAGGCCGAGCTGCACGAGCACGAACCCGACGTGCGGTTCGACATCGGGGTCCCACGGGCCCTCGACCCCCAGGCCGAACGCGCCGAGTTCATCGTCGGCTTCGTCCCGCAGGGTGAGTCGCCACCGTCCGTCGCCGAGTTCCTCGACCACGGCCCAGCGGGCGGTGCCGAACCGGCTCACGCCGTCTTCATGATGTCCGCGGTGAAGTTCTGCACGCGCTGGAGCAGGGACGCACCCCGCATCGCGATGGTCGCCGGCGGGTTCAGGTGCGGCGGTGCGGTGCGGATGAGCATCGGGCAGCCGAGGTCTTCGCAGATGTACGTGCCGATGGTGTTGCCGTTGCGGCCGGACTCGCCAGCACGTGCGGCGGAGAACAGCCGGACCTGGGTCGCGGGCTGCGGGGAGTGGCAGAACGAGCACATCGCGGCGATGCCGGGGCGCAGCGACCCACCGGCGGACCGGACGACGATGCCCACGGGGCGCTCGTCGATCCAGGACACGATGTACCCGCGGCGGGCGGCCTGCGGGTCGCGCCACCCCAGGAACTCGCGCTCGTCCCAGAGGGTCTCGTGCAGGCCGGGGATGGGCAGCTGTGCGAGTTCGTCGGCTGTGGCGTTCACGAACGACGATCGGATGTCGGCTTCGGTCAGTGGCTTCACGGTCCGATCACCATATGCCTCGCCCCCGACACGTGGTGCGTCACGACAGTCTGGAGGCGCGGATCGCGCCGAGCGCGCTGCTCCCGTCCGCCACCAGCACCGCCCGGCGCAGGGCGTCGCGTCCGACGCGACGGGCCGCCGCGTCGTCCGCGGCGAACTCCACGAGCACGCGCGTCGACCGCGCCATGGCGCGCGCACCGGGCACCCACGGGACCGCACGCTCGATCGATTCGGCGACCGCGACCGCAGCCGCGTGGTGCTGGGTCAGGTGGGCGCGTTCGTGGGCGACCACGGCCTCCAGTTCGTCGGTGCGCAACCGGTCTGCCAGGCCGGTGCTGACCAGGACCCCACCGCTCCGACCCGGCACGGCGCACGCCAGTGCGTGGTCGGCCTCGACGACGGCGACGGGGGTGCCGTCGATCTCGCGGTGCGGGGCGACCCCGGAACGCATCGCCTGCCGGACGGCCTCGTGTTCGGGGCCGGGGCGGACCCGGACCGCGACGACGAACGCCACGACCGCGAGCACCGCGACGCCCACGTTGAAGCCGTGCGTGGGGGAGTCGTCCCCGCCGAAGAGCTCGGTGACCGGACGGTCGGCGAGCACGACCAGGGCGATGCCGGCCACGAAGCCGACGACGCCGAGCAGGACCGCGATCGACCAGCAGACCAGCGCGGTGCGCGGCAGGTCGATCGTCCAGGCGGAACGGGTCAGGACCCGGGGCGCGAACACCACCACCGCGAGTGCGAGGACGATGAGCGCGATGCCGGCGACGACCACGGTGTGCGGCCGGTCAGGAGCGGGCGCGGGCGTCGAGGGCGCGGCGCAGGGCCTCGAGGTCGTCCGAGGCGAGCGACCCGGTGAACTGCAGCAGTGCGGCCTCGCGGTCGGTCGAGGCGGCCAGCGCACTCGACATCAGTGAGGCGGTCTGCTCGTCGCGACTGTGCACGGCGCGGAAGGTCAGGGGAGCGTCGTCGTGCTGCTCCCGTTCCACCTGGCCCTTGCGGCCGAGTCGGTCGAGCACGGTGAGCACGGTCGTCAGCGCGGGGCGGGGCTCGGGGAACGCGTCGAGGACCTGGCGTGCGGTGAGCCCGGCGTCGGCGGAGCGGAGCGCGTCGAGCACCGCCTGCTCCAGCTGCCCGCGGGGGCGCGATCGTTGTCCGGCCATCCCCGCATTCTACGAGATGTCGAAGGTTCGCTCGCGACACACGCCCGAAACGCGGCCTCGGTATGCTCGACGCGGACAACTGAACACACCGGCCGTTCATCCGTCGCGGGAGACGCCGTGCAGTACCTCTGGGTACATCGTGCCCTCGGGCGCGCGCACGGCACCGAAGGAGCAATCCCCCCGTCAATCTCTCAGGTCCCACACCGCAGCGGACAGGCCACTCTGAAAAGCAGACGCTCGGTCGTCTCGCCCACGGTGAAAGCCGCCGGACCTCACGGGCCGCGGTGAAACTCTCAGGCCCATGACAGAGGGGGAGTTCCACCCGGCGATCGTCGCCGGGCCCTGCCGATGCCAGGAGAACTCCGCCATGAGTCCGTCCCCACAGCCCACTCCGGGGCAGCGTTCGTCGCCGCTCGAAGCCGTGCACCAGGCCGCCGGTGCGACCTTCACCGACTTCGCCGGGTACCGCATGCCCGTGCGCTACTCGTCGGACCTCGCCGAGCACCACGCCGTGCGCCAGGCCGCCGGGGTCTTCGACCTGTCCCACATGGCCGAGATCGGGGTGACCGGCACCGACGCCGTCGCCTTCCTCGACCACGCGCTCGCCGGGTCCTTCGGGAAGATGCCGGTCGGTCGCGCCAAGTACTCGCTGCTGCTCGCCGAGAACGGCGGGATCCTCGACGACCTGGTCGTGTACCGGACCGACGACGACGTCTTCCTCGTCGTCGCGAACGCCTCCAACCGTGACGTCGCCGTCGCCGCGCTGACCGCCCGGGCCGACGGCTTCGACGTCGAGGTCTCCGACGACTCCGACACCACGGCCCTCGTCGCCATCCAGGGCCCCGCGGCGGCCGGCACGCTCGACGCCCTCGTCGTCGCCGACCGCCTGCAGCCCGAGACCCCGCTCGACGAGCTCGGCTACTACCGGGTGCTGCACGCGCTGTTCGACGGCGCCGACGTGCTCGTCGCGCGCACCGGGTACACCGGCGAGGACGGCTTCGAGGTCTACACCGACCCGGACACCGCCCCGGTGCTCTGGGACACGCTGCTCGAGGCCGGTGCCGACCGCGGGGTCGTCCCCGCCGGGCTCGCCGCACGCGACACCCTGCGGCTCGAGGCGGGCATGCCCCTGTACGGGCACGAGCTCGGCACCGACGTCCGTCCGGCCCAGGCAGGCCTGGGCCGCGTCGTCGCGAAGGACGGCGAGTTCGTCGGTGCTGCCGGCGTCACCCCGTCCGCGGACGCCCGCGTGCTCGTCGGCCTGGTGACCGAGGGCCGTCGTGCTCCCCGGGCCGGCTACGACGTCGTGCTCGACGGTGCGGTCGTCGGCACCGTGACCTCCGGCGCGCTCTCGCCGACGCTCGGTCACCCCGTCGCGATGGCCTTCGTCGACCCGGCTGCGCTCGCCGTCGCGTCGGACGGGGCACAGGTCCTCCACATCGACGTCCGCGGGACTGCCGTCCCCAGCACGGTCTCCGCGTTCCCCTTCTACCGCCGCGCCTCGAAAGGCTGACCCCATGACCGACCAGACCGCACTCCAGTACACGGCCGACCACGAGTGGCTGCTCGTCGAGGGCGACACCGTCACCGTCGGCATCACCGACCACGCCGCCGAGCAGCTCGGTGACGTCGTCTACGTCGAACTCCCCGCCGTCGGCACCGCCACCACCGCCGGCGACCAGATCGGCGAGATCGAGTCGACCAAGAGCGTCGGCGAGCTCTTCGCCCCGATCGAGGGCGAGGTCGTCGAGGTCAACGACGCCGTCGTCGACACCCCAGACACCGTCAACCAGGACCCCTTCGGTGCCGGCTGGCTCGTGAAGATCAAGGTCGACGGCACCTCGTTCCCCGAGGACCTGATGGACCACGACGCCTACCGGGCCTCCATCGCATGACCGCGTTCGAGAACCTCCAGACGTCCTTCGCCGACCGCCACATCGGCACCACCCCGGCCGACCAGCAGGAGATGCTCGACGTCGTCGGGCAGCCGTCGCTCGACGCCCTGGTCCGTGCCGCGATCCCGGAGTCCATCCACGTCGGGCCCGTCGCCGACTCGGTGATCCCGGCCGCCGTCGGCGAGACCGAGGCGCTCGCCGAACTCCGCGCGAAGGCCGGTCGCAACACCGTCCGACGCGCCATGATCGGTCTCGGCTACCACGGCACCCACACCCCCGCGGTGATCCAGCGGAACGTGCTCGAGAACCCGAGCTGGTACACGGCGTACACGCCCTACCAGCCCGAGATCTCGCAGGGCCGCCTCGAAGCGCTCATCAACTTCCAGACGATGGTGTCCGACCTGACCGGCATGGCCACCGCCGGCGCCTCGATGCTCGACGAGGGCACCGCCGTGGTCGAGGGCATGCTCCTCGCCCGCCGCGCCTCGAAGGTCAAGGGCGACGCGTTCCTCGTCGACGCCGACCTGCTGCCGCAGACCCGTGCGTTGCTCGACCACCGTGCCGACGCCGTAGGCATCACGCTGCGCGCGTTCGACGCCGTCGACGGCCCCAGCGACGAGCAGCTCGACGGGGCGTTCGGCGTCATCCTGCAGTACCCGGGCGCATCGGGCCGCATCGTCGACCCGTCGTCCGTCATCGAGCGCGTCCACGCCGGCGGTGGCATCGCCGTCGTCGCCGCCGACCTGCTCGCGATGACCCTGCTCGCCAGCCCCGGCGACCTGGGGGCCGACGTCGCCGTCGGCACCAGCCAGCGTTTCGGCGTCCCGCTCGGCTTCGGCGGCCCGCACGCCGGCTACCTCGCCGTGCGCGCCGGCCTGGAGCGCCAGCTGCCCGGTCGCCTGGTCGGGGTGTCCTTCGACGCCGACGGCCAGATGGCCTACCGCCTCAGCCTGCAGACCCGCGAGCAGCACATCCGCCGCGAGAAGGCGACGAGCAACATCTGCACCGCGCAGGTCCTGCTCGCCGTGATGGCGTCGATGTACGCGGTCTACCACGGGCCCGAAGGCCTGCGGTTCATCGCCGGTCGGGTCGCACGGACCACCGGTGCGCTCGCCGCCGTGGCACGCGACGCCGGGGTCGAGATCGTGCACGACGCGTACTTCGACACGCTCACCCTGCGGGCCGTCGGTCGCGCCGAGGCGATCGTCGCGGCAGCGCAGGACGCCGGCTACCTGCTGCACGTCGTGGACGCCGACACCTTCCAGCTCTCCGTCGACGAGACGACCACGCCCGACGACGTCGTGGCGCTGGCGGGCGTGCTCGGCGCGGTGGACGTGACGGTGCCCGCGACCGAAGCAGCCGTGCGCGACAAGGCCACGGGCCTCCCGTCCGCCCTGCAGCGCGAGAGCGACTACCTGACGCACCCCGTGTTCAGCGCACACCGCAGCGAGACCCGCATGATGCGGTACCTCAAGCACCTGTCCGACAAGGACTACGCGCTCGACCGCGGCATGATCCCGCTCGGCAGCTGCACGATGAAGCTCAACGCGGCGACCGAGATGGCCGCCGTGACCTGGCCGGAGTTCGCGAACATCCACCCGTTCGCACCGCGTGAGGACGTCGAGGGGTACCTCGACATGATCGGCGACCTCGAGTCGTGGCTCGCCGAGGTCACCGGGTACGACACCGTGTCCCTGCAGCCGAACGCCGGCAGCCAGGGCGAACTCGCCGGGCTGCTGGCCATCCGCGGGTACCACCAGGCTCGTGGCGACGAGGACCGGACGGTCTGCCTGATCCCGTCGAGCGCGCACGGCACGAACGCCGCATCCGCGGTGCTCGCCGGGATGAAGGTCGTCGTGGTGGCCTGCGACGAGAACGGCAACGTCGACCTCGAGGACCTCCGGGCCCGCGTCGCCGCCAACGCCGACACCCTCGCAGCGCTGATGATCACGTACCCGTCCACCCACGGCGTCTACGAGCACGACATCCGCGAGATCTGCGACGCCGTGCACGACGCCGGCGGCCAGGTCTACGTCGACGGCGCGAACCTCAACGCGCTGCTCGGGCACGCCCGCTTCGGCGACTTCGGCGGCGACGTGTCGCACCTCAACCTGCACAAGACCTTCTGCATCCCGCACGGTGGTGGCGGCCCCGGCGTGGGTCCCGTCGCCGCGAAGGCACACCTGGCGCCGTTCCTGCCCGGGCACCCGTTCGCGCAGCAGGCCGACCGGCGCTCCGGTGCGACGACGGCCGACGCCGACGACCGCCTGGCGCACGCCGGTGGGCCGGTCAGTGCGGCGCCGTACGGCAGCCCGAGCATCCTGCCCATCACGTGGACCTACGTCCGGATGATGGGGCTCGAGGGCCTCACCCGTGCGACCGAGGCTGCCGTGCTCGGGGCGAACTACATCGCGTCCCGCCTGCGCGAGGCGTTCCCGGTGCTGTACACGGGCGACGACGGGCTCGTCGCACACGAGTGCATCCTCGACCTCCGACCGCTGCGGGACACCACGGGGATCACGGTCGACGACGTCGCGAAGCGCCTGGTCGACTACGGGTTCCACGCGCCGACGATGTCGTTCCCGGTCGCGGGCACGCTCATGGTCGAACCGACCGAGAGCGAGGACCTCGCCGAGCTCGACCGCTTCGTCGACGCCATGCTCGCGATCCGGGCCGAGGCCGCAGCGGTCGAGCGCGGAGAGTGGCCGGCGGACGACAACCCGCTCGTGCACGCGCCGCACACCGCCTCGTCGGTGATCTCGGGGGAGTGGGCGCACGCCTACACCCGCGAGCAGGCCGTCTACCCGCTGCCGGGCATCAGCGGCCGGAAGTACTGGCCGCCGGTGCGCCGCATCGACCAGGCGTACGGCGACCGCAACCTGGTGTGCGCCTGCCCGCCAATCGAGGCGTTCGCGTAGGCATGACGAGACGATCCGGTCGAGCGCTCACGAGCAGCCGATGACGACCGGACGGACACGCGGGGCGGTCCGTTGCACGATGGCCACGGACCGCCCCGTCGCTGTACGACGGCGGCCGGGGCCCGATTCAGTGGGCGCGACTCGGTGCCTGTCGACTTGCACAAGCTGCACGCCGGTGCAAGGGGATCGTTGCACATGCAACAAATCGGCGAACGTCGCGGTACTGCGCCCGAAACTTGCATCATTTCGCAACGATCCTGCGATTTGGTTTCCGATTTGTAACCGATGTCCCCTGGACTTGGAGACGGCTCCTGACACTGCATACAGTGCAGAGGTCAAACGCTCCGGGGCACTCGTGTGCCCGGCGCGTCCCATGCACCAGGAGGAATCTTGATCAAGAAGCGCGCTGGGCTTGCAGCTCTCGCCGTGCTCGGGGCCACAGCAATCGCCCTGACCGGCTGCTCTGGCTCCGGGAGCTCCGGCAACGACGCCACCAAGTACGTCACCGCCAACGGGTCCGAACCGCAGAACCCCCTCATCCCGTCGAACACCACCGAGACCGGTGGCGGCAAGATCATCGACGCGATGTTCGCTGGCTTGAAGACCTACAAGCCGGACGGCACCGTCGTGAACGACCTCGCAAAGAGCGTCGAGTCGACCGACTCCAAGACGTACGACATCGTGCTCAAGTCGGGCCAGGAGTTCTCTAACGGCGAGAAGATCACCTCCGAGTCGTTCACCAAGGCGTGGGACTGGGCATCGCAGCTCAGCAACGCCCAGGGCGCGCGTGACTTCTTCAACAACATCGAGGGTTTCAACGAGAAGAAGGACTCCGAGCTCACCGGCCTCAAGGTCAAGAGCGACACCGAGTTCTCCGTCACATTGACCGGGCCCGACGCCGACTGGCCCGCCCGCCTTGGCTACTCGGCCTTCGTCCCGCTGCCGTCGGAGTTCTACAAGGACACTAAGGCCTTCGGTGAGAACCCGATCGGCAACGGCCCGTACAAGTTCGCCAGCAAGGACGCCTGGAAGCACAACCAGAAGGTCGACCTGGCGGTGAACAAGGACTACGACGGCTACCGCAAGGCGAAGAACAACGGCGTGGAGTTCGTGTTCTACACGAGCCTAGACACCGCGTACTCCGACGCGCAGGCCGGCAACCTCGACATCCTCGACACGGTGCCGGCGGCGAACTTCAAGACGTACAAGTCGGACTTCCCCGACCGCAACGTCAACCAGGACGCGGCGATCTTCCAGGGCTTCTACATGCCCTACTACCTCGACCACTGGAAGGGCGAGGAGGGCAAGCTCCGCCGTGCGGCGCTGTCCGAGGCGATCAACCGCGAGGAGATCACCAAGAAGATCTTCGACGGCACCCGCAAGCCCGCCACGGACTTCACCTCGCCGACGATCCCGGGGTACGACGACTCGCTCACCGGCGACGACGTCACGAAGTACAACCCGTCGGACGCGAAGAAGAAGTGGGCCGAGGCCGACAAGATCTCGCCGTGGAAGTCGAGCGACACCTTCACGCTCAGCTACAACGCCGACGGTGGGCACGAGGACTGGGTGACCGCGGTCGCGAACAGCATCTCGAACTCGCTCGGCATCAAGGCCGAGGGCAAGGCGTACGCAACCTTCCAGGAGTCCCTGGCCGCGCAGACGGACAACAAGCTCACCGGTGGCTCTCGCACCGGTTGGCAGGCCGACTACCCGTCGCTGTACAACTTCCTGCAGCCCAACTTCGAGACCGGCGCCGGCAACAACTACGCCCGCTACTCGTCCTCGGAGTTCGACAAGTCCCTCGCTGACGCGCAGGCGCAGACCGACGAGAAGTCCGCCGACGAGGGCTTCGCCAAGTCGCAGGAGATCCTGCTCCAGGACCTCCCGACCATCCCGCTCTGGTACGCGAACGAGGTCGGCGTCTGGTCCGACACCGTCTCGAACGTCCAGTTCGGCTGGAACACTGTGCCGGCCATCTACGCGGTGACCAAGAAGTAGTCCACGGACTCTTCACGAGCGGGGGCTCGAGGCGATCATTCGCTCTCTAGCCCCCGTCTCCGTGGGCGCAGCAGCGCCCACACCAGCGCACCAGCGCGACGAGTGCTCCTCGCGGTCGGGGACTGCGAGCAGGCTCGTGAAAAGCAGGACCTCCGGGTCCGACAACCCCCACGAAAAGACAATGATCGACATGCCAGCACCGAACCGGGCGATGATCTGATGCTCTGGTACCTCGGCAAACGCCTCCTACAACTGATCCCCGTGTTCTTCGGGGCGACGTTCCTCATCTATTTCATGGTCTTCTCTCTGCCCGGAGACCCGATCCGCGCGCTCTACGGCGACCACCAGCCGTCCGCCGCGGTCATCGACCAGATCCGCGCTCAGTACAACCTGGACAAGCCGTTCATCATCCAGTACCTGCTCTGGATAGGCGGTCTCTTCCGCGGGGACCTCGGTCAGACGTACAGCGGTGTCTCCGTGAGCACCCAGCTCGCCCAAGCATTCCCGATCACCGCACGCCTCGCGATCCTGTCGCTCGTGTTCGAGGCCGTCGCCGGTGTCGTGGTCGGTGTCGTCGCGGGTCTCCGCAAGGGCAAACTCTTCGACGCGACCGCCCTCGTGGTGAGCCTGCTGCTCATCTCGGTACCGACGTTCGTCATCGGCTTCGTGCTCCAGTACGTGTTCGGCATCAAGCTGGCGCTGTTCCGCGCGACCGTGAGCAGCGAGGCTCCGTGGTCCGAGCTCATCCTGCCCGCGATCGTGCTCGCGTCCGTGTCGTTCGCCTACATCGTTCGTCTGACCCGTGCCAGCGTCGCCGAGAACTCCACCGCGGACTTCGTGCGCACCGCGACGGCCAAGGGCCTGCCGCGACGACGCGTCGTGACCGTGCACATCTTCCGGAACTCGCTCATCCCGGTGGTGACCTACCTCGGTGTCGACGTTGGCAACCTGATGGTCGGTGCGATCGTCACCGAGGGCATCTTCAACATCAACGGTGTCGGTGGGACGGTCTTCCGGGCTGTGTCGCTGAGCCAGGGCCCGACGGTCGTGTCGTTCGTCGCCGTGATGGTCATCATCTTCATGCTCGCCAACCTTCTGGTCGACCTGCTTTACGCCGTCCTAGACCCGAGGATCCGCTATGCCAAGTAACGCCACGACGCACTACGTCGCCCCAATCGAGGAGACGCCGCTCCAGGCCGTCGACCAGGTCAACGAGGACGAGAAGACCCGTTCCGTCTGGACCGATGCCTGGCAGGCCATGCGCCGTCGCCCGACGTTCTGGGTGTCCGGCGTCCTCATCGTCATCATCGCGCTCGTCGCGATCGCTCCCGGCCTGTTCGCGCACGTCGACCCGCGTTCCTGCACGCTTGACAACGCGGCCGCCGGTCCGCGTGCCGGTCACATCCTCGGCTTCACCCGCCAGGGCTGCGACGTCTACTCGCGCGTTATCTACGGCACGCAGAACTCGCTCATCGTCGGCATCGTCGCCACTGTGCTCGTCGTCGTCATCGGCGTGATCATCGGCGCGCTGGCCGGCTTCTACGGCGGATGGCTCGATGCGGTCGTGTCTCGCGTCGGCGACATCTTCTTCTCGATCCCGACCGTCCTTGGTGCGATCGTGATCATGTCGGTGCTCCCGGCGCGCAACGCCATCTCGGTGGCGTTCATCCTCGCGATCTTCGCCTGGCCGCAGATCGCCCGCATCATGCGCGGCGCGGTGCTGAGCGCCCGGAACGCGGACTACGTGACCGCGTCGGCAGCGCTGGGCGTCAGCCGCTTCCGCACGCTCGTCCGGCACATCGTCCCGAACGCGATCACGCCTGTGATCGTCGTGGCGACCGTGTCGCTCGGCACGTTCATCGTCGCCGAGTCGACGCTGACGTTCCTCGGGATCGGCCTCCCGCCGTCGGCGCTCAGCTGGGGCTACGACATCAACGCCGCCCGACCCGGACTACGTACCAACCCGTCGATCATCTTCTGGCCGTCCGCCGCCCTGTCCATCACCGTGCTCGCGTTCCTCCTCCTCGGCGACGTGGTCCGCGACGCGCTCGACCCGAAGGCGAGGGCCCGTCGATGAGCGAAACCCTGACCCAAACCGGCCCCCGCGGCGCGCACCCCAAGGGCGCACCGCTGCTAGAAATCCGCGACCTCCAGGTGGGCTTCCGGACACAGAACGGCTTCGTCGAGGCGGTACGCAACACCACGTTCACCCTGGAGCAGGGTGAACGGCTGGCGATCGTCGGCGAGTCCGGTTCCGGCAAGTCGACCAGCGCCCAGGCGATCATCAAGCTGCTCCCCGGTACCGGTGAGGTCACCGGCGGCTCGATCAAGTTCAACGGGCGCGAGCTCGTCGGGCTGAGCGACAAGGAGATGTCGGAGATCCGCGGGAAGGAGATCGGCTACGTCCCCCAGGACCCGATGTCGAATCTCAACCCGCTGTGGTCGATCGGCTTCCAGGTCGAAGAGGCTGTCCGTGCGAACGGCATGGCGACCGGACGCAAGGCCGTGCGCGAGCGTGCGATCGAGGTGCTCAAGGAAGCCGGTCTCGGCGACGCTGCGAACCGCCTGAAGCAGTACCCGCACGAGTTCTCCGGCGGAATGCGGCAGCGCGTGCTCATCGGCATCGGTCTGTCGAGCCGCCCGCAGCTGCTCATCGCCGACGAGCCGACGAGTGCGCTCGACGTCACGGTCCAGCGCGTCATCCTCGACCACCTCGAGACCCTGACCCGCGACTTCGGCACCTCGGTGCTGTTCATCACGCACGACCTCGGCCTCGCTGCCGAGCGGGCCGAGAAGCTCGTCGTGATGTACAAGGGACAGGTCGTCGAGGCCGGCCCCTCCAAGGAGATCCTGGCCAACCCGCAGCACCCGTACACGCAGCGCCTCGTCGCGGCGGCCCCCTCGCTGGCCAGCCGTCGCATCCAGTCGAAGGTGCAGCACCAGCGGATCGACATCGCCGACACCGGCAGTGACGACGCCGAGCTCATCGCCCGCGCCCAGGAGCGCGAGCACCGTCCAGCCGAGGACCTCATCGTGGTGAAGAACCTCGAGAAGGTCTACAAGCTGCGCGGCAAGAGCCTCGCCACGCGGGAGCTCAAGGCCGTCGACGACGTGTCGTTCTCGATCCAGAAGGGCACCACCACGGCGCTCGTCGGCGAGTCCGGTTCGGGCAAGTCGACCGTCGCGAAGCTCGTCCTGCAGCTCGAGAGCATCACGAGCGGCACCGTGCAGTTCGACGGCATCGACATCGGCGCGCTGAAGGGCAAGGACCTCTTCGACTTCCGCCGCCGTGTGCAGCCGGTGTTCCAGGACCCGTACGGCTCCCTGGACCCGATGTACAACGTCGGGAACACGATCGCCGAGCCGCTCGCCACGCACAAGGTGGGCGACAAGGCCTCGCGCCGTGCCCGGGTGCTCGAGCTCCTCGACCAGGTCGCGCTCCCGAAATCGATGGTGAACCGCTACCCGAACGAGCTGTCCGGTGGTCAGCGACAGCGCATCGCCGTCGCTCGCGCGCTGGCGCTCAAGCCGGAGGTCATCGTCCTCGACGAGGCCGTCTCCGCGCTCGACGTGCTCGTGCAGGGCCAGATCCTCGACCTGCTCACCGAGCTGCAGACCGAGCTCGGCCTGACGTACCTGTTCATCACGCACGACCTCGCGGTCGTCCGCCTCGTCGCGGACAACGTGTGCGTCATGCGTCGTGGGCAGATCGTCGAGAAGGCGACGACCGACGAGGTCTTCGCCGCCCCGAAGGAGCAGTACACGAAGGACCTCCTGGCCGCCATCCCCGGCGCCGGGTTCGAGTTCGGACGCTGATCCCCCTGGACACGAACGAGGCCGGACGCCCCCTCGTCCTCCGCGCTGGTCGCGGGGGCGCGGTGGCGGCCGGCCTCGTCGCCGTCCTGGGCGTCTTCCTGCTGGGCGACGCCGCGTTCCGGGGGAGCTGGGACGTCGTGCTCCGCGCCGCCGGCCCGATCGCCGTGCTCGTCTGGGCGCTCTGGGTCCTGACCTTCCGCCCGTGCATCGTCATCGACGACCGTGCGGTCACGGTGCTCAACCCGCTCCGCCGCACCGTGGTGCCGTGGCACGCGGTCGCCGACGTCCGGCTCCGCTGGCAGATCGTGATCGAGACGGTCGCCGGACGCAAGGTCCAGTGCTGGGGCGGCCCGTCGCTGCCGCGGCCGAAACCCGCCCGACGCGGCGAGCGTGCCGTGATGCGCCAGCCCGACGAGATGACGGTCCTGCTCGACCGATGGTCTGAGCGCCGCGCCGCGACCGGCACCGGTGATGCCGTGCGCGGCTGGGACGCGCCGGCACTGGCGGTCGGCGCCGCTGCGCTGGCGCTGCTCGCCGCTTCGCTGCTCAGCCTGTGGCTGGGAGCCTGACGCGGCTCGCGATCGCGACCACACGACGGACGGGAGGCCCGGCGCACGACGTGCGTCGTCCCTCCCGTCACGGCCGTCGCCCCGCTGGCGCGGTGCGCCGGTACCGGCGGGATGGGCCCACCTCCCGTCACGGCCGTCGCCCCGCTGGCGCGGTGCGCCGGTACCGGCGGGATGGGCCCACCTCCCGTCACGGCCGTCGCCCCGCTGGCGCGGTGCGCCGGTACCGGCGGGATGGGCCCACCTCCCGTCCGTCTGCTGGTCACGACCGCTGCCGCGCTTGGTGAGCAGAAATGGTCGGGTCCGCGGGTGGGACCCGACCATTCCTGCTCACCATGCGGAGCGGTGAACGTGACCGTCGTCGTCAGACGACCGCGCCGACCCGCTCGGTGAGCAGGTGCTCCTGGTCGGTCTGGATGCAGGCGACGCCACGGCCGTGCACGGGCTCGAGGCCCGGGTCGATGGTGCGGCACTGCTCCTGCCGGCCCTCGTCGAGGAGCTGGTAGAGCGGGCAGCGCGTGCGGAACCGGCAGCCGTCGATGCGCTCCGTGGGGGAGGGCAGGTCGCCCTCGAGCAGGATGCGCCCGCGGGCGGCCTCGGCCATCGGGTCCGGCACCGGGACAGCCGACAGCAGGGCCCGCGTGTACGGGTGCTGCGGGTCCGAGAAGACCGCGTCCCCGTCGCCGTACTCGACGATGCGGCCGAGGTACATGACGGCGACGTCGTCGGCGATGTGCCGGACGACGGACAGGTCGTGCGCCACGAACAGGTAGGACAGGCCGAGACGGTGCTTGAGGTCCTCGAGCAGGTTGATCACACCTGCCTGCACCGAGACGTCGAGTGCGGACACCGGCTCGTCGAGCACCAGGATCTTCGGCTCCACGATCAGCGCGCGGGCGATGCCGATGCGCTGCCGCTGGCCACCCGAGAACTCGTGCGGGTACCGGTCGATGTAGGTCGGCTCGAGGCCGACCAGCTCGAGCACCTCGCGCACGCGCCGACGGATCTCGTCCTTCGCGACGCCGTGCACCGTGAGGGGTTCGCCGATCACCGAACCGATGTCGAGGCGCGGGTCGATCGACGCCATCGGGTCCTGGAAGACCACCTGGATGTCGCGGCGCAGGGCCAGACGGTCCTTCTTGGAGAGCGAGGCGGTGTCGACGCCGTTCACCCGGATGGTGCCGTGCTGGGCGCCGGCGAGTTCGAGGATCTCCATGATCGTCGTCGTCTTGCCGCAGCCGGACTCGCCGACCAGGCCGAGCACCTGCCCGCGCTTGAGCGTCAGGGAGATGCCGTCCACCGCGTGCACCTCGCCGATCTGCCGGCGGAACAGTGCGCCCTTGGTGAGCGGGAACGTCTTGACCACGTCGTCCAGTTCGAGCACGACGTCGTCGCCGTGGTCGACGCTGGCCTCGGGGACGTCCTCGGGGCGGGGGAAGATCTCCGAGCGCTCGAGGGTGCCCGCGGCGATCTCGTCGCGGCGGATGCACGCGGCGGTGTGCTCGTCGAGCAGGGTGCCGTTGCCGATCGTCTGCACGGCGCCGGTCATGACCGGGTTGTCGGCGCTCTGCGGCACCGTCGTCGCGACGAGGGCGGGTTCGCCGTCGCGGCAGGCGTCGAGGACGGCCGGGCAGCGGTCGGCGAACGGGCAGCCCGTCGGCTTCTGCGTCAGCAGGGGCGGGCGGCCGTCGAGCGGGACGAGCCGCTCGGTGCGGGCGGAGGTCATGTTCGGCATCGAGCGGAGCAGCCCGATCGTGTACGGCATCACCGGCTCGCGGAACAGCGGCAGGACCGGTGCCGTCTCGACGATCCGGCCGGCGTACATCACGGCGACGCGGTCGGCGTTGCCGGCGACGACGCCCAGGTCGTGCGTGATGAGCACGACGGCCGCACCGGTCATGTCCTTCGCGGTCTGCAGCACGTCGAGGATCTGCGCCTGGATCGTCACGTCGAGGGCGGTGGTCGGCTCGTCGGCGATGATCAGCTTCGGGTCGTTCGCGATGGCGATCGCGATCATCGCGCGCTGCCGCATGCCGCCGGAGAACTCGTGCGGGAACGCGTCGAGCCGTCGCGCCGGGTTCGGGATGCCGACGATGCGCAGCAGTTCCTCGGCGCGGGTGCGCGCGGCGTGTGCGGTCAGCGACCGGTCGTGCAGGCGCAGGCCCTCGACGATCTGCTGCCCGATCGTGTACACCGGCGTCAGGGCGGACAGCGGGTCCTGGAACACCATCGCGATGTCACGACCGCGCAGCGCCGACATCTCACGGTCGTTCTTGCCGACGAGCTCCTGCCCGTCGAAGCGGATGCTGCCCTGCACCTGGGCGGACGATGGCAGCAGGCCCATCACGGCCATCGAGGACACCGACTTGCCGGACCCCGATTCACCGACGATCCCGAGGAACTCGCCGGGGGCGACCGAGTAGTCGACACCCCGGACCGCGTAGACGGGCTTGGTCTTCGGGTTGAACGTGACCGACAGGTCGGACACGGTGAGCAGCGGCTCAGTCACGGTTGGCTCCGGAGGTGGGGTCGATGGCGTCGCGCAGGGCGTCGCCGAGCAGGCTGGTCGAGAGCACGGTCGCGACGAGGGTCGCTGCGGGCAGGACGAAGAGCCACGGGCGGGTGACGGCCGACTGGCTGCCGGCGGCGAGCAGGGTGCCGAGCGAGACGTCGGGGATCTGGATGCCGAAGCCGAAGTAGCTGAGGGCGCTCTCGGAGAGGATCATCGCCCCGACACCCAGCGTCGCGTCGATGATGAGCAGCGATGCCACGTTGGGCAGGATGTGCCGTCGGATGATGGTGAACGAGGGCACACCCATGAACCGGGCGGCCTTGACGTAGTCGCGCTCGCGCAGGGACATCGTCTGCCCCCGGATCACCCGGGCCATGATCATCCAGCCGAAGATCGCCAGCCCCACGATGAGTGCGAGCCAGCTGAGGTTCTTGAACAGCGGGCTGAGGAGCACGAGCGCGTAGAACGACGGGATCACCAGGAGCAGGTCGATGCCCCAGACGAGCGCACGGTCGACGAACCCACCGAAGTACCCGGCGACGGCGCCGACGATGCCGGCGATGAGGGTCGCGGCCGGTCCGGCGATGAGTCCGATGAGCAGCGACTTCTGCAGGCCGACCAGGGTCTGCGCGTAGATGTCCTGGCCGATGTCGTTCGTGCCGAACCAGTGCGCGGCGCTCGGCGGCATGCCGAACGCGAGCCCGTCGGAGTCGGAGGCGTTCCAGTGGTACAGGTGCGGGCCGACGAACGCCCAGAGGATGATGAGCAGCAGCGCACCGCCGCCGATGCGCGCGCGCCAGGTGCCGAACACCTTGCGCCAGAGCGGGGTGCGGCCGCCCTTCACCTCAATGACGTGCGCCGGCGTCCCGGCGTTGCCGTCGCCGGGGTCACCGGCGGTGGTCGTGGTCGTGGGGTCGAGAACAGACACGGGTCACACCCTCACTCGCGGGTCGAGCGCGGCGTACAGCAGGTCCGCGAGGGTCCCTGCGATGAGCACGAGGATCGCCGTGAAGAGGATCGTGCCCGCTGCCGCGTTGATGTCGTTGTTCGTGATGCTCTGGATGAAGTACTCACCCATGCCGTGCCAGCTGAAGACCAGCTCGGTGATGCTCGCACCCGTCAGGATCAACCCGAACGAGTAGGCGAAGAAGGTCGACATCGGGATGAGGGCGACCCGCACGCCGTGGCGCATGATCGCCGATCCGCGCGTGCGGCCCTTCGACCGGGCGGTCCGGATGAAGTCGTTCGACAGGACGTCGAGCATCGCGGAGCGCTGGTAGCGCGAGTACGACGCGACGGCGCCGACCGTCAGCGAGATCGTGGGTAACAACAGGTGCACGAGTCGGTCGCCGAGCACCGGGAAGAACCCGCTCACCCCCGGCGTGTACTCACCGGTGAAGCTGATCACCTGCGCGCCGACGCCCTGGTTGAGGGAGGTCGCCAGGATCATCAGCACGACCGCGATCACGAACGGCGGGGTCGCGAGCACCGTGAACGACGCGTAGGTCGAGACCTGGTCGGACACCTTGTACTGCCGGACTGCGTTCCAGACGCCGAGCAGCACGCCGAAGAGCGCACCGAGCAGCGTGCCGATCACGAGCAGCCGCAGGCTCGTCCCGGACCGGGCGATGATGTCGGCCGTCACCTCGGTGCCGCGCGAACTCACGCCGAGCGACCCGTGCGTGACCAGGCCGACCCACCAGTCCCAGGTGCGGACGAGGATGGGGGTGTTCGGATCGGCGCCGAGCTTGCGGAGCGACGCGTCGATGGTGCCCTGCGGCACGGCCGGGTTGCGCCCGAGGAACCGGGCGGCCGGGTTGAGCGTCGTGCTGGCGAGGATGTACCCGAGCGTGGTCGCCACGATCGTCAGGACGATGTAGTTGACGATCCGCTTTGCGATGAAGGCGAGCATGTGGTTGGTGACCTCTGGGTGCGGCCGTCCGTCCGGACGGCGTTGTCGGTGGCGACAGGCTAGCCGGTCCGGACGGCGGGGTGGGACAACGGAAGTGACGTTATGCAACATTCGTTACGAGCGTGTTTCGATTCCTCGCAGAGACCCTTGTGCAGCCTTCGGATGTGGCTAGGGTTCTCAACCAACAGACGCGACGGCGGGGCCGCCGCGGTCCAGCGCGAACTGCGCGAACCACAACGAAAGGGAATCCTCGCCATGCGAAAGAGGATCAAGGGCATCGCCGTCCTGGCCACCGCTGCGGCAGCTGCCGTCGTGCTGGCAGGCTGCTCCGGCGGCGGAGAAGCGGGCGGGAACAACTCCGCGGTCGCCGAGTCGTCACTGAAGTCGACCGGCTGGACCGTCGCGGACCGCGCTGACGTCAAGGACGGTGGGTCGATCACCCTGCCGATCGACACAGCTCCGGCGAACTGGCAGCTGCAGAACCTGGACTCGGGGACGGTCGACGACACGACGATCTCGCAGACCTACCTGCCGAGCTTCATCCAGTTCAAGGAGAACGGCGAGTGGGAGGCGAACAAGGACTACGCGACGTCCGTCGAGCTGACCAAGGACTCGCCCCAGACCGTCGAGATCAAGATCAACCCGAAGGCCGTGTGGTCGGACGGCACCCCGATCAGCGCGAAGGACGTCATCGCGAACTGGAAGGCGCTGAACGGCACGAACAAGGCGTTCGCGCCCCTCGCCACCAACGTGTGGGAAGACGTCGACTCGGTCAAGCAGGGCTCCGACGAGCGTGACGTCATCATGACGTTCTCGAAGACCAACGCCGACTGGGCGAGCGTCCTGACGGCCATCTACCCGTACTGGGCCGTCGACACCCCGGACCACTTCAACAAGGCCTGGGCCAAGGGTCCGTACGCCGCCGACGGCAAGACCTACGTCTCCGGTGGTCCGTACATCCTGAAGTCCTTCGACACCAACGGTGGCGTCGTGACCTTCGAGAAGAACTCCAAGTGGTGGGGCGACCCGGGCAAGCTCGACACGATCGTCTTCAAGACGGTCTCGCGTGACGGCGTCGCCCAGGCGTACGGCAACAAGGAGCTCGACGCGTTCAACCTGAACGGCAGCGCCGACAACCTCAAGACGGCGAACTCGCGGTCCGACTCGAAGATCGAGCGCTCGCTCGGCACCACGCAGCGTCAGATCACGCTGAACGGCACCTCGGACGTCTTCAAGGACCAGGACGTGCGCCAGGCGTTCGCACAGGCCATCAACCGCAAGGTCGTGGCCCAGGCGATCCTGTCGCCGGTGAAGAGCCCGGGCGACGTGCTCAACAACCTCGTCTACCTGCCCGGTCAGCAGGGCTACGAGGACGACGCGTCGAGCGTCTACGGCTACAGCACCGACAAGGCGAAGTCGAAGCTCGAGGACGCCGGCTGGAAGATCGGTTCGGACGGCTACGCGACCAAGGGCGGCAAGGAACTCGACGTCCGCTTCGTGATCCCGTCGGACAACCCGAACTCGGCGAACGTCGCGCAGCTCGTGCAGCAGCAGACGAAGCTCGCCGGCTTCAAGGTGACCATCGACACCGTCCCGACCGACGACTTCTTCACGAAGTACGTCACCACGTCGACGCGTGACTTCGACGCCACGTACTTCGCGTGGCAGGGCACCCCGTTCCCGATCTCGTCGCTGAAGTCGATCTACTACCCCGCCGACGCCGGCCAGAACTACAGCGGCGTGACGGACGACTCGCTCGGCGCCGCCTGGGACAAGGCGAACGGCGAACTCGACGCGGATGCCCGCATCAAGGACGCGCAGGCCATCGGCAAGAAGATCGTCGCGGTCGCCGGCACCATCCCGCTGTTCGCCGAGCCGTACGCCTGGGGCGTTCGCAAGGACCTGGTGAACTACGGTCCGGCGCAGTTCCAGCAGTCGTCGGTCAAGTGGCAGGACGTCGGCTACAAGAAGTAGCCACACCGCACGAGAACGACACCGCACACGAACGACACCCCCGACGTCGCACGACGTCGGGGGTGTCGTTCTGCGTCGGGGCGAGTCAGAACTGTGCCGCCGCGAGCGACGCGGCGAACCCGAGGACCACGAGCGCCAGGATCGTCCAGCCGTGGGTGCGGTGCGTGATCGGCGCAGCCGTCACGGACGACGGGGGCGGGCCGTCCTGCGTCACCGGAGCGGGCACGTGGGTCAGCATCAGCGCGGCCGCAGCGTCGACGTCCAGGCGATCCGGGCCTCCTGGCCGGTCACCGGTGTGCGCGGCGAGACGCGCCGTCGGGCGGGTCGCGATCCAGACGCGGCGGACGCCCTCGCTGGTGACCACCTCGATGCCGTACTTCGTGCGCACCTCGCTGACGCGCGACCAGGTGTAGGTGCTGGTGCGCCGGACGTCGACGATGCGCAGGTGCTCGGGCGTCAGCTCGAACCGCGGCCGCCACAGCACCGCCCACGCGACGAAGGCGACGGCGATGGTCGGGATCGGCACGAGCCACGGGGTTCTGCCGCCGATCAGGGCCAGCGGGACGAGCACGACGGCCACGACCCAGAGGACGAGGGCGAGGGCGCGCAGGCCCGGGGCGACGATGGTGGTGTGCACCGGACGAGGGTACGAGATGCCTCCCCGGAGACGCCCGGGGAGCGGGTGTGACACACCGGCGCGTATCTCCGGACGACCCGATTCCCCGGGGAGGCAGATCCTTGACGGACCCTCGTGCCGTCCATGGTCGTCGCCCCCGGTTGGGGTGTCAACACCCCGTTTCGACGAGTTCAGCGGACTCCCACGCCGGGGCTACGAAACGAGCAGTTCGATCTGTTCGCGGATCGTCTCGGCCTTCGGGAACCGCAGGCCGACCAGGCCGATGTGGCGCCATCGGAGCACGCCGTCGGGGCCGATCACGAACACGGATCGTCGCAGGCCGATCCCCGGTGCCTGGACGCCGTAGGCGCGGATGACCGAGCCCGCGGTGTCGCTGAGCAGGGGGAACGCGAGCGAGGAGCCGCGGGCAAACTCCTCGTGCGAGTCGAGTGCCTGGGGGCTGATGCCCCACACCGTGGCACCGAGGTCGGTGAACTCGTCGAGTTCGGCCTGGTAGCTGCAGAGCTGGGCCGTGCAGATCGCCGTCGCGTCGCCCGGGTAGAAGGCCAGCACGACCGTGCGGCCGATCTCGGCGGACAGGTCGTACTCGTCGTCGGAGCGGACGCCACGGCGCACGACCATCCCCGGCAGGGTGAACGACGGTGCGGACTCGCCGATCGCGGGGATGCTCATGCGCTCACCGTAGGGCTGCGGTTCGGCCCTCGGACCTCGGCGCGCTGTGCTGGGGCTGTGGATGCGCCCGGTGGCGCGCTGAACGGCCGACGGGCCAGCGAGCCGGCGGCCCCGCGACGCGGCGTTCCGCCAGCGGCCCCGCGGCCTACGCGAACAACTGCGGGAACGCGTGCGCCACCCAGGGGTACCCGACGAAGACCACCGCGTCGAGCAGGGCGTGCGTGATCACGAGCGGCAGCAGCCGACCCCACTTCGTGTAGATCCAGCCGAACACGACGCCCATCACCGCGTTGCCGATGAACGCCCCGAAGCCCTGGTACAGGTGGTAGCTGCCACGCAGCAGTGCGGTCGACAGGATCATCTGCCAGCGGCCCCACCCGAGGTCACCGAGCCGGGCGTAGAGGTACCCGATCACGATCACCTCCTCCTGCAGCCCCGAGCGGATCGCGGACAGCAGCAGGACCGGGATCGTCCACCAGTACGAGTTCAGTGCGGCGGGGTCGACGGCGACCGTGATGCCGAGCGCACGTCCGGCGAAGTACAGCGCGAGCCCCGGGATCCCGATGCAGAGCGCGATCAGGGCCGGGCCGCCCAGGTCCGGCTTCGCCCGGAACCGGTCGATGCCGAGCCGGCCGAGGTGCGGTCGCGAGGTGCTCCACAGCAGGTAGCAGACGAGTGCCACCGGGGCCAGGTCCACCGCGATGCCCAGGAGCTGCCGGGCGAGGTCGACGTACTGCACCGTCGTCGACGAGGTGTTCAGGGCCGTCGACTGCTCGCCGAGCGGCGTCGTCTGCGACAGGTCGTCGATGATCTGCAGGATCGAGTACAGGGCGCTGGCGCCGAGCGAGAGCAGCAGGACGATGGTGATCTCGACCCACGTTCGCCGACGGCTCATCGTCAGTACTCCTGTCTGTTGCGAACTACCGGTAGACTGGCGTGTCGGGCGTTCTGCCCGCGGGTGCGGTGCTGTGAAGACACTGGCCCGACACTCTCCCAGAAATTGAAGGATGTCCTGTATGGCGCTCGCCACCCGGTCCGACCTGCGCAACGTCGCCATCGTGGCACACGTCGACCACGGCAAGACCACCCTCGTCGACGCGATGCTCACGCAGACCAACTCGTTCGACGCCCACTTCGAGGGCGAAGACCGCATGATGGACTCGAACGACCTCGAGCGCGAGAAGGGCATCACGATCCTCGCGAAGAACACGTCGGTGCTCTACAACGGCAAGCACGCGACCGAGTTCGGCTCGGACGGCCCCATCACCATCAACGTGATCGACACCCCGGGTCACGCCGACTTCGGCGGCGAGGTCGAGCGCGGTCTGTCCATGGTCGACGGTGTCGTCCTGCTGGTCGACGCGTCCGAGGGCCCGCTGCCCCAGACCCGCTTCGTGCTCCGCAAGGCGCTCGCCGCGAAGCTCCCGGTGATCCTGCTCGTCAACAAGACGGACCGCCCCGACTCCCGCATCGACGAGGTCGTCTCCGAGTCGCAGGACCTGCTGCTCGGCCTGGCCTCCGACCTGTCGGACGAGGTCGACGACCTCGACCTCGACGCGATCCTCGACGTCCCGGTGGTCTACGCCTCGGGCCGCAACGGTGCCGCGTCGCGCAACAAGCCGAACGACGGCGAGCTGCCCGACAACGACGACCTCGAGCCCCTGTTCGAGGCCATCCTGCAGCACGTCCCGGCGCCGAAGTACGACGACCAGCACCCGCTGCAGGCCCACGTCACCAACCTCGACGCGTCGCCGTTCCTCGGTCGTCTCGCGCTGCTGCGCATCTTCCACGGCACGATGAAGAAGGGCCAGACGGTCGCGTGGGTCAAGCACGACGGCACCGTCGTCAACGCCCGCATCACCGAGCTCCTCATCACCAAGGCACTCGAGCGCTACCCGGCCGAGTCGGCCGGCCCCGGTGACATCGTCGCCGTCGCCGGGTTCGACACGATCACCATCGGTGAGACCCTGTCCGACCCCGAGGACGTCCGCCCGCTGCCGACCATCACGGTCGACGACCCGGCGATCTCGATGACGATCGGCACGAACACCAGCCCGCTCGTCGGCAAGGTCAAGGGCCACAAGCTGACCGCCCGCATGGTCAAGGAGCGCCTCGACCGCGAGCTCATCGGCAACGTCTCGCTCAAGGTCCTCGACATCGGTCGTCCGGACGCGTGGGAGGTCCAGGGTCGCGGCGAGCTCGCACTGGCCATCCTCGTCGAGCAGATGCGTCGTGAGGGCTTCGAGCTCACCGTCGGCAAGCCGCAGGTCGTCACCAAGCGTGACGAGAACGGCAAGCTGCAGGAGCCGTACGAGCACATGACGATCGACACGCCGGAGGAGTACCTCGGCGCGATCACGCAGCTCATGGCCGCTCGCAAGGGCCGCATGGAGAACATGACGAACCACGGCACCGGCTGGGTGCGCATGGAGTTCATCGTCCCGTCGCGTGGCCTGATCGGCTTCCGCACGTCGTTCCTGACCGAGACCCGCGGCACCGGCATCGCCAACGCGATCTCGCACGGCTACGACGAGTGGGCCGGCCCGATCCAGACCCGCATCAACGGCTCGATCGTGTCCGACCGTTCGGGTGTCGTCACGCCGTTCGCCATCACGAACCTCCAGGAGCGGATGACGTTCTTCGTCAACCCGACCGAAGAGGTCTACGAGGGCATGGTCATCGGCGAGAACTCGCGCGCCGACGACATGGACGTCAACATCACGAAGGAGAAGAAGCTCACGAACATGCGTTCGGCGAACGCCGACTCCTTCGAGTCGATGACGCCGTCGCGCCAACTCTCGCTCGAGGAGTGCCTGGAGTTCGCGCGCGAGGACGAGTGCGTCGAGGTCACCCCGGCCGTCGTCCGCATCCGCAAGGTGGAGCTCGACGCGCAGGCCCGCCAGCGCTCGTACGCCCGCCTGAAGCGCCAGGACGCGTAAGCACCAGCACGAGCAACACCCTCGGAGGCCCGTCCTCCGTCCGACGGCCCGGTCACCTGCAACAGGTGGTCGGGCCGTTCGCGGTTGTACCGTGGTCAGCGTGACTCTCGACCTGCTCTCGATCTACCAGGACCTGCACGCCCACCCGGAGCTCGGCTTCCAGGAGCACCGCACCGCCGGTGTCATCGCCGCGAAGCTCGCCGAGATCGGGGGGATCGACGTGACGACGGGCGTCGGCGGCACCGGCGTCGTCGGTGTCGTCGCGAACGGCGAGGGCCCCGTGGTGTGGCTCCGCGCCGACATGGACGGCCTGCCGGTGCAGGAGCGCACCGGCCTGTCGTACGCCAGCGAGCACGTCGGCACCGACGACGAGGGCCGGGACGTCCCGACCATGCACGCCTGCGGCCACGACATCCACGTCACGTGGCTGCTCGGCACCCTCGAGCGCCTCGTCGCGACCACGGGGGACTGGCGCGGCACGGTCGTCGCCGTCTTCCAGCCTGCTGAAGAGGTCATCTCCGGCGCACGCGCGATGGTCGAGGACGGCCTGGTCGAGCGGTTCCCGAAGCCGGACGTCGTGCTCGGGCAGCACTCCGCGCCCGCACCGGTCGGCATCGTCGCCGTCGGCACCGGCCCGGTGATGGCGTCGAGCGACCGGCTGACGGTGACGTTCAACGGCCGCGGGGCGCACGGCTCGGCGCCGCAGGCCTCGCTCGACCCGGTCGTCACCGCGGCGTCGGCCGTCGTGCGGCTGCAGACCGTCGTCGCGCGCGAGGTCTCGCCGAGCGACGCGGGTGTCGTCACCGTCGGCAGCTTCCACGCCGGCACACGGGCGAACATCATCCCCGACGAGGCCGTGATCGAGATCTCGACCCGTGCCCGCAACGAGGAGACCCGCCAGCGCATCATCGCCTCGATCGAACGCATCGTCCGTGCCGAGAGCGCGGCCGGTGGGCTGTCCGAGCCGACGATCATCCGTGCTCCGGGCGCCGAGGTCACCGTGAACGACGCCGAGGCCGCCGCCACCGTGCTCGACGCCATCCGTGCCGAGGTGCCGGGTGCTCGCGACCTGGAGATCGGGCTCGCCATGGCGTCGGAGGACGTCGGACAGCTGGCCACCGCCGCCGGCGCGCCGCTCGTGTACTGGTTCACGGGCATCACCGACCCGGAGCGCTTCCGCCGTGGCGAGGAGATCCCGAGCAACCACTCGCCGTTCTACGCGCCGCAGGCCGAGACGGCGATCCCGGTGGGTGTCGACGCCCTGGTGGCGGCGACGCGCGCCTACGTCGCCTGAACCGTCCGTCGGCACGGAGGCCCGGGGCGGCCCCGCCGCGCAGGTGACCGCCCCGGGGACGGCACGTTCACAGCCAACTCGCGCCGCGCCTCCCGGCTCGTCCGTTACGGTCACGCCATGCGTTCCCTCCGTACCCCGCTGATCGCCGCCGTCGCTGCCGGCATCGCCCTGGCCGGACTCACCGGCTGCTCGACCGAGGCCGTGCAGCAGGCCACCGACCTCGGGTCCTCCGTCGCCTCGAACGTGGCCGACGGGGTCGCCGGCATCGACGGCAAGGCGATCCAGGACGGCATGTCCTCGGTCGCCGGTGGCATCGACGGCGCGCTCGACACGGCGCTCAAGGGCGCCGACGTGACCTCCGACGGCAAGGTTCCGGACGGGTTCCCGTCGGCAGACGTCCCGCTCGTCGACGGCACGGTGCTGGGCGGCGGAGCCGGACCGAACGGCTCCGGGTGGGTCGCGCAGGTCCGGGCGGCCTCCGTCGACGACTTCCGGACGGCCGCGCAGCAGCTCACGGATGCCGGGTACACCGAGTCGGCGAAGCGCGCGGACTCGTCCAGCGCGTTCGGCATGTTCCGGAGCGACGGCTACCGTGTCGTGCTGACGTTCTCGGACAGCAAGGACAGCGGTGGCGTCACGGCGACCTACATCGTCACGCCCCGCTAGTCCCGTACCCTTGGGGACGATGTCCAAGGCCCCCGCCACGCGCCCGGAGCGCGTCCTGATCGTGCACGCCCACCCCGACGACGAGACGCTCTCGTCGGGTGGGACCATCGCCACCCTGCTCGAGCGCGGTGCCGAGGTGACCGTGCTCACCGCGACCCGGGGCGAGCGCGGCGAGATGCTCACGGAGCAGCTGGCTCCGCTCGCGGGCGACCCCGCGCGGGTGGCGCGGCACCGGGAGACCGAGATCGCCGCGGCCCTCGCCGCCCTCGGCGGGCCGCAGCACCTGTGGCTCGGTGGTCGCGGCGCGCGGCCGACCGACCTGCCCGAGCGTCGGTACGTCGACTCCGGCATGCAGTGGGGCCCGGACGGCCGGGCCACCGCTGCGGCCGACGCCCCGGCCGACTCGCTGACCGCGGCCGACCTGGGCGAGGTGGTCGACGACGTGCGCGCCGCCATCCGTTCCACCGGAGCCGACGCGGTGATCAGCTACGCCGACGACGGCGGCTACGGACACCCCGACCACGTGCGGATGCACCACGCGGCGCAGTACGCGGCCCGTGCCGAAGAGGTCCCGTTCTCGATGATCGTCGACCCCGACAGCGGGCAGGCCGACGTCACCGTCGACGTCCTGCCGGTCCGGGCCAAGGTGCGGGCGGCCGTCGAGCAGTACCGCTCCCAGGTCGCCGTCGACCCCGTCGACCCCGCCGACCCGGGCGCCCTGTCGTGGGTGATGCCGCACGGCGTCCGACAGCACGCCCCTGCGGTGGAGGCGTTCCGGCACGACGCGGCCCCGCAGCCGGGGGCGCCGCAGACCTACGGCGAGATGTCCGGTCAGGGCAAGGCCGCGGCGGTCGTGGTGTCGCTGCTGGTCGGGCTGCTCGCCGGCGGCCTCGGCACGGTGACGCACCAGCAGACGCTCGGCGCGTTCCCGATCGGACTCGTCGTCACCACCCTCATCGTGCTCGGCCTGACCGTGGGCGTGCGGCTCGTCTACCGCTCGCGGACGATGGTCGCCGCGATCGGCATCGGCATCCTCGTCGCGACGCAGGTGCTCGTGTCGGTCGGTGGCGAGAGCTCGCCGCTCGTCCTCGCCAACGCGGCCGGGTACGTGTGGACCTTCGCCCCCGCGGCCATCACCGCCCTCGTCCTCGCGTGGCCGGACCTGTCGGGGCTGCGGTCCCGGACGGCCCCGGGCCACGAGTAGACTCAAACCCGCTCGTCGAAGGGAGCACCCGAACCGTGACCTACGTGATCGCCCAGCCGTGTGTCGACGTCAAGGACCGCGCCTGCATCGACGAATGCCCGGTCGACTGCATCTACGAGGGCGACCGCTCGCTGTACATCCACCCCGACGAGTGCGTCGACTGCGGTGCGTGTGAGCCGGTCTGCCCCGTCGAGGCCATCTACTACGAGGACGACCTGCCCGACCAGTGGGCCGACTACTACAAGGCCAACGTCGAGTTCTTCGACGAGGTCGGGTCGCCCGGTGGCGCTGCGAAGGTCGGCGTGATCCACAAGGACCACCCCGTCGTCGCTGCCGAGCCCGTCCGCGGCTGACCGGACCCCTCGTGGCGCTCGACCTCCCCGAATTCCCCTGGGACCAGCTCGTCCCGTTCAAGCAGCGCGCCGCGGCGTACGAGGGCGGGATCGTCGACCTCAGCGTCGGCTCGCCCGTCGACCCCACGCCCGAGGTCGTTCGCACCGCCCTGGCCACCGCCACCGACGCGCACGCCTACCCGCAGGTGGCCGGCACCCCGGCGCTCCGGCAGGCCATCGCCGACTGGTACGGCCGGCGGCACGGTGTCGCCCTGACCGAGGCGAACGCGCTGCCGACGATCGGCTCCAAGGAGTTCATCGCGGGCCTGGCGCTCTGGCTCGGCATCGGCCCCGGCGACACCGTGGTGTTCCCGGCAGCGGCGTACCCGACGTACGAGCTCGGTGCCGCGCTGGTCCGGGCCGACGCCCTCGCCTCGGACGACCCCGCCGAGTGGCCGTCCACCACGAAGCTCGTCTGGCTGAACTCCCCGGGCAACCCGGACGGCCGCGTGCTCACCATCGACCAGCTTCGTGCCGCCGTGGTGCGCGCCCGCGAGCTCGGGGCCGTCATCGTCGGCGACGAGTGCTACGCCGAGCTCGGCTGGGACCCGGAGTACGCCACCACCCCGACCCCCACGATCCTCGACCCCCGGGTCGTCGGCGACTCGCTCGACGGCGTGCTCAGCGTGTACTCGCTGTCGAAGCAGTCGAACCTCGCCGGCTACCGTGCTGCCTTCGTCGCCGGTGACGCCGCGATCTTGGCCGACGTGCTGGCCGTCCGCAAGCACGCCGGGCTGATGCCACCGCTGCCCGTGCAGCAGGCGATGGTCGTCGCGCTGCAGGACGAGACCCACGTGCAGCAGCAGAAGGCCCGCTACCGTGCCCGTCGGAACATGCTCCGGCAGGCACTCGAGGGCGCGGGCTTCCGCATCGACCACAGCGAAGCCGGGCTCTACCTCTGGGCGACCCGCGGCGAGCCGGCGCTCGACACCGTCGCCTGGCTCGCCGACCGCGGGATCCTCGTCGCACCGGGCACGTTCTACGGTGCAGCCGGGGACGAACACGTCCGCGTGGCCCTGACGTCGACCGACGAACGGATCGCCGCAGCCTCCCAGCGACTGGCGAGCAGCCGGCGCCTCGGCACCGCGTAGCACGGACACGAGCACTCCCGCCGGCGCCCGCAATCCCTGGGAACCACCAAATCGTCACCTGGGATGTGTGCACGACCGACAGGTGCCGCGATTAGGCTGTCCTCGTGACTGACACTGCCAATGACGCTCAGAAGACGGCCACACCGCCCACCACGCCCGTCCCCGTGAGTCCCGCCGCCGAACAGCAGGGCGCGACCGCGACGCTGACGTTCCCGGGTGGCACGGCGGAGTTCCCGATCCTGCAGAGCGTCGACGGCGCGTCCGCGATCGACATCTCGACCTTCAAGAAGCAGACCGGGATGAACACGCTCGACTACGGGTTCGTGAACACCGGTGCGACGAAGAGCGCGATCACCTACATCGACGGCGACCAGGGGATCCTGCGCTACCGCGGGTACCCGATCGACCAGATCGCCGCGAACTGCACCTTCCTCGAGGTCGCGTGGCTCCTGATCTACGGCGAGCTGCCGACCCCCACCGAGCTCGAGCAGTTCGACGCCCGCATCCGTCGGCACACCCTGCTGCACGAGGACCTCCGTCGCCTGTTCGACGCCCTGCCGCACTCGGCGCACCCGATGTCGGTGCTGTCGAGCGCCGTGAGCGCCCTGTCCACGTACTACGAGGACGACATGGACGTCGACGACCCCGAGAAGGTCGAGCTGCAGACCGTCCGGCTCCTCGCCAAGCTCCCGGTCATCGCGGCCTACGCCCACAAGAAGGCCATCGGGCAGGCGTTCCTGTACCCGGACAACTCGCTGTCGTTCGTCGACAACTTCCTGCGGCTGAACTTCGGCACCATGGCCGAGACCTACAAGCCGAACCCGGTGCTCTCCAAGGCGCTGGAGCGGCTCCTCATCCTGCACGAGGACCACGAGCAGAACGCCTCGACCTCGACGGTGCGCATGGTGGGTTCGACGAAGGCGAACATGTTCGCCTCGATCTCGGCCGGCATCAACGCCCTGTACGGCCCGCTGCACGGCGGCGCGAACGAAGCCGTGCTCGAGATGCTCCAGCAGATCAAGGACTCGGGCGAGCCCGTCACGCGGTTCGTCGAGCGGGTGAAGAACAAGGAGCAGGGTGTCAAGCTCATGGGCTTCGGGCACCGCGTCTACAAGAACTACGACCCGCGCGCCAAGCTCGTCAAGGAGTCCGCGCACGAGGTCCTCGAGTCCCTCGGCGTGCAGGACGACCTGCTCGACATCGCGATGGAGCTCGAGCAGATCGCACTCGAGGACGAGTACTTCGTCAGCCGCAAGCTCTACCCGAACGTCGACTTCTACACCGGCATCATCTACAAGGCGATGGGCTTCCCGCCGCGGATGTTCACCGTCCTGTTCGCGATCGGTCGTCTGCCGGGCTGGATCGCCCAGTGGCGCGAGCTGAACAACGACCCGCTCAACAAGATCGGTCGCCCGCAGCAGCTCTACGTGGGTGCGCCCGAGCGCGACGTCCCCGAGCGCTGACCGACTCCGAACGCCCCGCCCCACGAACCCGTGGCGCGGGGCATTCGTGTGTCTGCGCCCGCCGTCACATCGAGCGGGCGGAACACCCGGGTGGCGCGGCGGGCGCACGCCGGCATTCCGCCCGCTCGTTGCGTTGCGTCGTGTCGTGTCGAGCCGGGGGAGGGGCGGCGGGGTGCGCTGCTGCGGATCGAACGGGCGGAATGCCACGGTGGGGCCGACCGCGCACCGCGGCATTTCGCCCGCTCGCGGGGCGGGGCGGGGGAGCGCTGGACGGGAGGGCATGGAGGCCCGGTGCCGGTCTCGTGGACCGGCGCCGGGCCTCCTGTGCGTGCGTCGGTGGGTGCGCGATCGTGGGACGCGCCGCTCACCTGCGCCGGGTGGTCGCGAACGGTCGTCCGGCGGGCGTCGAAACGACGGTTCGTGCGCCCTCGGCGCACGCGGACGGCGTGTTGTGACCACTCGCGGGGCACTGGAGGCGACGGCATGGAGGCCCGGTACCGGTCTCGTGGGCCGGCACCGGGCCTCCTGTGCGTGCGTCGGTGGGTGCGCGATCGTGGGACGCGCCGCTCACCTGCGCCGGGTGGTCGCGAACTGTCGTCTGGCGGGTGCCGGAGCGACGGTTCGTGCGCCCTCGGCACCCGCCGGCGACGTGTCGTGACCGCTCGCCGGGCGGGGCGCTACGCGTGCAGCGCGGTGTTCAGCTGGATGCCCTCGCCCTTGCGCTGCAGGGCTTCGACGGCGCCGCTGACGCTGTTGCGGCGGAACAGGATGTTCGGGGTGCCGGAGAGCTCGGCGGCCTTGACGGTCTTCGGGGTGCCGTCGGGGTTCGGGGCCGCACCGACGAGGACCACCTTCGTGCCGGCCGTCACGTAGAGGCCGGCCTCGACGACGGAGTCGTCACCGAGCGAGATGCCGAGGCCCGCGTTCGCGCCGAGGAGCGCACGTTCGCCGAGGGAGACACGGTGTGTGCCGCCGCCGGACAGGGTGCCCATGATCGAGGAGCCACCGCCGACGTCGGTGCCGTGCCCGACGACGACGCCCTGCGAGACGCGGCCCTCGATCATGGCGTCACCGAGGGTGCCGGCGTTGAAGTTGACGAAGCCCTCGTGCATGACCGTCGTACCTGGTGCCAGGTGTGCGCCGAGGCGGACGCGGCTCGCGTCGGCGATCCGGACGCGGTCCGGCACGACGTAGTCGAGCAGGCGCGGGAACTTGTCGATGCCGTGCACGGCGATGCCGGCGCGCTGCAGCGCGGGGCGCAGGCGCGTCAGCGACTCGGGGTGCACGGGGCCGGCGTTCGTCCACGCGACGATCGGCAGGTGGCCGAAGACGCCGTCCAGGGAGACCTCGTTCGGGCGGACGTGCAGGTGGCTCAGCAGGTGCAGGCGGAGGTACGCGTCCGGGGTGCTCGTCGGGCTCGCGTCGATCGTGATCTCGGTGGTGACGGCCTCGATCCGGACCTCGCGGCGGGGGTCGTCCCCGACGTGCGCCTGCAGCTCGGCGGGGAACACGGCGTCGGCGGGCAGGGCGCCGAGGTGGGTCTCCGGGTACCAGGTGTCGAGCGTCGTGCCGTCGGCGGCGATCGTCGCGAGGCCGTGGCCCCAGGCGTGGGTCGGGCGGTCGGAGGCAGTCGTGTCGGTCACGGCTCCAGGGTACCGAGCGGCCGTCGGAGGGACACCGTCCGGCCGGACGGCCGGGGCGGCGGGGATCCCGTCCGGCCGGACTGCCGGGGCGGTGCGAGGGTCGGCCGGTAGGCTGCCCGCATGCCGGAGCACCTCGACCTCACCGCCTCGTCCATCGACATCACCCGTGCCATCTGCGACATCGAGTCGGTGTCCGGCAACGAGCAGGCCCTCGCCGACGCGATCGAGGCCGTGCTCGCCCCGCTGCCGCACCTCGAGGTCATCCGCGACGGCGACGCGATCGTCGCGCGGACGAACCTGGGCCGCGACCGCCGGGTGGTCATCGCGGGGCACATCGACACCGTCCCGCTCAACGACAACCTGCCGACCGAGTTCCGCACCACCGAGGACGGCACCGAGATCCTCTGGGGCCGCGGCACCGTCGACATGAAGGCCGGCTGCGCGGTGCAGCTCAAGCTCGCGTACGATCTGGCCGACCCCTCGGTCGACGTCACGTGGGTCTGGTACGACCACGAGGAGGTCAGCGACGCCCTGAACGGCCTCGGTCGTCTGGCCCGCACGCGGCCCGAGCTCCTCGCCGCCGACTTCGCGATCCTCGGTGAGCCGTCCGGGGCGCAGATCGAGGGTGGCTGCAACGGCAACCTCCGCGCCGAGATCCGCACGTTCGGCAAGCGCTCGCACAGCGCCCGGAGCTGGATCGGCGACAACGCCATCCACAAGACCGCCCCGATCCTGGCCACCCTGGCCGCGTACGAGCCCCGCACCGTCACGGTCGACGGGCTCGAGTACCGCGAGGGTCTGAACGCCGTCGGCATCAGCGGCGGCATCGCGGGCAACATCATCCCGGACGAGGCGATGGTGCACGTGAACTACCGGTTCGCCCCGTCCCGTTCGGCCGACGAGGCCGTCGCCCACATCCGCGAGCTGTTCGACGGCTACGAGGTCGCGATCGTCGACCTCGCCGCCGGTGCACGTCCCGGGCTCGACGCTCCGCTCGCGCAGGACTTCGTGGCTGCCGTCGGTGGACCGGCACCCCGCCCGAAGTACGGCTGGACCGACGTCGCACGGTTCTCGGGCCTCGGCGTCCCCGCGGTCAACTACGGCCCCGGCGAACCGGTCTTCGCCCACCACGACGACGAGCAGGTCCCGGTCGCGCAGATCACCACGGTCGAGGCCGGGCTGCGTCGGTGGCTGACGGCCTGACGACGGCGGGGGCCACCCGGAGGACCCCTGCTCGGAACCGCTGGCGGGCCCGGTACCGGCTCGTGCCCTGGTGGGTGCGCATCACCGTCGTCTACGTGCTGGCGCGGCTCGTCACCGGCGCGATGATGCTCGTCTTCGCCGGCGTGCAGGCGGCGAACTCGTTCACCGTCCAGAGCCCCGGCTACCTGTCGTTCGCGTCCATCTGGGACGGCGCCTGGTACCGCGTGATCGCCACGGGTGGGTACCCGTCGACGCTGCCGGTCGACGCCGCGGGACACGTGACCGAGAACGCGTGGGCGTTCATGCCCGCCTACCCGTTCCTGGTGCGCGGGTTCATGCTGCTCACCGGAGCGCCGTTCGAGTTCGTCGCGGTCTCGGTGTCGTTGCTCGCCGGCCTCGGCGCCGCGCTGGTGTTCCGCCGGCTGATGGGCCGGTTCCTCGACCCCGCGCGGGCGACGTTCGCCACGGTGCTGTTCTGCGTCGCACCGGTGTCGGCGGTGTTCCAGGTGGCCTACGCGGAGTCGATGGGCCTGTTCCTGCTGCTCGTCGCGCTGCTGCTCATGGTGGATCGACGGTGGTGGGCGATGCTGCCCGTCGTCCTCCTGCTCGGCATGACCCGACCGACGGGGCTCGCCTTCGCGTTCCTGGTGGTGCTCTTCGTGGCCGCGTGGGCGATCCGCCCGGCGTGGGTGCGCTCGTCGGAACCGCTGACCCTCCGCCGGCTCGTCCCACCCGCGGTGGTCGCCACGGTGTCGGGTCTGGTCGGTCTGGCGTGGCCGGCCATCGCGTGGGCGGTCACCGGCGTGCCGAAGGCCTACACGGACACCGAGCTCGCCTGGCGCTCGTCGTACATCGGGTGGAAGGAACTCGTGCCGTTCGCGCCGTGGGTGCAGGGGTTCGGGTGGTGGTTCGGGCAGCCGGCCGGGACGGTGCTGCTCGTCGTCGTGCTCATCGGGTTCGCCGCGTTCGTGTGCATGCCCGCTGCGCGCCGGATCGGCATCGAGCTGCGACTCTGGGGCGTGGCGTACCTGGTGTACCTGCTGGCGGTGTTCTTCCCGCAGTCGAGCACCTGGCGCATCCTCGTGCCGATCGCGCCGCTGCTCGGCATCGTGGCGCTGCCGCGGTCGCGGGTGTACCGCGTGGCCGTCGTCGTCGCGTTCGTCGGGCTGCAGTGGGTCTGGCTGTACTACACGTGGTGGGTCGACGGCTACGACTGGACCCCGCCGTGATCGACGCGGAGCACCGGAAGGCCCGTGGATCCGCGTTCTGCGGAGCATCAGAACGGCACATCCGACACCCCCAACCTGGGCGGTTTCGCAGTTGCCCCCTCCATACGGGATAATGGGGCTGCATTTACTGCACGAAAGGGGACATCTGATGGCAGCCATGAAGCCGAGGACCGGTGACGGGCCGATGGAGGCTGTTAAGGAGGGTCGACTCATCATCGTGCGGGTTCCGCTCGAAGGTGGAGGCCGCCTGGTCGTCTCGGTCAACGATGCCGAGGCCAAGGAACTCCACGACGCACTCGCCGAGGTCGTCTCGGCCTAGTACGTCGAAGCACCAGAACGGGAAGCCCGGAGCGTGTACGCTCCGGGCTTCCCGTCTGTCTTCCGGGAGCGGGCAGCCCCCCTTGGTGTCGGTCGGCTCCGGCAGGATGAGGACGTGCCGAGGACCCACCTGCCCATCCGACGCGTCGACGAGTACCGCGACCCGGACCCGATGCCGCGCGACGCCTGGCCGGCCACGCTCCCGCCGATCCGGCAGCTGCTCGACGAAGGGCTCGACCTGGACCCGGTGACGGTGTTCGTCGGGGACAACGGTGTCGGCAAGTCGACCCTGATCGAGGCGATCGCGCTCGCGTTCGGCATGTCCCCGGAGGGCGGCTCGACCGGGGCGCACCACTCGACCCGCCCGTCCGAGTCGGACCTGTGGCAGCACATCGCCCTGCGACGTGACTTCGGTGCGCCCCGCGGTGGCTTCTTCCTGCGTGCTGAGACCATGCACGGCTTCTTCACCTACCTCGAGGAGCACCCGAACCGCAGTCGCCCCGAGCCGGTGTTCCACGAGCGCAGTCACGGCGAGGCGTTCCTGGACTTCGTCATCGACCGGGCGCGCTGGCCCGGGCTCTGGATCCTCGACGAGCCGGAGTCAGCCCTGTCGTTCTCGGGCTGCCTCACCCTGATCGCCCTGCTGCGGTCGATCGTCGAGAGCGGCGTCGGACAGGTCGTGCTCTCGACGCACTCACCCGTGCTGGCCGCGTTCCCGGGCGCGACGATCCACGAGGTCGGCGAATGGGGCCTGCGGCGCGCCGAGTGGAGCGAGCTCGACCTGGTGCGGAACCAGCGGGCATTCCTCGAGTCTCCGGAGCGGTACCTACGGCACCTCGACTGACCCGCGCGAGCGCCGGCGGGCCGAGGACTAGTTGGTGACCTTCGTCAGCTGCAGCAGCCCGTCACCGGCCGGCGACAGCGCGCTGCGCACCGCACCCGACGTCGACACCTCGGTCAGCAGCAGCCGGAAGTCCGTGGTGGCACGGTCGCGCTTGACCGGGTCGGCCACGCGTCCGCGCCACAGGGCGTGCGGTACCAGGACGGTGCCGCCCAGGCGTGCGAGGCGCAGCCCGTGCTCGACGTACTCGATGACGTGCTCCGGGTCGGCGTCGACGAGGACGACGTCGTACGAGGCCTCGTTCATGCGGGGGAGCACCTGGTTGGCCCGACCGGGGATGAGCCGGATCCGTGCGGGGGCGGTGCCGGCGCTGATGTAGGCGTCACGGGCGAACTGCTGGTGGTCGACCTCGACGTCGATCGTGGTCAGGGTCGCGTTCGGGGCACCGGCGAGCAGGTACAGGCCGGAGACGCCGAGACCGGTGCCGATCTCGATGATGCTCGTGGCTCGCGAGGCTGCGGCGATGACCCCGATCTGCGCACCGATCGCGGGCGAGATCGCTTCGACCCCGAGTTCCAGGGAGTGCTCACGAGCACGGGCGATCGCCTCGGTCTCCGAGACGATGTCCTCGGCGAACTTCCAGTTCGACTCTTTCTCTGACACGCACACTCCGTTCGGGAGACAACTCTAGAGGTGCAACGCAGCAGCACGCGTTAGGCTCGCTCGCGTGGACATCCCGCTCGACAAGATCCTGATCATCGGGGTCATCGGCGTCCTCTTGCTCGGGCCGCAGCGCCTGCCGATGTACGCCCAGAAGCTGGCCGAGTTCGTCAAGGCCGTCCGCCGGTTCGCCGACACCGCCAAGGAGCGGATGCGCGACGAGATGGGCCCCGAGTTCGACGACATCGAGTGGCAGAAGCTCGACCCGCGCCAGTACGACCCGCGACGCATCATCCGTGATGCCCTGCTCGACTCCGGTTCCAGTGCCGCAGCCGTGCAGACCGCACAGGTCTCCGCGTCCAAGGTGCGTGCGACGGCTCCCGTCGTGCCCCTGGCCGCCGGTGAGGCCGCGCCCTTCGACGCCGAGGCGACCTGACGCTCGTCGCGTCACCACCTGACGCTCGTCGCGTCACCACCTGACGGACTGGAGGCCCGTAGCGGATCCGCCACGGGCCTCCGGTCCGCCATGGTGTCGCGTCGTCAGTCGCGGGTGGCGACGATCGTGTAGGTCGTGGGGATGCGGTCGCGGTCGTGCTCCGGCCAGGCCCACGAACCGGTGCCGGTCTCGACCATGCGCGCGCTGAAGCGCCACGGCAGCGTGCGGCCCTCGTCGAGCCGGCGGAGCCGCAGCCCGGCGCCGAGCAGGGCGTTCACGATCTCGGACAGCGGGTGCGGCCACTCGAAGGTGCGGGTGTTCGCCACCGTGCCGTCGCCCGCGTAGGTGCCCGCGTCGTCCCACTGCTGGGCCGTGCCGTCGGGGAAGTACCGGTACCGGGTGACGAGTTCGTCCGCGTCCTCGTCGAGGGCGTACAGTGCCGGGTGGCCGTCGCGGATGAAGAACACCCCGCCGGGGCGCAGCAGTCCGGCGACCTGGGCGGCCCAGCGGTCGAGGTCGGGGAGCCAGCAGATCGTGCCGATGCTCGTGTACACGACGTCGAAGTCCCCGGAGACGGCGGCCCGGGCGTCGAGGACGTCGGACTCGACCCAGGTGACGTCGATGCCGAGTCGCGATGCGAGCCCACTGGCCGAGGTGAGTGCTGCGGGCGAGAAGTCGACGCCGGTCAGCCGGGCACCCTCGCGGGCGAGCGACACCGTGTCGGTGCCGATGTGGCACTGCAGGTGGCAGACGTCGAGGCCGTCGAGCGAGCCGTTCGGCAGCCACGGCGTCAGCGCCGGCAGGTCCTCACGCACGACGTCCGAGCGGTGGTCGGGGTCGACGAGGGCGTCGATCTCGTAGGCACCCTCGTGGATCGGCACCCGGTCGTCCCAGTTCGCCTGGTTCGTGGCGCGTGCGTGCTTCCAGTCGACGTCGACGTGATCCGTGCTCATGCCCCCGAGCCTAGGACAGTGAGAGCCCGAGCTTCCGGCCGGCGAGCCCGCGCCCCATCGTGGTGATCCGGTCGGCGATCGCGGTCAGGGCCACCGCGGCCGGGTCCTCCGGGCTGCCGAGCACCACCGGTACCCCTGCGTCGCCGCCCTCGCGCAGCGGTACCGACAGCGGCACGCTGCCGAGCACCGGGACGGGGGCGTCCTGCCCGCGGGAGAGCCGCGATGCGGTCTCCGCACCACCGCCCTCGCCGAACAGGTGCAGGATCGACCCGTCCGGCTGCACGAGCCCGGACATGTTCTCGACCACGCCGATGACCCGCTGCCCGGTCTGCCGGGCGACGATCCCGCTGCGCTCGGCGACGTCGGCGGCGGCGGCCTGCGGGGTCGTGACGACCAGCACCTCGGCGTGCGGCAGGAGCTGCCCCACCGAGATCGCGACGTCGCCGGTCCCTGGGGGCAGGTCGAGCAGCAGGACGTCGAGGTCGCCGAAGAACACGTCGGTCAGGAACTGGTTCACGGTGCGGTGCAGCATCGGTCCGCGCCACGACACCGCGGTCGAGACGTCGTCGACGAACATGCCGATCGACACGACCTTCACGTCGTGGGCCACCGGCGGCAGGATCATGCTGTCCACACGCGTCGGACGCGGCGCGACCCCGTGCTCGTCGGTCAGGCCCATCAGCCCGGGCACGCTGAAGCCGTGCACGTCGACGTCGACGACCCCGACGCGAAGGCCCCGGCGGGCGAGCGCGACGGCGAGGTTCACGGTGACGGTGGACTTGCCGACGCCGCCCTTGCCACTCGTGACGGCGATGACGCGGGTGAGGGAGTCCGCCGTGAACTGCACGCCCTTCGGCCGGCCGGCGCGGAGCCGCTCGGTCAGCGCGGCGCGTGTCGCCGGGTCCATCACGGACACGTCGACGTCGACGGCGGCGACCCCCGGGACGGACGCGGCGGCGACGCGGACGTCGCGCTCGATGGTGTCGGCGGCGGGGCACCCCACGATCGTGAGCTGCAGGTCGACGCGCACCGAGCCTCCAGGCTGCACGTCGACACCACGGATCATGTCGAGCTCCGTGACGGGGCGACGGATCTCGGGGTCGATGACGCGGCCGAGCGCAGCGAGGACCGCCGTGCCGAGCTGATCGTCGGTGGGGACGGGTTCAGCCACGGGTGGAGCTGTCGTGTTCGTCCGCGTAGCCGGCCTCGTCGGCGTCGCGGCGGTCGAGTTCCTCGAGCAGGGAGCGGAGCTCGGCACGGATGAAGTCCTTGGACGCCATGTCCCGCATCGCCAGGCGCAGGGCCACGACCTCGCGGGCCAGGTACTCCGTGTCGGCCAGGTTGCGCTCGGCACGCTGGCGGTCCTGTTCGAACTGCACGCGGTCGCGGTCGTCCTGCCGGTTCTGCGCGAGCAGGATCAGCGGGGCCGCGTACGAGGCCTGCAGCGAGAGCACGAGGGTCAGCGCCGTGAAGCCGATCGCGGCCGAGTCGAACTGCCACGGCTTCGGCGCCAGGGTGTTGTAGCCCATCCAGACCACGCAGAACAGCGTGAGGCCGATGAGGAACCACGGCGTACCCATACCCCGGGCGATGCCCTCGGTCGCGCGACCGAAGGTGTCCCCGCGACCACGGCGCCGGCTGGGGAGCACGCGCGTACGCATGCCCTTGGGGGAGTCGAGCCGGACCTCTTGGCGGTCACGGTCGCGACGGGTGTCATCCGTTCGGGCCACGGGTGGTCCTCCTTCCCGTCGTCACGGGTGTCCTGCGCGGGCGTTGGCGTGGAAGCGGTGAGGGTTCCCCCTCGCCCTGACTTCGCCAGTCGTCCGGCAGGACGTGGTCGAGGACATCGTCGATCGTCACCACCCCGACGAGACGGTGGGCGTCGTCGACCACGGGCACGGAGAGCAGGTTGTAGGTCGCCATGATGCGGGTGACCTCGGCGGCGCTCGCGTCGACCCGGACCGGTTCGGTCTGCTGGTCGATGAGCGTGCCGAGCCGCTCGTTCGGCGGGTAGCGGAGCATCCGCTGGAAGTGCACGAGCCCGAGGAACCGACCGGTCGGCGGCTCGTACGGCGGCAGGGTGACGCAGACGGCGGCGCCGAGCACCGGCGCGAGCTCGTGGCGGCGGACCAGGGCCAGGCCCTCGGCCACGGTGGCGTCGGCCGAGACGATCACCGGTTCGGTGGTCATCAGACCACCGGCGGTGTCCGGCTCGTACTCCAGGAGCATGCGGACGTCCTGCGCCTCTTCCGGCTCCATGAGCTGCAGGAGGGCTTCGCTCCGCTCGTCGGAGAACTGGGCCAGGACGTCGGCCGCGTCGTCGGGCTGCATCTGGTCGAGGACGTCGGCGGCACGGGCGTCCGTCAGCCGGGTGAGGATCTCGATGCGTTCCTGGTCCGGCATCTCCTCGAGCACGTCGGCGAGGCGGTCGTCCGGCAGTTCCTCGGAGACCTCGAACCGCCGCTCGGCGGGCAGGTCGAGGAGCGTCGACGCCAGGTCGGCGGGCAGCAGGTCGGAGTACGCGGCGATGACGTGCTCGGCGGACTGGGCCTCGCCGGGGAGCTCGTCCTCGGTGACCTCGTTCCACGTCGCGAAGGTCGTCGGGCCCTTGCCGAACGGCGACGGCGTGGTCTTCGGCTTGCGGAGGAAGAGCTGCGCGACCTCCCAGTCGCCCTGCCCGCGGTCCTCGATCGCGACGTCCTCGATGGTGGCGCGGATGCGCTGGTTCTTGATGAGCACCTTGCGGCCGAGCATCTCGGCGATGACGCGGACCTCGCCGCCGCGCTGCTCGAAGCGGCGCATGTTCACCAGGCCGGTCGTGATGACCTGCCCGGCACCGATCGAGGTGATGCGGCCGATGCTCACGAAGATGCGGCGTTTGCCGGGCACCTCGACGATGAGCCCGACGACGTGCGGGGGATCGGCCCGGCGGTAGACGACCAGGACGTCCCGGACCCGTCCGACGCGGTCGCCCGCGGGGTCGAAGACGGAGCACCCGGCGAGGCGGGCGACGAAGACCTTCGTGGCGCTCACCCGACCCAGCGTAGTCGCTCGGGTGTGCGCGTTCGCCCGCGCCGGTCGGCGGCTTCCCTGAGAGTGCACGTGCGATTGCAAGGTGTGCGGTGAATGATGGCTGGGTGAGCAATCAGAGCCCCTTCGCCGGCAGGACCGCCCAGGCGTTCCCGACGCTGCCCAAGGGCGACGTCCTGGGAACGTACGACAGCTACCCCGACGCGCAGCGCGTGGTGGCGAAGCTGGCCGAGGCCGACTTCCCCGTCAACCAGCTCTCCATCGTCGGCAACGACCTGAAGACGGTCGAACGGGTCACCGGCAAGATGACCTACGGCCGCGCCGCCATCGCCGGTGCGCTGTCCGGTCTGTGGCTCGGCATCTTCTTCGGCATCGTGCTCACGCTCTTCTCGCCGAGCGCCGGCGGCCTGATCCTCGCCGCGGCGATCATCGGTGCCGCGTTCGGCATGCTCTACGGCATCGCCTCGTTCGCCATCACCAAGCGGCAGCGTGACTTCACCAGCGTCCACCAGGTGCTCGCCACGAACTACCAGATCGTCGTCAACCCGCAGCTGACCGGGCAGGCCCAGCGGATCCTCGGTGAGCACGGGGCGACCCCGTCCACGCACTGGAACGACGCTCCCCAGCAGCAGCAGCAGCAGCAGCAGCAGCAGCAGCAGCAGTGGCGCCCGGGCCCCGGCGGGGTCCCGCCGCAGCAGCAGTCGCCGTACGGCGGGCACGCCACCCCGCACCAGCAGCCAGGAGGCCCGCAGCACCCCGGTACGTCGGCCCCCGGCGCGCAGACGGCCGCGCCCTCGGGCCCGCCGCGCTACGGCACGAACGACGGGCCCCGGTACGGGGAGACCCCGGAGACCGCTGCCGCCCCCGCGGCCCCGCCGGTTCCGGAGCGTCGGCCCGAGGAGCCGCCGCGCTACGGCGAGCGGGTCGCCGGTGCCACGCCGCCGGAGCCCTCGTCCTCGCCGGACGCCCAGCGTGACGGCGATGGCGACGGGAACAGCGACCGCCGCTAGCCGGGCTCCGGCTGGCGCGACCGGCGTCGTCCTCGGGTCGCGCGAGGTCGGGTCGCGCGAGTTCGGGTCGTGCGAGATCGCTCGACACGCCGTTCACGTCCGCCGAGGTCGCACGAACTGTCGCCGCCGAGCTGCACGGGCGGCACTTCGTGCGACCTCGCTGCCTGAGTCCGGACGGTCGGGCGGTCCGGGCGGTCGCAACACCCCGCACGCGAGGCCTCGAGCGGTCGGAGATCGTCGTTCGGCGCCGGCCCAGACGACGGTTCGCGACCGCTCGGCCTCGGGCCGACGGCACGTCGTGACCGAGAGCCGAGCGGGCTCGGGCGCGCGCGAGCCGGGCTTTCGCGCGGCGCGGTCCGGGCAGGCCCGGTCGGCGTCGCCGCGCTAGAGGACCTTCGAGTAGCAGATCGACAGGGGCGCACCGACGTAGGGCCCGAAGTTCGCGATCCGCCGGAAGCCCTCGCGCTGGTAGAACCCGACGGCGCGCTGCTGCTCCGTGCCCGTCTCGAGCACGAGCGCCGGGGAGCCCAGGTCGAGCGCGGCCTCTTCCAACCGACGCAACAGTTCGGCGGCGACACCCGACCCGCGTGACTCCGGCCGGACGTACATCCGCTTGATCTCGGCGATGCCGTCGTCGACGATGCGCAGGCCCCCGCACCCCAGGGGCGTGCCGGACTCGTCCCGCGCGACGAAGAACACAGAGATCGAGTCGGCGGTCGGCTTCTCGCCCGGTTCGGTGTCGCCGCCGTGCGCCCGGTCGATCTCCAGTCGCTGTGCGGCGCGGAGCCGTTGGGCGTCAGGTGAGTCGAAGTGCTCGACCTCGATCGAGAAGGTGGTCGGGGAGACCTCGGGCGTCGTCACCCGCTCACGCTAGCGGCCGGAACGGGCGATCCACCCCTCCACTTCCGAGGGGGTCCGGGGGATGCCGACGGACAGGTTCTCGGCGCCGTCCTCGGTGACCAGGATGTCGTCCTCGATGCGGACGCCGATGCCGCGGAACTCCTCGGGCACGGTCAGGTCGTCCTGCTGGAAGTACAGCCCGGGCTCGATCGTGAAGACCATGCCGGCCTGCACGGTGCCGTCGAGGTACATCTCGCGGCGGGCCTTCGCGCAGTCGTGCACGTCGAGGCCGAGGTGGTGGCTCGTACCGTGCACCATGTAGCGGCGGTGGAACTGGTTGTCCGGCTCGAGCGACTCGGCGGCCGAGACCGGCAGGAAGCCCCACTCGGCGGTCTTCCGCGCGATGACCTGCATCGCGGTGGCGTGCACCTGGCGGAACGTGATGCCCGGCTTGACGATCGCGAAGGCGGCGTCGGCGGCTTCGAGCACGGCTTCGTAGACCATGCGCTGCACGGGCGAGAACGTGCCGCTCACCGGCAGCGTGCGGGTGATGTCGGCGGTGTAGAACGAGTCGACCTCGACCCCCGCGTCGATGAGGATGAGGTCGCCGGGCTGCACGGCGCCGTCGTTGCGGGTCCAGTGCAGGATGCAGGCGTGGTGGCCCGAAGCGGCGATGGTGTCGTAGCCCACGGTGTTGCCGTCGGCGCGGGCCCGCCGGTTGAACGTCCCCTCGACGATGCGCTCCCCGCGCGGATGGGCGAGCACGGCGTCGAAGTCGGCGATGACGTCGTCGAACCCGTGCTTCGTGGCGTCGACGGCCTTGCGGAGCTCACGGACTTCGTACGCGTCCTTGACCAGTCGGAGCTCGGACAGGTCGCGGGCGAGCAGGTCGTCGGTCGCCGGGGAGTCGTCGGTCTCGTCGACGCCACCGATCGCCGCACCGATGCGGGTGTCGAGCGACCGGGTCAGGTCGTCGTCTGCTTCGCGCACCAGCAGCGCCGAGGCGTCGAGCGCGTCGGCGACGGCGGTGAACGCACCGAGGTCGGCCGTGGCCAGCCCCAGGTCGGCGGCGACGGCGTCGAGCGAGGGGCGTGGCCCGACCCAGAACTCGCCGATCTCGGGATTGGCGTAGAACTCTTCCGAGTCGCGGCCCGCGGTGGCGCGGAAGTACAGCGTGGCGTCGTGCCCGGAGCCGTTCGGCGTCATCACGAGCACGGAGCCGACGACGGTGTCGGTGCCCCAGCCGGTCAGGTGCGCGAAGGTGGAGTGCGGGCGGAACGGGTAGTCGCAGTCGTTCGAGCGGACCTTGGCCTGTCCGGCGGGCACCACGATCGTGCGGCCCGGGTGCAGCTCGGAGATGCGGGCGCGACGTTCGGCGGCGAACGCGGCCTGCTCGCGGGGTTCGGGCTGCGCTTCGTCGCGCTCGGCCCACTGCGACCCGATGAAGTCCTTGAAGGTCGAGGACCCGGGGGTCGTGGATCGGTTGCTCGTCGCGCGGGGAGTCGTGTCGGCCATGCGTCCATCATCGCACCGCCGGACGACACCCGGCCTGTGCGGCCGCTCACCTGTGGATAGCATTGGCCACGTGCCAGACCCGTTTATCGACCTGCACGCGCACTCCAGTGTCTCCGACGGCACCGAGCGTCCCGCGGAGCTCGTGCGAGCAGCCGCGGCCGCCGGACTCGACGCCGTCGCGCTGACCGACCACGACACGACGGCCGGGTGGGCGGACGCCACGGCCGCGGCACTCGAGCTGCCCCTGACCCTGCTGCCGGGGCTCGAGCTGAGCACGCGGATCGGGTACCGGAGCGTGCACGTGCTCGGCTACCTGGTCGACCCCGAGCACCCCGGTCTGGTCGAGGAGACGACCCGCATCCGCGACGGTCGGCTCTCGCGCGCGCACCGCATGGTCGACCGCATCGCCGAGGACCACCCGATCACCTGGGCCGACGTCCTGGCCCAGTCCAGCCCCGGCGCCACGATCGGCCGCCCGCACATCGCGGACGCCCTGGTCGCCCGTGGGCTCGAGTCCGACCGGTCGGCGGCGTTCCGCGGCATCCTGCACCCGGCGTCCGGCTACTACGAACCCCACGAGGCACCGTCGCCCCTGCGTGGCGTCGAGCTCATCCGGCAGGCAGGCGGCGTGCCCGTCATCGCGCACCCGGCGGCGTCGTCGCGCGGGATCGTCATCGACGAACCGATGCTCCGCTCCCTGGTCGACGCCGGGCTCGGCGGTCTCGAGGTCGACCACCGCGAGAACCTGGCGCACGGCAAGCGCACCCTGCTCGACTGGGCGACCCGCTACGACCTCTTCGTCACCGGTTCGAGCGACTACCACGGCACCGGCAAGCCGAACCGGCTGGGGGAGCACCGGACCGCGCGCGTGTCCTTCGACGCCATCGTCGCCCAGGCCACGGGCAGCGCCCCCGTGGTCGGCCCTGGCTCGCGCCTGTCCTGACCGAGGCTCGTCTCACCGAAGCGACAGATCTCGCTCGGGGCGGCCTGACCCCTCCGCGAAAGCGACAGATTCCCGCCGACGGTTCGCGGCGATCTGTCGCTTTCGCGGGGGCAGTCGGCAGGTGGGGACGACGAAGGGCCCGTCGCGTCAGCGACGGGCCCTTCGGTCTGGAGGCGCTACTCGCCGTCCGACGTGCCCTGCGGTGCCGAGGCGGTCGCCGAGGCATCGCCGGTGCCGGCGCCGCGACGGCGGCGACGGCGACGACGCTTCGCGGCGCCGTCGGTGGAACCACCCTCGGCGGCGGAGCCGTCCTCGGTGCCAGCCACGGGCGTGGGGGCGACCGACTCGGTTGCCGGAGCCTGCGGGGCGGACTGCTCCGAGCCTCCTGACCGGGTGCGGCTGCGCGACCGCGAACGCGACGCGTCACGTGAACCCGTCGCCGGGCGGTCGCTGCTGCGCTTCTCGGCGGGGGCACCGGCAGAAGCCGCGTGCGACGACGAGCCGGGCAGACGGCCCTTGGTGCCCTTGGGGATGTCGAGTTCCTCGAACAGGTGGGGCGACGACGAGTAGGTCTCGACGGGCTCGGGGATGCCGAACTCGAGGGCCTTGTCGATCAGCGTCCACTTGTGCAGGTCGTCCCAGTCGACGAACGTGACCGCGATGCCGGTCTTGCCGGCGCGGCCGGTGCGGCCAGCGCGGTGCAGGTACGTGTCCGGGTCGTCCGGGATCGTGTGGTTGATCACGTGCGTGACGTCGTCGACGTCGATGCCGCGGGCGGCGACGTCGGTGGCGATGAGCACGTCGCGCTTGCCGGCCTTGAACGCCGCCATGGCGCGCTCGCGCTGCTCCTGGTTGAGGTCACCGTGCACCGCTGCCGCGTTGAACCCGCGGTCCTTGAGTTCCTCGACCAGCTTCGCCGCGGCACGCTTCGTGCGCGTGAAGATCACGGTCTTGCCGCGACCCTCGGCCTGCAGGATGCGGGCGATGACCTCGTCCTTGTCCAGCGAGTGCGCGCGGTAGATGAGGTGCTTGATGTTGGCCTGCATGAGGCCCTCGTCCGGGTCGGTCGCCCGGATGTGCACCGGACGGCTCATGAACCGTCGTGCGAGCGCGACGATCGGCGCGGGCATCGTCGCCGAGAACAGCATCGTGTGCCGCACCTCGGGGACCGCCTGGAAGATCCGCTCGATGTCCGACAGGAACCCGAGGTCGAGCATGCGGTCGGCCTCGTCGAGCACGACCTCTTGCACGTGGGAGAGGTCGAGCAGACGCTGCCGCTGCAGGTCGATGAGTCGCCCGGGCGTGCCGACGACGATCTGGGCGCCGGCCTTGAGCTGTTCGACCTGGCCTTCGTAGGCCTTGCCGCCGTAGATCGAGACGACCGTGGTCGGGCGGTTGGACGCCGCGAGCTCGAGGTCCTCGGTGACCTGGACCGCGAGTTCACGGGTCGGGACGACGACGAGCGCCTTCACACCGTGGGCCGGGTCGGCACCGAGTCGCTGGATCAGCGGCAGGCCGAACCCGAGGGTCTTGCCGGTACCCGTCTTGGCCTGGCCGATGATGTCCTGGCCGGTCAGGCCGAGCGGGATGGTCTGTTCCTGGATCGGGAAGGGCTCGATGATGCCCTTGCCGGCCAGTGCATCGACGATGTCCTGGTCGATGTTGAGGTCTGAGAAAGTCAAAGAATCACCTTAGTTCTGGTGGAAGTCCGGGCCAGTCTACCGACGGGCGCGTGGTCCGGGGCACTCCGGGGTGCCGCTGGGCGTCGGGCCGGGCGCCCGGCGGGTGCCGCTGGACGTCGGGGCGGGCGCCCTGCGGGCGCCGCTGGGCGTCGGGCGGGTGACCGGCGGGTGCCCTCTATGCTGGTCGGGTGGTGTCGTGGTGGAACCGGAAGCGCGCGGCGCAGCTCGCTGCCGCATGGCTCGCGTCGCGGAACCCGCGCGGAGCAGCACAGGTCAAGCGGCTCGCGCTCGACGACGTCACCCCGGAGCTCGATGTCTACCTGGGGCAGGCCGCCTACCTGCAGCTCTCCGTCTACGAGACGATGGGACGAGCCGGTGCTTCGGCACCGACGCTCTCCGGCCGTCTGGTCACCGGGGTGCTCGCGACCACGGCGCTCGAGCGGCACCGCACGATCGTGGCCGAGATCGAGCGCACCGGCGGGGACCCGGCGGCGCTGATGGCACCGCACCGCGAGGCGATCGACCTGTTCCTCGAACGGACGAGCGGTGCCGACTGGTACGAGTCGATGCTCACCGGCTACGTGACGGCAGGCATCCTGAACGACCTGTTCGGCAACCTGCTCCGCTCGCTGCCGATCGACGTGCGGCAGCGGCTGCGTTCGGTGTTCGACGCGCGCGAGGAAGCGGCGGTCGTCGAGGAGCTCACTGCCCACATCGAGGACGACCCGCAGATCGGATCGCGCCTGGCGATGTGGGGACGGCGTCTGGTGGGCGACACCCTGCTCGTCGCCCGGTCCGCCCTGGCGTCGCACGCCCGTGAGGACCAGGAGCGACTGGAGCCGGTCTGGACCGAGCTCATCGCCGCGCACACCCGACGGATGGACGCGCTCGGCCTGACGGCTTGAGCGGCAGGCCCGCTCGAGCTTCACGCTTGCTCGGTTGTCGGGCTTGCTCGGGTGTCAGGCGCCGCGCGTCTTGAGCTGCTCGTAGTACGCGGCGTCGCCCTTGTCGCGCCGGGCTCCGAGGAGCCACTCGACCACGACTGCGACCACGCCGGCCCCCACGAGGGCCACGACCCAGATCCAGGTGCCGTCGTACCGCCACCCGGCCCAGGTCAGCGCTTCCCACAGGACGGCTGCGGCGATGCCGCCGGCAGCGGGGCCGACGAGCACGCCGCGGTTCGACCGCCACGGCAGGATCACATGCGCGACCGCGCCGATGATGATGCCGCCGAGGACGGCGAAGAGCAGTTCCACGTCGTCAGGCGACGAAGCCGATGCGCCGTGCCTCTTCCGCGCCGACCTCGACGTACGCCAGGGCCGAGACGGGGACGATGAAGCGACGGCCCTTGTCGTCCTGCAGCGACAGGTGCGTCGACTTCGCGGTGAGCGCCTCGGACACGGCCTTCTCGACCTCGTCCGCGGTCTGGGCGGTCTCGAACGCGATCTCGCGCGGGCTGTTGATGATGCCGATCTTGATGTCCACGAGCACAGCGTATCCGAGCGGTCCCGTGCGGCATCGGCCGTTCGCCGCGGGCGCACTCGGGCGGTCGGACGACCGGTGCCCCGCGCGTCCGGGGCGGTGCTGTCGGCGGTCCTCGGTACCGTACGAGCGTGCCGCAGACCACGCTGATGCCCGCTCCCGAAGACACCGGGTTCGCGCGCGCACTGGTCGACGACCCCTCGCAGGCTGCGGTGCTCGCCTTGCCGGACGGCCGCCACGGTGCGGTGATCGGCGCCCCGGGCAGCGGCAAGACGACCACGCTCGCTCGCCTGGTCGCCGACCGCCTGAACCGCCCCGATGCGATCACCCCGGACGGGCACGCGACGGTCCTGGCACTGACCTCTGCACGCACAGCGGCGACGGCGCTGCGCGACCGACTGGCGCGGACGGTCGACCGGGTCGTTCCCGGGGCCCTCGCACGCACCGTGAACTCCCTGGCGTTCCAGATCGTCACGCACGCGGCGGCGGTGCAGGGGCAGGAACCCCCGACGCTGCTGACCGGTGGCGAGCAGGACCGGATCATCGCCGACCTGCTCGCCGGGCACGAACTCGACGCAGCCGGTCCGGCCTGGCCCGACCCGATCACCGCGGTCGTCCGTGAACGCGCCGGGTTCCGCACCGCACTCCGCGACGTGATGATGCGCGCTGTCGCCGCTGGTGTCGAGCCCGACGACATGCGCGAACTCGGCGACGAGCTCGGTCGACCCGAGTGGCACGCCGTGGGTGACTTCGTCGACGACTACCGCGCCTCGGTCACCGCGTTCCGGCCGACCGGACTCGACTCCGGCGAGCTCGTGGCGTACGCCACCGCCGCGGTGCTGCGGCACGAGCTCCCCGCGAGCATCGCCGCCCTGCGGCTGGTCGTCGTCGACGACACGCAAGAACTGGTGGAGGGCGAGATCGCCCTGCTCGGAGCCCTCGCGCGTTCCGGGGTGCAGATCGTCGCGTTCGGCGACCCGGACATCGCTGCCTCGGCGTTCCGCGGCGCCGAACCGGACGTGCTCGGACGGCTCGCCGTGCGACTCGGGGTGGACCGCGTCGACGAGCTGTTCCTCGGCGCCGTGCACCGGCACCCCGCGCCGATCCGCGCCCTGGTCTCCGGCATCACGGGCCGCATCGGCACCGCGGCGGCCGGACGACAGAGAAGCGCCGCGGCGAGCCACCAGGACGCGCGGTCCGACGCCGTCGTCCACCTCGAAGCTGCCAGCCGGTCCGCCCTCGTGGTCGCGATCGCTCGTCGACTCCGCGAACACCGCCTGCTGGACGGCGTGCCGTGGCACAGGATGGCCGTGGTCACCCGGAGCGGCGCTGCCATCCCGGAACTCGTGCGGGCGCTCTCCGTGGCCGAGGTCCCTGCGACCGCCGGCGCGGCGCCCGTCCGTCCGCGCGACGACTCCGCGGCGCGGGCGCTGCTCGACGCGGCTGCGGTGGCGCTCGACGTCCTGCCGCTCGACGCCGCCCTGGCCACCGCGTTCGCCACGGGGCCCCTCGGCGGCCTCGACACCCTGGCGATGCGCAGACTCCGGCTCGCACTGCGGCGCGAGGAGCTCGCGGGCGACGGCAGCCGCACCGCCGACGAACTGCTGGTGGAGGCGCTGGGCGCACCGGAGCGACTGGCGACGGTCGACGCCGGGTTCGCGCGGCGTGCGACCCGACTTGCCCGGAGCCTGGTACAGGCGCGTGCCGACGCCGATGCGGGGTCGAGCATCGAGGAGATCCTCTGGGGGCTCTGGGAACGCAGTGGCCTCGCGAAGTCGTGGGGTGCCCAGTCCGCCGCCGGTGGTGTGGGTGCGGGGGAGGCCGACCGCCACCTGGACGCCGTCGTCGGCCTGTTCACCGCCGCCAAGCGCTTCGTCGAGCGCACGCCGGACGCCCCCGCGCGGGTCTTCGTCGACGACCTGCTCGGTGCCGACCTGCCCGAGGACTCGATCGGCCCCGACCGGACCGCCGGCCGTGTGCGGGTGCTGACCCCCTCGGCGACGATCGGACTCGAGTGCGACGTGGTCGTGGTGCTCGGCCTGCAGGACGGTGTCTGGCCGAACACCCGGGTGCGCGGCAGCCTGCTCGACCCGGACGGCCTGGTGCGCGCGGCCGCCGGTGTCGAGCGTTCGCCCATCGACGACCGCGCCGCCGTCGTCGCCGACGAACTCCGACTCTTCGCCCGGGCGGTGTCCCGCGCGACCACGAAGGTCGTCATCGGCACCGTCGCGAACGACGACGAGTCACCGTCGCCCTTCGTCCGTCTCGTCCCGGTCCCGCCGGACCGCCAGCCGACCGTTCATCCACTGTCGCTGCGCGGGCTCGCCGGGTCGCTGCGCCGACGGGTGGTGGGCTCCGGCGACCACGAAGCCGCGTCCGCGTTGGCCCGCCTGGCCGAGGCAGAGGTACCCGGGGCGGCTCCGGACGAGTGGTACGGACTCGCCGAGCCGACCACCGACGAACCCCTGGTCGACCTCGACGCCGAGCCCGTGCCCGAGGTCGAGGGCGGGGAGCCCGTCGCGCCGGCCGTGTCGGTGTCGCCGTCACGGATCGGCACCTTCGAGGAGTGCCCGGTGCACTGGTTCGCGCAGACCTTCGGTGGCGGTGCCCCGAGCCCGGCGATGGGCATCGGCACCATCGTGCACGAAGCGATGGAGCACGCCACCGAGATCGACGTCGAGTCGCTGTGGGAGCGGGTCGAGTCACGGTGGGACGAGCTCACGTTCGAGTCGCCCTGGGTCGCCGACCGCGAGCGCGCGCGGACGCGGCGGATGATCGAGGGACTGAGCGACTACCTCCGCACCTTCGCCAGCGCCGGGCGCCAGTTGCTCGGCGCCGAGACCTCGTTCGCGCTCGTGACCGGTCCAGCACGCATCCGGGGGAGCATCGACCGCATCGAGGTCGACCCCGACGGCCGTGTCAGCGTCGTCGACCTGAAGACCGGCCGCTCGATGCCCAGCGAGAAGAACGACATGCCGGAACACCCGCAGCTCGGTGCCTACCAACTCGCGGTCGAGGACGGCGCGGTCGACGGTGTACCCGCCGGCTCCCCGATGACCGATGCGCGGCTGGTCTTCGTCCAGAACCCCCGCGGTGGCCACGCCTTCTCGGAGCGGACGCAGCACGCGTTCGACGCCGAGGCGCGCGAGGCGTACCGCGAGCGCCTGCACGGTGTGGCGCGGGGCATGGCCGGCCGGACGTTCGTGGCGAACGTGGACGACCACTGCGAGAAGGCCCGGACCGGGGTCGAGTGCCGGATCCACGTGGTGGCGGAGGTGACCTGGTGAGCGACCCGACCGAGACGACCGACACGGCTGCTGCTGCGCCGCCCGTCATCCGGCACGGTGCCGACGCCATCGCCGACGCGCTGGGCCGCCCCCGTCCCACCGCCCAGCAGCGCGCCGTCATCGAGTCGCCGCTCGTGCCTGCGCTGGTCGTCGCCGGAGCGGGCAGCGGGAAGACCGAGACGATGGCCTCGCGCGTGGTCTGGCTGCTGGCCAACGGGCTCGTCCGCCCCGACGAGGTCCTCGGCCTGACCTTCACCCGCAAGGCCGCCGGCGAACTGTCGGTCCGCATCAACGACCGCATCCGCGCGCTCGAGGACGTCGGGCTGATCACCCCGGGGGACGCCTTCGAAGCGCCCACCGTCTCGACGTACAACGCCTTCGCGAACGCGGTCTTCCGCGAGAACGCCCTGCTCGTCGGCCGTGACGGCGAGTCCCAGGTGCTGACCGAACCCTCGGCCTGGCAGCTCGCCCGTCGGGTCGTGGTGGCCGCCCGCGACGACCGGCTCGCCGGACTCGACCGCGACGTCGACACGCTGACCGCCGCCGTGGTCGCGCTCGCCGGCGCCACCTCCGAACACCTCGTCGAACCAGAAGACCTGCGCCGGTTCGCCATCGAGTTCTCCGAGCTGCTCGAACTCCCCGGCAACCGGGGCAAGCCGTACAAGGCGATCACCGACGCGGTCGCTGCCATCGGCGCCCTCGAACCCCTGGCCGACCTGGTCGCCGAGTTCCGTCGACAGAAGGTCGACCGCGGGTTCGTGGAGTTCTCCGACCAGATCGCCCTGGCGCTCGCTGCGGCCGAGTCGGCACCGCGCGTCGTCGACGACCTGCGGAGTCGGTACGGCGTGGTGCTCCTCGACGAGTACCAGGACACCTCGGTGGTGCAGACCCGGTTCCTCGCCCGGCTGTTCCGCGGGCACTCGGTGATGGCGGTCGGCGACCCACACCAGTCGATCTACGGGTTCCGTGGGGCGAGTGCGGCGAACCTCGCCCGGTTCCCGCACGACTTCGGGGGCGACGAACCCGGCGTGGCCGAGCCGGTGACCTTCGCGCTGTCGACGAGCTGGCGGAACCCGGTCGACGTGCTCGCGGGGGCGAACGCGATCGTGGCGCCGCTGTCCGAGGCGTCCGAGGTCGACGTCGAACGGCTCTCGCCGCGACCGGGCGCCGACGCCGGCACGGTGCGTGTGGTGTTCCCCGAGACCCTGCCGGAAGAGGCCGACGAGGTCGCGGCGTGGTTCCAGGACCACCGTCGGCGGGCCCCGGCGGGCTCGATGGCGCTGCTGCTGCGGGCCCGGAAGGACCTCGCGGCGTTCACGGCGGCGCTCGGAGCACGTGGGGTGCCCTACCACGTGCTCGGGACCGGAGGACTGCTCCAGCGCCCGGAGATCGTCGACCTGGTGGCATGCCTGCGCGTGCTGCACGACCCGGCGGCCGGCAACGACCTGATCCGGCTGCTCGCGGGCTCGCGGTGGCGGGTCGGGGCGGCGGACATCGTGGCCCTGCACCAGCTCGCCCGGTGGCTGTTCCAGCGCGACCACACCCAGCAGCGTCTCGACGACGACCTGACCGCGGCGTTCCGGGCCTCGGTCGCCGCAGGGGAGCACGGGTCGATCGTCGACGCGCTCGACTTCGTCGCGACCGCGCCCGACGAGCACGGTGCGCTCGAGGGCATCACCGCCGCCGGTCGCAGCCGGATGCGCGCGCTCGGCGGGCAGCTCTCGATGCTCCGCTCACGCGCGGGGAGTGACCTGGTCGACTTCGTGACGCTCGTCGTGCAGGAGATGCGACTCGACATCGAGGTCGCCGCGCACGAACAGGGCAGCGGCGCGTACCTCGACGCCTTCATCGACGAGCTCGCCGGCTTCGTGTCGACCGACGACCGCGCCGACCTCGGCTCGTTCCTCGGCTGGATCGACGCCGCAGCCCGGCGTGACGACATGGGCCCGCGTTCCGAGGAGCCCGAGGCCGGCACCGTGCAGATCCTGACGATCCACGGGTCCAAGGGGCTCGAGTGGGACGCCGTCGCGGTGCCCCGGATGGTGGAGGGCGGTCTGCCCGCGCGTCCGCAGGAGGGCTCGTCCGGCTGGCTCGGGTTCGGCCGTTTGCCGTACCAGTTCCGCGGGGACGCCGCGGAGCTGCCCCGGCTCGCCTGGCGCGGACAGGAGACCCAGAAGGACGTCACCACGGCGATCGACGCCTTCAAGGAACAGGTGAAGGCCCGCAACGAGGACGAGGAACGCCGGCTCACCTACGTCGCCCTGACCCGCGCCAAGCACGACCTGCTGGTGTCCGGCTCGTTCTGGGCCGGCGGGGTCCGACCCACCGAACCGAGCCGCTACCTGCGCGACCTGGTGGACGCCGACGTCATCGACGGCGCGGCGATCCCGGAGACGACGGTGCACGACGAGAACCCGATGGGGGAGAGCGGCGCGACCCAGACCTGGCCGCACGTGCCGTTCGGGCAGCGGGCGCCGCGGGTCCTGGCCGCGGCCGAGCGGGTGCGGAACGCGAACCCCGGAGCCGCCGGGCGCTTCGCCGCCGACATCGACCTGCTGCTCGCCGAACGGCACGCCACCCGGAACGCGAAGCACGCGGTCGCCGTCCCGCACCGCGTCCCGGCGTCGGGCTTCAAGGACTACCTGACCGAACCCGACTCCGTGGCCGAGCGGCTCCGCCGGCCGATGCCCGAGCGACCGTACCGTGCCACCCGTCTCGGCACGCTCTTCCACCAGTGGGTGGAGCAGCGGGCGCGGAGCGGTGGCGGGCTCGAGACCCTCGACGTCTGGGACGGCGAGCTCGACCTCGACGCCGACGACCTCGTCGACGCATCGCCGGACGCCGTGGTCACCGACGACGACGCCCGCCGACTCGCGGACTTCCAGGCGACGTTCGCCCGCTCACGGTGGGCCGGGCTGACACCGATCGAGGTCGAACGCGAGATCCACATCCCGTTCCTCGGGCACAGCGTCGTGTGCAAGCTCGACGCCGTCTACGAGATCGACGGGCGTGCCGAGGTCGTCGACTGGAAGACGGGCAAGGCTCCCTCGGGGGCAGACGACCTGGCTCGTCGCACCCTGCAGCTCGCGTTGTACCGCGTCGCGTACGCCGAGTTCACCGGACGGCCGCTCGACCAGGTCGACGCGGTGTTCTACTTCGTCGCCGACGACCTCGAGGTCCGTCCGTCCGAGCTGCTGGACCGCGCCGGCCTGGAGCGCGCGTGGTCCGAGGCCATCGGCAGCTGACGTCCCGCGGCGGGCGGAAGGCGCGCGCGACCGCCCGCGGTGCGTCCGGCGCGGGCCGCGCCGGACCTGCCGAGCCTGCCGTGTCGCGCGCGGCGCCCGCCGCGGGACGCGCCTGACGGGACGTGCCGGAAGAACCGCACCTGCCGTGTCGCCGCCCTGCGCCTGCAGCGCGCTGTGCCGGTCGTGCTCCGCCCGGTTGTGCTCCGCCCAGTCGTGCTCCGCCGGTCGTGCTCCGCCCTGGAGGCCCGGTGCCGGTCCGCCGGACCGGCACCGGGCCTCCAGACGGTCGCGTCCCGGACGCGAGCCGACGACCGGAACCGGTCACGACACCCCGCCTTCGGCGCAGCGAGCGGTCACAGACCGTCGGATGGACGCGACGCAGCCGACGATCTGTGACCGCCCGGCGGAACCGAGCGGGGAGTCGTGACCGACGTGCGGCGGCGCGATCCGGGGTCAGCCGTGGCGACGCTCGGTGGAGGACAACAGCTGCTCCACCTCGCCGATCTCCATCGTCTCCGGCGACACGGACTGCAGTGGCTCCGCACTCGGGGCGTGCACCGCGTCGACCAGGCGGTGCATCATCGCGACGGCGTCGTCGACGACCTCGGTGCTCTTCGCCTGGACGCCGTGCAGCAGCCAGTGCGCTGTCTCGAGCTCGTGGTGCACACGTGCACGCTGTGCGAGCTGGCGGTCGCGACCGCCGCCGTTCGCTTCGTAGGCACTGAGGACGGTGTCGAACGCGTCGCGACGGCCGGCGAGCACCCAGGCGAGGTCCTTGGCCGGGTCGCCGAGCCGCAGCTCGCCCCAGTCGAGGATCCCCGTGACCGCGTCACCGTCGACGAGCAGGGCGCCGGTGCCGAGCGAGCCGTGCACGACGGTCGGCGTGAACTGCCAGAGCTGTTGGTCGCGTGCGGCGCCCTCCCAACGCTCGACGAGCGCGGCGGGGACGAGCTTGGTCGCGACGGCACGGTCCATCACCGAGACGGCGGACCGGAGCACCTCGAACGGCGTGAGCGAGGGCAGGCCCGCGTCGGAGACGAAGCTCGTCGGCAGCTGGTGGATCGCGGCGACGGCACGGCCGACGCTGGTGGCGAGGTCGGGGTGCTCGACGAGTGACGCGAGCGTCGGGTGGGTCCCGGTCAACCGTGTCGTGACGATGGCGCGCGTCGATCCGATCGGTGCCTGGCCGCGGTACTCGACGACCCCGAACGGCAGGCGGGTGCGGATCCCGGCGCTCAGCGCCCGGATTGCGACGAGGTCGGCCGACTGGCGGGCCTCGGCGCGCTGGTTCCGGGGGCGGCGGATGACGATCTCGGTGCCGTCGGCGTCGCGGAGGAGCGCCGACTCGTAGTCGCCGGCCGCGGCCGAGCCGAGCGTGCGCGTGCCCGTGACGAGGAGACCTGGAACGGCCGTCGTCGCCAACGCGGCTAGAGTGAACTGGGATCCCGCCATGCCCCTCAGGGTAGGCGCGTGACGCGTGCACGGCTGCACGCCACGCTGTTCGGCGGCCCGCACGCCCACCGCACGTCTCCTGCACGTCCGCACCCGATCCGAGGAGCTCTCCCGCCGTGACCGTCGAGTTCGCCGCCCGGCTCCCGCTCTCCCGCAACGAACTCGACCGCGACGCCGAGTTCCGCACGACCGACGACATCGAGCGCGTCCTGCGCCAGGACGAGCGCACCCGGTATCTGCCTGTCCGCGGCGCCGAGATGCTCCGGAACACCGACGGGACCCTGCGCTTCGTGACCGCGGCCCAGATCCCGGTCGAGACCGTCACCCTGTACCTCGGCCGAGCTGTCTCGGACGCCCCGGACGCCGCGGCGGGGACCCGTTTCGTCGCTGCGCTGATCGACAGCGCGACGGCAACCGCCATCGAACCCGACGATGACGCCTGGCAGAGCCTCCGGATGTTCGGCACCGAGCTCTCGCCGCGCGACCAGGGACTGGCGGTCGAAGCCGTCGCGATGGCCAACTGGCACGCAGTGCACGGCTTCTCCCCGCGCACCGGATCGCCCACCGCCGTCGTGAGCGGTGGATGGGTCCGTCGCGACCCGGAGGGGCACGACCTGTTCCCACGAACCGACGCGGCGATCATCGTCGGGGTGGTCGACGCCGACGACCGGATCCTGCTCGGTTCGAACGCCGCGTGGGACGCCGACCGGTACTCGCTCCTCGCCGGGTTCGTCGAGCCGGGGGAGTCGCTCGAGGACGCCGTCCGCCGCGAGGTCTGGGAGGAATCCGGCGTCCGCGTCGAGGAGCCCGAGTACCTCGGCTCGCAGCCGTGGCCGTTCCCCGCGTCGCTGATGGTGGGCTTCCGTGCGCGTGCAGCAGGCGGTGACCCGACGACCGCCCGCCCCGACGGTGTGGAGATCCTGGACGTGCGGTGGTTCTCGCGCGACGAGATCCGCGAGCGTGCCGGGGACACCCTGCTGCTGCCCGGACGCACCTCGATCGCCCGCGCCATCATCGAGGAGTGGTACGGCGGGCCGCTGGACCTGCCGTGAGCGTCGCCGGTCCGCGCGGCACAGCCGGCGCAGGGGCTGTCGAACCCCGTCCGCCGTCGCCCGACGAACTGCTCGCCGCGCTCGACACCGAGCAGCGGACGGTCGCCCGGACACTGCTCGGACCGGTCGCGGTGCTGGCCGGTGCCGGGACGGGCAAGACGCGTGCGATCACGCACCGCATCGCCTACGGGGTCGCCACGGGGACCTACGCCCCGAACCACGTCCTCGCGCTGACGTTCACGAGCCGTGCCGCTGGTGAGCTGCGGTCGCGACTGCGCGCGCTCGGTGCCGGGACGGTGCAGGCACGCACCTTCCACGCCGCAGCGATGGCGCAGCTCAGCTACTTCTGGCCGGACACCGTCGGCGGGCACGCCCCCAAGATCGTCGAGTCCAAGGGGCGGATGATCGCGCACGCCGCCGACACGGTCGGCATGCGCGTCGACACCCCGGTGCTCCGCGACCTGGCCGCCGAGGTCGAGTGGCGCAAGGTGCAGATGCTCTCGCTCGACGAGTACGAGGCCGCCGCCGCTGACCGGGTGATGCCGCGCGACACCACGCCGCGCCGGGTCATCGACCTGATGAAGGCGTACGAGCGGCTGAAGGACGACCGGCGGCAGCTCGACTTCGAGGACGTCCTGCTGGCGACCCTCGGCATGGTCGAGTCCGAGCCCCGTGTGGCGTCGTACGTGCGGCAGCAGTACCGGTTCTTCGTCGTCGACGAGTACCAGGACGTCTCGCCGGTGCAGCACGACCTGCTGCGCGCCTGGCTCGGGGGCCGCGACGACCTGTGCGTCGTCGGCGACGCCAGTCAGACCATCTACTCGTTCGCAGGGGCGTCGAGCGACTACCTGCTCGGGTTCGGGTCGGAGTTCCCGCGCGGATCGGTCCTGCGCCTCGAACGCAACTACCGCTCCACGCGCGAGGTGGTGTCCGCTGCGAACACGCTGATGCGCGGTCAGCCCGGGGCGCTCGACCTGGTGGCCCAGAGCCAGGAACCGGGCCCGGACCCGGTCGTGCTGGCCTGCGTCCACGACGGTGACGAGGCGCAGACCATCGCCCGCCGGATCGCGGAGCTCGTCGGGGCCGGCGCGTCCTTCGGGGACTGCGCCGTGCTCTTCCGCGTCGGGGCGCAGTCCGCCGCGCTCGAGTCCGCCCTCGGCCGGAACGGTATCCCGTACCGGGTGCAGGGCGGCACGCGGTTCTTCAACCGCCCGGAGGTCAAGCTCGCCGTCCACCACATGCGCGGTGAGGCGATCCGGCAGACCGACGACGAGCTGACCCGACGGGTCCGGCTCGTGCTGCAGGTCAGCGGCTGGACGGAGACGCCGCCCGAGGGCACGGGCGCAGTGCGTGAGCAGTGGGAGGCGCTGCAGGCCATCATGGGCCTGGCCGAGGACGCCCCCGCGGGCACGACGATGCAGCAGTTCACCCAGGACCTGGTCGATCGCGCGGCGACGCACCACGAACCCGAGGTCGACGCCGTCACGCTCGCGACGCTGCACTCGTCGAAGGGTCTGGAGTGGCCGCACGTGGTCATCGCCGGCGCCGCCGAGGGGCTGCTGCCCATCTCGCACGCGTCGACCGACACCGAGGTGGACGAGGAACGACGGCTGTTCTACGTCGGGCTGACCCGCGCCCGCCGATCCGTCACGATCACGTGGTCGCAACAGGGGTCCACGCGTGGGGGAGCCCGGGCTCCGAGTCGGTTCCTGGCAGCGCTCGGCACGCACATCGCGGATGGGGCCGGACCGGGGAACGGCTGACGGACAGGTCGTCCCGCTCGAAGACGACCTGGTCGGGCTCGGCACGTTGCGTCCGGAGCGGGAGCCGTTCCAGCAGCATCCGTGCCGTGGCTGCGGCCACCGCCGCCGACCGCCACGGCGACAGCGGCGCTGGGTGCCGACCCCAGACCTGGGCCGCGATGGCCGGCCAGGCCGGGTCGTCGTCGACGCGTGCGTACTCCGCGCACTGCAGGCAGGGGCCGGCTCCCGGCACGACGAACGGCCCGAGGCGGACCCGGCCGTCCCCCACCACGACCGCCAGGTGCGGCACGCCACGACGGGTCCACGCGGCACGGAGCGCCGGGTCGACCACGTGGTCGGCCACCACCACCGCGAGCCGGGGTTCCGGGTCGGGCAGTGTGATGGGACCCCCGGCCGGGGAGGTGGTTCGGCTGACCGTCACGCCCTCGCCGGTCAGGAACGTCGCCACGGTGTCGGCGAGCGTGCCGGGGCCGTGCACCTCGATGCGTTCGAGCGGCTCGGGCAGGACCTCGACCACAGCGGGCGACGCTGCGCCGAGCACCCCGGCCGCACGTTCCGGGGAGCAGCCCGACGCCACCGCGAGGCCGGACAGCACGTCGTGCCCGGTCTCGCGCCGGAGGCCGTTGAGGAACCGCTCTTCCCCGGTGGTGGGCACAGCGACGACGGCACGCGGGGGATCGACCCCGAGCTGGACCGTGGCGGGGTCACGCCAGACGAACTCGAGTGTCGGATCGATGCGGATGCCCATGACCCCACGGTGCCGGAGTGGGCGGCACGCGTGGGGTCAAGGAGCGGATCTGTGGAGAACTCAGCGGGGCTGGTCGCCCGTGTGGTCCCCTGGACCGTCGCCCGATCCGCCCTCGGGGTCGTCGGCCACGTGGCCGGATTCGTCCTCGTGCGGGCGTGCCCCGGTCGAGTCGTTCAGCAGGTCTTCGAGTGCCTTGTCGAACGCGTCGTCCTCGTCGGTCTGCGACGGGTTCCGCAGCCGTGCGACGAGGGCGTCGGGCGCGTCGACGTCGTTCGAGGTCGGCACGAGGTCGAAGTGTGCCCACAGGGCATCGCGCTGTTCGGCACCGAGTTCGTCGGTCACCCGCTGCCACATCGCCGCGGCCTCGCGCAGACGGCGCGGACGCAGCTCCAGGCCGACCAGCGTGGCGAACGCCGACTCGGCGGGGCCACCGGCGGCCCGACGACGCCGCACCATCTCCGCGATCGCTCCGGCCTTGGGGAGACGGACGGTCGCCGCGGCGGTCACCGTGTCCACCCAGCCCTCGACCAGCGCGAGCATCGTCTCGAGCCGCGCGAGTGCGGCGTCCTGCTCGGCAGTGCGCGGCGGGATGAGGGCACCCGAGGCGAGTGCGTCGCGCAGCTGCTCCTGGTTGGTCGGGTCGATGTCGGCCGCGAGCTCCTCGACGCGGTCGAACGGGATGTGGATGCCCCGCGCGTAGTCCGTGATCGACGAGATGATGTGCAGCCGGAGCCACCGTGCCGACCGGAAGAGCCGGGCGTGCGCGAGTTCGCGGACGGCGAGGTAGATGCGGACTTCGTCCTCGGAGACGTCGAGGCCCTCGGCGAACTCGGCGACGTTCTGCGGCAGGAGCGCGGCGACCTGCTCGTCGAGGAGCGGCACGCCGACGTCGCCGCCGGACACGACCTCCTTCGAGAGCTGCCCGACGACCTGGCCGAGCTGGATCGCGAAGAGTGCTCCGCCGATGCCGCGCATCGCCTTCGAGACGTCCCCGAGCATCGCCTTGAGCTGCTCGGGCGCACGCTGGTCGATCGCCTCGGTCAGGGCGTCGGCGATGCTGAAGGCGACGGGCTCGGCGATCTGCGTCCACACCGGGGTGGTGGCCTTCGCCCACTGCTCACGCGTGTAGAGGCTCGGGGCTGCGGTCAGTTCGGCGACCGTCGTCACCTCGTCGAGCCACAGTGCAGCGACCTGGAACGCCTGGTCGGCCGCCTGCGAGGTGGCCGGGTCGACTGCGTGGCCGCCGTCGCGGGCGATGGCGGTTGCACGTTCGGCGGTGGCCGAGAAGTCGATGCCGTCGCCGCCGGACTGCGCGGCGCGCTGGAGCTGGCTCATCAGGTTCGCCACGGAGGCCGGGTCGTTCGGCAGACCGGCGGCACCGGCGAGCTGCGACGGGTCGATCTGCCCCTCGCCCGAGAGCAGCTTGCGCAGCATCTCCTGGAAGTCGTCGTCCGGCCCCGGCTGTGGTTCATCAGGCATGCCGACTACGCTAATCGCTGCTCACGGGGCCGCACCTGGGATGCCCCCGTGGGAACGCCCGAAGTGCTGCGCCCAGGGCGAACAGCCCCGCTGCCAGGCGTGGGCGACCACCCTGCCGCCAGGCGCGGGTGCCCATCTGGAAGGACCCCGCGTGACCCTCTTCGCCCCCGCGCCCCGTCGTCGCTCGCGTGCCCGGAGGGTCGGGTGGGCGTTCCTGATCGGCGCCGTCGTGCTGGGCCTGCTGGCGAGCCTGCTGCCCAGTCCGTACCTCATCGAGGTGCCCGGACCGGTCTACAACACCATCGGCACGCAGCAGCAGGGCACCGGCAAGGACGCGAAGGACGTCAAGCTCATCCAGGTCTCCGGGCACGAGACGTACCCGACGGCGGGTGCCCTCGACATGCTCACCGTCGGCATCCAGGGCGACGCGACGAACCGCCCGTCGTGGACCAGCGTCATCCGCGCGATCTTCACCCGATCGCAGGCGGTGATCCCGGTCGAGGCGATCTACCCGAGCGGCACCACCACCGAGCAGGTCAACGAGCGTGACTCCGCGGACATGCAGGCGTCGCAGCAGTCGGCCGTCGCAGCCGCGCTCATCCAGCAGGGGAACGACCTGCCGACCGAGCTCGAGGTCAGCGCCGTGCAGGAGGGCTCGGCAGCGGACGGCGCGATCGAGAAGGGTGACGTGATCACGGCCTTCGACGGCAAGTCGCTCACGACCAACGCCGACGCCACGAGCCTGCGCGAAGCCGTCGCGCAGCACGGCACCTCGCGACCCGCGACCGTCACCGTCGAGCGGGACGGCGCGACGAAGGAGCTCCGGGTCACGCCCCGCAGCGAGCAGGGCACGGCGTTGCTCGGCGTCGGTGTCACCGAGCGCTACGACTTCCCGTTCAAGGTGTCGATCCGGCTGCAGGACGTCGGCGGGCCGTCCGCCGGCATGATGTTCGCGCTCGGGATCATCGACGAGATCACGCCGGGCAAGCTCAACGGCGGCAAGCACGTCGCGGGTACCGGAACGATCACCGCCGACGGCGAGGTCGGTCCCATCGGCGGCATCCGCCAGAAGCTCTACGGGGCGGCCGACGCGGGTGCGACGGTCTTCCTGGCCCCCGCGGACAACTGCGACGAGGTCGTCGGGCACGTGCCGGACGGACTCGACGTCTACAGCGTCGCAACCCTCGACCAGGCGGTCACCGACCTGCAGACGATCGCCGACGGCAAGAGCACCGCCAAGCTCGCCCGCTGCGGTTCCTGACCCGGCCCTGAGCCCCCGTACAGCTTCACGCCCGGTCCGGTCCCATAGGATCAGTGTCACTGACGGCCCGCCGCGAGCCGGGCCCGCCGGTCCGACACGTCTGGAGCACATCAAGTGACGACAACCTCGTCCACCTCGGGGCGGCGCTCGCCGCGGGTCCCGATCGTGGTCACGATCATCGTGCTGGCCGCACTGGTGATCGCCTTCTTCATCTTCGCCAGCCTGTACACCGACTACGCGTGGTTCGCGCAGCTCGGATTCCAGCAGGTCCTCACGACCCGGTGGATCGCCGGCACGCTGATGTTCGTGGCCGGCTTCCTCGGCATGGCGGTCCCGGTCTTCGTGAGCATCGCGCTCGCGTTCCGGTTCCGTCCGGTCTACGCGAAGCTCAACTCGCAGCTCGACCGCTACCAGCAGGTCATCGAGCCGCTGCGACGCGCCGTCATGATCGGCATCCCCGTGGTGCTCGGCATCTTCGCCGGGCTCTCGACGGCCGGCCGCTGGAGCATGGTCCTCGAGTACTTCAACCGGACGCCGTTCGGCAAGACCGATCCGCAGTTCGGCCTGGACATCGGGTTCTACGTGTTCGAGCTGCCCTTCTGGCGCTCGATCGTGGCCTACTCGTCGGCCGTCGTCCTGATCGCCGGACTCGCCGCGCTCGCCGCGAGCTACCTCTACGGCGCACTCCGCTTCGGTGGTCGTGAGGTCCGGATCTCCCGCGCTGCGCGCATCCAGCTCGCGGTCACTGCGGCGCTCTACATCGCGCTGCAGGCGGTCAGCCTCTGGCTCGACCAGTACGCGGCGCTGACGAAGTCGAACTCGCTCATCACCGGTGCCCAGTACACCGATGTCAACGCGGTGATCCCGGGTCGCGAGATCATGGCGGGCATCGCAGCGATCGTCGCGCTGCTCTTCATCCTGACGGCGGTCATCGGCCGCTGGCGCATCTCGATCGTCGGCACCGGCCTGCTGCTCGTCGCCGCGATCGTGATCGGCGGCATCTACCCGTGGGTCGTCCAGCGGCTGCAGGTGAAGCCCTCGGAGCGGACCTTCGAGTCCGCCTACATCGAGCGGAACATCAAGGCCACCCGTGACGCGTACGGGGTCGCCGGTGTCGAGGAGCAGAACTACGACGCCACGACCGAGGCGAGCTCGGGCGCACTGGCGCAGGACGCCCAGACGACGGCCAACATCCGCCTGATCGACCCGAAGATCGTCTCCGACACGTTCAGCCAGCTGCAGCAGTACCGGCAGTACTACCAGTTCCCGAAGGAGCTCGACGTCGACCGCTACGACGTCAAGGGCGAGACCGAGGACACCGTGATCGCGGTCCGCGACATCGACCTCGACGGCCTCAGCTCGGCCGCGAACACCCAGTACAACCGGGCGTTCGTCTACACCCACGGGTACGGCGTCACCGCGGCCTACGGCAACCAGCGCGCGAGTGACGGCAAGCCGGTGTTCCTCGAGTCCGGCATCCCGTCGAACGGTGCGCTGGGCGACTTCCAGCAGCGTGTGTACTTCGGTGAGACCTCGCCGCCGTACTCGATCGTCGGTGCGCCGAAGGGCACGAAGAACGTCGAGCTCGACTACCCGTCCGGCTCCGACGACGACAACGGCGGCAACGCCACCACCACGTACGCCGGGAACGGCGGGCCGAGCCTCGGCAACTTCTTCAACCGGCTCGTCTACGCCGCGAAGTTCCAGTCGGAGCAGATCCTGCTCTCGAACGCGGTGAACAAGGACTCGCAGATCCTCTACGACCGCGACCCGATCACCCGTGTGCAGAAGGCGGCGCCGTACCTGACCGTCGACAGCGACGCCTACCCGGCGATCGTCGACCACCGCATCCAGTGGGTCGTGGACGGCTACACCACGAGCGACGCCTACCCGTACTCGCAGAGCCAGAGCCTGTCGGACAGCATCGCGGGTGCCGAGTCCTCGACGTACCGCACCGACCAGGTGAACTACATCCGGAACTCGGTGAAGGCCACGGTCGACGCCTACACGGGCAAGGTGACCCTGTACACGTGGGACACGAAGGACCCGGTCCTGAAGACGTGGCAGAAGATCTTCCCGACGTCGATGAAGCCGGTGTCGAGCATGAGCGCCGAACTCCTCGACCACGTGCGGTACCCGACCGACCTGTTCAAGGTGCAGCGCTCGATCCTCGGCACGTACCACGTGACCAACGCCAACTCGTTCTACTCGGGTGACGACGCGTGGAACACCCCGCAGGAACCGACGAGCACGGCGACGTCCGACAGTGACGCCGACACCGCGGCGACGTCGACGAACGCGCTCGGGGCGCAGACCACGACGACGGCCAACCGCGCGAACCTGCAGGACCCGTACTACCTGACCATGAAGGTGCCGGGGCAGGGGACCGCCTACTCGCTGTACACGACGTACATCCCACAGCAGACCGCGGGCGCGAACAACCGCAACGTGTTGACCGGCTACCTGGCGGTGAACTCCGATGCAGGTGGTGCCGGCAAGGGCGAGAAGGGGTCGGGCTACGGCAAGCTCACGCTGTTGACGATGCCGAAGACCGACAACATCCCAGGGCCCGGACAGGTGCAGAGCCTGTTCAACGGTGACTCGAACGTGTCGCAGGAGCTGAACATCCTGAAGCGCGGCAACTCGACCGTGAAGCAGGGCAACCTGCTCACGCTCCCGGTCGGTGGTGGGTTCCTCTACGTCCAGCCCGTCTACGTCCAGTCGACCTCGAGTGGTTCCTACCCGCTGTTGCAGAAGGTCCTGGTGGCCTTCGGTGACAAGATCGCGTTCGAGGACACCCTCGACGAGGCCCTGAACTCGCTGTTCGGTGGTGACTCGGGCGCCGCAGCGGGTGACTCCGGTGCGAGCGGCAGCGGCAGCGGGTCCGGTTCTGGTTCCGGTTCTGGCAGCGGATCCGGCTCGGACGCGGGCTCCGGTTCGGGTTCGTCCGGGTCGGGCGAGGGCTCGGGCGAGGGTTCGACCGGTGGTTCGACGGGCTCCGGCTCGACAGACAACGACGCGCTGCAGAAGGCGCTGTCCGAGGCCAAGGCGGCCCTGCAGGACCGCCAGGAGGCCTACGCCGACAACGACCTGGTCGCTGCGGCGGAAGCCGACCAGCGCCTCCAGGACGCGATCGAGGCAGCGACAGCAGCCGAGAACGACAACTGACACACCGTGGCGGGGCACTCGATTTGTGTCCCGCCACGGCCCCGTGTAGGCTTCTAAACGTGCCGCGGGGTGGAGCAGTTCGGTAGCTCGCTGGGCTCATAACCCAGAGGTCGTAGGTTCAAATCCTGCCCCCGCAACCAAGCGTCACATGAAGGCCCCGGTCCAACAGGACCGGGGCCTTCTTCGTGTGCCGGCCCCCGGGTACGCTCGCCGCATGGCCACCCTCACGATCGCGGCGGCGCAGTTCGCCCCCGTGGACGATCCCGTCGCCAACCTCGCCACCGTGCGCACCGCCGCCGTCGACGCGGCAGCCCGGGGCGCGGACCTCCTCGTCACGCCGGAGTACACCTCGTACTTCTCCGCAGACATCGACGATCGGTTCGTGGCCGCCGCGCAGCCGTTGGACGGCCCGTTCGTCACGGGCCTCCGCGACATCGCCCGGGCGACGGGCATCGCCCTGGTCGTCGGGGTCGCCGAGTCGGCGGACACGCCACAGCGTTTCCGGAACACCCTGGTCGCGGTGCTCCCCTCGGGGGACCTGGCGGCGACGTACCGGAAGGTCCACCTCTACGACGCGTTCGGCTCGCGGGAGTCCGACCGCATCGAGTCCGGCGACCCGGAGCAGCTCCCGGTCTTCACGCTCGGCGGGCTCCGCATCGGTCTCGAGACCTGCTACGACCTGCGGTTCCCGGAGGTCACCCGTCGACTCGCCGCCCCGGAGACCGGTGCGGCCGACGTCGTCGTGCTCCCTGCCGAGTGGGTGCGTGGCCCCGGCAAGGAACACCACTGGCGAACGCTCCTCACCGCACGTGCGATCGAGAACACCGTCTGGGTCGTCGGGGTCGGCCAGACGCCGCCGATCGGGATCGGCGGTTCGGTCGTCCTCGACCCGTCGGGCGTCGCGGTCGCCTCGGCCGGCGCCGCGCCGGGCCTGCTCACCGCCACGATCGACACCACCGTCACGGACACCGTCCGTCGGGTGAACCCGTCGCTGTCGCTGCGGCGCTACGACGTGTCCGTGCGCACCCCGCCTGGAGGCCCGGGGCAGCGCTGACACGTCCGTCGCGTCCCGACGCGGTCGCGTCCCGACGCGGTCGCGTCTCAGGCGCGTGGGCGCGATCCGAGGGTCGCCAGACGTGCGGCGGCGTCCTCGAGCACGCTCCGACGCTTGCAGAACGCGAAGCGCACCAGGGACCGGTACCCGGCGACGTGGTCCGGGCGGACGAACGCCGAGACCGGCACCCCGGCGACCCCGGCCAGGGCGGGCAGCTCGAGGCAGAACGCGCGGGCGTCGTCGTACCCGAGGGGGGCGGCGTCGGCGAGGACGAAGTACCCGCCGTCCGGTCGCATCACGTCGAAGCCCGCTGCCGTCAGCCCGTCGGCGAGCAGTTCGTGCTTCGCGCGCAGGTCGGCGGCGATGCCGGTGAACACGGTGTCGGGCAGACGGAGGCCCACGGCGACGGCCGGCTGGAAGGGTGCGCCGTTCACGAACGTCAGGTACTGCTTGACCGTCGTGATCGCGTCGACGAGTGCCGGGGGAGCGGTGAGCCAGCCGATCTTCCAGCCGGTCGTGTTGAAGGTCTTGCCAGCGCTCGACAACGAGACGGTCCGCTCGGCGGCGCCCGGCAAGGTGGCGATGGGCGTGTGCGGAACGTCGAACGTCAGGTGCTCGTAGACCTCGTCGGTGATGATCACGGCGTCGCGTTCGGTGGCCAGGTCGACGATCGTCTGCAGGACCTCGGTGGGCAGGACCCGTCCGGTCGGGTTGTGCGGGGTGTTCACGAGCACGGCGCGGGTGCGGTCGGTGAAGGCCGCCCGGAGCGTCCGCTCGTCGGGCAGGAAGTCGGGTGCGGTGAGGGGGACCGTGACGTGCACGCCGCCGGCGAGCCGGACGAGTGCCCCGTAGGCGTCGTAGAACGGCTCGAAGGTGATCACCTCGTCGCCGGGCTCGACCAGGGCGAGGAGCGTCGCGGCCAGCGCCTCGGTCGCGCCGGCGGTGACCAGGACCTCGCGGTCGGGGTCGACCTGGAGGCCGTACCACCGCTGCTGGTGCTCGGCGATCGCCGCTCGCAGGTCGGGGGTACCGCGGCCCGGCGGGTACTGGTTCACGCCGTCGCGGATCGCCTGCACCGCGGCCTCGAGCACCGCGGCCGGACCGTCCTCGTCCGGGAAGCCCTGCCCCAGGTTGACCGCGCCGGTGGTGGCGGCGAGGGCGCTCATCTCGGCGAACACCGTCGGTGCGGGGACCCCGTCGGGGCCCAGCAGCATCGCTCCGTCGGCGGCTCGCAGCCACGGTCCTGCCTGGCGCATGTGGTTCCCTCCGGTGCGGGCGACGACGTGTCGCGCTGAACGGTCCCCAACCTAGCTGTCCGTCCCGCGGTGGACTGGGTCCCGTCGTTCAGCGCACGCATAAGATCGCCAGGGGTGGCTCGCAGCCTCGACAGAAGGACCGCTCAGGTGCTTGCGACAGACTGCACGAGCTTGAAAGGAGCACGTCCAGCATGACCGACACCACGCCCAACGGGCAGGGCGACGACCGCCGTCCGGACGATGCGGCTCCGCCTGCCGCCAGTGAGGACGCCGCAGCAGCGGCCACGAGAGGGAACACGTCGATGCCGAACGACTCCGACCAGCCGGACGAGACCCCTCGCCCGAACCAGGACGAGAACCACAACCAGAACCAGAACCGGAGCGACGAGACGTCCCCGGACAACACGGACGTGATCCCGTCGTCGACGGAGCACCCGACCGACCGCTACACCGCACCGTACCCGGCTGTCTCCGGTGACTCCTCGGGTGCGCAGCAGGGCGGATACGGGCAGCAGACGTCACCGTACGGCCAGTCGCAGTCGCAGCCGAGCCAGAACCCGTCCGGTCAGCAGGCTCCGCAGAGCCAGCACCCCTCCGCTCAGCAGCCCCAGTACGGCCAGCAGCCGCAGCAGAGCCAGAACCCGTACGGCCAGCAGAGCCAGTACGGCCAGCCGTCGCAGTACGGCCAGCCGTCGCAGTACAGCCAGCAGAGCCAGTACGGCCAGCAGCCCCAGAACCCCGCCGGCCAGCAGTCGCCGTACGGCCAGCAGTCGCCGTACGGCCAGCCGGTCGGCGACCGTCCCCGCTACGGCGAGTACGCCCAGCCGACGTCCTCGGCCGCGCCGAGCTCGTCCTCCGAGTACGCGACCGCGTCCGCACCGGCCCCGCAGTCGGCCACGAGCGGCTTCGGTGACGTCGACGGTTCGAACCAGCGCAACGGCCACTACTTCAGCGACGACGCCTCCGGCGCAGCCGCGACCACGCCGACGAAGGACCGCTCGGGCCGCAACAAGCTGCTCCTGCCGGTCATCGCCGGTGTCGTCGTTGCCGGGCTCGTGGGTGGCGGCGCCGGGTGGCTCGCCTCGTCGGCGACCAACGACGGGGGCAGCGTGGTGTCCTCCGGCTCGTCGCAGGGCGGCAACCTGACCGTCAACGACTACGACTCCGCCACCGTGGTCACCGCCGTCGCGGCACAGGCCACCCCGTCGGTCGTCACCATCAACGTGTCAGCGAGCAACGAGGCCGGCACTGGTTCCGGTGTGGTGATGAGCAAGGACGGCTACATCGTCACCAACACCCACGTGGTCACCCTCGACGGCGACAGCTCGAACGGCCGCATCACCGTGACGACCTCGAACGGCAAGATCTACGCGGGCAAGCTCATCGGCACCGACCCGACGGTCGACCTCGCGGTCATCAAGATCGACGCGACCGACCTCAAGCCGATGGAGTTCGCGGACTCGTCCAAGCTCAACGTCGGCGACACCGCCGTGGCGATCGGCGCTCCGCTCGGTCTGTCGAACACCGTCACCGACGGCATCGTCTCGACGCTGAACCGCAGCATCCAGGTCACCTCGAGCGCCCCCAGCGAGGGCGGCGACTCGAACGAGGGCGGCAACGGCGGCTCGGGTCCCTTCGACTTCTGGGGAAACGGGGACAACGGCAGCAGCTCGTCGGCGAACACCACGGTCTCGCTCCCGGTCATCCAGACCGACGCGTCGATCAACCCGGGCAACTCCGGCGGCGCACTGCTCGACTCGAAGGGCCGCCTGATCGGCATCAACGTGGCCATCGCCTCGGCCGGCAGCTCGTCGTCGTCGGAGTCGGCCGCCGGCAGCATCGGCGTCGGCTTCTCGATCCCGGCGAACCTGGTCAAGCGGGTCGCGAACGAGATCAAGGACAACGGTTCGGCGACCCACGGTCTCCTCGGCGCAACCGTCGGCGACGCCACCGACGAGGCCAGCGCCACGCAGGTGGGCGCTCTCATCAAGTCGGTCTCCAACGGCGGTGCCGCGGCGAAGGCCGGTCTGCAGAAGGGCGACGTCGTCACCAAGATCGGCTCGGCGTCCGTCTCGAACGCCACCGACCTGACCGCGCAGGTGCGCTTCTTCGCGGGTGGCGCCTCGACGACGATCAGCTTCATCCGCGACGGCCAGACCCGCCAGGCCGACGTGAAGCTGGGGACGTTCGACAGCAAGGGCTGACGCCACCACACGGCGGACAGGAGGCCCGGGGCACGTCGTGCGCCGGGCCTCCTGTCCGTCACGGGGTGCGTCCCGCGCCGACGCAGGTGAGCGGTTCGGCCTCTTGATAGGCTCATGGTCGCTCTGCGGGGCGGCACCGCTCCGGTGCGTCCCGTGCCGCCAGCCAGCACCCCGAGGTACGCATGCAGTCAGACGGACAGCCCCTGCCGGGCGTCTCGTACGTGATGCCCGTGCTCAACGAGGTCACCGAGGTCCGGTCCGCCGTGGGCAGTCTGCTCGACCAGGACTACACGGGCCCGTTCGAGGTCATCCTCGCGCTCGGACCGTCGATCGACGGCACGAACGAGCTCGTCGCCGAGATGAGCGCAGCCGACCCGCGGATCCGCGCGATCGACAACCCGGCCGGCTCGACGCCCGCCGGTCTGAACGTCGCGATCCGGGCGTCCGTGCACCCCGTCGTCATCCGTGTCGACGCGCACTCGGTCCTGCCCACCGACTACACGCGCATCGCGGTGCGCACGCTCCTGGACTCCGGTGCGGACAACGTCGGCGGCATCATGCGCGCCGAGGGCCGGACCCCCTTCGAACGGGCCGTCGCACTGGCGTACGGCAGTCGCGTCGGCTTGGGTGGTACGCCGCACCACGTCGGCGGCACCGCCGGCCCGGCCGAGACCGCCTACCTCGGCGTGTTCCGACGGGAGCGGCTGTTCGACGTCGGACTCTTCGACGAGGGCATCAAGCGCGGACAGGACTGGGAGCTCAACCGGCGGCTGCGGCAGACCGGCGGGACCGTCTGGTTCACGCCGGAGCTCGTCGTCACGTACCGCCCGCGGCCGAGCCTGAAGCGCCTGGTGCGGCAGTTCGTCGCCACCGGTCTCTGGCGTGGCGAGCTCGCCCGTCGGTTCCCGGCGAACAACGGGCTGCGGTACTTCGTGCCGCCGGCCATGGTCGCGGCGATGGCCCTGGGCATCGTCGCCGGGCTCGTCGGCGTCGTCGGCGCCGCGCTGGCCACCCCGCTCGCCTGGGCGCTGCTCGGGTTCGTGGTGCCCGTCGTCTACCTGCTCTTCGTCGTGCTCGGGTCGGTCGCGGTGGCGCGCCGTTCCGGGTTGCCGACGCTCCTCTGGCTGCTCGTCGTGCTGCCCTGCATCCACGTGGGATGGGGGCTCGGGTTCATCATCGGGTTCCTGACCCGCACGTCCGAGCTGACCACCCACACGGGACGGTGACCGAATGACCGACCAGCCCACGACCGGCCGCGGATCCGCACGGCCGACCTCGATCGCCGAACTCCGCGCCGTCGCCCAGCCGGACGAGGTCCGTGCGCGCGCCAACGCCGAGCACTGGACCGCATCGCTGTACCTGCGCGACGTCTCGCCGTACCTGACCTGGGTGCTCCTGAAGACCCGTGTCAGTGCGAACCAGGTCACCGGCCTGATGATCCTGGTCGGGTGGAGCGTCGCTGCCGCCCTGCTGATCCCGGGCATCTGGGGCGCGGCACTGGCGCTGGTGCTCGGCCAGCTGCAGATGCTCGTCGACTGCTCGGACGGCGAGGTCGCGCGGTGGCGTGGCACCAAGTCGCCCGCCGGTGTGTTCCTGGACAAGGTCGGGCACTACACGACCGAGGGGTTGATCCCGGTCGCGCTCGGCATCCGGGCCGCCACGTGGCCGATCCACGACGCGGACTGGATGTGGACCACCATCGGCTGCGCACTCGGCCTGGTCATCGTGCTGAACAAGGCCCTCAACGACATGGTGCACGTGGCCCGCGCGAACGCCGGGCTCGACAAGCTGGTCGACCGGCGGGACGCCTCCACCGCGCCGTCCGGCCGCAAGCTCGCCTCGCTCCGCCGACTGGCGAAGTTCCTGCCGTTCCACCGTCTGTACCACTCGGTCGAGCTGAGCATGCTCGCCTTCGTCTTCGCCCTGGTCGCCCTGGTGATCGGCGACCCGCTGGCCAGCCGGATCCTGGTCGGTGCACTGCTGCCGCTGGCCGTGCTCGCGACGGCCGGGCACTTCCTGGCGATCATCGCGTCGAAGCGGGTCAAGGCGTGACCGAGGGCACGACCGTCCCCGGCACCGGCCGTCGCCACGCGGTGGTGCACCGCGAACGACCGCGCGTCGCCGTCGTGAGCCTGTCGCAGGGCACCCGGCCGGACGACCTGCGCCGCGGTCTGGACAGTGTGCTCGCGCAGCAGGGTGTCGAGCTCGACGTCGTCTGCGTCGGCAACGGCTGGGCGCCGACCGGGCTGCCGGACGGCGTGCGCGCGCTGGCCCTGCCCGAGAACGTCGGGATCCCGGCGGGGCGGAACGCCGGGGCCGAGGCCGTCGACGGCGACTACGTGTTCTTCCTCGACGACGACGCATCCGTGCCGTCGCCGACGTTCCTGCGTGACGCGATCGCGCTGTTCGAGCACGACCCGTCGCTGGGCCTCGTGCAACCACGGGTCGTCGACCCCACGGGCGCCGCGAACCCGCGCCGGTGGGTGCCGCGCATCCGCAAGGGCGAACCGGACCACTCGTCGCCGGTCTTCTCGGTCTGGGAAGGCGCCGTCGTGCTGCCGATGGACGTGTACCGGGTCGTCGGTGGCTGGGGCGCCGAGTACTTCTACGCCCACGAGGGCATCGAGCTCGCCTGGCGCGTCTGGGACGCCGGGCGACGGACCTGGTACGCCGGGGACCTCGTCGCGCACCACCCCGCTATCGACCCGGCACGGCACGCCGAGTACTACCGGTTGAACGCCCGCAACCGGGTGTGGCTCGCTCGCCGGAACCTGCCGGCGGTGCTGCGGCCGCTGTACGTGGGGTCGTGGGCCGTGATCCAGGTCGCGCGTTGGTGGCGTCATCCCCGCCGGCTGGCCACCTGGTTCGGAGCGATCCGTGAAGGCTGGACGACCGACTGCGGACCGGCCCGCCCGATGGGCTGGCTCACAGTCGCACGGATGACCATCGCAGGGCGGCCACCGGTCGTCTGACCCGTCAGCCCCGTCCCGCCAGAGCAGACCCGGAAGAAGCACCATGTCGATCATCAGCGACCTACGGACCGCACTGCGGCTCGCCGAGCGACTCCTGACGTCACGCCGGAGCCGTCGTCAGCTCGCACAGCGACTGCCGTCCGCGCGGCAGCCGAAGCCCGGTTCGATCGAGATCGCCGTGTACTTCGCCGACGGCCCGGTCAACATGTACCAGGTGCGTCAGTGGTACGCACCGCTGGCCGAGCTCGCGAAGACGCACCCGGTGGCGATCATCTCGCGGAGCCCGGGGACCATGCTGACGCTGCTCGACGAGTCGCCCGTGCCCGCGGTCTACGCCCGGCAGGTGGTCGACCTCGAGCACTTCGTCGACACCCAGGCGCCGAAGGTGGTGCTGTACGTCAACCAGAACGCCCGCAACTTCCAGATGATGCGGTACGGGCGGATGTGGCACGTCTTCGTCAACCACGGCGAGAGCGACAAGATGTACATGACCACGAACCAGTTCAAGGCGTACGACTACGCCCTGGTCGCGGGCGATGCCGCGCGTGACCGACTGGCCGAGGCGCTGTGGGACTACGACCTGGACGCCCGGACGATCGCGATCGGACGCCCGCAGGCCGACCACTTCGCCGGAGCGGCTCCGTACCCGGACGACGACCGGACCGTCGTGCTCTACGCCCCGACGTGGGAGGGCGACCGCGGCACCGCGGCGTACGGGTCGATCGCGTCGCACGGCACGGTCATCGCGGACCAGGTGCTCGCGTCGCCCCGACACCGTCTGGTGTACCGCCCGCACCCGCGCAGCGGCGTGCTCGACCCGGCGTACCGCGCGGCGCACGAACGGATCGTCGCGGCGATCAGCGCCGCGAACACCGCCGACCCTGCGGCGCACCACCTGTACGACGACGGTGGTGACCTGGGCTGGCAGCTGGCGGACGCCGACGTGGCGATCACCGACATCAGCGCGATGATCTACGACCGGCTCGCGGTGGGCAAGCCGCTCATCGTCACGCGTCCGGTCTCGCCCGAGGCCGACGTCGACGAGCGTGGGTACCTGAGCGACGCGAACTGGTTGACCGCGGCCGACGCCACATCGGTGATCGCCCGCGTCGACGCCGCTGCGAGCGACGCCGAGGAGCTCGCACGTCTGCAGCACTGGGTCGCCCGGTACTTCGGCGACACGACGCCGGGCGCCGCCACGGAGCGGTTCCACGCCGCCGTGGAGTGGCTGCTGGAACGGTGGCGGACCGTCGCCGCCGAACGCGACGGGCGCTGACGCTCCGTCGTCACCCCGGACGTCCGGTGCCGGGTGCTCGGGCCGCGTCACGGCTGGAGGCCCGGCCCGACGAGCGACATCCGCCAGAGGTACTCGGAGCGGTCGGGTCGGCGCCACCGCACGATGACGACCCCGGTGTCCTCGGGGTCGGCACCGAAGACCGCCAGGGACAGCGAACGGCCCGGGTCGAGGCGACGCACCGCGAGCGGTGGGCAGTAGCCGTTGCCCAGATGGGTGAGGGAGAGCCCGTCGACCGGCTCGGAGCCGGTGTTGACGAGGTCGTACCGGCGCGGTGCGTGCGATCGGTCGACGGCGAACGGGACGGCGTACGCGGTTGGTGGGTGGTGCATGGGGGGAACGTTAGGGGGAGGGTCCGACGGCGGGACCCCGGTTGCGGCCACGAGGACCGGGGGCTGTGGAGGGGGCCACCGGTGCGCGCGTTCGTGCGGGGGAGTACCCCGGCCGGTCAGGAGCCGTAGTCCGCCGCGTACCGGGCGAGCGCGGCCTCGATGGTGCCGTCGAGCTGCAGACGACCCTTGTCGAGGTAGAGCCCGCGATCACAGAAACGACGGAGGTCCTTGTCGCTGTGGGAGACGAAGAACAGCGTCCGACCGCCGGCCAGGAGCTCCTCGATGCGCTTGTAGCACTTCTCGCGGAAGGCCTTGTCGCCCACGGCCAGGACCTCGTCGACCAGGATGACCGGTTCGTCGAGCCGGGAGATCACGGCGAACGCGATGCGGACCTTCATGCCGCTCGACAGGTGCTTGTACGGGGTGTCGACGAAGTCCGCGATCTCGGCGAACTCGATGATCTCGTCGAAGGCATCGCGGATCTCGGCCCGTGACATGCCGTGCAGACCGGCCGTCAGGTACACGTTGTCCCGGACCGTGAGGTCGCCGACGAACCCACCGGTGATCTCGATGAGCGGCGCGACGCCGGCGCCCACGTCGACGCGGCCCTCGTCGGGCAACATGACCTGGGCCACCAGCTTCAGCAGGGTCGACTTGCCCTGGCCGTTCCGTCCCACGACCCCGATCGCCTCGCCCGGGCGGACGTCGAACGACACGTTGCGCAGGGCCCAGAACTCGTCGGCGCGCTTGCGGCGTCCACGCCCGGCGAACAGGTCCTTGAAGTTCCGGCTCGCCCGACGGTTGCGTTTGAAGCAGATGCCGGCGCCGCGGACGGAGATGACCGGTGCGACGGTCTCGGTGCGCCGGGTCTGGTCGGTCGCGGTCATCACAGCTCCTTCAGCACGCGGTGCTCGCTGCGGCGGAACACCGCGAACCCGATCACGAGCACGATGCCGGTCACGACCACCGACGCGCAGACCTCGAGCCAGTCGAGCTGGCCCGGGAAGAACGCCGCACGGTACATGCCGAAGATGCCGGTGAGCGGGTTGACCGCGGCGATGTCGCGCAGTGCAGAGGGCAGCGCGTGGGTGCCGTAGATGATCGGGGACGCGTAGAACAGGAACCGCAGGACGAGCTTGGTGGCCCGCTCGAGGTCGCGGAAGAAGACCACGAGCGGCGCGACGATGAGCCCCAGGCCGTAGACCAGCGCGCACTGCAGCACGATCGCCAACGGGAAGAACACGACCTGCCAGTGCAGGTGCGCACCCGTCGCGATCGCGAAGGCCGCCAGGACCGGCAGGCTCAGCAGGAACTCGATGCCCTTCGACGCGTCGATCCGTGCCACCCAGATCGTGCGGGGGATGGTGGTGGAGCGGATGAGCTTCGATTCCTTGATGAACGCCCGGGTGGAGTCCGAGACCCCGCCGGTGAACCACATCCACGGCAGCAGCGCGGACAGCAGGAACACGATGTACGGATCTTCACCGACGGAACCGCGGTGGAAGACCTGCGTGAAGACGAACCAGTAGATCCCCGACATCACGAGCGGGTCGAGGATCGACCACACGTAGCCGAGCGCTGACGTCGAGTAGCGGACGCGGAGGTCGCGGACGGTCAGCAGCCAGAGGGCCTGACGATAGCGCCGACCGGCGCTCCGGGCGCTCGCAGGTGCGGCAGCCGCGGGCGCGGTCGGCGCACTCGCTGTGGTCACGGTTTCCCTTCGGGCGGAACCGCCGAGGGGTCCTGACGGGTGGTTCAGGCGAACAGGTTGTTCGCGCGCTCGAGGTCCTCGGCGAAGTCGATCTCGACCGCGTACAGGTCGGAGATGTCGATCGGCGTCCAGCGTAGCCCGTCCTCGGCGATGGCAGCTTCGATGCCGCCCTCGAAGTACTCCTGGTCGTCGACGCGACCGAGCTGACGGATGAGGGCCTGCTTGTCGGCCGCGGAGACGTAGTTGATCCCGACGGCTTCGCCGAGACCCCCGACGACCTGCTTGGACAGCTTGTGGATGAAGCCTTCGGCGTCGACCGTGTACTTGACCTCTTCGTCGGAGACCTTGTCGGTGTTGACGCTGACGAAGGAACGGCCTTCGTCGATCATGTCGGCCGCACGGACGAGCGCCATCGGGTCGAAGACCACGTCGCCGTTCATCCAGAGGACACCGCTCTTGCCGGTGGCCTTGAGCGCGCGCAGCAGGCTCTTCGAGGTGTTCGTGGAGTCGTACGACTCGTTGTAGACGAAGTTCGCTTCGGGGAAGGCCTCGACGATGTGCTCCGACTTGTAGCCGACGACGATCGTCACGCGGGCGCTCGAACCGAACGCGGCGCGGATGTTGTCGAACTGCTGCTGCATGATGGTGCGGCCGTCACTGAGCTCCGTGAGCGGCTTCGGCAGGCTGCGGCCGAGCCGGCTGCCCATCCCCGCTGCGAGGATCACGATCTGCGTGGTCATGCTGGTCCCTTCTGGTGTCCGCCCGCGCACCCTGGGGTACGGGCGGGCCTCGTCGAGTCTGCGCTTCCAACGTCCGAGTTGCCCGAGAACCGGTCGCGTCGACGTGGAAGTCGCTGCGAGGAGGCCGCCGGGATCGCCTGCTGGAGCAGGTTTCCAAGTGGTGAACACTCCTTCGTGCCCTGGTGAATGATACGGAAACACCCCCTCGCTGGGTACGGGTCGGCGCGCTTCGTACTCAATTCGTGACCCTGGCCGACTCGGTCCCCGCCGGTCGGAGACCGTTGGTACGGTGGGTCGATGCCAGCGCGAGCAGAGAACGAGGACGTGTACGCCACGGCCGACGCTGCCTGGATGACCGAGGCGGGGGACGCCGACGACGCGGACACCGCCGCGGCTGCGGAGGACGCAGCAGACGACGACACGGGGGACACGGATGCGGACGACACCGCCACTGATGACGCGATGACCGGCGAGACGACGGTCACCCGCACCGGGGAGACGACGGACGCCAGCACCGACGAGACGACGGGCACCCGCGCCGACGGCGTGACGGACGCCCGCTCCGACGAGGCTCCGGGCCCGGCAGACGCCCCGACCCCGGCAGCCGCGCCGCGCCCCGCGAAGGCGCGCGGCGGCAAGGGACGCACCAAGCGCCCGACGAAGGCCGCCCCGCGGACCGAGGCCGAGCCTCCCGCGCCGACGGCTGCCGACGACGCGACGGGCGACGCCGACCAGGCGACCACCGCCGCTTCGCCCGCGGCGAAGAAGCGTGCACCCCGCGCCGCCGCGCCGAAGCAACCCCAGACGCTCCAGCCCGTGGTGCTCGCGGCGAGCGGCCTGGTGAAGCGGTACGGACAGACCCTGGCCGTCGACGAGGTCGACCTCGAGATCCGGCAGGGCTCGATCTTCGGCGTGGTCGGCCCGAACGGCGCCGGCAAGACGACGACCCTCTCGATGATCACCGGACTGCTGCGCCCCGACGCCGGCTCGGTGACCGTGCTCGACCACGACGTGTGGGCCGACCCCACGGCCGCGAAGCGGAGCCTCGGGGTCCTGCCGGACCGGCTCCGCCTGTTCGACCGGCTGACCGGTGCGCAGCTGCTGTACTACTCGGCCACGCTCCGCGGGCTCGACGGCACCACCGCCCGGAAGCGCAGCGCCGACCTCGCCGAGGCCTTCGGGCTGGGCGAAGCGCTCGGACGCCAGGTCGCCGACTACTCCGTCGGCATGGCGAAGAAGATCGCCCTGGCCGCGACCCTCATCCACTCACCGCGGGTGCTCGTGCTCGACGAGCCGTTCGAGTCGGTCGACCCGGTGAGCGCCGCGACGATCACGGACATCCTGCGCCGCTACACCCGGGGCGGCGGCACCGTGGTGCTGTCGAGCCACTCGATGGAGCTCGTGCAGCGCACCTGCGACTCGGTCGCCATCATCGTCGGCGGCAAGGTCCTGGCGTCCGGCACCATGGCCCAGGTCCGCGGCCGCAAGAGCCTCGAGGACAAGTTCGTCGAACTCGCCGGCGGTCGTGTCGTCGCAGAGAGCATGGAATGGTTGCACAGCTTCTCCGGCTGAGGGCGGACCTGCTCGCGGGCGAGGTCCGCGGCACCGCCCGCCGTTCCGTCGCCGTCGTGCTCGCCAGCCTCGTCGGTCTCCTCGCCGCCGTGTTCGTCGCGTCGCGGACGATCGCGCTCGGCGACGCCGACCCGGACGTCGCACGCGCCGTGGTCGTGCCCGTCGGCACCCTGATCGCCTTCGGGTTCACGGTCGTGCCACTCGTCGTCGGGCGGAGCGACCAGCTCGACCCGCGGCGCTTCGCCGTGTTCGGGATCGAGCGACGTCGCCTGGCGATCGGGCTCGTGGTCGCCGGACTCGTCGGCATCCCCGTCATCGGTGTGGTCGTCGTCGCGGCCGGTCAGGTCGTCGCCTGGGCCCGTGACCCCGGGCTCGGACTGCTCGCGGTCGTCGGTGGTCTGCTCGGCGTCGCGACCTGCGCGTTGCTGATCCGGGTGTGCTGCACCGTCGGTTCGCGGCTGATCGGCCCGGACCGCTCCCGGGACGCCGGGTGGCTGGTGGCCCTCGTCATCGTCGTCCTCTCGATCCCGACGGTGGCGCTGTTGCTGCGCGTCGAGTGGCTCGACCCGCAGGGCGCCGAGATGCAGCGCGTCGCGGACGTCGCCGGGTGGACCCCCTGGGGCGCCGCCTGGGCCGTGCCGGCCGAGGTCGCGAGCGGCCACGTCGGTGCCGGCCTCCTGAAGCTCCTGATCGCGGTCGTCGTCGTCGCACTCCTCGCGTGGGCGTGGTGGTCGCTCGTCGGCCGTGCCCTCGAGACCGTCGACGACCGACCCCGCACTCGCCGGTACCAGGGCCTCGGCTGGTTCGACCGCTTCGGGTCGGCCCCGGTGTCCGCCGTCGCCGCCCGGGCGCTCACCTACTGGGTGCGCGACCCGCGGTACCGCACGTCGTACCTGATCATCCTGCTCGTGCCGATCGTCGTGATCCCGCTCGGTGTCGCCGGGGTGCCGTGGCAGTGGACCGCGCTCGTGCCGCTGCCGCTGATGGCCCTCATCGCCGGGTTCCTGCCGCACAACGACGTCTCCTACGACAACACGGCCGTGTGGCTGCACGTCGCCTCCGGTGCGCCCGGGTGGAGCGATCGGCTCGGTCGCGTCGTGCCCGTGCTGGTCGTGGGAGCGCCCGCGATCGTCGCCGGCGCCGCGCTCTCCGCACGGCTGTTCGGCGACTGGGCGGCGTTCCCGCTGCTCATCGGTGTGAGTGCGAGTGCACTGCTGTCCGGCCTCGGGCTGTCGAGCGTCCTGTCGGTGCTGATGCCGTACCCGACGGTGCGCCCGGGCGATCACCCGTTCCAGCAGCCGCAGGCCGCCGGCGTCACGGCGACGGTGGCGCAGGCCTCCATGGTGATCGGCATCGTGCTCTGCACGGTCCCCGCCGCCTGTCTCGCGGTGCTCGCCGTCGTGCAGGGTCCGGAGCCGTGGTCGGTGCTGACGCTCCTGGTGGGCATCGGGGTCGGTGCCGTCGTGCTCGTCATCGGTGTCTCCGTCGGCGGACGCCTGTTCGACCGACGCGGCCCCGACCTGCTCGCCGCGGCACAGCGCAACTAGCGGCACGACGCAACCAGCGGCACAGCGCGACTAACGGCCCAGCGGCACAGCGCGACGAGCGGGACGGGCGGCGCGCCCGAGGGCGGACCGTCGTACCCTGGAGCCATGAGCATGACGGAACCAGGCGGCGGCCTCGACGTGATGGACCGGGAGCTCGAGAAGCTCCTCGAAGAAGAAGCGATCGAACCCGGTGACCACGAGCGGTTCTCGCACTACGTCAAGAAGGACAAGATCCTGCAGTCGGCCCTGTCCGGCAAGCCGGTCAAGGCCCTGTGCGGCAAGAAGTGGATCCCGGGCCGCGACCCGGAGAAGTTCCCGGTCTGCCCGGACTGCAAGGCGATCTACGAGAAGATGAAGTCCGAGTAGACGCGACCGACAGGCGGACAGGAGGCCCGTGGCGACGCCGCCACGGGCCTCCTGTCCGTCTGCCGCGTCCGCCGGCTGCGCATCGTGAGCAGAAGCGGTCGGGTCGCCGTCGGGCAGGCGACCATTCCTGCTCACCAAGCGGGCACGCGACGCGACGCGACACGACGTGCGCGGCGCGCGCCGCGACGTCAGATCACGAGGGTCGGGATGGCGGGGTCGCCACGTCCGATGCGCGACGCGTCGGCTGGCAGCTCCGCCTTCGCGCGCTTGTGGTGCGCGCGTGCGGCCTCGACGCCCTGCGTGCCGAGGAACGCCGGGTCGACCTCGCCGCCGGTGACGACGGGGACGAGGAGCGGTCGCTCATCCGGACCGACCTGCGCTCCGGTGAGCACGACCTCGGCGGTGGCGACGCCGTTGCGGAGGCGTCGGCCCGCCTCCTTCCGGCCGCCGATCGACGCCTTGTCGGCTGACTTCTTGGCGACGGGGACCCAGTCACCACCGTCGGCGTCCCGGTGTGCCACGAGCTTGAACACCATGCCGGCGGCGGGGTGCCCCGAGCCGGAGACCACCGAGGTCCCGACGCCGTACGAGTCCACCGGGGCGGCTCGGAGTGCGGCGATCGTGTACTCGTCGAGGTCGTTCGTCACCGTGATCTTCGTGCTCGTCGCGCCGAGCCGGTCGAGCTGTGCGCGCACCGCGGCGACGACCGACGGCAGGTCACCGCTGTCGATCCGGACACCGCCGAGCTTGCCGTCGGTGAGCCGCACGGCGGTCTCCACGGCTGCCTCGATGTCGTAGGTGTCGACGAGCAGGGTCGTGGCGTTGCCGAGCGCGTCGAGCTGCGAGCGGAAGGCCTGCTCCTCGGAGTCGTGCAGCAGCGTGAAGGCGTGCGCGGCGGTGCCCATCGTCGGGATGCCCCAGGTGCGCCCGGCTTCGAGGTTGCTCGTCGCGCCGAACCCGGCGATGTACGCGGCACGGGCGGCGGCGACGGCGTTCCACTCGCCGGTGCGGCGGGAACCCATCTCGGCGAGCGGGCGGCCGTCTGCGGCGGAGACCATGCGGGCGGCGGCCGAGGCGATCGCGGAGTCCGCGTTGTAGATGCTCAGCGCGAGGGTCTCGAGCACGACTGCCTCGGCGAAGGTGCCCTCGATCTGCAGGATGGGGGAGTTCGGGAAGTACACCTCGCCCTCGCGGTACGCCCGGACGTCGCCGGTGAACCGGTAGTCGGCGAGCCACGCCGCGGTGCCGGCGTCGATGACGCCGCGGTCGCGCAGGAACCCGATCTCCTCGTCGCCGAAGCGGAAGTCGCCGAGGGCGGTGAGGAAGCGTCCGAGGCCGGCCGCGACACCGTAGCGGCGGCCGTCGGGCAGCCGCCGGGCGAACACCTCGAAGACGCATCGCCGGTCGGCGGTCCCGTCCTTCAGGGCCGCGTCGACCATGGTGAGTTCGTACTGGTCCGTCAGGAGCGCGCTGGTCACGTCTCCGACACTAGTGACGTGCCGGTGGGGAGGCCCGGATCACCCCGTGCGCCCGGCCAGCGTGGCGCGCGTGGTCGCGTCGGTGCTCGTCGGCGGGCGTCGGTACGCTGGTGCCGTGACGGATGCACCGATCGGAGTCTTCGACAGCGGGGTCGGTGGGCTCACGGTGGCCCGCGCCATCATCGACCAGCTCCCGCGCGAGAGCATCCGGTACGTCGGGGACACCGTGCACTCGCCCTACGGTCCGAAGCCCATCGCGGACGTCCGCCGCTACGCGCTCGAGGTCATGGACGACCTGGTCGAGCAGGGCGTCAAGGCGCTGGTGATCGCGTGCAACACCGCCTCGTCCGCCGTGCTCCGGGACGCCCGCGAACGCTACGAGCAGGCGTACGGCATCCCGGTGGTCGAGGTCATCCAGCCGGCTGCCCGCGCCGCCGTCAAGCAGACCCGGACGGGCCGCATCGGGGTCATCGGCACCGTCGGCACCATCGCGTCGCGCGCCTACGAGGACGCCTTCGTGGTCGCCGCCGACGTCAGGCTGACCACGGCCGCGTGCCCGCGGTTCGTCGAGTTCGTCGAGGCGGGTGACACCTCGTCGCCGTCGCTCCGTGCGGTCGCGGCCGGGTACCTCGACCCGATCCGCGCCGCCGACGTCGACACCCTGGTGCTCGGCTGCACCCACTACCCGCTGATGTCCGCCGCGATCCAGTTCGTCATGGGTCCGGAGGTCACGCTCGTCTCCAGCGCCGAGGAGACCGCGAACGACGTCTACCGCCGACTCGTGGAGCACGGGCTCGAGCGCACCGCGACCACCGCCCCGACCTACTCGTTCGAGGCGACGGGCGACGACAAGAACGGCTTCATCCGGCTCGCCCGGCGCTTCCTCGGACCCGAGGTCTCGAGCGTCGGCCACCTCCAGACGGGGGCCATCACGCTGCCCCGCACCGAAAGGACCCCATGACCGACACACTCCGCGTCGACGGCCGCACCGCCAACGACCACCGTCCCGTCACGATCGAGCGGGGGTGGAGCTCGCAGGCCGAGGGCAGCGCGCTCATCTCGTTCGGTGACACCAGGGTGCTCTGCACCGCCTCGTTCACCAACGGCGTGCCCCGCTGGCTCGCCGGCAAGGGCACCGGCTGGGTCACCGCCGAGTACTCGATGCTGCCGCGGTCGACGAACGAGCGCATGCAGCGCGAGTCCATCAAGGGCAAGGTCGGCGGCCGCACGCACGAGATCTCCCGCCTGATCGGCCGGTCGCTCCGGGCCGTCGTCGACACGAAGGCCCTGGGCGAGAACACCCTGGTCATCGACTGCGACGTGCTGCAGGCCGACGGCGGCACCCGCACGGCGTCGATCACGGGCGCGTACGTCGCGATGGTCGACGCGATCGAGTGGGGCCGCGCCAAGGGCTTCATCGCGAAGAAGGCGACGCCGCTCACCGACAGCGTGCAGGCGATCTCGGTCGGGATCGTGGGCGGCGAGCCGATGCTCGACCTGGCCTACACCGAGGACTCCGCCGCCGACACCGACATGAACATCGTCACGACGGGGTCGGGCAAGTTCATCGAGGTGCAGGGCACCGCCGAGCACGCGCCGTTCGACCGCGACGAGCTGAACGTCCTGCTCGACCTGGGCCTGGCCGGCAACCAGTCGCTCGCGGCGATCCAGCGTTCGGTCCTGGGCCTGGCGTGACGTCCCGCGAGGTGGTGCTGGCCACCCACAACCAGGGCAAGGTCGTCGAACTGCGCGAGATCCTCGGGTCGGCGTTGGGCGAGGGCGTCGAACTCGTCGGGTACGACGGTCCGGAGCCGGTCGAGGACGGCGACAGCTACGCGGCGAACGCCCTGATCAAGGCCCGTGCCGCGGTCGCCCACACGGGGCTGCCGGCGCTCGCCGACGACTCCGGCATCGCCGTCGACGCACTCGACGGCGCACCGGGCATCCACTCGGCTCGGTACGCCGGCACCCGGTCGGACGCCGACAACATCGCGCTGCTGCTGCAGAACCTGGACGGCGTCGTCGAGCGCACCGCTGCCTTCGTGTGCGCGGCCGCGTTCGTGACGCCCGACGGTCAGGAGCACGTGGTCGAGGCCGTCTGGAACGGCGAGGTCCTGACCGAACCCGTCGGCGACGGCGGCCACGGCTACGACCCGGTGTTCCGGCCGGACGACGCGGATCGTTCGTCGGCGGAGCTCACCCGCGACGAGAAGAACGCGCTGTCGCACCGCAGCAAGGCGTTCCGCGGGATCGCGCCGGTCGTCCGGGAGCACTTCGGCGTCTGAGCGCCGGCGCCCGTTCCGATCCGAACGACCGAAGTCGCCCCGGACCACGTGATCACGTGGTCCGGGGCGACTTCGTTGTCCGTCGACGCGCGGACGCGCCGGACAGTCGGTGCTGCGACTAGAGCGTCGGGTCGACCGTCGGGGTCGCGGCGGCCTCGGCCTCGTTCGCGTGCTTCGCCTTGCGGGCGTTGCGCAGGTACGTCAGCGCCATCGGCACGACGGTCACGACGACGGCGGCCAGCAGGATGATGTCGATGTACTCGCGGACGATGTGCGCCACGAAGGGGATGTGCCCGATGAAGTACCCGAGGAACGTCACCCCCACGCCCCAGACCACGGCGCCGATGGCGTTGTAGAGCGAGTACTTCTTGTAGTCCATCCGGCCGACGCCCGCGGCGATCGGCGCGAAGGTGCGGACGACCGGCACGAAGCGCGCCAGGATCACGGCCAGGGGGCCGAAGCGGTGGAAGAACGCGTTGGTGCGCTCGACGTTCGCCTTCGAGAAGAGCCCGCTGTCCTTGCGTTCGAAGATCGGTGGCCCGGCCTTCTTGCCGATGTAGTACCCGAGCTCGCCGCCGAGGAACGCGGCAGCGCCGATCATCAGCGCTGCGACCCAGATCGGGATGCCGCCGATCTCGCCGCCGCGGTCGAAGGCGAACAGACCGGTGATGACCAGCAGGCTGTCGCCCGGGAAGATGAAGCCGATGAGCAGACCGGTCTCGGCGAACACGATCGCGCAGACCACGAGCACGGCGATGGCCCCGAAGTGGTCGAGGATGTACTGCGGATCGAGCCACGGGATCAGGGCGAGTGCGACGGAGTGCATGGTTCTTCCGGTCGTGGAGGCGGGGGTCACGGGGAGGACACCCGCGGGACGAGGGTACCGCCCGGGAGTGGCCGGGCCATCCCTCGCGGGAATGACCTGCTCGAGGCGTGCGGATGACCGCAACCGTGTGGCAGGGGGGACTCGGTGCGGAAGGAGGGACTCGAACCCTCACGCCTGGGGCACAGGAACCTAAATCCTGCGTGTCTACCGATTCCACCACTCCCGCGAGCAGCGGCAGTCTACCGACCGCGGGGTGCGCGGCGGACGTGCACCGGGCCTCCAGGCCGTGGGACGCACTGTGCGCGATCCGCCACCCGGTGCGACCTTGGCGGCTGGGTGCGGCGCTGTGGATGCGCACGGTGCGGTCAACGGCGCACGGAGCGGAGGAGCACGCACGGTGCGCCACGAAGCGACAGCGCGCACGGTGCGCGCCGTGCGTCAGCGCAACGGGCGCGGCAGGTACCGGGGCACGTAGCGGAGCAGGATGCCCGCGCCGACCAGGCCGAGCACGCCCATGACACCGCTCGCGACCGCGATGGAGGCGACGGCGGTCACGCCGGAGATGAGGAGCGGTGCCGCCGCCGACCCGAAGTCGCCGGTGAACCGCCACGCCCCCAGGAACGGTGCCGGGGCGTCGCGCGGGGCGAGGTCCGCGCCGAGCGTCATGAGGATGCCGGAACCGACGCCGTTCGCCAGCGACATGCCCATCGCGATCGCGACGAACCAGCCGACCCGGGCGTCCAGGTGGCCACTCCAGGCGAGCAGGAAGTAGCTGATGCTCAGGCCGAGCATGCAGGGCAGGGCGCTCGCGAGCCGCCCCCAGCGGTCCATGATCTGCCCGCTCGTGTAGAACAGCGCGAAGTCGACCGCTCCGGCGATGCCGATCACCAGCGCCGCGGTCGAGTCGTCGAGGCCGACGCTCACCGCCCACAGCGGCAGGATCACCTGCCGCCCGGCGCGCATCGCGCCGATCAGGCCGGCGCCGCTGCCGAGCCGCAGCAGGACCGCCCCGTTCGCGCGGATGGTGCGGAAGAGCCCCTGCGCCTCCTGCTGGACGAACTGCGCGCCCGTGTCGGCGGGCGGTTCGGTCGCGTGGCCGCTCGCGTCCGCCCCGTGGCCGGTCGACCGCCTGGAGGCCCGTGGCGGCAACCGCAGACCGCGTGTGCCCGTCGCCGGGTCGCGCAGCACCAGGAGCACGACCGCTGCCGCCAGGCAGCAGACGACGTGGATCCAGAAGGCGCTGCTGGTGGTGCCGGTCAGGTGGATGACACCGGCGGCGATGAACGGCCCGACGAAGTAGCCGAAGCGGAAGACGCCGCCGAGGCTCGACAACGCCCGGGCGCGGATCCGCAGCGGGATCGCGGTGGTCATGTAGGCGTGCCGAGCGAGGGCGAAGACCGCGGTGGAGACACCGACCAGGAACACCCCGAGTGCCAGGACCCAGGCGTTCGTGGCCGTCGTGGCGACCACGAGCCCGACCACCGAGACGAGTGCGGCGCCGATCATCGCGTTCCGCTCACCGATGCGGGCGACGACGATACCGGACGGCACGTCGCCGATGAGCTCGCCGACCAGGATGAGCGAGGCGACGAAGCCCGCGAACGCCAGGCTGGCACCGAGCGAGTCGGCGGCGATCGGGATGATCGGGATGATCGCGCCCTCGCCGATCGCGAAGAGCGCTGCGGGCAGGAACCCGGACAGCAGGACGGACCGGAAGTCGAATGAGTCGTTCCCCGTCGTGGCCATCGCTCGACCAACCGTACGCCAGCGGTACCGCTTCGTCGGCGGGTTACCCTGGGGGCATGCGTGTTCTTGCGGCGATGAGCGGTGGTGTCGACTCGGCGGTGGCCGCAGCCCGGGCGGTCGACGCCGGCCACGACGTGGTGGGCGTGCACCTGGCCCTGAGCCGGATGCCCGGCACCCTGCGCACCGGCAGCCGCGGGTGCTGCACCATCGAGGACTCGATGGACGCCCAGCGCGCCGCGTCGGCCCTCGGGATCCCGTACTACGTGTGGGACTTCTCGGCCCGGTTCAAGGAAGACGTCGTCGACGACTTCGTGGCCGAGTACCAGGCCGGCCGCACCCCGAACCCCTGCATGCGCTGCAACGAGCGGATCAAGTTCGCGGCGCTGCTCGAGAAGGCCCTGGCCCTGGGCTTCGACGCCGTCGCGACCGGGCACTACGCCTCGATCGTCACCGGCCCGGACGGCTCCCGCGAGCTGCACCGGTCGGCCGCCTGGGCGAAGGACCAGTCGTACGTGCTCGGGGTCCTGACCGCCGAGCAGCTGCAGCACGCCATGTTCCCGCTCGGCGCGACCCCGTCGAAGGACGAGGTCCGGGCCGAGGCCGCCGAGCGCGGGCTGACGGTCGCCCAGAAGCCGGACTCGTACGACATCTGCTTCATCCCGGACGGCGACACCCGCGGCTGGCTGGCGGACCGCGTCGGCACGGCTCCCGGCGAGGTCGTCGAGCGGGACGGCACGGTCGTCGGCTCGCACGAGGGCGCGACCGGCTACACCGTCGGACAGCGTCGCGGCCTGGCCCTCGGTCGTCCGGCGCCGGACGGCAAGCCGCGGTTCGTGCTCGAGATCCGCCCGAAGGACAACACCGTCGTCGTCGGCCCGAAGGAAGCCCTCGCCGTCACCTCGATGTCGGGCTCGCGCTTCACCTGGGCGGGCACGGCGCCGGCTGACCCGGCCACGCCGTTCGCCTGCGACGTGCAGATCCGCGCGCACGCCGACCCGGTGCCGGCGACCGCCCGGGTGCAGGACGACGTGCTCGTGATCGACGTCGACGAGCCGCTGCACGGGGTCGCTCCCGGACAGACGGCCGTGGTCTACGTCGGCACGCGGGTGCTCGGCCAGTGCACGATCGACACCACGGTCAGCGCCGTCCCCGTCGACGCCTGACCCCGCCGCTCCCGGGGCACACGCCCGCTGCACGCCGCGTCGGTGGTGCACGGTAGAACTGATGCCATGAGCGAGACCGACGCGACGTTCGAGACCATCGACCCCGACGGGCTCGACGCCGCCCAGGCCGCGCGAGAAGTCGACCGGTTGCGCGCCCGCGTCAACGAGCTGCGGCACGACTACTACGAGGGCAACGCCTCGCCCCTGTCCGACGCCGACTACGACGCGCTGGTGCACCGCCTCGACGCGATCGAGCGGCGGTTCCCGGAACTCGTGACGCCCGACAGCCCGACGCAGACCGTGGGCGGGCAGGCACAGACGACGCAGTTCGCCCCCGTCGAGCACGCCGAACGCATGCTCTCGCTCGACAACGTGTTCAGCCCCGACGAACTGACCGAGTGGGGCGTCAAGGTGCAGCGGGACGCCGGCGCCGAGCGGGTGCGGTTCCTGACCGAGCTGAAGATCGACGGTCTGGCGATCAACCTGCGGTACGAGCACGGTCGGCTCGTCTCGGCGGCCACCCGCGGCGACGGCGTGGTCGGCGAGGACGTCACCGGCAACGTCCGCACGATGGGCACGATCCCGGACCGCCTGTCCGGCACCGGTCACCCGCCCCTGGTCGAGGTCCGGGGCGAGATCTTCTTCCCGGTCGCCGAGTTCGACGAGCTGAACGCCAACCAGCGCGAAGCGGGGGAGCGGGTGTTCGCCAACCCGCGCAACGCCGCCGCCGGGTCGCTCCGCCAGAAGGAAGAAGGCAAGTCCGAGGCGAAGCGGGCACTGATGGTCGACCGGTTGCGGCGTCTGCGGATGCTCGTGCACGGCATCGGCGCGTGGCCCGTCCGTGAACTCGAGCAGGGCACCGACGTCCGCAGCCAGTCCGAGGTGTACGAGCTCCTGCAGACCTGGGGACTGCCGACGAGCAGCCACTACCGGGTGTTCGACACCATCGACGAGGTCAACGGCTTCGTCCGCACCACGGGGGAACGCCGATCGTCGGTCGAGCACCAGATCGACGGCGTCGTCGTCAAGGTCGACGACCTCGCCCTGCACGAAGAACTCGGGTGGACCTCGCGTGCGCCGCGGTGGGCGATCGCGTACAAGTACCCGCCGGAAGAAGTCCACACGACGCTCACCGACATCGTGGTCAGCGTCGGTCGGACCGGCCGTGCCACCCCGTTCGCCGTGATGGCCCCGGCCGAGGTCGCGGGGTCCGTCGTCCGCCAGGCCACACTGCACAACCAGCAGGTCGTCAAGGCGAAGGGCGTGCTGATCGGGGACACCGTCGTGCTGCGGAAGGCCGGCGACGTCATCCCTGAGGTCCTGGGCCCGGTGGTCGAGCTCCGCGACGGCTCCGAGCGCGAGTTCGTGATGCCGACCCACTGCCCCGAGTGCGGCACGGAGCTCGCCCCGGCGAAGGAAGGCGACATCGACCTGCGCTGCCCGAACGCGAAGAGCTGCCCGGCGCAGGTGCGCGGCCGGGTCGAGCACATCGCCTCGCGCGGGTCGCTCGACATCGAGGGGCTCGGCGAGGTCGCGGCCGCGGCTCTGACGCAGCCGCTCCGCCCGGAGACCCCGCCGCTCGTGACCGAGGCCGGACTGTTCGACCTGACGATGCAGGACATCGTCCCGATCGAGGTCATCGTCCGCGACGCCGAGACCGGCATGGAGAAGGTCGACGACGACGGCACACCCAAGCGCGTCACGCCGTTCAGCCGGGCGCGCAAGAAGACCGACCCGCCGTTCGACCCCGGAGCACGCGGTGCCGACTACACCGGTGAGCCGAGCCGCTACCCGTCGAAGAACGCGTTCGAGATGCTCGCGAACATCGACGCCGCGAAGACGAAGCCGCTGTGGCGGATCCTGGTCGGCCTGAGCATCCGCCACGTCGGACCCGTCGCCGCCCGTGCCCTGGCGAACCACTTCGGCTCCCTCGACGCCATCCGGTCGGCCTCGCGCGAGGACCTCGCCGCCGTCGACGGGGTGGGCGGCATCATCGCCGACGCCCTGCTCGCCTGGTTCGAGGTCGACTGGCACCGCGAGATCATCGACCGGTGGACCGCGGCCGGCGTGCAGTTCACCACCCCGGGCCACCCCGGCCCCGGCAGCGCCGAGGTCGAGGGCGGCGTGCTGAGCGGCGTCACCGTCGTCGCGACCGGTTCACTCGAGGGCTACACGCGCGAAGGTGCGCTCGAGGCCATCATGACCGCCGGCGGCAAGGCGGCCTCGAGCGTGAGCAAGAAGACCGACTTCGTGGCCGCCGGACCGGGAGCCGGTTCGAAGCTCACGAAGGCCGAACAGCTCGGGGTCCGGATCATCGACGCCGAGCAGTTCCACCTGCTCGTCACCGAAGGGCCTGCGGCGCTCGCCGAGCCGGAGGCGCCCGCGACCGAGGACTGAGCGGGGCGCGAGCACACGGGATCCCATCCGCTGCGCGCGGCGCGGAGCCGACGGCGCCCAGTCCGGGGGACAAGTTGCATCACGCATGGATGATCCGCGGACATCTCCGTAGACTCGGCGGAGCATCACCCGTCGTCTGCAGGGGGACGTCGGGACGGCCTTCCCGGGGGAGATCCGATTGTTGCTCATCGCCGCGGCTCTGCTCACCGCCTCGATGCACTCGCTCGGAGTGATCGAGGCCCCGGGCGTGCCCCCGGTCCCGGTCGCCAGGGCCACCGCCGTCGCAACGGTCCCGTCACGCATCGTGCCGCTCGACGACCTCACCGTCGTCGCCACGTCGGCGTCGCTGCGACGGGTCGGGGTCGACGACCTCGCCGTCGCCCACGGGCGGGCGTTCGTCGAGGACCTCGGTGCACTCGGGCCCGCAGCCCTGCGCCGTGCGGCCACTGACCGCCGCGTCGTGGCAGCCGTGCAGGACGACCCCCCGCCCGCCCAGACCGTCGCGCAGTGGTGGTCGCACCTGCCCGCCGACGAGCAGGACCGCCTCCTCGTGCACGCACCGGCTCTGGTCGGCAACCTCGAGGGCGTGCCCTACGTCGTCCGTGACCAGGCGAACCGTGCGACGCTGCACTCCGGTCTCGCCGACGCCCACGTCGGTGCCGCCCGGGCCGCGATGCTCGGGCAGGTGCGGGACTCGCTGGTGCACGAACCGGGTGACCCGCGGCGCTTCCTCGTGACGCTGGACACCCGGGGCTCCGGGCGTGCGGCGATCAGCATCGGTGACCTCGACACGGCGGCCGACGTCACCGTCGTGGTGCCGGGCATGTTCTTCACGGTGACCGGACAGATGACCGACTTCACGAACACGGCGAACGACCTGTCCAGCGAGCAGGCCACCCTCGCCCCGCTCGCCGCGACCGGCAACGGGTCGGGTGTCGCCGTGGTCGCTTGGATGGGGTACCGCACGCCGGACCTGTCCAACATCATGTCGCTCGAACTCGCGCGGACCGGGGCCCAGCGGCTCGAACGGACCGTCGCCGGACTGCGTGCGCTCCGCGCGGACGACCGACCGCGGGTCAACATCGTCGCGCACTCGTACGGGTCGACGGCGGCGATGATGGCCCTGGCATCGGGCCGGATGACCGCGGACACCCTGACGGTCCTCGGGTCACCGGGCAGCGACGTCCGCTCCGCGTCCGACCTCGCCGTCGCCACCGGGCAGGTCTTCGTCGGCGGCGCGCACAGCGACCCCATCGCGGGCTCCGGGTACTTCGGCACCGACCCCGGCGGAGCCTCGTTCGGGTCCACCGTGCTCGACCTGGCCGGCGGCGCCGACGCTCTGTCCGCCGGGGACGTGTTCCGCCGACCGGTCGGGCACAACGACTACCTGAAGCCCGGAACGGCGTCGCTGCACGACGTCGCCCTGATCGGGATCGGGCGCGGCGACCTGGTGCGCGAGCAGATCCGGCGCGGCAGGTCGGGTGGTGACGGCATCGTCGGTGCCTCGCCGGACATGTACCTCGTGCGCCCGCAGGACCTGCAGCCCCGTGACTGACGGACCGCGTCCGACGGGCGGTGCCCTGCGGATCCTGACGACGCGGTGAGCGTGACCCGATCGTGACCGCCGGCCGACGTGCCGGGGCCGCCGCGGGCCTCCCGGCCGGATCGGTGCGCACGTGCGGATCGCGACGCCGCCTCGAAGGCCGCCTGGGTGGCAACCTGAACGCGACCGCAGCCTGCACTCGTTCCAGGGCAGAACCAGTACAGCCCTGCTGCCTACGGTTCCGTCATGCGTGTGGTGCGATGGCCTGGTGCTCTCCTGATGTTCGTGGTGATGTCCGTGCTCGCCGGCATGCTCGTCGCCGTCGCGGTGACCCCGGCGGTCGCCGTCGCGGGAGAGGGGACGTCGGGGGCGGTGTCGTTCTTCGAGGACCTGCCGACCTACCTCGACGTGCAGACCCCGCAGCAGGTGTCGTCCGTGTACGCGGAGCAGGGCGGGAAACAGGTCAAGATCGCCTCGTTCTACGCCGAGAACCGCACGAACGTGACGGCCGACCAGATGGCGGACACGCTCAAGGAAGCCGCGATCGACACCGAGGACCCGCGCTACTACGACGAGGGCGGCATCGACGTCCTCGGCACCCTGCGCGGTGTCGCCGCGACCGTCGTCGGCGGGGACGTGCAGGGCGGCTCGAGCATCACGCAGCAGTACGTCAAGAACGTCCTGGTGCAGCAGTGCGAACAGCTCACCGGCAAGGACCAGGCCGCGACCAAGAAGAAGATCGACGCGTGCTACCTGGACGTCGCCGGCGTCACCCCGCAGCGCAAGCTGCAGGAGATGCGGTACGCCATCGCCGTCAACAAGAAGTACTCGAAGGACGAGATCCTGACCGGGTACCTGAACCTCGTCGGGCTCGGCGGCCGGGTCTACGGTGCCGAGGCGGGGGCCGAGTACTACTTCGGCGTGCACGCCAAGGACCTGTCGCTCGTGCAGTCCGCCACGCTCGTCGCGATCCTGAACAACCCGTCGAACCTGCGCATCGACGTCCCGGGCGACAAAGAGAACGGCAAGGCGAACGGGTACGCGCTGACGAAGGAGCGCCGCGACTACGTGCTCCGCCGGATGCAGGTGCACGGCTCCATCACGAAGGCCGAGATGACGAAGGCGATCGCGACGCCCGTGACGCCGAAGATCACGGAGACCGCCAACGGGTGCTCGGCGGCCGCGACGAGCTACGACGCCGGGTACTTCTGCGACTACGTCCGCGATCAGGTGCTGCAGGACCCGGCGTTCGGCAAGACCGCAGCGGCACGCATCGCCACGCTCGACACCAAGGGCCTGCAGATCCACACCTCGCTCGACCTCGACCTGCAGGGCCAGGCGCAGAACGCCCTGTCGACCTACGTGCCGGCGACCATGGCCGGCGTCGACGTCGGTGGCTCGAACGTCACCGTCGAGCCGGGGACCGGGCGGATCATGTCGATGGTGCAGAACACCACGTACACGCAGGGCGACAACGCCGGCGCCGGTGCCACCGCGGTCAACTACAGCGCCGACTCCGGGTACGGCAACTCCGGCGGGTTCCAGACCGGCTCGACCTACAAGGTGTTCACCCTGGCCGAGTGGCTCGCCAGCGGCCACACCCTGTCCGAATCCGTCTCCACGACGGAGCACACGTTCCAGAACTCCGAGTTCACGAACTCGTGCCAGAACGTCAGCGGCGGGGTCTGGCCCGTCGCGAACGCCGAGACGGTGCCGGCGTCGATGACCGTGCAGGCCGCGACCGTCGAGTCGATCAACACGGCCTTCGGCGCGATGGGCAAGCAGCTCGACCTGTGCAAGATCGCCCAGCTCGCGCAGGCGATGGGGATCCACCGGGCCGACGGGGCCGCCCTCGGCCAGACGCCGTCGTCGATCCTCGGCGTGAACGAGCTGTCGCCGATCGACCTGGCCGAGGCCTACGCGGGCTTCGCCAACGACGGCGTCGTCTGCACGCCCACCGCGATCGACTCGGTCACCGAGGCCGACGGCACGAAGATCACCCCGACGCCGTCGTCCTGCACGCAGGGCGTCTCCGCCGACGTCGCGGGCACCGTCGACTACGCGCTGCAGGGTGTGCTGTCCGGATCGGGGACCGCCGCGACCGCGAACCCCGGGGACAGCGTGCCGAAGTTCGCGAAGACCGGCACCACCGACGGTGACGTGCAGAACTGGCTGGTGGCGTCGTCGACGAAGTACACGAACGCCACCTGGATCGGCAACGTCCAGGGCGGCGTGAGCCTGGCACACTGGCCGTTCCTGCAGGGCACGACCGGGTACAGCGCGAAGTTCGGGGTCGGGAAGTCGATGATGGCGTACCTGGACCAGACCGTCGGCGGGGGAGCGCTGCCGGCACCGAGCCAGGCGATGATCGGGCAGGCGAGCAAGTCGTCTTCGTCGTCGTCTTCCTCGTCGTCGGGCTCCTCGTCCGGGCAGGGGAACGCGCAGGACGACCAGGCGACACCGGCGCCGACGTCCGCGCCCGACGGGGGTGCTGCCGCGTCTCCCGCTCCGGCTGCTCCCGCTGCTCCCGCTGCTCCGGCGGCTCCGGGAGCGCCGGCCGCGCCGGCTGGCGGCGGCAAGGACGGGAAGTGACCGCTCGGGTCCACGCCGCCGGTTCCTGAACGACGCGCCAGCGTCGGGCAGGCCGTGCCCGTGGGGCGCGGCCCGCTGCCGGTCCGGACGCCCGGCACCGGGCCGGGCGTGCGTTGTCCACAGCCGCGCCTGCACGCTCGACGCAGCCAATAGACTGTTGGGCATTCCACGAACCGATCGACGGAGCACCATGCCTGACATCACGAGCGAGCAGGTCGCGCACCTGGCGAACCTCGCACGTATCGCACTCACGCCCGACGAGATCGAGAAGCTGACCGGGGAGCTGTCGCACATCGTCGAGAGCGTCGCCAAGGTCGCCGAGGTCGCGACCGACGACGTCCCGGCGACGAGCCACCCCGTGCCGCTCGGCAACGTCACCCGACCCGACGTGGTCGGCACGACGCTGACGCAGGAGCAGGCGCTCTCCGGGGCGCCCGACTCCGACGGCGAACGGTTCCGCGTGACCGCCATCCTCGGCGAAGAACAGTAGGGCGAAGAACAGTGACCGACGACATCACCAAGCTGAGCGCCGCGGCGCTCGCCGACGCCCTGGTGGCCCGCGACGTCTCGAGCGTCGAGGCCACCCAGGCCCACCTCGACCGGATCGCCGCCGTCGACGGCGACGTGCACGCGTTCCTGCACGTCAACCAGAACGCCCTGGCAGCCGCGAAGTCGATCGACTCGCGCCGTGCCGCCGGCGACGACCTCGGGCCGCTCGCGGGTGTGCCGATCGCCGTCAAGGACGTCCTGTGCACGCAGGACATGCCGACAACATCGGGGTCCAAGATCCTCGAAGGCTGGGTGCCGCCGTACGACGCGACCCCCGTCGCGAAGCTCCGCGCCGCCGGCCTCGTGCCGCTCGGCAAGACCAACATGGACGAGTTCGCGATGGGCTCGACCACCGAGTTCTCGGCCTACGGGCCCACCCGCAACCCGTGGGACCTCGACCGGATCCCCGGCGGATCCGGTGGTGGCTCGGCCGCTGCGGTCGCGGCGCACGAGGCACCGCTGGCCCTCGGGTCCGACACGGGTGGCTCCATCCGCCAGCCGGGTGCGGTGACGGGCACGGTCGGTGTGAAGCCGACCTACGGCGGGGTGAGCCGCTACGGCGCCATCGCCCTGGCGTCCAGCCTCGACCAGATCGGTCCGGTGTCCCGCACGGTCCTCGACGCCGCGCTCCTGCACGACGTCATCGGCGGGCACGACCCGAAGGACTCCACGTCCATCCCGGACGCCTGGCCCTCGATGGCCGCCGCCGCACGCGAAGGGCTGCAGGCGGACACGCTCCGCGGCCTGCGGGTCGGCGTGGTCAAGGAACTCGCCGGTGGTGACGGCTTCCAGGCCGGTGTCACGCAGCGTTTCCAGGAGACCGTCGCGCTGCTCGAGTCGGCCGGCGCGGTCGTCGTCGAGATCGATGCGCCGTCGTTCGCGTACGCCATCAGCGCGTACTACCTGATCCTCCCGGCCGAGGCGTCGTCGAACCTCGCCAAGTTCGACTCGGTGCGCTTCGGCCTCCGCGTCACGCCCGAGAACGGTGCCACCGTCGAGGACGTCATGGCCGCCACGCGTGAAGCCGGCTTCGGGCCCGAGGTCAAGCGGCGCATCATCCTCGGCACCTACGCCCTGAGCGCCGGGTACTACGACGCCTACTACGGCTCGGCGCAGAAGGTCCGCACGCTCGTGCAGCGCGACTTCCAGGCCGCGTTCGAGCAGGTCGACCTGCTCGTCAGCCCGTCCGCGCCGACGACCGCGTTCCCGATCGGTGAGCGCATCGACGACCCGCTGGCGATGTACCTCAACGACCTCACGACGATCCCGGCGAACCTGGCCGGCGTGCCCGGCATGAGCATCCCGAACGGTCTCGCGCCCGAGGACGGCCTGCCCGTCGGCGTGCAGCTCATGGCGCCCCAGCGCGAGGACGCCCGGCTGTACCGCTACGGTGCCGCGCTCGAGCGTCTGCTCGAACAGCAGTGGGGCGCACCGCTCATCGCGTCCGTCCCGGACCTCGACCAGAGTCAGCAGTCCGCTGCGCAGGAAGGTGTGATCTGATGGCGCAGAAGGACGCGCTGATGGACTTCGACGAGGCGCTCGAGCGCTACGAGCCGGTGCTCGGCTTCGAGGTCCACGTCGAACTCGCGACGAAGACCAAGATGTTCTCGGACGCCCCGAACTTCTTCGGCGGCGAACCCAACACGAACGTCACCCCGGTCGACCTCGGGCTGCCCGGGTCGCTGCCGGTCGTGAACGCGCAGGCCGTGCGGTACTCGATCCAGCTCGGGCTCGCGCTCGGCTGCTCGATCGCCGAGTCCTCGCGGTTCGCCCGGAAGAACTACTTCTACCCGGACAACCCGAAGAACTACCAGGTCTCGCAGTACGACGAGCCCATCGCCTACGAGGGCGAGGTCGAGGTCGAGCTCGCCGACGGCACGATCTACAACATCCCGATCGAGCGCGCCCACATGGAAGAGGACGCCGGCAAGCTGACCCACGTCGGTGGTGCCACCGGCCGCATCCAGGGTGCCGAGTACTCGCTCGTCGACTACAACCGTGCCGGTGTGCCGCTGGTCGAGATCGTCACGAAGCCGATCTTCGGTGCCGAGCACCGCGCCCCCGAGCTCGGTGCGGCGTACGTGCAGGTCATCCGCGACCTCGTCCGGGCGCTCGGTGTCTCCGAGGCGCGCATGGAGCGCGGCAACCTGCGGTGCGACGCGAACATCTCGCTGCGTCCCCGCGGGCAGGAGAAGCTCGGCACCCGCACCGAGACGAAGAACGTCAACTCGTTCCGCGCCGTCGAACGTGCGATCCGCTACGAGATCCAGCGTCAGGCCGCGATCCTCGCCGCCGGTGGCTCGATCACGCAGGAGACCCGCCACTGGCACGAGGACACCGGTCGCACCTCGGCCGGTCGCCCGAAGTCGGACGCCGACGACTACCGGTACTTCCCGGAGCCTGACCTGCTGCCCGTCGTGCCCGACCCGGCCGTCGTGGCGGAGCTCCGGGCCTCGCTGCCCGAGGCCCCGGTCGCACGTCGCCGTCGTCTGAAGGCGGACTGGGGCTTCGCCGACCTGGAGTTCCAGGACGTCGTCAACGGCGGGCTGCTCGACGAGGTCGAGGGCACCGTCGCCGCCGGCGCTGCACCGCAGGCCGCCCGCAAGTGGTGGACCGGTGAGATCAGCCGCGTCGCCAACGCGCAGGACGCCGCCCCCGGTGACCTGGTGTCGCCGAAGCACGTCGCCGAGGTCATCGCGCTCGTCGAGTCCGGTGACCTGACCGACCGCCTGGCGCGCCAGGTGCTCGAGGGCGTCATCGCGGGCGAGGGTTCGCCGGCCCAGGTCGTCGAGGCCCGGGGGCTCAAGGTCGTCTCGGACGACTCCGCCCTGACCGCCGCGGTCGACGAAGCGCTCGCGGCGCAGCCCGACGTGCTGGCCAAGATCCAGGACGGCAAGGTCCAGGCGGCCGGAGCCATCATCGGTGCCGTCATGAAGGCCATGAAGGGCCAGGCCGACGCCGCACGCGTGCGTGAACTCGTGCTCGAGCGCGCGCAGCAGTCGTAGGCGGTCCCACCTCGCAAGGGCACGGTACCGGTCGGTGCCGTGCCCTCCGTGCGTCCCGGTTGCCGTGTGCATCCTGGGGACACGTCAGCGATCGGGTGACAGGATGAACCGTGTCCGCAACGATCCGCGCCATCGGAACCGCCGTCCCCGAGACGACCCTCGACCAGCCCCGGGTGCGTGACCTCTTCTCTGCCCAACCCGACCTCGGGCGGCTCGGCCAGCGCCTGGTCCCCGCCGCGTTCGACGGGTCGGCGGTCGACCAGCGGCACACCGTCCTCGAGGAACTCGACTCCGCACGTGCCGGTGGTGCCTTCCGTGACGACGACGGCACCCTTCGCTCGCCGTCCACCGGTTCACGCAACGACCGGTACCGCGAACTCGCCCCGCCGTTGTTCGTCGGCGCCGCCCGTGACGCCGTCGAACGTGCCGGCATCGCGCCCGAGTCCGTCACGCACCTGGTGACCGTGTCCTGCACCGGGTTCACGCAGCCTGGGCCCGACATCGACGTCGTCGAGCAGCTCGGACTCCCCGCCGGGGTCTTCCGGCACCACATCGGCTTCATGGGATGCTGCGCCGCGTTCCCCGCGCTCCGGATCGCCGCCGCGTTCGTCGACCAGGACCCGGGCGCCGTCGTGCTCGTGGTGTGCGGTGAACTCTGCACCCTGCACGTCCGCGCCTCGAACGACCCCGACCAGATCGTCGCGAACAGCGTCTTCGGCGATGGTGCGGCAGCCGCGGTCGTCGCCCGGGACGGAGCCGGCCTGCGCTTCGACGACTTCACGACGGCCGTGGTGCCCGAGGGCTCGTCCGAGATGGCGTGGAACATCGGGGACGAGGGGTTCGAGATGGTCCTGTCCACCGCCGTGCCGAAGCTCGTCGGCCTGCACGTCCCGAGCGCCGTGCAACCGCTGCTCGACGGCGGGCCGGCGTCGGACGTGCCGGTGTGGGCGGTGCACCCGGGCGGCCGCGCCATCCTCGACCGCACCCAGGAGTCCCTCGGCCTGCCCGACAGCGCGATGGAGTCGAGCCGGCGGGTGCTGCGGGAACACGGCAACATGTCGAGCGCCACCGTGCTCTTCGTGCTCCGTGACGCCGTCGACGCCGGCATGGCTGACGGCAGCGCGGTCGTCGCGCTGGCCTTCGGTCCCGGCCTGACGGTGGAGAGCGCCCGGCTCACCGCGGTGCGGACCGAGGCGTCGCTCGCCGGAGAGCCGCTGCGCGTGCCCGTCGCGACCACGGGCGCGGCGTGAGCCGTCCGGACGGCGGCACCACGGGCCTCCCGGCCGTCGACCTGCGCACCCGCGCGCTCGACCTGACCGAGCTGATGGACGACCCGGACTGCGATCCGCGCGCGCTCGCCCGCACCTTCCGGCGCTTCGCCGTCGTGAACGCGCTCGTCAGCGGCTGGCGCGCGGCCTGGCGCTCGCACGTCGTGCCCGCGCTGCCCGCACAGGGGCGTGGCCGCGTGCTCGACCTGGGGTGCGGCGGCGGCGACCTGGCCCGGTCGCTGGTGCGGTGGGCGGCGAGTGACGGCTTCGACCTCGAGGTCGTCGGTGTCGACCCCGACGAACGCGCCATCGCCGCCGCACGGCGGTCCTCACCGGCCGGCGTCACGTTCCGGCAGCAGTCGAGCGGCGACCTGGTCGCGGCGGGCGAGCGGTTCGACGTCGTCGTCTCGAACCACGTGCTGCACCACCTGGGCGACGAGGAACGGCGGGGGTTCCTGGCCGATTCCGAGCTGCTCGCGAGCGGACGCAGCCTGCACTCCGACATCCGACGGTCGTCGGCCGCCTACCGCGCGTACGCGCTGGCGTCACCGCTCGTCGCGGCGGGGACCTTCGTCCGGGTCGACGGCCTGCGGTCCATCCGACGGAGCTTCACGGTGCCCGAACTCCGCGACGTGCTGCCCGGTGGGTGGCGGGCCGAGGCGGCTGCGCCGCACCGGGTGCTGGCGATCCGCGACGCGTGACCGGGCGGCGTCCGGTGGTCGGGACGCGACCAGACGACGGACGGGAGGCCCGTGGCGACGCCGCCACGGGCCTCCCGTCCGTCTACCGGTGCGTCCACGACGCACGTCGCTACGGGCGCAGCAGCACCTTGATGGCCCGGCGCTCGTCCATCGCGCGGTAGGCCTCGGCGGCCTCGTCGAGCGGCAGCTCCAGGTCGAAGACGCGACCGGGGTCGATCGCGCCGGAGAGCACGTCCGGCAGCAGCTCCGGGATGTACTTCCGGGCCGGGGCCATGCCGCCCGCGATCGCGATGTTCGTGTCGAAGAGGTAGCGCGTGCCGATCGTCGGCACCCCGTGCGGGACCCCGACGAAGCCGACGTTGCCGCCGGGCCTGACCGAGTGCAGCGCCTGGTCCATGCTCTCCTCGGTGCCGACGGCCTCGACCCCGCAGTCCGCCAGGTCGCCGCCGAGCAGCGCGCGGACCGCCGCGACGCCCTCGTCGCCGCGCTCCGCCACGATGTCGGTGGCACCGAACTCGCGGGCGAGCGCCTGACGGTCGGCGTGCCGGCTCATCGCGATGATGCGCTCCGCACCGAGCCGCTTCGACGCGAGGACGGCGGACAGGCCGACCGCGCCGTCGCCGACCACGACGACGGTCTTGCCGGGGCCGACCGCTGCCGACACGGCGGCGTGGTGGCCGGTCGAGAAGACGTCGGACAGGGTGAGCAGCGACGGCACCAGCGCCGGGTCGACCGGGCCGGGCACCACGACGAGCGTGGCGTCGGCGTCCGGGATCCGCACGTACTCGGCCTGCGCGCCGCCGACCGGGTCGCCGTGGGCGTCCGTGCTGCCGAACCCGGACAGGTGGTCGCAGCCGGTGGTCATGCCGTTGCGGCAGGCCTGGCACGTGCCGTCGTTCATGGTGAAGGGGGAGATGACGAAGTCGCCCTCGTGCAGGCCCGTGACGTCGTCACCGACGGCGACGACCTCGCCGACGAGCTCGTGCCCGATCGGCCGGGGCTGTTTCGTCTCGGTGACGCCGCGGTAGGGCCAGAGGTCCGACCCGCAGACACAGGCCGCGAGGACCTTGACGACGACGTCCTTGCCGGACAGGAGTCCGGGACGGTCGCGCTCCTCGACGCGGATGTCGTTCGGGGCGTGGATGATCGCTGCGCGCACGGGCGGGCCTTCCGTCGAGATGATGGGGAACCGGCGCGGTCGACGTCGTCCGGGCCGTCGTCGACAGTACCCTCGTGCGGGTGGACGACGACCGGTACGGCGGCGATGTGCTCTCGGGGGACTGGCGCTCGCGCGGGGTGAAGAAGGTGCGGCAGGTGCCGCTCGAACGGGACATGGTGCTCGAGGACCCGGACTCCGGGTGGGCCGGTGCCGTGGTGGGGCTCGAGGCGGGCAACATCGCGCTCGAGGACTGGAAGGGCCGCACGCGCTCCTTCCCCTTCACCGGGCAGTTCCTGCTCGAGGGTGAGTTGGTGACGCTGGGGCGGCCGTCGGCGCCGGTCGGTCGTTCTGCCGGGGGTGCCGCTGGCCGGGCTGGTGCTGCTGGTTCCGTCGGTGCCGTGCACGCGGACTGGAGGCCCGGGGCCGCGCCCGCCGTGCGGCAGGCGTCCGACGGTGGTCGCCTCCGCACCGCGTCCGGATCGTTCGCCGTGGAGTCGCAGCGTGCTCGGGTGGCGCTCCCCAGCCGCATCATGGTCGAGGGCAAGCACGACGCGGAACTCGTCGAGAAGGTCTGGGGCGCCGACCTGCGGGTCGAGGGCGTCGTGGTCGAGGAACTCTCCGGCGTCGACAACCTGGCCGCGGTGCTCGACGAGTTCCAGCCGACGCGGGAGCGGCGGGTCGGGGTGCTCGTCGACCACCTGGTGCCCGGGTCGAAGGAGTCCCGCTTCGCCGACGCCGTGATGCGTGGCAAGTGGGGCGCGCACGTGCTCGTCGTCGGGCACCCGTTCGTCGACGTCTGGCAGTCGGTCAAGCCGGCGCGGGTCGGGCTGCGGGCGTGGCCGACGATCCCGCGCTCGATCGAGTGGAAGGCGGGCATCTGCCAGGCGCTCGGGTGGCCGCACGCCGAGCAGGCCGACATCGCTCGGGCATGGCAGCGGATCCTCGGGCAGGTGCGTACCTTCGCCGACCTCGAGCCGGAGCTCCTCGGCCGTGTCGAGGAGCTGATCGACTTCGTGACGGAACCACAGGCCTGAGGACCGGCGGATTGCCCGACCGGCGCGGTGCGCCGGGGGTGATCCGCGCCTCCAGGCCTACTGTTGGGGGATGGACGGCATCGACGGGCGCGTGCGGGGCGCGGTCGACCTGTGGCTGCGCTGGCTGCCGCGCTGGCAGATCGGGACCGCCCGCCCGCGCACGCGCATCTGCCGGAAGTGCACCGGATCCCCGATCGCCGCGGCCGCGGGGTTCGGACCCGACGTGCCGCACGCCGTCCAGCACGCGCTGATCGGGCGGATCTCGACCATCGTCGAGGACGCCGTCGACGACTACACGGCGAAGAACCTGCCGTTGCTGCAGCGTGAGCTCGAGCGCGCGGCGGCCCGGAAGCGGCACGCGGGGTACCAGCCGGCCGAGGGGTTGTCGCCTGAGTTCCAGGGCCTCGACGTGGACCCCGAGCCGTCGCCGGGGTCGCCGTTCCTGTTCACGCTCGGCGAGCTGGCCGGCACCGGCGCGGGGGAGCAGACGCCGCGCGAGCCGTTGTCCGACGAGGCGAAGGCTGCGCTCCGGCACGAGATCGCGCTGTCCGACGAGTGCGCTCGGTCGACCGGTACCGCGGTGTGCCTGGCGCTCATCGACCACCGCCCGCGGATCGCCGAGGCCGTCGAACGCCTGGTCGAGCCGCAGATCGAGGCGCTCGTGTCCGACATGTTCCGCGGGTTCGACGGTCCGGAGGACGGGCCGCGCTCGGGCTTGTTCTAGGCGGGGGCGGGCGGCTGCGGGCGTGGCCGTGGGCGGAAGCCGCACGGTGCTGTCTGTGTCGGCCCGTGCGAGGTTGACCGCTCGGTGCGCGCTTGTAGCGCCGCACCGAGCCACCACGGTGGCACCGCTTGACGAGCCTCGCACCGTGCGTGCTTCTCGAACCTCGCACCGCATCACGAATCGTGCGCGGTTTGCGCGACCTCGCACCGTGCGCGGTGCCCGGAGCCTGCACGGGGTGAGTCGACGCGCACCGTGCGAGGTCAGCGGGCCGGCGTCAGCGGGGGAGCAGGGTGCGGCCGGGGATCACGGTGCCGCGCAGTGACCGGTGCTCGACCGGGCGCGTGGGGTCGTCGATGCGGCCGATGACCAGGTCGATGGCCTCGCGGCCGATGCGCTCGATCGGTTGCTCGAGTGTCGTGAAGCCGATCCAGTCGCTCGCCAGCGGGTAGACGCCGTCGAACCCGGTGACGGAGAGGTCGCGCGGGACCTCGACACCGCGGCGGGCGAGCGCCTCGCACACGTCGAGCATGAGCCGGTCGGTCGGACACATCACCGCGGTCACGCCCGACTCCTGCACGGCGTCCACCAGGTCGGCGGCGAGGTCGTCGGGTGGCCGCACGAAGCTCGCGTCGATGTCGAGCACCCGGACGCCACGTGCTCGGAGCCGCTCGACCATCGCCGATGATCGCGCGTGCTGCGTGATGGCGTCGTCGAGCGGGACCGTGAACACCACGGCCGTGGTGTGGCCGGCATCGGCGACGGCGTCCGCGATGGAAGCCCCACCGTCGACCTCGTCGCAGTAGACGCTCGAGAGCGCCGGGTGCAGCTCGGGCCGACCGGCGACGACGGTGGCGATGCGGGGCGCGAACTCGGCGATGTCGGCGGACGGCATCAGGCCGCTGCACACGACCAGGCCGTCGACGCGCATCGACACGAGGGCGGCGAGGGCGGACTTCTCGTCCTCGACCCGGCCGACGCCCGTCGTGGTGACGACGCGGTAGCCGAGCTCCGATGCGCGGCGCTCCATCACGGCGTGCAGTGCGGTGTAGACCATCGACGAGGCGTCACGGACGAGCATCCCGATCGTGTTCGTGCGCCCGCTGACCAGCCCGCGGGCCATCGCGTTCGCGACGTACCCGAGCTCGGTCGCGGCGCGTTCGACTCGCTCACGCGTCTCGTCGGAGAACCGACCTGTTCCGGAGAGGACCCGGCTCACCGCCGACTTCGAGACACCCGCACGTGCGGCGACGTCGAGGATGGTCGGCTGGGAACCGCGGCTGCCGTTCACGCGTCGGTCGCTGCAGCATCCTGCCGCGACCGCGACGAGGTGAACCGGAGCACACCGCGGACGATCGCCCGCCAACCGAGCAGGAACACCCCGAGCACGATCGTGGCGACGATGACGAACGAGATCGGCAGCGGGTTGCCGTCGACGTCGCCCTGGCCGGTGACGACACGGATCGCCAGACCGACGAAGACCGTCAGCACCCAGACCAGGACGCCGGTCGGCCACAAACGCAGTGGTCGTGCCCAGGCTCCGCTCGCCACGTACCCGATCGCCCAACCGGCCAGGAACGGATAGGCGGTCGTCCACAGCGCCAGCGCCGTGTTCGCCTCACCGTGGGACGAGCGCCCGATGAGCGCGAAGACAACGATGAGGACGACGTCGATGACGGCTGCGAGCCAACCCCAGATGCGTGCGTTCACCCGCTCATTCTCGCAGGCCTCGGGCTGCTCGCTCATTCCTCCACAAGGTGCTCGGCGCGGCTGCTCCTCCACAGCACGCCCACGCGGTGCCGCTCCGAAGGCGGAGGATCCGGAGCATCACGAGTATGTCGATGAACCTCAAGCTCGCACCGGTCCCTGAAGTCCTCACGTACCGAACCTCCGCCCAGCGCCCCGACGAGTCCGATGTCATCAGACGTCGGGCCGCTGCGGGGGAGCTCACACGGGTAGCACGCGGACTCTACGCGGAGTCTTCGGGATGGGCCGCACTCCACCCTACCGAACAGCACCACCTCCGGCTGCGCTCGTTCGCCGACCGGATCCGGCCAGGAGACCTGATCTCACACGTCTCCGCCGCCGTCGTGTTCGGTGTGCCCCTGCTCACCCCGCCACCGACCCGGATCCACGTGACCTCACGCGGTGCCGACCGGCGCACCACGAACGCGACCTTCGTGGTGCACGCCGACCTCGACCCCGAACGGAACGAGCGTCCGGTCGCCACGCTCGACGGGCTGCTGTTGTGCGGACTCGATCGGCTGGCGACCGACCTCGCACTCACACTGCCGTTCACCGACGCAGTCGTGTCCCTCGATGCGCTCCTGCGTCGCGAGGTCGAACGCGAGGACGTCCTATCGGCGATCGAGCGGCGCGGGCAGAAGGGACGACGTCGGGCACTCCGGGCGATCGGGTTCGCCGATGCCGCATCGGACTCACCGGGGGAGTCGTACGGACGAGCGCGGTTCGACCAGTTCGGGACACCACCGCCGGTCCTCCAGCACCGCTTCCGAGCACTCGGCGAGCCGGACATCGTGGTGGACTTCTGGTTCCCGGATGCCGGGGTCGTGGTCGAGTTCGACGGAGCCGTGAAGTACCGGAGCAGTGCGTACCTGCGGGGACGGACACCGGAGGAAGCGCTGTTCGACGAGAAGATCCGGGAAGACCGGCTCCGCGCGTTCCCCGAGGTGCGAACCGTGGTGCGGCTCACCTGGTCGGACCTGCGCAACGAGTGGGTCCTCCGCGCGAAGCTCCGCAAGGCCGGAGTCCGCATGTCGCGCTGAGGGCTATCAGTCACGCACCGTGCGAGATTGTTCGGCATCTTGCCGGTGCGCACGGTGCGCGGTTCGTCGCCCACCGCGGACCTGGCCGCTCGGTGCGGGGTCGTCGGCAGCGAACGGGGCCGCGCACCGTGCATCGTTCGCCGGTCGGGGGCGAGCAGCCCGCTCCGTGCGGGGTTGTAGCCGGGCACGAAGCCGTCAATCCCGCACGGGGCGGCGGAACTCGCAC
>NZ_LR732827.1:2084601-2118406 GCF_902506155.1 Curtobacterium sp. 8I-2
CACCGCACGCACCCCGCACCACCCCCACCCCGCACGACACCCACCGCATCACCCACGGAACAGGGAGTACCCACGTGAAGACCCGAGCCCTCGCCGGCCTCGCCATCGCGGCAGCCGCGACCGTCGCACTCTCCGGCTGCGTCCAGAGCGCCAACGCCTCGAACGCTGCCGACGGCAACGGCACCACCAGCCTCACCGTGTTCATCAGCGGCGACACCAACGTCCAGGACCTCTGGGACAAGTCGCTCATCCCCGCCTTCGAGAAGGCGAACCCGAAGATCAAGGTCAGCACGAGCATCGACCTGCACGGCGAGCACGACGCCCAGACGCAGGCGAACCTCGCGACCGCGGTCAAGGCCGGCAAGTCCGTCGCGTACGACCTCGTCGACGCCGGCTTCGTCACCACCGCCGGCAAGGCCGGGCTGCTCAGCACGGTCAGCGACAGCACCATCCCGAACCTCAAGGACGTCCCCGACGCCACGAAGCAGCAGGGCGGCGACAGCGCCATCCCGTACCGCGCCTCGAGCGTGCTGCTGGCGTACGACGCGAAGAAGGTCACGGACCCGCCGAAGACCCTCGACGACCTGCTCGCCTGGATCAAGGCCAACCCGGGCGAGTTCGCCTACAACTCCCCGTCGTCCGGCGGTTCGGGTGGCTCGTTCGTGGCCACGGTGCTCGCGAAGTACCTGACGCCCGCCGAGCAGGAGACGATGCAGACGAAGTACGACAAGTCGCTCGAGTCGAAGTGGGACAAGGGCTTCGCGGCCCTGAAGGACCTCGGCCCGTCGACGTACCAGAAGGGCGTCTACCCGAACGGCAACGACCAGGTCGTGCAGCTGCTCGGCAGCGGTCAGATCGCGATGGCCCCGGTCTGGAGCGACCAGTTCATCACCTCGCAGAAGACCGGCATCATCCCGAAGACCACCAAGGCCGTGCAGATCGACGACCCGTCGTTCACCGGCAGCGCGAGCTTCCTCGGCATCCCGAAGACCGAGCCCGACGCCAAGAAGGCGGCAGCCGAGAAGCTCGCCGACTTCGTGCTCAGCGCGAAGGGGCAGCAGCTCGTCGCGAGCGCCGTCTCCGGCTACCCGGTGATCCCGCTCGACAGCCTGCCGAAGTCGGTCGCCGAGCAGTTCACCGACGCGAACCCCTCGCAGCTCCGCCTCGGGTTCCAGAGCGACTTCGCCGCCGACATGAACGCGGCGTGGGACGCGAAGGTCCCGCAGTGACCCAGACCGTCCAGGACGGCCCAGCAACCGGCCGGGAGGCCCGTGGCGACTCCGCCACTGGCCTCCCGCCCGTCCCGCCCCACGCCCAGGGCCCGGCGCACCCCGCCGGCGGGCGCACGACGCAGGAACGGCTGGCCCGCCGCCGGCGGTGGCAGGGCCTCGCCCTCGTCGCCGCCCCGGTGCTCGTCGTCATCCTGTTCGTCGGCGTCCCGGTGGTGAACGCCGCCCTGTTCAGCCTCGGGTTCACGAGCGGCCTGAACCAGGCGCTCGCCGACATCGGCGGCGACACCGTGCGCGGCTTCTCGTTCGCGGTCTACACCACCCTGCTCGGCAACCCCACGTTCCTGCGTGACCTGGTCGCGACGCTCGGGGTCACGGCGCTGTCGACCGGCCTGACCGTGGGGCTGGCGGTCGTCGTCGCGGTGATCCTGCGGCTCCGCGGAGGCTTCCTCGGCAAGACCCTCAGCGTCCTGGCCGTGGTGCCGATCTTCGTGCCGGTGGTCATCGCGAGCTGGTCGATCCTGACCTTCACCGACGCGCAGGGCTTCCTCCGCAGCCTCGGGGCGCAGTTCGGCCTCGACGTCCCGGTGTGGGGCTACACCCTCGTCGCCGTGGTGTTCGGCAGCGTCTGGACCAGCCTGCCGTTCGCGGTGCTGATGATCGCCGGGGCGCTCCAGGGCACCCCGGATGCCCTGGTCGAGGCCGCGAAGGACGCCGGGGCGAGCACCTGGCGCGTCGTCTGGCAGGTGCTCCTGCCGATGGCCGCGACCCCGCTCGTCATCGCGACGACGTTCACCGTCATCGGGGTCCTCGGGTCGTTCACCGTGCCGTACTTCACCGGCCCGAACGCCCCGACGATGCTCGGCGTCGACATCTCGAAGTACTTCCAGGCCTACAACCGTCCGCAGCAGTCGACGGCGATGGCGTTCATCGTGTTCGCGTTCGCCGCGGCCGCGAGCGTCTTCTACCTCCGCTCGACGGTCCGCTCGAACGCGGGCGAGCTCGACAAGAAGCGTCAGGAGCAGCAGTGATCAAGCGTCTGACCGGCAACGCCCTCGTCTGGGCGACCGCGATCGTGCTGGCGGTGTTCATCCTCGGTCCGCTCGTCTGGCTGGCCGCCCGTGCCTTCGCCACGACGTGGACCTACCCGAACCTGCTGCCCGACGGCTGGACCCTGCAGTGGTGGGGCACCGTGTTCGAGGACCGCAGCCTGGCCGTCGCGGTGCAGAACTCGCTCGTCCTCGCGCCGCTCACGGTCCTCATCGCCGCGGTCGTGTGTCTGCCCGCTGCCTGGGCGATCAGCCGCATCGAGTTCCCCGGGCGGCGGCTCGTGCTCGTCGGACTGTTCGCCACGAACGCGTTCCCGAAGATGGGCCTCTTCGTCACGATGTCGGCGATGTTCACCGCGCTGAACCTCATGAACACGGTGACCGGGATCCTGATCGTGCACGTCCTGGGCTGCGTCGTCTTCATGACGTGGCTGCCCGCCGCGGCGTTCTCGGCCGTGCCACGGTCCCTCGAGGAAGCCGCCCGCGACGCCGGGGCCAGCCGCTGGCGCACCTTCTGGAAGGTGACGTTCCCGATCGCCTGGCCGGGGATCCTCGTCGCGATGGTGATGTCGTTCCTGGCGTCCTTCGACGAGGCACAGGGCACGTACCTGGTCGGCGCCCCGACGTACATGACGATGCCGACGGCGATGTACTCGCTCGTCCTCAACTCCCCGCGTCAGGTCTCGGCGGTGTTCGCGATCGCGCTGAGCATCCCGTCCGTGGTCCTGCTGCTGCTCGCCCGGAAGCACATCATGGGCGGCCGTCTGGCGGACGGCTTCCAGATCCGATGACCACCACCAGCACGAAAGGCGACCAGATGACGGACAAGGCGCTCGTCGCGGAACGCACACCGGGCCTCCAGGCCGACGGCAGCACGACGGACCGGACCGGCGGACTCACCATCCGGGGACTGCGCAAGACGCTCGGCGGACGCGACGTCGTCGCGGGCATCGACCTCGACGTCGCGAAGGGCGAGCTCGTCTCGCTCCTCGGGCCGTCGGGCTGCGGCAAGACCACGACGCTCCGCATGGTGGCGGGGTTCCTGCCCGCCGACGGCGGCGTCGTGACGATGGGGGACCGCGACGTCACGTCGATCGGTCCGGAGCGCCGACCGAGCGCGATGGTGTTCCAGAACTACGCGCTGTGGCCGCACATGACGGTGACGCAGAACGTCGCGTTCCCGCTGCGGACCCGACGGGTGCCGAAGCAGCGGGTCGCCGAGCGGGTGCGCGACGCGCTCGAGCTCGTCGGGCTGAGCCACCACGCCGGCTCGAAGCCGACCGCGATCTCGGGCGGTGAGCAGCAGCGCGTCGCCCTGGCCCGTGCGATCGTGCAGGAGCCGGACGTGCTGCTCCTCGACGAGCCGCTGTCGAACCTCGACGCGAAGCTCCGCGTCAGTGTCCGCGACGAGATCCGGCGCATCCAGCAGCGCCTCGGCATCACGACCGTGATCGTGACGCACGACCAGGACGAAGCGCTCAGCATCTCCGACCGGATCGCCGTCATGCACGACGGCCGGATCGAGCAGATCGCCACACCGACCGAGCTCTACGCCCGCCCCGCCACCGGGTTCGTCGCGTCGTTCATCGGCTCGACGAGCGTCGTCACCGGCCGGTTCCTCGCCGGCACGTCCGTCAGCCCGACCGCGGCCGACACGGTGCTGGTCCGCCCGGAGCAGGTCGTGCTCACGGACGACTCGCCGATCCGTGCGACCGTCGCACGGGTGCTCATGCGCGGCCACTTCGCCGAGGTCGTGCTCAGCACCGACGGCGCGGAGCTCCGCGCCTACGTCACCGGGCCACCGCCGGCGGTCGGCACCGAGACCGGGGTGCGCCTGGGCGAAGTGCTCGTGCACCGCGACGGCGTGCTGCTCGAGGTCGCACGATGAGCGCGGGGGTCCCGACGCCGGTTGCGGCCGTGTCGTCTGCGTCGGCTGCGTCAGCCTCGGTTGCGTCTGCGTCTGCGTCTGTCGCTGCGGTCGACCGTGTGGTCTCGACCAGCCTGGACGCCAGGCCCGGCGTGCGTCCGCCACGCCTCGTCGCTCACCGTGGTGCGCCGCGCGTCCGGCGCGAGAACACGCTGCCCGCCCTCGCGGTCGCCGAGGCGCTCGGCGCCGAGGTGATCGAGGTCGACGTCCGTCGCACCGCCGACGGCGTCGCCGTCCTGCTGCACGACGAGACCCTCGGCCGGATGTGGGGCGACGCCCGCCGCGTGGCCGACGTCGACTGGTGCGACGTCGCGCGGCTCGGCAACGGCCTCGACCGGATCCCGCGGCTCGACGGTGCGCTCGAACGCCTCGACGGCTGCCGGTCGACCCTGCTCGTCGACCTGACCGACGCCGAGGACGCCCTGGTCGCCGCCCGCACCGTCGCGGGCTTCACCGGTTCCACCGCGGTGGCCTGGTGCGGGGCGCCCGCGGCGATGGCAGCCGTCCGCTCGGTGCTGCCCGACGCCGACGTCTGGCTGGCGTGGGAGTCGCTCGACCCGCCCGTCCCCACGGACCTCGACGCGCTCCACCCGTCGACGCTCAACCTCGACGTCGCCTTCCTCACCCCGCACACCGTCGAGGTCGCGCACGCCCTGGGCCTGCGCGTCGCGGTCTGGACCATCGACGACGTCGAACCCGCGATCTGGGCGGCCCGGCTCGGCGTCGACTCGATCACCACGAACGACGTCGGGGCCATCGGCGCCGCGTTGTCGGCGGCGGAACGCGACGGCTGGCCCGAGCGTGACCGCGAGGCCACCGAGACCGAGGTCGCCTCGCGCGCCCAGGCCCTGGCCCACCGCATCGCCCACGAGGTCATCGCCTACACGCGGGAACACCCCGTCAGCGAGGTCCACACGAAGGCCAACCCCGCCGACCTGGTCACCGACGTCGACCGCCTGGTGGAGCAGCACGTCCGCTCCCGTGTCCGGATGGTGTTCCCGACGCACGGGTTCACCGGCGAGGAGTACGGCGAGGCCCCCGGCGACCGGCACCGCTGGTTCCTCGACCCCGTCGACGGCACCACGAACCTGGCGAACGGTGTGCCCTGGACCTCGATGTCACTCTGCCTGACCCGTGGCGGACGCCCACTCGTCGGCGTCGTCGCGGACCCCTGGCGCGGTGAGGTGCTCGAGGCGCGACGCGGGCGCGGTGCCACCCTGCGCGACCGGCAGCTCCGACTCGACGACGCACCCCGGCCGCTCGCCGGCGCCGTCGTCGGCACCGAGCTCGACGGGCACCGACCGTGGGCGGGTTTCGGAGCGTTCCTCGACGCGCTGGCCGACCGGTCGTGCACGCTCCGGGTGCAGGGATCGGGGACGCTGACCATCGCGCAGGTCGCGGCCGGGCGGGGGATCGGCGGCTGCGTGTCGGCGTTCAACCCCATCGACCACGGCGCCGCGGTACTGCTCGTGCACGAGGCCGGGGGCGTCGTGCTGACGCGATCCGGTCCCGTCGAGGGCTTCCCGCCCGTGGGGGAGCCCTTCCTGGTGGCGCACCCCGGGGCCGCGGACGAACTGCACGCGGTGTGGACGGCGGCGCTCGCCGCGGGGTGAGCCGCGCGGCGCACGGTGCGGGGTCTGCGCTCCGGTGCGGGGTTGGCTGCGGGGTGCGGTGCTGCAAGCGCGCACGGGGCTGGGAAGCGCGCACGGGGTGCGCAGGTGCGCACGGTGCGGACTGGAGGCGCGGTGCCAGCCCGGTACGCGCCTCCCGGCCGGTGGGTGGTGCGCACGGTGCGGGGTCTGCGCTCCGGTGCGGGGTTGGCTGCCGGGTGCGGTGCTGCAAGCGCGCACGGGGCTGGGAAGCGCGCACGGGGTGCGCAGGTGCGCACGGTGCGGACTGGAGGCGCGGTGCCAGTCCGGTACGCGCCTCCCGGCCGGTGGGTGGTGCGCACGGTGCGGGGTCTGCGCTCCGGTGCGGGGTTGGCTGCGGGGTGCGGTGCTGCATCCGCGCACGGGGCTGGGAAGCGCGCACGGGGTGCGCAGGTGCGCACGGTGCGGGCTGGAGGCGCGGTGCCGGTCCGGTACGCGCCTCCCGGCCGACTCTGAGCGGGCGCTCAGTCATCGGACGCCGCGGGTTCGTAGGGTTGCAGTCCACGACCGGTCCGTCCGGACCGACCGTGCACCCGAAGGAGCATCGACCATGGGATTCCTCGACCGCCTGCTCGGACGTCCGGAGCGAGACCGATCCGCTGACGCACAGCAGAACCAGTGGGGGCAGCCGCCGCAGCAGCAGGGCTACCGGTACGGCCAGCAGTCCTACCAGCAGCCGGCACCGTCCGCACCGCAGGGCAGCCAGTACGGCGTCCCGCAGTTGGGCGGTGCACCGACGCAGCAGCAGGGTGCGACCACCGACGACGAGCGTGCGGTCGAGCGCTACCGCTACCTGCTCCGCACCGCGCCGCCGGAGCGCATCGAAGAGGTCCACGCCGAGGCCTTCGCCAAGCTGACCGACGAGCAGCGCCGGATGGTCTACGACGAGTTCACCCGAACGGCCCCTCCTGGTGAGGCGCCCCGTGGGGACGACCCACGCTCGCTGGCCCAGTCGGCGACCCGGTCCGAGATCCGCCAGCCGGGCTTCATGGAGCGCTCGCTCGGCGGTGTCGGTGGGGGCGGAGGCCGCTTCGGTGGGCAGCGCGGTGGACCCTCGTTCGGCAGCATGATCGGTGCCTCGATCCTCGGGACGGTGGCCGGCTACGTCATCGGATCCGCGATCATGAGCGCCTTCCTGCCCGACCCCGGTTCGTTCGATGGCGGTACCGACGCTGCGGGTGACGGCGGTTCGGAGGACACTGGTTCTGAATCCGGTGATGCCGGGGCGTCCGACGGTGGCGCATCCGACGGCGGCGGCTTCGACAATGCGGGCTGGGGCGACAGCGGATCCGACTTCGGCGGTGGCTTCAGCGACTTCGGTGGTGGCGACTTCGACGTCTGAGTGACGTCCGTCGCTCCACCGGACCCCGGGTACCCACCGTGTCCGACGAAGGAGCGACATGGCCATCATCGAAGCCTCCGGGCTGACCAAGACGTACAAGTCGAAGTCCGGGCCGGTGCACGCACTGGCCGGACTCGACCTGTCGGTGCCGCAGGGCACCGTGAAGGCACTGCTCGGGCCGAACGGTGCGGGCAAGACGACCACCGTGAAGGTGCTGACCACCCTCATCACGCCCGACTCCGGCACCGCGACGATCGACGGCATCGACGTGATCGCCGATCCGCAGGCCACCCGGCGCTCGATCGGGGTGTCCGGACAGTACGCGGCGGTCGACGAGAACCTGACCGGGTTCGAGAACCTCGAGATGATCGGGCGGCTGTACCACCTGGGTCGTCGGACCTCGCGTGACCGTGCTCGTGAGCTCATCGACGTCTTCGACCTGTCCGAGGCGGGGGACCGCCCGGTCAAGGGCTTCTCGGGCGGCATGCGACGACGGATCGACCTGGCCGGGGCCCTCGTGATGAACCCGCGGGTGCTGTTCCTCGACGAGCCGACGACGGGCCTCGACCCCCGCAGCCGGCTGGCGCTCTGGGGCATCATCGAGGACCTCGTGGCCGAGGGCGCGACGGTGCTCCTCACCACCCAGTACCTGGAAGAGGCCGACCGGCTCGCCGACGACATCGCGGTCATCGACGACGGCACGGTCATCGCCGAGGGGACCTCCGACCACCTGAAGGCGCAGGTCGGTGGGCACCGGGTCGTCGTGACCCTGGTGGACGAGGCCGACGGCGACGCGGCGACCACCGTCCTCCGCCGCTACGGGGTCGGCGAGGTCGAGACCTCGGGCGACGGCCGCACCCGTGCCATCGCGGTCGAGGCCGGACCGGCCGCCCTGCAGCGCGTGCTCGCCGACCTCGGTGCGGCCGGCATCGACCTGCACGACGCCGGCATGCGGCGCCCGACCCTCGACGACGTCTTCCTCCGCCTGACCGGCCACGCCGCGACGGACGACGACGCCGTTGACCCCGCGGCGACCACGCAGAAGACCAAGCAGAAGGAGGCGGCACGATGACCGCCACCTCCCTGGCTCCGGGCCGTCAGCTGCCCGTCGTCGTCACCTCGCCGCTCGCCGTCTGGGTCGAGGACGGCTGGACCGTCACCAAGCGCAACCTCATCAAGCTCAAGCGGTCGCCGGACATGCTCGTCTTCGCCGTGCTGCAGCCCATCATGTTCGTCCTGCTGTTCAGCCAGGTCTACGGCGGCGCCATCCAGGTGCAGGGCACCGACTACACGCAGTTCCTGATGGCGGGGATCTTCGCGCAGACCGTGGTGTTCGGCGCGACGTTCTCCGGGTCGGCGATGGCGCAGGACCTGAAGGAAGGACTGATCGACCGGTTCCGCACGCTGCCGATGTCGGCGTCCGCCGTGCTGGTCGGACGGACCAACTCCGACCTCGTGCTCAACTCGATCTCGATGGCGATCATGATGCTCACCGGTCTGGCGGTCGGGTGGCGCGTCAACTCGTCCCCGCTCGAGTTCCTGGCCGGCATCGCCCTGCTGCTGCTCTTCAGCTACGCGTTCAGCTGGGTGATGGCGTTGCTCGGCATGAGCGTCAAGACACCCGAGGTCATCAACAACGCGTCGTTCATGATCCTGTTCCCGCTGACGTTCATCTCGAACGCGTTCGTGCCGAGCGACACCCTGCCGCTGGTGCTGCGCGTGTTCGCGGAGTGGAACCCGGTGTCGTCGCTCGTGCAGGCCGCGCGCGAACTGTTCGGCAACGTCGGGTCCGCGCCGGTGCCGGACATCTGGACGATGCAGCACCCCGTGCTGACCGTCCTGATCGGGATCGCCGTGATGCTCGTGGTGTTCGTGCCGTGGTCGGTGAACAAGTACACCAGGATCAGCGCGAAGTGACGCCATGGGCGGTCAACAAGGCTGTGCCATTCACCCCCAGGATCAGCGCGAAGTGACGCCGGTGTGGGCGCTCAGAGCAGCTTGCGCTGCAGCGCCCACGCGGTCAGTTCGTGCCGGTTCGACAGCTGCAGCTTCCGCAGGACCTTCGACACGTGGGTCTCGACGGTCTTCACCGAGATGAACAGCTCCGTCGCGACCTCCTTGTAGGCGTACCCGCGGGCGATGAGCCGCATGACCTCCTGCTCGCGGGCGGACAGGCGGTCCAGCTCGGTGTCGTGCTGCGCCGTCTCGCCGCTGACCGCCCCGAACGCGTCGAGCACGAAGCCGGCCAGGCGCGGCGAGAACACCGCGTCGCCGTCCGCCACACGGGTCACGGCCTCGGCGACCTCGGCACTCGACGAGCTCTTCGTGATGTACCCGCGGGCACCGGCGCGGATGACCCGGACGACGTCGTCGGCGGCGTCCGACACGCTCAGCGCGAGGAACCGGGTGTCCGGGTTCCCCGGTGCGGACCGCGTGATCACCTCGGCACCACCACCCCCGCCGCCACCCGGCAGGTGCACGTCGAGCAGGACGACGCGCGGGCGCGTGGCCGCGACGAGTGTCACGGCCTCGTCGACGGTCGCCGCCTCGCCCACGACCTGGAGGCCCGGTGGCAGCCCGGCGCGCACGCCGGCTCGGAAGATGGAGTGGTCGTCGACGATCGCGACCGTCAACGGGGCGGGTTCGGTCATGCGTGCTCCTCGTCGTGGCTCGCGGGTGCGAGCGGCAGGGTCAGTCGGACCTCGGTGCCCGTGTGCCCCGGGCCGGGCGCGATCGTCGCGAGGCCGCCGAGGCGCTGCATGCGGCCGATGATCGACTCGCGGACGCCGTACCGGCCCGCCGGCACCTGCTCGACGTCGAAGCCCGGTCCGCGGTCGCGGATGCTGATCTCGACCCGGTCGCGGGCGGTCTCGGCGTACACGCTGACGGTCCCGCCGGCGTGCCGGGCAGCGTTGAGCACCGCTTCGCGAGCGGCGGCGACGAGCCCGTCGGGCAGGTCGGTGCGGGCAGGGCCCACCGCGATGACGTCGATGCGGGCGGGGTACTCGGACTCGATCTCGACGGCGGCGTCGCGCAGCTGCGTGCCGAGGTCGCGCGCCGGTTCCGCCTGCTCCGCGAAGAGCCAGGACCGCAGCTCGCGTTCCTGCGCCCGCGCCAGCCGGGCCGCGTCGGAGCCGGGCTCGGCCTTCTGCTGGATGAGGGCGAGCGTCTGCAACACCGAGTCGTGCAGGTGCGCGGCGAACTCGGCCCGCTCGAGGTCACGGACGCGGGCGGCGCGTTCCTCGGCGAGGTCGCGGACGAGCCGGACCACCCACGGGGCGACCACGACGGCGACCCCGACCAGGACGGCGACCGCGGCGGTGAGGACCGTCCAGACGTTCGGGCGGCTGCTCGTCGTGAAGAACAGCAGGATGCCGAGCACGACGAGCACCAGGGCCCCGAGCGCCCGCACGACCAGGGCGGAGGACCGGGCCGTGCGGACGTTGCGGAGCGCGTCGAACTGTCGCCAGGCGAGTGCGGCGCCGGTGACGACGACGACGCCGGGCACGACGAACTCGAGGGGGACCGCCATGCCCATCCGCGCTGCCACCACCGCGCCGGCGGCGGCGAGCAAGGCCACGCCGAGCAGGATCTCGACGACCGGGGCGCGGAGGGCGGACACGGGGTCGTCGTCTCCGGCCACGCCGACGGCAGGCGTCAGGAAGGACTTGAGTGGTGCGCGGCCCGAGGCGGAACCGGCTGGCGCACTCGGGACGGTCGCCCAGAGCCAGGCGTAGAGCAGCAGGCCGGCGCCACCGCAGACCACCAGGACCGCGGTGACGAGCCGGACGGCCCCGACCGGCAGCCCGGTGTGCGCCGCGAACCCGCTGCAGACGCCGCCGACGACCCTCGGGGTCGGGCGCGTCATCGTCGCGGTGGCCATGGGCCAATCCTGGCACCCGGACGGCGCCCGCAGCAGGGTCCGGGGCCGGGATCAGGGACCGGTCAGGGGGAACCCCGATGGTGCCGACGCACGCCTGCCGGGATGCTGGTGGTCATGACCGATCACCAGCACGACTCCGCTCCCGGCACCGCTGCCGGCAGCGCCGACTCGACGACCCGGTTCTTCGACTGGGTCCGCGGCCTCGGCATCACGCGCACCGACGACCGCTGGCTCGCCGGCGTGTGCGGCGCCGTCGCCCGCCGCACCGGGCTCGACCCGCTCGTGGTCCGCGGCGTGGCGATCGTCGTCGCACTGCTGGGCGGGCCGGTCTTCCTGGCGTACGCCGTCGGCTGGGCGCTGCTGCCCGACTCCGCCGGACGCATCCACGTCGACCGGATGATCCGCGGGGTGCTCGACCCCGCACTCATCGCGATCGGCGCCTTCGTGGCACTGACCTTCGTGCCCGCCGCCCGGGGGCTGTGGTGGCAAGGTGTGCCCGATGCCTGGGGGATGCCCAGCTGGCTCGAGGCGACCCTGGCCACCGCGTGGAGCATCGTGCTGGTCGGCGGGATCGTCTGGCTCATCGTGGTCCTGGCCCGACGCGGAGTGGAGGGCGACCGGACCGCGCACACCGAAGCCGACCCGTCGGCCGCGCCGCGGGGCGACTTCTGGACCAGCCCCGAGGAGCCGCGCCCGGCCCGGACCGCGTGGACCACCGAGGCGACCGGCGCGCCGGAGCCGGGTCGGGCCTCCTGGCAGTGGGACGTGCCGGTGAGCCCCGAGGACCGGCGACTGCAGCACGAGGAGCGGTTGCGCGCGGAACGCGAGCGGGCCGGCGAACGGCGGGCCGAGCGGGAGCAGCGGCGCCCCGGAGCGGCGTACGTCGCCGTGTCCCTCGGACTCGCACTCGTCGCCGGAGCCGGGGTCGCGTTCTGGGCGCAGCAGGCCGGGTGGTCCGTCCCGGTCCTCGGGATCGCCGCCGCGCTCGCGGTGCTGGCGATCGCCACGATCGTCGCCGGGGTCCGCGGCCGCGACGACGACGTGCTCGGACTGTTCTCGACGGTCGCCGCGGTGGCCCTCGTGGTCACCGGGGTCCTGCCCGCCGGCACACAGGTCTCGCTGATCGGCGGCACCACGTGGCAGGTGGAACGGGCCGCGTCGGGGACCGACCGGAACTTCGCGATGCTGGCCGGTGGGCCCACCCTGGACCTCCGCGGCCTCGAACCGTCGGCCAGCGGGGGCGACGTGACCCTCTGGCTGGGCGCCGGCGGAGCCGACGTGCTGCTGCCGACCGACCTGCCGGTCCGGGTCGAGGTCAGCGGCGTCGGGTACGGCGTGGACACCGGCGGAGGCGACGACGGAGCGGACACCGGCGGGGTGCTCCGGACCACGATGCTGGAGAACCGCGCGGCGCGCACGGCCGATGCGGACGAGACCACGACCGTGCACCTGTGGATCCTCGGCGGCGGCGTCGACGTGCCGCGGGCGATCACGGTCGGCGAGTGAGGAACGGGACCATGACGAACGACGACACCACGAACGACGAGACGACAGCGCCGACGGTTCCGCCGGAGGTTCCCGACGGGCGCGGCCACCGGCCTGCACGCCGCGGTGCACGGTTCGGCACGATCCTGTGGGGCGTGCTGATGCTCGTGTTCGCCGGGGCGATGGCTGTGAGAGCGCTGCCGATGTTCTCAGTGGACACCACGACCCTGCTGCTGGCCGCCTGCATCGCCGCCGGCGTCCTGCTGGTCGTCGCCGGGATCGTGGCGACCCTGTCCCGCACACGGCGGTAGTGGGAGCGCCCCGTGCACAGGGTCGTCCCAGTGTGCGCGGGGGTCACCCGGACGGCTTAGCATCATCCTCGTGACCGCGACAGACGCCGAGCGGGCCGCCCAGCGCGACGCCACCGAGCAGCCCCTCGACCGCAGCACCCGCCTGCGCCGGTGGATGCTGCACGGGGCCGACCAGGGAGCCTCCCACCAGGGCCCGCACCAGGTCGAGGTCGAGAAGACCCACCCGTGGTGGCGGGTCATGTGCCTGACCGGCGTGGACTACTTCTCCACCCTCGGGTACCAGCCCGCCATCGCCGCGCTCGCCGCGGGGCTGCTGTCGCCGATCGCGACGATCGTCCTCGTGCTCGTCACGTTGTTCGGCGCGCTGCCGGTGTACCGCCGGATCGCCCACGACAGCTTCCGGGGCGCCGGGTCGATCATGATGCTCGAGAAGCTCCTGCCGTGGTGGGCCGGCAAGCTGCTCGTGCTGGTGCTGCTCGGGTTCGCCGTGACGGACTTCATGATCACGATGACCCTGTCGGCGGCCGACGCCACGGCGCACATCGCCGAGAACCCGTACACGCCGCACTGGTTCACCGAGATCCCGGTGCCGCTCACCCTGGCGCTGCTGCTCCTGCTCGGCATCGTGTTCCTGCGCGGCTTCAAGGAAGCCATCGGCATCGCGGTCGGGCTCGTCGCCGTGTTCCTCGCCCTGAACGCCGTCGTCATCATCGTCGCGCTCTGGCACGTGTTCGAGAACCCGATGGTCGCGAGCGACTGGTGGTCCGGGCTGACGGCGCAGCACGGCAACCCGCTCGTCATGGTCGGCATCGCCCTGATCGTGTTCCCGAAGCTCGCGCTCGGGCTCTCCGGGTTCGAGACCGGCGTCGCGGTGATGCCGCAGGTCCGTGGCGACGCCACCGACGGCACCAGCGACCGACCCGAAGGCCGGATCCGTGGCACGAAGCGGCTGCTGACGGTCGCGGCGCTGATCATGAGCTCGTTCCTCATCACCTCGTCGATCGTGACGACGTTCCTCATCCCACAGCGCGAGTTCCAGCCGGGCGGTGGTGCGAACGGTCGTGCCCTGGCGTACCTGGCGCACGAGTACATGGGCGGCGTGTTCGGGTCGATCTACGACTTCTCCACCGTCGCCATCCTGTGGTTCGCCGGCGCGAGCGCGATGGCCGGGCTCCTGAACCTCGTGCCGCGGTTCCTGCCCCGCTACGGCATGGCACCCCAGTGGGCTCGCGCCGTGCGTCCCCTCGTGATCATCTTCACGCTCATCGCGTTCGTGATCACGATCATCTTCCAGGCCGACGTCGACGCCCAGGGCGGCGCCTACGCCACCGGCGTCCTCGTGCTCATCACGAGTGCCGCGGTCGCCGTGACGCTGTCCGCGCGCCGCAAGCAGCAGCGCAAGCGCACCATCGCGTTCGGCGTGATCTCGGTCGTGTTCGTCTACACCACGGTCGCCAACGTCATCGAGCGGCCCGACGGCGTGCGGATCGCGGCGATCTTCATCATCGCGATCGTCGTGGTCTCGCTCATCTCGCGTGTGCGCCGCTCGTTCGAACTCCGGGCGTCGTCGATCGAGCTGGACGCGACTGCCCGCCAGTTCGTCGAGGCCGATGCCGACCAGTTCAGCTCGATCTGCATCATCGCCAACGAGCCCGGTGCCGGCACGGCCGAGGCGTACCGGGCGAAGGGGCGCGAGGAACGTCGTGATTCCGGCATCCCGGCGCGCGTGCCGACGATGTTCCTCGAGGTCCTGCCCGCCGACTCGTCCGACTTCGAAGAGGACCTGGTGGTCGAAGGGCACGTCATCCACGGGTTCCGCGTGCTCAAGGTCCGCTCCGGCAACGTCCCGAACACCATCGCGTCGACCCTCCTCGCCATCCGCGACCTCGCCGGTGTGGTGCCGAGCATCTACTTCGAGTGGAACGAGGGCAGCCCGATCCGCAACGCCCTGCGCTTCGTGTTCACCGGTGCCGGCGACGTCGCCCCCGTGACGCGCGAGGTCCTGCGCGAAGCGGAACCCGAGGTCAACCGACGGCCCAACGTCCACGTCGCGTGAGCCGCGGACCGGGCGCAGGACGTGCCTCCAGGCCCGTCGGCGGCCTGGCGGCGATCGTGGTCGCCGCGGCGGTGTGGGGCACCACCGGGACCGCGACGCACTTCGCGCCCGGTGTGCCGGCGTTCGTGTTCGGCGCGGTGACCTTCGGCCTGGGCGGGCTCGTGCTCGCGGCGACCGCGGGCCGGGGCACCCTGCGAGCCGTGGGCCAGCGCCGGACCCGGGGCTGGGCCCTGCTCGGTGCCGTGTCGCTCGTGGTCTACGCGATCGCGTTCTACGCGGCCCTCGCCGACGCGGGTGTCGCGCTCGGCACGACCCTGGCCATCGGCTCGTCGCCCGTCTTCGCCGGCCTGGTCGAGTGGGTCGTCGACCGCAGGCCCGTCACGCGCCGCTGGCTCGTGGCCACCCTGGTGAGCGTGGTCGGCATGGTCGTCGTCACCCTCGCCCGCTCCGGGCACGGCGACGGCGGGCGATCGCTCGCGGTCGGCGTCGGCAGCGCCCTGGTCGCCGGTCTGACGTACGCGCTGTACTCGTGGGCGGTGGCGCGGGGGATGCACGCGGCGACGAGCCGGATGCCGATCGCCGTCGGTCGCGCCGAGGCCGACACCATGCGGGTCGGCGGCGACGTCGGGGTCGCTGCGGCACGGGCAGCTCGCGGGCCGAACGAGCGCGGGCTCGTCGGAGCGGTGTTCGGCATGGCCGCGGTGCCGCTCGTCGTGCTCGCCGTGGTGGCGGGCGGGCAGTTCCTGGCCGAGGCCGACGACTGGCCGGTGTTCCTGTACCTGGCGCTGGTGCCGACGGTCATCGGCCACTCGCTGTACGCGGTCGGACTCCGGTCGGTGACGGCATCGGTCGCGACGCTGCTTTCACTGCTCGAGCCCGTCGTGGCCGCGGTGCTGGCGGTGCTCGTGGTGGGGGAGCACCTGGGGCTCGGCGGCTGGACCGGCATCGTGCTCGTGGTGGTCGGGCTGTCCGTGCTGGCGCTGCCCGCGCGACGCCTCAGCTGACGAGCAGCGGCGTCTGCGCCCTGCCGCGCCGCCCGGGCGCCGGCGCGTCAGCCGTCCAGGATCTGGTCGCGCACCTTCCGCCGCAGCACCTTGCCGATCATCGAGCGCGGCAGGTCCTCGACCACGACGACCCGGCGCGGCACCTTGTACGCCGCCAGGTGTTCGCGTGACCAGGCCCGCAGCGCCGCGGGGTCGAACGTCGACGGGTCCTTCGGCACGACCGCGGCGACGACCTGCTCGTTGCCACCCTGCGTGATGCCGACGACCGCGACCTCCTTGACGCTGGGGTGCTTGAGCAGGGTGTCCTCGACCTCGGACGGCGACACGTTGAAGCCGCCGGTGATGATGAGTTCCTTCAGGCGGTCGACGATCCGGACGTACCCGTCGGCGCCGATGGCCACGATGTCGCCGGTGCGGAACCAGCCGTCGGGCGTGAAGACCTCATCGGTGGCCTCCGCCTTGCCCCAGTAGCCGCGGAACACCTGCGGGCCACGGACCTGCAGCTCGCCGGGCTCGTCGACACCGAGCACCTTGGTGTCGTCGTCCGGGTCGACCACGCGTGCCTCGGTGGAGGACAACGGCAGGCCGATCGACCCGAGGCGGCGCTCCGGGGAGACCGGGTTGGCCATCAGGACGGGGGAGCACTCGGACAGGCCGTAGCCCTCGACCAGGTAGCCGTCGGTCCGGGCCTCCCACGGTTCGACGATGTCCTGGGAGAGCGGCATGGCGCCGGAGATGCCGATCTCGATGCCCTTGAGCGACACCTTCGCCGAGTCGGCGGCGTGCTGCAGCCGGGCGTAGATCGGCGGCACGGCCGGCAGGAACGTCGGTGGGTGACGCTTGATGGCGCTCAGGACCAGAGCGGGGTCGAACGCGGGGAAGAGCACGAGCCGCGAGGCCATGCTCATCGCGAAGGTCAGGCAGAGCGTCAGACCGTAGGCGTGGAACATCGGCAGCACCGCGTACACGACGTTGTCGCCGCGGCGGATCTGCGGCACCCACGCCCGGGCCTGGGCGGCGTTCGCCAGCAGGTTCCGGTGACTCAGGACCGCACCCTTCGGCGTCCCGGTGGTGCCGGAGGTGTACTGGATCAGTGCGACGTCGTCGGTGGCCGGGCGCGGGTGCCGCTTCGACAGCTTGCGGGTGTCGGCGACGTCGTCCCACTTCACCGTGCCACGGACCTTCGTCGTCAGCTTCGCGCGGGACTCGCGGGCCTTCGCGACCGGCAGCGCCAGGGCGAGCCGGGTGCTCCGGGGCATCGCACGGGTGATGTCGACCGAGACGATCGCGTCGAGGTGCACGTCGGCCGGGAAGTCCTGCAGCGTCGCGACGGACTTGTCCCAGGCGATGGCGACCTTGGCGCCGTGGTCCTCGAACTGGTGGCGGAGCTCCCGCGGCGTGTACAGCGGGTTGTGCTCGACCACGATCGCGCCGAGCCGCAGCACCGCGTAGAACGCCACGATGTGCTGGGGGCAGTTCGGCAGCACGATGGCGACGCGGTCACCCGCCCCCACGCCGAGCTTCCGCAGGCCGTTCGCCGCGCGGAGGATCTGCTCCTCGAGGTCGGCGTAGCTCGTGGTGCGCTTGAAGAACTCGAGGGCGACCTGCCTGGGGAACTTCCGGGCCGACTGCTCGACCAGGTCGTACAGGGAACCGCTCTGTTCCTCGATGTCGTGCGGGACCCCCGGGGCGTACGAGGCAAGCCAGGGACGAGGCGTGTCGATGCTCACTCGACCAACGTAGCGGGCGACCCCCGTGCACCCTGGGAACGGTCGGCCCGCGCGAAGCCGAGTGCGTTCCCAGGGGGCGGACGGACGATGACGCCATGCCCTCCGTCTCCGACGCCCTCCGGTCCCGCCTCAACGACACGTTCACCGGGGGCGCGACGAGCAAGCCGGAGTGGATCGACGAGCTCGAGCAGGGCACCGACGCCGGGTTCTTCGGCCCGGGCTCCGCGACGTGGTCCGTGCACGGCGGCAAGCAGACGATCGTCGCCGGGGTCCGGGCGCTGCTCGTCCAGGCCCTCCACCCCGGGGTCCTCGCCGGCGTGGCCGACCACTCCCGCTACCGCGAGGACCCGTTCGGCCGCCTCGCCGGCACCATCCGCTGGATCTTCACCGTCTCGCACGGTGACACCGCCACCGCCCGCGGGGCCAGCGAGTGGGTGCTGCGCCTGCACGAGCGGGTCCGCGGCGAGTACGTCGACGGACACGGCACCACGCGGGACTACTCCGCCAACGACCCGCTTATGGCGCGCTGGGTCCACCTGGCCTTCACGGACGCGTTCCTCCGCGCCGCGCAGCGCTGGGGCGATCCGATCCCGGGAGGAGCCGACGCCTACGTGCGCGAGTGGGCGACCGCCGGCCGGCTCATGCGCGTCGAGGACCCGCCGGAATCCGAGGCGGAGCTCCGTGCCCAGATGAACGGGTACCTCGACCGTGGCGAACTGGCGGTGACGGCCCGCACCCGTGACGTCGTCAAGTTCATCCGGAACCCGCCGCTCGCGCTGATGCTTCGGCCCGGCTACCAGGCCCTGTTCCAGGGCGCCGTGTCGACGCTGGACCCCCGCCACCGCTCGATGCTCGGCCTGCGGGCCCCGGTGATCGGTCCTGTCGAGCTGCCCGTCAGCCGCACGGCCGGCCTGGTGCTCGACGGCATCGGGGGCGTGCTCGGCAACCAGACCGGCACGGAGCGCGCAGCGCTCGTGCGCATCGCACGACTCGAGCGCGGCGCGTAGCCGCTCCCAGGGATCGCCTGCGCAGGACGCCGTCGTCTCGTCGAGACGCCGCCCTGTCCGGCGGCGTCTCGACGATGCGGAGGCGTTGCGCGAGGACGCAGGCGTGGTACCGACACGACGGCGTGTCGCGGGCCGTGGGGGTGACGACGGACGGGAGGAACGGGACCAGGCCGATCCGCGCCTCCCGTCCGTCTGGTGGTGCGTCAGAAACCGGACGGCACCCGGGGCGTGTACGCGGACTCGAGTCGCGCGACCTCGTCGTCGGTGAGCGTCAGCGACGCTGCGGCCACCGCGTCGTCGATGTGGTGCTCCTTCGTCGCGCCGACGATGGGCGCGGAGACCGCGGGCTTGCCGGCGACCCAGGCCAGGGCGACCTGCGCCATCGGGACGCCGCGCTCGGCGGCGACGGCCTCGACCGTGTCGACGATCGCGCGGTTGGCGTCCTCGTCCTGCTTGTAGAGGGTCTTGCCGAACTCGTCGGTCTGCGCGCGCGAACCCGACCCGGAGGCGTCCCAGGGGCGCGTGACACGGCCGCGGGCCAGGGGGCTCCACGGGATCACGCCGACGCCGGTGTGCTCGCAGAAGGGGAGCATCTCGCGCTCCTCCTCGCGCTCGAGCAGGTTGTACTGGTCCTGCATGCTGACGAACTTCGTCCACCCGTGGCGTTCGGCGGTGTGCTGCATCTCGGCGAACTGCCACGCCCACATGCTGCTCGCGCCGATGTAGCGCGCCTTGCCGGCCTTGACGACGTCGTGCAGGGCCTCCATCGTCTCCTCGACCGGGGTCTCCGGGTCGAAGCGGTGGATCTGGTACAGGTCGACGTAGTCCGTGCCCAGGCGGGTCAGGGACGCGTCGATCTCGTGCATGATCGCCGCGCGGGACAGTCCGGCGCCGTTCCGACCAGGGCGCATCCGGTTGAAGACCTTCGTGAAGACCTGGACGTCCTCGCGCGGAGCCAGCTCGGCCAGGAGCGTGCCGGTGATCTCCTCGCTGCTGCCATCCGAGTACACGTTCGCCGTGTCGAAGGTCGTGATGCCGGCTTCGAACGCACGGCGGACGAACGGGCGGGCCTCGTCGATGCCGACGCTCCAGGCGTGCGAGCCCCGGTCTGGGTCGCCGTAGGACATCATGCCGAGGACGACGCTGCTGATCTCGAGCCCCGAGTTGCCGAGGCGCTTCGTGTCGGTGGTCATGCTGCTCGTCTCCGTGGTGGTGCCGCTCGTGTCGGTGGTCATGCCGACACTCTGGCATCGCGGCCTGTGACGGCCAGCAGGCGGACCTGCAGCGGGGTGTCATCGGTGACGTCGACCGGGGGCGCGTAGAGGCCAGTCGCCGCCAGGTCTTCGATCTGCGGCTCGAAGTACTCCCACACGGCACGGACGAGCTCGTCGGGCAGGGACTCCTCGGTGCCGGTCGCCCGGGCGAGGTCCCACGTGTGGATCGTGATGTCGCTCGTCTGCTCGGTCAGGTACTGCGCGGCGGGCACGACGTCGGTGCTGAGGTGCACGGGGGTGTCCTGCGGGGCGTTCCGCCAGGCGTCGGTGGCTGCGGTGGCGAACCGGTGCCACTCCGCGACCAGGTCATCGCCGATGGGTTCGAGGTCGGCCTGCGCCTGGGCGTAGTCGCACCCGGTCAGGAGCTTCGGGATCCACCGTTGCTCGTCGACGACGTGGGCGACGAGGTCGCGGGTGGACCACTCGGAGTCGGGGGTGGGGGCGTCCCAGTCGGTGACGGCGGCGACGCGGCGGCCGAACTCGGCTGCCGCGAGGGCCTGCATCGCGATCCAGTCGGTGGCCATGGTGGTGCTCCTGTTCGTCGTGCGGGCGGTGCGGGTGGTGGTGGTGGTGCCTTTCGTGCAACTCGGGGTTCGGCGTGCGGATTCCCCGGCGGCCCCTGCGCGCCCCACGGTACGCGGGCTCGCGGCCGCGGCGCGTGCCCCCGCCGGTCTCGCTCCCGCTCGTCCCGCTCCCGCTCGTCCCGCTCCCGCTCGCGGTCCCGCGAGCGGGCGAAATACCAGGAGCGCCACGGGGATCGGCAGGGTGTTTCGCCCGCTCGTTGGTGGCGCGGCGTGGCATGGGTGCACAGGCCGACGAGCGGGCGAGATGCCAAGCTCATGAGGGTGATGGTCCGGGCATTTCGCCCGCTCGTGGTCGGCAAAGAAGCGCGGGAACGACGAACGCCCCGACTCCGTCGGGAGTCGGGGCGTTCGTCTCGGGTTCGGGTGGTGCCGTTCGGTGCCCTCAGTGGGGCGACGAGTACGAGGAGGCTCAGGCCGCCTGGAGGACGAACTGGACGTCGAGGTTGATCGTGACGTCGTTGCCGAGCGTGAATCCACCGGCCTCGAGCGCCGCGTTCCAGTTCACACCGAACTCGGTGCGGTCGATCTTGGTGGTCGCCTCGGCGCCGAACTTGACCTGTCCGTAACCGTCGGTGGTGAATCCGCCGAGCTCAGCCTTGAGGACGACGGGCTTGGTGACGCCGCGCAGGGTCAGGTCGCCCGAGATGTGCAGGTCGTCGCCCTTCGCCTCGATGCTCGTGGAACGGAAGGTGAGCTGCGGGTGCTCCTCGGTGAGGAAGAAGTCGCTCGTCTTGAGGTGCTGGTCGCGCTGCTCCTGACCGGTGTTGATCGACGCGACGTCGATGCTGGCCTCGACGGTCGACTCGAGCGGGTTCTCGGCGGTGACGACGGTGGCGTCGAACGTCTCGAACTTGCCCTTGACCTTGCTGATGGCGAGGTGGCGGACCGAGAAGGTGACCTCCGAGTGGGTCGGGTCGATCTTCCAGGTGCCGGTCTGGTAGCCGGGAACGGTGTCAGCGGTGAGCGTCATGGTGGTCCTTCTTCCGAACGAGAGTCTGCGGTGCGGCGCGTTCCATGCGCCTGCATCGAGTTGATACTACGACAGTGTGCACCGTTTTGGTTGAAGCGTCAACCATTGTTCACCCAAGTGTCGCAAACCGCGTGTCGTGGGCTCCTCGGGCACCGACGTCGAGCAGCCGACGGATGCGGTTGACGAAGCGCTCGACTCCGTGCGCAAGGTCGTCCGCCGTCACCCTGACGAGCCACCAATCGACGTCCTTGAGGTGCTCACCGCGCGTGAGGTCCTTGCGGAAGCTGGCTGGATCGGTGCGGTGCAGATCGCTCTCGTACTCGATCGCCACCCTGGCCTCGGGGTACGCGAGATCCACGCACGCGATCCACTCCCCGTCGACGACGACATCGTGGTTGAGCGCGGGTTCCGGGAGTCCGCGGCGGAGCAGCGCTAGTCGTGTCCTGGTCTCTCCCGGCGACCGAGAACCCTGCCGGATCTCTTCGAGCGCGAGGCGGAGCTTCACGATCCCGCGGATGCCACGTCGCCGACGGACAGCCAGAGCGAGTTCGTCGAGCGTTGCCCAGCCGAGCCACCCGACGAGCGCGTCCCCGGCGACGATGAGTTCGTCGAGCGTCAACATCGAGCCGAGCGCGACGAAGGTGTCGGCAGGTGTGGTGAGCGGCACACCTCGGGCGATCGTCGCCCGGACCGACCCGTACCGCGCTCGATGGCCGACCGTGCCACGAACCCGGAGCGCTTGGTCGGTGCCGATCGTCGTGACGTGCAACCGCTGATCACGTTCGAGGCGACGGGGGAGGGGGACGCCGATGACCGCTGCGGCGGTGACGTGACTGAACACCTGATCGGGGCGGAGTCGAGGAGCGAGTGCCCGAGCACGTTCGTCCACGGATTCCGGGGGGAACGCGGACCGGATGCCGTGGAACGGTCGGACGAGGTCGCGTGCGTCGAGGCGACCACGCGAGACCCCGCGGTGCAGCGCGTCCCGCACCCGGAAGGAAGCGTCACGGAGTGCCATCGGGAGCCGGCGTCTGGCGGTCATCTCCACATCGTGGCCGCGAGCTGACGGTGCGGACGGGAGTAGCGCCTCCATTGTGGATCGTGACCGCGCTCGTGCGGTTGTGGAGGGATGGCGACACCGTCGAACGGGCGAAACACCGGGCGCATCCCGCCGTCGCACGCCGGTGTTTCGCCCGTTCGCGGGGTTCGCGGGGTTCGCGGGGCTCGTCGGCGGGGCCGTTGGACGCTCGGGAACTGCCTCCCGAGGGATCGCCCGAAGCGCTCTCACGGCGAGCGGGCGAGATGTCCCGGTGCGTCGTCGAGCACACCTGGGCATTTCGCCCGCTCGCCGATCCTGCTCGCCGATCCCACCGCCCGTCCGCGCCGCCTGGCCGCGCCGGCCGGCCGCGCCGGNCACCCGCACCCCCGCCCCACCCGCGCCCGACAGGCACTCGCGGGACCCCTCACGTGCGCGCTCACTCCAGTAGCGTCGGGACCATGGAATTCAGGTACCTGGGCAACTCCGGACTCAAGATCTCCGAGATCACCTACGGCAACTGGCTGACGCACGGCTCGCAGGTCGAGAACGACGTCGCCACCCAGTGCGTTCGGGCAGCGCTCGACGCCGGCATCACCACGTTCGACACTGCGGACACGTACGCCAACACCGCCGCCGAGACCGTCCTCGGCGAGGCGCTCAAGGGCGAGCGGCGCCAGTCCCTCGAGGTCTTCACGAAGGTCTACTGGCCGACGGGCCCGAAGGGGCACAACGACGTCGGCCTCAGCCGCAAGCACATCATGGAGTCGATCGACGGCTCGCTCGAGCGGCTGCAGACCGACTACGTCGACCTCTACCAGGCGCACCGCTACGACTACGAGACCCCCCTCGAGGAGACGATGCAGGCCTTCGCCGACGTCGTCCGTCAGGGCAAGGCGCTCTACATCGGCGTCAGCGAGTGGACCGCCGAGCAGATCCGCGCCGGCGCCGCACTCGCCAAGGAGCTCGGCTTCCAGCTCATCTCGAACCAGCCGCAGTACTCGATGCTGTGGCGGGTCATCGAGGGTGAGGTCGTCCCGGCCTCGAAGCAGCTCGGCCTGTCGCAGATCGTCTGGTCGCCCATCGCGCAGGGCGTCCTGACCGGCAAGTACAAGCCCGGTCAGCCCCTGCCCGAGGGCTCGCGGGCCACGGACGAGAAGGGCGGCGCCGACATGATCAAGCGGTTCATGCGCGACGAGGTCCTCGAAGCCGTGCAGCGCCTGCAGCCCGTCGCGGACCAAGCCGGCCTCACGCTCGCGCAGCTCGCGATCGCGTGGACCCTGCAGAACGAGAACGTCGCCTCGGCGATCGTCGGTGCCTCGCGTCCGCAGCAGGTCACCGACAACGTCAAGGCCGCCGGCGTCAAGCTCGACGCGGACGCCCTCGCGGCGATCGACGAGGCACTCGGCGACATCCCGGAGCGCGACGCGTCCAAGAACGTGTCCCCGTCTTCGCGCCCCGCGTAGACGCGACCGACCGGCGGACGGGAGGCCCGGTGCCAGCTGGCACCGGGCCTCCCGTCCGTCCCGGTGCGGGTGCACCCCGCCGTCACCCAGACGAGGACCGGTCTCGCTGATCAGGTTCGCAGCGCGCTCTTCGGAGGACCGCAGCCGCCGTTCGGTACATTCGGGTGGAGCACGAGGAGCACCATGAGCGAGACCCTGGTCATCATCCCGACCTACGACGAAGCCGAGAACGTCCGGCCCATCGTCGAACGCACGCTGGCCGCGACGGACGACACGGTGCACGTGCTCGTCGTCGACGACAACTCACCCGACGGCACCGGCGACATCGCGGACGTCATCGCGACCGAGACCGACCGTGTGCACGTGCTGCACCGCACCGTCAAGGACGGCCTGGGCGGGGCGTACCTGTCCGGCTTCGCGTGGGGCCTGGAACACGGCTACGCCAAGCTCGTCGAGATGGACGCCGACGGCTCCCACCACCCCGAGTACCTGCCGTGGATGCTCGAGCTCGCGGACTCCAACGACCTGGTGCTCGGCTCCCGCTGGGTCAAGGGCGGCAAGGTCGAGAACTGGCCCTGGTACCGGCTCCTGCTGTCCCGCGGCGGCAACCTGTACACCCGCCTCGCACTCGGCATCGCGGTGCGCGACGCCACCGGCGGCTTCCGGGTGTTCACCTCGAAGGCGTTCGAGCGGATCGACCTCGCCGGCGTCGCGTCGAAGGGGTACTGCTTCCAGGTGGACCTCTGTTGGCGCGCCCTCGAGGCAGGCCTGCGGGTCGTGGAGACCCCGATCACGTTCACCGAGCGGGAGTTCGGTGTCTCGAAGATGAGCGGCAACATCGTCCGCGAGAGCCTCGCGCTCGTGACGAAGTGGGGCATCGACCGTCGCATCCGTGAGACCCGCTCCCTGGTCAAGGACCACCGCAAGCTGCCCTCCGTGCGGAAGAACGCGCACGCGGTGGCCGACCACGCGGCCTGAGTCCACGAACACACGAACACACCAACGCACGAACGGCGACGAAACCAGGGGGTTCGTCGCCGTTCGTGTGTGCGGGACTGCGGCTCGCGCAGCACGCGCACGCGCGTCTAGCGCAGCACGCGCACGCGCGTCTAGCGCAGCACGACCACGCCTCGGCCGCGGAACCGGACGACGCCGGCATCGACCTCGGTCGCCCCGAAGCCGTAGAGCTCCTCGCCCTCGGCCTCAGGGACGGGGACCTCGGCAGCGTCATCGGCGAAGTTCACGACGACGTGCACCGGCGTGACGTCGGGGCCGAGCAGTCCGCGTGTGAGCACGAGCCAGCGACGGTCCTCGCTGAAGCGGACGGTGTTCGCCTCGTACCGGTGGTCGACGAACGCCTGGTCGGTGCGACGCAGGGCGATCAGCACCCGGTACGCGCGCAGGATCGCCGCACCGCGCTCCGAGCTGACGTCGGCCCAGTCGAGCTTCGAGTTCGTGAACGTCGTCGGGTCCTGCGGGTCCGGCACGGCGGACTCGTCCCAGCCGTGCTCGGCGAACTCGGCGATGCGCCCCTCGGCGGTGGCCGTGCCGAGCTCGGGCTCCGGGTGCGAGGTGAAGAACTGCCACGGTGTCGAGGCCGCGAACTCCTCGCCCATGAACAGCATCGGCGTGAACGGCCCGAGGAGCGTCAGGGCTGCGGCGATCACGAGCCCCTCGTCGTCGAGGGTCGCGGCCAGCCGGTCGCCGGCGGCTCGGTTGCCGATCTGGTCGTGGTTCTGGTTCGCGACGACCAGGGCCGTCGCGGGGGAGGTCCCACGGTCGATCGGTCGGCCGTGCCGCTTACCGCGGAACGACGACCAGGTGCCGTCGTGGAAGAAGCCGTCCTGGAGGACCTTCGCCAGCGCCGAGAGCGGAGCGAAGTCGGCGTAGTAGCCGTTCGTCTCACCGGTGAGCGCCACGTGCACGGCGTGGTGGAAGTCGTCGGACCACTGTCCGGCGAGGCCGTACCCGGCGGCCTCGCGCGGCCGGAACATCACCGGGTCGTTGAGGTCGGACTCCGCGATGAGCGACAGCGGACGCCCGATGAACGACGAGTAGGCGTCGGTCTCGTCGGCCATCGACGCCAGCACGTGCGGGCGGGTGGTGTCGCGGATCGCGTGCACGGCGTCGAGCCGGAGCCCGTCGACGTGGTGGTCGCGGAACCACATGCGCACGTTGTCGAGGACGTACCGACGGACCTCGGGGTGCTCGACGTTCACCGAGTCGCCCCAGGTGTTGCCGAGCCCGGCGAGCAGGTAGGGGCCGTACAGCGGCAGGTAGTTCCCGCTCGGGCCGAGGTGGTTGTAGACGACGTCCTGGATAACACCGAGCCCCAGCGCGTGCGCCGTGTCGACGAACCGGTCGTAGGCGTCCGGGCCGCCGTACGGCGCGTGCACGGAGAACCAGCCGACCCCGTCGTAGCCCCAGTTCCACTCGCCGTTCACCGCGTTGACGGGGAGCAGTTCGACGAACTCGACCCCGAGCTCGACCAGGTGGTCCAGCTTCTGGGCGGCGGCGTCGAGCGTGCCCTCGGGCGTGTAGGTGCCGATGTGCATCTCGTAGATCACGGCGCCGCGGGCCGGGCGTCCGGTCCACGACTCGTCGGTCCACGCGAACCGAGCGGGGTCGACGACCTCGGACGGGCCGTGCACGCCCTCGGGCTGGTACCGGCTCCGGGGGTCCGGTCGGACCGCGTCGTCGTCGCCGATGCGGAACCCGTACCGGGCGCCGACCACCGGCATCACGGCGTCGGTGGACCACCAGTCGTCGGTGCCCCTGGTGAGCGGGTACTCGACGTCGTCGACGACGAGCCGGACCCGGTCCGGCTCGGGCGCCCAGACGGCGTAACGGTCGGGTGCGGTCATGCGTGACCCTCCAGGATGTCGATCTCGGCCTGCGTGTCGGACTCGGTGGCGTCCGTCGTGCCGGCGGCGGGCCGGGAGGCACCGCTCGCGTCGGACACGGCGGTCACCGCGTCGGCGTGGCCGGCTGCACCCACCGCGTCGGCGGGCACGAGCAGCGCGACCGGGTAGGTGGTGAGCAGGTCGGCCAGCGCGATCCCGCCATCAGCGGGGACGTGTCGGCCGGTGAGCAGGTCGATGCGCTCGACCGGGACGGCGTGCACCAGGGTGTCGCCCCAGCCGCCGACGCGGTCGAGGCCGATCGGCAGGCGCGTTGCGATCGTCACGGCGCCGCCGCGGTCGAACGCGATGACGTGGTCGGCCGCGCTGCCGGTGGCCTCGAGCTCCAGGTAGCGGGTGAACAGCTCCGGGTGGTCCCGTCGGATGCGCAGTGCGCGGGTCGTGACCAGGAGCTTCGCGGCTCCGTCGATGCCGATGGTCGGCAGGTCCTCGGGGCCGTCGTCGTCCGGGCCGTCGAGTTCGGCGAGCACGTGACGCCGCTCGGCGTAGTCGACCGGGCGTCGGTTGTCGGGGTCGACCAGCGAGCGGTCCCAGAACTCGGTGCCCTGGTAGACGTCGGGGACGCCGGGGGCGGTGAGCTGGACGAGCTTCTGGGCGAGACCGTTCGACCACCCGGCAGCGTCGATCTGCCCGTCGAGGGCGTCGAGCACCACGACCACGTCCGGGTTGTCGAACGCGGCGTCGACGATCGCGTGCATCTGCTGCTCGAACGCCTCGTCGGGCTCGGTCCACGTGGTGCTGTCCCCGGCTTCGCGGGAGGCCTTCTCGGCGTAGGCGTGCAGACGTTCGCGGCTGGCGGGCCGCGCGCCGACGATCGCCTGCCAGAGCAGGTCGGCGAACACGCGGTCCCGCAGCGGCACGAGCGACTGCAGCCGCTCGAGCGTGGCGGCCCACTCGTCGCCGAGCTCGGCCAGCACGGCGATGCGGGCGCGGGTGTCCTCGCTGCGCTTCGTGTCGTGCGTGGTGAGCGTCGTCATGGTGTGCGGCCAGCTGCCCAGCCGTTCGCGCTGTGCCTGGTGGAAGTCCGCCACCGAGACCGCGAAGACGCTCGGGTCGCCGCCGACCTCGCTCAGGGACGACAGGCGCGAGGTGCGGTAGAACGCGGTGTCCTCGACGCCCTTCGCCATCACCATGCCGCTGGTCTGCTGCAGTCGGAGGGCCGCGGCGTTCGTCGGGTCGACGAGGGCCGGTGCGATCCGGTCGATGACGTCGTCGAGGTCCGGGCGGGCCGCGGCGGCGCGCTCGAGCGCGGTGATCAGGTGGTGGGCGCCCTCGGGCAGGTACGTGCGGTACACGTCGAACGAGGCAACGACCTCGGCGACCGCGTCGACGATCCGCTCGTGCGTGATCGTCGCCGTGACGGCACTCGGTGCGAGCAGACGAGCGAGCCGCTCGACCTCGCTGCCGAGGATGCCGTCCGCGATGCCCCGTCGGGTGTCGTGCGTGAGCTGCTGCCAGTCGGTCGGTTCGGCGCCCGACGCCGCGGTCAGGGACTGTTCGCCCGCCGGGTCGACGAACACGCGGTCGAGCACCCCGAGGGCGTCGTACCCGGTGGTGCCGTCGACCGGCCACGAGCTCGGCAGCTGCTCGCCGGGCTCGAGGATCTTCTCGACGAGGGTGTAGGCCCCGCCGGTCAGCTCCGCCAGGTCCTGCAGGTAGCCCGCCGGGTCGTACAGCCCGTCCGGGTGGTCGATGCGCAGGCCGTCGACGAGCCCGTCGCGGAACCAGCCGCCGATGACCGCGTGCGACGCCGCGAAGACCTCGGGCTCCTCCACGCGGATCGCCGCGAGGGTGTTCACCGCGAAGAACCGGCGGTAGTTCAGGTCGTGGTCGGCACGCTTCCAGTGCACGAACGCGTAGTGCTGGCGTTCGTGGACGGTCTCGACGGTGTCGCCGTCGTGCACCGTGCCCGGCGCCGTGGGGTAGGCGGTCTCGCCGACGCGGAGCACCGGACGCTCGGCGTCGGACGTGTCCAGCGTGATCGCGTCGAGCAGCCGGTCGTCCAGCACGGGGACCCGGAGCTTGCCGTCGCCGGCTTCCCAGTCCACGTCGAACGCCCAGGCCACGGGCGAGCCCTGGCCGAGTTCGAGCAGGGACCACCACCACGGGTTCGACTCGGGGGTCGCGACACCGACGTGGTTCGGCACCACGTCGACGATGACCCCGAGGCCGACGGCGTGCGCGGCCTCGGCCAGCGCCCGCATCGCCTGGTCGCCACCGCGGTCGGTGTCGACGCGGGTGTGGTCGACCACGTCGTAGCCGTGGTTCGACCCGGACTCGGCCTGCAGCACGGGCGACAGGTACAGCCAGTCGGCGCCGAGGTCGTGCACGTAGCCGACCAGGTCGCGCGCGGCGTCGAGGTCGAAGTCGGCGGAGACCTGCAGGCGGTACGTCGACGCGGGCACGCGGTTCGCGGCGCCGGGCGTTCCGGCGGTCATCGGGCGGTTCCGCTCGGTGCGGTGGACCCGGCCGGGTTGACCGGGGTGACGGCGTCCTGCGGTGCTGCCGGTTCGGTGGCACCGTCCTGTTCGGCGTCGACCGGGGTGCTCGTGACCTCGTGGTCGGGCTCGGCGCGGAGCACGATCATCGACCGTGCGGGGACGTCGAGCGGGGTGCCCGCGTCGAGCACCTCGTCACGGGCGCCGGGGTCCGCGGTGTCGATCCGGACGGTCCAGCCGGGGGAGTACTCCTCGGGCGGCAGCGTGAAGGTCACGACGTCGTCGTGGGCGTTGAAGTACGTGATGAAGCCGACGTCGGTGACGCGCTCACCGCGGGCATCGCGGCCGCGGATGCCCTCGCCGTTCAGGTACATGCCGACGCTCTTGCCGAAGCCGGAGTCCCAGTCCTCGGGGTCCATCGCGTCGCCCGAGGGGGTCAGCCACACCACGTCGGGCAGCGGCTCGCCCTCGCCACGACGGACCGGACGGCCGTTGAAGTACCGGGTCCGGCGGAACGTCGGGTGGTCGTGCCGCAGCTTCACCACGTCGGCGGTGAACTGGATGAGGTCTTCGTCCGCGCTGTCCCAGTCGATCCAGCTGAGCTCGGAGTCCTGCGCGTAGACGTTGTTGTTGCCCGACTGCGACCGACCGAGTTCGTCGCCGTGCGCGAGCATCGGCACACCCTGGCTCAGGAGCAGGGTCGCCAGGAAGTTCCGGCGGCGCTGCAGCCGCAGGGCGTTCACGGCCTCGTCGTCGGTCGGGCCCTCGGCGCCGGAGTTCCACGACCGGTTGTGGCTCTCGCCGTCGTTGTTGTCCTCGCCGTTGGCCTCGTTGTGCTTCTCGTTGTAGGCCACCAGGTCGTACAGCGTGAAGCCGTCGTGTGCGGTGATGAAGTTGATGCTCGCCTTGGGCGTGCGACCGTCGTGCTCGTACAGGTCGGCCGAGCCCGAGATCCGGGACGCGAACTCGCCGAGCGTCGACGACTCACCGCGCCAGAAGTCACGGACGGTGTCGCGGTACTTGCCGTTCCACTCGGACCACTGGGGCGGGAAGTTGCCGACCTGGTAGCCACCGGGGCCGACGTCCCACGGCTCGGCGATGAGCTTGACCTGCGACACGATCGGGTCCTGCTGGACCAGCTCGAAGAAGGCCGACAGGCGGTCGACCTCGTAGAACTCACGCGCCAGCGCCGACGCCAGGTCGAAGCGGAACCCGTCGACGTGCATCTCGGTCACCCAGTAGCGGAGCGAGTCGAGGATGAGCTGCAGCGAGTGCGGGTGCCCGACGTTGAGCGAGTTCCCCGTGCCCGTGTAGTCCATGTAGAACTTCTTGTCGTCGTCGACCAGGCGGTAGTAGGCCGCGTTGTCGATGCCGCGGAACGACAGCGTCGGGCCGAGGTGGTTGCCCTCGGCGGTGTGGTTGTAGACGACGTCGAGGACGACCTCGATGCCGGCGCGGTGCAGCTCGCGCACCATCGTCTTGAACTCCTGGACCTGCTGGCCCTGGTCGCCCGACGACGAGTACGCCGAGTGCGGCGCGAAGAAACCGATCGTGTTGTAGCCCCAGTAGTTCGACAGCCCCTTGTCCTGCAGGGTGGAGTCGTTCACGAACTGGTGCACCGGCATGAGCTCGAGCGTGGTGATGCCGAGGCGCTGCAGGTGCTCGATCACCGCAGGGTGGGCGACGCCGGCGTAGGTGCCGCGCTGCTCTTCCGGCACGTCCGGGTGGGTCTCGGTGAGGCCCTTGACGTGTGCTTCGTAGATGACGGTCTCGCCGTACGGCGTGCGTGGCGGACGGTCCCCCTGCCAGTCGAAGAAGGGGTTGATCACGACGCCCTTCATCATGTGCGACGCGGAGTCCTCGTCGTTGGTCGAGTCCGGGTCGCCGAACGTGTACGAGAAGAGCGACTGGTCCCAGTCGATCTCGCCGCTGGTCGCCTTGGCGTACGGGTCGAGCAGGAGCTTCGACGGGTTGCAGCGCGCGCCGGAGTCCGGGTCGTACGGGCCGTGCACGCGGAAGCCGTACTCCTGCCCGGGGCCGATGTTGGGGAGGTACGCGTGCCAGACGTAGGCGTCCACCTCGAGCAGGCGGACGCATTCTTCGTTGCCGTCGGAATCGAACAGACAGAGTTCGACGCGCTCGGCGACCTCGGAGAACAGCGCGAAGTTCGTGCCGCTCCCGTCGTAGGTCGCCCCGAGCGGGTACGGGTTTCCGGGCCAGGTGTGCAAACGGTCCTCCAGGTGTGGGTGCGGCCAACATATCGGCGGCACTCGTCCGCGTCCGCAGACAAGCCCCAGCTGTGGATGCGTGAGGCGCCCCGCGGCCTGTTGAGGAACGGACGAGTAGCGTCGCGCGCATGGCCAACATCGTCTCGAAGATCGCAGACCAGGTCCGCCCGCTCGGGGTCTCCACGAACTACGGAGAACCCGTCGAGGTCGGCGACCAGACCCTCATCCCCGTGTCCGTCAGCTGGTTCGGCTTCGGTGGCGGCGGGGACGACGAGAACGGTGGCGGCGGTGGCGGCGGCCTGTCGGCCCCCGTCGGCGCCTACGTCCGTCGCCCGGGCAAGGACCTGGTGTTCGAGCCGAACCCGATCTCACTGATCGTCGTGGGCATCCCCTTCGTGTGGGTGGCCGGGCGTGTCCTGCGCAAGCTGGTGCGCGCGCTCAAGAAGTGACCACCTGACGCAACGGGAGGCCCGTGGCGACGCCGCCACGGGCCTCCAGTCCTTCACGCGGTCGCGACCGCGTCTAGACTGCTGGCACACACACGGGAGTCCGGGACCGCCGGGCTGAGAGGGAGCGATCGGCGCTCCGACCGTCGAACCTGATCCGGATCATGCCGGCGCAGGGAGGAGTCAGCAGCATGCCTTCAGGCACGTCAACAACCGTCACCACCGCTCCGCGGCGATCGCTGCGCTGGCGGGTCGTCGACATCGTCGTCGCGAGTGTGCTCGCGGTGGCACTCGGAGTCGTCTTCCGGGTCTGGGAGTTCGGCTACGAACCCATCAGCGCCGTCATGGACCTCGTGCTCCCCGGCACGAAGGCCCTGTTCGGCGGGGTCTGGCTGCTCGCCGGCCCGATCGTCGCGATCGTCGTCCGGAAGCCCGGCGCCGCGCTCTACGGCGAGATGGTGGCCGCGTCGGTCGAGGCGTTGTTCGGCACGCAATGGGGATGGCTCACCCTCGAGGCCGGGCTGGTCCAGGGCCTCGGCGCCGAGATCGTCCTCGCGCTGTTCCTGTACCGCGTCTACCGCCTGCCGGTCGTCGTCCTCGCCGGTGCCGCTGCCGGGCTCGCGCTCGGCATCAACGACACCGTCCTCTGGTACCCGGGACTCGACGTCGCCTTCAAGGTCGTCTACGTGATCTGTGCCGTCGTCTCCGGTGCCGTGATCGCGGGAGCGGGCTCCTGGCTGATCGTGCGGGCACTCGCCCGCACGGGGGTGCTGTCGTCCTTCGCCGCCGGCCGTGAGCACAGCCGTCGCGAACCCCGCGCCCTGGTGTGACCGTGCCCGCTCCGTCCGTGACGCCCACCTCTGCCGGTGGCGATGCCGGTGTCGGCGTCCGCGGGGCGCGCATCGTGTTCCGTGGCTGGGGCTGGCGGTACGCGGAACGGGACGCCTGGGCCGTCCGCGGAGTCGACCTGGTCGTCGAGCCGGGGGAGCGCGTGGCCGTCGTCGGACCGTCCGGGGCCGGCAAGTCGACGCTCCTGCGAGCCGTCGCCGGCGTGCTGCCCGACGAACCCGACGCCACCGACGCCACCGCGGCGTCGGTGCAGGGGACACTCCTGGTCGACGAGTCCGACCCCCGCGCGGTCCGCGGGCGTGTCGGCCTCGTCATGCAGGACCCCGAGGCGCACACCGTGATGTCCCGCGTCGGCGACGACGTGGCCTTCGGCTGCGAGAACGCCGGTGTCCCCCGCGAAGAGACCTGGGACCGGGTGCGGTCCGCGCTCGACGTCGTCGGCCTCGACCTGCCGCTCGACCGCTCCACCGCGCAGTTGTCCGGCGGGCAGCGGCAGCGGTTGGCGCTCGCCGGCGTGCTCGCGATGCGGCCCGGTGCGCTCGTGCTCGACGAGCCCTGCGCCAACCTCGACCCCGAGGGTGTGGCGCAGGTGCACGACGCCGTCCGGGCACTGCTCGACGACACCGGGGCAACCCTGCTCGTGGTGGAGCACCGGATCGGCACCTGGCTCGACCTGGTCGACCGGCTCGTGCTGCTCGAACCGGCGGGCGGCGTCGTCGCGGACGGTCCGCCGGCGCAGGTGCTGGCGACCCACGGCGAGGCGCTCACCGCGGCCGGGGTCTGGGTGCCCGGTGCCGAGCCGGAGCGCGGTTCTGCGCGAGGGCAGCGTGCGGCGGGACGAGCGGGCGAAATACCCGGGTCGCCCGGCGGGGTGACTGCGGCATTCCGCCCGCTCGGCGAAGGGGCGCTCGGCGCGGGGGG
>NZ_LR732827.1:2118506-2412775 GCF_902506155.1 Curtobacterium sp. 8I-2
GGGCGTGGGAGAAGTACCACGAGGTGGGGCCGACGCGGTTCTGAGGCGCGGGTGCGGGTGCGGTGCGGGTGCGGTGCGCGGGCGCGTCGCTGGCCGCTACGCCCAGCCGAGCTCGTGCAGCCGCTCGTCGTCGATGCCGTAGAAGTGCCCGATCTCGTGCACGAGGGTGGTGTGCACCTCGTCCTTGAGCTCCTCGACGGTGTCGCACTCGGCCAGGTGCTGCTTCCGGAACACCACGATGCGGTCGGGCAGCTCGCCGAAGCCGTACTGCCCGCGCTCGGTGGCTGCGATGCCGTCGTAGACACCGAAGAGCTCTTCGCCGTTCTCCGGTTCGTCCTCGACGACGAACACCACGTTGTCGAGCCCGTCGACCATCTCGTCGGGGAGCAGGTCGAGTTCGTCGGTCACGAGTTGCTCGAAGGCCTCGGCGGACATCTCCATCACGGGGTCGATGGTCGCACACCCGGCAGGATGTCCTCCTTCCGGAGCAGGTCGAGCAGCGCCGGCGCCGATGCCTGTGAAGCCTCCGGTGTGACGTGGACCGGATCGAAGCGGGTGAGGACGTTCCCGATGAGCAGCGGGCAGGTACCGAACGAGCACCAGAGGGGGGTCGTGTCGAGCACCGTGGTCTCGTCGACGTCGTCGAGCAGGGTGGTCAGGGAACGCATCTGGGCGCGGGCTGTCGCATCGCCTTCTCGGCAGTCCTGTGGCCCCCGGGTGCCGGCGACACAGCCGGTCGGCGCGTACCCCGGCGGGGTGGCGGGTACGACGACGACGCGGCCGACGTGCGGTCGGGCAGCCTCGATGATCCCCTTGACGCCGGATTCGTAGGACTCTCGCGTGATCCCTTCGAGGCTCGGGTCTTCCTTGTCCCAGAACCGGTTCGTCACGACCAGGACGTCCGGGGTCGTCCGTTCGAGCTCGGCGAGCACCTCCGCGTTGTGGGCGGCGCAGGTGTCGACGTCCGAGGTGAGCGCCGTCGTGGAGAAGGGGCAGCCGATCTGTGCGCCGTTCCGGACCTGCACATCGGCGTCGGGGTCTTCTGCGAGCGCTCTCCACCCCGGCGCCGAGAACGCACCGGTGGAGTCGCCAGTGAGCATCACGGACGTCCCCGGAGCGGCGCCCCACGTGCACGAGTCCGCGCGCCAATCGGCACCGATCACCGAGCACCCGAGGGTGGGCGCCCAACTCGAGGTCTTCGTCAGGGAGTCTGCGTAGCCAGGGGCGCTGATCGCCTCGGCACTCGGCGTCAGGTCGTCCGGCCACGATCGCGCGCCCAGCCCTGCTGCGATGGCGTCGGCGCGGGCTTGCAGCGCCGGGAACGAGTCGTCGGCGGCGAGGTCGGTGTCGTCCCCGGCGGCGGGCGCTGCAGCGGGAACCGGTGGGAGCGGCCGGAGCCGCTCGGCGGTTCCCGAGACGGTGACGAGGGTGAGCACGGTCAGCGCGGCCAGCGCGCCGACCTGCAGCCGCAGACGGTGTTCCTGCAGCGTGGCGCGGAGGCCGCGGTGCCGGAAGGCGGTCTCCACCGTTGCGTAGCTCGCGATCGACGTCAGCAGTGCGAGGACGACCGCGATGCCGACGGGGAGCGATGTGAAGAGGGGCAGCAGGACGATGAACGGCCAGTGCCAGAGGTAGAGCGAGTAGCTCACCGTCCCGAGTCCGACGAGGGGACGCCAGCGCAGCGGTGCCGCTGCCCAGGCCGTGCGGGTGGGTGCGGGACCAGAGCTGGAGCGGGAGCTGGCGCCGGCTCCGGTTCCGGCTCCGGCTCCGGTTCCGGTTCCGGTTCCGGCTCCGGCGACCAGGATGAGCGCGGTACCGAGCGTCGGGACGAGTGCGAGCGGTGCCGGCATGCCGAAGCTCTCCGGCCCGAGCAGGACGGACGCGGCGATCGCGCCGAGTCCGATGACGACCATGCACTCCGCGACCCACGGGCGGACCGACCGGGCACGGTGCACAGCGATCGCGGCGAGGACACCCACGCCGAGCTCCCATGCACGCGTCGCCGTCGAGAAGTACGCGGAGGCAGGGTCGACCGCAGCAGCGACGAAGGCCCACGCGAGAGAGCACACCGTGAGGCCGCCGATCACGACGGTTGCACGTGCCGAGCGCCCGACGGTTCGATCGTCTCGGCGTGCGCGACGCCCGAGCAGGAGCAGCAGGAGGACCGGGAGCACCAGGTAGAACTGTTCCTCGACCGCGAGGGACCAGAAGTGCTGGAACGGTGAGGCGGCTGCCGTCGCCGCGAAGTAGTCGGTGCCCGCTGCTGCCAACCGCCAGTTCTGCACGGCGAGCACGGAGGCGACGGCATCGGCGGCGACCGAAGCGAACCTGCTCGTCGGCAGGAGGACCCAGGCCGCAGCCGTGGTCACGAGGATCACGAGGAGGGATGCCGGCGCGAGCCTGCGCACGCGGCGGGCGGCGAAGGCCCGGAGGCGGATCCGTCCGGTCCGCCCGTGTTCACGCAGCAGCCCTGCGGTGATGACGAACCCGGAGATCACGAAGAAGACGTCGACGCCGAGGAACCCACCGCTCGGCCAACGGAACGCATGGTCGAGGACGACCACGGCGACGGCGATCCCACGGAGGCCCTGGATGTCTGGTCGAAAGGATCGGGTTTGCACTGATCTACAATATACAGAAGTACATATTTTACACAAGACCAGAACATGTTCGCGAAACGACGAAGGCCCCGGTCCAACGGACCGGGGCCTTCGTCTGTTCTTCAGTACTGGGGTGAATAACGGGTCTCGAACCCGCGACCTCCTAGACCACAACCAGGCGCTCTACCAACTGAGCTATATCCACCATGTTCGAACCGGCGGACCGGCGCGACCACTCAATAGTAGTACATGCGGGACGGGGTGCGGACCACCCGTGTCGCTACTCGGCCGTGGGCTGCGCCAGCCGCGACTCCCACTTCGCCACGACGTCGGCCTGCACGGCGCGCACGTCGTCGGTGCTCGGGCCGGGCTCGGCGACGAAGCCGGCGCGGCGGTAGTACTCGAGCTCGCGGATCGACTCGAGGATGTCCGCGAGGGCACGGTGCCCACCGTGCTTCTCCGGCGCGTTGAAGTACACGCGCGGGAACCAGCGGCGGCAGAGTTCCTTGATGCTGGACACGTCGACGCTGCGGTAGTGCAGGTGTCCGTCGACGCGCGGCATGTACTTCGACAGGAACGCCCGGTCGGTGCCGATCGTGTTGCCGGCCAGGGGCGCGGAGCCCTCGGCGGGGACGTGCTCGAGGATGTACTCGAGCACCTGGTACTCGGCGTCCGCCAGGCTCACGCCGTTCGGGATCTCCTCGATGAGGCCCGAGGTGACGTGCATGTTCGTCACGAACTCGTTCATGTTGTCGAGCGCCGACTGGTCCGGCTTGATGACGATGTCGAACCCGGGGTGCACGGGCTCGAGGTCGAAGTCGGTGATGACCACGGCCACCTCGACGAGTTCGTCGACCTCGAGGTCGAGGCCGGTCATCTCGCAGTCGATCCAGACGAGGCGGTCATTCGCGGTTGCCATGTCCTCGATCCTATTCCCGCACTGCGTGCCTCCCGTACGGGCCGCGGGCGGGGGGGGGGGGCGTGCGTGCCCGTGCCCGTGCCCGTCATCCCGTCGGCCCGTTCCGTGGGTCCGATCCGCGAACGGGCGAAATGCCCGGGTCGCCCTCCGAACGCACCCGGGTATTTCGCCCGCTCGTCCGGGACACGAAGCGCAGGCGGTACACGCGACCGGCTGGAGGGCCCTCACGACCCCGGCAGGCCGCCCCGCGCCTCCAGTCAGCTCGTTCCACCCCGCCTGCCGCGGCGCTCCCGCTCGGACTTGCGTCCCCACCACGAGCGGGCGAAATGCCGCGGCCGCTCCGCCGGCGGGCACGGCATTTCGCCCGCTCGCCGACGGCGGCGGCGCTCCGGTTGCTCCGTCACGCCTTCGCCCGCTCGCGTGCTCACGTCCAGCCGAGCGGGCGAAATGCCGGGCCCGCTGGGCGGACGCACCCGGATGTTCCGCCCGCTCGGCGGCGACGCGAGCCGACAGCACTGCCGGCGACCGCCTGGAGGCCCGTGGCGACCCCGGCGGGCTGCGTCGCGCCTCCAGGCGGTTCGTTCCACCCCGCCTGCCGCGGCGTTCCCGCCGGCCGCTCGAGTCCTCCGCGAGTGGGCGAAATGCCCGAGTCGCCCTGCGGGCGAACCCGGGCATTTCGCCCGCTCAGGGGGAGAGGGGAGTGAGTGCACGGGCGAGCGGGCGCGCAGATGCACGAACGGGCGAAATGCCGGAGTGCCCACGGGGGACACTCGGGCATTTCGCCCGTTCGCGGGAGAAGCGGGGCAGGCGGGAGAATCGGGGCGAGCGGGGAGCGTCCGCGTGGCGGTGGACCCGCCCCGCCCCTAGACCATCTCGCCGGCGGTGATTGCCTCGGCCTCGACGCGCTCGGGCTCGGCACCGTCGTCGACGCGGCGCAGGACCCCGCTGGTGCAGAGGATCACGACGAAGGCGACCGCGACGGACGCACCCGCGAAGACGTACGCCGCCGAGGGGGAGTACGCGTCGGCGAGCAGGGTCGCGACGGGCGGGGCGATGGCGCCGCCGATGAAGCGGACGGCGGAGTAGGCGCTCGAGGCGACCGAGCGGGGGAGGTCGGTGGCCTCCATGACGCACTCGGTCAGCACGGTGTTCAGGACACCGAGCACGAGGCCGCCGATGACGACGCAGACGATCAGGCCCACCTGCGACCGGACGACGAGCGCGGCGGCGAACAGGTCGAGTGCGAGCAGGGGCAGCGCGATCTTCAGCACGGTCGTCCTGCGGAGCCGGGCGGTGAGCATCGGGGCGACCCACACCGACGTGATGGCGAGACCGACACCCCAGCCGAAGAACGTGAACCCGATGCCGAGCGCGCCGAAGCCGAGCGGGAACGGCGTGTACGCCAGCAGGACGAAGAAGCCGATGTTGTAGAACAGCGCGGTCGCGGCGAGTGCGGCGAGCGCGGGACGACCGAGAGCGCGGAACGGTGCGGAGAGCTTGGTGGGTGTGGGCTTCTCGAGACTGCCGGTCTTGAGCAGGGCGACGATGGCGATGAACGCGACGGCCATCAAGGTGGTCACGCCGAAGAACGGGCCGCGCCAGCTCACCGAGCCGAGCAGACCGCCGACGAGAGGGCCGACGGCGATGCCGAGGCCGAGCGCTGCCTCGTACAGGATGATCGCCGAGGCGGTGCCGCCCGACGCTGCCCCGACGATGGTCGCGAGCGCGGTGGAGATGAAGAGCGCGTTGCCGAGGCCCCACCCGGCGCGGAAGTCGATGATGCTCCACACGCTGTTCGACGTCGCGGCGAGGACCGAGAAGACCACGATCAGGGCGAGTCCGATGAGCAGGGTGCGCTTCGCGCCGATGCGGCTCGAGACCCAGCTCGTGAAGAACATCGCGACACCGGTGACGGCGAGGTAGCTCGTGAAGAGCAGCTCGGTCTGCGCCGGGGTCGCCTTCAGGGACGCGGCGATCGCGGGGAGGATCGGGTCGACGAGGCCGATGCCCATGAACGCGACGACGCAGGCGAAGGCGATCGCCCAGACCGCGGACGACTGCTTGAGGATGGAGCCGGACCGGCCGGCGGGTGCGTGGGCGTTCACGCGGGGATCTCCGTTCCGTTGGGGGTTGTCCGGGTGCGCTGGGCGATCAGGTCCGCCGCGTGGTGCAGGACGTCCCAGTCGTCGTCGGTCAGGTCGGCGAACAACGGGCCGACCGTGCTGGTGAGGGTGGATCGCCAGGCCGCGAGCCGGTCGCGGCCGGCGTCGGTGAGTTCGACGAGCTGCCCGCGGGAGTCGTCGGGGTCGACGCTGCGGCTGACCAGACCGTCGGCGAGCATGCCGGCGACGAGCCGGGTCATCGTGGGCTGCGCCACGCGCGACGCGGTGGCCAGCTCGCCGAGTCGCAGGGGCTCGTCGGTCTCGAGGATGCCGAGTGTGCGCCAGACGGCGGTGGAGGACGTGTTGCCCGTCGACTGGACGGCGCGGCGGATCAGGCGGTTGACGGAGACGAGGAGGGTCTCGATCGTCTGCTCGCGCGGTGTTTCCATAGCGGAACTATATAGCGATGCTATGCATTCCGCAACGGCGGCGACCGGGGCGCAACCGGCGAAGACCGCCGTGCAACGTGCGAGGGCCGCCGCGCAACCGGCGAGGCCCGCCGCGCAAGCACGGGCTGAACAGACTGCCCCAGCCGCCGCCTGGTAGAAGGGACGCATGAGCGACATCACCATCCACGAAGGCGACGAGTACACCGCGATCTTCCACGGCGGCCCCTTCGACGGCACGACCGACACCCGCACCGCCACGAGCGACGCGCTGGACAACGAGGTCACGGTGTTCGCCGACGTCGAGGGCCTGCAGACGGCCTTCACCTACCGCGCCACCAAGTCCCGCCAGGTGCTCGACCAGATCTCGGTCGAGTTCACCTACGAGCCGAGCGAGTCCGACCCCGTGGACGACCTGCAGGACCGCGGCGACCGCAGCGGTGAGTTCGACCGGGAGTAGAACCCCCACCCGCCGCGTTGCAGGACCACATGCAGCTCGATCTCTGGACGTCCGCCTTCTGTGCGCCGTGCTCCGCCGCCCGCCGGGTGTCGGCCGAGGCCTCGGCGCTCGTCCCCGGGCTCACCGTGACCGAACACGACGTGGCGGCGCACCCCGACGACGCGGAAGACCTCGGTGTCCGGTCCACGCCCACGATCATCGTGCGGCAGGACGACGGCACCGAGGTCTTCCGTTCACCCGGCGTCCCGACCCGGGACCAGCTCCTGCTCGCGGTGGCCAAGGCGCTCTGACCGAGCCGCTGCCGCGGCCGTCCCAGCGGCGGCCCCCGACGCGGGCGCAGCGACGCGCCCTCCTGCGCGCTGCGACGTCGGCGCCGACACCACGACGGGCTCCGGCGGATCGATCAGTGCCCGCATGCGCCGCGCCAGGCGCTTCGCACTCCGGATCGGCGCCCCGATGCCCAGCGCGACCAGCCCGAGCGGGCTTCGATCGGCCCCACCGAGGGCGTTCTTCCGCTCCCACGCACGTCGCAGCGCCCCACCACGGCTCCGCCGAGCCGGTGCCCGGTCCACCAGCCTCCCGGCGTCCCGTCGGGCCATGAGGTCCACCAGTCGGCGCTGCCAGTCGTCCTCGGCGGCCGGGTGGAAGTAGTTGTCCCGCATCCACTCCGGCCGGACGGCCCCGAACCGGCCGTCGACCAGGTCGACGGCGTCCCCCTCGAGGCCACTCCCCACGAACACCTCGTTGATCAGGTGCCGCCCGATCCCGAAGTCGGTGAGCGTGAGCGCGGGGACACCCCGGGCCGCAGCCTCGAGGACGGCCGTCGAACTGATCGTCACGAGTGCCACCGCGCGGTCGAGGTGGTCGGCCATCGGGCCGCTCTCCACCACCAGGTTGGCCGGGGCGTCCGCCGGCACCAGGTCCGGGTACGGGTGCTCCTCGCGGTGCGTCTGGTGCTCGCCGGCCGCGGCGCGGGTCTTGATGACGACGCGCCACTCCGGGTGCGCGCGGGCCGTGTCGACGAGCCAGCGCACGACGAGGGCTCGGTCGGCCCGCTCGAGCGGCACACTCGGCTGCGCCGCGAAGACGACGGAGTCGCGGACGGGCGCGCCCGTCGCGCCCGTCGCGCCGGTACCGCCGGTCGCGCCGGCACCCCGGGCGAACGGCAGTGTGGCGAGTGCGAAGTGCGGCTCGACCCCGCCCTCGCGCGCCAGTTCCTCGTACGCGCGCACCTCGCGGTGGCTGTGCAGCACGAACAGGTCGGCCCGGGCGCGGAAGAAGATGCCCTTCCACTTCGCGGGGAACGAGATCCCCGGCAGCCCCGACACCAGCACCGGCCGGTCCGGGATCCGCCGGTGCACCTCGTCGATCACGAGTTCGGCCACGGGCCCGATCAAGGACACCAGGACGGCGTCCGGCGGGTCCTGTCGGAGCTCCTCGACGGCGGCGTCGACGTCCTTCGGTACGGGCGGTTCGCGGTGCAGGTGGGCGAGTCGTCGGTCCAACCCGCGGAACGCCGAACGCAGCTGCTTCGGACTGGCCGACCGCGGGGTCGCCACGGTGCGCAGCTCCAGGTCCCAGTCGGCGGGCGCGGTCGCCAGCAGGTGGGCGCCCCACTTCGCGAACGAGTCGGTGTCGACCAGGCCGACCACGCGTCGGACGCGTGGTGACGCGTCGGACGGGAGGCGCGCCTCCCGTCCGCCGGTCGACCCACCGCCGTCAGCCGGCACGTCCAGGGCGCGGGTCCCGTCGACCGGGCCGGTCACGTGCGCGGTGCTCACGTGCGCTCCGCTCACGCGCCGACGCGACGCAGCTTCGCGAGCGGTGCCTGCTCGCCGGCGCCTGGATGGGGACTGCATGCGCTCACGCGCCGACGCGACGCAGCTTCGCGAGCGGTGCCTGCTCGCCGGTGCCCGGATGGCGACTGCATGCGCTCACGCGCCGACACGACGCAGCTTCGCGAGCGGTGCCTGCTCGCCGGGGAAGATGCGCTTGACGCCGTCGCCGAGGGCGGTCTCGATGATGCGGATGTCACGGGCGAGCGTCTTCAGGCCGTGCGGCTCGAGGGACGCGGCGTGGTCGGAGCCCCACATCGTGCGGTCCAGCGTGATGTGCCGTTCGACGGCCGTGGCGCCGAGGGCGACCGCGGCGATCGAGATCTGCAGGCCGGGCTCGTGGCCGGAGTAGCCGACGGGGACGCCCGCGTACCGGTGGGCGAGCGTGTCGATCATGCGGAGGTTCGCCTCCTCGGCGGGCAGCGGGTAGGTCGACGTCGCGTGCATGAGGACGAGGCGGTCGGTGCCGAGGGTCTCGACGGCGGCGTCGATCTGCTCGAGCGTGGACATGCCGGTCGACAGGATGACGGGCTTGCCGGTCGCGGCGACCGCGGCGAGCATGCCGAGGTCCGTCACCGACGCCGACGCGATCTTGTAGGCGACGACGTTGAGGTCCTCGAGGAAGTCCACCGACGGCTCGTCCCACGGCGACGCGAACCAGTCGAGACCGCGGAGGGTCGCGTGGTCACCGATCTCGATGTACTGGTCGCGGTCGAACTCGACGCGGTAGCGGTACTCCAGGTAGGTCATGTCGCCCCACGGGGTGCTGCGCGGGGTGTTCTTCATGTGCTCCGGCGTGGAGATCGCGGGGGTGCGCTTCTGGAACTTGACGGCCTGCAGGCCGGCGTCGGCAGCGACGTCGATGAGCTGCTTCGCGATGTCGACGTCGCCGTTGTGGTTGAGGCCGATCTCGCCGATGAGGTACGCGGGGTGGCCCGCGCCGATCGTGGACGTACCGATGGTGACGGTCATGGTGCTCCGTTCGGTGCGGGGGTGGCCCGCGTCGGGGATGGGTCTCGGGTCGTGGTGGCTGTGGGCACTTCGGCGAGTGGTTCGGCGAGGGCTTCGGCGAGGGCTTCTGCGAGGGCCAGGTCGGCTTCGTCGTCGATGTCGATCGCGCGGGCACCGTCGACGACTGCCAGCTCGACGCGGCCGTGGAACCGGTGCCGGTGCTCGAGGAACCCCGACGTCCGCATCACGTAGAACGCGCCGGTCTCGCGGTACTCCGGCTCACGGTCCTGGCGGCGCGGTCTGGTCGCAGCGTCGTGGTTGACCGCGACCGTGGTGCCGTCCGGCGCGGTCCGCCACAGGAACGCGTGCGACGGTGCGGCCGCGAACACCGCGTCGGCGTGCCCGTCGACCACGCGCGCGACGGCGGCGTCGAGGTCGGCCGGGTCGATGAACGGCGAGGTCGCCTGCAGGAAGACGAGGACCTCGGGCAGTGGCGTGCTGATCGCGTCGAGGACGTGCAGCAGCGCGGACTCGGACGATGCCTCGTCACCGGCGAGCTCGGCCGGACGGCGGACCACGGCGGCACCGGAGGCGACCGCCTCAGCGGCGATCGCGTCGCCGTCGGTCGTGACGACCACCTCGTCGATGCTCGCGGCCAGCCGAGCCGAATCGACCGCACGACGGACCAGCGAACGACCCGCGACGGTGCGGAGGTTCTTGCCGGGGATCCCCTTCGACCCGGCACGCGCGGGCACGACGGCGAGGACGGAACCGGTGGTGCGCATGCTCCGGACGCTACGAAGCGCGGGTGTCCCGGAGGGGAACGGAGAGCAGACGGCGGCCGACCGTTGGGCAACCGCCGGATCTGGTCACGGCGCTACAATCGACGCTGCTTGCCTCCGTAGCTCAGTGGATAGAGCAGGTGGTTTCTACCCACCGTGCCGCGGGTTCGATTCCTGCCGGGGGCACCGAAGACGAACAGGGCCGCCATCCTGTGCGGATGGCGGCCCTGTTCTCGTCGCTGTGGCGTCGTGGCGGCTGTTACTCGTCGTCGTCAGCGGCGCGGCGCCGGAGTTCGGCGGCGCTGATCGGCTGCGTGTACGGCGCTTCCGATGTCTCGTTCGCGTCGGCCGGTTCGGCGGGGGCCTGGCCCAGACGCGTCGGGACGGACGTGGTGCTCGTCGTTCCGGGGGTCTCGACCCGGGGAGCCGACGCCGGCGGGACGTCGTTCGCCGGTGTGCGGTTGACGTGCGCCTCGGCTGCCGTGGGCGTCGCGACGGCGCGGTCGGCAGAGGACGGGCGGTCGTTCCGCGGTGCGCGGTCGGTGTCGCCGAACGCGCGGGTGGCGCTCGCGCCGCCGAAGGCACGGGTCGCGCTGGCGTCGTCCACGGCCTCGGTGTCGTCCGTGCTGCGAACCGGGGTGGAGCGTGCGGGTGAGGTCGGGGTGCCGAGCGCCGGGCGCACCGGCGGCGCAGCCTCGTCGTCGCCGTAGACACGGGTGGTGTTCTCGCCGAAGGAGCGTGTGGCGTTCGGGTCGGTGCTCCCGCGGTTCTGGTTCGTGCCGGCACCGCGGTTCACCGAGAACGAGGGGGTCGTCCCACCGGTGGATCCGGCGGCTGCGGTTCCGGGCGCAGCCGCACCGGCAGCGGGCGAACCAGCAGCGGGTGCGGTGGCTGCCGGGACCGAAGGCGCTGATGCGGGGCGCTGCGCCGGACGCAGCGAGGTCGTCGTCGGGGTGGCGCGCTCGACCGGAGCAACCGGGGCCGGGCCCTGCGCCTGGGTGCGCGGGGCCTCGCCCTGGTCGGCGTTCCAGTCCTGCTGGCGCTTGATCAGGTCGGCGTCGGGGTCCGGAGACTCGAACTTCCAGCGCTCGAGGTCGGCCTTGAAGAGCTTGCGCGCACGGCTCGGACGTGCCTGCCAGTCGAGCAGGCGGTCACGGAACTCGGCGAGGGACTGGTCCGCCTGGAAGCTGAACGTCGACGAGTTCTTCTTGATGTCGGCGATCTCGTGCTGGGCCCAGTTGGCGGCCAGCGGCGCACCCTGCACGGCGAGCAGGCGCAGCCGGATGTCGGCGTCCTCGGCCAGGTGGTCGGCGTAGGCGCGCTCGTCGTGTCCGAGCGATCCCCACGCGGCAGCCTTGCGCGCAGCCGTCAGGATCGCGGCCACGGCGGCGTTCTTCGATTCCCGCTCCTGCAGCGCCACGACCCGCTTGGTCGCGCTGCGCCCGATGAGCGCCGCGATGACACCAGCCATGACGATCGCGACGAAGGGGATCACAGCGCCCGAGAGCACCCGCCACCCCGTGTCGGACGAAGTCCAGTCGGTCAGGTCGTTCCACCAGTCCATGTGCGCACCATACCCACGGGACGATCAGGCGTCGGGGAGGTCGGACGGCGTTCCGCGCATCCCAGCGCAGATGATTCCAATGTGGAACATCATGACCAGCGCAGGGTGTCCACGGCGTCGTCGGCGGACCAGACGCTCGGCAGCTCGACGAACCGGCGCTCGGTCGCGACGTACCGGCGCGCACGGTAGGCGGTGTCGCCGGCGACGTCGATGCGGTCGACGTAGCCGACGATCTCACCGTTGGCCCGGGTCACGCGGCTCAGGTCGTCGCGGACGTCGAGGATGCGGTAGTCGCCCCGGGCGCGGGCCAGCGGGACGGTGCGGATCCGCAGTGCGGGTTCGGTGATGGTCTGCATCGCTGGCCTCCTGGTCGGTGTGGTGCCGACGCTACGGGGGACCACCGACACGCCGAGGGGTGCCGTCCGATCTGGGGAACAGGGTCTCCGCGCACACTGTTGTGGAGGAACGAGTGGGCCGCACGCGTGGCCCGGAGAGAGGGTGTCGTCATGACCACGTTCGTGCTCGCAGGTGGATGTTTCTGGTGTCTCGACGCCGTGTACCGCACGCTCCAGGGTGTGCAGGACGTGGTGTCGGGCTACATCGGCGGACAGGTCGACGACCCGTCCTACGAACTGGTGTGCACCGGGACGACGGGGCACGCCGAGGCGGTCGCGGTGACGTTCGACGAGTCGGTGATCCCAGCCGAGGTGATCCTCGACGTCTTCTTCACGCTGCACGACCCCCGTCAGCTGAACCGGCAGGGCGCCGACGTCGGCACGCAGTACCGCTCGGCGATGTTCCCGGCCGACGACGCGCAGCGCGAGCTGTTCGAGCGCGCGATCGAGCGGGCGTCGGACATCTGGGACGGCGGGGTCGTCACCACCATCGAGCCGCTCTCGACGTTCTTCACGGCAGAGGAGTACCACCAGGACTTCTTCGCGAAGAACCCCGGGCAGGGTTACTGCCTCGCGGTCGCGCTGCCCAAGGTGAACAAGGTCCGGAAGGCCTACAGTCAGTACATCCTGGCGTCCTGACCCCGGGGCGGCAGGGCCACGAGGAGGTGGTTCGAACATGACGGACAACACGGGAACCTGGGTCGCCATCGGTCCGGCCGGAGCAGTGGGAAGCATCCACCGCGCGGCGGACGGCTTCGAGGTCGAGCTCTACGGACGCCGACGGGCGGGCGGGCCCTACCCGTCCCTCGAGTCCGCGAAGGGCGCGGTCCACGCCGCGCTCGGACCGTTGGCCGCCCGGCCCGAGTTCCGAGCGCACTGAGCGGGTCCGGACAGGAGGCCCGGGGGACTCGTCCTCCACAGGTCGCCTGATCGGGTCCACACGCCACAGATCCAGCCCGGGGCTGCTGAGGCAGCCCCGGGCTCCGTGACGATCGACCCATGAACGACATCATCACCGTCTGCGGAATCGTCGCCACCGAGCCCCGGCACCTCGTCACCGAGACCGGCATCGCCATCACGAGTCTCCGGCTCGCGTCACCCTCGCGTCGTTGGGACCGGGCCACCTCGGCCTGGGTCAACGGTGCGACCAACTGGTACACCGTCACCGCGTTCCGGTCGCTCGCGTCGAACGTGTTCAAGTCCCTGAAGAAGGGCGACCGGATCGTCGTCGCCGGCCGGGTTCGCATCCGCACGTGGGAACGCGACGGTCGTGGCGGGACCTCGGTCGAGATCGACGCCGACGGCATCGGCCACGACCTGGCGTGGGGGATCAGCAACTGGCTGCGGGTTCCGCGGCAGGTCGGCGACGCCGCATCGGGTCACGGTGGGCTGCGTGGGGTGGACCCCCGCACCGGCGAGGTCCGTGACCCCGCTGTGGGTCACGGCGCCGCGGACGGACCCGACCGCGGGGAGCACACCGCAGAGCCCCACGAACACGCACCGTCGACCGACCCGGGGTCGGACGACGACGCCGATGCGCTGCACGGCGCACCGACCCTCGGGGACGGCACCGAGCCAGCGGGGCCGTCCGAACACGTCCTCGAGCAGGACGCCGCGCCCTGGGACCCTGCGCCACCCCTCGACGACCACGCCGACCACGCCGACCGCACCGACCACGACGAAGCGGCCTGACCCGGCAGCCGATCGGAGTCGGTGCGCCGGGTCAGGCCGCTTGTTCCGCGTGCGGTTCACCGCCTCGCGTCGGTCACCACTTCTGGGCGATCATCCCGATGCCGGAGACCTGGTCGGTGTCCCAGTTGCCACCGCGGGGCAGCCCGGTCACACGGCCGTCGATCTTGAAGCTCGCACCCTGCACCCGCGGGCTGTTGGTCTGCGTGGCCTTCAGGCCGTGGAACGAGAAGCCCGTGTTCCACTTGCCGTTCAGCCCGGTGTTCGACTTGCGGTCGCCGACCGTGATGCGGGTGTTCTGCACCGTCGAGTGCACGACGTCACCGTTCAGACGGGCGTTGGCCTCGGCGTTGAAGAACAGCCGTCCGTCCAGGTTGAGCTTCAGGTTGGCGACGGTCTTGTGGTTCACGATCATCGTCGCGACGTCGTTCTTGTACCAGCGCATGCCGATCGGGGTGAGCTTGTTCGTCGCCGGGCCGAGGTAGCCGTACGTGAACTTGCCGTTCTGTACGCGCTCCCAGATGTACCGCGGCTTGCCCTTGCTCACGGTGGAGCCCTTGTCCGACTGGATCCCGAAGGCGTAGGCGTTGTTGTGGGCGTCGTGCACGTTGATGTACGACGAGTAGCCGGTCCCCGAGCCGTTCGCGCTGATGCTCGCGGTGTACAGCAGGTACGGGGCGCCCTTCGGCAGGGCCACGGCGGATGCCGGCGACACCGGTGCGATGAGTCCGACGGTGAGTGCGATCGCTCCGACGAAGGGGAGCGCGAGGCGGCGGAGCCGCGACGGGGTCGTTGTCGTGTGCGTGGTCATGGTCCTCGTCCTGTCCGTGGTCCTGATCCTGGTCCTCGTCGTGGTGGGCGACGGGCCCCAGGTTGCTGGGTGAGGCAAAGCTACGTCGTCCGTGACGCGAACAACAGGCCGGTTCGTACAGGTGCGGGAAGCGGCGATCCGGCGTCGGGCGAGCACTGCTCCGACGGTGTCACTACACTTGGGGCCGATATGGCTGAGTACATCTACCAGATGGTCCGCGCCCGCAAGGCGGTCGGCGACAAGCTGATCCTCGACGACGTCACGATGTCGTTCCTCCCCGGTGCCAAGATCGGCGTCGTCGGACCGAACGGTGCTGGCAAGTCGACGATCCTGAAGATCATGGCGGGTCTCGACCAGCCGTCCAACGGTGAAGCGAAGCTCACGCCCGGCTTCACGGTCGGCATCCTCATGCAGGAGCCGGAGCTCGACGAGACGAAGACCGTGCTCGAGAACGTGCAGGAAGGCGTGGGCGAGATCCACGGCAAGCTCGCGCGCTTCAACGAGATCTCGGCGCTCATGGCCGAGCCGGACGCCGACTTCGACGCGCTCCTGGCCGAGATGGGCACGCTCCAGGAAGACATCGACGCCGCCGACGCGTGGGACCTCGACTCCCAGCTCGACCAGGCGATGGCCGCGCTGCAGTGCCCCCCGGGGGACGAGCTCGTCACGCACCTGTCCGGTGGTGAGAAGCGCCGCGTCGCGCTCTGCAAGCTCCTGCTCCAGAAGCCCGACCTGCTCCTGCTCGACGAGCCCACCAACCACCTCGACGCCGAGAGCGTGCTCTGGCTCGAGCAGCACCTGCAGCAGTACCACGGTGCCGTCCTCGCCGTGACCCACGACCGGTACTTCCTCGACCACGTCGCCGAGTGGATCGCCGAGGTCGACCGCGGTCGCCTGTACCCGTACGAGGGCAACTACTCGACCTACCTCGAGAAGAAGCGCGCCCGCCTCGAGGTCCAGGGCAAGAAGGACGCCAAGCTCGCGAAGCGCCTGTCCTCGGAACTCGACTGGGTCCGGAGCAACACCAAGGGCCGCCAGGCGAAGTCCAAGGCCCGTCTCGCTCGCTACGAAGAGATGGTCACCGAGGCCGAGCGCACCCGCAAGCTCGACTTCGAGGAGATCGTGATTCCGGTCGGCCCGCGTCTGGGCTCGCAGGTCATCGACGCCGAGCACCTGCGCAAGCAGTTCGGTGAACGCGTCATCATCGGCGACCTTTCGTTCACGCTGCCCCGCAACGGCATCGTCGGCGTCATCGGCCCGAACGGTGTCGGCAAGACCACGCTCTTCAAGACGATCGTCGGCCTCGAACCGCTCGACGGCGGCACGCTGAAGATCGGCGACACGGTCGACATCTCGTACGTCGACCAGAGCCGTGGCGGCATCGACCCGAACAAGAACCTGTGGGAGGTCGTGTCCGACGGACTCGACTACATCCAGGTCGGCAAGACCGAGATCCCGTCCCGCGCCTACGTGTCGCAGTTCGGCTTCAAGGGGCCGGACCAGCAGAAGCGCGCCGGCATCCTGTCCGGTGGTGAGCGCAACCGTCTGAACCTCGCGCTGACGCTCAAGCAGGGCGGCAACCTGCTTCTGCTCGACGAACCGACCAACGACCTGGACGTCGAGACGCTCGGCAGCCTCGAGAACGCCCTGCTCGAGTACCCCGGTTGCGCCGTGGTCATCACGCACGACCGGTGGTTCCTCGACCGCATCGCCACGCACATCCTGGCGTGGGAAGGCCTGAACGAGGACGGCACGCCGAACTGGTACTGGTTCGAAGGCAACTTCGAGGCGTACGAGGAGAACAAGATCGAGCGCCTCGGCGCCGATGCCGCGAAGCCTGGGCGCGCGACGTACCGCAAGCTCACCCGCGACTGACCCGCGTGGCGAGACTGCACGCTCCCATCCGCATGCGGTGGAGCGACATCGATGCCTACGGCCACGTCAACAACTCCGCGATGCTGCGCCTCCTCGAAGAGGCGCGCATCGTGGGGTTCTGGGGTGCCGACCCCGGTGAGGACCCCGACGGCGCCCTGCCCGAGCCGATCATCGACGGTCGGCCCGGTTCGGGCACCATGACGATCATCGCCGGGCAACGCCTCGAGTACCTGGCATCGATCCCGTACCTCCGTCAGCCGCTCGACATCCAGATGTGGATCGGGCGGGTGGGCGGTGCGAGCATCGACGTCTCGTACGAGGTCTGGTCGCCCGTGGGACGGGCCCCCGCGGTCCTGTACACCCGGGCCACGACCGCACTCGTGATGGTCGACGCGGCGACGAACCGTCCGCGTCGGCTGACCGACCCCGAGCGTGCCGCGTGCGAGCGCTACCTCGAAGACCCGGTGCAGTTCAGCCGCCCGTAGGCACCCGCATCATGCCCTCCTGGGCGACGGTGGCCAGCAGCTGACCGTCGCGGGAGAACATCCGCCCCAACGCGAGTCCCCGTCCGCCCTGCGCGCTCGGGGACTCCTGCGTGTACAGGATCCACTCGTCCGCGCGACCGTCGCGGTGCCACCACATCGCGTGGTCGAGGCTGGCGCTCTTCACACCGGGGGTGCCCCAGGCGACGCCGTGCCGCCGCATGATCGGCTCGAGGATGGACATGTCGCTGGCGTAGCCGAGCACCGCACGGTGCAGCGCCGGGTCCTCGGGCAGGTCGCCCTGCACCCGGAACCAGACCGCCTGGTGCGGCACGTGCTCGCCCTGCACGTCGACGAACACCGGACCCTCGACGTGCCGCAGGTCGATGGACCGTGCGGCCCACGCCCGTGCGACGGGGTGGTCGATGGCGGACAGGATCGACGCGGCCGACGGCAGGGACTCCGGGTCCGGGGTGTCCACCGGGTACGGGTCCTGGTGTTCGAGACCGGTGTCCGGCACCTGGAACGACGCGATCATCGAGAAGATCGGGACGCCGCGCTGGTACGCCTGCACGCGGCGGGTCGCGAACGAACGACCGTCGTGGATGCGCTCGACGGCGAAGGTGATCGGCACGTCGACGTCGCCCGGCCGCAGGAAGTACCCGTGCATCGAGTGGACGTCGCGACCGTCGATCGTGGTCTGCGCGGCGACGATGCACTGGGCCAGGACCTGCCCGCCGAACACCCGTCCGCCGGGGGACCAGTGGCTGGCACCGGTCAGGATCGTCTCGCCCGTGCTCGCGCCGGTGTCCTCGAGTCGCAGGGTCCGCAGGAAGTCGGGTTCGCCGTTCACGCTGTGCAGTCTACGAACGGCTGCCCGGCCTCGATGCAGGGTCACCACGCCCAGGCGGTGCGACGTCGACGGCCGGTAGGATCGTGGACGACATGGGCAACTCGTTCACGCTTCCCGACGCCGCCTCACTCGGTGACCTCCGCACGTACCTCGGACGTGCCGCTCGGATCGAGGACGGCTCGGTCCGGCTCATCGCCGACTCGGGCGTCCTGGCCGTCTACACGGCGATCCTCTACCCGCTCGGGTTGCTCGACGAACTGCCGACGGTGCTCGGTCTCCGCACGTTCTCGCTCACCGAGCCCGCCTCGATCGACACCGTGGTGCCGCTGCAGTCGCTGCTCGAGCGTCTCCGCCTGCTGGCAGAGACGCAGGACGCCGAGCACGCCGAGGGCGCGGACCCGACGCGGGCCACCCCGATCGAGGTCGAGCTGCCGCACGAGGTCCACACGGTCACGTGGGCGGCCATCTCGCCGCCCCGCGGTGGCTGGGTCCCGCTGCCGGACGTCTCGCCCGAACTCCTCCGCCGGGCCACCCGTGACGGCATCGCCGAGGTCGCGGACGCCGTGCCGTCCAACTCGGGCGAGGCCATCGTCCGGCGGATCCGTGCCGAGGTCTGGGGCAGACCGGTCCCCGGCGTCGAGCACCTGCCGGCTGGTGCGGGGTTCGCCGGCGAGAGCCTCGGCTTCCTCGGGCACGACCCGGTGCGCCTGTTCGAGACCGGTCCGTGGAGCCGTCTCACGACGTCGCGCGGCCACGTGCTCGTGAAGCGGCGCGCCTGGACCCTGAGCTCGTAACGACGACGACGAAGAAGACGGCGAGGACGATGACCGCCGCGGACCACGCCGCCCGGCCGCCGTGGTTGGCTGGCCGCATGCACGTCTTCCTCACCGGTGCGTCCGGCTACATCGGCTCCTCCGTCCTCCGCTCCCTGGTCGCCCACGGCGACGAGGTCACCGCACTCGTCCGGTCCGACGAGAAGGCCCAGCACGTCCGTGACGCCGGTGGCCGAGCCCTGGTCGGTGACGTCACCGACACCGAGGTCGTCGAACGGCTGCTGCACGAGAGCGACGGCGTGGTCCACACGGCATCGGCCCCGGACGTCGACCCGGACTTCATCCGCACCGCGATCGCTGCACTGGCCGGCACCCCCAAGCCGTTCGTGCACACCGGCGGGATCTTCACCTTCGGCGACTCGACGGACATCTCGGAGCAGTCGCCGATCGACCCGCCGGCGCTGACCGCGTGGCGCGGTCCGAACGAGGCCCTGCTGCGCGCGAGCGACGTCCGGAGCACCATCGTCGCGCCCGGCATCGTGTACGGACGCGGCGCGGGCATCCCGGCGATGTTCGTCGGCGACGGCGAGCAGCCGGTGCGGCTGGTCGGGGACGGCTCCCAGCGGTGGACGACGGTGCACGTGGACGACCTCGGCGAGCTCTACGTCTTCGCGCTGCACCGCGGCGAACTCGACGGGTACATCGTCGCGGCGACCGGGGACAACCCGACCGTGCGCGAGCTCGCCGAGGCCGGGGCCCACGGTGCACCGGTCATCGCCGAGAGCGTCGACGCGAGCCGCGAACGGCTCGGGCAGGACTTCGCCGACGCGCTGCTGCTGCACCAGGAGGCGTCCGGCGCGCACGCCCGGTCGGCCCACGGCTGGCGGCCGTCACGGCCGTCGCTGGTCGACGACCTCGCCTCCGGCTCGTACGTCCGCTGACCGCGCTGAGACGCACTGCCCGAAGACGCCGGCGTCCCGCGGGCACGCCGCCGATTCCGCGAGACGCCGTCGAATTCGGAGGCGCGGAACGCACGTGGCGGCGTCGGACGGAGACGCCGGCGTCTCGCCAGCACGAGAACGCAGGAACCGCCGGACGGGAGGCCCGTGGCGACGCCGCCACGGGCCTCCCGTCCGGCGCTCGTGACGATCACTGCACGCCGGCGTCCGCGGAAGACACCGCGGGAGCGTCGAGACGCCGCCGGATCCGGAGGCGTCTCGACGACACGACGGCGTCCGCGCCGGACGCGCGTCAGTCGAAGGTGTTCGTCATCGCGTGGGCAGCGCGGTCGAGGTAGCCCCAGAGCTCGGCTTCGTCCAGGGGAGCGAGCTCGAGCGACTCGACCGCCTCGTGCATGTGGTGGAGCCAGCGCTCCCGCGCCTCGGACGTGATGCGGAACGGGTTGTGGCGCATCCGCAGACGGGGGTGCCCGCGCTGCTCGCTGTACGTGCCCGGCCCGCCCCAGTACTGCTGCAGGAAGGCGGAGAGGCGCCAGATCGCACCCTCGAGGTCGTCGGCCGGGTACATCGGCCAGATGACCTCGTCCTGCTGCACGCCCTCGTAGAAGCGCCGGACGAGCCGGTCGAAGGTGGGGGCACCGCCGATCCGCTCGTACAGCGACCCGGTGGCCGAGGTGCCGTGCTCACCGACGCGCAGGGTGATCGGCTGCGCGGGGACGCCGGGCATGCCGAGCGAGCCACGTGCTCCTGGCCCACCCGGGCCGGTCGGGGGTGTGAGGTCGGTCATCGGGGGTCCTTCCCGCTGTCGGGCTCGTCGTCCGTGCGGATCGGCTGCCCGAGGATGTTGCGCTTGGTGCGCCGCGGCTTCGTGGGCGCAGCCATCGGCTGGGTGCGGACGGTGCGCAGCCCGTTGATCGAGGTGGCGTTCTCCCAGCCCTCGGGCATGATCATCGCCATCGCGGGCAGGGTGATGCCGAGTTCGTCGACGGCGTGCTTCAGTCGGGTGCGGAGCTCCCGGCCGACGACGTCGAGCTCAGAGGCGCGGGTCTTCACGACCAGGCGGAAGACCATCCCGGCGTCGGTGATCGACTGCAGGCCCCAGATCTCCGGCTTCTCGACGATCCGCTGGCGCCAGCGCGGCTCCTGCGACATCGTCACGGCGGCCTTGAGCAGGGCGTCCTGCACGGCGTCGATGTCGGTGTCGTACGGCACGGTGATGTCGACGAGCACCCGTGACCAGCCCTGGGACAGGTTGCCGACGCGCAGGATCTGCCCGTTCGGGACGAACCAGAGGATGCCGTTCACGTCGCGGATCTGCATGACGCGCAGCCCGACGTTCTCGACGACGCCGGTGGCCTGCCCGGTGTCGACGACGTCACCGACGCCGGCCTGGTCCTCGAGGATCATGAAGATGCCGGACAACAGGTCCTTCACGATCGACTGGGCGCCGACGGCGAGGCCGGCCGCGACGAGGGACGCACCGCCGACGATGCCGACCGCAGCACCCTTCCACAACGCCGTGGCGATGACCACGAGCGCGATCACGACGACGACCACGGTGGCCAGGTTCTCGAGGACACTGCCGAGCGTCCGGGTCCGTTGCACGACACGCGCGGTCTGCACGGGGGACGCGATGAGGGCCTGGGTGTCGGCCGCCCCCTGACGCTTCTTGACGCCGTTCACGATCCGGTCGACGACCTGCTTGATCATGCGACGGAGGATCAGCCGGAGGACGATCGCCGCGAGGATCGTGATGACGATCGTGATCGGTGCTTGCCAGGCGTCGACGAACTGGAGGAACGCGTTGGACGCCCACTTCGGGACGTCGGTGGTGTCTGCTGCAGCCAGGTTCATATCCGGTCGATGCTAAGCGGCGGGGCCTCGGCGTCCCTGGAGGAACACCAAGACCCCGCCGGATCAGCGCAGGGTTCAGGCGTCCGCGGCCTGGACCCGGAGCGCCCGCTCGGTGCCCGCGAGGCTCTCGGACACGATGCGGCGCAGCGCCGGCGTCTCCGGGTGCTCCGCGAGCCACGCGGCGGCGGCGTCACGGAGCTCGGCCGACGCGAGCGGCGCCGGGTAGAGGCCCGAGACGATGGTGTCCGCCATGTGGTAGCTGCGCTCGGCCCAGATGCGCGTGAGCACCTCGAAGTACTTCGGCACGAGGCCCTCGAGCAGGACCGGGCTGTTCACGTGCTGGAACCCGACCGTGGTCTGGCGCACGATCGCGTTCGGCAGCTCGGACGAGTCGACCAGCGACGAGAACGCGGCCAGCTTGCCCTCGGCCGTCGGGATCGTCGCCCGGGCGCGGGCCGCAGCCTGCTCGCCGGACGCGGTCTTGTCCGCGGCGAGCTCGGCGTCGATCTCGGTGCTGCCCGCGGCGCCCGCGAGCACGAGGCCCTCGAGCAGCTCCCAGCGCAGGTCGGTGTCGATCTCGAGGCCCTGCAGCGTGACCGAACCGTCGCGCAGTCCCTGCAGGGTCGCGACGTGCTCGGGCGTGGACGGGATCTGCGCGAAGAACTTCACGAACTGGAACTGCGCGTCCGAACCGGCTTCGGCCGAGGACGCGAGCTGCCAGAGCGTGTCGCCGACGGTGCGGACCGTGGCCTCGACCGAGCCCGGCGCCACGTAGTTGCGTGCGGTGAGCAGCAGCTGCGAGAGCGTCGTGCGGATGGTGGTCGACTCGGTCTCGGTCGCGATGTTGCCGAGCACCAGGCGGACGTAGTCGCTGGCGGGGGACTCGGCGTCGCGCGTGGCGTCCCACACGGAACCCCAGACGATCGAGCGGGCGAGCGGGTTCGCGATGGACGCGAGGTGCTCGATCGCGGTGCGCCGGGAGTGCTCGTCGAGACGGATCTTGGCGTAGGCCAGGTCGTCGTCGTTCAGGAGCACGAGGTCGCCGCGGTGCACGCCGACGAGCTCGGGCACGTCGGTGCGGGCGCCGTCGACGTCGATCTCGACGCGCTGGACCCGCTCGAGCTTGCCGCCGGCGGATGCAGTGTCCGCGCCGAACGGTGCGGACTCGTCGTTCCGGAACGCGTAGACGCCGATGGCCAGACGGTGCGGACGCAGCGTCGGGTAGTCGGCGGGGGCTTCCTGCAGGACCGTGAACGACGTGACGACGCCGGACTCGTCGGTCTCGATCTCGGGGCGCAGGGTGTTGACGCCCGCGGTCTCGAGCCAGAGCTTCGACCACTCGGTGAGTTCGCGGCCGCTCGTCGCCTCGAGCTCGACGAGCAGGTCGCGCAGCTCGGTGTTCGAGTGGTGGTGCTTCTTGAAGTAGGCGGAGACACCGGCGAAGAACGCGTCGATGCCGACCCACGCGACGAGCTGCTTGAGGACCGAGCCGCCCTTCGCGTAGGTGATGCCGTCGAAGTTGACCTGGACGTCTTCGAGGTCGTTGATCGTCGCGACGATCGGGTGCGTCGAGGGGAGCTGGTCCTGGCGGTAGGCCCAGGACTTCTCCATCGCCTGGAACGTGGTCCAGGCCTCGGTCCACTCGGTGGCCTCGGCCGTGGCGATCGTCGACGCCCACTCGGCGAATGACTCGTTGAGCCACAGGTCGTTCCACCACTTCATGGTGACCAGGTCGCCGAACCACATGTGGGCGAGCTCGTGCAGGATCGTGACGACCCGGCGCTCCTTGATGGCGTCGGTGACCTTCGACCGGAACACGTAGGTCTCGGTGAAGGTGACGGCCCCGGCGTTCTCCATCGCGCCGGCGTTGAACTCCGGCACGAACAGCTGGTCGTACTTGTCGAAGGGGTAGGCGACGTCGAACTTCTCCTCGAAGTACGCGAAGCCCTTCTTCGTGGTCTCGAACACGTACTCGGGGTCGAGGTACGAGGCGAGCGACTTGCGCGCGAACACGCCGAGCGGGATCGTCCGGCCGTCGCGGCTGGTCAGCTCGTCGCGCACGACCTCGTACGGGCCGGCGACGAGCGCGGTGATGTAACTCGAGATGCGCGCGGTGGGCGGGAACGCCCAGGTCGCAACGTCGCCGTCGACGTGCGGCTCCGGCGTGGGGGAGTTCGAGACGACCTGCCACCGCGACGGCGCCGTCACGGTGAAGGAGAACTCGGCCTTCAGGTCGGGCTGCTCGAACACCGCGAACATGCGGCGCGAGTCGGGGACCTCGAACTGGGAGTACAGGTACACCTCGTCGTCCACCGGGTCGACGAAGCGGTGCAGGCCTTCACCGGTGTTCGTGTACAGCGCGTCGCTGACGACCACGAGCTCGTTCTGCTCCTGCAGGTCGTCGAGCTGGATGCGCACGCCGTCGTTCACCGCGGCGACGTCGAGCGCCGTGCCGTTCAGCGTGATCGAGTGCACGGTCTTCGTGATGGCGTCGATGAAGGTCGATGCGCCGGCGGTGGCGGTGAAGCGCACCCGCGTGGTGCTGCCGAAGCTGTCGGCGCCGCGGGTCAGGTCGAGCTCGACGTCGTACGTCTGCACGGCGACGACGGCCGCGCGCTCCTGGGCTTCGATTCGGGTGAGGTTCTCTCCGGGCACGCAACGCTCCATCTTCGCTGGGGACGCGGACGATCGGTGTCCGCGTACGGGGCCCCGGACGGCGTCGTGCGCCGGCGGGACGATGAGTTCCAGCCTAGCGACGCCGCGTACGCTCGGATCGTGACCGAGACGACTGTGGACAACCCGACCGACCCCACCACCGAGCGCACCGCCGTGGAGTTCTGGTTCGACCCGAACTGCCCCTGGGCCTGGATGACGAGCCGCTGGGTGGGTGAGGTCGCCGAGCACCGCGACCTCGACGTGACGTGGAAGGTGATGAGCCTGTTCGTCCTCAACGAGGACCAGGACGTGCCGGACAGCTACAAGGAGCGCCTGCACGCCGGCCAGGTCTACCCGCGCATCGTCGCGGCGGCGAAGCTCCGGCTCGGCCAGGACGTCGTGAAGCCGCTGTACGACGCCCTCGGCGAGCACATCCACCACCGCCAGGAGTCCGACCCCGAGCAGGTCGTCCCCGCCGTGCTCGCGGAGCTCGGCCTGGACGCCGACCTGCTCGAGTACGCCTGGACCGACGAGGTCGACGCCGCCGTGCGCGCCAGCCACCAGGACGGCATCGACCGTGTCGGGCAGGACGTCGGCACGCCGGTCATCGCCGTCGAGGGCACCGCGTTCTTCGGACCGGTCATCTCCCCGGCCCCCAAGGGCCAGGAGGCGCTCGACCTGTGGGACGGCGTCGTCGCCGTCGCGAAGGTCCCCGCGTTCTTCGAGCTCAAGCGCTCGCGCACCGTCGGCCCGATCTTCGACACCACCGACTGATCCGGCGCCGACCGGCGGGGGACGGGTGGCCGGGAGGCCCGTGGTGCGCCCGCCCCGCCCGTCGCGTCAGACGAGCGGCAGCCGCATGAGCGTCAGGTCGAGCCAGCGGTCGAACTTGCGTCCGACCTCGGGCACGACCGCGACCGTGGCGAAGCCCAGGCGTTCGTGCAGGGCGATCGACCCCGTGTTCGTGCTGCAGATACCGGCCATCATGACGTGCCGCCCCTCGGCGGTGGCCCGCGCGACCAACTCGGCCATCAGGGTCGTCGCGATGCCCCGGCCGCGGAACGCCTCGACCACGTAGACGCTGTGCTCGACGGTGTGCCGGTACCCGTCCGGCTGCCGCCACTGCGAGTACGTGGCGTACCCGGCCACGACGCCGTCGACCTCGGCCACGACCACCGGGTACCCGCCGCCCTGCCGCTCGGCGAGCCACCCGTCGAAGTACGCACGCGGGTGCGGGGTGTCCTGCCAGATGGCCGTGGAGTGCAGGACGGCATCGACGTGCAGGGCGTGCACGACGTCGAGGTCGCTCGGGGTGCAGTCGCGGATCACGACCCCGTTCGTCGCATATGCTGTCGTCATGTCTCACATCGTAGACGACGCGCATGCCGATCCCGCAACCGGCGCCGACGACACCTCGGTCGCCGAGCAGCGGGCGCTCGGCGAACGGCTCCAGCGCCTCCGCACCGAGCACAGGTGGAGCCTCACCGAGCTCGCCGAGGAGTCGGGCGTCTCCCGCGCGATGATCAACCGCGTCGAGCGCGGGGTCTCCAGCCCCACCGCGACGATCCTCGGTCGCCTGTCCGGTGCCTTCGGCCTGACGATCTCGCAGCTCCTCGACGATGCCCTGGAGCACGAGGTGCCCAGGGCGACGGACCCCGACGAGGCGCGCGGGGTGCAACGCGGCGCGACCGCCGATTCCTGGACCGATCCCGACACCGGGTACCGCCGCCGCCCGGTCTCGAGCGCCGCGTTCCCCGCCGACGTCACCGAGGTGCGCCTCCCGGCCGGCCGCGAAGTGGCCTACCCGGCGTCCGCCTACGCGTTCCTGCGGCACTGCATCTGGGTCGTCGACGGCGTGCTCGAGGTCGTCGTCGGCGGCGAGCCGACGCGGCTGGCGTCGGGGGACCGGATCGAGCTCGGCGACCCCGCCGACGTCGTGTACCGCAACCCGGGCGAGGACCCCACCCGGTACCTCGTCGTGGTGGTCCGCGCACCGTAGTCCGTGGTGGTCCGGGCCCCGGAGCCGCAGGAATAGGATCGGTTCCATGCGCATCCACCTCGGAACGGACCACGCCGGCCTCGAGTTCAACAAGACCCTCGCAACCCACCTGACCGACGCCGGGCACGAGGTGGTGGACCACGGTCCGACCGAGTACGACGCGCTCGACGACTACCCCTCGTTCTGCATCAACGCCGCGCACGCCGTGGTGCAGGACCAGCGCGACGGTGTCCAGGCCCTCGGTGTCGTCTTCGGCGGTTCCGGCAACGGCGAGCAGATCGCCGCGAACAAGGTCGAGGGCATCCGGGCCGCGCTCGTCTGGAACGAGTCGACCGCGCTGCTCGCCCGTCAGCACAACGACGCCAACGTCATCTCCATCGGCGCGCGCCAGCACACCGAGGACGAGGCGATCCGGTTCGTCGACCTGTTCATCGCCGAGCCGTTCTCGGGCGAGGAGCGCCACGCCCGCCGCATCGCCCAGCTCGCCGAGTACGAGACCACCGGGCTGATCGCCGGTCGCCAGATCGACGCGTAGGGCTCGGACCCACGGTCCAGCAACACCGAGCAGCACCGAGTAGACAAGACCAATGCCCGAGGGTCACTCCGTCCACCGCATCGCCAACCAGTTCACCCGGCACTTCGTCGGCAAGCGCTGCGAGGTGTCGAGTCCCCAGGGCCGCTTCGCCGCCGGGGCCGCGCAGCTCGACGGCAAGCGCCTGATCGCCGCCCGGGCGGTCGCGAAGCAGATGTTCCTGGAGTTCGAGGACGACCTGTTCCTCCGCGTCCACCTCGGCCTGTACGGCGCGTGGGACTTCGCGGGCGTGATCTCCACCGCCGAGGCGCTGTCCGACGACGACGACCGCGAAGAGTCGCTCAGCTCGATCGGCGCACCGCGGCTCGCCCGCTACCGGATGGCCGAGCAGGAGAAGGCGGAGGACCCGATCGAGTCGTTCCCGCCGGACCCGGTCGGCCAGGTGCGCGTGCGGATCCTCACCGAGGACACCGTCGCCGACCTGCGCGGCCCGACCGCGTGCGTCGTGGAGACCCCGGCCGAGGTGCAGCGCGCGCTCGACAAGCTCGGCCCCGACCCGATGAACGACGACGGGCCCGAGGCCGAGAAGACCTTCGTCGACAACGTCCGGAAGCGCAACGTCGCGATCGGGCAGCTGCTCATGGACCAGTCCGTGGTGGCCGGCATCGGCAACATCTACCGCGCCGAACTGCTGTTCCGGCAGCGCATCGATCCGTACAAGCCGGGCAAGAAGATCACCGTCAAGCAGGCCAAGGCGCTCTGGGCGGACTGGTCGAAGCTGCTGCACGACGGCGTCCGCGACGGTCTGATGATGACGATGGACGACCTGTCCGAGGCTGACCACAAGAAGGCCCTGCGCTCCCGCAAGGACCGCCACTGGGTCTACCACCGTCAGGGCGAGCCCTGCCGGGTGTGCGGCACCGAGATCCGGATGGCCGACATGGCCGGCCGGAAGCTCTACTGGTGCCCGAAGGACCAGAAGTAGCCCACGGAACACGGACGCACCCGCCCGTCCTCCTGCTCACAGCTCCCGGTACGTGAACCGCCCGGCGACGGCCGTCCCGAGCACCCGCATGCCGCGCAGAGCGGCGGACGACGCCGCCAGCGGGTCGGACTCGACGAACACCAGGTCCGCCACGTCGCCGACGGACACCCCGACCCGCCCGTCGGTCGACCCCTGCCACGCGACGAGCGACGAGAGCCGTTCGGCCGGGTGCCACGGATCGCGGCCGTCGCGGTCCCGCCCGACGGCCGCCGCCATCGAGACCCACGGGTCGAGCGGCGCCACCGGGGCGTCCGACCCGAGCAGCAGGCGCGCTCCGGCCCGTGCGAGCGAGGCGAAGGCGAACGCCCGGTCGGTGTACCCGGCCCAGTGCCGGTCGGCGATGTCCCGGTCGTCCATGGCGTGTTCGGGCTGCACCGACGCGGCGACCCCGAGCCGGGCGAACCGGTCGACGTCGGTGTCGACGAGCAACTGCGCGTGCTCGATCGTGCCGCGGGTCCCGACGGTCTCGAAGACGGCGAGGGCCAGGGCGTTCGCACGGTCGCCGATCGCGTGGATCGCGGGGACGAGTCCGGCGTCGACGGCACGCCGGGTGATCGCGACGAGGTCCTCGAACGGCCAGGCGAGCACGCCGGAGCCGTCGGTCATCGCGGCGGTCCGCGTGCCGAGCGACCCGTCCGTGACCACCTTGAACGGTCCCATCGTGAGCAGCCCACGGGTGCCCTCGACCACGTCGCCGGTGCGCAGCCCCCGGGCGATGGCCTCGTCGAGCTCGGCCGGGTACACCCCGGACGCGACCCGGATCGCGTCGGTGCCGGCGTGGATCCGGCGGCGCCAGCGGTCGAGCCCGAAGCGCATCTCGAGGTCGACCACGCCCGTCACCCCGCGGGCCGCCGCTGCTTCGGCAGCGTCCGCCACGGACGCGTCGAGCGCATCGTCCGGCACCTGCGACAACGCACCGGTCACGTCGAACGCGTCCTGCTCGCGCAGGACCCCGTCCTCGCCCGCCTCGAGCGGGCGGCCGACAGCGGCGGAGAAGTGCGCGAGCGCGAGGGCGTTGCACCACACCGCGTGCAGGTCCGCGCTGATGACGACGGTCGGGAGGCTCGGTGCGGCACGGTCGAGCAGCTCGCGTCGCGCAGGGCGCGGCCACGTCCCGTCGCGGTAGCCGTGTCCGACCAGGACGCGGTCCGTCACGCCCGCCCGCGCGACGGCGGCGAGCAGGTCGGCGGTCGCCTCGGCGGAGTCGCAGCCGGTGACGTCGACACGGCGGCGGACGAGCGCCCACTGGTCGAAGTGCGTGTGGTGGTCGCGCAGGCCCGGACCGAGCCAGGCGCCGCCGGCCTCGACCACGTCGGTGTCGACGCTCGTGGGGTCGAGCGTGCCGGTCGGGGCGATCTCGGTGACCCGGCCGTCGACGACGCGGACGTCGGCAGGGGCCCCGGAGGTGCCCACCCTGCGGACCGTGCGCAGCAGGATCTCGCTCATCGAGCCTCCCGGTCGTCAGCGCGCGCAGCGTGCGCTCGTGCCATCTCGTCGGCGAGCGCCGGCGACGCGTAGGGGCCGTCGCCCCGCAGGCCGGCGACGATGCGGTCGATCACCTCGGGGGCCTTGTTCTGCGACAGCTTGGCGCGGGCGTCGAACCGGGTGACGCGGATCCGGATGCCGACGGTGCCCTTCGCGATCCGGCGGGCGGTCTCCTCGTCGACCTGCAACGACACGGGCGAGGGCATGACGTGCTCGAAGTGGTCGACGAGTTCGCCGAGCACCCGGAAGTTCTCGTCGTCGGACAGGATCTCGGGGGTGCCCCAGACGTGGGCGGTGACGTGGTTCCAGGTGGGCACGAACTGTTCCGGCGGGTACCAGGCGGGGGAGACGTAGCCGTGCGGGCCCTGGAACACGACGAGGACCTCGTGCTGTCCGAGTTCGTGCGCGACCTCGTCGGGTCGGCCGACGTGGGACACCAGGACGAGGGCGTCCGGGTCGTCGTCGGGGCCGGGGGTCTCGAGCAGCACCGGGTAGTGCGAGGCGACCAGTCCGTCCGCGGTGTGGGACACGATCGTCGCCCACGGGTTCCCGATGATGAGGCGTCGGACCTCGTCGACGTCGGTCAGCAGGAAGTGCGGTGTGTGGCGCATCCTCCGAGCGTGGCACAACGAGCCGGGTCGCGCGACGGGTGTCGTTTCGCCAGTGTTTCTGCGCGGTAAAACTCTCAGAGCGCATTGAAAGAAGTCTTGTGGTCGGGATTCGAACCGTCCTAGCTTTCCCACCACCACGACGACCGGGCAGGGATCCGGCCGCACCCGATCGAGGAGAGATCATGCGACGCAGGACGATCGCCGCGCTGGCCGCGGCGGCAACCTTGGCCCTGGTGGCGACCGGCTGCTCGGCGGGCGGCACGGCCGACGACGACGCTCCCTCGAGCCTGGTGTACGCGACCGGCGAGCCCGACCACCTGACCCCGGGCCGGCAGACCGTGGCCTTCGACCAGGTGATGAGCGTCTTCGCACCGCTGACCCAGACCGACGCCGACGGCGACCTGCACGACGTCGCGGCGAAGAGCGTCGAGAGCGACGACGCCACCACGTGGACGATCACGCTGCGGGACGGCTGGACGTTCCAGAACGGCGAGCCCGTCACGCCGGAGAGCTACGTGAAGGCCTGGAACCACGTCGCCTACGGCCCGAACGCGTGGGAGAACAGCGGCCAGCTCGCCGGGATCGTCGGGTACTCCGACCTCAACCCAGCGAAGGGCACCCCCAAGACCAAGGAGATGTCGGGGCTCAAGGTCACCGGCAAGGACACCTTCACGGTCACGCTCACCCACGCGGACAGCCAGTTCCCGCTGCAGCTCAGCCAGGCCCAGACCGCGTTCTACCCGATGCCCGAGGCCGCCTACGACGACCTGAAGGCGTACGACGAGAAGCCGATCGGCAACGGCCCGTACGAGATGACGAAGGCGTGGAAGGCGGACCAGGAGTTCACCGTCACGGCCTGGAAGGACTACGAGGGCACGAAGCCGGCCACCGACGAGGTGACCTTCCGCAGCTACTCCGACATGAACACCGCGTACACCGACGTCCTGGCCGGCAACGCCGACGTGCTGTTCCTGCCGACCGACAAGATGACGAGCGCGAAGGCCGACTTCGGCGACCGCCTGCACTCCTTCGACGCCCCCGGCATCGACTACCTCGGGTTCCCGCTGTGGGACGACCGGTACTCCGACCCCGACGTGCGCCGCGCGATCTCGATGTCGATCGACCGTGACCAGGTGAACGACGCCATCTACGGCGGTCTGTACGAACCGGCCACCGCACTGACCCCGCCGTCGATGTCCGGCACCGAGGAGGGCATCTGCGGCGACGCCTGCGAGTTCGACCCGGCGGCGGCGAAGAAACTCCTCGCCGGTGCCGGCGGGTTCGACGGCACCATGACGCTCGTCTACCCGGGCGGTTCCGGCCTCGACTCCCTGTACGAGGCGTACGCCAACCAGATCCGGCAGAACCTGGGCGTCGACGCCGAGGCGAAGGCCACCACCGACTGGGCGTCGTACTACTCGGAGCTCACGGACAAGAAGGTCGCCGGCCCGCACTTCGGGCACTGGGGCGCGCTCTACATCAGCCAGCAGAACACGCTCCGCGCGCTGTTCACCACGGCCGGCGGGTGCTCCCCGTGCACCGGGTACTACCAGTCCGACGACGTCGACTCGCTGCTCGCGAAGGCCGACTCCGCCGGGTCCCAGGACGAGGCGAACGGGTACTACACGAAGACGCAGCAGGCCGTCCTCGAGGACTTCCCGATCGTCCCGACCTTCTTCGACAAGTACTCGTACGTCACGAGCGACAAGATCGCGAAGCTGCCGGCGGTGGCGGGCAGCCCCGTGATCGCGCAGATCGCCGTGAAGTAGGGCGGAGCATGGAGCAGCACACCGTCCTCGACCTGGTCCGCGACGTCCCCGACCACGACGGCTTCCCGCTCGTCGACGACCTGCACGCCCGGTTCGCCGCGCTCGCCGCGGCGCACCCCGACCGGGTCACGGTCACCCGGATCGGCACGAGCCGCCTCGGCGAACCCCTGCACAGCTACCGCATCGGCACCGGGTCGCACGCGGCCGTCGTGGTCGGCGGGGTGCACCCGAACGAGCCGATCGGTTCGTGGACGGCGCTGCACCTCGCCGAGACGGCCCTCGGTGACGAGCGGGTGCAGGTGCTCGACGTCACCTGGCACATCGTCCCGACGATCGACCCGGACGGCATGCGGCTCAACGAGGCGTGGTTCCACGACCCGCACGACCGGGTGTTCTACTCGCGCCACTTCTACCGGCCAGCCCCGGACAGCCAGGTCGAGTGGACGTTCCCGAACAGCTACAGGTCGGTGTACTTCGACCAGGTGCTGCCCGAGACGCTCGCGTTCATGCGGCTCATCGACGACACCGAGCCGGAGCTGCTCGTGAGCCTGCACAACGGCGAGATGGGCGGCGTCTACTACTACCTGTCCGAGGACCTGCCCGACGTCGTCGACACCCTGCACGCGGTGCCGGCCGCCCTCGGGCTGCCGCTCGACACCGGGGAGCCGGAGTCCCCGTACCTGCGGGAGCTCGCACCGGCGGTGTTCGCGATGGACGGCATCGAGACGGCGTACGCCTACCTCGAGGAGCTCGGTGTCGACCCGGGTGAGCACATCCACGGCGGGTCGAGCGCGGCGTGGGCGATGCGGCACGGGGCCCTCTGCATGGTGGCCGAGCTGCCGTACTGGAGCCACCCCGACGCCGACGACCAGACCGCGACCGACGAGTCGTACGCCGACCTGCTGCGCCGGTGCGCGGACGAGCTCGGCGCCTCGGGTGCGGAACTGCAGGCGTTCCTCGACGAGGCGTCGCCGATGCTCTCGATCCCGTCGCCGTTCGTCGAGGCCTCCCGGGCGTTCGTGCCGATGCTCGCCGGGATGGCGGACACCGACCGCCGCCGCGCCGAACGGGAACCGGCGGACCGGACGGCCACCGTCGCCGAGCGCTTCGGCTGCGAGGACCTGGTCCGCTGCTTCCGCCTGCGCTACGGCGGCATGCTCCTGCGCGCCGTCGAGGCGGAGACGACCGCCGGCACGGCGTCCGCGCCGCTCCGGCGGCTCCGCGACCGCCTGGCCGAGCGGTACGCGCACTGGCAGGCGGACGCGTCGACGGGTGCCGAGCCGATCCCGGTGGGGAAGCTCGTGGGCGTGCAGTACGGGGCGATCCTCGCCTGCGCGAGCCACGTGGCGGACCCGACCCGTGCCTCCCGTCCGGTGTCGGCGGCCGTGTCGGGAGGCGCGTGATGCGTCCGACGCTCGCCGTCGGTCGCCGGCTCGGCGGCCTGGTCATCGTGTTCCTCGGGGTGACCTTCCTCATCTACGCGATGACGTTCGCGCTGCCCGGCGACCCGATCAAGGCCCTCGGCGGCGAGCGCCCCCTGACCGACTCGGTCGTGCGGGCGCTGCGGGCGGAGTACCACCTGGACCAGCCGCTGTGGCTGCAGTACGTGCAGTACCTGGGCGGCCTGTTCCGGGGTGACTTCGGCACCGACTTCAACGGGCAGTCCGTCGGCGAGCAGATGGCCTCGCGCTGGCCGGTGACGATCACGCTGGCGCTCAGCGCGTGGGCGCTCGAGATCGTCCTGGGCATCGGACTCGGCGTGGTCTCGGCGCTCAAGCGCGGCACGGTGCTCGACAAGACGGTGCTCGTCGGCACCATCGTCGTCGGGGCGGTCCCCGTGTTCGTGCTCGGCGTGGCCCTGCAGCTGGTGTTCTCGGTGCGGCTGCACTGGTTCCCGGTCGCGGGCGTCACCGCCGGGTGGCCGACCGCGTACGTCCTGCCGGCGTTCGTGATCGCCCTGTTCGGCCTGGCCGCGGTGTCCCGGCTCACCCGGACGTCGATGATCGAGACGCTCGACGCCGACTACGTGCGGACGGCCCGCGCGAAGGGGCTCGCGCCGGGCCGGATCGTCGGTGTGCACGTGCTGCGGAACTCGCTCATCCCCACCGCCACCTACCTGGCGACCGACCTCGGGTACCTGATGGGCGGCACCGTCATCATCGAGGGCATCTTCAACCTGCCGGGCGTCGGGAACCTGCTGTTCCAGGGCATCCGCTCGCACGAGGGTGCCGTCGTCGTCGGCATCTCGACCGCCCTCATCCTGGTGTTCCTCGTCACGAGCGTGCTCGTCGACCTGCTGCACGCCGCCCTCGACCCGCGCGTCCGGACAGGAGCCTCCCGATGACCACCGAAGCCCTCGGCGCCACCGTCGAACCCGTCGTCGGGGTCCGGCGCCGGCCACTGCTCGCCGCCGCACGGACGCCGGGGTTCTGGGTGCCCGCGTCGGTGCTCGTGGTGGTCCTGCTCATCGCGGCGTTCCCGCAGCTGTTCGCCGGACTGTTCGGCCACGGCGACCCCCGGGTGTGCGACCTCGGCCGGAGCGGGGCGTCAGCGACCGCCGGGCACCCGTTCGGCTTCGACCTGCAGGGCTGCGACGTGTACGCGAACGTCATCTGGGGCACCCGGTCGTCGATCGCCGTCGCGGTGCTCACGACCCTGCTCGCCGGCATGGTCGCGGTCGTCGTCGGGACCGTCGCGGGCATGGTCGGCGGGTGGGTCGACGCGGTCCTCGCCCGGCTCACCGACGTGTTCCTCGGGTTCCCGTTCCTGCTCGGCGCGGTCGTCGTGCTGAACAGCGTGGGGGAGCGGTCGGTGCTCACCGTGTCGCTGGTGCTCGCCCTGTTCGGCTGGCCGACGATGGCCCGGCTCGTGCGGTCGAGCGTCCGCAGCGTCCGGGGTGCCGAGTTCGTGCTCGCTGCCCGGACGATGGGGCTGTCGACGTGGCGGATCACCACCCGGTACGTGCTGCCGTCGTCGATCTCGCCGCTGCTCGTGCTCGCCACCATCACCGTCGGCGGGGTCATCGTGTCCGAGTCGTCGCTGACCTACCTCGGCATCGGGCTGGAGCGTCCGGCGATCTCGTGGGGGCTGCAGCTGTCCGCGGCGACGTCGCAGTTCCTCCGGGCCCCGCACATGCTCATCGCGCCGGCGGCGTTCCTCGCCGTGACCGTGCTCGCCGTCATCGCGCTCGGCGACACGCTCCGCGCCGCGCTCGACCCACGTCGGCGCTGACGTGCGTCGCGGCGGACGCCGCAGCGATCGACGCGCCAGACTCGAACCACCGCCCCTCGAAAGGACCACCGTGACCGACACCCTCTCCGCCTACCGGAAGACCCTGCCCTACATCCGTGAGTGGGTGTCGTACAAGGTGTGGCAGCTGCGGGTGCCCGGCGTGCAGGTCGCCGTCGGCTTCGGCGGCGAGGTCCTGTTCGACGAGGCCTGGGGCTACGCCGACGTCGAGGCCGGGCGCCGCCTGACCACCACCGATCTGTTCCGCATCGCCTCGCACTCGAAGACGTTCACCGCGACGGCCGTGCTGCAGCTCGCCGAGCGCGGGTCGCTCCGGCTCGACGACACCGTCGGCACGTACGTCCCGGCGCTGGTCGACGGTGGCTCCCCGCTCGCCGACGCCACCCTGCGCGAGCTGATGGAGATGGGGGCCGGCGTCATCCGCGACGGACACGACGGCGACTACTGGTCCCTGCTCCGCCCGTTCCCCGACGAGCAGGAACTCCTGGCGCTCGTGCTCGACCGGGGCCAGAAGGTACCGACCGGCTCGTCGTTCAACTACTCGAACCTCGGCTACTCCCTGCTCGGCCTCGTCATCGCCGCGGTGTCCGGGCAGTCGTACAACGACTTCGTGCGCGAGTCGATCACCGAACCCCTGGGCTTGCGGAACACCGGCCCCGACTGGGACCCCGCACGCGCCGACGACTTCGTGGTCGGGTACACCGGGTTCCACACCGCGCGGCACCGGCAGCGCATCGACCACGTCGACACCCGCGCGATGGCCGCCGCCACCGGGTTCCACGGCACCGCGTCCGACCTGGTCCGCTACTTCTCGCAGCACGTGATCGGGCAGGGCACCCTGCTCGACGACCACTCCAAGCGCCTCGCACAGCGGAAGGCCTGGAGCGCCACCGACGACCCCGCGGCCCGCGGCTACGGCGCCGGGTTCATCGTCGACCGGATCGGCGGACGCGAGGTCCGCGGCCACTCCGGCGGGTTCCCCGGCCACATCACCCAGTCGATGTTCGACCCGGCGTCCGGGCTCGTCGTGTCCGTGCTGACCAGCGCCGCCGCCGGACCCGCGACGGTCATCGCCACCGCGGTCATCGCCATGCTCGACGCCGCGGCCGACACCGACGCCCCGGGGACCCCGGTGCCCGACGACGTCGACACCACCGCCTTCACCGGACGCTTCGCGAACCCGTGGGGCGTCACCGACGTCGCCCGGATCGGTGACCGGCTCGTCGAGGTCGACCCGTCCGGCCCGGAGCCGATGGACACACCCACCCGGCTCGAGGTCGTCGACGCCGACACCCTGCGGATGACCCACGGCAACCGCTTCGGCTCCGTCGACGAGGACATCACCTACACCCGCGACGACGACGGCACCGTGCGGGCGATCCGTGGCGGTGGCGGCATGTCCCAGGAGCCGTGGTCGATCCCGGACGAACGACCCGAGGTGGCCGCCGGACTGGCCTCGTGACCGACGACCGGGGCACCGACGGCACCGACGGTGTCGGCACCGACGCCGACGACGACCGGCTGCTCGGACCGGAGCGCCAGGCGTTCGTCGAGGAGTTCGCCCTGATGCTCAACGACGGTGCGGGCATGCCCCTCACCGACGCCCGGGTGCTCGGCTACCTGATGATGACCCGCGCACCGCACTCGTCGTCGTCCGACCTGCAGGCAGCGCTCGGCGCCAGCTCGGGGTCGGTGTCGATGGCCACCCGACGGCTCGTCGACACCGGCTTCGTGAAGCGCCACATCGTCCCCGGCGAGCGCAGCCACTACTTCCGTGCCGAGGCCGACGTCTGGGGCTCCTGGCTCGCCAGCGAACGGAAGTACCTCGACCGGCAGCGCGACATCATCGGCCGCGGGCTCGCCGTCGTCGAGGGAGCCGGCCGCACCGGCACGGGCGACGTGGACGCCGAGGTCCGCGAACGTCTGCTCAACGGCCGCGACTACATGCAGTGGCTGCAGGGCTACCACCGCAAGATGCTCGAGGAGTGGGAGGCCTTCAAGGCCGCCCGCGACGACACCGACCCCCCGGAGACCCCATGAGCGGCACCACTGACGTCCTGACCGTCGAGCACCTCACCGTCACCTTCGACGTCGACGGCGAGGTCGTCCGTGCCGTCGACGACGCCTCGTTCACCGTCGCCCGGGGCGAGGTCGTCGCCGTCGTGGGGGAGTCCGGCTCCGGCAAGAGCATGACGGCGATGACCGCGATGGGCATCGCCCCCGACGGCGCCCGTGCCTCGGGGAGCATCCGGCTCGGCGACCTCGAGGTCATCGGCGCCGACGAGCGCACCCTCCGGTCGGTCCGGGGCCGCAGCGTGTCGATGGTCTTCCAGGACCCGTCCGCGGCCCTGAACCCGGTGTTCACCATCGGGTTCCAGCTCGCCGAGGCGGTCCGACGCACCGACGGCCCGCACGACCGCGCCGCCGTCCGGGAACGCTCGCTCGAGCTGCTCCGCGCCGTGGAGGTCCCCGAACCCGAACGCCGCCTGGGCCAGTACCCGCACGAACTCTCCGGCGGGCAGGCCCAGCGCGTGATGATCGCGATGGCGCTCGCCGCGGGCCCGGACCTGCTCATCGCGGACGAGCCGACGACCGCCCTCGACGTCACCGTGCAGGCCGAGGTGCTCGACGTCCTCCGCGCGCTGCGTGAACGCACGGGCACCGCGATCCTGCTCATCACCCACGACATGGGGGTCGTCGCGGACCTCGCCGACCGCGTGGTCGTGATGCGCCGCGGCCGCGTCGTCGAGACCGGCACCGCCGAGGCGGTCTTCGCCGCACCGTCCGCCGAGTACACGCGGGAACTCCTCGCTGCGGTCCCGCGCATGGGCACCGGGTCCGGTCTGGAGGCCCGGCTCGGCTCCGCCACGGAGCCCCCGGCCGCCGTCCTGGACGTCCGGCACCTCGTGGTCGAGTACGGCGGCGCCCTGCGGGGCCGGTTCCGTGCCGTCGACGACGTGTCGTTCACCGTCGGCCGTGGCGAGATCGTCGGCCTGGTGGGGGAGTCCGGCAGCGGCAAGACCACCATCGGCCGGGCCGCGGTCGGCCTCGCGCCGATCACCTCGGGCTCGGTGGTCGTCGAGGGCACCGACGTCGCCGGCGCACGACGAGCCGCCCGACGGCAGATGCGCCAGCACGTCGGCGTGGTGTTCCAGAACCCGCTCCGGTCGCTCAACCCCCGGTACACCGTCGGGCAGACCGTCGCCGAGCCGCTCCGCCAGATCCTCCGGCTGCCGGCGGTGCAGGTCGAGGAACGGGTCGAGCGGCTCCTCGCCGACGTCGGTCTCGACGGCGTGTACGCCGAGCGCTACCCGCACGAACTCTCCGGCGGCCAACGGCAACGCGTCGCGATCGCCCGCGCGGTGGCGCTCGACCCCGCGCTCCTGATCGCCGACGAGCCGACGAGCGCACTCGACGTGTCGGTGCAGGCCCGCGTGCTCGACGTGTTCCGCGAGCTGCAGGAGCGCCTCGGGTTCGCGTGCCTGTTCGTCACCCACGACCTGGCCGTGGTCGACACGCTGTGCGACCGGGTCGTCGTGCTGCACGGGGGCCGGGTCGCCGAACAGGGAACGCGCGACGCCGTCCTGCGCTCGCCGCAGGACCCGTACACACGACGGCTCATCCAGGCTGCCCCGGTGCCGGACCCCGGGGAGCAGGCACGACGGCGTTCCGAGCGTCTGGCTGCCCGCGTGGGCTGAGGCGAGCGGGAGTCCGGGTCAGCGCACCTCGGCCGAGGCCCACAGCACGCCGACGCCGCGGCCCACCGGGCGCAGCAGCGGCACGGCGACGAGCACCGCGGCGGCCAGGTACGCGACGGTCTGCAGCAGGCCCGGGACCGCGAAGGCCACGCCGAGGGACTCCTGCGGGAGTGCCGTGAGGAGCACGGTGTTCGACAGCAGCGCGGTGACGAACCACGCCGCGGCCGCCACCGTGACGATCCAGCCGAAGGCCCGCTGCGCACCCGGTTCGCTCCGGACCGTGACGACGCCGAAGGCCACGAGCGCCGCCTGCGCGACGACGAGGAACACGTCGATCAACAGTCCGGGAACCAGCGACATGAGCGCGAACGCGAGCACGGACACCGCGAACGTGAGCGCCCGGCGGTCCCGAGCACGCACCGCGGCGACGAGCACGACGACGCCGGCGATGCCCCCGACGACCGTGGCGCCGAGGAGCAGCCCGCGGGGCAGGTCCCAGGGCGCCAACCAGACCGTCCCGACCAGTCCGGCCGCTCCGAACACCAGCGCCGCCACCACCGCGGCCGCCGACACCACCCGTACCCCCGTGCTGCTCTGCATGCCCGCACCCTATGCCCCGGGGCGGCGCCAGCGGAACACGTTCCCCGCGGTTCGGCGCCCCTTGCGACACGCCCGTCGGGCACCGGGTCGTCGTCCAGACGGCGCGGTCGACTTGACGGCTGTTCGAACACACGTTCGAATACCGTCGTGGGACGGCGTCGCGAGAACCGGTGGCAGCCCCCGGAACACCCGGAGGTCGAGCGTCCGCGCGCCTACTCCCTGTCCGAGGACGCCCGCGGCGACGACGTCTGCCACGCCGTCACCCCGAAGCCGGTCTGGGCGTGGATCCAGTTCCCGACCTTCCACGTTCGGGTGAAGGCCTTCGCGAAGAGCTGGACCCGCGACGCCGTGCTCGTGGAGTGGGCGCAGTTCGGGCAGCAGGCCGAGGCGTGGGTGTGGCGTTCCGCGGTGAAGCACCGCACGCTCCGTGCCGACCGGGACAGCGCGAACCGGAGTCCGCAGAACGCACTGCGTTGACTTCCGCCCACACCCCGAGGATGGTTTAGCGAACACGGGTTCAGCAAGTAACTCACTGATCGAGGCATTCGGTCCGGACCCGTGCTCACGAAGGAGGCACCATGAAGAACGCAGCGGTGCCGTCCTGGGTCGCCCACGTGCTCACCCCGCCCGAGGTCATCAGCGCCTACGTCGAGCGTCGGATCAACGATCCGGCCCTGCTGTCGGGTGAGCAGTCGGAACCCACGTACGCAGACTTCCTGCGCGACGAGTAGACGGACTTCTCAGGAGGCCCGGATCACGCACCGCCGTCGGCGGACGTGATCCGGGCCTCCTCTTCGTTCACCCCACCGGTCCGCCACGTCGGCGACGCGCCGACAGCGTCACGCCGACGCTCGCGGCGGTGACGCACGCCAGGGCGACCGTCTCGAGCACCGACAGCCCCTCGGCCAGCACCACCAGGCCGGCCAGGGCGGCGATCGCCGGGCCGAGGCTCTGCAGCACCCCGAACACCCGTGTCGGCATCCGGCGGAGCGCGAGCATCTCGAGGGCGTACGGCAGCACGCTGGACAGCACGGCGACGGCACCGAAGACGAGCAGGAGCGCCGGTTCGCGCACGACACCGTCGACCGCGGACCGGAGCCCGAACGGCAGCGACACGAGCATCGCGACCACCATCGACACGACGAGCCCGTCGACACCGGGGATCGCGGCGCCGACGTGCCGGTTCATCACGATGTAGCCCGCCCAGCAGCCGGCCGCGAGGACCGCCCAGACGACCCCGCCCACCTCGGTCACCGCGGTCGGGCCGACGCCGAGCAGCACGACCCCCGCGAGCGCCAGCACGGCCCACAGGGCATCACGCCAGCGCCGGGTGTGCACGAGCGACAGGGCGAGCGGCCCGAGGAACTCGATCGTCACGGCGACACCGATCGGGATGCTCGCGAACGACAGGTAGATGAAGACGTTCATGCCGCCGAGCGCCAGGCCGAGGCCGACCGCACCGAGCCACTGCGCCCGCGTCCAGTGCCGGACGCGTGGACGGACCACCAGGGCGAGGACGACGGCACCGATGACGAGCCGGAGCGTGGCGGCCCCGACCGCACCGACCTCGTCGAAGTGGGTCTTCGCGATCGCGGCGCCGAGTTGGACGGACACCATCGCGGTGAGGGCCAGCAGGGGCGCGGGGACCCGGTTCATCACAGGGCTCGGCTCATCCGAGGTAGGCGAGGACGGCGAGGACACGGCGGTGGTCCTCTCCGGTGTCCTCGAGCGCGAGCTTGCCGAAGATGCTCGACACGTGCTTCTCGACGGCGCCGGTGCCGATCACCAGGGCGCGGGCGATCGCGGCGTTCGTGCGGCCCTCGGCCATCAGCCCGAGCACGTCACGCTCGCGCGGGGTGAGCGCGGCGAGCGGGTCGCGGCGGCGGCTCATCAGCTGCGTGACGACCTCGGGGTCGAGCACGGTGCCCCCGGCGGCGATGCGGCGGACGGCGTCGTCGATCTCCTCGAGCCGGGTGACACGGTCCTTGAGCAGGTAGCCGATGCCGGTCGCACCGGCGGCCAGGACGTCCTCGGCGTAGGTGGCCTCGACGTACTGGGAGAGCAGGAGCACACCCGTCCGTGGCGCGATCCGGCGGGTCTCGACGGCGGCGCGGACCCCTTCGTCGGTGAAGGTCGGCGGCATCCGCACGTCCATCACCACGACGTCCGGCGCACCCTCGGGCAGGGTCGCCAGGAAGGCCCGGGCGTCGGAGTACTGCCCGATGACGTCGATGCCGGCCTCGTCGAGCACGCGGGCCAGGCCCTCGCGCAGCAGGACGGCGTCGTCGACGACGACGGCCCGGATGCGTGCTGCATCCAGGCCGTCTGTCATGCCGACCAGCCTAGTGGGAGCGCGGGCGCCCCCGTGGGGTCACGACCGCTGGTTCGCCGCCGTCGGCACGCCGTTCAGGGCTCCGAGGGGGATCCGGGCGGTGGCCTCGGTCGGGCCGCCCTCGGGGCTCGAGACGACCAGGTCGCCGTCGAGGGCCCGCATGCGGCCGATCAGGCCCTCGATCCCGTGGCCCTGCTGCGGTCGTGCGCCACCCCGGCCGTCGTCGGTGACGCTGACCGTCAGGTACCAGAGACCCGAGGCGTCGACGACCAGGCCGAGGTACACCCCGGCGGTGGTGGCGCCGGCGTGCTTCATCGTGTTCGTCAGGAGTTCGCTCACCGTGAAGTACACGTTGCGCTGGATCTCCGTGGCGAGCTCCAGGCCCTCGGGCAGCCGGACGTCCAGGCCCACCGGGATCGGGGTGCGGGCGACCAGTGCCTCGAGCGCCGCGACGAGTCCGCGGTCGAGCAGGATCGGCGGGGCGAAGCCGCGGGACAGTGCGCGCAGTTCGTCGAGGGCGTCCTGGGCGTGCTCGGATGCCTCACCGATGAGCTGCTTGGCCTTCTCGGGGTCCTTCTCGAAGGCGCGCTCGGCGGCGGACAGGTCCATGCGGAGTCGCACCAGCCGCTGCTGTGGGCCGTCGTGCAGGTCGCGCTCGATCTGGCGGAGCGCCTGCCCCTCGGCGGTGACGGCACCGGCACGGGAGGCCTGCAGGCCGGCGACCCGCTGCTCGAGTTGCTCGGCCCGGAAGCCGCCCAGCAGGCCGAAGTCGACCCAGTAGTGCGCGAGGACGGACCCGCGGGCCCAGAGCGGGAAGAGCACGACCGAGGCGGTCATCGACAGCAGGCCGAGGGCACCGACGCCGGTCACGAACCCGACGCTGTCCGTGAAGTAGCCGACCCGGACGTTGTTCGCGAAGTACAGTCCGCCCACGACGATCGGCCAGGCGAAGCCGACGAGCAGCAGTGCACCGGTCCCGACGGTCGCGACCGCGACGAGCGGGTAGACGACCGCGGCGTGCAGCAGGTAGAGCCAGTAGTGCGGGTTGGCGACTGCCGAGCCGGTGCGGGTCCACCAGTTCTGCTGCCAGCGGGGCGTCCAGTCCACCGGGCGGATCGGGCGTCGGTCGGCCCAGCTCATGCGGAGCTTCTCGAACTGGCCGAGCCACCGCGCCACGAACAGCGCGATGAAGAACATGAGCAGGACGAACGGGTTGAACAGGTCGCGGAAGCCGCCGCCGAAGACCGCCGCCGGGAACGCGAAGTACAGCGTGCAGAGCAGTACGGCGGTGAGCGCCATGTAGCCGAAGTCCCGCGGCAGGCGCCTCCACGCGTCACGGTAGAACTGTCCAGCGGTCATGCCGGACCCACGACCCGAACCGGGGCCGCCGACCGGGCCGGACCCGACGCGCGGGGTGGCGCTCCACGACGCCGGCGGGGACTGCCGGGCACCCTGAGTGTCCCCGGTGTCCTGCTGGTGCTGGCGCGGGTACTGGGGCATCGGCTTGGTGGCTCCAGGGGGCACGGACTCGCCCAGTGGGACGGTCTGGGCCTGGTCGGGCGAAGGCGTGACGTCGTCCAGCGGGACGGTTCGCGCCTGGTCGAGGCGGTCGGTGTCGGTCATGCATCCAGCCTCGCGATCGCGGAGCCGTTCCCCCATCCTGCCCTCTCCCCACCCCGGGTGGGGTTATCCCCCCTCTTCCACAGGTTGCCCGCTCCACGTCCGCGCGTCCTGCCCGTGGATCACGCTCGTCGGATGGGTGATGCGCTCCGAGCACTGATCGACGCCGTCGGGCTCCAGGTCGGGCCGGGCGCCGAGGTCCGCTCCGACGACGAGGCATGGACGCTCGACGTCGAACCGACGGGCACGCACGTCTGGGTGGCGACGCGGTCCCGCTCCGTCTGGATCCGGCGCGGAGACGACATCGCGATCGTCGACGCCGGCACCGCAACGCTCGGCCCGCTCGCCGACGAGGTCCTCGCGCTCCCACCCGTCGCGACGACCGGCCCGCCCGGCGCTCCCTCGCCCGACGTCGGCCTCGCGCTGCGCCACGTCGGGCACCTCGACGGCGGCAGGTGGCACGGCGCGCAGCAGCAGGCCCTCGCCCGGCTCGTCGTCACGACGGTGCTCCGCGACAACCCGCCCCCGATGCTCGGCGACAACGGTCTCGCGCGGATCCTCGACCGCCTGTTCGATCCGGCCGGTCAACCATCCGTGCGGGCGCTCCTCGCCGACATCGACATGTCGGAGCGCACCCTCGAGCGCCGGTGCGTCGCAGCGACGGGATGCTCGCCCGCGCAGCTCGGCCGCTGGTACCGCAGTCTCGCCGTCCGGAGCGCACTCGCGCGGGGCGACCGCCCGTCCGACGTCGCGACCCGCTTCGGCTTCAGTACGACGTCGTCCATGCGGCGGGCACTCGAGCGGGTCCGACCCCCGACGAACCGCCGGTGACCGTTGCCCGCCGGAGAAGGAGGTTCCGCTCCGCGTCGATGACGGTTCTGGTTCGCGATCCTCGGGTTTCGTGAACCAGAACCGTCACGGCGCGGAGAAGACCACGTCGTCCCGCGTCGGCGCAGTGCAGTGCGGTGCGTGCGCCAGATGCAGGCAGCCGCGCCGCGCTTCGGGAGCGGCGGCGGGAGCGGGAGCGGCGGGAGCGGGAGCGGCGGGCGTGGCGGCAGCACGAGTGGGTCGAATCGGCGGCCGGAGGGGGAGCGGGTCGTCGGCGCCCAGGTCTGGAGCGGGTCAGGCGGGGGCGCGGCCGGTGGACTCGCGGACGCTCAGGGTGAGCGAGGGACCCGGGCGTGAGGGGAGCGGGGTGCTCGCGTCGATCTGCGCGCGCAGCAGGGTCGCCGCACGTTGTCCGAGCTCGACGGTGTCGCGGGTGAGCGAGGTGATCGCGGGGCGGACGAGCCGGATCATCGCCGAGTCGTCGAAGGACACGATCGAGACGTCCCCGGGCACCGCGACGCCCATCTCGCTCGCCACGCCCAGCCCGGCGACGGCGAGCACGTCGTTGTCGTAGACGATCGCGGTCGGTCGGACGCTCCGGGACAGCAGGGTGCGGGTGGCGCTCGCGCCGGCCTCGGCGGAGTAGTCGGTCGGTACGGACACCGTGTCGTCGAGCCCTTCGTCGGCGGCGAAGGCGCGCAGCCGGTCCATGCGCATCGCGGTGTGCTCGAACTCCGGCCGCCCGGCGACGTGGGCGATGCGCCGGTGCCCGAGCGCGTGCAGGTACCGCAGGACGGTGTCGGTGGCGTCCGAGTCGTCGATCCAGACCGTGGGGGCGGCGCCGTCGGGGGAAGGGTGTGAGCCGACGACGACGGTGGGCATGCCGAGGTCGGCGAGCAGGGCGAGCCGGGCATCGTCGCGACGGGGGTCGATCACGATCACGCCGTCGACACGGTGGCCTCGCCACCAGTCCCGGTAGGTCTCGAGTTCCTCCTCGGCGTCGCGCGCGACGAGCAGGTTCATGCCGACGTGCGTGCCGGCGAGTCCGAGTTGGATGCCGGAGATCAGGTCGCCGAAGAACGACTCCGTGCCCAGGGTCCGGGCCGGGCGGTTCAGCACGAACCCGATGGAACCGGCCTTCGCGCCGCCGAGCGCCCGGGCCGCGGTGTGCGGTTGCCAGTCGAGCTCGCGGGCGATCTCGCGCACGCGGCGACGGGTCTCGTCGGAGACGCCGGGGCGGTCGTTCAACGCGAACGACACCGCGCTGATGGACACGCCGGCCCGCGCGGCGATGTCGGCGATCGTCGTTCGACGCTTGGTGGCCACGGGGTTGACTATAGCGCTTTAGTCATCCACAGTGGCTGCCACACACGGGTTCGGTGACTGCTGCTGAACCGGTTCAGTTATGACGAGGGAGTCAGACGCCATGAGGACCACCACACGCATGACGAGGGGCCGCGCCACCGCGCTGCTCGCGACGGCCGCCGCCACGGCGCTCGTCCTGACCGGCTGCTCGAGCGGCGGGAACGCGGCCGACAACGGCGGCGGCGAGATCAGCGGCACCATCACCCTGCAGACCTGGGCACTCACGCCCACCTACACGGGGTACCTCAACGGGGTCATCAAGGACTTCGAGCAGGCTCACCCGGACGCGAAGGTCAAGCTGCAGGACCAGCCGGGCGACGGGTACGCCGACAAGGTGCTCAGCCAGGCCTCGTCGAACAGCCTGCCCGACGTGATCAACCTGCCGCCGGACATCGCCCTGCCGCTCGCGAAGCGCGGGTTCCTGCAGGACGTCGCGAAGGACGACTCGAAGCTCGCCAGCACGTACGTCGCCGGTGCGGTGGACTCCTACGAGTACAAGGGCGTCAACGGCACGTTCGGGTACCCCTGGTACCTCAACACCGACGTGAACTACTGGAACTCGACGATGTTCGCCAAGTGCGGCCTCGACGCGAAGAACCCGCCGAAGACCACCGACGAGCTGTTCACGCAGGCGAAGACCATGCACGACAACTGCCCGACCGAGTACCTGATGAGCCGGAAGCCCGGCCTCGGCGACTTCACGCTCGCCGGCGTCAAGGTGCTCAACGCCGACGGCACGAAGTTCACCTTCGCCGATTCGTCGAAGGCCGCCGACCTGATCGACCGCTACAAGGACGCGTACCAGGACGGCTACATGCCCTCCAACGTGCTGAACAGCGACTACCTCGGCAACTCCACCCTGTTCACGCAGGCCAAGGTCGCCTGGACGACCGGTGGCGCCACCTCGCTCGCCGACTTCGAGAAGAACAACCCGTCGCTCAAGGGCAAGGTCACCGTCAGCCCCGCACTCGACACCCCGCCGCTCTACGTGCAGGGCCTGTCGGTGTCGAGCAAGTCGAAGCACCTCGCCACCGCCGAGGCCTTCGCGAAGTTCATGACGAACGCGGAGAACCAGGAGGCGTTCGCCCACAAGGTGAACATCTTCCCGTCCACCACGTCGTCGCAGTCCGACCCGTACTTCTCGAAGGACGACGGCACCGTGAACGGCGAGGCCCGGGTCCTGGCGAACGAGGCCCTGAAGTCGGCGAAGGTCATCAACCCGGTCGAGGCGAACTCCGCGATGACGGACTTCCTCGACCAGCAGATCGCGCTCGCGATGAAGGGGCAGGTGGCGCCGAAGCAGGCGCTCGAGACCGCCCAGACCAAGATGAACAGCCTGCTGGCCAACGGCTGATCCGGCCCCGACGAAGGAAGAGGGAGGATCGCCATGCGCGCCAACCGCTGGTACACACCCTGGTTACTCGTCCTGCCGGCACTGATCTGGCTCGTCGCGTTCAGCCTGTGGCCATCGATCAACACGGTCCGGTTGTCGTTCACGAACGCCAGCCCGCTCGGCGGCGTCAGCCAGTGGGTGGGGGTCAAGAACTTCGAGACCCTGCTCGCCGACCCGCAGGTGTGGGAGGCGCTGCTCAACAGCGTCATCTACATGGCGGTGTGCCTGCCGCTGCTGACGGTCCTCCCGCTCCTCATCGCGGTGCTCGTGCAGCAGAAGCTGCCCGGGATCGCGTTCTTCCGCACCGCGTTCTACACGCCGGTCATCGCGTCCGCGGTGGTCGTCGGGCTCATCTGGACGTGGATCCTCGACGACCGCGGTGTCATCAACGAGATGGCGCAGGCCCTCGGCGTCGTGCAGGGCAGCGTCCCGTTCCTGACCGACCGGTGGCTGCTGCTCCTCAGCGCCATCAGCCTGACGGTGTGGAAGGGGCTCGGCTACTACATGATCATCTTCCTGGCTGCCCTCGGGAACGTCGGCAAGGACCTGCACGAAGCCGCCGCCCTCGACGGCGCCGGCGCGGTCCGACGTTTCTGGTCGGTCACGATGCCCGGGGTCCGCGGCACCATGACGCTCGTCGGGATCCTGGTGTGCGTCTCCGCGCTCCGGGTGTTCAGCGAGCTCTACATCCTCACCAACGGCACCGGCGGGCCCGGCGGGCAGGACAACTCGCTCGTCATGCTCATCCAGCAGTACGCCCGCGGCTTCACCGGCAACCTCGGCTACGCGTCCGCACTGAGCCTCCTGCTCTTCGTCGTGACGCTCGTGCCGATGCTCGCCCTCGCCCGGATGAACAGCAAGGCGGACAAGTGACGAACACCACCAGCACGACCGAACCCGTCATCGGCGGCGCGCAGGGCGCAGCCAGCCCGACGCCGGACGTGACCGGCGCGACGGGCGCTGGACGGGCCTCCAGGCGGAACGGACGGGGCGGACGCGACGGACGCAAGCGGCGCCGCGCGGTCTGGGGCGTCATGTCCACCCGCGAGAAGGTCGTCCGCTACGTCCTGCTCATCGTGGTGCTCTTCATCACGATCGGCCCGTTCCTGTGGCAGCTGTCCACGTCGCTCAAGGGCGCCGGTGAGGACATCTACACGGCGAACCCGTCGTTCATCCCGTCCGAACCGACCATCGAGAACTACCTGAAGGTCGCCGCCGCGATCCCGGTGTGGCGGTACATCGGCAACTCGCTGCTCGTCGCCGCGATCGACGTGCTCGGCAACATCGTGTTCGCGACCCTGGCCGGCTTCGCCCTCGCCCGTCTGCAATGGCGGCACCGGAAGCTCGTGCTCGGCCTGTTCCTCGGCACCCTGGTGCTGCCCGGCGAAGCGACGATCATCTCGCAGTTCGTCACCGTGAAGGACCTCGGCCTCGCCGACAACCTGGTCGGCGTCGCCCTGCCCGGCATGATCGCGGCGCTCAACGTCCTGCTGATGTTCAACGCGTTCCGGCAGATCCCCGAGGAGATCGACCAGGCCGCGGTGATGGACGGTGCGAACGCCCTGCAGCGGCTGCGCTACATCTCGCTGCCCGCCGTGCAGGGGACGATCGCCGTCATCGCGATCTTCTCGTTCATCGGGGCGTGGGACGACTTCCTGTGGCCGCTCATCGTGCTGCAGTCGCCCGAGAACCTCACCCTGACCGTCGGGTTGCAGTACCTGCAGGGCACGTTCGCCACCGACCAGCGGATGATCGCGGCCGGCACCATGATCGCGTTCATCCCGATCGCCGTGATCTTCGCCGTCCTGCAGCGCTTCTTCTTCAAGGGCGTCGAAGAGGGCGGTGTGAAGGGCTGATGCGGTTCGGGGTCAACTACACGCCCGCGGTCGGCTGGTTCCACTCGTGGCTGGACTTCTCGCGGTCGGACACCGCCAGGGACCTCGAGGCCATCGCGTCGCTCGGCGCCGACCACGTGCGGATCTTCCCGCTCTGGCCGGTCGTCCAGCCGAACCGGACCCTCATCCGGCAGCAGGCGTTGGACGACGTCGCGACGGTCGTCGACCTCGCCGGCTCGTTCGGGCTCGACGTCAACGTGGACGCCCTGCAGGGACACCTGTCGAGCTTCGACTTCGTGCCGTCGTGGCTGGACAGCTGGCACCGCCGCAACATGTTCACCGACCCGGACGTGGTCGCCTCGACCGCCGCGTACGTCCGGGCGCTCGCCGGAGCGGTCGCCGACAAGCCGAACCTGCTCGGCATCACCATCGGCAACGAGGTCAACCAGTTCGCGCACGCGCCGCACCCCGCCCCGCACGCCGTCACGGCGGAGCAGGGGCACGCGTGGGCGGCGGCGATGGTCGCGGCGGCGCGAGCGGGGCTGGGATCTGGTCTGGAGGCGCGGCTCGGCGCCGCCTCGTCGGTCCCGTCCGCCACCGGGTCGCGCCCTGGGCCCCTGGTCACCGTCGCGCAGTACGACGCGGCCTGGTACGACGACGCCCAGCCCTTCGGCCCCGAGCACGCGGCGGACCACGGCGACGCAACGGTCACGCACTCGTGGGTGTTCAACGGCTCGGCGGCCCTGCACGGCGCCCTCGGGCCCGGGTCGGTGCGGCACGGGGAGTACCTGCTCCAGCTCGCCGCGGCCTGGAACCGCGACGCCGCCCGGCCGAACTGGCTGCAGGAGGTCGGCGCCCCCACCAACGTCGTCGACCCCGCCGACGCCGCCGCGTTCACCGAGCAGACCATCCGGCACGTCCTCGACGCGCAGCACGTGCTCGGGGTGACGTGGTGGTGCTCCCACGACGTCGCGCGGTCCCTCGCCGACTTCCCCGAGCTCGAGTACGACCTCGGGCTGTTCACGAACGACGGACGCCTGAAGCCCGTCGGCGAGGCGTTCGCCGCCCTCGCCCGTGCCGAGCACACCCGCGACGCCCCCGCAGCACCGCCGGCCACCGCACTCGTCCTCGACGACGTGCTGACCGACGGCACCGACCACCACGGCACCCGCGCCGACTGCGCCCCCGGCGGGCGGTTCGCCGCCGCCTGGCTCGCGCTGGCCGAGGCCGCGCCGGACGGCCGCGGCCCCCAGGTCGTCCTGCGCTCCCGACTGTCCGACACGGCACTGCTGGCCGACCGTGGCATCGACCGCTGCGTCGACGTGCCGTCCGACCTCGACACCACCACCGTCCGCGTCGCCCACCCCGCGACCACGCCCTGACCCCGGAAGGCCCCATGCACGACGACATCCCCCTCACCACCGGACGCGCCCGACGGGTGCTCGACGAGCGGATCACCCCCGCGGTGCACGCCACGGCGACGCCGCTCGACGTCGCCTGGCACGAGCTCCCCGGTGAGCCGATCGCCCCCGCCGAGGGACTCGCGCTCACGTTCGAGCCCTACGAGGTCGGCACCCCGTGGGGCGCGGCCTGGGGCACGACGTGGTTCCGGCTGACCGGGACCGTGCCGACCGAGTGGGCCGGGCGCCGGGTGGAGGCCGTGATCGACCTCGGCTTCGACAAGAACATGCCCGGGTTCCAGTGCGAGGGGCTCGTGTACCTGGCCGACGGCACCCCCGTGAAGTCGATCAACCCGCGCAACCAGTGGGTCCTGGTCACCGAACGGGCCGAGGGTGGCGAGACCGTCGAACTGTTCGTCGAGGCCGCGTCGAACCCCGTCCTGCTCGACTACCACCCCTTCCTGCCGACGCAGGAGGGCGACGTGCAGACCTCGTCCTCGAAGCGCCTCTACGCCACCCGCCGGATCGAGCTCGCCGTCTTCGAGTCCGAGGTGCACGAACTCGCCCTCGACATCGACGTCCTGCTCGAACTGCAGGCCGAGCTGCCCGCCGGACCCCGACGCATGCGGATCCTGCAGGCCCTCGACGACGCCCTCGACGCGCTCGACCTGCAGCACATCCCGGAGACCGCGTCCGACGCCCGCGCGGCGCTCGCCGACGTGCTCGCCGCTCCCGCCGAGGCCTCGGCGCACACCATCTCCGCCGTCGGGCACGCCCACATCGACTCCGCCTGGCTCTGGCCTGTGCGCGAGACGATCCGCAAGGTCGCCCGCACCACCTCGACCATGACCGAGCTCATCGACCAGACCGACGACTTCCTGTACGGCATGTCGAGCGCGCAGCAGTACGCGTGGATCAAGGAGCACCGCCCCGAGGTCTACGCCCGCGTCAAGGCTGCGGTCGAGGCCGGCCGGTTCCTGCCGATCGGCGGCATGTGGGTCGAGTCCGACACCGTGATGCCGACCGGCGAGAGCATCGTCCGGCAGTTCTCGCAGGGCCAGCGGTTCTTCGAGCGCGAGTTCGGCATCCGGCCCAAGGGCGTCTGGCTGCCGGACAGCTTCGGGTACTCGCCGGCGCTGCCGCAGCTCATGCGCCGCGCGGGCTTCGAGTGGTTCTTCACGCAGAAGATCTCGTGGAACCAGGTGAACAAGTTCCCGCACCACACGTTCCTGTGGGAGGGCATCGACGGGTCGCGGGTGTTCTCGCACTTCCCGTCGATGGACACCTACAACTCGCGGTTGTCCGGCAGCGAGGTCGCCAAGGCCTCCCGCCAGTTCCGTGAGAACCGGCTCGCCACCGGCTCGATCGCCCCGGTGGGCTGGGGCGACGGCGGCGGTGGCACCACCCGCGAGATGACCGGCACCGCAGCACGGTTGGCCGACCTCGAGGGCAGCGCGAAGGTCCGCTGGGAGCACCCCGACACGTTCTTCGACCGGGCGAAGTCCGAGCTGCCCGACCCGCCCGTGTGGGTGGGGGAGCTGTACCTCGAGCTGCACCGCGCCACACTGACCAGCCAGCACGGCACGAAGCAGGGCAACCGCCGGTGCGAGCAGCTGCTCATCGAGGCCGAGCTCTGGGCCGCGACCGCAGCCGCCCGCACCGACTTCACCTACCCGTACGACGAACTCGACGCCCTGTGGCAGCAGGTCCTGCTCCAGCAGTTCCACGACATCCTGCCGGGCACCTCGATCGCATGGGTGCACCGCGAAGCGGTCGAGCGCTACGCCGAGACGGCCGCGGCGCTGACCGCGATCATCGACCGGGCGCTCTCGGCGCTCGCCGGCGCCGGGGACGCGGCCGTCGTCGTGAACCCGGCCCCGTTCCTCCAGGCCGGTGCACCCGCGCAGGGTGCCGTCGTGGCGACCGACGTGGCGGCGGCGACCGCCGTGTCCCTGACCGAGCAGGACGGCGGGTACGTGCTGGCGAACGAGCTGGTGCGGGTCGTCGTCGACGCGCAGGGGCTCGTGACGAGCGCCGTCGACCTGGCGAGCGGACGCGAGGCGATCGCGGCCGGCCAGGCGGCGAACCTGCTGCAGCTGCACCAGGACTTCCCGAACATGTGGGACGCATGGGACGTCGACCGGTACTACCGCAACCGCGTCGAGGACCTCGTGTCGACCACCGGGCTGACCGCGTCGGTCGACGAGTCCGGGGTCGCACGGGTCGTCGTGTCCCGGGCGTTCGGCGACTCGACGGTGACGCAGGAGATCGTCCTGGCGCCCGGGTCCCGCACCCTGGAGTTCGACCAGGTGACCGACTGGCACGAGACCGAGAAGTTCCTCAAGGTGGCGTTCCCGCTCGACGTCCGCGCCGAGCACACCGTCGCCGAGACGCAGTTCGGTGCGCAGAAGCGGGTGACACACACGAACACCTCGTGGGAGGCCGCCAAGTTCGAGACCTCGATGCACCGCTACGTGCTCGTGTCCGAACCGGGCTTCGGGGTCGCGCTCGTGAACGACTCGATCCACGGCTTCGACACCACGCGCGACGCCGTCGACGGGCACGTCACCACCACCGTGCGGCTGTCGCTGCTGCGGGCACCCCGGTTCCCGGACCCCGAGACCGACCAGGGCGTGCAGACGCACCGCTACGGCATCGTCATCGGCACCGACCAGCTCGGCGCCACGTCGGCCGGCGTGCGGATGAACGCGGGCGCGCGGACGATCACCGGCGCGCACGGCTTCGACCCGCTGGTGCAGGTCTCCGGCGACGTCGTGCTGTCGAGCGTCAAGCTCGCCGACGACCGGTCCGGTGACCTGGTCGTGCGCGTCTACGAGCCGTCCGGGCAGCGGGGGACCGGGGGCATCGCGGTGTCCGAGGCCGACGGGGCTGCGTTCGGGCCGGCTGCCGAGGTGACGCTGCTCGAAGAGCCGCTGGCCTCGGGCGCGGCGGTCGACGCTTCCTCGTTCGCCGTCGACGCCTACGAGGTCCGCACCTTCCGGTTCCCGCGCACGCGCGTCTGAGACTCCGCCGCCGGGACTTCGGGTGTCCCGGCGGCGGCCCCCGGTCGGCGACCGCCGACCGGTTCGTCACTCGCTGAGGAGTGTCATGAAGCAGTCCACCAAGTTCAGCATCGCGACCGCACTGGTCGCCATGCTCGCGGCGCCACTGGTGCCCGCCGCAGCGTCCGCGGCGCCCTCCTCGTCCGGATCGAGCCACGGGCACGGCCACGGTGCGTCCCACGGCGGCGGCCACGGTCACGGTCACGGGCACCACGCTGCGCCCACCAAGTCGGGGCCGACGAGCATCGCCTACGTCGAGGTGAACAACGACGAGCTCGCCAACGTCGGCCGGTACACGCTGGAGAACGGCGCGAACGCGTTCGACGTGGCGATCATCTTCGCCGCGAACATCAACTACGAGGACGGCAAGGCGGTGCTGTACAACAACGAGAACGTGCAGCGGACCCTCGACCAGGCCGCCACGCAGATCCGACCGCTGCAGGCCAAGGGCATCAAGGTCACGCTCTCGGTGCTCGGCAACCACCAGGGCGCCGGCCTGGCGAACTTCCCGACGAAGGCCGCGGCACGGGACTTCGCGGCGCAGGTCTCGGCGACGGTGAAGAAGTACGGACTCGACGGCGTCGACCTGGACGACGAGTACTCGGACTACGGCGTGAACGGCACCCCGCAGCCGAACCAGCAGTCCATCGGCTGGCTCATCAGTGCCCTGCGTGCGGACATGCCGGGCAAGATCATCTCGTTCTACGACATCGGCCCGTCGTCCGACGCCCTGACGACCGCGAGCCCGTCGATCGGCAAGCAGCTCGACTACGCCTGGAACCCGTACTACGGCACCTACACGGCGCCGACGATCCCGGGCCTGCCGAAGTCGAAGCTGTCCGCCGCCGCGGTCGACATCCAGAACACCCCGCAGGCGACGGCGGTGTCGCTCGCACAGCGCACGAAGGCCGACGGGTACGGCGTCTTCATGACGTACAACCTGCCGGGAGGCGACGAGTCTGCGTACGTCTCCTCCTTCACCAAGGTGCTGTACGGACAGGCCGCGTCGTACCGCTGACGCGTCCGTCCTGACGGCGGCTCGCGCCCCGTGCTCCCCGGCTCCGGCCTGGAGGCGCGGGGCGCGTCCGCCGTCCGGGTCCCGCTGGTCCGGGGGAGGCACCAGTTCCTCCTCGCCCGTGACGGTTCCGGTTCGCTGACCTCGGGGATCGTGAACCGGAACCGTCATCCACCGAGAACGAATCCCATCCCGGCGCACTCGACGCCGCGGCCGTACGATGCTGTTCCCACGATGCCCACCCACGTGATGATCGGTACCCGACGACGGGTACGTTGCGCGCGCTGGCTTGTGGTCTGGCGGGTTCTGGATGGTGGCGAGATGCACGGTGCGCACGTGTCCACACCGTGCGGAGTTGATCGCTCGGTGTGCCGGAACGACATCGCACAGAGCGACCCACCGCGCACGGGCCGAACAACACCGCACCGTGCGGCGACGGCAGAAAGGGGACGAAGAGAGGGGATGACGGGAATCGAACCCGCGTAGCCAGTTTGGAAGACTGGGGCTCTACCATTGAGCTACATCCCCGCGCCTGCGCACCAGGCGCAGCCCGACCATCGTAGCGGACGAACGAGCACCGACATGCCGACGCGCGTCATCCCGAAGCCGGACGCCGGCGCCGAACGCACGATCCGCCGGTCGCGGGTGGTCTCGTACGTGCTGGTGCTCCTCGCCGCCGCGGTCCTGTCCCTGCGCCCCGACCTGTTCGGCGACCCGCAGTCGCAGCCCGCGCACGCACTGCTGCACGTCTGGCGGATCGTCGTCGGGCTGCTGCTCGCGGTGGCCGCCCTGGGGGTCCAGGTGGTCGTCGGGATCCGGTGGCGGCGGGGTCTCCGACGCGCCGCGGAGGACGACTGAGCAACCCCCGGGAACAGTGCGCCGTCGGACCGCTAGACTCACCGGGGTCGCATGCGCCCCTCGGTGTGTGCGGCTGATCCCTGGCACGAACCAACGGGGCGTAGCTCAGCTTGGTAGAGCGCCCGCTTTGGGAGCGGGAGGTCGCAGGTTCAAATCCTGTCGCCCCGACCAGGTCCTCCGAGCACCACCGACCACACGAACGTCAACCAACAGGAGAACATCCCTTGGCCACCAGCACCGTCGACAAGGTGAGCGACACCCGCGTCAAGCTCACCGTGAACGTGACGCCGGACGATCTCAAGCCGAGCATCGACCACGCCTACAAGCACATCGCCGAGCAGATCAACATCCCCGGCTTCCGCAAGGGCAAGGTCCCGCCCGCGATCGTCGACCAGCGTGTCGGCCGCGGCGAGGTCCTGAACCACGCCGTCGGTGACGCCATCGACAACTTCTACCGCCAGGCGGTCGAAGAGCAGGAGCTGCGCATCCTCGGCCGTGCCGAGGCCGACGTCGCCGAGCTGCCGAACGTCGCGGACTTCACCGGCGACCTCGTCCTCACCTTCGAGGTCGACGTCCGCCCCGAGTTCGACCTGCCGGACTACTCCTCGTACGAGCTCACCGTCGACGCCGTCGAGGTGTCGGACGACGAGATCGAAGAGGAGCTGCAGAACCTGCGCACCCGCTTCGGCACGCTCGTGACGGTGGACCGTCCGGCGAAGACCGGCGACTTCGCGCAGATCGACCTCACCGCCAGCATCGGCGACGACGAGGTCGACTCGGCCACCGGCGTCTCCTACGAGATCGGCTCCGGCGACCTGCTCGAGGGCATCGACGAGGCGCTCGAGTCCCTGACCGCCGGCGAGTCGACGAACTTCGAGTCGAAGCTCGTCGGTGGCGACCGCGAGGGCGAGACCGCCCAGATCGCCGTCACCGTCACCGCCGTCAAGGAGCGCGAGCTCCCCGAGGCCGACGACGAGTTCGCCCAGATCGCCAGCCAGTTCGACACCATCGACGAGCTCAAGGCGGACCTGAAGGAGCAGATCGCGAAGTCCAAGACCTTCGGTCAGGGCGCCGCGGCTCGCGACAAGCTCGTCGAGAAGCTCACCGAGGACGTCAACATCCCGATCTCGGAGCAGCTCATCGCCGACGAGGTACACCGTCACCTCGAGCAGGAGAACCGCCTCGAGGACGAGGAGCACCGCAAGGAGGTCTCCGAGTCCAGCGAGACCGCCTTCCGCTCGCAGATCCTCCTCGACGCGATCGCCGAGAAGGAAGAGATCCAGGTCTCGCAGGAGGAACTGACCCAGTACCTCATCCAGGCCGCCGCGCAGTACGGCATGGAGCCGGCCGAGTTCATCAAGGTCATCGACCAGAACGGCCAGATCCCCGGCATGGTCGGCGAGGTCGCCCGCTCGAAGGCGGTCGCGACCGTCCTGTCCAAGGTGACCGTCAAGGACACCAACGGCGACGCCGTCGACCTGTCCGCCTTCACGGCGGGCGTCGCGCAGGAGCCGGCAGGGGACGCCGAGTAACGATCTCGACGCCACCAGTACGACAGACGGGAGGCGCGGTGCCAGCTGGCACCGCGCCTCCCGTCCGTATTTCCGCACCACCGCATTGCTGTCGGCGAACAGACGAGAACTGGTGCGTTGCACCCGATAAGTTCGACAACAAGCGACAACTGAACGGGAGCTTTTCCATGGCCGAAGCAACACTGAACCCCAGTGTTTTTGACCGCCTTCTGAGAGACCGGATCGTGTGGCTCGGCTCCGAGGTCCGCGACGACAACTCGAACGAGATCGCAGCCAAGCTGCTGCTGCTCGCCGCCGAGGACCCTGAGAAGGACATCTACCTCTACATCAACTCGCCCGGTGGTTCGATCACCGCCGGCATGGCGATCTACGACACGATGCAGTTCGTCCCGAACGACATCGTCACCGTGGGCATCGGCCTCGCCGCGTCGATGGGACAGTTCCTGCTGTCCTCCGGCACGCCCGGCAAGCGCTACATCACGCCGAACGCGCGCGTGCTGCTCCACCAGCCCTCCGGCGGCTTCGGCGGCACCGCTGCCGACATCCAGACGCAGGCCAAGGTCATCCTCGACATGAAGCAGCGCATGGCGGAGCTCACGGCCGAGCAGACCGGCAAGTCGGTCGAGCAGATCCTCAAGGACAACGACCGCGACAACTGGTTCACGGCCCAGGAAGCGCTCGAGTACGGCTTCGTCGACCACCTCCGCGCCTCGAGCGCCGAGGTCATCGGCGGTGGTGGCACCGTCGGCGACGGCGAGACGCCCACCAGCGCAGCCGAGCCCGACGCCCAGTCCTGATCACCACCGAAGAAAAGGAAACGAGAATGCATCTCCCCATGCTCGGTGGCGCGCAGAACGTCCCGGCTCCGTCCAATCGGTACATCCTGCCGAGCTTCGAAGAGCGCACGGCATACGGCTACAAGCGCCAGGACCCGTACGCCAAGCTCTTCGAGGACCGCATCGTGTTCCTCGGCGTGCAGGTCGACGACGCGTCGGCTGACGACGTCATGGCCCAGCTGCTCGTGCTCGAGTCGATGGACCCCGACCGCGACATCGTGATGTACATCAACTCGCCCGGTGGCTCGTTCACCGCGATGACGGCGATCTACGACACGATGCAGTACATCCGTCCGCAGATCCAGACGGTCTGCCTCGGCCAGGCTGCCTCGGCTGCGTCGGTGCTGCTCGCCGGTGGCACCCCCGGCAAGCGCCTCGCGCTGCCGAACGCCCGTGTGCTGATCCACCAGCCCGCGACCCAGCAGGGTGGCGGTCAGGCGTCCGACATCGAGATCCAGGCGGCGGAGATCCTCCGCATGCGCACCTGGCTCGAGGAGACGCTGTCGAAGCACTCCAACAAGACGCCGGCGGAGATCAACCACGACATCGAGCGCGACAAGATCATGTCCGCGCAGGAAGCCGTGGAGTACGGCCTGATCGACCAGGTCCTCACCAGCCGCAAGAACCTGCCGGCGCTCGTCAAGTAGCTCCAGCAGGAACGACGAAGGCCCCGCACCGAACGGTGCGGGGCCTTCGTCGTTGCGTTGTGGCTAGTCGTCGGTGTCGTCGGACTCCGGGGCCGGCTTGCGGCGCAGGAGCAGCAACACCGCGACGACCACCCCGACGAGCACGATGCCACCGGCGCCGATCCAGATCGCGTCGGACGCGGCCGAGTCGCTCGACCCCGAGGCCGTACCGGTCGTGGTGTCCGATCCGCCGTCGTCGTCACCCGCGGTGGCGCAGGTCGGGGGTTTCGCCGCGCCCGACGCCGGGGTGAAGCCCGACGGTGCCTTCCACGTGAAGGGGTACTCGTCGGACACGGTGTGGCCGTCGGCGGAGACGATCTGCCACTCGACGGTGTACTTGCCGGAGTCGCCGAGCGCGGCGGCCGTGGTCATCGACGGCCCCTCGACGTCGACGCAGCCGTCCTCGTAGTACCGGCCGTCGGGCCCGACGATGCGGAACGCGAAGCCCGACCCCGATCCGCCGATGTCGAGCAGCTTGTCGTTCGTGGTGATGTCGAAGTCCTCGGGCAGCTCGGTGAGCGTGCCGCGGACCTCCGGGTCGGACGAGATCAGGTAGTTGTGCGCGCTGGCGGGACCGGCGAGCCCGAGGACCGCACCACCGGCGATCGCGACGGCCGCGGCGGTCCCGGCCACGAGCCTCCGGGCAGAGGACCACTGGCGGGACCGACGCGGGCCGCGCTGCGTCACTTGGTGGAGCTCCGACGACGCGTGCCGGCGACGGCGACGACCAGGGCGACGGCGCCGAGCACCAGGCCGCCGAGGCCGAGGAAGCGACCGACCAGGTCGGGGTCGCTCGAGGCGGTCGTGCTGGCAGCCTCGGTCGTCGGGGTCGCGGCGATCGGGTCGCCGTCGTCGTCCGTCGGCTCGGCGGCGGTCAGGGTGATCGAGGGCGCCGGGTGCTCGGGCTCGGCTTCGCCGGCCTGCTGCTCCTGGTTCCACTCGACGCTGCCCTTCTCGCAGGTCTGGATCGCGGGGAACTCGACCAGGTCGCCGGCCTTGCCGTCCGGCAGCGAGAACGAGAGCGCGAAGGTGTCGCGCTCGTCGGCGGGCAGCGGGGTCTTCGCGGTGTACGTGACGCTCGTGACGCGCTCGGCGGCCGTCTCGGCGTGGTCCTCGTCGGAGGCCGAAGCCGAGGCCGACGGGTCGGTGTAGGGCTCGGTCGCCTTCGTGATCTTCCAGTTCGGGTTCACGGTGGGCGTCACCTCGATGACGGACTCCGGCACCTGGAACTCGATCTTCGTGGTGGGGGAGCCGTCGCAGCCGTGCGGGACCGAGAAGGTCGCCGTGGTGTAAGAGTTCGCGGCGGTCGACGTGGCCGTCGCGGACACGTGCGCGCTGGCCGCCGTGGCACTGCCGAGGACGATGACGGCTGCGACGCCGAGGGTGACGGCGCCGCCGGCGGCGAGACGCTTCTGCATGGGGTTCCTTCCGGGTGGTTCTGCACGTGCTGTTCTACAAGTTGTAGAGAAGTCCGGATCACCGTAGCAGGCTCGCACGCCCTGGGCGAACGCGCTGCGCGATTGCGGAGGGGCATCGCGGTCGGTGTCACCGGTTGCGGTTAGGCTCGTGTCCACGACGAGGTGCCCACCAGCAGCGGTGCACCAGCGGTGGTGCGACAGCGCGGCCGGCATGTCCAATCAGGGAGGCACGGGAATGGCACGCATCGGAGAGAGCGGCGATCTCCTCAAGTGCTCGTTCTGCGGCAAGAGCCAGAAGCAGGTCCAGCAGCTCATCGCCGGACCGGGCGTCTACATCTGCGACGAGTGCGTCGAGCTCTGCAACGAGATCATCGAGGAACGTCTGGCCGAAGCCGGCGAGGACACCTCGAGCGGGGACTTCGAACTGCCCAAGCCGCGGGAGATCTTCGACTTCCTGCAGGAGTACGTCATCGGGCAGGACCCGGCGAAGCGCGCCCTCGCCGTGGCCGTCTACAACCACTACAAGCGCATCCGGGCGCAGGGGCAGATCACCGCCGCCGAAGACCGCGACGACATCGAGATCGCCAAGTCGAACATCCTGCTCATCGGCCCGACCGGCTGTGGCAAGACGTACCTGGCGCAGACCCTGGCCAAGCGCCTCAACGTGCCGTTCGCCGTCGCCGACGCCACCGCCCTGACCGAGGCCGGCTACGTCGGTGAAGACGTCGAGAACATCCTCCTCAAGCTGATCCAGGCCGCCGACTACGACGTGAAGCGTGCCGAGACCGGCATCATCTACATCGACGAGGTCGACAAGATCGCCCGCAAGGCCGAGAACCCGTCGATCACCCGCGACGTCTCCGGCGAAGGCGTGCAGCAGGCGCTGCTCAAGATCCTCGAGGGCACGGTCGCCTCGGTCCCGCCGCAGGGCGGTCGCAAGCACCCGCACCAGGAGTTCATCCAGATCGACACGACGAACGTGCTGTTCATCGTGGCCGGTGCCTTCGCCGGGCTCGAGGACATCGTGTCCTCGCGCGTCGGCAAGCGCGGGATCGGCTTCGGGGCGCCTCTGCACAGTGCGACCGACCACCAGGACCTGTACTCCGAGGTCCTGCCGGAAGACCTGCACAAGTTCGGCCTGATCCCCGAGTTCATCGGTCGTCTGCCCGTCGTCACCACGGTGTCGCAGCTCGACCAGGCGGCGCTCATGCAGATCCTGACCGAGCCGAAGAACGCGCTGGTCAAGCAGTACCAGCGGATGTTCCAGATCGACGGCGTCGAGCTCGAGTTCGACCAGGGCGCGCTCGAGGCCATCGCGGACCTCGCGGTGCTGCGCCAGACGGGTGCTCGCGGGCTCCGCGCGATCCTCGAAGAGGTCCTCGGCCCGGTGATGTTCGACGTCCCGTCCGACGACGACGTCGCCCGCGTGGTCATCACCCGCGAGTCCGTGCTCGAGAACGCCGCCCCGACGATCGTGCCGCGGCCCCGGGCCAAGCGCGTCGAGAAGTCGGCGTAGCGCTCCGTTCGCAACGAAGCCCCGCACCGGATCGGTGCGGGGCTTCGTCGTGCTCTGGCGGTCGGCGCGGCCCGCGGATCGACGTCTGGTGCTTCCCACGACGGGTGCGATGGAAAGCGAGATCGGGCGTACCTGGTCGGGAGTTCCGACCGGGTACGCCCGATTCGTGGCGGTACGCCCGGAAGCGCCCGGTCCCGCAGCGCCCTACTCGAGCCCGCGGCGCCGCAGCAGCGGGCCGACCTCGGCGTCGCGGCCGCGGAAGTCCCGGTAGGCCTCGAGCGGGTCCTTCGCGCCGCCGACCCCGAGCAGTCGTTCCGCGAAGCGTCGACCGGCCGCCCGGTCCAGCCCGCCGTTGTCGCGGAACCACTCCACCGTGTCGGCGTCGAGCACCTCGGACCAGATGTACCCGTAGTAGCCGGCGTCGTACCCACCCGAGAACGTGTGGGCGAAGTACGTCGAGGAGTACCGCGGTGGCACGGCCTCGACGGCGATGCCGGCGGCTGCCAAGGCGTCCCGCTCGAACGCCTCGACGTCCGTCACCGCGGCCGCCTCGGCAGCCGACAGTCGGTGCCACGCCTGGTCGAGCAGCGCGGCAGCCAGGTACTCGGTCGTGCCGAATCCCTCGTTGAACCCCTCGGACTCGCTGAGCCCCAGGACCAGCTCGGGCGGCAGGGGAGCCCCGGTCTCGTGGTGCTTCGCGTAGTTCGCCAGCACCGACGGCCACGACACCCACATCTCGTTCACCTGGCTCGGGAACTCGACGAAGTCCCGCTCGACGTTGGTGCCGGAGAACCGCGGGTAGGTGGTGCGGGCGATGAGGCCGTGCAGGGCGTGCCCGAACTCGTGGAAGAGCGTCTGCACCTCGTCCTGGATGAGCAGCGTGGGGGAGCCGGCAGCGGGCTTCGCGACGTTGAGGTTGTTCACCACGACGGGCAGGGTGCCGAGGAGCTCGGACTGCTCGACGACCGGGTTCATCCACGCGCCGCCGCGCTTGCCGTCGCGTGTGTACAGGTCGAGCAGGTACAGGCCGACGGGCTCGTCGTCGTCGCCGGTGACCTCGAAGACCCGGACCTCGTCGTTGTAGCCGTACAGGTCCGGGCGCTCCGTGAAGGTCAGGCCGTACAGGGCGCCGGCGGCGTGGAAGACCCCGTCGTGCAGGACCCGGTCCGCCTCGAAGTACGGGCGGAGTGCGGTGCTGTCCGCGGCGAACTGCTCCCCGCGCAGGATCTCGGTCGCGTACGCCCAGTCCCACGACTCGACGTCGAAGCCGACCGTGCGGGAACGGACGGCCCGTTCGTCGTCGGCGTTCCGGGCGGCGGCACCGACGAGCGAGGACAGCAGGCCGTCGACGGCTTCGGGGGTCTTGGCGGTCTCGTCGGCGGTGACGACGGCGGCGTGGTTCGGGAACCCGAGCAGCTCGGCGCGTTCGGCACGGAGCCGGACGATCCGGAGCAGCACGTCGCGGTTGTCGTACTGGTTGCCCCGACGACCGCGGGCGAGTGAGGCCCGCATGATCCGCTCGCGCAGGGCACGGTTCGCCAGCGACGACAGCCACGGGTGTCCGGTGTACAGCGGCAGCGTGATGAGCCAGCCGTCCAGGCCACGGTCGGCGGCGGCTCCGGCAGCGGCGGACTTCGCGCCGTCGTCGAGCCCCTCGAGCTCGTCCTCGCTCGTCACGTGCACGGCGGACTCGTTGGTGTCCTCGAGCAGGTTCCGCTCGAAGGTCGTCGTGAGGGTCGAGAGTTCCTGGTTGATCGTCGTCAGACGCTCCTTGCCCGCGTCGTCGAGCCCGGCGCCCGCCAGGGTCATCTCGGCGTGGGTCCGCTCGACCAGGCGGAGCGCTTCGCCCTGCAGGCCCGCGGCGGAAGCGCCGTCGAGCACCTCCTGCACCCGTGCGTACAGGCGTGCGTCGAGCGTGATCGCGTCGCGGTGGGCGGCGAGGAGGGGTGAGATCTCGGCCTCGAGGTCGTGCAGCTCCGGGGTCGAGTCGGCCGACGACAGCGTGAAGAACACGTGGCTGACGCGGGCCAGCAGCTGCCCGGACCGCTCGAGTGCGATCAGGGTGTTCTCGACCGTCGGGGCGTGGGGGTCGGTGGCGATGGCCTCGACCTCGGCGCGCTGCTCGGCCATGCCGGCTTCGAACGCCGGTCGGTAGTGCTCGAGTCGCACGTCGCCGAAGGGCGGCAGGGCGTAGGGGAGGGTGCTCGGGACGTCGAACGGGGTTGCCATGGCAACCACCCTACGGACGTCGCGCCGCAACGGGGCGGACGGGAGGCCCGTGGCGGGCTGGCCCCGTGCCTCCCGTCCGCCGTGTCGGTGCGGTCGCGTGTCAGCGCATCGCGGCGTCGATCAGGGTCACCGCGGCGCGGCGCGCGTGCGCGGCGGGCACCGTGGTGCCCGCGATGGCGGCGGTGGTCTGCGCGCCCTCGGCGAGCAGCGCGAGCTGTGCGGCGAGTTCCTCGGCGTGCTCGGGGTCGGCGACGACCTCGGTGGTGAGCTGCTGCACGAACCGCTGGAACGAGTCCTTGTGCTCACGCGCGATCTCGGCGACCGCGGGCGAGGTCGCGCCGAGTTCACCGAAGGCGTTGATGAACCCGCAGCCGCGGAAGGTGTCGTCGCCGAACCACGACTCCAGGAAGTCGTAGACCGCGAGCAGCTTGTCGCGCGGGCTGGCGGCGGCCTCGACCGCACCGTGCACGCCCTGCTCCCACATGTCGTGCCGACCGGCGAGCACCGCGGCGATGAGCTGCTCCTTGCCGGGGAACGCCGCGTAGAGCTTCTTCAGCGAGACGCCTGCGCCCGTGCGGATCTCGTCCATCCCCACCGACTGGATCCCGCGCGTGTAGAACAGCTCGTCGGCGACCTCGACGATGTGCGCTCGGACGTCCGGTTCGACGGTGCTGGCGACCATGTGTACCCCGTTCCCTGAGTGTTCACCGTTCTCGAGTTGCGGCGGGAACGGGCGTTCTCTACTGTAGTCCACATCGGCAGAGAACGATCGTTCTCTGTGAAGTTCAGGGAAGGAACGACCATGGGTGCCATCACCGTCGGAACCGAGAACAGCGTCGACATCGAACTCCACTACGAGGACAAGGGCCAGGGGCAGCCGATCGTGCTGATCCACGGCTTCCCCCTCGACGGCAACTCGTGGGAGGGGCAGGTCCCGATGCTCCTCGAGGCCGGCTACCGCGTCATCACGTACGACCGCCGTGGCTTCGGCCGGTCCTCGCAGCCGTCCACCGGCTACGACTACGACACCTTCGCCGACGACCTGCACACCGTCCTCGAGACCCTCGACCTGCGCGACGTGATCCTGGTCGGCTTCTCGATGGGCACCGGCGAGATCGCCCGCTACATCGGCCGACACGGTGAGGACCGGATCGCCAAGGTCGCGTTCCTCGCCTCGCTCGAGCCGTTCCTCGCCATCACCGACGACAACCCCGACGGCGCCGGCCCGATGTCGTTCTTCGAGGGCATCGCCGCCGACGTGACGAAGGACCGCTACGCCTACTTCACGAACTTCTACCAGGACTTCTTCAACCTGTCGGAGAACCTCGGCACCCGCATCTCCGAGGAGCAGGTGCGGAACGCCTGGAACGTCGCGGCCGGTTCCGGTTCGATCGCGTCCGCGGCGGCACCCCTGACCTGGCCGACCGACTTCCGCCAGGACATCCCGAAGGTCACCGTCCCCGCCCTGATCGTGCACGGCACGTCGGACAACATCCTCCCGATCGACGCCACCGGCCGACGCTTCACGAAGGCCCTGCCCGCTGCGGAGTACGTCGAGATCGAGGGCGCCCCGCACGGCCTGCTCACCACGCACACCGCCGAGGTGAACGAGGTCCTCGCCACCTGGCTCGCCGAGTCCTGATCCCTCGGCGATCACGCGGGCGCTCCCCGGTGGGGGCGCCCGCATCGTGAGCAGAAATGGTCGGGTCCCCGGTGGGGACCCGACCATTTCTGCTCACCAAGCGAACCGCGGGCCGCGCAGCACGCGGCCGCGCTAGTCCTCTTCGCCCGCGTCGTCGGGGTTCGTGACCTGGGCGTGCCCGGCGTCGTCGAGGTGGATCGAGGTGCCGTCGTCGAGCTCGACGATCGGCTTGCCCTCCAGGAACGTCAGGGTCCACCCCCACGTCGCCGTGTCGACGGACTCCGCCGCCAGCTCGTCCTCGACGCCCCGCACGGTGACGACCATCGCCTCGGGCAGTCGCGCAGGCGGCTCCCCACCCACGTTCCAGCGTGTGCCCAACTGCATCCGTGCCTCCTGTCCGGTGGTGGACGGGCCGGGTCGCCGAGGCGACCCGACCCGGATGACCGACGTTACGCCTGCTGCTCCGCGAGCTCGATCTCGGTGACTGCGAGCTCGTCGCCGTCGACGAACGACAGGTTCTCGATGCGGCCGACGGCCGCCAGGTCGACCGCCGCGCGCTCGATGAGCACCCGCGTCTCGGCGGGCGCCGCGACGACCGCACGCGTCACGGGCGTCTTCTGGGACGCCTTCGCCGCCGTCTTCGCACCGCGGATCCCGATGAGCGCCTGTCCGACGGCCGCGAGCAGCCCGGTGGGGGCCGCGTCGGTGGGCAGGTCGGCAGCGGTCGGCCAGGAGGCCCGGTGCACGCTGGTGTCGTGGGTCCAGGCCCACACCTCTTCCGTCGCGTACGGCAGGAACGGTGCCAGCAGTCGGAGCAGCACGTCGATGGCGCCGCGCAGCGCCAGCACCGCGCTCGCCTGCGTCTCGTGCGTCGCGTCGGACGCGGTGCCGTAGGCGCGCTCCTTCACGAGCTCGAGGTAGTCGTCGCAGAACGTCCAGAAGAAGCGCTCGGTGATCTCGAGGGCACGGGCGTGGTCGAACCCGTCGAACGCGGCGGTGGCCTGCTCGACGACCGCGCCGAGCTCGGCGAGCATGTCGACGTCGAGGGCCTCGGTGACGCTCGTGGCGCCCTCGGGCAGCGGGAAGCCGTAGACGAACTTCGCCGCGTTGAGCACCTTGATCGCCAGACGACGACCGACCTTGATCTGCTTCGGGTTCTGCGGGTCGAACGCCGCGTCGGTGCCGAGCTTGGACGAGGCCGCCCAGTAGCGGACCGCGTCGGCACCGTGCTGCTCGAGGATGGACAGCGGCGTGACGACGTTGCCCTTCGACTTCGACATCTTCTTGCGGTCGGGGTCGACGATGAAGCCGGAGATGCTGGCGTGCTTCCACGGCACCACGTCGGCCTCGAGCTGGCTGCGGAGCACGGTCGTGAACAGCCACGTCCGGATGATGTCCTGCGCCTGCGGGCGGACGTCGTACGGGTACACCAGGTCGTAGAGCGCCGGGTCGGTCTCCCACTTGCCCGCGAGCTGCGGGGTCAGCGACGAGGTCGCCCAGGTGTCCATGACGTCGAGCTCGCCCTGGAACCCGCCGGCGACGCCGCGCTGGTCCTCGGTGAAGCCGGGGGCGGGCTCGGAGGCCGGGTCGACGGGCAGCTGCGCCTCGGTCGGCACGATCGGCTGGTCGAACACCGGGTTGCCGTCGGCGTCGAGCGGGTACCAGACCGGCAGCGGCACGCCGAAGAAGCGCTGGCGCGAGATGAGCCAGTCACCGGACAGGCCGCCGACCCAGTTGTCGTAGCGGACGCGCATGAAGTCCGGGTGGAACGCGATCTCCTCGCCGCGCTGACGGAGCGTGCTCTTCAGCTGCTCGTCGCGCGCACCGTTGACGATGTACCACTGGCGGGTCGACACGATCTCGAGGGGCTTGTCGCCCTTCTCGAAGAACTTCACCGGGTGCTGGATGGTCTTGACGTCACCGATCAGCTCGCCCGACTCGGTGAGCGCGTCGACGACGACCTTCTTGGCCGAGAACACGGTCTTGCCGGCCATCTCGGCGTAGAGCTCCTGGCCCTTCGCGGACTCGATCCATGCGGGCTCGTCGGAGCGCACGCGGCCGTCGAAGCCGATGATCGCGCGGTTCGGCAGCTGCAGCTCGCGCCACCACACGACGTCGGTGGTGTCACCGAAGGTGCAGACCATCGCGATGCCGGCGCCCTTGTCCTTCTGCGCCAGGTGGTGTGCGAGCACCGGGACCTCGACGTCGAACAGGGGGGAGCGGACCGTGGTGCCGAAGAGGTCCTGGAACCGCTCGTCGTCCGGGTGTGCCACCAGGGCGACGCAGGCCGGCAGGAGCTCCGGGCGGGTGGTCTGGATGACGACGTCGTCCCCACCGTCGGTGCGGTGGAAGGCGATGCCGTGGTACGCGCCGGGCATCTCCTTGTCCTCGAGCTCGGCCTGCGCGACCGCGGTGCGGAACGTGACGTCCCACAGCGTCGGGGCGTCGGCCTGGTAGGCCTCGCCGCGCTCGAGGTTGCGCAGGAAGGCGCGCTGGGCGCTCGCTCGTGAGGTGTCGTCGATGGTGCGGTACGACTGGGTCCAGTCGACCGACAGGCCGAGCGTGCGGAAGAGCTCCTCGAACTGCTGCTCGTCCTGCACGGTCAGGCGCTCGCACAGCTCGATGAAGTTGCGGCGCGACACGGGCAGCTGGTCGGCGGCCTTCGAGGACTTGCCGTCACCGCCCTCGAACGGCGGCGTGAAGTCGGGGTCGTACGGCAGGGTCGGGTCGCAGCGGACGCCGTAGTAGTTCTGCACGCGACGCTCGGTCGGCAGGCCGTTGTCGTCCCAGCCCATCGGGTAGAAGACGTGCTTGCCGCGCATCCGCTCGAACCGGGCCTTGAGGTCGGTGTGCGTGTACGAGAACACGTGCCCGATGTGCAGCGAACCGGAGGCGGTCGGCGGCGGGGTGTCGATCGACCAGACGGCGTCGCGGTGACCGGCGGCGTCGCGGTCGAAGCGGTACGTGCCGTCCTGCTCCCAGACGGGCCCCCAGACCTGCTCCAGTCCGTCGACGCTGGGCTTCTCGGGCATGGGTTTGGTCATGGTGCGCCTTCCGTCCGTGTGTGCGGCACCGAGTCCGTGATGAGGTGCCTGAGTGTTGCGCGCCTGACGCGCGGTGCCCCAATCGTAGCGGCCGCGCACGCGTCCTGAGCCGGGCAGCGGGGCGTCCGCGGCCCGCTGCCGACCGGGACTTACCACACCGACCTGTCGGACACGCCAAGAGCCTGCTAGTCTGTCGGAGTTTGTCCGGCGAACGCAGGGTTCGCAGGAGCTGCAACGTCGCCGTCCGCCGGACGCCCGAAGGAAGCACCGCACCCCGGAGGAACGACTTGGCACCGAACAACGCACCCCAACCGCACGGCGATCGGCCGTTGCGCACGAAGGGCGCCGTGAAGCGCGCTCGTCGCGATCTCACGAAGGACGACGTCACCGTCGTCGAGGAGTCGCTGCTCAAGCGTGCCGTCGCGGCTGCCGCGCTCGGCAACGCCATGGAGTGGTTCGACTTCGGCATCTTCGCGTACCTGACGGTCACCATCTCGCAGGTGTTCCTGCCGCAGGGCGACCCGGCCGCGAACATCGTCGCCACGTTCGGCTTCTTCGCCGCCGCGTTCATCGTGCGCCCGATCGGCGGTGCCGTGTTCGGCCCGATCGGCGACAAGATCGGCCGACAGAAGGTCCTCGCGCTGACGATGATCCTGATGGCCGTCGGCACGCTCATGATCGGCCTGATCCCGTCGTACGACACGATCGGCTTCTGGGCTCCCGTCCTGCTGCTCGTCGCCCGCTTCGTGCAGGGCTTCTCGACCGGTGGTGAGTACGGCGGCGCCGCGACCTTCATCGCCGAGTACTCGCCCGACAAGCGCCGCGGGTTCATGGGCTCGTGGCTCGAGTTCGGCACGCTCGCCGGCTACGTGCTCGGCGCCTCGATCGTCACCGGCCTGCAGTTCGGCCTGTCCGAGGACGCCCTGCTCAGCTGGGGCTGGCGCATCCCGTTCATCGTCGCGGGCCCGCTCGGCCTGATCGGTCTCTACCTGCGCCTCAAGCTGGAAGAGACCCCGGCGTTCCAGAAGCAGCAGGAGCAGGCCGCCGAGCGCGAGGGGCAGAAGACCCCGTTCCTCAAGCTCTTCGCCGAGAACTGGCGCTCGCTCATCATCTGCATCGGCCTGGTCCTGGTCTTCAACGTGACCGACTACATGCTGCTGTCGTACATGCCGACCTACCTCGAGCAGAACCTCGGCCAGAACGCCACGTTCGGCCTGATCCTCATCGTCATCGTGATGCTGCTCATGATGGTCGTCATCACGTTCGGCGGTCGCCTGTCCGACAAGTTCGGGCGCCGTCCGGTGCTCGCCGCCGGCTGCATCGGCTTCATCCTGCTGTCCTGGCCGGCCCTGAAACTCGTCCAGACCGGCACCGGCGTCGGCGTGTTCGCCGGCCTGCTGATCCTCGGCGTCGTGCTCGTCACGTTCACCTCGACCATGCCGTCGACGCTGCCCGCGCTGTTCCCGACGATCATCCGCTACGGCGCCCTGGCGATCGCGTTCAACGTGTCGGTGTCGCTCTTCGGTGGGACCACCCCGCTCGCCACCGCCGCGCTCATCAACGCCGCGAAGGACGCCGGGTACGGCTGGGCCGAGGACATCCCCGCGTTCTACCTGATGCTCGCCGCCGTCATCGGCCTGGTCGCGGTGTACTTCACCAAGGAGACCGCCGCGAGCCCGCTGATGGGCTCCGGTCCGACGGTCGGGTCCGAGGACGAGGTCGCCGGCGTGATCGAGGACTACAACGACCCGACGTCGGAGCTCGCGCAGTCCGACTGGGCGAAGGAGTTCTCGACGAGCGAGATCCCGATCATCTCGGCCGAGGCCGCATCGAAGGAGCCCTCCGGCTCCTGAGGACCCAGCCGCCCCGCGGCAACCCGGCCAGGAGGCCCGGCGCACGTTCCGTCTCGGAACGCGCGCCGGGCCTCCTGGCCGTTCCGAGCCGTTGGCGACGTCACGCGCGCAGTGACAGTCCGCGGGCGCGGCACCGTGTGGACCGTCGCTCAGCCCGTGGAGTCGGCCGCGGTCCCCGTGGCTGGATCCGCGGCGGGACCCGCTGCCAGCCGCTCCGCGGCGTGCAGCAGCCGCGCGGTCACCGGGTGGGCGGGGCGCGCGAAGACCTCGGCGGCGGGGCCGTGCTCGACGACCGCGCCGGCGTGCACCACGAGCACGTCGTCCGCCATCCGCCGGACCGCCCGCAGGTCGTGCGACACGAACACCATCGCCACCCCGGTCTCGTCGCGGAGCCGTTCGAGCAACCGGAGCACGGCGTGCTGCACCGTGGCGTCGAGGGCGGTCACCGGCTCGTCGAGCACGATCACCTCGGGGCTGGTCGCCAGCGCGCGGGCGATCGCGAGCCGCTGCCGTTGCCCGCCGGACAGGGTGCGGGGGGAGCGGGACCGCAGCACGGGGTCGAGGTCGACCTGTCGCAGCGCCGCGTCGACCCGTTCGCCGAGCGCTCCGCGCGCCCGCCGTTCGTCACCGCGTGAGAACGCGTCCGCGAGGACCCGTTCGACGTTCCACCGTTCGTCGAACGTCGCGCCGGGGTCCTGCACGACGGCCGCGAGCCGGTGCCGTCGGGGGCGTCGCTCGCGCTCGGGCAGCGGGACCCAGGGTTCGCCGTCGAGCGTGACCGTGCCGGCGTCGGGCGTCTCGAGCCCGAGGAGCATCCGCGCCAGCGTCGTCTTGCCCGAGCCCGAGGCGCCGATCACCCCGAGCACCCGGCCCCGCTCGAGCCCGAACGACACGTCGTCCACCGCGAGCAGCCCGCCGTACCCCCGCGAGAGCCCCTGCGCCGCGAGCACGTCCCTCGCACCGTGTGAGGTTGCGCGTTCGGTGCCCCGGTTGCCGATCGGCGCACGGTACGGAGTCGTGTGGCCGGTGCGAGGTTGGCCGCTCGGTGCATCGTCAGAGGACTGCACGGAGCCATCGACCTCGCACCGCCCGGCAAGATCGGCACCGTGCGGTGGCGCCGGCTCCGCCGCGGCAGCACCGGCAGCGCGCACCAGCGCCCGTGTCGCGGGGTGCTGCGGCGCCGCGAAGACCCCGGTGACCGCACCCTGCTCGACGATCCGGCCCTCGTGCACGACGGCGACCCGGTCGGCCCACCCCGCGACGAGCCCCAGGTCGTGCGTGATGACGAGCAGTCCGGCGCCCCGCCTCTGCGCTGCCCGCAACTGCTCCATCACGGTGACGGCGACCCCGGCGTCGAGCGCCGTCGTCGGTTCGTCGGCGACCAGCAGCGCGGGGGACCCGACGGTGGCCGCGGCGATGAGGGCACGCTGTCGCATCCCACCGGACAGTGTCCCGGCGAGCCGGCCGTCGGTCGCGGTGTCCGGGTCGAGGCCCACCGCGGCCAGGGCAGCACGCACGGCGTCCACGCGCTCGGCCGCACGCATCTCGGTGTGCAGGCGGAGGCTGTCGGCGACCTCGCGCCCGACGGGACGCAGCGGGTCCAACGCGCCCAGCGCCTCCTGGCCGACGTAGCCGATGCGCGATCCCCGCAGCCGGCGCCACCGCCGGTCCGTGTACCCGCCGACGTCGACACCGTCGACCGTGAACGTTTCGGCGTGCACGGCGGCGCCGGGCGCGGACAGGCCGAGCACGGCGCGTGCGGTGACGGTCTTGCCCGAGCCGGAGGCGCCGACCAGGGCGACGCACTCGCCGGCGTCGACGCGCAGGTCGACACCGTGCACGATCGGGGTCCCGCCGATCGCGACGGTGAGTCCGCGGACGTCGAGGACGGCGCTCACCGCGCGGCCCCGCTCCGTCGGATCGCCCGGCCGAGCACGGTGACGGCCGTTGCGAGCACGACGATCGCGAGTCCGGGGAAGGTGCTCATCCACGGCGCGGTCTGCAGGTAGGTCCGGCCGTCGGCGAGCATCGCGCCCCACTCCGGCGCGGGTGGGGGCGTGCCGACACCGAGGTAGCTCAGCGCCGATGCCCACACGACCGCCTGCCCGACCCCGAGCGTGGCGACGGCGACGACGGGCCAGAGCGCCGTCGGCAGCACGTGCCGGACGACGGTGCGGGCGGGGGAGCGGCCGAGCAGCACGGCGGTCTCGACCACCTGCGAACCGCGGGCCGTCCGGACCAGGCCCCGCACGATCCGGGCGTAGCCGGGAGCGGTCGCGAACCCGACGGCGAGCACCGCCGGCACCGGACCCGGACCGGTCACGGCGATGACGACCAGGGCGACGAGCAGCAGCGGCAGGGCGAACGCGACCTCGGTGACACGGCCGATGACGGCGTCGAGCAGGCGGCCGAGCCGTCCGGCCCCGGCGCCGAACCCGGCGACGACACCGAGCAGGACGCCCGCTCCGCCGCCGATCAGGGTCGCGGCGACGCCGACGACGAGCGAGGCGCGGGTCCCCGCGACCACCCGTGCCAGGACGTCGCGGCCGGACTCGTCGGTGCCGAACGGGTGTGCGCCGCTCGGGGCGGTCAGTGCCTGGGTCGGGTGCACCGCGAGCGGATCGCCGCCGCCCAGCAGCGCTGGCCAGGCCGCCGCGACGACGGCGACCAGGACGACCACCGCCGCGGCGGTGCCGCCGACGCCGAGCGTCCCCCCACGGACGCGCTCGGTGCCGACGGCGGTCTGGTGGGCGGACGCACCGGTCTGGAGGCCCGGGTCGGCGATCCCGCTCACCGCGCGCCCGCCGGACGGCCGGGCCCACGGCGTCGCGCGGTGCCGGGGCGCGCGGTCGCGTTCCGTGCGGTGCTGCGCGGGTCGACCACACGCTCGACCAGATCGGCGACGGCCAGCACGACCACGTACGCGGCCGCCGAGACCATCGCGATGCCGGCGACGAGGGGCATGTCCCGCTGGGTGACGGCGGTGACCAGCGCGCGGCCGATGCCGGGCAGGGCGAACACGGACTCGACGACCACGGCCCCGGAGACGAGCGATCCGAAGGCCCACGCGGACAGTGCGATCCCGGGCAGGGCGGCGTGCCGGAGCAGATGCCGTCCGAACAGTCCGAGGCGGGTCTCGCCCCGGCCCCGGGCGGCGAGCGCGAAGGCCGAGCGCTGCGCGTCCACCACGCCGTCGCGCACGGTCTCGGCCAGGTACCCGGCGACCGGCACGGCCACGGTCAGCACCGGCAGCACCCAGCCGCGTGCGGTGCCGTCACTGACCGCCGGCACCCACCCAAGGGACGAGGCGAACACCACGATGAGCACGCTGCCGAGCCAGAAGTGCGGCATCACGCTCGCGGTGACGCTGAGGGCGCTGGTGAGCCCGGCGGCGATGCGGCCGCGCTGCGTCGAGGCCCACGCGGCGACGATCGCCAGCACCCAGGCGACGACGAGCCCGGCGACCGCGAGCGTCAGCGTGACGGGCAGCTGCTGGCCGAGGAGCGTCGCGACCGGGGTGCGGAACGCGTAGGAGTCACCGAGCTGCCCGGTCGCCAGGCGGCCGAGGAACACCGCGTACTGCACCAGGACCGGCTGGTCGAGGCCGTACTCGTGGCGGACCTGGGTGACGGCCTCGGCCGAGGCCTGCGACCCCGGGCCACCGAGGATCGCGAGCGCCGGGTCACCGGGGATGAGCCGGATCGCGACGAAGACGATCGTCGCGACGGCCCAGAGCACGCCGATGCCCCCGGCGAGCCGCCGGACGGCCCACCAGACCCACCGCATCCGTGTCAGCGGTCGATCCAGGCGGTGCCGAACCAGGGCGTCGAGACCGGGGTGGTCCGGATGCCGTGCACGGCCGAGCGCACCAGGAAGTGGTTCTGCTGGTCGTACAGGGGGAGCACGGTGTCGCTCGCCAGGATCGCCTTCTGCGCCTGCTCGTACAGGTCGGCGCGCTCGTCGGCGTCCGAGGTACGGGCGGCCTGCTCGAGCAGCCGGTCGAGCGCGGGGTCGTCGAGCTGGGCCAGGTTCGCGAAGTAGCCGGACGGTGCCGGTTCGATGCTCGCGCTGTCGTACAGGATCCGCAGGACGTCGGGGCCGACCTTCGTGTACGGGGCGCTCACGACGTCGTACTCGTTCGCGGCCAGGGCGGCGTACCAGCTGGACAGGTCGAGCTCGTCGAGCACGACCTTGAACCCGACGGCCTTCTCGGACGCCTGGATCTGCTGGAACAGGCTGCGCTCGGCCGGCACCGACTGGTTCGTCGAGACGGGGAACGTCACGGTGAGCTGCTGGCCGTCCTTCTCGCGGATGCCGTCCGAGCCGACCTTCCACCCGGCGTCGTCGAGCAGCTGCTTCGCCTTCGACGGCGAGTAGTCGAAGCGGCTCTTGTCGGAGTACGCGAGCGGCTCAGCGCTCGAGAGCACCGAGTACGAGCGCTTCGCGGTGCCGAGGAACAGCGACTGCAGGCCCGGGTCGATCTCGGCGCCGGCGATGAAGGCCTGGCGGACTGCCTGGTCGCGGAACACGCCGTGCCCGGAGTTCAGTTCGAGCCGGTTCGAGGCGCCGGGGCGGGGGGCGTCGAGGTCGCGGATCGCGCCCTTCGCCGACGCGGCCTTGAGCTGGTCGGGCTGGGCGTTGTCGATCACGTCGACCTGGCCGGACTGCAGCGCGGCGTAGCGCGAGGTCGAGTCCGGCAGGAACCGCCACGTGATGCCCGACAGGCGCGGCTTCGTCTTGCCCCAGTAGTCGGTGTTCTTCGTCAGGGTGACGCGGTCGCCGTGCTTCCAGCCGGTGACCCGGAACGGGCCGGTGCCGACGGGGGACTCACAGTTCGTCGCCTGCTTCCGTTCGAGCGCCTTCGGGGACTCCATGCCGACCCAGGGCTGCGAGAGGGACTCGAGCAGCGCACTGTCCGGCCGGCTCAGCGAGAGCGTCACGGTGTGGTCGTCGGTGGCGGTCGCCTTCGTGATGGACTGCAGCGCAAGGTACCCGGTGCTCGAGGCGGTGGCCGGGTCCTGCACGTGCTCGATGTTCGCCACGACGGCGGCGGCGTCGAACGGGGTGCCGTCGCTGAAGGTGACGTCGTCGCGCAGGGTGAACGTCAGGGTCTTCCCGTCGTCACCCGTGGTCCACTTCGTCGCGAGTTCCGGCGTGGGCTTGCCGTCCTCGAGCCCGACGAGCTCCTCGATGTACTGCGTCGCCAGGAGCGCCTGCGGGTAGTTGCCGCCGACGTGCGGGTCGAGGCAGGTCGGTTCGGCGTCACCGGAGGCGTAGGTGAGCGTGCCGCCCGCGACCGGGGTGCTGCTCGTGGTGCCCGCCCCTCCGCCCGAGCAGGCGGACAGCAGCAGCAGGAGGGTCGCGGCACCGGCTATGCCGGTCGGACGCGCCAGGCGTCGGCGATGTTTCTGCACTGCGTCCAGTTTCTCCACAGAACGAGCGTACCCCGCCTTGGTGCCCGGTGTGAATCGTCGATGGTGTCGTTGACAACATCTCGACTCTGCGATTGCATGTTGGGGATCGCTCGACAACAACGATCGCAGGCCGGCTACACGGTCGGTCATCGAACGAAACGAACGAACACAAGGGGGAGACGATGTCTTCGACATTGGATCAACGGGTGAACGACCAGCTCCGACTGGTCTCGTCCGAGCATGAGCCGCTGGCCGCAGGGACGGCACAGCCGGTCTTGACCACGCCGGCAACGGTGGCCTTGGGGTACGCCGCAGTCATCGGCTACGCAGCCGAAGGCGCGGCCTTCACCGCAGGGGCAACAGCGGTCGTCGGTGCGTACACGGTGGGTCGAGCCGCGGGATGACCGGCCTCGACACTGCCGTCAACAGGCAGATCGCGGCGGTACTCGCCGAGTCCCGTGCATCCGCCGTGGTGCCCGGGGAGTGGAACGCCCAGCCCACGCTGACGACCCCTGCCTTCCTGGCCGGTGTCGCCATCAGCTCGGCCGTCATCAACGCGTACAACGCCGGCATCAACGCCGGTTAGCACGCGCACCGCGCCGGGGCGGTGACACCGGGACACCGGTGGCACCGCCCCGGTTCGGGCGCGGAACGCGAGGGGGAAGAACATTGTCACCACGATCATCTCCGGGGCAGACGATGGGGATGCTGCTCCGGCGCTCCTTGCGCGCGCGACCCATCGGCGCGCGCGAGACTCTCGACACTGCCCAGCGGTTGTCGGCGGCGTCGGGACTCATGGCATCGCTCGAAGGACTGGCGTTGCTCGGGTCGCGACACGAGCGGCACCGGCTTCGCGACGAGTGGCGACACGCCAGACACTCGTTCGACCGAGCCCCGGCCCCGGTCCGTGCCATCGTCGCCGCCACTGGCCCCATCCCGACCCGGGTCGTGCTGCAGTCGGTCCGCGCTGCGGCGTCGATCTACCTCATCGCCGCGCCGAGGAACGCGCCGGCGCGCAACCTGGTGACGCTGGCATCGAGCGTGATCACCACCGCGCTGTACCCGGCGCAACGGCTGGGCAGCGACGGTGCAGATCAGGTGACCGCACTCAGCCAGGCCTTGGTGGGTTTCGCCGGATTCGCACGACCGGGGCCCGTCCGGGACGCGTTGCTCTGGAGCCAGGCGATCCAGGGCACGATGTCCTACGCCGTCGCCGGGGTCGCCAAGCTCGTCGGCCCGGACTGGCGCTCCGAACGTGCCCTGCTCGGCATCATGCGCACACACACGTACGGCAGCCCCGTGCTGTGGCGTCGGGCGAAGGAGCTGCCGCGCACTGCCCGAGCGGTATCCGCAGGCATGCTCGTCTTCGAGTGCGCGTTCCCGCTCGCGTACCTGCCCGTGCCGTGGGCGCCGCGCATCTTCCTCGCCGGCGCCGTCGGGTTCCACGCCTTCAACGCCGCCGCGATGGGACTCGGTCGCTTCCTGCCGAGCTTCATGTCCCTCCACCCGGCGATCGTGTACACCTCTGCAGCGAACAGCAGGCGTCCCTCCGCCGCGTTCCCGCTCATCGCCGCTGCTGCGCTGGCCGTGACCGTCGGGTCGTTCGCCGCGCAGAGCGTCATCGCGTCGGAACGGATCCGGCGCCGTGACGCTGGCAGGAGCACCGTGCCGCTGCAGGGTGGACGCCAGCTCGTCGTCGATCGTCAGGGCGAACCGAGGACCGGAACGGTCGTACTCGAGGGTGGTCTCGGAACACAGATCGACGAGTTCGAGACGCTCCGCCGTGCCCTCGTCGATGCTGGGCTCCTCGTGGTCTCGTACCGGCGTTCTGACGACGGCTGCCCGGCAGGAGCACTGCTGGACGCGCGAGCGGCCGAGCTGGCCGAGCTGCTGCGTGCGGTCGACGCCGACGTGCCCAGCCCGCCGGTGGTGCTCGGGTACTCACTGGGCTCCGAGATCGTCCGGCGTGCCGTGCGCGACCACGACCTCCCGGTGGCGGGTGTCGTCGCCCTCGACCCGTCGCACCCCGGCGAACTCGCCCGGTCAGCGAAGAAGGCCGACACGGTCGCGCCGATCACGGAATCGATGCGTGTGTTCCGCCTCGCCACCGCCGCGCGACTGGGCATCCTTCTCGACGCACCGTCGTGGATCGGTGTGCTCGATCCGTCACGTCGGCGCGACGCAGTCGCGGAGCACCGATCGGCACGGACGTGGCGCCGAACCTGGCGCGAGTGGAACGCCGTTCGAGTGAGCCTCGTGCAGCAGGGACCGCCGGAGCCGTCACGGGTGCCGGTCCGGGTCGTCTCGGCTGGACGGACGCTGCGGAACGACGCGCTGCAGGCGACCCTGCACACCGAGCTCACCAGGACCGTCACTGGCGACGACCACGACGTGACGATCGTGCCGGGTGTCGGTCACGACGACGTGATCCGCGAACCGGTTGCGGTCAACGCGGTCATCGAGGCTGTCGAGGCACTGCTGCCGAACCAGGACGGGACGCCAGAAGAGGAGATGCCATGGCCGCGCGCATCCGCGGGGTAGGCGAGGCGCTCGCAGTCGTGGCTGCTGCGGCTGGACTGGTGGTCACCGTCCTCGGTCAGGTCCCGAGCCCGGCATTTGGTCGGGCTCGCGCAGGCGACTGGTTCGGGCTCGTCCCGAACTGGCGTTTCTTCGCGCCGAACCCGGCCCAGCACGACTTCTCGGTGTACGTCCGACCGGTCCGCCCCGTCGGCGAGCCCGAGGCGCCGTGGACGCGTCCTCGGGTCGTGGCGGAGCGCAGACTCCACCACTCCGTCTGGTTCCCGGGCCGCCGCGCCGACAAGGGGCTGTTCGACCTGTGCAGCGACTTCCTGCCGCTCCTCGACGGGGACCGACCGGAACGCATCGAGACCCGACCGGTCTTCCGCGTCCTGCGCGCCTGGGTCGTCGCTGACCTGCTGGCAGCCGGCGCGGACCGGACACCCCACCAGCTCGCGCTCGTGCGGTTCGCGGGTGCCGACGACACGATCGAACCCGAGGTGCTGTTCGTCTCGAGTCCGTTCGCGGTGGAGCCTGACACTGCCATCACCCCTGACCGAGAGGAACGACCATGACCGAGATCTCCAGCGCGATGGGCTTCATCGCCGCGGTTGAGGTGGCTGCCGCCGTGCTCATCGTGATGCACACCACCGTCGGCCTGCCGGCCAGGCTCCGCCCGTGGGTGACCAAGTGCACCATCGTCACCCGCACGGGCGCCGTGGGACTCGCTGCGAGCGCGATCGTGGTCGCGGCTGCCGTCCTCGGCGCGGTCTCGTGGTGGTGCTCGACGACGGACCCGACGTGGGCGTGGGGCGTCCTCGGCTCCCTCCTGCTGCTGCTCGTCGGTGCCGCCGCTGAGTCGTCGATCCACCAAGCCGTCGCCGGGCGGCGCCGGCTGGCACGCCGGTAGGCGCCGGAGCCCACCGTCGGCGCGGGACAATGGGCCCATGGACGAACCGATCCGCCGCGGTGGCCGACCCCGACGCTCGAGCGCCGAGGTGCTCGCGGACGCCGCCGCCGAGCTCTTCCTCGAGCAGGGGTACGGACGCACCACGGTCGACCAGATCGCCGCCCGCGCCGGGGTCAGCCGTGCGACGTTCTTCAACTACTTCCCGGCGAAGGCCGACGTGATGTGGCTCGAACTCGACGCCGCCGTCGCCGGGCTGCCCGGGTACCTCGCAGCGTCCACCGGGTCGAGTGCCGTACGGGCCGTCGAACAGGCGCTCCTCGACGCCGCTCGCGCCCACGACCCCGAGCGGGTGCCGTGGGCGGTCGCGCAGGCCGAGGTCATGGGCATCGGGCCCGAGCTGGTGGCCGGCGTCGCGGTCCGGGTGACGGCGCAGCACGAGGCCGTCGCCGCCTTCGTCGCGGGCCGCACGGGGGAGCAGCCGCGAGCGCTCTGGCCGCAGACGGTGTCCGGTGCGATGCTCGGGGCCGCCGCCGCCGCGTTCGGGGTGTGGGTCACCGACGGGGTCGGGCGCCGAGCGCTCGTCGAGTACGTCGCGGCGGCGCTCACACCGGTGGTCGCGGGCCTCGACGCTCGCTGACACGCCGGCGTCTTCCGCCCCCGGACACGCCGTCGTCCTCGTACGACGCCGCCTCGTCGCCGAGACGCCGCCGATTCCGGCGGCGTCTCGAGCACATTGCGGCGTCTTGCTGACACACCGGCGTCTTCCTCCCGCGTGTGGGGCGGTGGACGCGACGGCAAGACGGACGGGAGGCCCGTGGCGGCCCGGCACCGCGCCTCCCGTCCGCCGCGCGGTCGCTCACGGAACACGCCGTCGTCTTTCTACGACGCCGCCTCACCGGCGAGACGCCGCCGAATCCGGCGGCGTCTCGAGCACATGGCGGCGCCTTGCCGACACACCGGCGTCTCGCGACCCGAGCCCTGCCGCCACGCCGCCCCGCGACCCGGCCCGCGCTCACTCCGTGCGCAGGGTCCCCGCGCCACCGGCCGCCACGTCGGACGCGGTGCCGTCCCGAACGACCTCGGGGACAGCGCCGTCGGTCGGCACCAGGGACTCATCGCCCGGGTAGCTCAGGGTGAGGACGGCCTCCTCGATGTACTGGCTGTCCTCGAGCGACTGCTCGACGTCGCGCAACCGCACCGCGACGTGCTCCTCGGTCTCGTTGCCCGTCAGGTCGACGGCCGCGACGAGGTACACCCGCGACGGCCCCACGAACTCCAGGTGCAGGTAGGTGACGCGCTCGACCTGCGACCGGCCCAGCAGCTCGACGAGCACCGCGTTCTCGAGCTCCGGCGACGTGCTCTCGCCGAGCAGGAACCGGCGGTTGCGGTCGATCAGGACGATCGCCACGACACCGAGCAGCACACCGATCGCGATGGAACCGAGTGCGTCGAACACCGCCAGCCCGGTGACCTGGTGCAGGAACACCCCGAGGAACGCCACGACCAGGCCGATCAGCGCCGCCGCGTCCTCGGCGAACACCGCACGGAGCGTCGGGTTCGACGACTGCAGCACGTGCCGCAGCACCGGCACCTTCCGCTTCGTCGCGGCACCGTGCGCCTGTCGGTACGCCTGCAGGAAGCTCGTGCCCTCGAGCACGAACGCGAGCCCGAGCACGACGTAGTTGAGGACGACGTCCTCGGCCGGCCCGGTCTCCCCGAACTCCGAGATGCCGTGGTAGATCGAGACGATCGCACCGGCCGTGAACAGGCCGAACGCGGCGAACATCGACCAGATGTACGTCTCGCGTCCGTACCCGAGCGGGTGCGCGGTGTCCCGCTTCTTGCCGCCCCGGCGTTCGGCGACGAGCAGGAACACCTCGTTGCCGGTGTCCGCCCACGAGTGCGCCGCCTCGGCCACCATCGACGCCGAACCCGACACGAGCGAGGCGATCGTCTTCGCGATCGCGACGAGCAGGTTCGCCCCGAACGCGATCAGGACGGTGACGAGTGACTCGGGGCGATCTTCTGCGGGCATCGCTCAAGCATGCTCCCGTCCGGTAAAGTCGTGTTCCACGAGCATCGATCCGGCCATCACCGGGGAGCTTCCGGAAGAACACGGGGCGCACCAGCGCCTCCGTCAGTAGAACCGGGCGGGTTCGGGACCGTCACCACCCCCGACACAGAGTGGTCGCACAGCGCGCGTTGGGCGGCAAACGAGGTGGTACCGCGGAACCTGCTTTCGTCCTCGTGGAGATCGAGCGAACCCACAAGGAGTCCCGGTGCCGTACCCGTTGAACGCCGATGCCGATGGCGTCGTCCCCTCGCCGAGCTTCCCCGCCGTCGAGCGGGGCATCCTCGCCTTCTGGAAGCGTGACGACACGTTCCAGGCGTCCATCGACGCGCGCCAGGGCTGCCCGGAGTGGACCTTCTACGACGGCCCGCCCTTCGCCAACGGCCTGCCCCACTACGGGCACCTGCTGACCGGGTACGCCAAGGACGTCTTCCCGCGTTACCAGACCATGCGCGGCAAGCAGGTGCACCGCCGCTTCGGCTGGGACACCCACGGCCTGCCCGCCGAGCTCGAGGCGATGCGCCAGCTCGGCATCACCGAGAAGCACGAGATCGACGCCATGGGCATCGACGTCTTCAACGCCGCCGCCAAGAAGTCGGTGCTGCAGTACACCGACGAGTGGCAGGAGTACGTCACCCGCCAGGCGCGCTGGGTCGACTTCGAGGACGACTACAAGACCCTCGACGTCACCTTCATGGAGAGCGTGCTCTGGGCGTGGAAGCAGCTCTGGGACAAGGGCCTGGCGTACGAGGGCTTCCGGGTCCTGCCGTACTGCTGGAACGACCAGACGCCGCTGTCCAACCACGAGCTGCGCATGGACGACGACGTCTACAAGATGCGCCAGGACCAGTCCGTCACGGTCTCGTTCCCGCTGCACGGCGACCGCGCTGCCGCGCTCGACCTGAACGGTGTGCGGGCGCTCGCCTGGACGACTACCCCCTGGACCCTGCCGACGAACGCCGCCCTCGCGGTCGGCCCGGAGATCGCCTACGCGGTCGTCCCGGCCGGGCCTGGAGGCGCGGCTGACGGTGCCGAAGCGGGTTCCGCCTCGTACCTCCTCGCGTCCGACACCGTGGCCGCGCACGCGAAGGAGCTCGGCTACGCCTCGGGTGACGAGGCGCTCGCCGCCGTCGCGCGCACGCTGACGGGCGCCGAGCTCGACGGCGTCGAGTACGAGCGGCTGTTCGACCACCTGGCCGATGCCGAGGGCTACGAGAACGCGTGGCGCATCCTGGTCGCCGAGTACGTCGAGACCGGTGAGGGCACCGGCATCGTGCACCAGGCACCGGCCTACGGTGCCGACGACCAGGAGGTCTGCGCCGCCGCCGGCATCCCCGTCGTGCTGTCCCTCGACGAGGGCGGCGTCTTCACGTCGCAGTTCGGCGAGGTCGCCGGCATGCTCTGGTCGGACGCGAACAAGCCGCTGACCAAGGCCGTCCGCGACGCCGGGCGACTGCTCCGCCAGGCGTCCTACGAGCACAGCTACCCGCACTGCTGGCGGTGCCGGAAGCCCCTCATCTACAAGGCCGTCTCGTCGTGGTTCGTCCGCGTCACCGAGCTCCGCGACCGCATGGGCCAGCTCAACCAGGACATCAACTGGGTGCCGGACAACGTCAAGGACGGCCAGTTCGGCAAGTGGGTCGGCAACGCCATCGACTGGTCGGTCTCGCGCAACCGCTACTTCGGCACGCCGATCCCGGTGTGGCAGTCCGACGACCCCGAGTACCCGCGCACCGACGTGTACGGCTCACTCGCCGACATCGAGCGCGACTTCGGTCGCCTGCCGGTGAACGCCGAGGGCGAAGTCGACCTGCACCGCCCGTTCATCGACGACCTGACGCGGCCGAACCCCGACGACCCCACGGGCACCTCGACGATGCGCCGGATCACCGACGTGTTCGACGTGTGGTTCGACTCCGGGTCGATGCCGTACGCCCAGGTGCACTACCCGTTCGAGAACCGTGAGTGGTTCGAGTCGCACAACCCGGCCGACTTCATCGTCGAGTACATCGGGCAGACGCGCGGCTGGTTCTACGTCATGCACGTGCTCTCCACCGCGCTGTTCGACCGACCCGCCTTCCAGAACGTCATCAGCCACGGCATCGTCCTCGGCTCGGACGGCCAGAAGATGTCGAAGTCGCTCCGGAACTACCCGGACGTCTCCGAGGTCTTCGACCGCGACGGCGCCGACGCCATGCGCTGGTTCCTGATGTCCTCGTCGGTGATCCGCGGCGGCAACCTCGTCGTCACCGAAGAGGGGATCCGGCAGGGCGTCCGCGAGTTCATGCTGCCGCTGTGGTCGACGTACTACTTCTTCACCCTGTACGCGAACGCCTCCGGGGAGTCGGGCTACCAGGCCACCCGGAGCACCGCGAGCACCGACGTGCTCGACCGGTACCTGCTCGCGAAGACCCGGGTGCTCGTCACCGACGTCACCGCGCACCTCGACGCGCTCGACACCCCGCTCGCGGCCCAGGCCGTCCGTGACTTCGCCGACGTGCTCACGAACTGGTACGTCCGTCGCTCGCGCGACAAGTTCTGGACCGGGGCCGACGCGGCCGCCGGCGCCGAGACCCGTGCGGCGTTCGACACGCTGTACACCGTGCTCGAGACCCTGACCCGGGTCGCCGCCCCGCTCGCGCCGCTCGTCACCGAGGAGATCTGGAAGGGCCTGACCGGCGGGCGCAGCGTCCACCTGACGGACTTCCCGGACCCCGACGAGTTCCCCGCCGACGACGCCCTGGTCGATGCGATGGACCGCGTGCGCGACGTCGCCTCGAAGGGCCTGGCGCTCCGCAAGGCCACGGGCAAGCGCGTCCGCCTGCCCCTCGCCACGCTGACCCTGGTGGTGCCGGACCCGGCCGCGGTCGGACCGTTCGCCGACATCCTGCGTGACGAGCTCAACGTCAAGCGCGTGGTGCTCGAGGCGCAGGCCGAGGAGTCCCTGGCGCAGTACGGCATCGAGCGGAAGCTCACCGTGAACGCCCGCGTCGCCGGCCCCCGCATCGGCAAGCAGGTGCAGCAGGTCATCCCGGCCGCCAAGAAGGGCGACTGGACCGCCACCGACTCCGGCGTGACCGTCGGCGGCATCGACCTGATCGAGGGCGAGTACTCCCTCGACCTCACCGTGGCCGATGCCTCGGTGGCCGTGGCGTTCCTCGACGAGGGTGGCTTCGTGGTGCTCGACACCGTGACCACGCCCGAGCTCGAGGCCGAGGGGCTCGCCCGCGACGTCGTCCGCGCCGTCCAGCAGGCCCGCCGCGACGCCGACCTCGACGTCAGCGACCGCATCGCCCTGACCCTGCGGGTGGACGACACCGCCGACGGCGCGGTCCGTGCACACCAGGACCTCATCGCCGGTGAGACCCTGGCGACGAGCGTCGAGATCGTGCCCCTCGGGGCGAGTGACACCACCACCGACGTCGGTGACGGTGCGAAGGTTTCCGTGGAGGTGGCACGCGCATGAGCGACGACGACCAGTACGACGACCACGAGGCGAACGAGGAGTTCGTCGGACACGACGAGTTCGACGGCCGCGACGAAGACGGCATCCGGATCCCGGTCGGCCCGGCCGGTGACGGCCCTGCCGACGCCGTGCCCTACGGGGGTGACGACGACGAGGTCCGCCGTGTCGAGGCCGCCCTGTACGCCCGGATCGGTGAACAGGCCCCCGAGCGACGGCTGACCGCAACGCGCCGTGCCGTCGAGCTGCTCGGCGACCCGCACCTGGCGTACCCGGTGATCCACGTGACCGGGACGAACGGCAAGACGTCCACCAGCCGCACCATCGAGAGCATCGTCCGTGCCCACGGTCTGCGCACCGGCCTGATGACGAGCCCGCACCTGGTGTCCATCCGGGAGCGCATCGTGATCGACGGCCAGCCGATCGCAGCGGACCGGTTCACCTCGAACTGGGACGACATCGCCCCGGTGCTCGAGATCACCGACCGGGAGCTCGCCGACAAGGGCGAACTCCCGCTGACCTTCTTCGAGGCGCTCACCGTGCTCGCCCTGGCGTGCTTCGCCGAGGCACCGGTGGACGTCGCCGTGATCGAGGTCGGCATGGGCGGCGAGTGGGACTCCACCAACGTCGTGCAGAGCCAGGTGTCGGTGTTCACGCCGATCGCCATCGACCACGCGAAGCAGCTCGGCGCCACCGTCGCCGAGATCGCCCGCACCAAGTCGGGCATCGTCAAGCCGTCGTCCGCCGTGGTGTCGAGCCGGCAGGTCCCCGAGGCCCTCGCCGAACTCGAGCGCGCCGCCGAGCTCACCGAGTCCACCCTGGCCGTCGAGGGCACGGGCCCCTTCGAGCCGGTCACTGACCGTCGCGGAGCGGCGGGCAGTCCGAGCTTGCAGGGAGGGTTCAGCGTCGTCGACGTCACCCCGGCCGTGGGCGGACAGCTCATCACCGTGCAGGGCATCGCCGGTCGCTACGACGACCTGTTCCTGCCGCTGTTCGGCCGGCACCAGGCCGAGAACGCCGCCGTGGCGATCGCGGCGGTCGAGTCGTTCCTCGGCCGTGGGGCCCAGGCCCTCGACGAGGACGTCCTGTCCGAGGGCATCGCCGGCACGACCAGCCCCGGTCGACTGCAGCCGATCGCCACGGACCCGACCGTCGTCGTCGACGCCGCGCACAACCCGCACGGTGCGAAGGCCCTGGCCGAGGCACTGCCGGTCGCGTTCCCGTCGGAGCACGTCGTCGGCGTCGTCGGGATCCTCGGCGACAAGGACGCCCGCGGGTTCGTCCGCGCGCTCAAGGACACCGTCGCCACCTTCGTGGTCACGCAGCCGCCGGGGGAGCGTGCGCTCGACGCCGATGCCTTCGCCAAGGTGGTCGTGGACGAGATCGGCGCGGACCGCGTCGTCGTCGAGCCGTCCCTGGCGTCCGCCCTGCAGCAGGCACGCGACCTGGCCGACGAGGCGGACGCCGAGGACGCCCTCGTGCTCGTCGCGGGCTCCATCGTGATGGTGGGCGCGGTCATGGACCTCGTGCACCGCGAAGGCGAGACGAAGTGACGGACGCACCAGGGGCCTCCCGGCCGGGCCGCGCACCGCGCACCCGGAAGCCGCGCCGCGAACGCGGAGCGCAGGAGAGCCTGCTCTCGATCACGCTCGTGCTCGAGGCGATCATGTTCTTCTTCCCCATGCTCGTCGTGTTCGGCAAGGGCACGCTGCCGCCCGCAGCGGCCTTCGGCGGCGGCGTCGGCGCGATCATCGTCCTCGCAGCTGCCTCACGTCTGACGGGCAAGCGGGCCGGTGTATGGTTCGGGTGGCTGCTGCAGGCGGCCATCCTCGCCACCGGGTTCATCGAACCGTTCATGTTCGCGGTCGCCGTGGTGTTCCTGGCGCTGTGGGTCTTCTGCTTCGTCAAGGGCGGTCAGCTGGACCGTCAGAACGCCGCGCGCCGAGCGGCCATGGGCGAGGACTGACCACCACATTCGACCCCGAACACAGGGAGTACTGCGTGTCCGACTTCGAAGAGACCCTCGTCCTCGTCAAGCCCGACGGTGTGGCCCGCCAGCTCACCGGTGAGATCCTCCGCCGGATCGAGGCGAAGGGCTACGAGCTCGTCGACCTGAAGATGCTCACGGCGCCGCGCGACCTGCTCGACGCACACTACGAGGAGCACCAGGGCAAGCCGTTCTTCGAGCCGCTCGTCGAGTTCATGCAGTCCGGTCCGGTCGTCGCCGTGCGCGTCGCCGGCAACGGTGCGATCGCGGGCTTCCGCTCGCTCGCCGGCACCACCGACCCGACCTCGGCTGCGCCCGGCACCATCCGTGGTGACCTGGGCCGCGACTGGGGCCTCAAGGTGCAGCAGAACCTGGTCCACGGTTCGGACAGCCCCGAGTCGGCCGCGCGCGAGCTCGCGCTCTGGTTCGCCTGAGCGGCGGGGACGACATGACGAACAACGACCGACCCACCAAGAACGAGCGGCGTCAGCACGCGCGCGAGGTCGCACGCCAGCGTGCCGACGCCGAGAAGCGCCGCAAGCGCCGCAACAAGTGGTTCCTGCAGGGCGGCATCGGCCTGGGAATCGTGGCGATCGCCGCGATCATCACCATCGTCGTGGTGAACGTGAACAACGCACCGGTGCTGTCCGCCGCCGGGCCGAAGAACATGGCCACCGGCGCGATCCAGTTCACCGGCAAGGACGGCAAGGTCACCCCCGTGACCACGCCGGCCGTGGCCGCGACGGGTTCGGCATCGCCGGCCCCCACGGCGAACAGTGACGGTGCCGTCGCGGTCACCGAGTACGTCGACTGGGCCTGCCCCGTCTGCAAGCAGTTCGAGGGCGCCTACGCCGACCAGATCCTCGACAAGGTGAAGTCGGGCGACGCGACGCTGGCGATCCAGCCGGTGTCGATCCTCGACCGCAGCTACCCGGGTTCCCGGTACGCCAGCCGTGCTGCGAACGCCGCCATGTGCGTGGCGAACTACGACCCGGACAAGTTCCTCGACGTGCAGACGCAGTTCTTCGACAACCAGCCGGCCGAGGGCACCAAGGGCCTGACCAACTCCGAGATCGCGAAGCTCGTCAAGGCGGGCGGCGCGACGGGTTCGGACCTGTCCCAGTGCCTGTCGACCGAGCGGTTCAAGGGCTGGGTGACGAAGTCGACGCAGGCCGTCACCTCGAACGAGGCACTCGCGGGTCCGCAGGGGTTCGGCACGCCGACGGTCGTGGTCGACGGCAAGCGCCTCGACGACCTGAGCACGGTCATCACCGCGATCGACGCCGCGGCGAAGTAACACCTCGGCACGACGAACGGCCCCCGCTCCCGATGGGAAGCGGGGGCCGTTCCACGTTGCTCCTCGGGCTAGGACGCGCGGTCGTGCCGCCGGACGAACGACGCGAACGCCTCGGGGTCAGCGAGGGACGTCGAGCCGTCCGGGTCGTACTGCTCGCCGTCGACGAGGATCGTGGGCGTGCTCGTGATCCCGTCGAGCGTCGAGTTCGGCACCGGGTCCTGCACCGCCCGGTTCGTGGCGTCGGCGACCCACCCGGCGAAGCGCTGCCCGGTGATGCACGAGGCGACCTCGGGGGCCCTCGCCCCGGCTCCGCGGGCGAGGGACGCCAACTCGTCGTTGGTCAGCCCGCGGGTGTTCTCGGACGGCTGGTGCCCGGAGAGCGACGCGTTGTAGGCCAGGAACGCGTCCGGGTCGTGGTCGGCGACGCAGGCAGCAGCCGCCGCAGAGCGGGTGGAGTACCGCGAGCCGAGCGACAGCCGGTCGAGCAGCCCGAGCGGGTGCAGCTCGAGGGTGGCGGTCCCGTCCTCGACCCACTGCCGGATCTGGGGCATCTGGGCCGTCTCGAACTGGTTGCAGTACGGGCACATGTAGTCCGCGTAGACCACGATGGCGGTCTTCGAGCCGTCCTGGTCGGTCGGTGTCGGCGTCCCGCCGGCGAGGACCGCGCGCGTCTCGACGGGCACGATCCTGCCGTGCACACCGGTCAGCAGGACACCGTCGCTCGCCGCGTTGCGTGGGCCGGGACCCGCGGGCTGCACCGATCCCGCCACCAGGACGACGACCACCGCGACGACCGCGAGCCCACCGATGACGGCTCCGCTGATGCCCAGCGTGCGGAGGCGACGGCGGCGCGACTGCTCCTTCGCCCGTGTCGCCCGCGCGCGTTCCCGTACGGCGTCCCGACGCGCCCTGCTGGTCTCCTGCTCGCTCATCGATCCCGAGCGTAGGGGCAGTCCGGACGGCTCAGAAGACGGTCAGGACCGCCGGGAACATGATGATGATCGTGACGATGATGACCAGGTAGTTGGCCAGCGGGAACGTCCAGCAGAAGGGCAGGAGCGTGCGCCCGACGCGCTGTGCTCCGGCGCCGAAGCGTCCCTGCGCCATGTTCCAGATCGTGAAGACCCAGAACATCGGGATCGTCATCGACCAGACGAGCATGCACCACGGGCACAGGGCGCCGATGACGAAGACGGTCTGCGTGAACAGCCAGGTCACGAACACCCACGCCAGGAACACGCCGGTGTTGAACGCGATCCAGAACCAGCGCGAGCCGTTCCGGAACCCGGCCAGCATCAGCACCGCGACGGCGATCGGGGCGACGAACCCCATGACGCCGAGCAGCGGGTTCGGGAACCCGAACAGGTGGCCCTGCCAGCTGGCCATCACGTCGGAGCAGTTGATGAACGGATTGACGTCACAGCTCAGGACGGCCTTGGGGTTCTCGTACTTCGCGAACTCGTCGAGGACGAGCCGGAACGCTGCGTACAGGCCGACGAGCCCGGTGACGAGCAGGAAGACCGCCATCGCGATCGGACGACGGGGGGCAGGTGCAGACGCGGTCACGCGGTCATCATCGCACGCGGGTTCCGGTGCTTTCCGGGTGTGGCATGCGATAATGCCTGGAGGTCGTGCGGCCAACCGCACACCGAAGAGAGCTTTCCGAGCGACGCCCCACCGGGCAGACCTCGGACGATCAGGTGCGGTGAGAGCGCACTGTGGTCGGGCAGCGTCACTCCGACGACGAGCCGACCCGGGCCGGGTGCCCGGACCGGAACGGGCGCGGACGCAACGAGAAGTTGACGCGGACCGGTCACGAGACAGCGAGCGCGGGGGCGTCGACGCCGCCCGCCACGACACAGAATTCCCGCCACCCGAAAGGGTGCGAGTGGGGCCGAGGAGTGCACCAGTCCATGGTGGAGCAGAACAACGACAACACGACCAACGACGAGAACGCGCCGAAGCGCCGGAGCCGCCTGTTCGGCGGTCGCCGCGCCCGGTCGTCCGGCCAGGAGGCCCGTGGGAGCGCCGAGCAGGCACCCCACGCCGACGAGACCCTCGCGCTGACGGGCGGCGCTGACGCCCGTCCCGCGGCCAGCGTCGCGTCGCCCGGTTCGCCGGACTCTCCCGTCTCGCCGTCGGAGCCGACCGACACCGGGGCGGTCTCCGTCGCGGTCGAGGCCGTCGCCGACAGCGGTGCCGAGCCGCACGACGTGAGCACGCTGACCGGTGACCTGCCGGTCGTGACGGGCGACCAGTCGGGCACCGTGACCGACGGGGCGGACGCGGACCGCGCCTCCCGTCCGACCGAGGCCGCGCCCACGGCCGAGGCGAGCGACGACGCGGCACCAGCCGACGAGCCGGTCGTGCCGAAGGCCACGAGCACGCTCAGCCTGATCTTCCACGCCCCGGTGCTGCCGGACCTGCCGCAGCGCGCGCCCCGGTTCGAGCGCGACCGCGATCGTGACCGCGACCGCGACGAGGACGACCGCTACGACCGCGAAGACCGCTTCGACCGCGATCGCGACCGTGACGACCGCGACGACCAGGGCGGTTCCCGCCGTCGCTCGCGTCGCCGTGGCTCGAGCGCCGACCGCGAGGCCCGCGAGCCGCGCGACCACCAGGAGCCGCGCCGTCGTGAGCCGGAGCTCATCACCGAGCCGCAGCGCATCAAGGGTTCGACCCGTCTCGAGGCGAAGAAGCAGCGTCGTCGCGACGGTCGCGACGCCGGACGCCGCCGCCAGGTGGTCAGCGAGGACGAGTTCCTCGCGCGCCGGGAGAGCGTCGACCGCCAGATGATCGTCCGCTCCAGCTCGTCGACGATCGAGATCGGCGTGCTCGAGGACGGCATCCTCGCCGAGCACTACATCACCAAGTCCGAGAACGTGTCGCTCATCGGCAACGTCTACCTCGGCAAGGTGCAGAACGTCCTGCCCTCGATGGAGGCCGCGTTCGTCGACATCGGCCGCGGCCGGAACGCCGTGCTCTACGCCGGCGAGGTCGACTGGAACTCGGTCGACACCAGCCACGGTCGCCGCATCGAGGCAGCCCTCAAGCCGGGCGACAAGGTCCTGGTGCAGGTCACGAAGGACCCGGTCGGCCACAAGGGCGCCCGTCTGACCAGCCAGGTCTCGCTGCCCGGTCGCTACCTGGTCTACGTGCCGAACGGCTCGATGAACGGGATCTCGCGCAAGCTGCCGGACACCGAGCGTGCCCGTCTGAAGAAGATCCTGAAGGAGGTCCTGCCGGAGCACGCGGGCGTCATCGTGCGCACCGCTGCCGAGGGAGCCACCGAGGAGCAGCTCACCCGCGACGTGCAGCGCCTGACCAGCCAGTGGGAGGCCATCCAGAAGAAGGTCGCCGGTGGCCAGGCCCCGGTGATGCTGCACTCGGAGCCCGACCTGCTGATCAAGATCGTCCGCGACGTCTTCAACGAGGACTTCACCAAGCTGATCATCGACGGCGAGGCCGCCGGCGGCACCATCGACGAGTACCTGACGGCCGTCGCTCCGGACCTGAAGGACCGCGTCGTCCGCTACGACGGCCCCGACTCCTTCGAGGAGTTCCGCCTCAACGAGCAGATCGACAAGGCGCTCGACCGCAAGGTCTGGCTGCCCTCCGGTGGTTCGCTCGTCATCGACCGCACCGAGGCCATGACGGTCGTCGACGTCAACACCGGCAAGTTCGTCGGTTCCGGCGGCAACCTCGAAGAGACGGTCACGAAGAACAACCTCGAGGCCGCCGAGGAGATCGTCCGGCAGCTGCGCCTGCGTGACATCGGCGGCATCATCGTCGTCGACTTCATCGACATGGTGCTCGAGGAGAACCGCGACCTCGTGCTCCGCCGTCTGGTCGAGTGCCTGAGCCGCGACCGCACGAAGCACCAGGTCGCCGAGATCACCTCGCTCGGCCTGGTGCAGATGACCCGCAAGAAGATCGGTGTCGGTCTGCGCGAGTCGCTCGACGAGGTCAACGCCAAGATCAACGACAACAACGCCGACCCGGGTCCGAGCAAGGGCCGTCGCAAGGGCCGTGGCGGGAACGGCAACGAGAACGGCCGCTCCGGCAACGGCACCGGGAACTCCGGTTCGTCGGGTTCGTCGGGTTCGTCGAACGGTGGGTCGAGCCAGGCGCACCAGATCACCGACGACGTGAAGAACGCGCTGTCCCGGATCGCCGCCTCGACCCTGTCGCACGACGAGCAGGAGGCCGCGGCCGCCGCGACCGAAGCCGAGGCGCCGTCCTCGGCGGACGCATCGACCAGCACGGACAGTGCGGGCGGCGAGCAGCCCACCGGTTCGAAGCGCCGTCGCCGGGGCCGTGGTGGGCGCGGGGGAGACCAGCAGACCGCTGCCACCCCGGAGACCCCGGAGGCCCCCGAGGCCACCGAGGCACCGGAGGCACCCGCCGCCGAGCCCGTCGTCGAACCCGAGGCGCGCGCGCCGAAGGCCAGTGCGACGAAGGGCAGCGCCCCGAAGGCCGCCGCGCCGTCCGTCACCGAGCCCGAGGTCGCGAGCGCACCGAAGGCGAAGGCCCCGGCCCGTCGTCGCGTGAGCTCGAGTGCCACGGTGACCCCGACCGACAACTCGGTGGCGATCCTGGACATCCCGATCGCCGCAGCGCCCAAGCGCGAGCCCCGCGCGGTCGCCCCGGACGCAGAGTCCCTGCTCGACTCGGTGCTCCAGGCGCTCCCTGAGCCGAAGCAGCCCGGACAGGGGCGCTCGCGTTCCCGCCGGGTCTCGTCGCCGAGCATCAGTGCGCCGGCCACGCCGACGGAGGAGCCGGCCGACGACGCCGACGGCACCGACGGCGCTGTGATCCTGGGGAGCTGACGTGACGAACCCGGGCGACCCGCAGCAGCAGCGTGGGTACTACGGTGCGGGCTGGTCCCAGCCCGCACCGCCCGGCCCGGGTGGTCAGCAGCCGGGTGGGCAGCAGCCGCGTGGTCCGGTGCCGCCGCAGCAGGGTGGTGTGCCGCAGTACGGCCGCCAGCCCGGTGCGGGTGCGCCGTACGCCCCGCCGCGACCGCCCCGTGCCCCTGCCGACCCGCGGCGGGCCTTCGCGCCCGGTGCCTCGGTGACGAACACGGCCGGGGCGCTCATCGCGGTGGTCGCCCTGGTGCTCGTGGAGTTCGTTTCCGGGCTCTTCGGCCTGCTCGGCACCTCGCTCGTGGTCAGCCCGTTCCAGCACTACGGCGCGGGGACGAGCCTGCTCGGCAGCTTCACGACCAGTGTCTTCGTGGCGCCGTTCCCGTACTACGCCGGGGCGTTCCTGGCCCTGGCCTTCCTGACGCCGATCGACCGCCGCAGCCCGCTGCCGAGGCTCCTGCTCCGCGTCGTGCTCGCCGGCGCCGCGGGCACGGTGGCCCTGATGCTGGTCGGCGTCTTCACCGGGTCCTTCGGCGCGGCCACCGCCGGCGGCTCCAAGCTCGTCATCGACGTGCTCACGCGTCCGCTGCAGAACGGGCTGCCGTTCACCGTGATGCTCCTGGCGACCGCCACGGCCGCCTGGCTCTGGCTCGGTCGCCCGCGCCGCGCCCGAGGCTCGTCGACGACCTCGGGCAGGCCGGGCACCGTCCGACCCGCCGACGCGGTCCCGCCGTCGACGATCCAGCAGCAGCCACAGCAGCAGCCGCCCGCACCCTACGGGCAGGGACGCGTCCAGCCCGACCCGCACGGCCAGTACGGCGGGCAGTACGGCGCCGGGCCGCGCTCCGACCAGCAGCAGCCCCCAGCGAACCCCTGGGGCGGCCCAGCGCCCCGCTGAGCCCGCTCGCGGGCCCTGTGAGCCGGCTGCGCACCGTGCGAGGTGCGGGCCGGGCAGACCCGCACCGCGCCTCCTGGCGGGCGCTCAGAGGCCGCGCTTGTCCCGCTGCGCCACGCGCAGCCCACTGCGGATCAACCGCAGCACGAGCTCGCGACCGGTGACGGCCGAGGCGCCGGCGGCCACCAGTTCGTCGTACCGCGAGAGCGGGACGTCGTAGTGGTCGTGGTCGAACGCGCGGGGCGGCACGCCGGCCCGCGCAGCGAACGCGTGGAGTTCCGCGTAGGATTCATCACTGACGAGGTGCGACCACAGTGTGTCGTGGGCGGGCCACGTCGGTGGGTCGATCAACACGGTCACCGTGCAATCGTACGGGTGTCGCCGTTTGACCGGACCCAGGGTGATCGAGTATTCTCGGTCCCTGGTGTCAGCGGGCCGTTCTGCCTGCGTCGCCGATCGGGCCCGGCCTTCCGGGAGCCGCTCGTGCAGAAGTGGGCACCCGAGACTTCCCTCAAGCAGAGTTACGTAAGGATTTCCACGTGGTTTACGCAGTAGTGCGCGCCGGCGGCCGTCAGGAGAAGGTCGAGGTCGGCACCATCCTGACCATCGACCGTGCCAAGGCGGACGACAAGGGCAACATCGACCTCGCCCCCGTGCTCCTCGTGGACGGTGACAAGATCACGTCGGCGGCTTCCGAGCTCGCGAACGTGACCGTCACCGCCGAGGTGCTCGACGACCTCCGTGGTCCCAAGGTCATCATCCAGAAGTTCAAGAACAAGACCGGGTACAAGAAGCGCCAGGGTTTCCGCGCTGAGCTGACCCGCGTCAAGATCACCAAGATCGCGTAAGGGAGTCAACTCATGGCACACAAGAAGGGTGCGAGTTCCACTCGCAACGGTCGTGACTCGAACGCACAGCGCCTCGGCGTGAAGCGCTTCGGTGGCGAGGTCGTCAACGCCGGCGAGATCATCGTCCGCCAGCGCGGCACCCACTTCCACCCCGGCGCCAACGTCGGCCGTGGTGGCGACGACACGCTGTTCGCCCTCTCGTCCGGTTCGGTCGAGTTCGGCACCAAGGGTGGCCGCAAGGTCATCAACATCGTCAACGCGTAGTCGTTCGAACGACTGCAGCTGGAGGGGCGGGCCGAGTGCCCGCCCCTCCTTCGCTTTTCCCGCCGACGATCCCGTCGGCACAACGAAACACCTGGAGTGGACCCATGGCGACCTTCGTCGACCGCGTGACCCTGCACCTCAGCGCGGGGCACGGCGGCAACGGCTGCGTGTCGGTCCGCCGTGAGAAGTTCAAGCCCCTGGCCGGGCCCGACGGCGGCAACGGCGGTGACGGCGGCGACATCGTGCTCGTGGCCGACCCGCAGGTGACGACGCTGCTCGGCTACCACCGCTCCCCGCACCGCTCGTCGAAGAACGGCCAGCCCGGCATGGGCGATCACCGCAGCGGTGTCAGCGGCGAGGTCCTCGAGCTCCCGATGCCCGTCGGCACCGTGGTGTACGACGAGTCCGGCGAAGTGATCGCCGACCTCACCGAGCCCGGCATGCGCGTCGTCGTGGCCCCCGGTGGGCAGGGTGGCCTCGGCAACGCGGCGCTCTCCACCACCAAGCGCAAGGCCCCCGGCTTCGCGCTGCTCGGCACCGAGGGCTGGGCGGGGGACATCAGCCTCGAGCTGAAGACCATCGCCGACGTCGCCCTCGTCGGGTTCCCGAGCGCCGGCAAGTCCTCGCTGATCGCGGCGGTCTCGGCCGCCAAGCCGAAGATCGCGGACTACCCGTTCACCACCCTCACCCCGAACCTGGGCGTCGTCGAATCCGGCGACACCCGCTTCACCGTCGCCGACGTCCCCGGTCTGATCGAGGGCGCGTCCGAGGGCAAGGGCCTCGGCCTGGAGTTCCTGCGGCACGTCGAGCGGTGCGAGGCGCTGCTCCACGTCATCGACTGCGCCACGCTCGACCCGGGCCGCGACCCGATCAGCGACCTCGACGTCATCCTCGGCGAACTCGAGCGCTACCCGGTCCCCGAGGGCCAGGTGCCGCTGCTCGAGCGCCCGCAGCTCATCGCCCTGAACAAGATCGACGTGCCCGAGGCGCAGGAACTCGCAGAGTTCGTCACCGCCGAGCTCGAGGGCCGCGGCTACCGCGTCTTCCCGATCTCCACGGCGTCCCGCAAGGGCCTCCGCGAGCTGACGTTCGCCCTGGCGGACGTGGTCGAGCAGGCCCGCGCCGCCCGTGCGGCCGAGCCGGTGCCGGAGCGCATCGTCCTGCGCCCCCGCTCGGTCAACGAGAAGCCCTTCACCGTGCGCGCCGAGGGCGGCGAGGAGCACCGCTTCTACCGCGTCCGCGGCGCCAAGCCGGAGCGCTGGGTCCAGCAGACCGACTTCACCAACGAAGAGGCGATCGGCTACCTGGCCGACCGGCTCGCGAAGCTCGGCGTCGAGGACGGTCTGTTCAAGGCCGGAGCCGTCGCCGGGTCGACGGTCGTCATCGGTGGCGACGGCGGCATGGTGTTCGACTGGGAGCCCACGCTCACGTCGACCGCGGAGCTCATCACGAGTGCCCGTGGCACCGACGCCCGCATCGGTGCGACCTCGCGTCCGACCCGCAACGAGCGGCGCGAGGAGTACTTCGAGCGGATGGACGCCAAGGCCGCCGCCCGTGCCGAGCTCGAGCAGGAGCGCGTCTCCGGGCTCTGGGTGGACGACGACGTCGTGACCAGTGACCAGCTCGGCACCGGCGACCAGTTCGACGGCGACCAGGTCGAGACCAGCGACCAGAAGGACTGACCGCGGCATGACCGACACGACCGCCCGCACCGACCTCGGACCCGTCACCCGGCGCGAGGACATCCCGCGTGCGCGGCGGATCGTGGTCAAGGTCGGCTCGTCGTCGGTCAGCGGTGACGCCGCCGGGCAGATCGGCCCGCTGGTGGACGCCCTGGCGGCGGCCTACGGGCGGGGCACCGAGGTGGTGCTCGTGTCGTCCGGCGCGATCGCGACCGGGTTCCCGTTCCTCGGGCTCCAGGGGCGGCCGGACGACCTGGCCACGCAGCAGGCGGCGGCGGCCACCGGGCAGAACGTCCTGATGTTCCGGTACCAGAAGGAACTCGACCGGCACGGTGTCGTCGCGGCGCAGATCCTGCTCACGGCGGGCGACCTGCAGAACCCCACGCACCGGGTGAACGCCCAGCGCGCCATCGACCGGTTGCTCGCGCTGCGAGTGCTGCCGATCGTGAACGAGAACGACACCGTCGCCACCCACGAGATCCGCTTCGGCGACAACGACCGGCTCGCGGCCCTGGTGGCTCGGCTGCTCGGTGCCGATGCCCTGGTGCTGCTCTCCGACGTCGAGGCGCTCTACACGGCACCCCCGGAGCAGCCCGGTGCGACCCGCATCGACGAGGTGCCGTTCGGCGACGAGCTGGCCGGGGTCACCTTCGGGTCGATCGGCACGGCCGGCGTCGGTACCGGGGGAGCGGGGACCAAGGTCGCCGCTGCGCGGCTCGCGGCCGAGGCGGGCACCGCGGTGCTCGTGACCGACACGGCGCTGGTATACCGCGCCCTGGCGGGCGAACACGTCGGCACCTGGTTCCACGCCGCGCCGCGCCGCTGAGGGCGGGCCGGGCCGGGCGACTGGCAGCGACTGGTCACGGCTCCCCGTTGTGACGGCGCCGACTGGTCGGGGACCGTCGGCGCGGGCGTCGCGGAGCGACGGTCTGCGACCGCTCGGCGGGCGTGACGCGACGTGTTGTGACCGGCGGGTCCAGGCAGTCGACGGGGTGGACGCGACCGCCTGGAGGGCCGGTGCGGGTCCCGGGACCGGTGGCGGGCCTCCGGGCGGTCACGACTCTCTGTCGGGTCACCGGTGCGTGGTCGGGACTCGTCGCTTCGGTCGCCGCTGGGCGACGTTCTGTGACCACTCGGAGGGCGGGGGACGACGTGTCGTGACCGGTCGGCGGGGTGGACGCGACCGCCTGGAGGCCCGGTGCGGGTCCCGGGACCGGTGGCGGGCCTCCAGGCGGTCACGGCTCCCCGTCGGGACGGCGCTGACTGGTCGGGGACCGTCGGCGCGGGCGTCGCGGAGCGACGGTCTGCGACCGCTCGGCGGGCGTGACGCGACGTGTCGTGACCTGCGGGTCCAGGCAGTCGACGGGGTGGACGCGACCGCCTGGAGGGCCGGTGCGGGTGTCGGGACCGGTGGCGGGCCTCCGGGCGGTCACGACTCCCCGTCGGGTCACCGGCGTGTGGTCGGGAACCGTCGTTGCGGTCGCCGCTGGGCGACGGTCTGCGACCGCTCGGCGAGCGGGGACGACGTGTCGTGACCGACAGGAACGGCGGACCGGGCCTGGAGGCGCGGCGAGCGTCCGGCTCGCCCGTCACGACCCGGGTGGCGGACCTACAATCGGTCCATGTCGTCGATCGCGCCCGCCCCGACCCTGACCGACAAGCTCGTGGCGGCACGCGCCGCCTCGTCGGCGCTCGCGACCGCCACGACCGCGGTCAAGGACGCGGCCCTCGCGGCGATCGCCTCGGCGGTGCGTGCAGCGACGGACGAGATCGTCCGCGCCAACCACGACGACCTCGTCGCGGGTGAGGACGGCGGCCTGTCGTCGGGGCTGCTCGACCGGCTGCGGCTCGACCGGGTCCGGATCGAGGCCCTGGCTGCCGCGGTCGAGCACGTCGTCGGGCTCACCGACCCCGTGGGGGAGCACGTGCGCGGGTCGCAGCTGCCGAACGGGCTCCAGCTCACCCAGGTGCGTGTGCCGTTCGGTGTCGTCGGGGCCATCTACGAGGCACGCCCGAACGTCACCGTCGACATCGCTTCGCTCGCACTCAAGTCGGGCAACGCCGTCGTGCTCCGCGGTGGATCGGCGGCCCAGCACACGAACGCCGTGCTCGTCGCCCGGATCCAGGACGCGGTCGAGTCGGTCGGACTGCCCCGCGACCTGGTGCAGACCATCGACGAGTTCGGCCGCGCCGGCGCCACCGAGCTCATGCGCGCCCGCGGGCTGGTCGACGTGCTGATCCCACGGGGGAGCGCCGCGCTCATCCAGACCGTCGTCACCGAGTCGCAGGTGCCCGTCATCGAGACCGGGGCAGGCGTCGTGCACGTGTTCCTCGACGCGTCCGCGCCGGAGCAGCGTGCGGTCGACATCGTGCTGAACAGCAAGGTGCAGCGACCGAGCGTGTGCAACGCCCTCGAGACCCTGCTGGTGCACGAGGCGGCGGCCGAGCGACTCCTGCCGGTGCTGGCCGACCGGCTGCGGGCATCCGGCGTCACGCTGCGCGGCGACGACGCCACCCGGGCGATCGTGCCCGGGGTGCTCCGAGCCACCGACGCCGACTGGGCGACCGAGTCGATGGACCTCGACCTGTCGATCCGCGTCGTGCCCCACGTCGACGCGGCGATGGCGCACATCGCCCGGTGGTCCACGCACCACACGGAGTCGATCGTCACGAACGACGTCGACACCGCCGAGCGGTTCCTGGCGAGCGTCGACTCGGCGGTGGTGATGGTGAACGCCTCCACTCGGTTCACCGACGGCGGTGCGTTCGGCTTCGGGGCCGAGGTCGGCATCTCGACGCAGAAGCTGCACGCGCGCGGTCCGATGGGGCTGCCGGAGCTCACGAGCACGAAGTGGATCGTGCGCGGCTCCGGGCAGATCCGCGGCTAGACTGAACGGCGTCTTTCCCCGACCGAACGGAGCACGAACGATGACCCTCCTCGCAGAAGCTGCTGAGCACGCCTCCGGGGCGCCCGCGTTCGTGTTCCCCATGGTCGGCGCCCTCTTCTTCATCTTCCTCGGCTTCGTGACCTGGAGCTTCCGCGACGTGGCGTACCGTCACTCCCAGAAGTTCGAGGCCACCCGCCACAACGAGTCGGGTGTCGACGAGTTCGGTCACACCAAGATCTGACCGACCACTCGATGCTCGAGACCACCGGACGGCCACGCATCGGCGTGATGGGTGGCACGTTCGACCCCATCCACCACGGGCACCTGGTCGCGGCGTCCGAGGTGGCGCGGGCGTTCGACCTCGACGAGGTCGTCTTCGTCCCCACCGGGCAGCCGTACATGAAGTCCGACGTCACCGACGCCGAGCACCGGTACCTGATGACCGTCATCGCCACCGCGTCGAACCCGATGTTCACCGTCAGCCGCGTGGACATCGACCGTCCGGGGCCGACGTACACCGTCGACACGCTGCAGGACCTGCACGAACAACGACCGGATGCCCAGCTCGTCTTCATCTCGGGCGCAGACGCCGTTCAGCAGATCGTCGACTGGAAAGACCATGATGGTCTCTGGGACCTGGCACACTTCGTCGCCGTGACGCGTCCGGGACACGCCTTGAGCATCACCGGATTGCCCGAGCGGGACGTAAGCTTGCTCGAGGTCCCTGCACTGGCCATATCGTCGACGGATTGCCGTGACCGGGTTCGACGGGGTTCCCCCGTCTGGTACTTGGTTCCCGACGGTGTCGTCCAGTACATCTCCAAGCACCATCTGTATCGGAGCGTTGCATGAGTTCGTCCGACGCGCAGCCGCCCCTGTCGCGGCGCCAGGCGCGCGAGCGGGAGCGTGCCGCCGCGGCCGGTTCGCAGCCCGCGACGCCGCCCCCGACCGTCGCCACGCCCGCGGCCGAGACCCCCGAGTCCCGTCGTCGCCCCGGGTCGCACGTTGCCCCCGCACCAGGCGGCCCTGCCCAGTCGTCCACGCCGGGTTCGGCGCAGGATGCCCCGGGCTCCGCGCCGTCCGTCCCGGTGTCGGCGCCCGCGGCCGGTGTGCCGCCGTTCCCGCCGGCGTCCGCGACCGAGATCGTCCCCGGCAGCGGTGGACTCACCCGTCGGCAGATCCGGCAGCTCCGCGCCGCCGAGCGCCAGGCGGTCCTGCCGGTCCCGCTGCAGAACCCCACGCCGCAGTCCTCCGACCGCACCGTCGAGGACGTCATCGGCTCGGTCGACACGATCGACCCCGCCGCGGCGCAGCAGAGCACTCCGGATGCCGAGGCCGAGCGCGACGAGCAGTCCGTTGCGCCGACGGTCCTCGACCAGGCCGCGGTCGCGCAAGCCACCGAGGCCGACGGGTCCCCGGACGCGATCGAGGCCCTCGACGAGGCCGCTGCGCATGCCGAGGAGCCCCGCCGCCACCGCTCGACGTGGTCGCCGCCCGCCGACTCCGACTCGGACGGCACCCACTCGGACGGCACCGAATCGGACGCCACCGACTCGGACGCCACCGACCCGGACGCCACCGCACCCGAGGCGTCGGTCCTCGACGCCCCGGCGGACGACGCGACCGACGATGCCCAGGCCGACGAGACGCCCGCCGACGCTCCGGCCGGGTCGGCCGACACCGCGCCCGGGTCGCGGCCCGCCGTCACGCCCGTCCCGATCCCGACGAACGCCGCAGCAGCGACCCCCGCGGTGTTCCCGCTCTCGCTCGACGCCGAGGACGACGACACGAACGAGGTCCCGCTGCCCGGCGCCGTGACCGAGGCCCCGAAGGCCCCCGCCGCGTTCCAGCGGCCCACCGAGCCGAAGCCGGTGACCACGGCCTTCGCGCCGCCCGCCGGCCACTGGTCGCAGCAGGCGCACGACTCGAACGACTCCGAGGTGCACGACGCCGAGACCGGCACCCGCCGCGTCGCCGTGACGAACACCAACGCGATCATCCTGCCGAACTCGGCCCTGGCCGACCCGACGGGTGCCCTCAACGCGACGGGCGAGGTGATCCTCACCGGATCGATCGACCTGCCGGCGTCGCTGTCGTCGACCGGGTCGCACCGTCCGATCGACGGGGCCGAGGTCGACCGCCTGCTCGAGCAGCAGGACGAGCAGCCCGAGACCGACGCCAGTCCGGTGCGGGCGAGCCGTGCGGTGTCCAGTCACACCTCGACCCGTCAGGTCGTGCTCGCCGCCGCCAAGTCGAAGGAGTCGCGAACGCCGCTCATCCTCGGTGTCGCGCTCGGCTCGGTCGGCATCGCCGCAGCGGCGGTCATCGTCGTCGCCCTCGTCACCACCCATGCGTTCGGCGGCTGACCGCTGCCGTCCCCGACGACCGTTCTCCACCACCCCGCCGACCCCGGCCTGGCCGCTGTCGGCGGGGTGGCTTATGATCGTGACCCATCAAGCGAACCGGCTGTCCGTCGGTTCGACGACCGGAAGGAATCCGTGACCGCCTCCACTCGCGCACTGGAACTCGCGCAGGCCGCAGCACTCGCGGCTGACGCCAAGCAGGCCGAGGACCTCGTCGCTCTCGACGTGACCGGGCCGTTGCAGCTCACGGACGTGTTCCTGCTCGCAACCGGTCGGAACGAGCGCAACGTGCAGTCCATCGCCGATGCCGTCGAGGAACGCCTCCTCGAGCTCGGTGCCAAGACGCTTCGCCGCGAAGGCCGTGCCGAGGGCCGCTGGGTCCTCATCGACTTCGGTGACGTCATCGTGCACGTCTTCCACGACGAAGACCGCCAGTACTACTCGCTCGAGCGTCTCTGGGCCGACTGCCCGACCATCCCGCTCGAGCTCCCGGTGGAGCACACCGCCTGATCAGCGACGCGCCCGGGTGGCGGCTTCGATTTCGTTGCCCGGCGTTCGCATGGTGTACGCTTCTATGGTGCCTCCGGGGAACCGGTTGGTGCAGAAGCAACACGATCTGGGTCTGTGGCGCAGCTGGTAGCGCACCTGCATGGCATGCAGGGGGTCAGGGGTTCGAGTCCCCTCAGATCCACCCGAAACCCCCGTCGTTCCTCGGAGCGGCGGGGGTTTTCTCGTGCGCCGATCGCCACCCGGTGGCCCGATACGCTGAGCGCATGAGCAACGACGCGCCGCTGTCCGGGTCCCCACTGACGATCGCCTCCGCCGGCTACACGGCCGACATCGCCACGGTCGGAGCGACGCTGCGGACCCTGCGGCACGAGGGTCGTGACCTGGTCGTGCCGTTCGACGCCGACCAGGTCCGTCCGGTCTTCCGCGGCGCCGTCCTGGCTCCGTGGCCGAACCGGATCGTCGACGGCGAGTACTCCTTCGGCGGCGTCGACCACGAGCTGGCCCTCACCGAGCCGGCACGGCACCACGCCCTGCACGGACTCGTCGCGTGGACCGACTTCCGGGTGCAGGAGCAGGCGGACGACCGGGTCGTGCTCGTCACGACCGTGCAGGCGCAGGAAGGCTACCCGTACCGCGTCGAGGTCACCGTGGAGTACCGGCTCGACGCCGAGGGGCTGCACACGACGATCACCGGGACGAACACCGGGGCCCAGGCCGCGCCGTGGGGCACCGGCCCGCACCCGTACCTCGTGGCGGGTGCCGGCACCGTCGACGACTGGACCCTGACGCTCCCCGCCGCCCAGGTGCTCGAGGTGACGCCGGACCGGCTCATCCCGACCGACCTGGTCCCCGTCCACGACGAGTTCGACCTGCGCACGCCCACGCTGATCGGCGACCGGTTCATCGACCACGCCTTCACCGGGTTCGACCGCGACGCCGGCGGACTCGCCACGATCGCCGTCACGGCGGCGGACGGTCACGGGGTCCGTGCGACCTTCGGGCCGGAGTGCGGATGGGCCCAGGTGCACACCGCCGACCACGTCGTGCCCGAGTACCACCGCGCGGGTCTCGCCGTCGAGCCGATGACGTGCGCGCCCGACGCCTTCAACGACGGCGAGGACCGCGGCCTCGTGGTGCTCGCCCCCGGTGCCTCGCACGCCGCCGCATGGACGATCGCCGCGGTCTGACCGACCCCGACCCCGGCGTCCGCGTCGAGGTCCGCCGACTCGACCCCGTCCCCGACCTGGCGGCCCTGGCGGCGCGGGTCTCGGGGGACCTGGTGTGGCTCGACTCCGGGCTGCCGGACGGTGCCCCCGCCACGGCTCGGCCCCGGGCGCGCTGGTCCGTGCTGGCCTGGACGGACGGGCCGTTCGCCGCTCGGTTCCGGCACCAGGGCCGCCGTGCGCACCTGACGGTCGCCGCGCCCGCCGAGGGGTGGTTCGGGCGGGCCCGTTCCGAGGATCGTCCGGCCTTCGCGGTGCTCGCGGACCTGCTCCGACGCACGCCCCGCCTGCCCGAGCCGGTCGTCGGGTGCGGGTTCGCGCTCGGGTGGGTCGGGTTCCTCGGGTACGAGCTCGGCCGCGAGTCCGACGGCCCGGACCGCACCGCCGACGGGCACGCCGACGCTGACCTGCGGTTCGTCGACCGTGCCCTCGTCGTCGACCACACCGGTGACGCGTGGGCGCTGGCGCTCGTCGCCGACGCCGAACCGGAGGCCAGTGCGCACAACCGTGCGTGGCTCGAAGACGTGACCGCCCGCATGCCGTCGGCCGATGTCGGCGACGCGGCCACGGGCCTCCCGGCCGGGGTGTCCGCGGCGACCGGACGCGTGTCGCGCGCCGCCTACGAGCAGGCGGTCGACGTGTGCCGTGCGGAGATCCGCGAGGGGAACGCGTTCCAGGTCTGCCTCACCACCGCCTTCGCGGTCGGCCAGGAGGCCCGTGGCGGCCCCGGTACGGACCCGCACCTGGACGAGTACCTGCGGATGCGGGCGTCGGACCCCGTGCCGTTCGGCGCGTACCTGCGGCTCGGCCCGCTGCGCGTGGCGAGCCGGTCGCCGGAACGGTTCCTGCGGATCGACGCGGCCGGAGCGGTGCTCGCGGAGCCGATCAAGGGCACCCGACGGCGACTCGCCGACGCGGCGGCGGACGCGGCTGCGCGGGACGACCTGGCGACGAGCCCGAAGGACCGCGCCGAGAACGTGATGATCGTCGACCTGCTGCGGAACGACCTGCTGCGGACGGCGGTGCCCGGGTCGGTGCACGTCGAGCGGTTGTGCGAGGTCGAGACGTACGCCAGCGTGCACCAGCTGGTGTCGACGATCGGGGCGGTGCTGCCGCCGGGGGCGTCACGGGCCGACGTGGTGCACGCGGCGTTCCCACCGGGGTCGATGACGGGTGCGCCGAAGCGCAGCGCCACGGCGATCGCGGACCGGCTCGAGGGGGCTCCGCGCGGGGTGTACTCCGGCGCGATCGGGTACTTCTCGGCGAGCGGGGCGGTCGACCTGTCGGTGGCGATCCGTAGCCTCGTGACCGTGCTCGACGCGTCGGGGGCGGTGTGTTCCCGGACGCTGGGAGCCGGGGGAGCGGTGACGTGGTCCTCGGTGGCAGCGGACGAGGCGGACGAGGTCGAGACGAAGACGCGGTCGGTGCTCGGTGCAGTGGGGGCGGCCGTCGGCTGGTGACCTGACGCGTTTCGAACACGTGTTCGACACGGACTGTCCACAGATGTCGGACGCGATTGACATCATCGAACACATGTTCGAATATGAGGGCATGCAGACGGCGGCGGCACTCCGGTCGCCCACCCCGGACCGGGGCGGGCGGAGCGGTGCTGCACGTGGCGGCAGCGGTGCGGCCGGTGGCGGTGTGCGTCGCGGGTCCGATCACCTGGGCGACGCGCGGGCCGCGCTCGACCGCATCACGTCCCTGCGGTCCCGGGTGGCCGACATGGAGTCCACCCGGGTCGACACCGCCGGGCTCCCCACCGCCCCGGCGCTCGAACCCCTGCTGCCCGGCGGCGCGATCCGGGTCGGTGGCACCTACGCCGTCCCCGAGTCGGTGCTGCTCGCGATCACGATGCTGCAGGCGGCCTCGGCGGCCGGCGCGTGGTGCGCGGTCGTCGGGGTGCCGTCCTTCGGGATCGAAGCCGCCGCAGCCGCGGGGATCGACCTGGAGCGGCTCGTGCTCGTCCCCGATCCGGGCGACCAGTGGCTCGCCGTGACGGCGGCGATGGCCGACGTCGCGCAGATCGTCCTCACCCGACCGCTCGGCCGGGTCGTGCCGGGCGACGTGGCACGGCTCTCGGCCCGACTGCGACAGCGTGGTGGGGCGCTCGTCGCGCTCGGGTCCTGGCCCGGAGCGGACGTCACGCTGCGGGTCACGTCGTCGACGTGGAGCGGCATCGGACAGGGCCACGGCCACCTGACGGAGCGCCGGGCCACCGTGACCGCGACCGGGCGTGCCGGTGCGGTGCGTCCGGCGACCGCAGAGCTCCTCCTGCCCGCGGCCGACGGCGCGGTCCGGGCCGCGACGCCCGTGCCGACGGTGGGCTCCGGGGACACCCGTGTGCTGCGGCCCGTGGCGGTGGCGTCGTGATCGCCCCGGAGCGCGTCCGGACCGACGCGATCACCCGTGGGGCAGCACTGCCCGAACCACCCCCGACCCGGACCATCGTGCTCTGGTGCCCGGACTGGCCGGTCATCGCGGCTGCTCGGGCCGGTGGGACCCCGCCGGAGCAGCCCCTCGCCCTGACCGCGAAGGGGCTCGTGTTCGCGAGTTCGGCGTCCGCGCGAGAACAGGGCGTCGTGCGGGGACTCCGCGTGCGGGAGGCGCAGGCGCGGTGCCCCGAGCTCCTCGTGCAGCCCTACGACGACGCCCTCGACCACCGTGCGTTCGAGCCCGTCATCCGTGCGGTCGAGGCAGCGGTCCCCGGGGTGGAGGTGCTGCGGCCGGGCACCCTCGCGCTCCGCGCCCGCGGGCCGGCCCGGTACTACGGCGGTGAGCGAGCGGCGGCGGCGACCCTGGCCGGCATCGCGGCCGACCACGGCGCCCCCGCGGTGCGGGCCGGGGTGGCCGACACCCCGTTCGCGGCGGACCAGGCAGCCCGGGCGCGCCCGGTGCGTCCCGGTGAACGCGTGCGGCTCGTGCCCGTCGGGGGATCGGCGGACTTCCTCGCGCACCTGCAGCTCGGCGTGCTCGGCGACCCCGACCTCGCGACGGTACTCGACCGGCTCGGCATCACCACGCTCGGCGACTTCGCGGCACTCGGCGACGAGCAGGTGCGTGACCGCTTCGGTGTGGCCGGAGCGTTCCTGCACCGGTTGGCCGCGGGCCGAGACCCGCGCGAGATCGCGGCGCGGGAGATCCCACCGGAACTCCGGGTCGAGGCGTCGTTCGAACCCCCGCTGGACCGTGCCGACCAGATCGCGTTCGCGTTCCGACGCTCCGCCGACGACTTCGCCGAGCGACTCCGGGCCGCGGGGCTCGTGGCGACGACCATCCGGGTGGGGATCGTCGACGAGCGTGACATCCTGCTCGAACGGACCTGGGCACACCCGCGCTGGTTCGACGCCGCCGACGTGGTCGACCGGGTGCGGTGGCAGCTCGCCGGCGGGGTGGACCCCAGCGGGCTCGAGGCACCGGTCACCTCGGTCGTGCTCGAGCCGGTCGCCGTCGACGACATGGCGAACCACGAGCGCGGGCTGTGGGGCTCCGGCCCGGACGAACGCGTGCACCACGGCCTCGCCCGGATCCAGGGCATGGTCGGCCACGACGGTGTGGTGAGTCCGCGCGTCGGCGGTGGCCGCACCCTGTCCGAGCGCGTGGTGCTCGTGCCGTGGGGCGACGCACCCGCGGGTGGTGAGCGCGCCCTGGCGACCGTCCGCGACCGTCCGTGGCCCGGCAAGCTCCCCGGTCCGCCGCCCGCCACCGTGCTCGAGCGCCCCCGACCGGTCGACGTGGTCGCTGCCGGTGGTGCGAGCGTCGACGTCGACGAGCGCGGCGTGCTGTCCGGCGCTCCCGAACGGTTCCGTGCCGAGGGCGACCGGGGCGGCGGCTTCTCTGCCGTGACGGCCTGGGCGGGTCCGTGGCCACTCGTCGTCCGGTGGTGGGAGTCCGGCGGCCGACGCCTGCACCGGCTGCAGCTCGTCGACGCCGAGGGGCGTGCCTGGTACCTGGTGCTCGCGGACCACCGCTGGTGGGCGGAGGCGATCGCGACGTGACCCCGACCCCCACCACCACCAACAGGAGCGTGTCCTGATGGGCTACAGCAACCCACCCGTCCCGTGGTCGCAGTTCGAGCGCGCGCTGTCCGACAAACGGAGCCCGGGCACCGCGCACGACGGCGACGGCGGCGACAGCCCGGCGTGGTCGCGGAAGCGCGAGCCGTACGTCCCGTCGCCGATCGACACCGACGGCGGCCCGGTCGTGCCGTACGCCGAACTGCACGCGCACTCGGCCTTCAGCTTCCTCGACGGCGCCAGTCAGCCCGAGCACCTGTTCGAAGAAGCCGCCCGGCTCCGGCTGCACGCCCTCGCGCTCACCGACCACGACGGCTTCTACGGGGCAGCCCGGATGGCCGAGGTCGCCGAGTCCTACCCGCAGGTGGGCACCGTCTTCGGCACCGAGCTGTCCCTGGGGCTGACCGAACCGCAGAACGGTGTGCCCGACCCCGAGGGCTCGCACCTGCTCCTGCTCGCCGACGGGCAGGACGGCTACCACCGCTTGGCCGGCGCGGTCACGAGCGCGCACCTGGCCGCCGGATCCGAGAAGGGCAGCCCGCAGTACGACCTCGACGACCTCGCCGCACGCGCGGACGGCCACTGGCGTGTCCTGACCGGGTGCCGGAAGGGCACCGTGCGGCAGGCCCTCGAGCAGGGTGGGGAATCCGCCGCCGACACCGCGCTCCGGGTGCTGCTCGACCGGTTCGGCAGCCGCAACGTCGTGGTGGAGCTGCTCGACCACGGCGACCCGCTCGACAGCGCCCGCAACGACGCCCTGGCCGCCCTGGCCACGAAGCACGCACTGCCCCTGGTCGCCACCGGCAACGTGCACTACGCCACCCCGGACCGGTTCCCGGTGGCCACCGCGCTCGCGGCGGTCCGTGCTCGCCGCAGCCTCGACGAGATCGACGGCTGGCTGCCCGCGGCCGACACCGCCCACCTGCGCTCCGGCGCCGAGATGGCCAGACGGTTCGGGCGCTACCCCGGCGCGGTCGAACGGACCGTGGAGCTCGCCGACGAACTCGGGTTCCGGCTGAAGACGGTCAAGCCCGGGCTGCCCGACCTCGACGTCCCGGACGGACACACCGCGATGTCGTGGCTGCGCGAGCTCACCTGGACCGGTGCCCGGCGGTTCTACCCGGGCAGCGCCGACGGCGTCGAGCCCCGCAAGCGGGAGCGCATCGAACGTGAGCTGTCCGTGATCGAGGAGAAGAACTTCCCCGGGTACTTCCTGATCGTGCGCGACATGGTGCAGTACGCCCGCGGCCGGGGCATCCTCTGCCAGGGGCGGGGTTCGGCGGCGAACTCGGCGGTCTGCTACCTGCTCGAGATCACCGCGGTGGACTCGATCCGCTACGGGCTGCCGTTCGAGCGGTTCCTGTCGGCGATGCGCGACGAGGAGCCCGACATCGACGTCGACTTCGACTCGGACCGCCGCGAAGAGGTGATCCAGTACGTCTACGCCAAGTACGGCCGGCACAACGCCGCCCAGGTCGCGAACGTGATCACCTACCGGCCCAAGGGCGCGGTGCGCGACATGGCGAAGGCGCTCGGCCACAGCCCCGGACAGCAGGACGCATGGTCGAAGCAGGTCGAACGGTGGGGTTCGGTGACCGAGAGCCAGGACCACGACATCCCACCGGCGGTCGTCGGACTCGCGAGCGACGTCCTCGGGTTCCCGCGGCACCTCGGCATCCACTCCGGCGGCATGGTGCTGACCGACCGCCCGGTGGGCGAGGTCGTGCCGATCGAACACGCCCGGATGGACGGCCGCACCGTGCTCCAGTGGGACAAGGACGACTGCGCCTACATGGGGCTCGTGAAGTTCGACATGCTCGGGCTCGGCATGCTCGCCGCGTTGCAGTACTCGTTCGACCTGGCGGCAGAGCACTGCGGTGAGCGCTGGGAGATGCACTCCATCCCGAAGGAGGAACAGGGTGTCTACGACCAGCTCTGCCGCGCGGACACGATCGGGGTGTTCCAGGTGGAGTCCCGCGCGCAGATGGGCACCCTGCCCCGACTGCTCCCACGGCGGTTCTACGACCTGGTGATCGAGGTCGCACTCGTCCGCCCCGGGCCGATCCAGGGCGGCGCAGTGCACCCGTACATCCGACGGCGCACCGGCGAGGAACCGATCACCTACATGCACCCGGCGCTCGAACCCGTGCTCGAACGCACCCTCGGGGTCCCGCTGTTCCAGGAACAACTCATGCAGATGGCGATCGCGGTCGGCAACTGCTCCGGGGACGACGCCGACCTGCTGCGGCGGGCGATGGGGTCGAAGCGCGGACACGAGAAGATCGACCGGCTGCGGGACAAGCTCTACGCGGGGATGGCGGACAACGGCATCCACGGCGCCGACGCCGACGCGATCTACGCGAAGATCCAGGCCTTCGCGAACTTCGGCTTCGCGGAGAGCCACTCGATCAGCTTCGCCCTCATCGTCTACGCGAGCGCGTGGATGCGGCTGCACTACCCGGGGGCGTTCCTGGCAGCGCTGCTCCGGGCGCAGCCGATGGGGTTCTACTCACCGCAGACCCTGGTCGCCGACGCCCGGCGGCACGGTGTCCGCGTGCTGCGACCGGACATCCTGCGGTCCGGGGTGGACGCCACGCTCGAACCGCTGCCGGACGGGGACGCCCCGGTCGGTGCCGACGCCTGCCTGGCTGCCGAGCAGCCCCCGGTACTGCCGTTCGACAAGGCGCTCCCCGACGACACAGCGAGCCACCGTCGCGACGGTGCCTTCGCCGTGCGGCTCGGGCTCGCCGAGGTCGCGTCGCTCAGCCGGAAGAGCGCCGAGAAGATCGTCGCCGAGCGGGACACCAACGGCCCCTTCCGCGACATGTCGGACCTGGCCCGCCGGGTCGGACTCACGACGCCGCAGCTCGAGGCCCTCGCTGCCGCCGACGCCTTCGCCCCGTTCGACATCGACCGCCGCGGTGCGATGTGGTCGGCTGCGCAGGCCGCGGCCGAGCGTCCGGACCAGCTGCCGGACACGCAGGTGTTCGTGCAGCCGCCGTTGTTCGGTCAGATGACGAGCGGGGACGTGCTCATCGCGGACATGTGGTCGACGGGCATGACGACCGACGACCATCCCGTCCGGCACGTGCGCGACCGGCTCGCAGCCCGCCGGGTGCTCAGCGTGCAGGACACCGCGACCGCCGAGACCGGACGACGGGTCGAGGTCGGCGGGATCGTGACGCACCGGCAGCGTCCGGCGACCGCGTCCGGCATCACGTTCCTGAACGTCGAGGACGAGACCGGGCTGGTCAACGTCATCTGCAGCGTCGGGGTGTGGGGGCGCTACCGCCGGGTGGCGCGGGAGTCCCCGGCGGTGATCGTCCGGGGCATCCTCGAGCGGTCACCCGACGGCGTGGTCAACCTGGTGGCGGACCGCATCGAGCACCTGTCGCTGTCCGTCCGCACCCGGTCGCGCGACTTCCAGTGAGCGGTCCTGCGCCGGTGATCGGTCGTGCTCGGGTGATCGGTCGTGCTCGGGTGAGCGGTCCTGCTCGGGTGGGCGGTCGAGCTCAGCGCACCTCGGGCAGGGTGATCGTGACCTCGAGCCCACCGGCGGGCACGTTGCGGAGTGACGCCGTGCCCCCGGCGCGTTCCGCCACCGCGCGGACGATCGCGAGTCCCAGACCGGAGCCGCCCGGCAGGGCGCCGGCGCCCGTGGAGGGGTCGGGGTTCGGGCGGGACGTCCGTGCCTCGTCCGGACGCGTGAACCGGTCGAAGGCCACGGGGATGAACGACTCGGGTACACCGGGGCCGTCGTCGGTGATCTGCAGCACGCCCTGGCCGCCGGTGCTCCGCCAGGACACGAAGATGCCGCCACCGCGGGGGAGTGCGGCCACGGCGTTGCCCGCGATGTTCGTGACGAGCTGGGCCATCCCACCCGTGTCGATCCGGTAGCGCGGTTCCACGGTGCCGCCGCCGATGCCCGGGCCGGACCCGCCGACGGCGACCGGCGGCTCCAGGTCGAAGTCGACGGTGACGTCCTTCGCCGACGCGATGAGCCGGACGCGGTCGACCGCTGCCATCACCTCGTCGCCGAGGTCCGACCAGGCGGTCTCCGGCCGTCGGTCGCCGTCCTGTTCACGTTGCTCAGACTCCTCGATCCGCGACAGTGCGAGCAGGTCGTTGGCGAGCCGGGACAACCGCGCGACGCTGTGCTTGGCGCGTTCGATGTGGGCGGCGAGGGCGGCGGCGTCGTTGCCGTCGAGCGAGGCGAGGTCGAGCTGGGTCGTCAGGATGGCCAGGGGCGTCCGGAGCTCGTGGCTGGCGTCCGACACCATCTGGCGTTCACGCTCGGTCGCCTGCCGGGTCCGGGCCAGGAAGGCGTTGAGCGTCGTCGCCAGGGATGCCAGCTCGTCCCGGGCGGGGCCCACCGGCAGTTCGGCGCGCTCCGGGGCGACGGAGAGCCGTTCGGCCTCGCGGCGCATCCGGTTCACCGGACGCAACGCGGTGGTCGCGAGCACCCAGGACGCCACGCCGAAGGCGAGCAGGATCGCCAGGCCGGTCAACGACAGGGTCGTCGTGAGGTCGTCGACGACGATGGCCTCGGCCTGCGAGTTACGGGCGGCGACGACCGTCCACCGGCCGGCCTCGTTGACGGGGTGCTCCACGACGACGCGGTACTCCGAGCCGGATGCCGTGATGATCGAGGTGCCGGCAGGGGTGGACCGCAGACTGCCGAGCGCCTGCTCGACGCGGTCCGGCATCGTCGAGAGCACGATCTCGCCGGACGGGGACACGACGGCGACGAGCTGCGCGTTGCCCGGTGACGACAGGTCGGGGTCGCTGTCGACCTCGAGCGTGGCGACGTAGGGGTCGGCATCGGCGTCGAGCAGCGTGCGGGTCGCACTCGCGACGACGCTCACCACCTGGAACCGCATCACCAGGACGAGCAGCAGGATCACGATCGCCGCGATCGCCGTCGAACCGATCGTGATCCGGGCACGCAGCGACAGCAGACGCAGCGGCCGGATCGGACCACCGCGTCGGTGGTCCGATCGTGGGGCGTCGTCGGCCCCGCTCACGCCCCGAGCAGATCCAGGCGGTACCCGCGACCGCGGACCGTGGCGATGGCGACGGTGGCCTCGTGCGCGGTGAGCTTCTTGCGGAGGTACGAGATGTACTGCTCGACCACGTTCGGGTCGACGTGCTGCGAACCGTCCCAGACCTCTTCGAGGATCTTCGGGCGGTCGACGACACTGCCGGCGGACCGGGCGAGCAGGCGGAGCAGGGCGAACTCCGTGGGGCTCACGGCGACGCGCTGGCCCTTAATCGAGATGCGGCGTGCCTCGGAGTCGATGGAGACGTCGCCGACCTCGATCGTGCGGGGAGCCCCGGCGGACTCACGACGGCCGAGCGCACGCAGCCGAGCGGTGAGCTCGGCGAAGGCGAAGGGCTTGGTGAGGTAGTCGTCCGCACCGGCGTCGAGCCCGAACACACGGTCGTCCACGGCGTCGCGCGCCGTCACGAGCAGGATCCGCACGGGGTCCTCGCGCTCACGGATCCGCCGGGCGAGCTCGAAGCCGGACATGCCGGGCATCATCACGTCCACGACCGCAAGGTCGAACGCCTGCTCGCCGAGCGCGATGAGCGCCTCGACACCGTTCTCGACCGCCGTCACGCGGTACCCCTCGGCCGCGAGTCCGCGCTCCATCAGGGCCCGCATCTCGTCGTCGTCCTCGACCACCAACAGCCGCATAGTGGACCTCCTCGGACCCATCGTGGCATCGAACCGTCGCCGAGGGCCGTTCTCAGGCCGAACTCGCTGAATCTCGTCACAGGACAGGGCGGAACGGTCTGTCCCACGTTCTAGGGACGTGAGCGTCGCTTGCTTCGTTGCTAGGCTCCGGCAGCGGACAGCGCGACCCGATGCGCCGCCCGCACTGGGGGATCATGAACGACTCGATCGACCACCCGGCAATCGTGCGCCTGCGCGCCGAACTGGACGCCGCGTGGAAGGGGATCGGCACGCTCGCACAGCTGGAGGACGTACCGCGCGACCGCGTGGTCGCAGAGCTGCGGACGGCGGTGCCGGACGTGGCGAGCCGTGCCGCACGCGAGGTCGGCATCGAGGCCGTCGTCGCCGAGATCAACCGGTACGCCGACACCGGGGTCCCCGGTGCGACCGACGTCGTGCCGACCGAGGTGATCTGGTCCGACGTGGTGCGGACGGCGTCGGAGGCGGCCTGCGCGGCACGCTGAGGTGGACCCGGCACAACGTCTGCGCGGCACGCTGAGCAGACCCGGCACCGCGCAAACGCGACGCGCCTAGTCGTCCTCGCCGAGCAGTTCCCCGCGCACCCGTCGGATGTCCTCGAGCAGCGCCCCGATGAGCACCCAGTGCCGGGAGTTCGGACGCACCACCTCGAGCGGCGCGGTGAGTGCCGGCTCCGAGGCCTCCGCCCACGGCTCGGCGTCCGGTCCGAGCGCAGCAGCGTCCGCCCCACCGGCCCCGGGTGCCGGGTCGAGCCGCGTCGACTCGACCCGCGCACTGAGCGCCCGCACGTCCGCCCCGATCCGCGCCACCTCGGTCGCGATGCCGTGCACCACCGGATCGTCCCGCAGGTCCGGGGCGGTGTTGTCGCGGATCGCCCGGGTCATGCCGGTGACCCGGGTCACCAGGATGCGCAGGTGGTCGGTGACCACCACGTCGCGGTCGAGGATCGTCCGGTGCCGGCCGCTGCGCGGGTTCATCGTCAGGGACTCGCGGGCCGACCCCAGGGACGCCTCGGCCTTGGCGTGCTGCTGCCGGAGGGCCCGGGCCGCGACGAGGGCCTCGTCCCAGCGTGCGCGGTCCCACCCCTCGGTCAGGCCGATCGCGATCCGCTCGAACGCCACCGCGGTGTCGCGGGCGAGCCGGGCGACGGCGAGGTGCGCCGGCTCGAGCAGGACGGGCGGCACGATGAGCGCGTTCACGACCAGGGCGACGATCGCACCGATCACGGTCTCGAGGATCCGGTCGGCGGAGTAGTTCGGCGTCACGACCCCGGCGGTGAGCACGAGCATCCCGCTGATCCCCACCTGGGTGGCCGAGGTCGGCGTGAGCCGGAGCGCCCACGCGATCAGGATCGCGAGCACGATGACGAGCAGCACCACGAACACGCCGTCGCCGAGCAGCAGGTGGAACCCGGTGGCCAGCACGACGCCGATGACGACGCCCGCGCTCCGCTCGAGCCCCTTCACGAACGACTGGTTGATGCTCGGCTGCACCACGAGCAGGGCCGCGATGGCCGCGAAGGTGGGGAACGGCCCCTGGATCACCAGACGGCAGAGGAGCACGGCGGCCACCACCGCGACGGCGGTCTTCACGACCTGCAGGAACGGCGTGCGACTGGAGCTGCGGAGACGCGCGACCGGGTTCACACCGACCACGGTAGCCACCGGCCGCGCGCCGAGCCGTGCACGAACGCGACGAAACCCGTGCGACGCGGTTGACTGATGTCGTGTGGCCCAACCATGAGCGCGTCATCCCGCAGGCCTTCGCCGGCTCCGGGACCTCCGTGGTGGCCGCGCGGGCGCACTCCGTCGAACCGTCGGGCAACGGCTACCTGTACGGCTACGAGGTCGACACACTGGACCGCAACGGCCAGCGCGCCACGGTCCTGACCTACGTCGACACCGGCGGCACCCACGACCAGAACAGCGCCATCGTCACGGACCCGGGGACGGGCGAACCGGTGTCGGTCTGGGCGTACCCGAACGACCCAGGCCTGCCGGTGCTGCCGCAGGTCACCTACCGCGATGCCGTCGCCGAGCTGCTGACCACCCTCGGCATGCCCGTCACCGACCCGGTGCTCACCGTCGCCGCGTACCGGCCCGGCAAACGTGCGGTGGTGCGCGTCGACGCCCCCGAGCGCACCCTGTTCCTGAAGATCGTCCGTCCGCACCGGGTCGCGCCGATCGTGCAGTCGCACGAGCAGTTCGTCGCGGCCGGCCTGCCGGTGCCGCGCGTGCTGTCCAGCCGTGGCGACGGCCTGCTCGTGCTCGAGCGCATCCGCGGCGTGCCGGCCGGCAGCCGCATCCTCGACATCGCCGACGACCCGCGCTTCGTGGCGTCGCTCGCGGCATTGAGCGGCCGCGTCGCCACCGTGCCGATGACCCAGCAGGCCCGTGCCGACGCGATGGACCACGCCGACTGGCACCGTCGCACGCTCATCGCCGCCCTGCCGCGCGACGCCGAGGAGATCGACCGCCTGTACGACGCCATCGGCCGCCGTTCCATCGGTTGGTCGAGCTCGACCAAGCAGGTCGTGCACGGCGACCTGCACCTGGAGCAGGTGTTCGTCGACGAGGACGAGCCGTGGCGCATCTCGGGCCTGCTCGACATCGACACCGCGGGCTGGGGGTTCCCGGTCCGTGACGTCGGAGCCGTCGTCGCCCACCTCGTGGTGACCGGGCTGTGGCACCGGTCCCGAGGTGACGCGGAGCGCGGCGCCGCCGCCGAGCGCCTCGCGGACGCGATCGCCCGCGACTGGGTCGCGCGCAACCCGCGCGAGACCGACCGCATCGGGCCCGCCATCGGCGCGCAGCTGCTCGCCCACGCCGGCGGCCAGGCGACCACCGGTTCCGCCAACGGGATCCAGACCGCCCAGCAGCTCCTCGCCGCGACGCAGGCCGCCCTGGCGGACGCGGCCCCGAGCCTCCCGACCGGCGCATCGACCCGCCCGCGGTCCGCACCGCAGGCCTGACGGCTCGCAGCCCCGTCGCTTCGGCGGTTTGGAGGCGACTGCAGGACGGACGGGAGGCGCGGGTCGGGCCCGCAACGGGCCTCCCGTCCGCCGTCGCGACGCGCGCGGGCAACGCGGCGGTCGCCTCCGTCGGCGGTCCGGGAGTAAACTGAGCGCGCACGCACCGTGTTCCCGCGTGCCGCGTCGATTCCGGACGCAGCCGTCGATCACTTGATCGACGCGGGGACCGGGCCGTGAGCGCCCCGAGGGGGCACCACGTGCGTGTGACGACGCCGGATCCCGGCGCGGACCGTCCGAACCTGCTCCCGGCAGGTGCTCGTGTGGAACGGCTCGCGGGAGTCCACCGGACGTCCCGATGCGGGGACCGGCGATGCGGTGGGCCACGGTGGCCCGCGGCCGAACCGGAGCCGCGCCAGGCCCCGGTGCAGGACTTCCCGCCCCACGGGCGGATCGCCCCGACGTGTGGGCGGAACAGGAGGAGCGTTGGCTCGATCAGGCACCCGGCGTGCTGCCGGCGGGACGCGGACCGCGTCACGTCGCACCAGGCCGCTGGACAACGACGGCGTCATCCCCGTCCTCGCCCGCGCTGTGCGCGAGGTCGAGGCCGCGGCGCAGCGCGGACCACTCAAGGCGTCGAACCGGACGAAGTTCCAGGCGGTCGCCCTGCTGATGCGCGAAGAGCGCGCGCGGGTGAAGGCCGACACGGAGCTCACCGACGCGCAGCGCGCCGAACAGCTCAAGCGGCTCGACGGCGTGGCCACGATCCTGGCGAAGACGGCGGCGCGGGACACCAGCGTCATCCAGCTCCTCGCCGAAGAGGTGCAGGTGCCCGAGGCGACGCGTGCGGTCAAGCGCGACATGATGATCGCCGGTGGCGTCGAGCTGCAGCCGGAGGACCTCGTCATCGCGTCCGAGCCCGCCGCGGTGGTCGAGACCCCGGTGCGTGCCGTCGTGCCGCAGTCCGTCGTCCAGCGCCAGCTCGCGAACCCGTTCATGCCGCCGGACTTCGCCCTCGCCGACCAGCCCGTCGCGCACCCGCGCCGCCTGGCGAACTGGGAACTGTTCGGACCGCTGTTCAAGTCGTTCGAGTACGGCGCGGGCGGGGGAGCGGCGACGATGCCGCTGCCGGAGCCCCCGACGCTGCACTCGCGCTCGGGCACCACGCTCATGAAGCACCAGGCGGAGCTCATCACCGCCGCAGCGCAGGGGCACCGTACCTTCCTGCTCGCCGACGAGCCCGGCCTCGGCAAGACCGCGCAGTCGCTGCTCGCCGCCGACGCCGCGAACGCGTTCCCGCTGCTCGTCGTCGTGCCGAACGTCGTCAAGACGAACTGGGCACGTGAGGCCGAGCGCTGGGTGCCGAACCGCCGCGCCACGGTGATCCACGGGGACGGCAACGACCTCGACGGGTTCGCCGACATCGTCATCGTGAACTACGAGATCCTCGACCGGCACGCCGGGTGGCTCGGCAACTTCGGGTTCAAGGGGATGGTCGTCGACGAGGCGCACTTCATCAAGAACAAGGACTCGCAGCGCGCCCGGTTCGTGCTGCAGATCGCCGAGCGCATCCGGCAGCGCACCGCCACCCCGCTGCTCATGGCGCTGACCGGTACCCCGCTCATCAACTCGGTCGAGGACTTCCGCACCATCTGGGAGTACCTCGGCTGGATCGACGACAAGAAGCCGCGCGCCAAGCTCATGAACGAGCTCGAGGAGATCGGCCTGACCCCGGCAGACCCCGGGTTCTTCGTCGAGGCCCGCCGCGCCGTCATCGACCAGGGCATCGTCCGACGCCGCAAGGTCGACGTCGCCGCGGACATCCCCGCACGCCGGATCGCCGACATCCCCGTCGAGCTCGACGGCGACGAGGGCCGCTCCATCCGCGACGCCGAGCGCGAGCTCACCGCGAAGCTCGTCCGCCGGTACCACCAGGCCCTCGACGCCCGCACCGGGCAGGACCCGGTCGTCGGCATCGACCACAAGCTGGTCCGCCAGGTCGCGCGCTGGGAGCTCGAGGACCAGGACGCCTCGTCGACCGGCGAGAACGTGTTCTCGATGGTCCGCCGCATCGGCCGGGCCAAGGCCCAGCTCGCGGCCGACTACGCCGCGCAGCTCGCCTCGAACGTCGGCAAGGTCGTGTTCTTCGCGAAGCACCTCGACGTGATGGACCAGGCGGAAGAGGTGTTCGCCCGTCGTGGGCTGCGCACCGCCACGATCCGCGGCGACCAGACCCCCACGCAGCGCACGGCCGAGATCGACTCGTTCGTGAACGACCCCGACGTCGCCGTCATCGTCTGCTCGCTGACCGCGGCCGGCGTCGGCCTGAACCTGCAGGTGTCGTCGAACGTCGTGCTCGCCGAGCTGTCGTGGACGAGCGCCGAGCAGACCCAGGCGATCGACCGCGTGCACCGCATCGGACAGGAAGAGCCCGTCACCGCGTGGCGCATCATCGCCGCGCAGACGATCGACACCAAGATCGCCGAGCTCATCGACTCGAAGGCGTCCCTGGCCGCCCGTGCGCTCGACGGTTCGGACGAAGCGGTCGTCGACTCCGGCGACATCCAGCTCGACGCGATGGCCGCGCTGCTGACCGAGGCGCTCGGCGGCTAGCGCAGGCGCGTCCGGACAGCAAAACACCGGTGTTCGCACTCTGAACCGCGTCATGCGCGTGTTCGGAGCGTGAACGCCGGTGTCTTGCGAGGGCGACCTGCTCAGATGCGAGACTGCACCTCGGCCAGGGACGGGTTCGTCGCCGTCGTCCCGTCGGGGAACACCAGCGTCGGCACCGTCTGGTTGCCGCCGTTGACCTCGGCGACGAGTTCCGCGGTACCGGGGGTCTGCTCGATGTCGACCTCGATGAAGGGGACCCCGGCCTTGGACATCTGGTTCTTCAGCCGGGCGCAGTAGCCGCACCACGTGGTGGTGAACATCGTGACGCCGCCGGCTTCGGGCGTGAACTGCTCGCGGGTGATCGTGTCGCTCATCCCTGCAGGCTAACCCCGGGTGCGGGGAATCCGCGCAGTGCCTGGTAGACAAGACCGTGTGAGCCACACGCACCTCGAGATCGAGCGCACCTACGACCTGCCCGAGGGCGGTGCCCTCCCCGACCTCGTCGGCGCGGGCGGCATCCTCCGCACCGAGCACCAGGAGCCGTTCGAACTGGACGCGACCTACTGGGACACCGAGCGGTACGACCTGGTGGCCGCGCGGGTGACGGTCCGCCGTCGCACCGGTGGCCCCGACGCCGGTTGGCACATCAAGCGCTCCGAGTCGGACACGGTCCGCCACGAGCAGCAGTTCCCCCTGACCGACGACGCCGACTCGGTGCCCGACGAGGTCCTTGCCGCACTCTTCACCGAGCGTCGCGGCCGCGGGCTGCGTCCGGTCGTCCGGATCACCACCACCCGGACCGTCACTCGACTGCTCGACGAGGACGGCGACCAGATCGCCGAGCTCGCCGACGACCAGGTCACCGCCCAGCGCCTCGACGACGACGCCCCGGAGACCCCGCGCACCTGGCGTGAGGTCGAGGTCGAGACCGTCGACGGCGTCGACCCGCAGATCGCCCACGAGCTGTTCGCGGCCCTCGACGGACGCTTCGCGGCCGTCGGCGCCGGCCCCGCCGCAGTCGCGTCCAAGCTGGCACGCGGGCTGGCAGGAGCACCGGCACCGCGCCTCCAGACCGAGGAGAAGCCGGCCAAGGGCACGACCGCACGCATCCTGGCGAAGCGGGTGCGCAAGCTGCGCATCGCGCTGCTCGGCCAGGAGGCCCGGCTCCGCTCCGGCGACACGGCCGACCTCCGGCAAGCGGCCGACACCACCCTCGAGATCGCCGCGATCCTGGGCGCCTACCGCCCGGCGTTCCCCGACGGCGAGGCCGTCGACCGCGCCGCCGAGGCGGCGGACGGCCTGGCGGGCGTCACCGCGCGCGCGGCGCTGGCCGAGTACCTGATCGACCGGCTACCGCGGGCGTCGTCGCCGGCGCAGGACGACCTGGTCGACGCGTTGACCCGTGAGCGGATCCTGGCCTCGACCCGTGAGCGTCGCGACCAGGCGGTGCGGGACGTCGTCGCCTTCCTGCACGGCGAGCCGTTCCTCGAGCTGCTCGACGCCCTCGACGACGCAGCCGAGCGTCCGCTGCCGACCGCGTGGTCGCTCCGCTCGCCGAAGCAGGTCGCCCAGGACGTCGGCGCCGACGCGAAGCCGCGCGTGCGCGAGCTCGTCCGGGCCGCCGTGGCCGACGACACCTCGGACACCGCCGCCGAGCGGGAGACCGCCGACCGGAGCACCACCGAGGCCGCGTGGCAGGAGACGATGCGGGCCCGGATGGCGATGGACGTGCTCGGCGACGACGCGTTCCCGCACGCGCTGTGGAAGCGGATCGGCACCGCCGCCGACGTGCTGACGGAGCGGGTGCGGTCGCTGCACGCCCTCGACATCCTGCGGGCGAACGCGGCGATCGCGGAGCGTGGCGGTGAGGGCACGTTCGGGTACGGGGTGCTCGCGGGGGACCGGGTGCGCCTGGCCGAGGAGTCCTACGACGAGGCGGTGCACGCGCTCAACCGCGTGTGAGCGGAGTGCGTGCGTTGCGTGCGCCGCTGTTCGCTTGGTGAGCAGAAGAGGTCGGGTCCCGCGTTCGGACCCGACCTCTTCTGCTCGCGAAGTGCGCGGCGCTGCTCAGCCCGCGGCGATCGGGGTGGCGGTCGCGGCGGCGGGCGTCTCGTCGGCGAGCCCGAGCACGTCGAGCAGCCAGGCGAGTTCGAACGCCCGCTCCTTCCACGACGCGTAGCGACCGCTGACACCACCGTGGCCGGCGGACATCTCGGTCTTCAGCAGCACGGGCGCGCCGACCTCGCGGAGCTTCGCGGTCCACTTCGCGGGCTCGACGTAGAGCACGCGGGTGTCGTTGATCGAGGTCACGGCGAGGATCTGCGGGTACTGGACGTCGTCGCGGACGTTCTCGTACGGCGTGTACTCGCTCATGTAGCGGTAGACCTCGGCGTCGTGCAGCGGGTCGCCCCACTCGTCCCACTCGATGACGGTAAGGGGCAGGTCCGGGTCGAGGATGCTCGTCAGCGCGTCGACGAACGGCACGGCCGCCAGGATGCCGGCGAACCGTTCGGGTGCGAGGTTCGCGACGGCGCCCATCAGGAGCCCACCCGCACTGCCGCCCTCGGCCACGAGCCGGTCGGCGCTCGTCCGGCCGGACTCGATCAGGTGCTCGGCGACCGCGACGAAGTCGGTGAAGGTGTTCTTCTTCGTCAGGGTCTTGCCGTTCTCGTACCAGTGCCGGCCGAGTTCACCGCCACCACGGACGTGCGCGACCGCGAAGACGACACCGCGGTCGAGCATCGACAGGCGCATGACGCTGAAGCCGGGGTCGATCGAGTGTTCGTACGAGCCGTAGCCGTACAGGTGCAGCGGCGACGGCGAGTCCTGGTCGACGGCGTCACGGCGCCAGACGAGCGAGATCGGCACGCGGGTGCCGTCGGCCGCGGTGGCCCAGTCGCGTTCCTGCACGTAGTCGGCCGGGTCGTAGCCACCGAGCACGGGCTGGCGCTTCAGGACGGTGACATCGCCGGTGGCCAGGTCGAGGTCGCTGACCTCGGAGGGGGTGACGAACGACGTGTACCCGATGCGGAGTGTCGGCTGCTCCCACTCCGGGTTGCCGCCGAGCCCCGCGGAGAACAGGGCTTCGTCGAAGGGGACCTCGTGCGCGTCGCCGTAGCCGTCGCCCTCGATCGGGATGATCGCGACGCGGGGGAGCGCCTCGGACCGGTACTCCAGCGCGAGGTGCCCGGCGAAGGCGTCGACCGACTCGATGCGGCGCTCGGTGTGGTGCGCCACGACGACGCGGCGGTCACGCTCGGACGTCGGGTCGTCGGCGGGGACGTCGACGAGCTCGAAGTTCTCGGCGCCGTCGTTGTGCAGCACCAGGAACCGGTCGCTGCCACCGACGATGGCGTGCTCGATCTCGTACTCGACGCCCTCGCGGCGGGGCCAGACGACCTGGAACTCACCGGTCGGGTCCGCAGCATCGAGGACGTGCGCCTCGGACGTGATCTTCGAGCCGAGCTCGATGACGATGTACTGCGACGAGCGGGTGACGCCGACGCCGACCCAGTAGCGGTCGTCGGGTTCCTCGAACACCAGGACGTCCTCGGACGCCGCGGTGCCGACCGTGTGCCGCCAGATCTTGTCCGGACGCCAGGACTCGTCGACCGTGGGGTAGAAGACGTAGCGGCCCGCCGGGTCGAACGTGGCGCCGGCCCCGGTGTTCGGGATGGCGTCGCCGAGGTCGGTCCCCGAAGCCAGGTCGCGCACGTGCAGGGTGTACCGCTCGTCGCCCTCGACGTCGATGCCGTACACCAGGCGGGTGCCGTCGTCGCTGATGTCGTAGGTGCCGAGGGAGAAGAACTCGTGGCCGTCGGCCAGGGCGTTGCCGTCCAGCACCACCTGCTCACCGGGCAGGGTCGACTCGCCCTCGACCACGGCGGGCGGCGTCCAGTCGTCAGGGCCGGCGACGGGCACGCGGCAGTGCACGCCGTACTGGCTGCCCTCGGCGGTGCGGGTGAAGTACCACCAGTCGCCCATGCGCACCGGCACCGAGAGGTCGGTCTCCTGCACGCGGCTCTTCACCTCGGCGAAGATGCGGTCCCGCAGCGGCGCGAGGTGCGCGGTCGCGGCGTCGGTGTGGGCGTTCTCGGCTTCGAGGTACGCCAGGGTGTCGGGGGATTCCTTGTCCCGCAGCCACTCGTAGTCGTCGACGAAGTCGATGCCGTGGTGGGTCCGTGTCACGGGCCGCTTGGCGGCGCTGGGCGGGGTGGATGCGGTGTGCTCGTTGCTCACCGTCCCACCCTATTCGCCCGCACCCCCGGTCAGGCCGCGGTCCGCTCGTGGCCGCCCACAGCGGCGTGCACCCGCTGCTCGAACGCCTCGAGCTCGGCGACCACGGCGGGTGCCACCCAGGCGCGGTCACGGCGGCGACGGGTGACCGGACGGAGCACGCCCGCCAGCACCAGGTCGAGCGTGACGCGCTCGACCTGGTCGGCGGTGAGCAGGGTTCCCAGGTGCGCTTCGGTCAGGACGGGGTCGTCGGCGAGCGCACGGCCGACGACGGCGTGCGGGCCCGTGGCGCAGGGACCGGTGGACCGGTCGGCGTCGTGCTCGGCGAGCAGCAGGGCGCCGAGCGTCGCCTCGTCGCAGACCGTCCCGATCGCCAGGGCCAGATCGGCCACGAACCCGGTGACCTGGCCGTCGCGGTACCGCTCCAGGTGCCGGAAGTACCGCGGTCGGTCCGCCGCGAGTGCGGTGGCCACGGGCGCGGTCACCGTCGTCGTGACCCCGCGGCGCCGCAGCACGGCCCCGATCAGCGCCCGCCCGGTCCGACCGTTGCCGTCGGTGAAGGGGTGGATCGACTCGAACTGCGCGTGCGCGATGGCCGCCTGGGCGATCGGGTGCAGGTCCACACGGTGCACGAACGCGAGCAGGTCGGCCATCAGCGGTGCCACGAGCTCCGGCGGCGGTGGGACGTACCGGGCGTCGCGGGGTGTGGCGCCCCCACCGATCCAGTTCTGCACGTCGCGGTACCGGCCTGCGGACCGTCCGTCGACCGGGTCGTCGCGCATCAGCAGACGGTGCGCCTCGAGCAGGGACGACTCCGTGACGATGCCCGAGTCCGCCGCGGAGACCAGGTGCTCGACGGCGCCGCCGGCCCGGACCACCGCGGTGGCACCCGGGTTCGCCCGGATGCCGACGAGCGCGCGCGCCAGGTCGTCGATCGAGGCGGGCTCGTCCTCGATCCGCGACGACGCCACGGCTTCGGTCCGGCCGAGCACGGACCCGAGCGGTGCGAGCCGGGAGCCGTGGTGGACGTCGAGGGTGCGCAGGGCCGTGGCGCTCCGGTCGAGCAGTGCGACGGTGTCGTCGTCGGGTGTCCACCGAGCCCTGGCGATGGACGGGGGCACCGACACCCGCACGGTGGTCACCAGCCGGTCGTCACGGCACCCGCGGACTGCGCTGCGCCAGGGTCGTTCGGCGCTGTGGTGCGTGGACCAGGTCTCGCTCCGGTGTGCCATCCCGCGACGGTAGGGCCGCCGGGACGTCCGGCGCCAGGAATCGGTATTTCGCCCGCGCGCCGCCGCCCGCCCGTCCGCCGCCCGCATGCCCCCCCGCCCGCACGCCCCCGCGTACCGTTGGTGCCATGAGCAACTCCTTCGCGATCACCGGTGCCCACGTCGTCCCCGTCTCCGCCCCCGCCTTCGACGGCGGCGCGGTCATCGTCGAGGACGGCCGGATCACCGCGGTCGGACCCGACGTCACCCCGCCCGACGGCATGACGGTCATCGACGCCGCGGGTTCGTGGCTCGTCCCCGGGTTCGTCGAGGCGCACGGCCACGTCGGCATCCACGAAGAAGCCAACGGCGAGGCCGGCAACGACACGAACGAGATGACCGCCCCGAACATGGCGGGCGTCCGCGCGATCGACGCGATCGACATCGACGACGAGGGCTTCCGGGACGCGCTCGCCGGCGGGATCACGAGCATCGTCGTCAAGCCCGGCTCGGGCAACCCGATCGGCGGCCAGAGCGTCGCCATCAAGACCTGGGGCGGCCGGACGATCGACGAGCAGCTCATCTCCGACTCGGTGAGCGTGAAGAGCGCCCTCGGCGAGAACCCGAAGCGGGTCTACGGCGGCAAGGGCCAGACGCCCTCCACCCGGCTCGGTGTCGCCAAGATCATCCGTGACGCCTTCGTCGACGCGCAGAACTACAAGGCCGCCCGCGATGCCGCAGCCGCGAAGGACGAGCCGTTCGCCCGCGACCTGACGAAGGAGACGCTCGTCCGGGTGCTCGACGGTGAACTCGTCTGGGACCAGCACACCCACCGCCACGACGACATCGCCACCGCCATCCGCCTGTCCGAGGAGTTCGGCTACCGGCTCGTCGTGAACCACGGCACCGAGGCGCACAAGATCGCCGACGTGCTGGCCGCGAAGGACATCCCGGTCATCTACGGGCCGCTCTTCACCAGCCGCTCGAAGGTCGAACTCCGCGACCGCGGCATCCCGAACCTCGCTACCATCGCGGCGGCCGGGGTCCGGGTCGCCATCACGACGGACGCGCCGGTCGTGCCGATCAACATGCTCGTCGACCAGGCGACCGCCGCCGTGAAGGAGGGCCTGCCCGCCCAGACCGCACTCGAGGCGCTCACGGTCAACCCGGCCGAGTTCCTGGGCTTCGGCGACCGTGTCGGTCGCCTGGCCGAGGGCTACGACGCCGACCTCGTGCTCTGGGACGGCGACCCGCTCGACGCGACCAGCCGCGCGACGCGCGTCTGGATCGACGGCGAGACCGTCTTCGCGTGGGCCGACGGGGCCGGCGTCACCACGCCGCGCTGGTAGCGGCCACGAGACGCCGGCCTCTCGCGTGACGCGGTGGGCTCAGCCACAGGCGGACGGGAGGCCCGTGGCGAGCCCGCCACGGGCCTCCCGTCCGTCAGGTGTCCGGTCGCGAGACGCCGTCGTTTCGGCACGACGCCGTCACACCCGCGAGACGCCGCCCAATTCCGCGGCGTCTCGCGGACACGACGGCGTCTTCCGGGTCGAGCGGTCAGACCGTGCTCAGACCTCGCGCGCCAGCAGGAAGTCGTTGATGCGCGTCGTCAGGTCCGCGTCGATCGCGCGGGCGTCGCCGTTCACCGAACGGATCGGCGCCGCCTGCCGCACGCTCGACACGAGCCAGAGCGCGTCCGCGGCTGCCAGATCGGCGAGGGTGACGAGTTCGTAGGCGGTCTCGACGCCCTCCTGCTCAGCGAAGCGGAACACGTCGGCCTGCGTCGTGCCCGCCAGGATCCCGATGTCGGTGCGGGGCGTGACCAGCCGGTCGCCGACCTTCATGATCAGGTTCGCGCGCGTGCCCTCGAGCACGTAGCCGTCGCTCGAGACGAACAGGGCGTCGTCGGCGCCGCGGCGGACGGCCTCGCGCAGGGCGGCCATGTTGACGCCGTACGACAGCGTCTTCGCGCCCTGCAGCAGCCAGGGCGAGGTGCGCTCGACGTCGTGCCGGTACCCGCGGTCCAGGACGACGACGGAGATGCCCTCGGTGCGGGCGGTCGTGGAGTCACCCGACGGCGCGGCGTAGACCCACCCGGTCGGGCGGTCGGTGCCCTCGACGCCGCGGGTCAGGACGGTCTTGGCGAAGGCCTCGCGCACCGGGTCGAGGCGGGCGCAGACGGCCTCGATGGCCTGGCGCCAGGCCTCGGGGTCCGGGGCGGGCAGGTCGAGCATCGCGGCGGAGCGGCCGAAACGGGCGAGGTGCGCCTCGAGGGCCTGGGGCCGACCGTCGATCACCGTGATCGTCTCGAACACGCCGTCGCCGCGCGTGACGCCGAGGTCCTGCACCTGGACGTGCTCCTCGAGCGGCTTCGCCCAGGTGAAGGCGTCGGCCGCGGGGTCGTGCGGCGCGGCGTCGCGGGAGGGCTGGTTGAGGACGGCGAGCACGGTTTCGGTCATGCGTCCATCCAACCGCAGCTCAGCCCGCTTCGGGCAGGGCGCCGAGCAGCTTCCACACGGCGGGCGTCAGCTCGGGGTGCTGCAGCGCGATCCGGCGCAGCCGGTGGTACTCCTCACCCAGCTTGGTGCCCTGCCCGGACGCCGGGTGGCTCGACCACTGTGCGTGCCGCTTGCCGATCGCCTCGTCCAGGTCGACGGCGTCCGCGCGCAGGATCAGCACGACCTGCTCGTCGACGGTGGGGAGCGTCGGCATGAACTCCCACGGGTCCTCGCCCTGACGGCTCCGGTGCTCGACGAGCATCGAGATCTCCTCAGCGGCCTCGGCGCGCAGCACTTCGAGGCTGCGCCCGGTCCTGCGGGGCTCAGCCATGGTGCCCCCGCAGCACGCCTGCCATGGGAAGAGCGTACGACACTCCATCGGTCACACTGGACGCGTGACCCTTCGCGACGAGAGCAAGTCCCAGCATCCCCGGGTGGTGGTCGTGTACCTGCTGCGCGACGGCGAGGCAGGGCCCGAGGTGCTGCTGGGGGAGAAGCGCCGCGGCCTCGGCACCGGCCGTCTGGTCGGCCCCGGCGGCAAGCGCGAGTCCGGCGAGACGGCGGTCGAGACCGCCGTGCGCGAGGTGCGTGAAGAGGTCGGCCTGCGGCTCGACGCGGTCGACCTGGAGGCCCGTGGCACGTTGGACTACCGGTTCCCGTACCGGCCGTCCTGGTCCCAGGTCTCGGACGTCTTCGTCTGCCGCCGCTGGCAGGGAGACCCGTCGGGCTCGGACGAACTGGAGCCGCGGTGGATCCCGGTCGACGCCGTGCCCTACGACGCGATGTGGGACGACGCCCGGTACTGGTTGCCGGGGGTGCTCGCTGGCGGCAACGTCCGGGCGCGGTTCACGTTCGCCGAGGACGACGCGACGGTGTCCGGGTTCACCGGCACGGGTGTGGCCTAGTTCTTCCGCTGGGGCGGGTCTCGCTCAGGGCGTCTGCTGGGTGCGCGTGCCGCTAGCGCGTCTGCTGCGTGCGGGTGCTGCCGGTCCGGGCCTCTTCGGCGGCGGCCATGACGTCGGCGTCGCCGCTTCGGCCGCCCAGGGGTCGCACGAAGAAGTCGATGACACCGACGACGATCGCACCGATCATCGAGAACATCGCCCACCCGACGAACAGCCCGGCGGTGCCGCGCCCGTCGGCTGGGGCGAGCAGGACGCTCGCGGCGTAGAAGCCCAGCGTCAGCACGAGGAACACGACGACGACGCTGACGAGGACGCGGTGCCAGGTGATTCGGGGGTTCATGCCCCTCAGGATACGCGTCAGCGGTCGGCGTGCTTGCCGTGCGGAGCCGCCGCCGGTCGCGGCTCCTTCCGGTTCGCGGGGCGCTGCACGGCGATGCGACCGGTCGGGGTCGCGCCCGGTTCGAGGCCGTCGCGCGCGCCGGTGAAGACGTCGCCACCGGTGCGTTCGTCCTCCCAGTCGTCGTCCCGCAGCACGCTCAGGGTGCCGGTCTCGGTGGAGGTCAGCCCGTGGCGCTCCAGCTCGGCGTCGCGCTGCCCGCCGAGGAACTCGCGGTTGGCCGTGTTCGCGTCCTGGAACATCGTCGTGCGGCCGGTGACGATCGCGCGGATCCGTTTGCGCTCCCACCACTGCTTGCCGAAGTACATGAGCACGAGGCCGGCCGTCGCGTAGCACGCCATCGTGATCAGGCCTCGGGCCGGACCGGGGCCGACGCCGTAGACCTGGTGCTTGATCATGTCGACCATGCTCGAGCCGACCACGACGTTGTTGAGCCACGCGAACGGCTCGGGCATGAACCACTTCGGGTAGGCGCCGCCGGACGACGGCATGGACAGGAAGACGAAGCAGATCATCGCCGGGGCGGCGATGAAGCGGCCGACGAAGTAGCTCAGACCGTTCACCGCCAGGCCGATCGCCACGATCCAGCCCCAGGCGATGAGCACCAGCTGGATCCAGTGGCCGTGGATGGCACCGAGCACCGGGCCGGCGAGCGTGTTCGTGATGAGCGAGATGACCAGGCCGCCGACCGCGATGACCGTCATGCGGGTGCGGTGACGGAGCGGGCCGCCCATGATGCCGATGAACATCGCGACCATGTAGCCGCCGATGCACCACGCGAGCATCACGTACATCGCCACGGTGCCGTACTCGTCCCACGCCGGCAGGGGCGCGAGCTCGGTCACCTTCGGGGTCGCGACGCCCAGGCCGGTGAGCACCGCGCTGAGGGTGGCCGGCACGAGGCTCGCGACCTGGAACTGGTGCGCGCTCGCCTTGAAGAACTCGTTCGCGGCCGGGTCGTACGCGACCGCCATCGAGCCGTCGACCACGTCGCGCTTCGCCTGGGCGAGCGAGTCGTAGGAGTGGAACACGAACTCGCCCGGCAACGCCCGCTGCACGGCCTGCACGAAGGACGGGTCGCTGCCGATCAGGGCGATCGGTACGTCGTGCGGGTGCGGGGCGTGGAACGCGAACACGTAGCACAGGCAGAACCCGACGATGAAGAACAGCGGCATCCACAGCTGCAGGCCGATGAGCTGGAGCGACGGGTGCAGTGTCGAGTACCAGCGGCGGTACGCGCTGTACTGCTGCGGGGCGGGGACGGGGGCCTGCCGCCGGGGTGCTGACCGGCTGGCGTGTCCCGCGACCTTGGCACCGCGACGCGGCTTCGTCCCCTGGGCGGACGGCCGGCTCCCGCGCGACTTCGGGGGCATCGGACGCGAACCGCCGGGGCGCTCCGGTCCGTCGTCGTTCCTGGGGACGTCGTTCCGCGGCGTGCTCACTCGGCGCTCTGCTCCTGCTCTCGATCGGAGCGCCAGGATACGCCCGAGGTGCTCAGGAGCGACTGCGCGATGCCTGCGCCGAGTCCATCGCGAGCTCCTCGGCGTCGAGGGTCACGAGCACGCGGCGCATGACCTCCTCGTCGAGGTTCCCCTTCTCCCGCTCCTCGAGCACGATCTCGCGGCGGCGGTCGAGCAGCTCGCGCCGGATGTCCTGGATCTGCGAGCCGCGCAGGCGCAGTGCGACGTTCCGCTCCTCGTCCTCTTCTTCCTCGGCGTCCTGGCGGAAGGTCTCGGCCTGACGCTCGAGTCGTGCCTTCAGCCGGTTCACCACCGAGTCGACGGCATCCGAGCCGTACTGCTTCGCCCACGCCGGACGGCGCTTCTCGAGCAGCTCGATCGCGGCCTCGGTGGTGCGCTGGTTGAGTCGCATCTCGCTGCGCACGTCCTCTTCGCCCTCGGCCGGGTCCTGCACCTTGAGCGCGCGGATGACGAAGGGCAGCGTGAGCCCCTGCAACAGCAGGGTGCCGACGGTGACGAAGAAGGCGATGATGAAGATCGTGTCCTGCGCCGGGATCTGCGTCGGGCTCGCGACGACGGAGACCGCTGCCGCCAGGGTCACCACGCCACGCATGCCCGTCCACGAGATGACGGTGAGCTCCCGCCAGTTGAGCTTCGGCTCCGCGGAACCGCGCATCCACCGCAGTGAGGGGTGCCCGCGGGACAGCTTGATCCGCAGCGGCCGGAGCCACTTCCCGTTGAACCGGTTGCGCACGTACGACTCGAACACGAACAGCGGCCGCACCAGGATCACCACCGCGAGCACGACAGCCGCCGCGGTGAGCGTCTGCCCGAGGCTGCGCTCGCTCTCCACCAGGTCCTGCACGACGGTGTTGAGCTGCAGGCCGATGAGCGCGAACACGAAGCCCTCGAGGATGACGTCGATGCTCGTCCAGAGCGGTCGCTCCTGCAGGCGGGTGGCGTAGCCCTCCTTCGGTGAGTTGTAGCCGATGTACAGGCCGGCCGTGACGACCGCGATGACGCCGGAGCCGGACAGGTCCTCGGCGAGGATGTACGCGACGAACGGCAGCAGGATGCTCATGATCGTCTCGACCACGGGGTCGTTGATGCGCATCCGGATCCAGTGCACGACGACGCCGAGCACGATGCCGACGACCAGGCCGACGCCGATCGCGAGCCCGAAGATGCCGAGGTCCTGCCAGACCGTCAGCGACGTGCCGGCGATGATGAGCGTGAACACGCGCACCAGGGTCAGCGAGGCCGCGTCGTTGATGAGGCTCTCGCCGGACAGCACGGTCATGACACGCCGGGGGAGTCCGAGCTTCCGGCCGATCGCGGCGGCGGACACCGCGTCCGGCGGGGCGACGATCGCGCCGAGCAGGATCGCCGCAGGCAGCGTCATGTCCGGGATGAGCAGGTACGCCACTCCGCCGACGACCAGGGCCGTCACGATCACCAGGAAGATGCCGAGTCGTCGGATCTGCTTGATCGAGCCGCGGAAGCTCTGCCACGACACGTCGAGCGCGGCGGAGTAGAGCAGCGGCGGCAGGATCACCGTGAGGATGACCTCGGAGTCGATCTCCATCGGGGGCAGCCCGGGCAGGAAGGAGGCCGCCAGGGCGACCGCTGTGACGAGCAGGGGAGCGGGGAGCCCCTTGGCGCGGGCGAACCCGGTCACCGCGAGCGATCCGATCAACAGGATGAGGAGCTCAGCGGTGTCCATGGACCCATTCTTCCATCGGCATGGTTCCGAACCTGAACGAGTGTGAAGCGACGGTGAACAACAGGTTGCCGATCAGGTTTGCTCGAAGGGCCGACGCCTGGGACACTTGCCCGCGGTGGACATCACACTCATAGTCGTCCTGGTCATCGCGTTGGCCCTCTTCTTCGACTTCACAAACGGTTTTCACGACACCGCCAACGCGATGGCGACCCCGATCGCGACCGGCGCCATGAAGCCCAAGGTGGCGGTCACCGTCGCTGCGGTGCTCAACCTGGTCGGTGCGTTCCTCAGCACCGCCGTGGCGACGTCGATCTCGCACGGGCTGATCAACGAGGGCCCCGGTGGCGTCGCGATCAGCCCCGAGATGATCTTCGCGGGCTTGATCGGGGCAGTCGTCTGGAACATGATCACGTGGCTCCGCGGGCTGCCGTCGTCGTCGTCGCACGCGTTGTTCGGCGGGCTGATCGGTGCCGCGATCGTCGGTGCCGGGTTCCAGTCGGTCAACTACGTCGCGCTGCTGACGGTCGTGATCATCCCGGCGTTCGCCTCGCCCGTGATCGCGGCGCTCGTGTCGTTCCTGTCGACGCGCATCGCGTACCGGATCACCAAGCGGCCGGTGTTCCCGAACGAGCGCGGCGGGTTCCGGATCGGGCAGGTCTTCACCAGCTCGATGGTGTCCCTGGCGCACGGTACCAACGACGCGCAGAAGACGATGGGAGTCATCACGCTGACCCTCATCGCCTCGGGCGCGCAGTCGTCGAACCAGGGCGTGCAGTTCTGGGTCGTCGTGGCCTGTGCCCTCGCCATCGCGCTCGGTACCTACACGGGGGGCTGGCGGATCATCCGCACGCTCGGCTCGGGCATCACCGAGATCCGGGCGACCCAGGGCTTCGCGGCCGAGGCCTCGACCGCGGCGACGATCCTCGCCTCCAGCCACCTCGGCTTCGCGCTGTCCACCACGCAGGTGTCCTCGGGTTCCATCATCGGTGCCGGTCTCGGCCGCCGGGGCTCGAAGATCCAGTGGTCGACCGCCGGCAAGATCGTCATCGCCTGGTTCATCACCCTGCCTGCCGCTGCTGCGGTCGGTGCCGTCGCCTCCGGGATCGCCCGTCTCGGCGTCATCGGGCTCGTGATCGACGCCGTGGTCGGTGCCGCCGTCATCCTCGGCCTGTACCTCTGGTCGCTCCGCAAGCCGCACGAGCAGGCCTCGGCCATCGAGGTCGACGTCGCCGCGAACGCGGTCCTGACCCGCAAGGAGCTGCGCGACATGCAGCGCAAGAAGCGCGCCGACGCGGTCGCCGAGCGTCGCGCCGAACTGAGCCGCGAGCGGACGCTCCGTCGCATGGCGGCCCGCAAGGGAGGCCGTCGCTGATGGGCATCGACTGGTTCGCATTCCTCACCGTGGCGCTCGTCGCCGTGGTCTCGTCGTGCTTCGTCGTCGCCGTGTACTCGGTCGGCCTCCGTCTCTGGAGCGCCGCCGACACCCGCGCCGGCAAGTTCACCGTGAAGGACGACGGCACGATCGGTCCGGCCACCGCCGGCTTCCCGAACCCGGCCGGCGCCTCGACGGCTACACGTGCACTCCGTGCCGCTGCCGTCGCGTGCTTCGTCGTGTGCGGCGCCGTCGTGCTCTACGGCATCTACCTCATCGTTCCGCAGTTCCACTGACGGGCGCGCTCACCGAGTGAGCAGAAGACGCCGGGTCGCCCTTCGCGACCCGGCGTCTTCTGCTCACTCGTCGTGTGTTCGCCGCGCCCGCGGCGCGAGCGGGCGAAATGCCCGCGTCCGCACTCGCGCCGACCCTGCCATCCCGCCCGCTCGCGTCCGGGTCGCGACCGGGGGGCGGACGGGAGGCCCGTGGCGGCCTGGCGCCGCGCCTCCCGTCCGTCCCGGGCGAGCGGGCGGAATGCCGGCGTGCGTTACCGAGGCGACCGCGGCATTCCGCCCGCTCGCGCAGGAACGCGCCGCTCTGCACCGTCCCGGCGCGTTCCCGGACCGGCTGGACGGACCGGACTAGCCTCGACGTGTGACCGGCAACGAGGAGGCACCTGTGACGACGACGCGGACCGAGAGCGACTCGCTGGGATCACGGGAGGTCCCGAACGACGCCTACTGGGGCATCAACACGTTGCGGGCGCTGGAGAACTTCCCGATCACCTCCGTGCCGATCGCCGTGTACCCGGACCTCATCGAGGCGCTCGTCACCGTGAAGCAGGCGGCGGCGCGGGCGAACCGGGCGATCGGTGTCCTCGACGAGGAGCGCGCCGACGCGATCGACCGCGCGGCGCAGGAAGTGCGCGACGGGGCGCTCCGCGAGCAGTTCGTCGTCGACGTCGTGCAGGGCGGCGCGGGCACGAGCACGAACATGAACACGAACGAGGTGCTCGCCAACCGGGCACTCGAACTCCTGGGCCGTGCGCGGGGCGACTACGCGTACCTGCACCCGATCGACCACGTGAACCGCAGCCAGTCGACGAACGACACCTACCCGACGAGCATCAAGATCGCGATGATCTTCGGCGTCCGGCGGCTGATCGTGCAGCTCGAGGAACTCTCCGCCGCGTTCGCCGAGCGGGGCCGCGCCTTCGCCGACGTGCTCAAGGTCGGCCGGACGCAGCTGCAGGACGCGGTGCCGATGACCCTCGGGCAGGAGTTCACCGGCTTCTCGCACACCATCCAGGAGGACGCGGAGATGCTCCGCAAGGTGATGCCGTTGCTCGCCGAGATGAACCTCGGCGCGACGGCCATCGGCACGGGGATCACCGCGGACCCGCTCTACCGCGACGAGGTCCGCCGGCAGCTGCAGGAGGCGAGCGGGATCGACGTCGTCACCGCCCCCGACCTCATCGAGGCGACGAGCGACGCCGGCGCCTTCATGACCCTGTCCGGCACGGTCAAACGCAGCGCCGCGAAGCTCTCGAAGATCTGCAACGACCTGCGGCTGCTGTCGTCCGGCCCGCAGGCGGGCCTCGGCGAGATCACCCTGCCCGCTCGCCAGGCCGGTTCGTCGATCATGCCGGGCAAGGTGAACCCGGTGATCCCCGAGGTCGTGAACCAGATCGCCTACGCGGTCGCCGGAGCCGACACCACGGTGACCATGGCGGCGGAGAGCGGCCAGCTCCAGCTCAACGCCTTCGAGCCGATCATCGCCCACTCGATCCTGCAGTCCCTGCAGTGGATGTCCCGCGGCTGTGCGACCCTGCGCGAGCACTGCGTCGTCGGCATCGAGGCGAACGAGGCGAAGCTCGCCGCCCAGGTCGACACGAACGTCGGCGTCGTCACGGCGCTGACGCCGTACATCGGGTACGCGGCCGCGGCGTCGATCGCGCACACGGCGTTGACCACTTCGACGCCGATCTCGACGCTCGTCGTGGCCGCGGGCCTGATGGACGAGGACCAGGTCATGCGGGTGCTCAGCCCGGCACGGCTGTCGGGGATCGAGCTGGCGACCGGCGCCATCCCGATCGTCACCGAGGAGATGCTGGACGCCGAGGCGCGCAAGCGCTGACGCGGGGCGTCCGCGGCAACGAGCGCGCGCACGCCACCCGTCAGGGCAGCGGCCGCTCGCCCACCCGCACCTGCTGCGCCATCGCCCGCAGCTGCTCCTCGCCCGGGGTCAGCTCGGCGTCCTCGTCCTCGGCCACCCGAGCGGCTTCGGCCTCGGCCCTGACGTGCTGCGCCGCAGCGATGTCCTGGTCCCGCCAGCGCGCGAGCGTGAAGTTCCGGGTGACGTCCCGCAGCGGCAGCCGGATCGACTCGTCCGCTTCGATGCCGGCCATCAGCTGCCGCATCCGGATCACCTCGGAGTCGAGCTCCCCGCCGACCACGAGCACGAAGTTCGAGATGTAGAGGTACACGAGCAGCAGGATCGCGCCGCCGAGCCACCCGTAGGCACGGTTCCCGCCGCCGAGGGTCTCCACGTAGAGCGCGAACCCGAGGGTGGCGATGGCCCAGGTGACGATCGCGAACGCGGCACCGGCCGACACCCACCGCAGCTGCGGGGTCTTCACGTTCGGCGTCGCGTAGTACAACACCGCCACCATCACGACCAGGTCGACCGCGAGCACGGGCCACTTCGCCACGTTCCACACGTCGTCGATCCAGGCCGCCAACCCGAGCTGCCGGATGACGGCCTCGGAGATCGTCGGGGTGCCGAGCAGGATGACGATCGCGACGGCACCGCCGACCATGACGAGCAGCGTGACGAGGAGCATCATGCTGCGGAACTTCCAGATCCGCCGACCCTCCTCGACCTCGTACGCGGTGTTCATCGCCCGCCCGAACGCCGTCGCGTAGCCGGACAGCGACCAGAGCGTCAGCACGACGCCGATCGTGAACCCGAGCCACGGGTTGTCCAGGGTCAGCAGCTGCCGGAGCGGGCCCTCGAGGTGCGACGCGGTCTCGGGCCGGACGATGAACCCGAGGACCTCGACGATGTCGGTCAGGCTGTCGCCCTTGCGGTCCACGATGGACAGGGCCGACACCACCGCCAGCGCGGTCGGGAAGACGGTCAGCAGGGCGAAGAACGTCAGCGACGCGGCCGCGTCGACGACGCGGTGCCGGATGACGGAGTGGTAGGTGCGCCGGACGACGGCGCGGACTCCCGTCCGCTGGAGATCGCGCGATGCGCTGTCCGGCATGTGTCGTACGGTACCCGACACGTGCGGCCCTGGAGGCCCGTGGCGGGCCCGCCCCGCGCCTCCCGACCGCCTGTTGGTCGCGCTGGTGCGCCTGCAAGACACCGGTGTTCACGCTCCGCACCGCGGAACGCAGGTGTTCCACGCGCGAACACCGGTGTTATGCGCACCAGGACCGACCGGTCAGTTGGCGTGGGGGTGCAGGGCGTCGTAGCGGCGGAACGACGGGACCATCCGGACGAGGAGGGCGACGAGGCCGATGATCAGCACGCCGCCGATGACCGGCGGGTACGCGATGCCGGCCGCGACGACCAGGCCGGCGTACAGGTCGCCGAGCCGCGGACCGCCCGTGACCACCACGATGAAGATGCCCTGCAGCCGACCGCGCATGCCGTCCGGCGACGCTGCCTGCAGGATCGTGTTCCGGAACACCGAGCTGACGTTGTCCGCGCCGCCGGCCATCGCCAGGAACAGCGCCGCGAGCCCGAGCGCGGGCAGGATCTCGACCCCGAACGCCTCACCCGAGCGGCCGCCCAGGACGTGTGCCAGCGCGATGACCACACCGAACGCCGCGATCGCCCCGCCGTACGCCGTGATGGCCCAGCCGACGGCCTCACCCTGGCGTCGGACGTGCCCGAGCGGCCCGGAGAACACGCTCGACAGCAGCGCTCCGATCGCGTACGCGGCGGTCAGGGTGCCGACCGTTATCGACCCGCCGCCGATGACGAGCGCCCCGATCGCGGGGAACAGCACGCGCGGCTGCCCGAACGTCATCGCGACGATGTCGAGCACGAAGGTCATCGTGATGTTGCGCGACCGCCGCAGGAACCTCGCACCCTCGATGAGCGATCCGAGCCCCGGCCGCAGCGCGTCGTGGTCGGCAGCCATCCGCGGCAGCGTGAACACGCCGAGGAACGCGAACGTGAACAGCACGACGTCGATCGTGTACGTCGGCGCGAACCCGACGGTCGCGATGAGCACACCGGCGATCGCCGGGCCCACGGTGACCTGGAACCCCGACGCGATCCCGCCCAGGGCGCTCGCCGCGGGCAGCAGGTCGGTGCCGACGAGCCGCGGGACGATGGCCGAGCGGGACGCGTTGCTGACGGTGGCGGCGACGGCGTTCACCGTGGCGAGCACGTAGAGCAAGAGGACGCTGTGCAGGTCGAGCCAGGCGTGGGTGGCGATCAGGGCGACCGCGACCCACGCGATGATCGAGGACACGAGCGCGACGAGGCGCCGGTCGAAGGCATCCGCGAGCATCCCGCCGTACAGACCCGCGACGATCATCGGTACGAGCGCGATGACACCCACCAGGGCCACGGCGAAGGTCGAGCGGGTGATCTCGTAGACCTCGAGCCCGACGGCCACGGTCGTCATCTGGGTGCCGATGCCGGCGATCGCGGTGCCCGCCCAGAGCCGGGCGAAGGCGGGGGAGCGGCGGAGCGGGGTCAGGTCGGCGAGCAGACGGCGGCGCGGCGGTGCGGGAGTCGATGGTGTCACGGTGGAACCATTCTGCGGGCTGGACGCTCGTTGCGCGTGCCCGGTGCGCCCTCTGGTTGACTGATCGGCATGACTGACCTGAACAGCAAGCCCGAGTTCGACGCCCCCGAGGGCCCCGCCCCCACCGAGCTCGTCGTCACCGACATCGTCGAGGGCTCCGGCGAAGAAGCGTCCGCCGGCTCGACCGTCAAGGTCCACTACGCCGGCGTCGAGTACGAGACCGGCGAGGAGTTCGACAGCTCCTGGAACCGCGGCGAGCCCATCGACTTCCCGCTCGCGGCGCTGGTGCGCGGCTGGCAGGAGGGCATCCCCGGCATGAAGGTCGGCGGCCGCCGCAAGCTCGTCGTCCCGCCGGAGCTCGCCTACGGCCCCGCCGGTGGGGGCCACTTCCTGTCCGGCAAGACCCTCATCTTCGTGATCGACCTGCTCGGGGTCCGCTGATGCAGGTCGGTGCCCCGACGATCGAGCTGAACGACGGCCACCGGTTCCCGGAACTCGGCCTCGGCACCTACGGGCTGAACGGCGACGAGGGTGCGGCCGCGGTCGGCACCGCGATCGCGGGCGGCTACCGGCTGCTCGACACGGCGCTGAACTACGGCAACGAGGACGCCGTCGGCAAGGCCGTCCGCGAGTCCGAGGTGGCGCGCGAGGACCTCGTCGTCACCTCGAAGCTCCCCGGCCGCCACCACGGCTACGACGAGGCGCACCGCTCGATCGACGAGACCCTCGGCAACCTGGGGCTCGACCACGTCGACCTGTACCTGATCCACTGGCCGAACCCGTCGGTGGACAAGTTCGTCGACACCTGGAAGGCGTTCGTCGACCTGCGCGACAGCGGCAAGGTGCGCTCGATCGGCGTCTCGAACTTCACGCCGGAGCACCTCCGCCGCATCGTCGACGCCACCGGGGTCGCCCCGGCCGTCAACCAGGTCGAGCTGCACCCGTACTTCCCCCAGGCGGAACTGCGGAAGGTGCACCAGGAGCTCGGCATCGTGACCGAGAGCTGGAGCCCGCTCGCGAAGCGGTCGGAACTGCTCACCGAGCAGCCGATCGTCGACGCTGCCGTCGCACACGGGGTGGCCCCCGGCCAGGTCGTCCTGCGCTGGCACGTCCAGCTCGGTGCCGTGCCGGTGCCGAAGTCGGGCGACGCCGCCCGCCAGAAGGAGAACCTCGACGTCTTCGGCTTCGAGCTGACCGACGACGAGGTGCAGGCGATCTCCGCGCTCGAGCGCGGCCGCCTGTGGGACGGTGACCCGGACACGCACGAAGAGATGTAGACGGGTCGCGGACGCGCGGACGCGCGGACGTCCGGACCGGAGGCGCGGTGCCAGCTGGCACCGCGCCTCCAGTCATCCGTGTCGGTGCGCCGGGACTACACTGGACACCCCTCTTTCCCGAAGGGTTGTGTGTGTCCGAACCGACCGAGATCGACCGTGAGCGCGGCTACGTCGACGGCCTCTTCCGTCGTCTCGACGAGCTGACCGCCGAGGCCGAACAGCGCCTCGCCGAGACCCGCCGACAGGCGGTCGGCGGGAACCACCAGAGCCGCAGCGAGCGCGACGCGTACGCCCGGCTCTACGAGGACACCGTCGCGACGCTCGAGCGGGTGGGGGACCGTCTGGTCTTCGGCCGGCTCGAGGTCGCCGAGCCCGACAACCCCGACGACACCTTCCGGTACATCGGCCGCGTGGGGCTGCGCGACGCCGAGCACCGGCCGCTCCTGCTCGACTGGCGCGTCCCCGGTGCCAGTGCTTTCTACCAGGCCACCGCGGCGCACCCGATGGGCATGCGCTCCCGCCGGCACCTGTCCCTGCAGGGTCGTCGGGTGGTCGGCGTCGAGGACGAGGTGTTCGACGCCTCGCTCTACGACGACGAGCGCACCCACCTGCAGGGCGAGGGCGCGCTGCTCGCCGCGGTCACCGCCGAGCGCACGGGCCGGATGACCGACATCGTCGCGACGATCCAGGGCGAGCAGGACCGCATCATCCGCTCCCCGCTCGAGGGCGTGCTCATCGTGCAGGGCGGTCCCGGCACCGGCAAGACCGCCGTGGCGCTGCACCGCGCCGCCTACCTGCTCTACTCCTACCGCGAGCGGCTGCGAGGCTCCGGTGTGCTCATGGTCGGACCGTCCCCGGCGTTCCTGACGTACATCGAGCAGGTGCTCCCGTCGCTCGGCGAGACCGGCGTCGTGATGGCCTCACTCGGCTCGCTCTACCCGGGCGTGCACGCGACGACGCACGACACCCGCGACGTCGCCGCCGTGAAGGGCGCCGCCCAGATGGCGTCGCTGCTGCGCCGGGCGGTGCGCTCGCGCCAGGTCGTGCCGACCGAGTCGGTCACGCTCGACATCGAGGGCGAGCGGCTCGTCGTGTCGCCGCAGCTCGTCGCCGACGCCATGAAGCGCGCGCAGGACCGCGGCAAGCCGCACAACGCCGCCCGTGTCACGTTCAACAAGATCGCCCTCGACGCGATGACCCGCCTGCTCGCCGAGCAGCTGCGGGAGCGCGGCACCACGGTGGACGAAGCCGACGAGAAGGTCCTGCGCGAGGACATCCGGAGCTCGTACGACGCCCGTGTCCTGCTCAACACCGCGTGGCTGCCGCTGCCGCCCGAGAAGTTCCTCGAGGACCTCTACGCCCGGCCGAACTGGCTCGCCTCGCTCACCCCCGACTGGACACCGGAGCGCCGCGCCCTGCTGCAGCGTGCCCGCGGGACGGCCTGGACCGTCGAGGACGTCCCCCTGCTCGACGAGGCCGCCGAACTGCTCGGCCCGTTCGACCCGACCGGCGGCGCCGCCAAGCGCGCCGCGAAGGCCAGCCGGAACCGCGACATCGAGAACGCCCGCCAGGCGATCGAGAACATGGGCGTCGAGGGCATCGTCAGCGCCGAGCAGGTCGCCGGCTCGTTCGCCGAGGGCGGCGACCCCCGCTCCACCGCAGAGCGCGCCGCGGACGACCGCGAGTGGACCTACGGCCACATCGTCGTCGACGAGGCGCAGGAGCTCTCGCCGATGCAGTGGCGCGTGCTCGCCCGCCGCAACCCGCTGCGCTCGTTCACGATCGTCGGCGACATGGCGCAGGGTTCCTCGCCGGGTGCCGCGCGCACGTGGGACGACGTCATCGGGGCGCTCGCGCGTCGCCGACGCGGCCGTGCGCCGCAGGTGCCGCTCGACCACCGCATCGAGCAGCTGACGGTCAACTACCGCACCCCGCGCTCCATCGTCGAGGCCGCCGGGGCCTTCGCGGACAGCGCCGGCCTGACGGTCACGCGCAACGAGGCCGTGCGCGACGGCGACCCCGTCGAGCGTGTCCGCGTCGCGCGGGCCGACCTGCTCGACACCGTCGTGGCGGTCGCCGACGCCGAGCGTGTCCGGATCGGGTCCGGCACCATCGGTGTCATCGTCCCCGAGTCCCAGGTCGACACCGTCCGGCAGCGGCTCGCCCGCACCGAGGCGGACGTCCGGGGGCTCGCCTCGCCGACCGCCGGGTCGCTCACGGTGCTGACCGGCGCGGACGCCAAGGGCCTGGAGTTCGACGGCGTGCTGCTCGTCGACCCGGACGGCGTGGGTGCCGACGCGGCCCGTGCCGCCGCAGCGGTCTACGTCGCGATGACGCGTCCGACGCGTCGCCTGACGGTCATCGACGTCGACTGACGCGGGCGGTGGCGTCCCCGCGGGGCGGAAAGGAGGCGCGGTGCGGGTCCGCCACGCGCCTCCCGGCTCAGGTCGGGTCGCCCTCGGACCGCACCCGCTCGACCAGGTCGGCCCACGGTCCGTCCAGGCGGCGGCCGGGGATGGTCACAGTGGTGCGCTCGACGGTGATCGTCCAGCTGAAGTCGTCGGGGACGGGCGCAGCGGTCGGCGCCGGGGTGCGCCGCAGCGCGTCGACCACGTCGGACCACGCCGCGGGGTCGCTGCTCGCGTCGGTGTCGACCCGCCAGCGCCGCACGGTACCGGCGAAGCCCCCGGAGCGGCGGACCTCGATGCGCATGTCCCCGACGCTACGCCCGGGACGGGTGCTCAGTCGAGCACGCCCACCCGCTGCCAGGCCTGACGGACCGCGATGTGCTCGGTGGAGCCGTCCCCGAACCGTCGTACAGCAGCGTCGACGGTGACGGTGGCGAAGCCCGCGAAGTCGATCGAGGCGGTCACCTCGGGCGAGGTCAGGGCGTCCCACCAGACGGCGCCGGCTCCCTGCCACGCGGGCCCACCGATGGCGGTGGCCGCCAGGAAGAACGCGTGGTTCGGGATGCCCGAGTTGGTGTGCACCCCGCCGGCGTCGTCGGTGGTGACGACGAACCCGGCCATGGTCGCCGGTTGCGGGTCCTTGCCGAGCACCGGATCGTCGTAGGCGGTTCCTGGCGCCCGCATCGAGCGGAGCGCGTCGCCCTGCACGGCGTCGGTGAACAGCCCCTCGCCGATGAGCCAGCTGGCCTGCTCGGCCGTCTGACCCGCCGCGTACTGGGCGACGAGGGAACCGAACACGTCGCTGATCGACTCGTTCAGGGCCCCCGACTGCCCCTGGTAGGTCAGGTCGGCGGTGTACTGCGTGACACCGTGCGCGAGTTCGTGGCCGATGACGTCGAGGGCGATGGTGAAGCGGCGGAACACCTCGTCGTCGCCGTCGCCGAACACCATCCTGCTGCCGTCCCAGTAGGCGTTGTCGTAGTCCTGGCCGTAGTGCACGGTGGCGTCGAGGGGGAGCCCGGCGCCGTCGATGGACACCCGGTCGAACACCTCGAGCCAGAAGGCGTGCGTGGCGCCGAGGCCCGCGTACGCCTCGTCGACCGCGGTGTCGCCGGTGTCGGCGTCGCCCTCGTGCCGGACGAGGGTGCCGGGCAGCGTCGTGGTGCCGTGCGCGTCGGTGATGGTGCGCTGCGGGGAGCGGTCGACGGTGCCGCTGAGGCTGCGCGGCGCGACCAGGTGCTCGTGCTTCGGCGCCTGCACGGTGTCGAGCGAGGCCAGCGCGGTGCGTGCCGCCGAGGCCGCACGGGGGAACGCGTCGGCATCGGCGACGGCGCGGAGCAGGTAGGGCGGGACGACGGAGCGGATGCGGTCGGTCGCGGTCATGCGCTCATGCAACCACCGGGCACCGACAGCCCTGCGCTGCCGGTTGCCGGGTGGTGGCCGTCAGTCGCGCTTGCGGTGCTCGACGAGGGCGAGCGCGTACGACTCCCACCACTGGCCGGCGGCGGGGCCACCGTTGCAGGTGCCGTCGCTGAGCCCCGGCGTCTTGACCCAGAGCAGCGCGTCGAGCCGGGTGCTCCCGCCGGTGACGTGCGGCTCCTGGCCGAGGCCCGCGCCCTCGGGGTTGCACCAGGTGCCCCGCCACCCCTGCCCGTTGCGGGAGACGTCGATGACGAAGTGCGGGTCGCCACCGACCGCGTCGGCGAGCTCGTCGGCGTACGCGCGCTCCTGGTCGACCCGGTAGAAGTTCGACACGTTCGTGAAGAAGCCCTGCACCTCGTCGATGCCGGCCTGCCGCAGCCAGTCCGCCATGGTCGCGGTCGGCACGCGGTTCTCGTTGCCGCCGTCCAGGTACACGGTGAGCCCGTGACCGGTCAGTGCGTCGACGGCCTTCCGCAGCAGGGGCAGACGTTCGTCGCGCAGCCGTTCGCAGTTCTGGATCTGCGCGATCGAGTCGGGTTCGACGAGCACGACGGCGTGCGAGCCGGCCATCGCACGGACGGCGGACCGGACCCACGGCAGGTAGGCGTCGTCCTCGGTGCCGCCCTTCGAGTAGCTGCCGCAGTCGCGGTCGGGGATGCTGTACAGGACGAACACCGGGGTGCCGCCACGTTCCTTCGCGGTGGCGACCACGGACCGGATGGTCGACCGGGTCTCGGAGCGCGAGGTGTTCGTCAGCCAGGTCGCGATCGGCTGGTCGGCGATGACCGCGATCTGCTCGGCGGTCTGGGCGTCGCCCTCGGCCCGGGCCTGGCGCTCGCGGATGCCGGCCTGGTTCACCGCGGTCGGCTGGCGCGCGAGTCCGCCGGGGAACGCCTCGGCCGCGGACTTCCGCTCGGACACGGCTCGCCCGCTCGGGGTGCCGTCCCCGTCCGGCGGGCCACCGTTCCAGGGGCCGACGACCACGAGCGTCGTCACGACCGCGGCGGCGACGACGGCCGCCGCGGCGATCCACCCCCACTGCCGCAGGCCGCCGGTGCGGTTGCGGCGGGGGGTGCTGGGTGCCTCGTGCTCCGGCATGCTGCGGTGCTCCCTGATCTGCCCGTGCGGTGTCGGTGGTGCGGGCAGCGGTCGTGCCCGGACCCATGCTGACAGGTGCGGGGGAGTCCTGACCAGGGCCGAGCCGCGATCGCCCAGGAGTCGCACCGCCCGCTGACAGGAGCGCTCCAGCGCCCGTGCAGGACCGTGCCGCACACTGTGCGGATGTTCCGTCGACTCCTCCTCCTCGCCCTGACCGCGGGCTACGCCTGGGTGATCTGGCGGATGACGCTGACCCCGCAGGTCTTCACCTCGGCCCAGAACTCGCTCGTGCTGCACGCGATCGCGTGGGTGCAGCAGCTGCCGCACGGTGCCTGGTTCACGTACGAGCGCACCGAGTTCCTCGCCAACATCGCGATGTTCGTGCCGGTCGGCATGCTCGCCGCGCTGTGGCTGCCCCGTCGCTGGTGGATCCTCGGCGCGCTCGTCGCGGTGGCACTGTCCACGGGCATCGAGTTCGCCCAGGCCACGTACCTGCCGTACCGCGTCGCGGACCCGCGCGACGTGCTGTCGAACGGCCTCGGCGGGCTGCTCGGCGCGACCCTGGTCGGACTCGTCCGCAGCCTGTTGCCGGACCGTCGGCGCCGACGTCGCCTGCAGCCCAGGACCGCGTAGGACTCTGGTAGTCTTGGGCGGTTGCCGTCGAACGGCCGCGGACAAAGAGCGCTCGTGCATCAGGCACGGGCACCGCGCAACGGACAGGAAGGGGATCACCATGGCACTTGACGCACAGGTCAAGCAGGAGATCATCGAAGAGTACGCGACCCACCCGGGCGACACCGGATCCCCCGAGGTCCAGGTCGCCGTTCTGACGCGTCGTATCAACGACCTGAACGAGCACCTCAAGGAGCACAAGCACGACCACCACTCGCGTCGTGGCCTGCTGCTCATGGTCGGTCAGCGTCGCCGTCTCCTCGGCTACCTCTCCGACGTCGACATCGCCCGCTACCGCACGCTCATCGAGCGCCTCGGCCTGCGTCGCTAGTCGACCGGACACACGCTTGACCGAACGCCCCGGTCCTCTCCACGAGGACCGGGGTGTTCTTCGTTCCCGGGGCGGGCGTCGCGCGCCGGGGTCCGCTCCGTCGGCGCTCCCGCTCGGACCGGTCACGACACGTCGCCCGCGCTCGTCCCGCGGTCACGACTCGTCGTATCCCGCGGTCTGACTCGACACTTCGTGACCGATCGGCGGTCAGCGCGCGGGGAGTCGTGACCGATCGGCCGCCGGTCGGACGACGGGAATGGTTGCGAGGGGAGCTCGGTTGGATGCTATGTTCATGCAAACGCATCGAAAGTCGGGAAGCATCATGACCACCATCGCCGTCGTCTCCGCCGGACTCTCCGAGCCCAGCTCCACACGCCTGCTCGCCGACCGTCTGGGCGAGGCGGCCGTGTCCTCGCTCGTCGCCGAGGGCACCCCCGCACACGTCGTGCACGTGGAGCTCCGGCCGCTCGCGCACGAGATCACTGACGCGATGCTGACCGGGTTCGCCACACCCGCACTCTCCACCGCCATGGCCGCCGTGGTCGAGTCCGATGCCGTCGTGTTCGTCACGCCGATCTTCACCGCGGGCGTCAGTGGACTCGCCAAGTCCTTCCTCGACGTGCTCGACAAGGACTCGATGGCCGACATGCCCGTCCTGCTCGGTGCCACCGGCGGGACCTCGCGGCACTCCCTGGCGATCGACCACGCGCTGCGACCCGTCTTCGCGTACCTGCGCGCGGCGATCGTCCCCACCGGGGTGTTCGCCGCGACCGACGACTGGGGGACCGACGGCGACTCGGCCGCCCTGGACGGTCGCATCCGCCGGGCCGGAGCCGACCTGGCCTGGGCGATCCGGGCCTCCAGGCGGGCGCCGCAGGAAACCGACGCGCTCCCCGCGACCCCGGACTTCGCGAGCCTGCTCGGCGGCCTCGGCCACTGAACAGGTGCCGAGACGCCGTCGTGTCCGCGAGACGCCGCCGAATCCGGCGGCGTCTCGTGCGTTCGCCGGCGTCTCAGCAAGACGACGGCGTCTCAGTGAGACTGCGGCGTCTCAGCAAGACGACGGCGTCAAGCAGCGCTGCAACCGACCTGCCCGGCGATCAGTACCAGTGCGGGTTGACACTCATCTCGTGCCCCCACGCCCCGCACGGCGACCCGTAGGCGCTCTTGATGTAGGCGAGGCCCCAGTTGATCTGCGTCGCGGCGTTCGTCCGCCAATCGGCACCGGCCACCGCCATCTTCTCGGCAGGGAGTGACTGGGGGATGCCGTAGGCGCCGCTCGAGGCGTTCAGGGCGTTCGCCCGCCACCCGGACTCCTGCGTCCACAGGGACACCAGGCACGAGAACTGGTCGTCGCCCCATCCGTAGGACGCCAGGGCCCCGCGCGCGTAGGCCTGGGCGCCGGCCGGGTCGACGACGACGCCGCCGGTGCTCGGGTACGACGTGCCGGAACCGCCGCCGGGGGCGCTGCCGCCACTGCTGCCGGGGGTCGGCGTGTTCGCTGCCTCGGCCGCCGCCGCTGCTGCCCGCTTGCGCTGCTGCTCCGCCTTCTGTGCGGCGACCCGCTGGCCGAGCTCGTACCCGGCTTCCTGCTTCGCGGTGCTGTCCTTGAGCGACGCGAGCTGCGCGTACAGCTCGTCGCTGTGGTGCTCCGTCGACTCGACGGCGGCGTCCGCCACCTGTTCCGCCGACTTCGCCGCGGCCGATCGTTCCTCGGCTGCCTGCGCACGCGTCGCGCGTTCCGTCTCGGCCCGCTCGGCCTGCTCGTGCAGCGACGAGGCGGTGCCGGCAGCGACGGACGCGTCGTCCATCACGCCGGACCAGGTCTCAGAGAGCTGGTCGAGCGCACCGAGCTGGTAGAGCAGCTGGTCCGGGTTCTTCGCGGTCGCGATCCGGGTGGTCATCTGGTTCGTGCTGCCGTCGCGGTACAGGTTCGCGGCCAGCTGGCCGGCCCGCTGCTGGGCCCGCTCCGCCGTCTGGCTCGCGTGCTGCGCCTGGGCCTGGAGGCTCGTGGCGGCCTGGGTGGCCGACGCCAGCTCCGTCTCGGCCGCGTCCGCCTTCGACGAGGCCACCAGGGCGGCCTGCGACTTCGCGGCCGCTTCGTCCTGCGCCGACTGCAGCGCGGCCTGCACCTTCTGCACCTCGGCCCGCTTCGCGGTCTCGTTGCCCTTGGCGCGCTGGACGTCCTGCCAGGTGGGGTACTCGGTGGCGTTGGCGGGCACAGCGGTCAGGGTCGGGGCGACGAGCGCGCCGACGACCACGGCGGCCGCGACGAGCACGCCCCGTGAGGGGGTGAGACGCATGTCGGCAGGCTACCGATGTTCACCAGGAGTCCAGCGAGCCGCGCCGCCGACAGCCTGAGGACTGGTAAAGTCCATCGTGTCCGAGGACTCATTCCCCGGACGTCACACACAACACTGCGCAGGCCGGGCACGGAGCTGGTCATCGGTGGTGGCTCGCGGGCCGGAACGGTTTCCCGAGTGCTTCTACTGCTGGCCAGACATGCGTCCGGAACGATCGGCGCGCACGCACCATCGAGTGCCGTCGCCACGGCCTGCCGGAAACACATCAAGGAGGCGCCCTTTTGGAGGGTCCCGAGATCAAGTTCGCCGAAGCCGTCATCGACAACGGCAAGTACGGCAAGCGCACCGTCCGGTTCGAGACCGGTCGGCTCGCTCAGCAGGCCCAGGGCGCGGTCGCCGCGTACCTGGACGAGGAAACGATGCTCCTCTCGGCCACCAGCGCCGGCAAGCACCCGCGTGAAGGATTCGACTTCTTCCCGCTGACCGTCGACGTCGAGGAGCGTTCCTACGCCGCCGGCAAGATCCCCGGTTCGTTCTTCCGTCGCGAAGGCCGTCCGTCGACCGAGGCCATCCTCGTCTGCCGTCTGATCGACCGGCCGCTGCGTCCGTCGTTCGTCGACGGCCTGCGCAACGAGGTCCAGATCGTCATCACCGTCCTGAGCATCGCTCCGGACGAGTTCTACGACGCGCTGGCCATCAACGCCGCGTCCGCGTCGACGCAGATCTCCGGTCTGCCGTTCTCCGGCCCGATCGCCGGTGTGCGCCTCGCGCTCATCGGTGACCAGTGGGTCGCGTTCCCGAAGGCCTCGCAGCTCGCCGACGCCGTGTTCGACCTGACCGTCGCCGGCCGTGTCGTCACGGACGAGGCGGGCAACGAGGACGTCGCGATCATGATGGTCGAGGCGGAAGCCACCGAGCACGCCTGGGACCTCATCCAGGGCGGCGCCACCAAGCCCGACGAGGCCATCGTCGCCCAGGGTCTCGAGGCGGCCAAGCCGTTCCTCAAGTCCCTCGTCGACGCCCAGGCCAAGCTCGCCGCGCAGTCGGCCAAGGAGATCCAGGACTTCCCGGTCTTCCCGCCGTACGCGCCCGAGGTCTACTCGGCCGTTGAAGCCCTCGCGCTCTCCGAGCTCGGTGACGTCTACAAGATCGCCGCCAAGACCGAGCGCCAGGACGCCGACGACGCGCTCAAGTCGCGCGTCAAGGAGGCCATCGCGTCGAAGGTGTCCGCGGGTGAGCTGCCCGAGGTCGCCAACTCGCAGGTCAGCGCGGCCTACAAGTCGGTCACGAAGAAGGTCGTCCGCGGCCGCATCCTGACCGAGCAGATCCGCATGGACGGCCGCGGCCTCGCCGACATCCGTCCGCTCGACGCCGAGGTCGCCGTGATCCCGCGCGTCCACGGTTCGGCGATCTTCCAGCGCGGCGAGACGCAGATCCTCGGCGTCACCACGCTGAACATGCTCAAGATGGAGCAGCAGATCGACTCGCTGTCGCCCGTCACGAAGAAGCGCTACCTGCACCACTACAACTTCCCGCCCTACTCGACCGGTGAGACCGGCCGTGTGGGTTCGCCGAAGCGTCGCGAAATCGGGCACGGCTTCCTCGCCGAGCGCGCACTCGTGCCGGTGCTGCCGTCGCGTGACGAGTTCCCCTACGCCATCCGTCAGGTCTCCGAGGCGCTCAGCTCCAACGGCTCGACCTCGATGGGTTCCGTCTGCGCCTCGACCCTGTCGCTGCTCAACGCCGGTGTGCCCCTCAAGGCCCCGGTCGCCGGCATCGCGATGGGCCTGGTCTCCGACACCGTCGACGGCCAGACCCGCTACGCGGCCCTGACCGACATCCTCGGTGCCGAAGACGCGCTCGGCGACATGGACTTCAAGGTCGCCGGTACCTCGGAGTTCGTCACCGCGATCCAGCTCGACACCAAGCTCGACGGCATCCCGTCGACGGTGCTCGACGCGGCGCTCAAGCAGGCCAAGGAGGCCCGCTCGGCCATCCTCGGTGTGCTGAACGAGGCGATCGACGCCCCCGACGAGATGGCGGACACCGCTCCTCGCGTGATCTCGGTGCAGATCCCCGTCGACAAGATCGGCGAGCTGATCGGCCCGAAGGGCAAGACGATCAACGGGATCCAGGACACCACCGGTGCCGACATCTCGATCGAGGACAACGGCACCGTCTACATCGGCGCCGTCGACGGTCCGTCGGCCGAGGCCGCTCGTGCCCAGGTCAACGCGATCGCGAACCCGACCAACCCGGAGATCGGGGACCAGTTCCTCGGCACCGTCGTGAAGATCGCCACCTTCGGCGCCTTCGTGTCGCTGCTCCCGGGCCGTGACGGTCTGCTCCACGTCTCCGAGGTGCGCAAGCTCGCCGGTGGCAAGCGTGTGGAGAACGTCGAAGACGTGCTCGGCGTCGGCCAGAAGGTCCTGGTCGAGGTCACCAAGGTGGACGACCGCGGCAAGCTGTCGCTCGCGCCGGTCGTCGCCGACGAGACCGAGGGTGACTCCACCTCGGCCGAGACGGTCCGCGCCCACGCCGAGGACCCGGCCGAGGGCTGATCCTCTCTCGCGGCCTGACGCACGAACGGCCGCCGTCCCTTCCGGGGCGGCGGCCGTTCGCCGTTGCGGGGCGTGCGTGCGGTGGGCGCGAAAGCTCGCGGCGCGGTGCGCGGTGCGCGTACCCGTCAGGCGGCGGGGGTCTCCTGCGTGCCCATGAGCTGCGCGCGACCGAGCAGGTGCCCACGGAGCATGAAGCCGACGACCGCGGGGGTCGCGTCGGCCGGCGCCTCGAGCACGGGGACGTCGAGGGCACTCAGCGTGAAGAAGTACCGGTGCGCGCCGTGACCCGCGGGCGGTGCAGCGCCGAGGAACGTGTCCGTGCCGAACTCGTTGCGGCGGCGGAGGGCCTCGGCGGGCAGCAGGGCGTCGTCGGTGCCGGCACCGGCGGGGAGCGAGGTCGCCGAGCCCGGGATGTCGGTCAGGCTCCAGTGCCAGAAGCCGGAGCCGGTCGGGGCGTCGGGGTCGTACACGGTCAGGACGAAGCTCTTCGTGCCCTCGGGTGCGTCCGACCACTCGAGCGCGGGGGAGCGGTCCTCGCCACCGGCGTCGGAGCCGCGCGCCGAGGTGGGCAGCGCACCGCCGTCGGCGAAGTCGGGGCTCGTCAGGGTGAAGGACGGGACATCGGGCAGGTTCCAGTTGGGGTCGTTGGCCATGCCCCCAGCCAACACCCGCCGGCCGGGCCTGCGCTCGGGACGCGCGTGGGGCTGTGGGAGTTCGCACAGACGGCCTGGAGGCGCGGTGCGGGGCCGCCACGGGCCTCCCGTCCGCCCCGCGGTCGCCTCGACCGCGCTGCGGAAGCGACAGATCTGCGCCGCGCGGGTGCGTCCGTGCCGCGAAGCCGACAGATCGCCGCGAACTGTTCGCGGTGATCTGTCGCTTTCGCGAAAGCGACAGTGACAGCCGACAGCGACAGCGCTGGCGACGAGTCGGGTGTCAGACCGCGAGCACCCGGTCGACCACGCGGTTCAGCGCCGCGGTGGCAGCGATCGCGTCGCCGGCGTAGGCCCCGGCCATCGCACCGTCACGCGCGAGCATGAGCTCGTCGGCGCCGTCACCGGGCAGGGGGTGCCCGGCGTCGTGCAGCAGGGTCGCGAGGCGCTCGGTGTACCAGTCGCGGTGCACGGCGACGACCTGGCGGACCGGGTCGCGCGGGTCGTGGTACTCGGCGGCGGCGTGCAGGAACGCACAGCCGCGGAAGGCCGGGTCGTTGACGTCGTCGGCCAGCGCGGCGACCCACGCTCGGACAGCCCGCTCGGGGGAGCCGGCGTCGGTGATGAGCTGCTCCATCCGCTCCTGCACGCGCTCGTGCTGGGTCCGGATGTAGGCGAGGATCAGGTTGTCCTTCGACCCGTAGTGCTTGTAGAACGTCGCCTTCGTGACGCTCGCCTCGGAGATGAGGCGGTCGACGCCGACGCTGTGGATGCCCTCTTCGTAGAAGAGCCGCGTGGCGGTCTCGAGGACACGGACCTTCGCGCCGCCGGAGCGGGGAGTCGGGGGGACGCTCGACCCGTCCGGCGACGCGAGGTTCGTGCTCGGGCCGGGGAGACGCTGGACGGCCGGTTGGGGGGAATCGACCGTCACAGCGTGTACTCCTCGGACTCATCGGCTCCGCGACCGGAGTGGGGGGACTCGGTGGTCGCGCAGGACTGATGTCCCGAGCCGCCGGATCGGAACTTAGGGGGGCTTTCGATCCGGCGTGGCCAACTGTAGCACAAGGAGGACAGACAGACGAGTCGGTCTGTCCTCACTTACTGTACCCCACTTCGAGTGGCACGTGGCCCGGACCGGGAAACTGGGCGGCACGCGTCGGCGGATCAGTAGGCTCGTCTGCGATGAACCAGCCAGTGCCACTGCCGCTCGGGGCCCCGGACACGTCGTTCCTGACGTCCGGTGGGGCCTTCGTCCGTCGCACCGTGTTGCCGTCGGGCGTCCGTGTGCTCACCGAGGCGGTGCCGGGCGCCGCGTCGACGAGCATCGGGTTCTGGGTCGGCGTCGGTTCACGTGACGAGCGCGACGGTCAGTTCGGCTCGACGCACTTCCTCGAACACCTGCTCTTCAAGGGCACCGAGACGCGGTCGGCGCTCGACATCGCCATCGCGTTCGACTCGGTCGGCGGTGAGCACAACGCCGCGACGGCCAAGGAGTACACCTGCTACTACGCACGGGTCCGGGACACCGACGTCCCGATGGCCGTGAACGTCATCGGTGACATGGTCACCGGGTCGGTGCTCGAGCACGAGGCCTTCGCCGTGGAGCGCGGTGTCATCCTCGAAGAACTCGCGATGGCCGCCGACGACCCGGCCGACGTCGCGGGCGAAGCGTTCTTCGCCGCGGCGTTCGGCGGGCACCCCCTCGGCCGTCCGATCGGCGGCACCCCGGACAGCATCCGTGCGGTCCAGCGCGACGAGGTGCTGGCGCACTACCGCGAGCACTACGCGCCCAACGGCATCGTCGTCACCGCCGCCGGTGCCGTCGACCACGACCGGTTCTGCGAGCTCGTCGCCGGCGTCTTCCACGACGCTCCCGACGCCGCGCCGCTGCCGCGCCGCACGCCCCAGACGGTTGCCGACCCGGTCGAGCCGAAGCTGTCCGTGGTGCACCGCCCGACCGAGCAGGTCAGCATGCTCCGCGGCTCGCAGGGTCTCGACCTGCGCGACGACCGCCGGCCCTCGCTCAGCGTCCTGAACGCCGTGCTCGGCGGCGGCATGAGCTCGCGCCTGTTCCAAGAGGTCCGCGAGCGCCGCGGTCTGGCCTACGCGGTGTCGTCGTTCGCTCCCGCCTACCTGGACAACGGTGCCTTCGGCGTCTACGCCGGCTGCGCGCCGGACAACGTCGCCGGTGTCGTCGACATCGTCGACGCGGAGTTCCGCCGGATGGTCGACCTCGGGATCACCGACGACGAACTGCGACGGGCGAAGGGGCAGATCGAGGGTGCGCTGACGCTCTCGCTCGAAGACTCCGACGCACGCATGACGCGTCTCGGCCGTTCCGAGCTCGGCACGGGGGAGTACACCGACCTGTCGACCGCGCTCGAACGCGTGGACGGCGTCACCACCGGCGGCGTGCTCGAACTCGCGCGCGACCTGCTCACCCGGCCGACGATCACCTCGGTGGTCGGCGCCGTGCAGCAGGACGAACTCGCCGCGGCCATCGGGATCGGCAGCTGAGCACGGACATGTCGCACTACCTGTACCTCGTCCGCCACGGCGAACACCAGGACGCCGAACACGGCCTGCGGGACGGCAAGCTCTCCGAACGCGGCAAGCGTCAGGCGACCCTGGTCGCCGACCGTCTCGGCGGCGTGCCATTCGACGGCGTGTACCACTCGCCGCTCGAGGCCCCGAGCGAGACCGCCGCGTTCCTGTCGCAGCGACTGCCGTCGATCCAGCCGGAACCCTCGACGCTGCTGTTCGACTGCATCCCCTCGGGCCCGACGCCGGACATGCCGCACGCCTACCAGGGCTGGTACGGCGGCATCACCGAAGAGGAGATCGTCGCCGGACAAGCCCAGATGGGCGACGCCGTGTCGGAGTGGTTCACCCCGGCGCGCGAAGACCGGCACGACCTGCTCATCACGCACAACGCCGTGATCGGCTGGTTCGTCCGTGAAGCGTTCCAGGCGCCCGAGTGGCGCTGGATGGGCACCAACGTCGCGCACACCGCGCTCACGATCATCCGGATCCGCTCGGCGAAGCCGGCCGAGGTCGTCACGCTGAACGACCTGGCCCACCTGCCGGTGGAGCTGCGCACCGGGCTGCCGGTCGACCAGCCCGTCTAGCGGCCGCCGGTCCGGTTCGCGGTGGCGCGGCCGGGAGGCCCGTGGCGGCTCAGGCGTCCGGCCCGCGGCCCGTCCGGGTCGGGGCCACCGCCTTGCGGTACCAGGCGGTCGCGTTCGGGTTGTCGTTGAACGGCTCGACGCGAACGTAGCCGCGGCTGCGGTACAGGGCGGCCGCGGCGACGAGTGAGTCGTTCGTGTCGAGGACGATGCTCGTCGCGCCGAGGTCGGCACCGGCCCGCTCGAGCAGGTCCATCACGGCCGTCGCGACCCCCTTGCCGCGCCCGGCCGGTGTCACGAAGACGTGCTTGACCTCGAACCGGACGTCGACGGCGCCGGCTGCGTCCACCCCGTCCGCGATCCGCCGGAGCCCCCCGCACCCGATCGCGACGCCGTCGTCGTCCGCCAGTGCGAAGACACCGTTCGGCGGCGTGAACTCGGCCGCGGGGGTGCGCTTCCGTGCGTAGGTGCCCTGCGCGCTCGGGAACGTCGCCTCGCGCTCGTCCAGGTACGCGTCGAGCAGGACGTCGACCTCGGGCAGATCGGCCGGCACGGTCCTGACCTCGACTGACATGCGTCGATCCTAGGATGGACCGCATGGTCACTCCCGTCGCCGTCGTCGGCGCCACCGGTCGTCTCGGGGGCCTCGTGGCCGCCGTCGTCGAGGAACTCCCGGAGTTCGAGCTCGTCGCCCGTCTGTCCTCGAAGGACGGCGCCCACCAGGCACCCCCGTCCGTCTTCGGCGGCGCGGCCCTGGTGGTCGACGTGACGGTGCCGTCGCTCAGCCCCGCGATCGTGGAGAACGCGCTGTCGAGCGGCGCGAACGTGCTCGTCGGTACCTCCGGCTGGTCGCTCGACCGCCTCGCGAAGCTCCGCACCGGGCTGCAGGAACGCCCGGAGCAGGGGGTGCTCGTCGTCCCGAACTTCTCGATCGGCTCGGTGCTCGGCACCCACCTGGCGACGATCGCGGCGCCGTGGTTCCCGGCTGCCGAGATCGTCGAGACCCACCACGCCGGCAAGATCGACTCACCCTCGGGCACCGCGGTGCGCACGGCGGAGCTGATGGCCGACGCCCGGCGCGATGTCGGGCCGGTGGACGCTCCACACGTCGACCAGCGCGCCCGTGGTCAGCAGGTCGCCAGTGTGCCCATCCACTCGCTCCGGCTGCCCGGGGTGAAGGCCGTGCAGGACGTCCTGCTGAGCGGCCCCGGCGAGACACTGACGATCCGGCACGACACCAACGACGACGTCGCCTACGTGGCGGGCATCCGTGCGGCGCTCGCGAACGTGGTGTCGGCGCGGGGGCTCACCGTGGGCCTCGGCAGCGTCCTCGGCATCGGCTGAGGGCCGTGGGTCGCATGGAGCGGGCCGGACGCACGATCCGCTCGCCGTTCTGGGGTGCAGCACTGATGGCGGTGCTGCTCGCCCTGTACATCGTTCTCGTCGGACAGCGTGCTGTGGCCTTCATCGCCACCGGCATCCCGATCGGCATCGGCATCGGTGTCGCACTGTTCGTCGTCGCCGCGATCGGCGCGCTCCTGCTCGTCCTGGAGTTCCGCTTCGGCATCCGCATCACGCGGCTCGGCGCACGGCTCGAGGCCGAGGGCGGCACACCGGACGACGTCGTCCCCGTGCGGCCGTCGGGTCGTCCGATCCGCGACGCCGCCGACGAGCTGTTCCCGCGGTACCGCGACGCGGTCGAGCAGGACCCGGCCGACTGGCGTGCCTGGTACCGGCTCGGTGTGGTCTACGACGCCGCGGGCGACCGCAAACGTGCACGGTCGGCGATGCGCACCGCCCTGGCGCGCGCCGCCGACCGCTGACCCCCGGTCTGCCGTCCGATCAGAAGACGGCGTCGATCGCGTCCGCAGCCTGCGTGTACCGGAACGTGTAGCCGGACTCGAGCAACTTCGTGGGGACCATCCGCTGGCTCGACAGGAGCATGTCGTCCGCGGCGTCCCGCAGCGCCAGGCGCAGGGCGAACTCGGGGATCCGGAACAGGTAGGGGCGGTGCAGCACCTCGGCGACGTGCTTCGTGATGCGGTCGGCGACGACCGGCTCCGGGCCCGCCAGGTTGACCGGGCCGGAGACGTCCGGCGCCGCGGTCGCCAGGTGCACGATCGCGCCGACCTCGTCCTCGAGGGCGATCCAGGGCCAGTGCTGGCCGCCGGTGCCGAGTCGGCTGCCGACGCCGAGCTTGGTCAGCGGGACGAGGGGTGCGAGCGCGCCGCCGCCCTTGCCGATCACGATGCCGGTCCGGAGCGTGATGACCCGGACCCCCGCGGGGGCGGCGTTCGCGGCCGACTCCCACGCGGTGCAGACGTCGGCGAGGAACCCCGTGCCCGGGGCGGCGTCGTCGGGCAGCACGTCGGCCGGACGGTCGCCGTACACGCCCGAGGCCGAGCCCGACAGGAACAGCGCCGGGGGAGTGGTCGCGTGCCGCATCGCCTCGACCAGGGTGTCGGTGGCGTCGATGCGTGAGCTGCGGATCTCCTTGCGGTACGCGTCGGTCCACGGCAGCTTGCCGATGTTCGCGCCGGCCAGGTTGATCACGACGTCGGCGCCGTCGAGGATCGCCGGGTCGAGCGGACGTCGCCCCGGTGCCCAGCGGAACTCGGTCGCGGTGCGGGCTTCCCGGCGCACGAGCGTGGTGACGTGGTGCCCCGCCTCGCGCAGGGCGCGGACGAGTGGGGTCCCGATGAAGCCGGACGAGCCGGCCACCAGGATCGAGAGCGGTTGTTCCGTCGTGTCGGGCATACCGGCAACGCTACTCACACCGACGTAGGCTTCTGTGTGTGACCGACAGCGAGACCGTACAGCCCGACGCTTCCGTCCCGACCCCCTACGAGGACCTGCTCCGCCGGGTCCTGACCGAGGGCTCGCCGAAGGGCGACCGCACCGGCACGGGGACCCGCAGCCTGTTCGGTGCACAGCTCCGCTACGACCTGTCGAAGGGCTTCCCGCTCGTCACCACGAAGCGCGTGCACTTCAAGTCGGTCGCGTACGAGCTCCTCTGGTTCCTGCGCGGCGAGGGCAACGCGACCTGGCTGCAGGAGCACGGTGTCCGGATATGGAACGAGTGGGCGGACGCCGACGGCGACCTCGGCCCGGTGTACGGCGTGCAGTGGCGATCCTGGCCCACCCCCTCGGGTGAGCACGTCGACCAGATCGCCCAGGTCATCGAGCAGATCAGGACGAACCCGGACAGCCGTCGGCTCATCGTCTCGGCGTGGAACGTCGCCGACGTGCCGGACATGGCGCTCGCCCCGTGCCACGCGTTCTTCCAGTTCTACGTGAACGACGGCAAGCTCTCGTGCCAGCTCTACCAGCGGAGCGCCGACATGTTCCTCGGCGTCCCGTTCAACATCGCCTCGTACGCGCTGCTGACCCACATGATCGCGGCGCAGACCGGGCTCGAGGTCGGTGACTTCGTCTGGACCGGCGGCGACTGCCACGTCTACGACAACCACGTCGAACAGGTCGAGGAGCAGCTGTCCCGCACGGCGTACCCGATGCCGACGCTCGAGCTCGCCCCGCGCGACTCGATCGACGACTACGAGTACGAGGACTTCACCGTCGTCGGCTACGAGCACCACCCGGCGATCAAGGCCGCGGTCGCCGTCTGATGATCGGCATGGTCTGGGCCCGCTCGACCACCGGCGTCATCGGTGCCGACGGGGGCATGCCCTGGCACGTGCCCGAGGACCTGGCGCACTTCAAGCGGGTCACCGGGGACGCGACCGTGCTCATGGGGCGGCGCACGTGGGAGTCCCTGCCCGAGCGGTTCCGGCCCCTGCCCGGTCGGCGCAACGTGGTGCTCACCCGTGACACGACGTGGACCGCCGACGGTGCCGAGGTGGTGCACGACCTGCAGGCCGCGCTCGAAGGCGACGACGGCACCGACGAGACCGTCTGGGTCGTCGGCGGCGGCCAGGTCTACGCCGCGGCGCTCGACCGTGCCGATGTCGTCTCCGAGACCGTGATCGACGTCGACGTCCCCGGCGACACCGTCGCACCGACGCTCGACGAGACTGCCGGTTGGACGCTCACCGACGAGGGCCCGTGGCAGGAGTCCCGCAACGGCGGCACCCGCTACCGGTTCCTGGAGTGGCAGCGCCGCGCCTGAGCGCCCCCACGCGCCGGGCGTGACCGGCGGGACGGACGTGATCCGGGCCTCCCGGCCGCGCCGCAGGCAGGCGACCGTCCACACGGACGGCGGCCTCCGCGCGCATCCCCGGTACGCTGGTGCCCGTGTCCCCGCGTGAGAATCCCTTCGGTCAGGTCCTCGTCGCCCTCGTGACCCCGTTCACGGCCGACGGTGAGGTCGACTGGCCCGGCGTCGAGCAGCACATCGACGACTGCATCACCGCCGGCGCCGACGGCATCGTCGTCACCGGCACGACCGGCGAGACGTCGACGCTCACCGACCCGGAGAAGCTCCGGCTGGTCGAGGTCGGCAAGTCCGTGGCCGCCGGCCGCGCGAAGATCATCACGGGTGGTGGCTCGAACGAGACCGCGCACGCCATCCACCTGTACAAGCAGAGCGAGAAGGCCGGCGCGGACGGCGTGATGATCGTCACGCCGTACTACAACAAGCCGACACAGTCGGGTGTCCTCACCCACTTCCGGATGATCGCGGACGCCACCGACCTGCCGGTGATCCTGTACGACATCCCGGGCCGCACCGGCATCCCGATCACCTACGACACGATCCTTCGCGCGTCGAAGCACCCGAACATCCTCGCCGTGAAGGACGCCAAGGGCGACTTCGCCGAGGTCTCGCGCGTGCTGAACAACACCGACCTCATGTACTTCTCCGGTGACGACACGAACGTGCTCCCGCACCTGTCGATCGGTGCCACCGGCCTGATCGGCGTGACGGCGAACATCACGAGCGCGCCGTACCGCACCATCGTCGACGCCGTGAACCGGGGCGACCTGGCCACCGCGACGGCCGAGCACAAGCGACTCGAGCCGCTCGTCCGCGCCGTGATGACGCACGTTCCCGGTACCGTGGCCGCCAAGTACATCCTGCACGGGCTCGGCCGCATCGGCAGCCCGCGCGTCCGACTGCCGCTCGTCGGCCCCGAGGACTCCGAGGCGTACGCCATCGAGACCTCACTCGAAGCCGTGCGCGACGTGCCCGGCGCCGACTTCTCGAACTTCCGCCCCGACCGCAACGCGGCGGCCGGCGGTGCACTACCGAAGGTGCCAGGCACCACCCGCTAGCGAACACCGCGGCGCGCAGCACGCACGTCGCCCGAATCCGTAGGACCGAATGCCCACACAAGTCTCCACACCGCAGCCGCTCGAGAACGGCACCCTCCGCGTGATCCCCATCGGGGGCCTCGGCGAGATCGGTCGCAACATGACCGTCTACGAGTACGAGGGCAAGCTGCTCATCGTCGACGCCGGCGTGCTGTTCCCCGAGGAGCACCAGCCCGGTGTCGACCTGATCCTGCCGGACTTCACGCCGATCCGTGACCGCCTCGACGACGTCCTCGGTGTCGTGCTCACGCACGGCCACGAAGACCACATCGGTGCCGTCCCGTACCTCCTGAAGCTCCGCGACGACATCCCGCTGATCGGCTCCACGCTGACCCTCGCGCTCGTCGAGGCGAAGCTCAAGGAACACCGGATCAAGCCGTACACGCTCGTCGTGGCCGAGGACCAGACCGAGCAGATCGGCCCGTTCCACCTCGAGTTCGTCGCCGTGAACCACTCCATCCCGGACGCCCTCGCCGTCGCGATCACGACCCCCGCCGGTCGTGTCCTGCACACGGGTGACTTCAAGATGGACCAGCTCCCGCTGGACGACCGGATCACCGACCTCCGCGCGTTCGCCCGTCTGGGCGAGGCCGGCGTCGACCTGTTCCTGCCGGACTCCACGAACGCCGACGTGCCGGGCTTCACCGCTCCGGAGCGCGACATCGGCCCGGTGCTCGAGAACATCATCATGCGCGCCCGCAAGAAGGTCGTCGTGGCGAGCTTCTCGTCACACGTGCACCGCGTGCAGCAGGTCCTCGACGCCGCCGCGGCCGCGAACCGCAAGGTCGCGTTCATGGGCCGCTCGATGATCCGCAACATGACGATCGCCGCCGACCTCGGGTACCTGCGGGTGCCGGAGAACGTGCTCATCGACACGAAGAAGGCGAAGAACGTCCCCGACGACCAGATCGTCTACATGTCGACCGGGTCGCAGGGTGAGCCGATGGCCGTCCTGGCCCGCATGGCGAACCTCGAGCACCAGATCGAGATCGGCGAGGGCGACACCGTCATCCTCGCGTCGTCGCTCATCCCGGGCAACGAGAACGCCGTGTACCGCGTGATCGACGGGCTGACCAAGCTCGGCGCGAAGGTCGTGCACAAGGGCAACGCCAAGGTGCACGTCTCCGGACACGCCTCGGCCGGCGAACTGCTCTACTGCTACAACATCCTGCGGCCGCGCAACGTGCTCCCCGTCCACGGCGAGCACCGTCACCTGTACGCGAACGCCGACCTGGCGATCCAGACGGGCGTCCCGCCGCGCAACGTCATCCTCGGGCAGGACGGCATCGTCGTCGACCTGAAGGACGGCGTCGCGACGGTCGCCGGCCAGCTCGACATCGGCTACGTCTACGTCGACGGCTCCACCGTCGGCGAGATCACCGACGCCGACCTGAAGGACCGCCGTGTCCTGGCCGAAGAAGGCTTCATCTCGGTCTTCTGCGCGGTGGACTTCACCACCGGGCAGTGCGTGATCGGCCCGGAGATCCAGTCGCGCGGCTTCGCCGAGGACGACTCCGTCTTCGACGACGTGCGCCCGCAGATCGCCAAGGCGATCTCCGAGGCCGCAGCCAACGGCACGCGCGACTCGCACGCCTTCGCGCAGGTCGTCCGTCGCACGGTCGGTCGTTGGGTGAACACGAAGCACCGTCGTCGTCCGATGATCGTCCCGGTGGTCATCGAGGCCTAGCCTCCGTCCCCACCCTGGAGGCCCGTCCAGCGTCCGTCACGGACGCTGCGGCGGGCCTTCCTGCGTTTGTCCTGAGCGGGCGTTAGGGTTCTGCCCATGGCCGGAGGCACCAAGTCGACCACGCGCTCGCGCGCGTCCACGTCGTCCCGTGGCAACGGGACGCGCGGTTCGTCGCGCACCCAGGCCACGACGAAGAAGCTGCCGCAGGCCGCACCCACGCCGGTGTTCCGCGAGCAGAACCCGCTCGTGACCTTCTGGCTCGCGATGGCGCACGGCGTCGGCGCGATGTTCCGGCTGCTCGGCAAGGAGACCCTCGAGAAGGACCAGCGGCGCGACGGGTTCCCGTTCCTGCTGTTCCTGCTGGCCATCGCCGGTGGGGTCGTCGAGTGGCTCAACCCGACCAACAGCGTCTCCGTCGCACTCGACGCCTACACGTTCGGCGGGCTGTTCGGCCGCCTGGCATTCGCCCTGCCGGTCATCATGATCGTGTTCGCCGGGTGGCTGTTCCGGCACCCGGCCTCGGTGCACGACAACACCCGGATCGGCATCGGTCTGGGCATCCTGATCGTCTCCATCGCCTCGCTCTGCCACGTCTTCGGCGGCCGACCGAGCGCGGCCGACGGCATGCCCGCGCTCGCTGCCGCCGGTGGGGTGCTCGGCTGGGTGGTCATCGGCTGGCTCGTCACGATCGCGACCGCGTGGGTGGCCGTGCCCGTGGCGATCGTGCTGCTCGTGCTCTCGCTCTTCATCATCACCAAGACGCCGCCGAACAAGCTCGGTCGCCGGCTGCACGAGCTCTACGCCTACCTGTTCGGTGCCCCGGCGCCCGCTGCCGAGCCGGACGCGGACACCGCCGCCGCCGTGGCAGCGCCCGCCGCCCGCACTCGCACCTCGAAGCGCGGCAAGAAGGGCGACGCCGACTTCCAGCTGTTCGACGACCTCGGGTTCGGTGACGAGCAGGCCGCTGCCGACGCCGACGCCGGCGGCGACAACGTGCCGTGGTGGCGCCGCAACAAGTCCGGACGCGAAGAGGACCCGGCGTACGACAGCCCGGTGCTCCCGCCGGCCACCGGTGTCGCGCCCGCTGCCACTGCCGTCGCGCCCGCTGCTCCCGTCGTGAGCCCGAACGCCGGGGCCGCCGCAGGGCTCGTCGACCTCACGCCGGCCGAGCCCGCGTCGGTCAACCTCAACGACTCCGTCGAGCAGGACCTGCAGGACGCCGAGCAGGCCCTGCGCGCGTTCGGCACCGACGTCCCCGCGCGCCCGCAGCCGACCGCCGACATCCGTCCCGCGGTGCCCGAGGTGCTGTCCGAGCCCGAGGTCGTCGACGAGCCCGAGGACATCGACGCCGCCGCCGAGCTGAGCGCGGCCGCCGCCGGTTCCGACGACGACCCGTCGAAGCCGTACCGACTGCCGGCCGCCACCACCCTGAGCTCCGGCACGCCCTCGGTCGCGCGCAGCCAGGCGAACGACGACATCGTCGCCGCCATCACCGGGGTGCTCACCGAGTTCAAGGTCGACGCGAAGGTCACCGGGTTCTCCCGCGGGCCGACGGTCACCCGGTACGAGATCGAGCTCGGCCCGGGCGTCAAGGTCGAGCGCGTCACGGCCCTGTCGAAGAACCTGTCGTACGCGGTCGCCTCGAACGAGGTCCGCATCCTGTCGCCGATCCCGGGCAAGAGCGCGATCGGCGTCGAGATCCCGAACACCGACCGCGAGATCGTCTCGCTCGGCGACGTGCTGCGCTCGAACGCCGCGCGCAAGTCGAAGCACCCGATGACGATCGGCGTCGGCAAGGACGTCGAGGGCGGCTTCGTCGTCGCGAACCTGGCGAAGATGCCGCACCTGCTCGTCGCCGGCTCCACCGGTTCCGGCAAGTCGGTGTTCATCAACTCGATGATCACGTCGCTGCTGATGCGCGCGAAGCCGTCCGAGGTCCGCATGGTCCTGGTCGACCCGAAGCGCGTCGAGCTCTCGATCTACGCCGGCGTCCCGCACCTCATCACCCCCATCATCACGAACCCCAAGAAGGCAGCCGAAGCGCTGCAGTGGGTCGTGAAGGAGATGGACATGCGGTACGACGACCTGGCGTCGTTCGGGTTCCGCCACGTCGACGACTTCAACAAGGCGATCGAGAACAACGAGATCGTCCTGCCGGCGGGCAGCGAGCGGAAGCTCAAGCCGTACCCGTACCTGCTGGTGGTCGTCGACGAGCTCGCCGACCTGATGCTCGTGGCACCGCGTGACGTCGAGGAATCGATCGTCCGCATCACCCAGCTCGCCCGCGCCGCCGGCATCCACCTGGTGCTCGCGACGCAGCGGCCCTCGGTCGACGTCATCACCGGCCTGATCAAGGCGAACGTGCCGTCGCGCATCGCCTTCGCGGTGACGAGCGTCACGGACTCCCGCGTCATCCTCGACCAGCCCGGCGCCGACAAGCTGATCGGTCAGGGCGACGCGCTCTTCCTGCCGATGGGTTCGTCGAAGTCGCTCCGCGTGCAGGGCGCCTGGGTGCAGGAGGGCGAGGTCGCCGAGGTCGTCCAGCACGTCACGCGGCAGGCCCAGCCCGAGTACCGCCAGGACGTCCAGGCCGTGGTCGAGCGCAAGGAGATCGACGCCGACATCGGCGACGACCTCGAACTGCTGCTCGCGGCCGTCGAACAGGTCGTGTCGACCCAGTTCGGTTCGACGTCGATGCTGCAGCGCAAGCTCCGCGTCGGCTTCGCCAAGGCCGGTCGCCTGATGGACCTGATGGAGTCGCGCGACATCGTCGGACCGTCCGAGGGCTCGAAGGCCCGCGACGTCCTGGTGACCGCCGACCAGTTGCCCGCGGTGCTCGCGAAGCTCCGCGGCGAGGAGCCGCCCGCCGCGGCCGCTCCGGCAGCGCCGGCACCGACGCCGTCCGGCGACGGTGACCGGTACGGTGCCGACCCCGTCGGGGACATGACCCGCGGGTACGATGAAGTCCACGACGAGCCCGATGAGGACGCGTGGGGACTGACGGGCAGGGAGTGACGGCGATGACCGCCTCGGACAGCACGAACACCACGCACGGCGCACGGTTCCCGTGGCGCGGGCGGCTCTTGCGCAAGGGCCCCGGCCCGGCGTCGACCGCGAACGTCGCGAACATCATCACGGTGGTGCGCATCCTGATGGCGCCGCTGTTCTTCGTCCTGCTGCTCACCGACGCCGGGAACGACGGGCCCCTGCGCATCTGGGCCGCGGTCGTCTTCGTCGTGGCGATCGTCACGGACAGCGCGGACGGCATCATCGCCCGTCGGCAGAACCTGGTCACGGACTTCGGCAAGCTCGTCGACCCGATCGCCGACAAGGTGCTCATCGGGGGTGCGCTCGTCGCGCTGTCCATCCTGCATGAACTGCCCTGGTACGTGACCGTGCTGATCATGGTGCGGGAGATCGGCATCACGGTCTTCCGGTTCGCGGTGCTCTCCGACCGGGTGATCCCGGCCAGCCGCGGAGGCAAGATCAAGACCGTGCTGCAGGCCGTCGCGCTGACGGCCGCGCTGTTCCCGTGGTGGAACCTGGTCGGTGACTGGGCGCACTGGGTCAACGGCATCCTCATGACCGCCGCGTTCCTGGCAACGGTCCTGAGCGGGATCGACTACCTCTGGCAGGCATGGAAGCACAACCGCACCACCGCATGACCAGGCCCGACCGTTCGACCGAGGCCGCGCCCGTCGAGCCGGTCGCACCGGGTCTCATCGCCGAACTGACGGCGCGGGGCGAGACCCTCGCCGTGGCGGAGTCGCTGACCGGCGGACTCGTCGTCGCGACCCTCGTCGACGTGCCCGGGGCGAGCGCCGTCGTCCGCGGTGGCGTCGTGGCGTACGCGACGCCCGTGAAGCACTCCGTGCTCGGGGTCTCGGAGGACCTGCTCGAGGCCGAGGGCGCCGTGCACCCGGAGGTCGCCCGGCAGATGGCCGCCGGTGTCCGGATCGCGCTGTCCGTCGACGGGGAGCCCGCAACGTGGGGGATCAGCACGACGGGTGTCGCCGGCCCGGACCCGCAGGACGGCAAGCCCGTCGGCACCGTGTACGTGGGGATCGCCTCCGCCGCGGGCGCCGAGGCCTTCGAGCTGCACCTCGACGGTGACCGGGGAGCAATCCGTCACGCCACCGTCTCCGAACTCCTTGCACGGATGTCGTCCGAGATCCGGGGCCGGGAATAGGTCCCGTTTCCACTGGGTTACATCTCACGAAATCTCCAGCAGTACGGCAGCCAGCCTGGCTAACATGCTGCAACCGGCAACGCTATTGTTGCTGAACCCGAACTCGTTCCACCGGACCGAGCGGGCGCGGAGACGACAGAGAGGAGGAGTTCTCATGGTTCTCGTTCGTCAGGAAATCGGCGATGTGCTCCGGGACTTCCGCTTGCAGAAGGGCCGGACCCTCCGTCAGGTCGCGTCCAAGGCCAGTGTCGCGCTCGGGTACCTCAGTGAGGTCGAGCGTGGGCAGAAGGAAGCCAGCTCGGAGATCCTCGCGTCCGTCGCGGATGCTCTGGACACGCCCATCTCGACCATCATGCGCGAAGTGGGCGACCGCCTCGCGATCGTCGAGGGGCTGACCCCCGTCCCCGACACGCTCCCGGACGACCTCGTCGCCGAGTTCGACAACGACCTCGCGGTGCGCTGAGCGCACCGCACCGAACGCCCTCGCCGGTCCTTCCCGGCGGGGGCGTTCTGCGTTCCGGCGCACGACCACGCGCCTAGGCTGGTCGGATGCGCGTGAGTGAGTTCTGGCGAGCCGTCGACCAGGTGTTCGGTGAGGCCTACGGTTCCGTGGTCACCCGTGACGTCGTGCTCGAGGGGCTGGGTGGTCGCTCCGCCGTGGACGCCCTCGCCGCAGGCATCGAGGCCCGCCGGGTGTGGGACGCACTGTGCGACTCGCAGGACGTCCCGATGGACCGTCGGCACGGCAAGGGCCTGGCCGAACCCCAGGACTGAGCGCGGTCCTGCAGGTCCGGCACCCGAAACTGTGTTCGGCGTGTTGCTCGAACGCGTGTTCGATCGGTGGTAACTTCCTCCACAGCGGCGTCGCCCGGATGCTCCATCCACAGATCGCGTGACCGTCGGCAGTGATGTCGGTGGCTCGCCATAGGTTGATGGACATCGGGAACAGCCCGAAGCCTTGTCGCAGAACCATCGGCCTTGCACCATCGGCCGGCGTGGACGCGACAGCCTACAGGCGGCCGAACACGAGCACGAAGGAGCACCCCATGCCATCACCGGCAGACCGCGAAAAGGCCCTCGAGACCGCACTCGCACAGATAGACAGGCAGTTCGGCAAGGGTGCGATCATGCGCCTCGGTTCGGACGAACGCGCCCCCGTCAACGTCATCCAGACCGGGTCGGTGGCGCTGGACGTAGCGCTCGGCATCGGTGGCCTGCCCCGCGGCCGCATCGTCGAGATCTACGGCCCGGAGTCGTCGGGTAAGACGACCCTCACCATCCACGCCATCGCCAACGCCCAGCGCGCCGGTGGCATCGCGGCCTTCATCGACGCCGAGCACGCGCTCGACCCCGAGTACGCCAAGAAGCTCGGTGTCGACATCGACGCCCTGCTCGTGTCGCAGCCCGACACCGCCGAGCAGGCGCTCGAGATCGCGGACATGCTGGTCCGCTCCGGCTCCATCGACCTCATCGTCATCGACTCCGTCGCGGCCCTCGTGCCCCGTGCCGAGATCGAGGGCGAGATGGGTGACTCGCACGTCGGTCTGCAGGCCCGCCTCATGTCGCAGGCGCTGCGGAAGCTCGCCGGTGGCCTGAACCAGACGCAGACCACGATGATCTTCATCAACCAGCTGCGCGAGAAGATCGGCGTGTTCTTCGGTTCGCCGGAGACCACCTCGGGCGGTAAGGCGCTGAAGTTCTACGCGTCCGTCCGCCTCGACATCCGTCGCATCGAGACACTCAAGAGCGGTACCGACGCGGTGGGCAACCGAACGCGCGTCAAGGTCGTCAAGAACAAGATGGCGCCGCCCTTCAAGCAGGCCGAGTTCGACATCCTGTACGGCGTCGGCATCTCGCGCGAAGGCTCGCTGCTCGACTTCGGTGTCGACCACGGCATCGTCAAGAAGTCGGGCGCCTGGTACACGTACGACGGCGACCAGCTCGGGCAGGGCAAGGAGAACTCGCGTTCCTTCCTGATCCAGAACCCCGAGATCGCTGCCGACATCGAAGGCAAGATCCTCGCCAAGCTCGGCGTCGGTGGCGCCAAGGCCGAGGACGCTCCGGTCGAGTCGATCGCGCCGAAGCTCGCGGAGCGCAAGGGCGCGTGAGCACCGACCACGACGACGACGGCCTCGCACCGGTCACCGACCTGTTCGGTGCGAGGTCGCGTCGTCGCGCTCCCGTGACCCCGGTGACGCCCGCGATCCCCGCACCGCCGGTGTCACCGGACGAACCACGAGACGTCGACGGGTGGGCACTGCCCGAATCCGGCGACGCTCGGCCGGACGAGTTCCCGGCACCCTTCGACGCCGATTCGCCGGTGCCCCTGCACGGTGCCCGGGGCCCAGCAGCATGGGTGTCGCCCGTGATCGGTGACGGCAGCGGGCGCTCGACCCGGGCCGAGCAGGACGGCTACGACTCCGAGACCGCCGACGCCACCACCGCGTCGGTGTTCTCCATCGCCGGCGGCGAGGAGATCGACCCGGCCGACGCACCCCGTCCGCTCGACGAACAGCGCGCGGACGCCGAACGGCTCAGCCTCCGTGCCCTCGGGCGCAAGGGCGTGAGCGAGTCCGAGATGCGGACCCTGCTGCTGCAGCAGGACCTCGACCCCGACGTGGTCGAGCACGAGATCGAACGGTTGACCCGTGTCGGGCTCCTGGACGACGTCGCCCTCGCCACCGACCTGGTCGACCGGCTGCACGCGCGCAAGGGCCTCGGCCGCCAGGGGGTCGTCACCGAACTCCGACGCCGGGGGATCGACCAGGTGGCGATCGACACCGCACTCGACGAAGCCGCCGACGACGAGGACGACGAGTTCCTCCGCGCGCAGGAACTCGCCGACAAGCGAGCGCCGCAGATGCGCGGCCTCGACCGGGCCACCGCGGAACGCCGGCTGTCCGGCTTCCTGATGCGCAAGGGCTACAGCTCCGGCGTCGTCCGGATCGCTGTCGCACGCGCACTCGACGGCGGCGGCAGACGGCCGCCTTCCGGCCGCGGGACCGTGCGGTTCGAGTAGCCGCTCCGACCTACACTGGGACGACCATGGCCACCGTCGCAGCGCGCCCCCGCACCTACGAAGTCCGCACCTACGGGTGCCAGATGAACGTGCACGACTCCGAGCGGTTGAGCGGGTCGTTGCAGGCCGCGGGCTACACCGCGGCGGACGGCGAACAGGCCGACGTCGTCGTCATCAACACCTGTGCGGTGCGCGAGAACGCGGACAACCGGCTGTACGGCAACCTCGGACAACTCGCGGGCATCAAGCGCGATCACCCCGGCATGCAGATCGCCGTCGGCGGGTGCCTGGCGCAGAAGGACAAGAACGTCATCCTCGAGAAGGCGCCGTGGGTCGACGTGGTCTTCGGCACGCACAACATGGGATCGCTGCCGACCCTGCTCGAGCGGGCGCGGCACAACGACGAGGCGCAGATCGAGATCCTCGAGGCACTCGACGTCTTCCCGTCGACGCTGCCCACCAAGCGCGACTCGACGCACAGCGGCTGGGTCTCGATCTCGGTCGGTTGCAACAACACCTGCACGTTCTGCATCGTCCCCTCGCTGCGTGGCAAGGAGAAGGACCGCCGCCCCGGTGACGTCCTGGCCGAGATCCAGGCGCTCGTCGACGACGGTGCGATCGAGGTCACCCTGCTCGGGCAGAACGTGAACTCCTACGGCGTCGAGTTCGGCGACCGACAGGCGTTCGGCAAGCTGCTGCGGGCCACCGGTGGCATCCAGGGGCTGGAGCGCGTGCGTTTCACCAGCCCGCACCCGGCAGCGTTCACCGACGACGTCATCGACGCGATGGCCGAGACCCCGAACGTGATGCCCCAGCTGCACATGCCGCTGCAGTCGGGCTCCGACCGGGTGCTCAAGGCCATGCGCCGGAGCTACCGCAGCGAGCGGTTCCTCGGCATCCTCGACCGCGTCCGCGCGAAGATCCCGCACGCGGCGATCTCCACCGACATCATCGTCGGGTTCCCCGGCGAGACCGACGCCGACTTCGAGGACACCCTGCGTGTCGTCGAGCAGGCGCGGTTCGCCTCGGCGTTCACGTTCCAGTACTCGATCCGCCCCGGCACGCCCGCGGCGACGATGGACGACCAGCTGCCGAAGCACATCGTGCAGGAGCGGTACGAGCGACTCGTCGCCCTGCAGGAACGCATCACGGCGGAAGAGAACGCACAGCAGGTCGGCCGGAGCGTCGAGGTGCTCGTCGCCTCGGGTGAAGGCCGCAAGGACGACGCCACCCGCCGGCTCTCCGGTCGCGCGGAGGACTCCCGGCTCGTGCACTTCACGGTGCCCGCCGGGTCCGCGGTCCCGCGCCCCGGCGACGTCGTCACCGTCGACATCACCCGGGCGGCCCCGCACTTCCTGCTCGCCGACGACGACGCCCCGCTGCGCATCCGACGAACCCGGGCCGGAGATGCCTGGGACCGCGCGCAGGCCGAGAGCTGCGGCGTGCCCACCCCGGCCGGCGCCGCAGCCGACGGCCCACGTCCGGTCTCGCTCGGGCTGCCCACGCTCCGTGTCGGACGCTGAGCCCACCGCTGGCGTGCCGTCGAGCGGCTCGACGCTCGGGTCCGGTACCGGCGCCGAGGCCGACCTGATCGCGGTCGTCGGAGCCACGGGCACGGGGAAGTCCGACCTCGGCATCGCGATCGCCGAGCGCCTGCGTGCCACCGGTCGCAACGCGGAGATCATCAACGCGGACGCCATGCAGCTGTACCGCGGCATGGACATCGGCACCGCGAAGCTCCCGCTGGCCGAGCGGCACGGCATCCCGCACCACCAGCTCGACGTGCTCGACGTCACCGACGAGGCGAGCGTCGCCGCCTACCAGGTGGCTGCACGCACCGACGTCGACCGGATCCAGGCCGACGGTGGCGTGGCCGTCCTGGTCGGGGGCAGCGGGCTCTACGTCTCCGCGGTGCTGTTCGACCTGGCGTTCCCGGGCACCGACCCCGAGCTCCGTGCGCAGCTGGAGCGCGAGCACGACGCGCTCGGCCCGGGCATCCTGCTCGAACGGCTCCGTGCCCTCGACGCGGCGGCCGCCGCGACGATCGACGCACGCAACCCACGGCGGTTGATCCGTGCACTCGAGATCGCGAGCCGATCCGAGGTCGTGACCCCGAGCCTCCCGGCCGCGCCCCGCGCCTGGCGACCGTCCCGCATCCTGCACCTGCGACGCGACCGGGAGCAGCTCGTGTCGGCGCTGCACGAGCGCGCGGCGCGGATGTTCGACGCCGGACTCGTCGACGAGGTCGCGGCGCTCCGCGGGCTGGGACTCGAGCAGGGCCGGACCGCGCGTGGCGCCATCGGGTACTCGCAGGCGCTCGAGGTGCTCGCCGGCACGTCGACCCGCGAGCAGGCCGTCGAGGCGACGGGCATCGCGACCCGCAAGTACGCCCGCCGGCAGGTGTCGTGGTTCCGCCGGTACGCCGACGCCGAGACGCTCGACGTCACCGGGGCCGACCGCGGTGACCTGACGGAACTGGCCCGTAGGATCGTGCCGTGACCGAGTTGCACTTCACCAAGGGCCAGGGGACCGGCAACGACTTCGTCCTGTTCGCCGACCCCGACGCCACCGTCGACCTGACCCCCGAGCGGATCCGTGCCATCGCGGACCGACGCTTCGGCGTGGGCGGGGACGGCGTGATCCGCGCGGTGCGGTCCGAAGCGATCCCCGAGGGCCGCGCGCTCGTCGCCGTCGAACCCGAGGCGACGTGGTTCATGGACTACCACAACGCCGACGGCACGGTCGCCGAGATGTGCGGCAACGGCATCCGCGTGTTCGCCCGGTACCTGACCGAGTCCGGCCTGGTCGAACTGGCGCCCGGCGAGACGCTGACGGTCGGCAGCCGCAAGGGGCTGGTCGACATCCAGCGCACCACGAACGGGTTCGCGGCCGACCTCGGCCGCTGGGGCCTGGGCATCGAGGGCGGCGGATCCGACGACGTGCTCGTCCGGGCGAAGAACCTCGACGGTGCGCGCCCCGGCATCGGCATCGACGTGGGCAACCCGCACGTGGTCGTCGCCGTCGAGACCGAGGACGAACTGGCCGACCTCGACCTGACGTTCCTGCCGGTGCTCGAACCGGCGCCCGAGCACGGTGCGAACGTCGAGTTCGTGCTGCCCGGCGACCCGCTCATCAAGGACGGCGTCGGCGAGATCACGATGCGGGTGCACGAGCGGGGGAGCGGTGAGACCCTGTCGTGCGGCACCGGTGCCGTGGCGGCTGCCCTCGCCACGCGCTACTGGGTCGGTGCGGGGGCGCCGGACACCTGGCGCGTGCGGGTGCCGGGCGGGCTGCTCACGGTGCGGATGACGGCGACCGAGGACGGCGAGCACGTGTCGCTGTCCGGGCCCGCCGAGCTCGTGTTCTCCGGCGACCTGACGGTCTGACGGTCTGACGCGCTGCGCGGGCGCGTCGCGCGCGCTCTACGCGCTGCGCTGCACCCGGAGGACGCGGAATCCCTTGGCCGTCGACTCGCGCGTGACTGCGAAGCCCGGACCGAGGGCGCCGACGAGCCACTTCTGCAGGGAGTCACCCCCGAGGTCCTTCGACACGACGAGCCAGGCATCGCCCCCGACCTCGAGCCGGGGCAGCCACGTCAGCAGGATCTGGTGCAGCTCGTCCTTGCCGACCCGGATCGGCGGGTTCGACCAGATCGTCCGGAAGCGCAGGTCTGCCGGCACGTCGTCGGGCAGCGCGATCGTGACGTTCGCAGCTCCGGCCGTCGCTGCGTTGGCCCGGGCGAGTCCCAGCACCCGCTCGTTGACGTCGACGCCCCAGACGTGGGCGTCGGGGGACTGCAGCGCCATGGTGATCGCGATCGGCCCCCAGCCGCAGCCGATGTCGAGCAGCGCTCCGTCAGCAGCGGGTGCCGGCACCGAACCGAGCAGGACCTTCGTGCCGCGGTCGACGCCGTCGGGACTGAAGACCCCCGCCGCGGTCGACAGGGTGAGGGGCTGACCGGCGAGCGTGACGTCCACCTGGCGGGGCCGGACGTCGCTCTCGGGGTTGGCCGAGAAGTAGTGGTCGTTCGCCATGGATGAACCGTACCGGCAACCGAGTGTGTCGACGGGCCTGCGGAGGTAGCCTGTGCACAGGATGACGGATACCCATCAGCAGAACCACCAGACCAACGACGACAGCGCAGACGGTGTCGTCGAGAGGGTGTTGCGCAACGCAGACCACCGCGCAGCATCGTCCATCTTCGCGCCCGCCCAGGCGATCCAGACGCGGTCGACCGACGATCGCAGCTGGACGGGCGACGGCGACCAGTACGACCGTGAGGACCGTGCGGCGCTGCGCCGTGTCGCCGGCCTCTCCACCGAGCTCGAGGACGTCACCGAGGTCGAGTACCGCCAGCTGCGGCTCGAGCAGGTCGTCCTGATCGGCGTGTACCCCCAGGGCGACGCGCAGGACGCCGAGAACTCCCTCCGCGAGCTCGCGGCACTCGCCGAGACCGCGGGTGCCGTGGTGCTCGACGGGCTCCTCCAGCGCCGGCCGAACCCGGACCCGGCCACCTACCTGGGCAAGGGCAAAGCCCAGGAGCTCGCGATGGTCGTCAAGGCCACCGGTGCCGACACCGTCATCGCCGACACCGAACTGGCACCCTCGCAGCGTCGTGCGCTCGAGGACGTCGTGAAGGTGAAGGTCATCGACCGCACGGCCGTGATCCTCGACATCTTCAGCCAGCACGCGAAGACCCGCGAGGGGAAGGCGCAGGTCGAACTCGCCCAGCTGCAGTACCTGCTGCCTCGACTGCGCGGTTGGGGTGACTCGATGTCCCGGCAGGCCGGTGGCCAGGTCTCCGGAGGCGCTGGCATGGGCTCTCGTGGCCCCGGTGAGACGAAGATGGAGCTCGACCGCCGCAAGATCCACACGCGGATGGCGAAGCTCCGCCGGCAGATCGCCGGGTTCACCCCGGCCCGTGAGGCCAAGCGTGCTGAGCGCAACCGCAACGAGGTGCCGAGCGTCGCGATCGCGGGCTACACCAACGCCGGCAAGTCGTCACTGCTCAACCGACTGACGAGCGCGGGTGTGCTCGTGCAGAACCAGCTGTTCGCGACGCTGGACGCGACGGTCCGCAGGACCGAGAGCACCAAGGGCCGCGAGTACACGTTCGCCGACACCGTCGGCTTCGTGCGCAACCTGCCGCACCAGCTGGTCGAGGCCTTCCGCTCCACCCTCGAAGAGGTCGGCGACGCCGACGTCATCGTGCACGTGGTCGACGGCTCGCACCCCGACCCCGGGGCGCAGCTGTCCACCGTTCGCGAGGTCATCGGTGACGTCGGTGCGGGCGACATCCCGGAGGTCGTCGTGTTCAACAAGGCCGACCTGATCGACGACGCGCAGCGCCTCGTGCTCATCGGGCTCGTGCCGGACGCGGTGTTCGTTTCGGCGCGCACCGGTGAGGGCATCCCGGAGCTCCTCAGCGTCATCGAGGACCGCCTGCCCGAGCCCGACGTGGACCTGACGATCGTGGTGCCGTACGACCGCGGTGACCTGGTGTCGTCGCTGCACGACACCGGCTCGGTCGAGTCCGTCGACTACGTCGAGGACGGCACGCGCCTGCGGGTGCGCGTCTTCCAACGGCAGGTCACCGAGCTCGAGCCCTACGTGGTCACGCCCGTCCCGACCGTCTGACCCTCGGCTCCGACTGGCGCTGGCAACTGGCTGGCGCTGGTGAGCGCTGCCGCGCGGCCTGGAGGCCCGTCACAGGTCCGTCAGACGCCGTCGTGTCACCGAGACACCCCGGAACACACGAAACGCCGCCAAATCCGGCGGCGTTTCGTCGTGCAGGGGGCGTCGTACGGTGACGACGGCGTCCCGCGCCGGTGCGGCGCGAGCAGTAATCAGAGGGAGCGGAGGACCGCGACGACCTTGCCGAGCACCGAGGCCGCGTCGCCGAGGATCGGCTCGAAGGCGGAGTTCCGAGGCAGCAGCCACGTGTGGCCGTCGCGCTGGCGGAAGACCTTGACGGTCGCCTCTTCGTCGAGCATGGCCGCGACGATGTCCCCGTTCTCGGCGGTCTGCTGCGACCGGACGACGACCCAGTCGCCGTCGCAGATCGCGGCGTCGATCATCGACTCACCGACGACCTTGAGCATGAAGAGCTCGCCGGTGCCGACGAGCTGGCGGGGGAGCGGGATGATCTCGTCGACGTGCTGCTCGGCGGTGATCGGGACACCGGCGGCGATCCGGCCGACGAGCGGCACGAGCGTCGTGGCGTCGATGTCCGGGCCGCCGACGTCGGAGGTCGGCTCGTCAACCAGGACCTCGAGCGCACGCGGGCGGTTCGGGTCGCGGCGGATCCAGCCACCGAGCTCGAGCTGGCCGAGCTGGTGGGAGACGCTGGAGAGCGAGGAGAGCCCGGCGGCGTCGCCGATCTCGCGCATGCTCGGCGGGTAGCCCCGCGAGGCGATCGACGCACGGATCGCGTCGAAGATCGCCTGCTGCTTCGGCGTCAGCGGCTTCTGGCCCCGCAGTTCGTCCACCACGTCGTCTCGCTTTCGTCGGTGCCGGTCCGGCCGCGGCGGGAATGTCGGTGGTCCCCGTCAGGCTTGTCCCAGTCGATCGAAACAGTATCCGACCAGCCAGGGCCGGACAAACACCTGTTCGAGCGTGTCGCAAGAAAACCCCGCAGAAATCCTCTCCCAGGACTTGTGCGTCATCTGATTCGAAACTATGTTCGGTACAGGACTTCGGTTCCACCGAACGGGAAGGCAAGAACGACATGAGCACCATCGCCATCGCTGACATCCAGCGCACCGCGGCGCCCGCCGTGCGTACCCGCCTGCGTCTGACGCGTCGCGGCCGCATCGTCTTCACGACGCTCGCCGCGATCCCGCTCCTCGTCGTCGTCGCCCTCGGCGTGCTGAACGGTGGACAGGCCTCGGCCGGTGACGCCACCGCCGGCGGCGCCCGCACCCACTTCGAGACCGTGACGATCCAGCCGGGCGAGACGCTCTGGCAGCTCGCCGAGCAGACCGCCCCCGACTCCGACCCGCGCGACTTCGTGCAGGACGTCGTCAGCCTCAACGCGCTCGACGGTTCGGCGCTGCAGGCCGGCGAAGAGCTCTCCATCCCCACCAAGTACACCGACGGCGAGTAGTCACTCGGGCAGCCCCGTCCAGACGGCTGGTCGTCGCACGGTGACAGCGGCCTACGATGGATCGGTGGCATTCACGCTCGAAGACCTCCCGATCCGAGACGACCTGCGCGGGCAGAGCCCCTACGGCGCCCCGCAGAAGCACGTCCGCGTGCAGCTGAACGTCAACGAGAACACGCATCCCGTTCCGGACGACGTCGCCGCCGACATCGTCGAGTCGATCCGGCAGGCCCTGCTGACGGTCAACCGGTACCCGGATCGCGAGTTCACCGAGCTCCGCCAGTCCCTGGCGGACTACCTCGGGCACGACCTGAGCGCCGAGCAGCTCTGGGCGGCGAACGGGTCGAACGAGGTGTTGCAGCAGCTCCTGCAGGCGTTCGGCGGGCCCGGTCGCTCGGTCCTCGGGTTCCCGCCCACCTACCCGATGCACTCGATCCTCGCGTCGGGTACCGGCACCACGTGGATCCCGGCCCAGCGGGACGACGAGTTCCGCATCTCGCCCGAGACCGTCGTCGCAGCCATCCGCGACCACAAGCCCGACATCGTGTTCCTGTGCGGGCCGAACAACCCGACGGGCACCCCGCTCGACATCGAGACGATCGCGGCCGCCTACGACGCGACCGACGGCATCGTGATGGTGGACGAGGCCTACGCCGAGTTCATGCCGTCCGACGCTCCGAGCGCGCTCACGCTGCTGCCCGGACGTGAGCGCCTGGTGGTGTCCCGCACGATGAGCAAGGCGTTCGCGTTCGCCGGTGCCCGAGTCGGGTACATGGCCGCGCACCCCGCCGTCGTCGACGCCGTCCGGTTGGTCCGGCTGCCGTACCACCTGTCCGCGCTGACGCAGGCGGCAGCGATCGCGGCACTCCGGCACGCCCCCGAGATGCTGGCGATGGTCGACGACATCAAGGCGCAGCGCGACCGCATGGTCACCGAGCTGCGGGCCATGGGATACCGGACCTACGAGACCTGGTCGAACTTCGTCCTGTTCGGCGGAGTCGCCGACCCGAACGCTGCGTTCGAGGCGCTGCTCGAGCGCGACGTCATCGTGCGCGACCTCGGGATCCCGAACCACCTGCGGGTGAGTGCGGGGACCGAAGCCGAGACGACCGCGTTCCTCGACGCCATGCGGCAGGTCGCCGCCGAGCAGCCGCCGGTTAGGGTTGACGCATGACCGCCCGCACCGCCTCGATCAGCCGTTCGACGAGCGAATCGAGTGTCGAACTCGAGCTCGACCTGGACGGCACCGGGACCTCGTCGATCTCGACCTCCGTCCCGTTCTTCGACCACTTGCTGACCGCGTTCAGCAAGCACTCCCTGATCGACCTGCGCGTGCGCTCCACGGGTGACACCGACATCGACGTGCACCACACGGTCGAGGACACCGGCATCGTGCTCGGACAGGCGATCAAGCAGGCCCTCGGCGACCGGTCCGGCATCGGCCGGTACGGCGATGCCCTGGTCCCGTTGGACGAAGCGCTGGCCCAGGCCGTCGTCGACGTCTCCGGGCGTCCGTTCCTGGTGCACTCCGGCGAGCCCGCGGGCTTCGAGTTCCACCGCATCGGCGGGCACTTCACCGGCTCGATGGTCCGCCACGTGTTCGAGGCGATCACGTTCAACGCCGGGATCACCGTCCACGTCCGCGTGCTCGAGGGCCGCGACCCCCACCACATCGCCGAAGCCGAGTTCAAGGCGTTCGCCCGGGCCATGCGCAAGGCGGTCGAGCTGGACCCGCGCGTCGACGGCATCCCGTCCACGAAGGGCGCCCTGTGACCGCCACCAAGCCGAACGTCGTCGTCCTCGACTACGGGTCGGGCAACGTCCACTCCGCCGCCAAGGCGCTCGAGCGCGCCGGGGCTGACGTCACCCTGACCTCGGACAAGCAGGCGGCGCTCAAGGCTGACGGCCTGCTCGTCCCCGGTGTCGGGGCGTTCGCGGCTGTCATCGACCAGCTCGAGGGCGTGCAGGGCGGCGAGATCGTCGACCACCGCCTGGCAGGCGGGCGCCCGGTGCTCGGCATCTGCGTCGGCATGCAGGTCCTGTTCTCGCGGGGCATCGAGCGTGGTGCCGACGTCGAAGGGCTCGGCCAGTGGCCCGGCACCGTGCAGGAGATCCAGGCCGAGGTGCTCCCGCACATGGGCTGGAACACCGTGCAGGCGCCCGAGGACTCCGTGCTGTTCGACGGCCTGCACGACGAGCGCTTCTACTTCGTGCACTCCTACGGCGTGACCGACTTCCCGCTCGAGGCGTACGGGCCGTTCCGTGCGCCCCGCCTGACCTGGGCCGAGCACGGGCAGCCGTTCATCGCCGCGGTCGAGAACGGGCCGCTCACCGCCACGCAGTTCCACCCCGAGAAGTCCGGCGAGCCGGGCATCCGCCTGCTCTCCAACTGGGTCCGCTCGCTCTGAACCCGGCGCGCACCGGGCGCGACGGCCGTGCCGGACGCGCCCCGGGCCTCCCGGCTGTCCGCAGCCCCTTCTCCACCGCAACGAAACCGACAGGACCATGACCGACCTCACCGACACCCCGCCCCTCGTCCTGCTGCCGGCCGTCGACGTCGTCGACGGACAGGCCGTGCGACTCACCCAGGGCGAGGCGGGCAGCGAGACCGGCTACGGCGACCCCGTCGCCGCTGCCCGCACCTGGCGTGACCAGGGCGCGGAGTGGATCCACCTCGTCGACCTCGACGCCGCCTTCGGCCGTGGCGACAACCGCCGGGTGATCGCGCACGCGATCCGCGAGGTCGAGGGGGTCTCCGTCGAACTCTCCGGCGGCATCCGCGACGACGCCTCGCTCGAAGCGGCCCTGGCGACCGGTGCGGCGCGCGTGAACCTCGGCACCGCAGCGCTCGAGTACCCCGACTGGGCCGCGCGGGTGATCGGCGAGTACGGCGAGCAGATCGCCGTCGGGCTGGACGTCCGCGGCACCACGCTGTCGAGCCGCGGCTGGACCGAGGATGCCGGTGACCTGTGGGAGGTGCTCGACCGCCTCGAAGCCGCCGGGTGTGCCCGCTACGTGGTGACCGACGTCACGAAGGACGGCACGCTGCAGGGCCCGAACGTCGAACTGCTCCGCCAGGTGTGCGACCGGACCGACCAGCCCGTGGTGGCCTCGGGCGGGATCTCCACCCTCGATGACCTCCGTGCGCTCCGCGAACTCGTGCCGTACGGGCTCGAAGGCGCGATCATCGGCAAGGCGCTGTACTCCGGGGCGTTCACGCTGCCGGCCGCTCTCGACATCGCCTCGGAGTAACGCCGTGGCGGGCATCTCGAACGGTCGTGGCACCGGGCCGGAGACCGACGACGCGCACACCCCGGGTGGGGCGGCGGACTCGGCGGGGTTCTCGTGGGAAGGCCGCACGTTCGACCACCACGACACCGCGTTCGCGGACGACGACGGACTCGCCGACCCCGCGGTGGTCGCGGCCATCGGCTCACTCGCCGACGGTGCGTCCCAGGCCGCGATCGTCGATGCGCTCCGCTCCGCCCGCCTGCTCATCCCGCTCATCGCCGAGGCCGGCGACGTGGGGGAGACCGACGCGGGCAAGCTCGTCGACAAGACCCAGGAACTCTCGATCGTGACGGTCGCCGGCCCCGACGGTCGCAGCGTGATGCCCGCGTTCACCTCGGTCGACGCCGTGCACGCGTGGGACCCGGACGCGCGCCCCGTGCCGGTGGAGTCCCGCCGCGTGGCGATGGCCGCGGCGAGCGAGGACACCCAGCTCGTCGTGCTCGACCCGAAGTCGCCGACCGAGTTCGTGCTGCGTCGTCCGGCGGTGTGGGCACTCGGGCAGGACCTGCCGTGGACCCCGTGCTTCGAGGACCCCGAGGTGGCCCGTGCCTTCGCGGCCTCGGTCGAAGGGGAGCCCAGCGTGTCCCGTGTCGAACTCGCGCCGGGCGACCCGGTCGGCCGGTTCGCCGGACCGGAGCTGACGGTGGGCCTGGCGCTGCACCCGGGGCTCGACCGCGAGCAGGTCGGCGAGCTCGTCGGCCGGCTGCAGCAGCGGTGGTCGGCCGACCCCGTGATCGCGGAGCGGGTCGACAGCATGCGCGTCGCCCTGCGCGCTGCCTGACGAGCAGCAGTGCGGCGGTGCGACCCGGCCCACCCCGACGTCGCCGGTACGATGACGGGGTGAGCCCGAACCCGACGACCAACCCCACCGGCGCGACCACCCACGGTCCGACGGGGCGTCCCGTCCGGGACTTCCCCGTGCCCGAGGAGCTCGACAGCACCGGACCCGCCCGCATCATCGCGCTCTGCAACCAGAAGGGCGGCGTCGGCAAGACCACGACCGCCATCAACCTGGGTGCCGCGCTCGCGGAGTACGGCCGCAAGGTGCTCGCCGTGGACTTCGACCCGCAGGGTGCGCTGTCTGCCGGCCTCGGTGTCCGCACCCACGACATCCACACCGTCTACGACCTGCTGATGGGTGCCGTGAAGGACCCGAACCAGGTCATCCAGCCGACGAACACCCCCGGCCTCGACGTCATCCCGGCGAACATCGACCTGTCCGCGGCCGAGGTGCACCTGGTCAACGAGGTCGCCCGCGAGCAGATCCTGGCGAGCGTGCTGCGCAAGGTCGCGAACGACTACGACGTGATCCTGGTCGACTGCCAGCCGTCGCTCGGCCTGCTCACCGTGAACGCCCTGACCGCTGCACACGGCGTGCTCATCCCGCTCGAGTGCGAGTTCTTCGCGCTGCGCGGTGTCGCGCTGCTCATCGAGACGATCGACAAGGTGCGCGACCGCCTGAACCCGGCGCTCAAGCTCGACGGCATCCTGGCGACCATGTACGACTCGCGCACGCTGCACTCGCGCGAAGTCATGGAGCGGGTCGTCGACACCTTCGACGACCGCGTGCTCGACACCGTCATCGGCCGCACCGTGAAGTTCCCGGACGCCACGGTGTCCGCACGACCGATCACGCAGACCGCGCCGGACCACCCTGCCGCCCACGCCTACCGGCAGCTCGCACGAGAGCTCGTCCAGCGTGGCGCCGTCGCCTGAGCCGGGGTTCCGGGTCCGGCTCACCAACTTCGACGGACCGTTCGACCTCCTGCTGTCGCTCATCACGAAGCACGAGCTCGACATCACCGAGGTCTCGCTCGGTGCCGTGACGGGGGAGTTCATCCAGTACGTCCGGCAGGCCGAGTCCGCCGACGAGCTCGACGAGGCCAGCGAGTTCCTGGTCGTCGCGGCGACCCTGCTCGACCTGAAGATCGTCGGGCTGCTGCCGCAGGGTGAGCTCGTGGACGCCGAGGACGTCGCCCTGCTCGAAGCCCGCGACCTGCTGTTCGCCCGACTGCTGCAGTACCGGGCGTTCAAGCAGGCCGCCGACTGGTTCGGGGAGCGGTGGGGCATCGAGTCGCGCCGGCACGTCCGCAGCGTCCGGCTCGAGGAGCGGTTCCGCGCGCGGACGCCGGAGCTCGTCTGGACCCTGTCCGTGCAGGACTTCGCCGCCCTCGCCACGCTCGCCTTCGCCCCGCGGGAGATCCCGACCGTCGGCCTGGACCACCTGCACGCGCCGCTCATCAGCATCCGAGAGCAGGCCGCGATCGTCGTCTCGATCCTCCGCACCCGTGATGGTGAGGGTGTCTCGTTTCGCGAACTGGTCGCGGGCGTCGACCAGACCGGTATCGTGGTGGCTCGCTTCCTCGCGATCCTCGAGCTGTACCGGAACGCGTCGATCTCGTTCGAGCAGCTCGAGCCGCTCGGGGAGCTGACACTGCGGTGGACCGCCGAGGACTGGTCCGACGAGAGCCTCGCGAACCTGGGAGCCGACTATGACGGATGACGTGCACGACACGTCCAGCGCCGAACCCGGCGGCGCCGACGAGATGGCCGACGCCCGCGCGATCGAGCACGAGATCCACGACCCCGCCATCCCGCTCGACCGCCAGCTCGAGGCCATCCTGATGATCGCGGACGAGCCCCAGTCGCTCGTCGCGCTCGGTGCCGCCGTCGGTTCGCCCGTCCCCGCCGTGCGCCAGGCGATCGAACGCCTGGTCGCGGACTTCGACGGTGTCGACGGCACGATCCGCCGCGGCTTCGAACTGCGCGAGGTCGGGGGCGGCTGGCGCTTCTACGTCCGCGCCGACCTGGACCCCGTGGTCGAGCAGTTCGTCGAGGCCGAGCGCCCCTCGCGGCTGTCGCAGGCCGCACTCGAGACCCTGGCGGTCGTCGCCTACAAGCAGCCGATCACCCGATCGCAGATCGCTGCGATCCGCGCCGTCAACGTCGACGGCGTCGTCCGGACCCTGGTGGCACGCGGCCTCATCGAGGAGTCGTTCACCGACGCCGAGACCGGCGCCATCAACTACGTCACGTCCGACCTGCTCCTGCAGCAGCTCGGCATCAACTCGCTCGACGAGCTGCCGCTCATCTCGCCCCTCCTGGACGACGGTGCGGACGGCTTCGAGCAGAACGAAAGGATCCCCGATGGCAGGGTTTGACGACCGGGGGCGCGGCGCGCCCCGAGACCGAGACGACCGCAACGGACGCTCAGGAGGCCCAGATCGCTCCGGCCGCCCGGCCGGCGGACGCGGCGGGGCCGGCTCCGGTGCCGGTGGCCGCTCCGGCGGGTACGGTCGCGACGACCGTGGGGGCGCACGCCCGCCGCGGGACGACGACCGTCGTGGCGGGTACCCGTCGCGTGACGACCGTGGCGGCGACCGTGGTGGGTATCGCGGGGCTTCGGCTCCGCGTGACGACCGTGGTGGCGACCGTGGTGGGTACCGCGGGGCTTCGGCTCCGCGTGACGACCGTGGTGGCGACCGTGGTGGGTACCGCGGGGCTTCCGCTCCGCGTGACGACCGTGGTGGGTACCGCGGGGCTTCGGCACCGCGCGATGACCGTGGTGGCTACCGGGGCCGCGATGACCGGTCCGGTGGCGGCGACCGCGGCGGGTACCGCGGCAACTCCGCTCCGCGTGACGACCGCGGCGGCTACCGCGGCCGTGACGACCGTGGTGCGTCCGCTCCGCGTGACGACCGCGGCGGCTACCGGGGTCGTGACGACCGTTCCGGTGGCGGCGACCGTGGTGGGTACCGGGGCAACTCGGCTCCGCGTGACGACCGTGGTGGCTACCGGGGCCGTGACGACCGTGGCGCTTCGGCTCCGCGCGATGACCGTGGTGGGTACCGGGGCAACTCGGCTCCGCGTGACGACCGTGGTGGCTACCGGGGTCGCGACGACCGCGGGAGCGCGGCTCCGCGTGACGACCGTGGTGGCTACCGCGGCAACTCGGCTCCGCGTGACGACCGTGGTGGCTACCGCGGCCGTGACGACCGCGGGGCTCCGGCTGCGCGTGAGGACCGTGGCGGGTACCGGGGTCGCGACGACCGATCCGGTGGCGGCGACCGCGGTGGGTACCGCGGCGACTCCGCTCCGCGTGACGACCGTGGTGGGTACCGGGGTCGTGACGACCGTGGGGCTTCGGCACCGCGTGACGACCGTGGTGGCTACCGCGGCCGTGACGACCGCACCAGGTCGGCACCCCGTGACGACCGTCGGGACGACCGCGGCCGCGACGACCGCCGCACCCCCGACGGCCAGCAGAGCCGCGTCTGGCACAACGGCCGCCGCTACGTCGGCGGCACCACGAGCGTCCGCAACAGCGACCGCACCACGCCGAAGCCGAGCGGGCAGCGCGACGACCGGGGCAACCCGGCCGAGGGCACGCCCGAGCGGCCGATCATCGAGGACTGGGACGCGGCGGACGGAACGGCGCCTGCCGGGGCCGAGCCGGGCCTCCAGGCAGAGGGCGAGCGCCTGCAGAAGGTGATCGCCGCTGCCGGCGTGGCATCCCGCCGGGTCGCGGAGAACCTGATCGTCGAGGGTCGCGTGACGGTCAACGGCGAGGTCGTGGACGCCCTCGGGCGTCGCGTCGACCCCGAGAAGGACGCGATCAGCGTCGACGGTGTGCCGGTGCAGATCGACTCGTCTCGGCGCTACATCGTGCTGAACAAGCCGACCGGCGTCGTCTCGAGCCTGCAGGACGAGCGCGGGCGCCGCGACCTGACCGAGTTCGTGGACCGCTACGAGGAGCGCCTGTTCAACGTCGGCCGTCTCGACGCCGAGACCTCCGGGCTGCTCGTCCTGACGAACGACGGCGACCTGGCACACGTGCTGGCACACCCGTCGTTCGGCGTGCAGAAGACGTACATCGCGAAGGTCCACGGCAACGTGAACCCCGCCGTGGTGCAGCGCCTGACCGAGGGCGTCGAGCTCGAGGACGGTCCGATCAAGGCCGACAAGGTGCGGCTGCTCGAGTCCTCGCGGGGTGAGTCGCTCGTCGAGATCACCCTGCACTCCGGCCGCAACCGCATCGTCCGACGCATGCTCGAGGCCGTCGACCACCCGGTCCTCGAACTCGTCCGCCGGTCGTTCGGGCCGCTGCACCTGGGCAGCCTGCCGCCGGGCAAGATGCGCGAGCTCGGCACGGTCGAGGTCGGCAAGCTGCTCAGCACCGTCCGCGACGCGAAGCCGTCCGCTCGTGACGACCGCGACGTCGCACTCGACCAGGACGACGACGAGTACGAGGACGAGTCGGCGGACTGACCGACCCCGACGCTCGGGCATCGACCGATGCCCGAGCCTCGATCGGTAGGCTTGCCCGGTGACCGACGTGACCCCGACCGACATCGACCGCCGTCTACGCGGCCCGGTCCGGGTCGTCGGTGCCGGGTTGCTCGGCGCCTCGATCGGTCTGGCCCTGCGTGAGAAGGGTGTGGACGTCGTCCTCGACGACGTCTCGCCCGCCGCGCTGGCGCTCGCCGTGGACTACGGCGCCGGGCGTCGCCCGGCAGCCGGCGACCAGCCGGAGCTCGTCGTCGTCGCGGTGCCGCCGGACGTCGTCGCGACGGTGGTCGAGCGTGAGCTCGCCGCCCACCCCGACGCCGTCGTGACCGACGTCGCCAGCGTGAAGTCCGGGCCGCTCGCCGCCCTGGTGGCGGCCGGGGCCGACGTCTCCCGCTACATCGGGTCGCACCCGATGGCCGGACGCGAGCGCAGCGGTCCGACCGCCGCCCGCGCCGACCTGTTCGTCGGACGCCCGTGGGTGATCGCGGGACACGACGGCATCACGTACCAGCGAGCTGCGGTGGTCGAGGACCTCGCGCTGGACGTCGGCGCGACCGTGGTGCCGATGGACCCCGAGTCGCACGACCTCGCCGTGGCGTACGTCTCGCACGCGCCGCAGCTCGTGTCGACGCTGATGGCCTCGCGCCTGCGCGATGCCCCCGACGGGTCGCTCGGCCTGGCCGGCGGCGGCGTGCGCGACGTCACCCGGATCGCCGCGAGCGACCCCGGGCTCTGGGTGCAGATCATCGGCGCGAACGCCGGGCACATCCGGCCGGTGCTCACCGACCTGCGCGACGACCTGACCCGCGTGATCGACGCGCTCGACGACCCGGACGGTGCCGGCTCGCCGCGCACCATCGCCGAGACCATCGCCGACGGCAACCGCGGGGTCGAACGGCTGCCGGGCAAGCACGGCACCACCAAGCGCTTCGCCCAGGTGGTCGTCCTGGTCGACGACACCCCCGGGCAGATCGCCGCACTCCTGACGTTCATCGGGGAGATCGGCATCAACCTCGAGGACATGCGCCTCGAGCACTCACCGGGCGCACAGATCGGCATCGTCGAGGTGTCGGTGCTGCCCGAGCAGGAACAGCGACTCGTCGAGGAACTCGAGGGGCGCGGATGGAGGATCGCAGCAGCATGGGCCTGAACGACGACACGAACGCAGCGACGAACGACTCCGGTGTGACCGGCGGACCGGACGGGCCCGACTCCGGCCTCCCGACCCCGGGCCAGGGTGGTGCCGGCGGCCCGCTCAGCGGCAGCGGCGACGGCGGCACACTCGGCGGTCCTGCCGGCGGCCTCGGCGAGCCCGGCGGGGAGCCCGGCTCGACCAGCGCCCCGATACCGTCCGGCCTGGCCGACGGCGCCTACGTGGCGAAGATCGTCATCGCCGTCGACGGCCCCGCCGGCAGCGGCAAGTCGAGCGTCTCCCGTGCGGCCGCCCGTGCCCTGGGCTACGGCTACCAGGACACCGGCGCCGCCTACCGTGCACTCGCGTGGCACGCCCTGCAGCAGCGGGTCGACCTCGACGACGCCGCGGCGGTCCTGGCCAGTTGGGACACCTTCGACTACGCCATCGGCACCGACCCCGACGACTACTACGTCAAGGTGGGGGAGACCGACGTGACCGAGGCCATCCGCACCCCCGACGTCACCGGTGCGGTGGCCCACATCGCGAAGCTCCCGGACGTCCGGAAGCGCCTGGTCCAGCTGTTCCGCACCGTCATGCGGAAGACCGACGCCCCCGGCATCATCACCGAGGGCCGGGACATCACCACGGTCGTCGCACCCGACGCCGAGGTCCGGATCCTGCTGACGGCCGACGAGTCCGTTAGAATGGCCCGACGCTCGGCAGAGGTCACGACCCAGTCGGCCGCCGAGACCTCCGCAGCACTCGCTCGTCGCGACGCGGCGGACGCGAAGGTCGTCGACTTCATGAACGCCGCCGACGGCGTCACGACGCTCGACTCCACCGACCTCGACTTCGACCAGACCGTGCAGGCGGTCGTCGAACTGGCCCGCGCGGCCACGCACTGACGCAGACCGGACCGCCTCGGCGGGCCGCTCACGCACTGACGCAGACCAGAACGCTCCGGCGGGACGGTCAACCACGGCCGGACCCCGGCCCGGCCGGCAACGGCCACCGACACCGCGGCCCCGGCCGCTCGCGAGGAACACAAGATGGCTCAGCTGGACAATCCTGACAACGACGACTTCCCGGAGTACGACGACGCCCTCGGCGAGCGTCTCGCCGGACTCGACGAGGCAGAGGCCGAGCAGCGTGCCACCGCGCTCCGCGCCGGCCTCGAGGAGTACGACCTCGAGGACGAGGACCTCGCCCTGCTCGAAGCGGGCCAGATCGGCGAAGACGGCGTCCACTACCTGCCGGCCTACCCGGTGCTCGCGATCGTCGGTCGCCCGAACGTCGGCAAGTCGGCGCTGGTCAACCGCATCCTCGGTCGCCGTGAAGCCGTCGTGCAGGACGTCCCCGGCGTCACCCGCGACCGCGTCAGTTACAAGGCCGACTGGAACGACAAGCGCTTCACGCTCGTCGACACCGGCGGCTGGGAGCCCGGCGCCGAGGGCATCAACGCCTCCGTCGCCGCCCAGGCCGAGGTCGCGATCGACCTCGCCGACGCCGTGCTGTTCGTGGTGGACGTCACGGTCGGCATCACCGCCACCGACGAGCACGTCGTGAAGATGCTCCGAGGCACCGACCGCCCCGTCATCGTCGTCGCGAACAAGGCCGACGACGAGCGCCGTGAACTCGAAGCCTCCGAGCTCTGGAACCTGGGCCTCGGCGAGCCGCACCCGGTGTCCGCCCTGCACGGCCGCGGCGTCGCGGACCTGCTCGACCTGATCATCAAGACGCTCCCCGACACCTCGGCCGTCGCCAAGCAGGAGGTCGGTGGCCCCCGCCGCGTGGCCATCCTCGGCCGCCCGAACGTCGGCAAGAGCTCGCTGCTCAACAAGGCCGCCGGTGAAGAGCGGGTCGTCGTGAACGACATCGCCGGCACCACCCGCGACCCGGTGGACGAGCAGATCGAGCTCGGCGGCAAGGTGTGGCGCTTCGTCGACACCGCCGGCATCCGCAAGCGCGTGCACATGCAGCAGGGCGCGGACTTCTACGCGTCGCTCCGCACCACCGCCGCGCTCGAGAAGGCCGAGGTCGCCGTCGTCGTCCTCGACGTCACCGAGCCGGTGTCCGTGCAGGACCTGCGCATCATCGACCTCGTCCTCGAGTCCGGCCGTGCCCTCGTGCTGGCCTACAACAAGTGGGACCTGCTCGACGACGAACGCCGCCGCTACCTGGAGCGCGAGATCGAGCAGGACCTGGCGCACGTCGCTTGGGCCCCGCGCGTGAACATCTCGGCCCGCACCGGCCGTCACCTCGAGAAGCTCGTGCCGGCGCTCGAGACCGCCCTCGAGTCGTGGGACACCCGCATCCCGACCGGCAAGGTCAACGCCTTCATCGCCGAGCTCGTGCAGGAGCACCCCCACCCCGTGCGCGGCGGCAAGCAGCCCCGCATCCTGTTCGGCACCCAGGCGTCGAGCCAGCCGCCGACCTTCGTGCTCTTCACGTCGGCGTTCCTCGACCCGCAGTACCGACGCTTCATCACGCGTCGACTCCGCGAGGTCTGGGGCTTCTCCGGCACGCCGATCAACGTCAACATGCGGGTGCGCGAGCGCCGGAAGCGCTGAGCCTCCCCACCCGTCACGCAGAACGCGCCCCGATCCGTCGGGGCGCGTTCTGCGTTCTGCGTTCGCGTCCGCGGTCGGCCTGGAGGCCCGGGGCCGGTCCGGCGCGCCGGTGCGGCATCATGGGGGCGTGGGTACCGGGCGGTGGGCAGCCGACCGACGTCGGCTCGCCCTGGTGGGTGTCCTCGTCGGGGTGGTCGTCGTGGGTTCGGTGTCCCTGTGGACGAGCTCGCACGCACCGGACGACGGCGAACCGGTCACCCGTGCCGACGCAGTGGGCCCCGAACCGGCGCAGTCGCCCGACGTCCGGCTGCCGCCGTCCGACGCCCTCGGGGAGCCGATCGAGCCCGAACCCGTCCGTCCGGTCGACGGCTCACCCATCGACCCGTGGTGGCGGCGCGTCCCGCCGGTCTCCGGTGACATCGTCGGCATCGGGGCGGCTGCCTCCGGGCACGTCCGGATCACCGCGAACACGAGTGACGAGACCCTCGCGGTGGAGATCGACCACCTGGAGACCGGCGGGGACGGCCCGGTCGACGTCGTGCTGTCCGCGGGGACGGTGCGCGGTGGCTCGAAGCCGATGTGGACGCCGGTCGGGGAGTCCTACGACCTGTTCCAGGCCGACGGGGTCGAACAGGGGCTGACCGTCGTGCTCGGCGAGCCGTGGACGCTGCCCGACGAGGTCCGCTCCCTCGTCCTGCTCGACGCCGGGACCGGCACCGTGCTGGGCGGCGCGGCACTCGTCCCGTCTGACTGAGCGGGGCGCAGGCTGAGGCTGCGCGGGGTTGGGGCTGCGCGGGGTTGTGCTGCGCTGGGCCGACGGAGAACGACACCGTCGTGGTCGTCCGACGTCGACAGTGTCGTTCCGCATCGGTGCTCGTGCCGGTGCCGCGTCCGCCGCTACCGCCGGGATGGGGCACGATGTACTGGTGACGCAGCAGAACGACGGACTCGGTGTGCTCGCCGACCGTGTGTGGTGCCGTCTTCGGCTCGACCGGTTGGCCGGAGGCCGGCAGTCCGGGTACGTGATCCGCGAGGACATGCTCGAACACCCGGACACGGTCCGTTCGTTCCGGTGGATCCGGTGGCTGCTCGTCGCGGAGACCGTCGTCGGCCTCACCGCCATCGTGGTCGCGGTGCTGCTGACCCGCGCCGGGGAGTCCCTGTCGTGGGCGGTGTGGTTCCGGTCCACCGTGGTGCTGCTGATCACCTTGACGCTCTACGTGTTCGCCTGGCGGGCGCAGCTCGGGTACTACTGGGCGTACCAGCGGCTGCGGTTGTTCAGCCGGATCTTCCCGATCGTGACGCTGATCGTCGCGGCGATCCCCGGGCTCTACCCGTTCTGGATGGTCATCGAGCAGATCCTGTTCTCGGTGCTGATGGTCGGCATCGGCGACGTGCTGACGAGCGACCACATGCGGGCCACGTTCCCGAAGCCCGCGCGGCGCTGAGGCTGCCGTCGGCCGCCGTGGCGCACCGTCATGGCACGATGGGCTGGTGCGCGAGAACTCGGCTGGTCAGTGGTTGCTCGTGGTGCCATCGGTCGTGGCGCTCGGAGCCGGGCTGTGGAACGTCGGAGCACTGGTCAGCATGTTCACCAGCAGCGGTTCCTTCGCGTGGTGGTTGGTCTCGGGGTTCGTGGCGTTGGTCGCCCTCGTGATGACCCTCGTGGCGCTCATCGTCGGCCGTGCGCAGCGGGCGTTCGTCGTCGGACTGGCCGCCGCCGGACTGTTCGTCGCGGGTGGGGCGCTGCTGCTCGACCTCTTCGTCGGCCTGTTCTCGTCGTGGCTCGCCGCAGGACTGGGGTCGAGCGGGTCCTGACCGCTGCGCGCCGGAGCGGTTTCCGGTGGATGCCGGACCAGGTGTGCGACAACCCACGGGTCGATCGACACGTGGACTGTCGCAAAACAGGTGCGGGGGCTACGCCACCGTGGCCAGGGCGAACGGGAGCACGGCGGAGGCCCCGGCGCGCCGGAGCTCCCGGCCGGCGACGGTCATCGTCCACCGGCTGTCGACCAGGTCGTCCACGAGCAGCACCGGGCCCTCGTGCGACTGCAGGGCGGCGGCGAGCGACGGATCGACCACGAAGGTGTCCCACACGCCGGACAACCGGTAGGCGCTGTTCGTCGCACCGTCGCCGCGAGGGGTCCCGCCGGCACGGCCGAGCGTGCCGAGGAACTGCAGCCGCCCGATCGTGGACAGCGCCTGGGCGAGGGACCCCACCAGCTCGGGCCGTGACCGCGAGGACATCGCCACGACGCCGGTCGGCCGGGTCTCCCACGGCCAGTCCTTGAGCGCCCGGACGCAGCCGTCGACGAGCTCGCGCGAGATCGGTGCATCCGGGGTGGACGGCGAGAACAGGGCACGCAGGGGACCACCCCAGCCGAGGTCGGTCAGACGCGCCACCGCACGGCCGGGCTGCACGAGCTCGTCCGCGCCGATCTTGCCCCGCACCGAGACACCGAGCGACGACATCCCCGAGGGCCACTGGGCACGCGGGGCGATCTCGACGCCGACCTTGTCGAGCGCGGCCGCCGCCCCGGACGAGTCGGTGTCGGACACGGCCGTCGGGAACCACGCCCCGGCGCAGTTGTCGCACCGACCGCAGGGCTCGGCCGAGGGGTCGTCGAGGTCCTGCTGCAGCAGCTGCATGCGGCAGGCCGAGGTGGACTCGTAGTCGAGCATCGACGCGGCCTCGGCAGCACGGGCCGCGGCGACACGTTCGTACCGGGGTGCGTCGTACTCCCACGGCTGCCCGGTCGACACCCAGCCGCCGGTGACGCGTCGGACGGCGCCGTCGACGTCGAGCACCTTGAGCAGGAGTTCGAGGGTGGAGCGCTTGATGTCGACCAGGCCCTCGAGCGCCACGGTGGACATCGCGGTGTCGGTCGACAGGGCGCCCAGCACGGCGGCGGCACGGGCTTCGGTCGGCATCGAGGCACTGGCGAAGTACTGCCAGATCTCGCGGTCCTCGCGCCCGGGCAGGAGCAGGACGTCGGCGTTGTCGGTCGCACGACCCGCGCGACCGATCTGCTGGTAGTAGGCGACGGGCGACGACGGAGCGCCGACGTGCACGACGAACCCCAGGTCGGGCTTGTCGAACCCCATGCCGAGCGCACTCGTGGCGACCAGGGCCTTCAGCTCGTTGCCCTTGAGCTGCTGTTCGAGATGCTCGCGCTCGTCGGTGTCGGTGCGCCCGGTGTACGCGCGGACGGCGTACCCGTTGTCGCGCAGCAGGCGGGCGATGTCCTCGGCCGCCGAGACCGTGAGCGTGTAGATGATGCCGCTGCCGGGCAGGTCGCCGAGGTGGGCGAGGAGCCACCCCAGCCGCTGCCGGGCATCGGGCAGCGTCAGCACGCCGAGGCGCAGGGACTTGCGGGCCAGGGACCCACGGATCGTGAACACCGGGTCGGCCGGGCCGGCGGTCAGCTGCTCGGCGACGTCCTCGACCACGCGCTCGTTCGCCGTCGCGGTGGTGGCCAGGACGGGGACGCCGTGGGGGAGCGACCGGATGAGCTCGGCCAGACGCCGGTAGTCCGGCCGGAAGTCGTGGCCCCAGTCCGAGATGCAGTGCGCTTCGTCGACCACGAGCATGCCCATCCGGGCGATCAGGGTCGGCATCTGCTCGTCGCGGAACTTCGGGTTGTTCAAGCGCTCGGGGGAGACGAGGAGCACGTCGACCTCGTCACGGGCGAGGGCAGCCTGGGTCTCACCCCACTCGTGCGCGTTCGCGGAGTTGATCGACACCGCACGGACCCCGGCCCGCGCAGCAGCGGCGACCTGGTCGCGCATCAGGGCGAGCAGCGGCGACACCAGGACCGTCGGGCCACCCCCGCGTCGGCGCAGCAGCAGCGTCGCCAGGAAGTACACCGCCGACTTGCCCCAGCCGGTGCGCTGGACGACGAGGGCACGCTGCCGGTGCTCCACCAGCGCGGAGATCGCCTCGAGCTGGCCGGGGTGGAACACCGCGTCGGGGCGCCCCGTGAGCGCAGCGAGCGCCTGCTGCGCCTCGGCGGCGATGTCCGCAGAGGGGGAGACAGAAGACGACGCAGTGGACCCGACACCAAGACCAGACATGCCCCCATGCTGTCAGCACCGACCGACGAAACCCGACCCGCGCCTCCTATCTGTGGACAACGCGACGCGGCGCGCTTACTGGTACGTGATCAGCGACGGCGTCGGCCGCACGTCCCGCATGGTCTGCGCGGGCGTCAGCATGGGCGTGTCCTCGTCGGTGAAGTTCTTCCAGCCCCAGTGCAGCCCCTCGGGCGCGCCCTGGTGCAGCGCCTTCCACGTCGCCTGCTTGTCCGGCTGCGACCCCTGCCCGTCGACGTGCACGAGCATGTCGAGCTCCGGGTGGGTCTGCAGTGCTGAGCGGTCCTTGATCATCGACAGCCGGAACTGGTGCAGCACCAGGGCCTTCGGCGGCAGCCCTTCCTGCTTGACCAGCGCAGCCAGCCACGACGAGACCTTGTTCACCTCGGACGCCGACACGCTGCCGATCTGCTGCAGGGGTACCTGGTCCTTCGTGAGCCGCCACTCCGGGTCGAGCGCCAGCCACACACCGGGCTGCTTCAGCAACGACTCGTACTTCTTCGCCTGCGACAAGAAGTCCGACCGCCCGGGCTGCAGGTCGATGATGACCGGCATGTCCGCATCGTGGGCGGCCTCGACGTAGGGCTCGAGCGTCGAGACCGGCAGTTCGGTCGAGTAGTCGCCGTCGGCGCCGGCGTCCCCGGCGGCGACGGTCGCGATGACCTCCATCGCGGGCGTCACCAGCTCGTCGGACTCGGCCCGGTACGGCTTCGCGACCTGCTCGGCCCGCTGCACGGTCTGCTTCGGCCCCTGCTCGCCGAGCACTCCCAGCGCCGGCGCCCCGGGGGCCCCGTACAGCGCGACGTACCGGTGCCCGTCGAACGGCCGCTGGCCGCCGTTCCGCAGCTGGAACCCGCCCTCGGCCGCCCGCACCGTCCAATCCGGGTCCGGCAGGGCGTCGAACGCCGCACCGACCAGGACCGTCGGGTGCTTCGCCCGCTCGTGCAGCGCCGTCACCACGTCGGGTGCGGCAGCCGGGTCGGTCACGCCCTTCGGCATGGTCACGACCCGCGCACCGGCGGCCTTCGCGGTCGCCACGGCAGCAGCGTCCGCACGCGTGTCCGCCACCACCACGGTCGCCTGCCGGGAGGCCCCGGTCGACTCCGGCGCGTCACCGCCGTCCGGCGCCTGCCGCTGTTCGATGTCCGTGTCGAGCGACACGTCGCCCTCGGCCTGGTACCAGCCGGCACCGAGCCGGTCGAGCTCGCGGGCGACGGCAGCGTCCTTGTTCTTGGTCGTCAGCAGCACCGGGACGTGGGCGCTCGCCGCGGTCTTCGCTGCGTCGCGGATCCCGTCGGCGTCGTCGGCCGGGGCGACGACCGCGCCCGGAGCGCTGGCGAACAGCGCCTTGCTGACCCGGACCGACCGCGCTGCGGCGTCCGCAGCGTCGGCCACCGTGACGGTGTCGGCGGAGGCCTTCGCCAGGGTCGGGCGGCTCGTGTCCGGTTCGCTCGACGTGCACCCGGCGGCTCCGAGCAGCAGGCCGGAGACGGCGATCGCGACGAGGACACGAGGGGTGGAACGAGAACGCATCGGGCCACCCTACGAGCCAGGCGGAGAGGTCCCTGAGAATCCGACGGGTGTCGTCTCGTAGAAGGGATGCATGCCCCACCACCCCGACGACCGCCCGCTCATCGGACCGGTCCGGTCGCCCGAGGTGCACTGCATGACGCTCAACGTGCGTCGCCGCGTGCCGCGACGGTCGACCCACCCGGACGCCTGGGAGCGCCGCCGTGACGCCGTCCTCGCGCTCGTCACGTCCGAAGCGCCCACCGTCCTCGCCGTCCAGGAGGCCCTCCCCGCGCAGGCAGACGACCTGACGTCCGGCCTGGGGTCGGGTTGGGAGCCCGTCCTGGCCGGGCGAGGAGCACGCGGCGGTGGTGAACAGGTCGGCCTGTTCCTCGACCGCTCCCGCCTCGACGTCGTCGAGCGCCGCACCTGGGCGCTCTCCCGCAGACCCCACCGCCCCGGCTCGCGGTCGTGGGCCACGTCCTTCCCTCGGCACGCCGTCGGAGCCGTGGTCGACGACCGCGCGACCGGCGTCCGGTTCCTGGCGATCGCCACCCACCTCGACGTCGCCTCGTCGTGGGCCCGACTCCGCTCCGCCGAACTGCTCGGCCGGATCGTCCGGCAGCGCGGCCTGCCCGCCGTGGTCATGGCCGACTGGAACAGCCCCGCCGGTTCCGCACCGTGGCGAGCCCTGGCGGAGGCGGGGGTCGAGGACAGCTGGGGGCGGGCCTCCAGGCAGGTGGGTGAGCCGTACGGGACGTACCCGCACTACGGGAGTCCGCGCGTTGGTGGTCGGCGGATCGACGGGGTGCTCGTGACCACTGGGGCGGCCGTGGACCGCGTCGCGGTCGACGTGCGGCGGCCGGGCGGCGTGTGGCCGTCCGACCACGCCGCCGTGCACGCGGTCGTCCGGTGGGCGTCGTGATCCGGGCGCTCGGGTCGACCTTCCTGCGGCCGCGGTTCCTGGTGGCCGACGTCGTGCGCGCCCTGACGCTCGTGAGCGTCGTCGTGGCGAGTGTCGGGTGGGGTGGGACGGCGTTCCCGGTCATGGCGCTCGCGCTGCTCGGGGTCGTGGTGCCGCGCATGCTCGGGCTGCGACCCGTCTTCGACCTGGCGGTGTGCGTGCTCGTGCTCGTCGCCGGGTGGTCGAGCGTGCTCGAGTGGTACACGACCGTCTTCCTGTGGGACAAGTTCATGCACGTCGTGCTGACCGGGCTGCTCGCGGCCGTGCTGTACGTCATCGGTGCCGACCTGCGTGCTGTGCCGGCCCCGCACGGGGAGCGACGGGTGGTCGTCGCGGTGCTCGCGCTGTGTGCGGGACTCGCGGTCGGGGCGGTCTGGGAGATGGGGGAGTGGCTCGGGCACAACTTCGTCGACGCGAAGATCTTCGTCGGGTACGACGACACGATCGGGGACCTGGCGGCAGACGGGGCCGGTGGGTTGCTCGTGGGGCTCGGGTTGCCGTGGTTGGCGGCGCGGCGTGAGGTGGTGCGGCCGGGCTGAGCGTGTCGTTCGGGTCGCGTTGCTGCGACTCGCCGTGGCACGGAGGGGGGCTGACGTCCGCTATGCTGGACCGGTCGCTCGCGCTCCGGTCGGACGCGGGCGAGGATCCTCCGGGGTCCTGGGTTCTCCGGAACTCGCGGGCTGTGGCGCAGCTTGGTAGCGCACTTGACTGGGGGTCAAGGGGTCGCAGGTTCAAATCCTGTCAGCCCGACCGAAACGTGTCTGACACAACGGAAGAAGCCCACCGAGGATCTCGGTGGGCTTCTTCCGTTGGGATCGACCTCGTCCCGGCGAGCCGGGGCAAGGAACAACGAGACGACCGGACCGTCGGTGCGAGTCGAGCAGTGAGGGATTCTCGCTCAGTCGAGTCGCATTGCGCTGGCCGGAAGACCGCTGTCTCATCCAGGGATCGTTCCGACCCGATCAGTTCTCGGACCCGCCATCACTGTCGGTGCCCGCGTGTGCCCCAGCACGTTGTGCTGGGGGCGGCCGCAGGGCGTCCGTCGGCACCGTCGAGGACTTGGTGAGACCCTGGCCGACCTGCTAGTAATGAGACTCGTTATCACTAAGGAGTCGCATGCCCGATCGGTTCTCGACGGTCCTCCCGGCGCCGTCGCGGTCGGGCAGGATCGATGCGGTCCTGTGCCTGATGCGTCGAGCCCGTCGACGTGCGGCCGTGCGGATCGCGTTGCTCGCCGTGGTGCTCGCCCTGGTCGCCGTCGCAGCGATGATGATCGGTCCGGTGCCGATCGCACCGACGCACGTCATCGGCATCCTGGTCGAGCACGTCAGCGGGGCCCGCGCGGGCCACTGGTCTGCGTCGGCGGATGAGATCGTGTGGGGCACGCGGGCACCCCGCGTCGTGATGGGGATCATCGCCGGCGCCGTGCTGGCTGTGGCCGGAGCTGTCCTGCAGGCGCTCGTCCGGAACAGCCTCGCCGATCCGTACCTGCTCGGCATCAACTCCGGCGCCAGTACCGGCGTCGCCCTCGTGGTGCTCGTCATCGGGTCGGGGAGCGCGTTGGTGTTCTCCGGTGCGGCGCTCGCGGGCGCGATCGGTGCCGTTCTCCTGGTTGTGGCCTTGGCCGGGACCGCGAGCCGTCGGGGGCCGCTTCGGCTCGTGCTCGCCGGTTTGGCGGTCGGGTACGCCCTGAACGCGGCGACGAGCTTCCTCGTCTTCTGGAGCGACTCTCCGGAGGCCGCCCGGTCGGTCTTGTTCTGGCTCCTGGGTTCGCTCACGTCGGTGCAGCCGATCGCCCTGGCCGCCGCGGCGATCACGGGTGGTGTCGGACTGGTCGCGCTCGTGGTGATCGCACCCTTCATCGACGCGCTCGCTTCCGGAGACGATTCCGCCCGGTCAGCGGGCATCGACCCGGAACGCGCGCGACTCGGCCTGATGCTCGCAGTGTCCGCGATGGTCGGCGTCATCGTCGCGGCTGTCGGCGGCGTCGGTTTCATCGGTCTCGTCGTGCCGCACCTGGCACGCCGACTCGTCGGCGGACGACACCGAGCGGTGCTCCCGGTGTCGGCGTTGCTCGGTGGGTCCCTGCTCGTCATCGCTGACACCGTGGCCCGCATCGCGTTCGCGCCCCAGGAGATCCCCGTCGGGGTCGTGACCGGGGTGCTCGGTGCGCCCTTCCTGTTGGTCCTCCTGCGTCGCACCGCCCCCGCAACAGCCCCCTGACCTTCCACCCCACGGTCCATCGCACCCCACCGGAAAGCCCCACATGAGAACCCGAACCCGGTCCACCACGGTCGCAGCAGCGATCGGTCTGCTGGCGACCGTCGCCGTGCTCAGCCTGAGCGCCTGCACGACATCGTCCGGAGCCACCGAGCCGAACCCGCGCACGAGCTCGAGCGGTGGCACGCACTTCCCCGTCACGATCCAGAACTGCGGATCCCAGGTGACGATCACCGCGACCCCGCGACGCATCGTGCTCGTGAACAACGACGAACTCCCGAACCTCGAAGCGCTCCACGCCGTGGACCGGATCGTCGGTGTCACCGCACCGCTGGCTCCGGACCTCTACACGAAGCAGACCTACCGCGAGCTCGCAGACCTCCACGCCCTCTCGACGAAGCAGACGTCGACAGGCGGCTCCGTCGTGTCCCAGGAGAGCTTGCTCGGCGCGAAGCCGGACCTGGTGATCGCACCCGCGAACGCCGTCGACCGGGACGCGCTCCAGGCTGCCGGGATCCCGCTCTACACCCCGTCGGCGTACTGCGCGAACCCCGGTCCCGACCTGAGCCGGACGGCGACGTTCGGCCGTGTCTGGAGCGAACTGCGGACACTCGGCACAGTGCTCGGCGAACCGGCGCTGGCCTCCGATGCGATCGATTCGGGCCGTGCCACGCTCGCGACGCAGTCCCCGAAGGACAGAGGAACAGCCGCTGCCCTCTACGTGTCCTCCGGCGGCAGCGTCCTCTCGCCGTACGGCGGTCCGAGCATGGTGACGCCGGTGTTCCGAGCGGTCGGACTGCGCAACGTGTACGCCGACTCGCACGAGCGCGTCTTCGATGCAGGTGTCGAGGACATAATCTCCCGCGACCCGCAGACGATCGTCCTGCTCTACTCGAGCGGCACGGCGCAGGACACCATCGACAGCTTCCTGACGGCGCCGGGTACATCGGGCCTCTCCGCGGTGCGCCACCACCGGATCGTCGCACTCCGCTTCCCGTTCACCGATCCGCCCTCGACCCTGTCGGTCTCGGGCCCGGCTGAACTAACACGGCAGCTCGACGCACTGCGGTGATCCGCGCACACGCGGTGACGGTGCGCGCCGGACGGCGGCTGCTCCTGGACACCGTCGACCTGGATGCGCCGACGGGCTCCGTGACCGGGATCGTCGGCCCGAACGGCAGTGGCAAGACCACCCTGATCCGCGCGCTCCTCCGAGCCGTCCCCATCCAGGAAGGCCGTGTCGAGATCGACGGACAGGATGTCCGGCACCGGTCACGCCGGTGGATCGCGCAACGCGTCGCGAGCGTGGCGCAGCGACTCGACCCGGACCCGGCGCTCACCGTGGCGGACGAGGTCGCGCTCGGCGGCCTCGCCCAGGTCGGCCCGGGCCGCGGCGACGGTGTCGACCCCGACGAGCGTGTGGCGGCAGCCCTCGACGCGGTCGCACTGACGCACCGAGCCGGCGACTCCCTGGCCGCACTCTCCGGCGGCGAACTCCAGCGGGTCGGCCTCGCCCGCGCGATCGCTCACGGTGCCGACCATGTCCTCCTCGACGAACCCACCAACCACCTCGACCTGCGACACCGGCTCGAAGTCCTCGAACTCCTGCCGCACATCGCACCGACCGTCGTCGTCGTCCTGCACGACCTCGAGGCCGCCGCCCGCGTCTGCGACCACCTGGTGATCCTCGCCGCGGGCCGCGTCGTCGGCTCCGGCCCACCCGCCGATGTCCTCCGCCCCGCGCTCCTGGATTCGGTCTACGACGTCCACACCACCCGTCGCGACGACCCTGACGGTGACATCCACCTCACATTCCGCCTGCCAGCACCACCGGCCGTCCCACTCGCCCCTCTGGAAGGAACCTCCCCATGACCGAGACGACAACCACCACACCGATCGCCACCGAGGCCGACACCGCGCGGGCACGTGACCTGGCGACCCGGTGGGATGCTCAGCAGACCGCGTACATCCGGCACCGGGCTGAGCGGTTCGCCACGATCGCCCGCGTGGTTGCCGACGTCTGTGCCGAGACGACCGCGCCGCGGATCCTCGACCTCGCGGGCGGAACCGGAGCGCTCGCGGAAGCAGTCCTCGCCGCGGTCCCTGGCGCCACGGCAGTGGTGGCGGACAAGGATCCAGCGCTCCTGGCCATCGCCGCGGACCTCGCCGCCGCCGACCGTCGGCTCGTGATCGCGGAGGTCGACCTCGCCGATCGGCGCTGGGCGGAGCACCCTGCGATCGCGGACGCACCGTTCGACGCCGTGGTGAGTTCGACTGCCCTGCACTGGCTCCAGCCGGGCACGCTCGTCGATGTCCACCGACGGACCGCGGACCTCCTCCGCGCCGGTGGCATCCTGCTCAACGGTGACCACCTGTCCTACCAGCGGGACGAGAGCACCCTGGCCGCCATCGCAGCGCGCGATGACGCCGTGACGCAGCGAGATGGTTTCGCGGCCGGCGCGGACACGTGGGACGCGTGGTGGGCAGCGGTGGCGGAGACGCCGCGGTACGCCGAAGCGATCGCGCGACGCGACGTGGTGTGGGGCGCGGAACTCCACGAAGCGCCGCCGAAGGTGACGCTCGGCTTCCACATCGAGTCGCTCCGCAGCGCTGGGTTCGCCGAGGTCGGAACGGTCTGGCAGTACCTCGACGACCACGTCGTGTACGGCGTTCGGTAGGCGGTACTGGCGAGCGCGGGACGCGTCCTCCGGAAGCCGGATCAGTCCGGCCGGGACGGCGGCAGCGTTCCGCGCTCGTGCGGGGAATCACCCAGTAGTTTCGACCGTCCTGCAATCGATCGATGACGAGCAGGCTCTCGCCTCGGACGACGACGGCCGCTGTTGCCAGTCATGACGGCGGCATCGGCGCTGATCGGGTGAGCGACTCGGTTCCGCACCCGAGATCGATCAGCGCGCGTGCTCAGAGCGTCCGCGGGGCGAGGTGGCCGTCCTCGGTGTCGTACGTCGTGACGCGCCACGTCGGCCGGCCGTCGTCGACGACGCGCACCAGCTCGACCAGTCGTGGGCCGGGCCACTCCTCACCCGAGGCCTTCACGGCGTCGTAGTAGCTGGTGTCCGTCCCCGTGGCTTCAGCCTTGGTCAGGGTGACCTCGTGTCGCCGCACGAGGCTCAGGTCCGTGGCGTCGACGAGCGCCTCGACACCGCTGGTCGGTTCTGCGTTGGACTCGCCGAGGGCGTCGGTCTTTCCCGGGTCGGTGCTGCGGATCCGCCAGACCCAGTGCTCCGCTCCGTACTCAAGGCGGAGCCCGACGATCGGACCGCCCACGGCTTCGGACTCACCGGACAGGCTGTCGACCCAGTCGGACGGCCATCGCACGGCGGATGGCACCCCGGTGCTCGGCCAGTCGGAGCCCACCGTGCTCGGAGCTGGAGGGAACGCTGCGCACCCAGCAAGCACGATGGCGCTCGCAGTCGCCAAGCTGGCCAGCATCACAGATCTTCCGAAACCCACTGCATCCCCCTCGTGAGGAGCCCAGCGTAGACGAGCGCTTCAGGTACGAACCCGCGGGAGCTCCCCGATCGCCGATCCTGCAACGGCGTATCGCAGCGCTTGCCCCCGCTGTTGGTCGCACGTACGCTGCCCCCATGTGGTGGTGGATCGGAACCGGCGTGGTCTTGGCTGCGCTCCTCGTGCTGTGGTTCGTCATGCACCGGTCCACCAACTTCGGCTCTCGGGCGGCGGAGTTCGAGGGGACAGACCCCGAAGTCGCGGAGGCTCTTCGGCAGGCCGAGTCGGACATCGCGCGAGGGCGCATGTTCTTCTGACGCTCCCGGGGGGTCGACCAGCCCCACGGCCGTCCGGCAGCCGCTCAGTGAACGGTCGGCTGCGAGTCGTGAGCAGTCGCGCAACGAAAACGCTGCTTGCGCTCGACGCCGTCCTCGGATCGGCCGGTCCGGTCAGGTTCAGCGGCAGGTCGCTTGGGTGAACTTGGCCGTCGAGACGCCGCTGCGGGTGAAGGTGAACTCGAGCGCACCCGTCTCGCCCTCGCCGAGGGCGTAGAGGGTGTCGTTCGACGACGCGACGACCGTGCCTGAACTGTCGAGGCCGTTGACGCCAACATAGACGCCTGACGGGCAGGCGTCGTACGCGTAGACCTTCGCTTTGAAACAGGAGCCGAACGAGTACTCGCAGCCGCCCTCGAAGCCGTCGTCGCCTCGGCTGAGCCACTTCAGCGCGATGCCGGAACCTGCGTCCTGGAACCCGGCCGGCAGGTCTGGAGAGGTCTCCACCAGAGCAGTGTCGTCGGCTGGATCGGAGGCGGTACGGGTCCCTGTGTCGGGAACATCGACGCTCATGGCCACCATCGCCACGATAAGGGCGAGGGTGGGTATGGCGATGATGGTGAACCACCAGCCCACGGGAAGGACCTGACGGGACTTCCTCACCGGGCGGGGCTGCTCGATGGCGTCGAACCCGGTGTCGCCCTCGTTCAACCAGGTGCGGCCGGTCCAGTACCGCCACGTGTTTCGCTTCCACCCGTGCTCGTGCCAGCCGACGCGGCGAACGTTGTTGTTCGCCCCTGTCTTCGCGCCAGGATCAGGGATTGCCGCGGCGGGCTTCGACTGGGCTGCGCAGTCGCGCGGTCCGGCTACCGTTGCTTCTTCTTCAGAAGACATTTCGACGCTGATCGTCTCGACGTCTTCCCGGCTGGCGCGCTCGGCGATCCATTCGGCGCCGTCCCAGTAACGTTCGCGGCCATCAACCACTGAGGGATACCAGCCAGCAGGCGCAGCAGGTGGGGCGTCGTCGTCGCGCACAGGAGCCTTTCACAGAGGGAACCGTCCAAGCCTAAGAGACGCGACAGGCGCTCAATACCCCTGATTCGGGGTGTCGGGCGGCCGCAATGGCTGCCTTTGAATGTGCAGGGTGATGGAGTGCTGAAGGCGATGTCGCTCGCTGTCGCTGCGTTCATCGCCGGGTTCGAGAACCCGCTGCACACGGCGACCGAGGTCGCAGTGCGCGCGGACGGCTGCAGTTCCACGCCCCTGCCCCGGTCGCGGAGATCGACTGGGTCGCGGCGGTCACAACGGCCGGTGCCCTCGCGAAGACCTGACGGCGGCCGCTCGGCGCGACGTACCGCGGGCTGTTGCCGCTGCTGTTGCGTCCCTGGGGCTACGGTCACGTGCAGGGGTTTCACCAGCTCCTGCGCGGGCCGGAGTTGCGACGAAGCTCTTCCGGTCCGTCCACACGGCTCAGAGGGTTCGTGAAGACCCGGGCGGTGAACGATTCTCTGCCGAGCCGATCTCGGTGTATCTGCAGTCAGCTGTCGAGTGCGATGACCCACGGGATCAGCAGGAGACGACAGCAGCGCGCCCGATCAGCCCGAGCCCCGTCAGCGCGATGAGCAGGAGCCCCCACCACGTCCACCATGAGAACTCCACGAGACGAGGATGCCGGATCAGGCCCACTTCCGCTCGTGTCCGCTGAGGTCAGCCCGTAGCGTCGTCTCGTGGATCAAGACGTGTTGGCGGTCGAAGCGGCCACGGCCGCGGACGTTCCTTCGGCTCAGGTGCTCATCGACGGTGCGAGGCTGTGGCTCCGCTCGCGTGGGATCGACCAGTGGCAGGACCGGGTGCCGGACGCGGTTCTGCTGCGCGCCGCAGAGCAGGGGAACCTCTTCGTCGTACGTCAGGACCGGGTGATCGTGGCGATGGTCACGGTGTCCGACTCGGACTCCGAAACGTGGGGCGTGGAGGACGATCCCGCTGTGTACGTGCACCGTCTGGTCGTGGCGCAGACGCATCGTGGCAGCCGGCTGGGGCAGCGACTGCTGGTGTGGGTAGGAGAGCGAGCCGCCGAGCGCGGGGCGGCCCTCGTGCGGCTGGATTGCGCGACGGACAACCCCGGATTGCGGCGATTCTACGAACAGCAGGGGTTCCGGCACGTCCGCGACGTGACGGTCAGCGCCCCCGACGGTGGGCGGAAACTCGCTTCCAGCCTCTACGAACGCGCGCTGGCCCGGTAGCCGATCAGGCACCGGTCAACGTGGAGGGACTCGAGCTCGAGGCTGACTCGCACGCAGCGAAACGGGAGATGTTCGCCGAGTTCTCCAGCCGCGAACGTACTGCGCACGCGTGATCGGGGATTTGGAGCGCAACCGCTGACGGACGGGAGGCCCGGTGCCAGCTGGCACCGTCCCTCCAGGCTCGGCCGTCACCCCGCTGGCGCGGTGCGCCGGTACCGGCGGGTGGGGCCCACCTCCAGGCTCGGCCGTCACCCCGCTGGCGCGGTGCGCCGGTACCGGCTGGTGGGGCCCACCTCCAGGCTCGGCCGTCACCCCGCTGGCGCGGTGCGCCGGTACCGGCTGGTGGGGCCGGCCTCCCGTCCGTCACGCGCCGCGCGCGATGAGTCGTTCGTGGTGCAGCTGGAGTTGCCGTTCGCATCGCTGTGCAACGCGCTCACTGTGGGTGACGATCACGAACTTGGTTCCTGCTTGCTGCAGCCGGTCGAAGAGGGCGAGCACGTCGTCTTCGGTCGTCTCGTCCAGTGCGCCGGTGGGCTCATCGGCGAGGACGACGGCAGGGCGCTTCGCGATGGCTCGAGCGATCGCGACGCGCTGCGCTTCTCCTCCTGACAGTCGTCGTGGGCGCTTGCCAGCGAGGTGGCTGATGCCGACCGCGTCGAGCGCCTCATGTGCTCGGGCGGTGGAGTCAGCGCGAGCAGGAACGCCGAGCCGGACGTTGTCGAGCACGCTGCGGTCGCCGAGGAGGCTGTGGTCCTGGGTGACGATGCCGATGTGTCGGAGTCGGTGCTCCGCCATCCTCCGTACGGTGCGCTCGAGCACGTGGCCGTCGTGCTCGTAGGTCCCGCCGAAGTCGGTGTCGAGTCCGGCGAGGATCCGGAGCAGCGTGCTCTTGCCGGATCCGCTGCGCCCCGTGATGGCCACGGATCGATCGTCGTCGTGAAGGTCGAAGTCGAGCCGGTCGAACAGTGCTCGGATCGATCCGTCGGGCTCGGTGATGGTCTTCGAGACGTCACGCAGAACGATCATCGTGAGGTACCTCTTCGCTGTTGGGCGGTCAGTTCGATGCGGATGGCTCGCCGGCCGAGTGCGCCGTCCGCCACGCACCAGAGGAGCAGGGCGGTGCCGGCACCGAGTCGAGCCATCTCGCTGTCGTTGGGGAGCAGTGCGCTGGTCGCGAGGAACAGCCCGAGCGCCGCGGTGAACTCGGTGAGGCGGCTTGCGCGGAACAGCCGGTTCGTGGCACTCGGGCTCCTCCCGAGGAGATGGTGCACCCGCGCCACTGGCGTTCGACGGTGATGCAGGAGTCGGTTGAGGAACGCCGTGATGATGCCCACGCCAGCGGTGAGGGCGACCAGCAGCGCGGTGACGAGCACCAGGTTGTCCTGGATGAGCTGGCGAACGAGGGAGAGCTGCACGAGGTAGGCCGGTACTCCGAGCAACGTGTACGACCGGAAGCCGGTGTCGTCTCCGATCGCGTCGAGACGCGCGACGACGTCCCCGAAATCGAGGCTGTGATCGACGGCGAGATCGGCGTTGAGCACCTGGAACGCCAGGCGTCCGAACAGCTCGGGATCCAGCCGGTCGAGTGCTGCTCGGTCGAGTCCGGCGAGTGTTGGCGGGTAGGGCACGATGACGGTGTCGTCGAGGTAGTGGTTTGCCTCACCGCGGAAGTACATGGCACTGTCCGGTTCGAGGAAACCGACGACTTCGAGCTCCTGCTCCTGCAGGATGACCGCTCCGGTGAATCGCTCCCCGAGCTCGTACACGCCGCGGTACTCGTTGCCGAGCAGCACCGGGATCCGACCGGATCCCCAGTCGACAACGTTCCACTCGATGGGCTTGCCGTCCTGCACGGAGAGCCCCGCGAACTCGTACGCGGTCTCGTTGAGCTGGATGGACTTGATGTCCTGAACGCTCCGGCCGGACTCGTCCTGGTACTTCCCGTTGAGCGTGTACTCGGTGCCGTAGCCGACGTCGAAGCGGTCGTCGCCGCGGAAGTCCTGAACGGTGACGGGCTGGTCGTACGAGGAGATGAAGTCGAACCCGGGCTCGTCGTCGATACGGTCGACGAACGAGGCGACGTCGTCGAGTGCGTGCTCGTCTCGCCGGATCGCCTCGAAAGCATCCGGGCCGAGATCGTCGACCACCGTGTAGAGGTCGACGTCGGCATCGGCGGACAAGCCCTGGGCCACGGCCTGCGAGGTGGACTGGGTGAAGGACGCCACGTTGTACCAGCAGAGTGCGAGCAGCACGAGCAGGACGATCTTGGCGACGATGATCGTCCAGTTGGACCGGAGGTCGTTCAGCAGTTCCATCGACGGGTTCCCTGCCAGAACGAAGCGACGGACACGGCAAGCACGACGGTTCCGACCGAGACGACCACAGTGGTGACGTCGAGGTCGAGGAGGGTGGCCTGCCTGACCACTGCCGCGCCCGCGAGAGCGGTCGTACAGGCGGCGATGGTGATCACGCTGACTCTGGTGGCCGCGCTGCGGAGGGTGCTCAGCGGTCGGATCCCCGTGGTGAAGCGGACGGCGGCAGTGCGGAGTTCCCATCGCCCAGCTTGCAGGCCTGCGACCACGCCGATGAGCATGACGACGAGCACGCCGAGCGTGACCAGAACCGGAGACACGGCGTCGACGTTCGTCCTGCGGTTCGTGCCGTCGTCGACGATCTCGACACTTCGGCCAGGGAACTCTGCGCTGTAGTGGCGGACACTGCTCGGGCCGTCCAGGAGGAGCCGCTGTGGTGACGCCGAGAACCGCGACGGATCGGCGACGATGACGTCATCGGACAGCAGACTGTCGGCCCGGACGCCGAGACGGCCCACCACGTCGTAGGGCTTGCCATCGACGACGATGTCGTCACCGCGGACGGCAACGTCAGCCCCGGCGAGGGCCTCGCCGGGGCGCCCGGTCAGTGCGTGCCCGTCGTGCAGCGGGACATCTGTCCACCGTCCCGACAACATTGCGACGGCGCGGACATCGCCCTCGAGGCGCACGAACACCTTCGTTCCCGGTTCGAATGCGTTCCGGGCACGCATGAGTTCGTCGAGTGTCGCGTTCACCCACACGCTTTGACCGCTGCGGAGATCGTTGCCTTCAGAAGCGATGACACCTCGGCGAGCGTCGAACACCCCGATCAACACCGTCAGCAGCATGGCCAGCAGGAGCAGGCCCGCGATCGCCGTGGTCTGTTGCTTCGTCACGTCTTCTCCTCACGCAGCAGCGGGTGCGAGCCGTCGGCTCGCACCCGCTGCGATGCGTCACCTGCCGTAGTAGGTCTTCGCTGTACCGACACCGTTGCCGGGCCGGTTCGGCCGGTACGGCTTCCACACGGTCACTGCTTCCGTGCCGGACTTGCCCCACTTCCGGCCAGAGTCAGCGATGATGCTGCTGCCGTGCTCGAGCCGCGCACGCGTGTAGTGCTGCACGCCTGCCCAGGTCGTCCAACCATGCGAACGCTTGTGCGTCGTCCCACTGATGGTCTTCTTCTCCGCTGCACCGCGGTGGTTCACCGCCAACACCGACATTCCGGTTCCTGCGCCGTCGACGGTCCCGGTGCTCTCTGACCATCCACCGATGACCCCCTCGCTCCCGACGCCGTCCTGCGCCTGTGCGGGGATCGCGCCGAGGAACACCGCCCCGCCGACAGCCACAGCGGCGAAGCCAGCGGCAACCCGCCGAGATCGGTGATCGTTCTTGCTCATTTCCCACTCCTTCCCGAGAACTGATATCCAGCCCTTCAGTCGTTAACATGCCAGGAAGGGAGCAGCTTGTCGAACGGACCTCCGCCCGGACACGGCGGGCTCCGTTGGTACAGGGGGGGGGTGGCTGGCAGGACGACAACGGCGTCCCGGTGCTCGAAGCCAGCCACCACATGCGGCGACATTCCGAGGACAGGGCTTCGCAACAGACGCACGGCTGCCTGTCGAGACGATCCCGAGCCCCATCCACACGGTGAGGGCTGCGGTGCTTCTCAGGGCGGCAGGTCACCTTGACTCGTACGATCGTCTGGCCACTGCCTTCGCCACCCGTCCCCACCCGTTCCGACCCGGAGATCCTGATGCGCACTGAACACGGCCCACTCGCCCCCGGCTGGCGCCTGCTGGTCGATGGACGTGCATCAGGTCCGTCGCCCGCGGAAGGCGCACGGGCATGAACGGAGAGCGCCAGCGCCTTCGCGTCCTCTACGTGAGTGACCTCGGGTACGAGGCGAAGGGCCGACGCTACTGCGACGAGGACATCTACCTGTCCGGCGAGCTCAGCGCGGAGTTCGACGTCGCGATCTGCCCACCGCTGGCTGCCGAGCACCTGATGGACGCGTTCGACGTCGTCGTGGTGCGCAACAGTGGACCCGTGCTGCACTACCTGGCTGCGTACGATGCGTTCCGCGAAGCCGCGCGGACTCGTGGGATCCCTGTGTTCACGGACCTGACAGGACGAGCCGACCAGAGGGGGAAGCAGTACCTCCTCGACCTGTTCCGAGCCGGGTACCCGGTCATCCCCACGATCGATGCCGCCTCGGACATCGCGCAGCTCCCGGACACCGCGGACTACATCGCGAAGCCGAAGCTGGGCGCGGACTCGATCGGGCTGAGAGTCGTGGGCCGTGACGAGCTCGCCGGGCTGCACTACGACAACCTGCTCGTGCAACCCCGCATCGACTTCCAGTACGAAGTCTCCTTCTACTACGTGGACCACGTCCCGCAGTACGCGCTCAACGCTCCCGACCCGACGAAACGGTGGGAGTTGCAGCAGTACCGCGCGAGCGATGACGACTGGGCCTTCGCGCAACAGTTCATCGGGTGGAACACGATCGAGCACGGTGTCCAACGCGTCGATGCCTGCCGCACCCGAGACGGAGCACTGCTCCTCGTGGAGCTGGAAGACCTCAACCCGTACCTGTCGCTCGACCTGCTCGACGAGCGCACCCGGACGTCCTTCGTCGCCGCGGTGAAGGAGTCCGTGCGGGCGTCGGCAGGGAAGCGACAGGCGGAGCCGCTCCGTCGATCGGCTGACTGACGCCTGCGACCGCCGCCGAACCGCGAAGGACCGGACCGAGCGCCGATCGTTCCGCGACCGGATCAGGGCCGTCCCGTGCCGAGCAGCCAGCCGTTGTCCGCCGCGATCCGCAGTGCCTCGGTCGCGTTGCGCGCCGCGGTCTTCCCGATCGCGGACGACAGGTGGTTCCGCACGGTGCCCTCGGACAGGTGCAGCGTGCCGGCGACCCCGGCCACGGTCGGCGCCGTGCGGAAGGCGATGAGCACGTCGGTCTCCCGAGGGCTGAGCGGGGAGGGCCCGGCAGCGAGGGACTCGGCGGCGAGCACGGGGTCGACGACACGGAAACCCCCCTCGACACGGCGCACGGCATCGGCGAGGTGTTCGGCGGGGGTGTCCTTCACGACGAACCCGGCTGCCCCGGCTTCGAGCGCTCGCCGGAGGTACCCGGGTCGGCCGAACGTCGTGACGATGAGCGAGCGGCAGGTCGGCAGCTCGCGAGCCAGGATCGACGCCGCCGTGAGGCCGTCCGCCCCCGGCATCTCGACGTCGAGCAGGGCCACCGTGGCGCCGGACGCCCGTGCTGCGTCGAGCACTTCGTCGCCACGGGCCACCTGGGCGACGACCGCGATGTCCCGTTCGAGCGAGAGCAGCGAGGCGAGTGCGCCACGGACGAGCGCCTGGTCGTCGGCGATGAGCACTCGGATCACCTCGGTCATCGTCGACTCCTCTCGACCCGGAGCAGGAATCCGCCCAGGTCGCTCGTGCCGGTGGTCAGGACCGCTCCGACCGCTTCCGCGCGTTCCCTGAGGCCGCGGAGCCCGTTCCCGCCGAGCACGGCCGCGGTCGACGGGGGAGCGAGCACCCCGGTGCCGTCGTCCTCGACCGTCAGCGCAGTCCGGGTCAGCGTCACGCGGACCCGGCTCGCGGCGGCGTGCCGGACGATGTTCGTGACGCCTTCTCGGAGGACCCACGCGAAGAGGCTCCGAACGTCATCGGCTGCTGCGTCGGCGTCCCGGGGGAGTGCTGCGTCGATGGCTGCGGCCTCGAGTGCTGCTCGCGCCGACACGAGTTCGGCGTCGAGGTCGGCCTCGCGGTAGCCGCTGACCGCGCGTCGGAGCCCCTGCAGTGCTTCGCGCGAGAGCCGTTCGACGTCCTGCATCTCGGTCTTCGCCCGGGCCGGGTCGACGTCCACCAACCGCGTGGCGAGCTCGGACTTCATCGCGACGACGGTCAGGGAGTGGCCGAGCACGTCGTGCAGGTCGCGGGAGAACCGGGCGCGTTCCTCGACGACGGCGAGGCGGGTGATCTCGTCCTGCGCGACCCCGAGCCGTTGCTCCGCCTCGCGTTGCCGTCCGAAGAACAGCATCGAGGCCCCGACGGACACGGTGATGACAGGGGCGAAGAGGATGCCGTTGTCCACGGCGTTGTCCCAGCCTGTGCTCACGGCGACGAGGAGTTGCGCGGCGACGATCCCGAGCACCACGACAGCGGCCACCCAGAACCGCTCGGCGACGAACCCGGAGAGTGCAGCGATGAGCAGCCAGGTCCAGACCGCGAGCGGCCCGACCACGAGGAGCAGGAGCCCGGCGAGCAGCGCGACCCCGGCCAGCACGAGCACCCGCTCGCGCAGGTTCCGTCGCCACATCAGCTCCGGTGCGAACAGGTACGCCGCGTACACGACGGCGAGGGCGATGGAGGAGACGACGTGCGCGCGGAGGCTCCGTCCGTCGGTCCAGACGGCGATGATCTCGAGCACCTGCCACAGGAGCGCGAACACCGCGCCGGTGTACCACCGACGGCGTCCGATGCGGATGTCGTCGTCACTCGCCCCCGGCGGGACGGCCCACGGGAACGAGCGTGGGGATGGCCGGGAGGCGCGTGGCGCGTCGTCCGTGCCACTTGCGTCGGTCGTGCTGGTCGCCTCGGACATCGGTGCCAGCGTAGGGCCGTCGGTCACTGCCGTGCAGCGTCGCGGCGGTAGCGCCACACGATCACCGCGGCCAGCACGATCGCCCAGCACGCCAGGACCATCGCGGGTTCGACCATGCCCGAGGAACCGGTGGCCCCGGCCCCCATCTGTCCGATCCGGTTCAACCAGTACGAGGGCAGCAGGTGCGCGACGGTCCCCATCCACTCCGGCATCACCGACAGCGGGACCCACAGACCGCCGAGGATCGCCATGCCCATGAACACCACCATGAAGAGCGGCTGCGCGAAGGACGGCTTCGCGAACTGTCCGATCAGGATCGCGATGAGCGCGAACGGGATCACTCCGCACCAGATGCCGAACCCGGCGGCGAACCAGCGCAGCGGGTCGAGCGAGGCGTGCATGCCGACGGTCGCGACGAGCACCGTGATGACGATCGACACCGCGGCGAAGGCCATCGCGGCGATCACCTTCGACACCATGAAGCCCCACCCGGAGAGCGGCGTCACCCGCAGCTGCCGGTTCCAGCCGATCGATCGCTCGTTGACGATCGCGAACGCCTGGCTGAGCGCGGCCATCATCGCACCGTACGCGGCCATCTGCAGCGTCGTGACGACGAGGTACTGCAGACGGGTCGTCGGGTCGGTCTGGGAGCCGAAGGCCGAACCGAACACGAGCAGCATGATCACCGGGACGGCGAAGGTGAACACCATCGCACGGACGTTGCGGAGCTGCCGCTTCGTCTCGAGGTAGACGTAACGGATCGGCATCCGGCCGGACGCGGTGACGGTGGTCATGCGGGGATCCCTTCGGGAGCGGTGTCGGTGGTGGCGGGGTCGGCAGTGAGCGCGAGGAAGGCGTCGTCCATGGTCGAGGCGACCACCTGGATGTCGTGCGCCTGCGGGAACGACGTGAGCAGGGCCCGGAGGGTGTCGTCGCTGCGGTCCGAACGGAGCGTGACGGAGTCGTGCCGGGCCTCCAGGCTGCGGACACCGGGGAGACCGCGCAACGCGACGTGCGCGTCGGTGCCGACCCCGGAGAACCGGACCGCACGCGTGGCGGTGATCGCCTTGATCTGGACGGGTGTGCCGTCGGCCACGATCCGACCGGCGCGCATGATGACGATGCGGTCGGCGAAGGTGTCGGCCTCGTCGAGGTAGTGGGTGGCGAAGACGACCGTGCGCCCGGCGTCGGTGAACTCGCGCATCGAGGACCAGAACGTGTGCCGCGCCTCGACGTCCATCGCCGCGGTCGGTTCGTCGAGCACCAACAGGTCGGGGTCGGAGACCACGGCGACCGCGAACCTCGCCCGCTGCAGCTGACCGCCGGAGAGCTTGTTCACCCGGCGGCCGGCGATCTCGGTGCAGCGCGCACGGCGGAGGGCCTCGTCGACCGACATCGGACGACGGTGCGCTGCAGCAACCAGGGCGACCGCGTCCCGGACCGTCATGTCCGGCAGGAGCGCGCCGCCCTGGAGCATCGCGCCGACCCGCCCCGTGACCACCGCGGCGCGGGGCTCCTCACCGAAGAGCAGGGCCCCGCCGCTCGTCGGCACGGACAGCCCGAGCGCGAGGTCGACCGTCGTGGTCTTGCCGGCGCCGTTCGGGCCGAGGAGGGCGACGACCTCGCCCGGACGGATCGTCAGGTCGACGCCGTCGACCGCAGCCACCTCGCCGAAGCGTTTACGGAGGTCGCGGAGCTGGATGACCGGTGTGTCGTTCATGGGACCCACCCTCGTGCAGCCGCGCGCGCGGTGCCTCGGCCGGACGTCACGATCCCGGCATGACATCTGTCACTGGTGGCCGAGGTCCGCGGCTCGGTCGAGTCACTGCCCCTCGGCTGCCGACGTGGGGCCCACCTCCAGGCACGGCCGTCACCCCGCTGGCGCGGTGCGCCGGCGTCAGTCGGTGTGACGACGCAGGCGACGACGGCGACGCAGCACCAGGGTCCCGGCACCGGCCAGGAGGAGCAGCGTCGCGAGCAACGCCGGTCCGGCAGGCGACTGTGCGCCGGTCGCGGCCAGCGTGCCCGTCGCGCGGGCCGTCGGTGTGCCGGCACCCTGCGTCGCCGGAGTCACCGCCGGCGTCGTCGTCGGGGTCGGCGTGGGCTCCGCAGTGGGCGTCGCGGTCGGTCGTGGCGTGGCTGCAGCGATCAGCGGGCTCTCCGCCATCGCCGTGCCGGTCAGGCAGTGCTTGAGCTCGGTCTCCTTGACCCAGTGCGACCCTGCAGCGACTGCACGGCACCCGGAAGCGAACGCGATCTCCCGCTCGTTGTAGAGCATGCGCACGAGCGGCGTGTAGGCCGCTCCGGTGGCGGGGTCGATGCCTGCTCGCGAGACGACGTCCCACTGCACGTTCGCAGCCATCGGCGTCACCGCAGAACCTCGCCACGGGTTGGTGGCGTACCCGTAGACGTCGGCGTCGGACGCCGGAGCAGCGTTGTCGGGCGCGGCGACGGTGGATCCCGGCAGCCGCAGCAGCGCCGCGAACGGGATGATCGTCTCCGCGTGCGCGAAACGGAAGGTCGCGACGACGTCGCCGCCGGCGACGCGGGCGTCGATCGTGGCGAAGAAGTCGTCGAGCAGGGGCTCGGCGATCGAGTAGGTCTCGTCGTGCCCGGCGAGGCTCGGGCCCTTCTCGTAGAAGTCCTCGGCGTCGAGCAAGTACGCGAACCACTCGGCATCCGCCGGCCGGCCAGCGAAGTACTGCGCGAAGTCGAACCGGTGCGGAGCGACGTTCTCCACTTGCATGTCGGCCGCGATGATGTACAGGTTGTAGAGCGACATCGCCGCATCGACGGTGCTCTTGATCGACTTCTTCGGGTCGCCGCAGGCATCGGGATCGGCCTTCGTGTCGGCGCCGGGCGCGCACGCCACCGCGCCGCCCTTGGAGCCGTCGGCGGTGTTGTACCAGACGTGTTTCTTGTCGGTGCCGATCTCGGCGATGAACCCGGGCGTGAAGATGCCGGAGAGCAGGTCCTGCGCCGCCTGGACCGATCGCGGCTTCGCCTCGATGTACTGCAAGGCCGCAGCGATCGTGCCGCCGTCACCGGTCTGTGCGGCGATGTAGTCCTCGTACGCCTGGGCGCGCTTGCGCTCGGGTGACCCCTCGGCCTTGTCGGTGCCGTCCGGGTTCTCGACCTCGTGGAAGTAGAGCAGGTCGGGGCGCGGTTCGAGCTTGACACCCGGGGCCCCGAAGCCCCGCAAGAAGTTCTCGCCCGACTCCGTGGCGCGAGACTCACCAGAGGTCTCGGCGACGACACGCCCGCCCGTCTTCGCCGCACGGGCGAACAGCTGCTTGTTGCGCTGCGCGGCTCGCGCTCCGATGCCCTGGTGCTGGGCTGCGCCCTGACCGGTGAGCATGCCGTAGCCGTTCGCGACGTTCGCCGCCGTGATGGCGTCGAGGTTCGCGGAGAACTCCTTCCCGATCGCAGGCGTCAGGAACCCGTTCTCGGCCTGCGCGGTCGCGGCGAGACGGTGCAGCAGCGCGTCGTACTTGTACGCGGAGAGCCCCCGGGAACCGTGCCGGGCGACCGACTCCGTGGCGACGGGGGAGTAGCCCGTCGGGGCAGGTGAGTAGGCGTCGATGTCCGACTGGCTGGGGGCGATGTAGGGCTGCTTGCTGCTGGTGAAGCTGGCCTCGTCGGCGTGCGCCGGTGTCGCGAACACCAGCGAGGCGACAGCAGCGACGGCAACGCAGGACAGTGCGGTGCGGGTGTTCATGGGTCCTCCGGTATCGGGACCCTCGGGCGGCGGTCCGACCAGCAGAGTTAGTGCCAGCGGGTGAACAGCCCTTGACCTGGAGGTGACCGGACGGTGCTGCCGGACACGGCGGCGCGCGTGGGACGCGACGACAGAGGCGCAGGCCCTGGACGCGTGCCGCTGACGGACAGGAGGCCCGGTGCCAGCTGGTACCGGGCCTCCAGTCCGTCAGTTGCGGGCCATCGAGACCTGCCTAGCTGGGCCCGGATCGTCGGGTCAGATTCGAGCTGACGACGCCGTAGAGCAGCCAGGCGACGACAACGACGAGAGCGACCGTGCCGTACATCGCCGGCAGGGCGCCCTGCACCAAGAACGGCACGAGCAAGAGACTGACCAAGCCGAGGACGGCCAAGGTGATCTTGTAGCTGCGAGGAGACATCAGACCTTCCTTCCTTGCACTGGGCTGGCGCCATTGTCGAGGACGAACGGGTTCCAACCCGAGCGCGGGGTTCCGGAGAACCCGTACCCATCATCGGATGGTGACGACGAGCTTGCCTGACCGAGTCCCGTCCTCCATATCGCGGTGGGCTTGAACGATCTCCTCGAGCGCGTACACCTTCGCGATCGGGACCTGCACGGTGCCGGCTGCGACGGTGTCGAGGAACGCCTGCAGTACCGATGCCGGCAGGTCGCTCGCTTCGCCGGAGTACGCGGTGAGGCGCACCCCGTTGGGGATCACCGCCATCGGGTAGAAGTCGGGGATGGTCCAGACGTCGGAGAGCATCCCGCTGAACGAAACGGTGCCGTGGACGGCTGTCGCCCGGAGTGTGTCGGGCAGCGTGTCGGTGCCGATCAGCTCGACCGCTCCGTTGACGCCGTGCGGCACGATTCGACGGACCGTGTCGGCGATCCTGCCCGTGTCCACCACGACGTGGTCCGCACCAGTGGTGTGCAGTCGCTCGGTGCGGTCCGGGTTGCGAGTGGTGGCGAGGACGGTCATGCCCTGCTGCTTCGCCAGCACGATGCACGCCAGGCCGATCGACGACGTGCCACCGCGGATCAGGATCGTGTCGCCCCGGCGGGCACCGACGCCCACGGTGAGCGACCCGTGTGCGGTCTGCAGCATCTCGGGGACGGCGCCGAGCACGGACCAGTCGAGGCTGCTCCGGAACGGCACGACGCTGCTGGCCGGAACGACGGTGTACTCGGCGTAGCCCCCGTCGAAGTCGCGACCCATCCCGCCCATCAGTCCGGCTACTTGGGTACCGGCGGGGAACTCTCCACCCGGGGCTGCCTCCACGGTCCCGACGGCTTCGATCCCGGGCACCCGTGGGAAGGTCCCGGAATGGCCCATGCCGCGGCGGAAGTGCAGCTCGGACCGGTTGAGCCCGAACGCTTCCACACGGATCAGCACCTGGCCCGGGCCTGGGATCGGGACCGGCAGCTCACGGAGGTGCAACACGTCGGGGCCACCGGGTGCGTCGATCACGACGGCCCGCATGGTCGCCATCATCGCCTTGCCTCCAACGTCGACTGCAGGCGCTCGAGTGCCGCGATGCCGTCTGCGATCGCCGCGGCATCGGCATCCGAGAGCACGGCGTCCAGCGCTTGGTCGAACCGCTCGTCCGCGAGGGCGAAGGCGTCTCTCCCCTGGGGTGAGAGCACGCTCCGGACACTGCGCCGATCGTCCGGGTCCGTCGAACGTTCGAGGAAACCATCGGCGGCGAGCCGGTCGAGCAAGCGACTGGCTGCAGCGATCGACGTCCCGACGCCGGTCGCGACGTCCTGCACCCGGGCGCCCGATGGGGCTGCCTGGACGATCCGCAACACCTCCAGTCGGGCCAGGCTCAGCACGCCCTCGCCCCGCATCCGCTTCTCGACCGCGTTCCACACGTCGGTCTCGTGCCGCACCAGCGCGGCGAAGTACTCCCGCAGACGCGCCGCTCGCCCAGCCCGGTCATCCGGGGCGTCGATTCCAGGGAGGGGTGCGAGGTCCGTGCTCATGCTTCGACTCTACGGCATCTACTTGCTATGTAAAGTAGTTGTCCATGACCACAGACACACGCCTCTCCTTCCTGCGATTCGTCGACTTCATCAACAGCGCCGACCCGTCCATCGGTGAGACGGTCATCGCACCCGAAGCGGCATTCTTGACGCCGTTCTCGCCCGAGCCGCTGCGCGGACTGCCGGGGTACATGCAGATCCTGACGATCATGCGGGGCGCGTTCTCCGACATCCAGTGGAGCACCGACCGGATCGTCGTCGAGGGCGACGAAGTCGCAGCACGTTTCGAACTGCGCGGCACGCACGACGGCGAGTTCCTCGGTGTCCCCGCTACGGGGAGGACGGTGGTCGCGAACGCGAGCAACTTCTACCGTTTCGACGAGGGACTGATCGTCGACGAGGTCGGCCAGCCGGACGTGCTCAGCATCCTCGGGCAGATCGGGGCGCTCCCGTCGGCAATCAGGTGAACGGTCAGGGTGCGATCGGCTTCGCGCGACACGGGGCGGCTGCCCGGTGGGTCAGTGGTACTCCGTGACGATCGCCGTGGCATGACCCTCAGGCAAGCCAGGCTGCGGACACGCTCCGGTCCACGACGTGACGCCATCCTTCCGGGGCTGCAGGGTCGTGGCTGGCCATCCCGGCCAGCCACAGGACGGCCATCAGGTCGTCGGCGGTGAAGTCCTCGGCGAGCACTCCGGCGCTGTGTGCGTTGGCGACGAGTTCGGCGCCGAGCGCCATGGATCGTTCGCAAGCGTTGATGAGGAGCACGGCGTCCGGGTAGCGCCGCAGCATTGCGTCGTTCATGGCCGGGTCGCTTCGTTGGAGGTCGATCATCTCGGCGATGAAGGTCTCCAACTGGGAACGGGGACTGTCCTGCGACAGTGTCCGGTCTCGCAGGGTCTTGAGTTTTGCCCCTGCGATGTCGGGCACGACGGCGTCGATGAGTTCTTCGCGCGACCCGACGCGGTTGTAGAGCGTGCCGATGCTCACGCCGGCTTCCCGGGCGATGTCCTCCAGGGGAGCGGACAACCCTCGCTGCGAGAACACGGCGATGGCGGCGGCGCGCAGCTTCTGGAGGTTCGCCTGCGCGTCTCGACGCAGACGGGGTGGGGTGCTCACAGCGACTCCGAAGGATCTTGAGGGTGGTCTCAACATATGCTGCAGTGGATTTGAGGACGTTCTCAACTTACCGCACCAGCTTGCAGGGCCCGGCGGTGGGCCACGAAAGGACACATCATGCCCCTCATCACCATCATCGGCGCGGGACCCGGACTGGGTCTCGAGATCGCTCGCGCCTTCGGGAAGAAGGGCTTCGACGTCGCGCTCGTTGCCCGCAGCCAGGCGAAGGTGGATGCCCTGGCGAGTGCGCTCGTCGCGGAGGGCATCCAGGCTCACGGGTTCACCGCCGACGTCAGCGAGCCCGACACGATCCGAGGCGCACTCCGGTCGATCCGGGAGTCGCTCGGTCCGATCGACGTCCTCGAGTACTCGCCGGCGGATCGGGCACTGGAGTCGGTCGATGCCGTGGATGTGACGATGGACAACCTGCAGCCACAGATCGACTTCTACCTCGGTGGCGCCATCGCGGCCGTCGGTGCGGTGCTGCCCGACATGATCGCCGCGGGCACAGGCACGGTCCTCGTGACGACCGGTGGTGGTGCGCTCGCCCGGACTCCGGTCCGCGGGAACGTCAACATCGCAGCCGCAGGGCTCCGGAACTGGATCCTCAACCTCGGTGCCGCCGTCGCGGAGAAGGGTGTCTACGTCGGTTTCGTCGCGATCACCGCCCTGATCGGAGGTGGGCGACCGGATGCGGAGCCCGCGGTCATCGCGCAGTCGTACGTGAAGCTCCATGACGAGCGGCGGGACGCCGAACTGCACTACGTCGCCTACGACGGCTGACGACACACCCGTCCGGGCCGGCCGGCCTGGACGGTTGGCTGCGCGAACTCTGCATGGTGGCGCTCTGCACGTCAGTCGGTGCGGGCACCGGCTGCCGCGGCTGCGAACGTGCGGAGCGTGGCGACCTGCTGCGCGGTGCTCGGCGGTGCGTCGGCCATCTGCCACGTCGACACCAGCGCGATCATGCCGCCGATCGTGAAGGTGCGGGCGTCCCCGCTGAGTGCGACCACCGGTCGGGGGCCATCGCGATCGGACTCCGTCAGCCACGTCGTCATCGCCGAAGCCAGCACCTCGGTGACCCGCTCGCCGCGCGGGATGGCACGGAGCTTGTCGAAGAACTCCCGATCCGATCGTCCTGCGGTGAGCAGCGGTTCGATCCCGCGTTCGCGAACGGCGTCGGTGAGGGCCTGCGCGAGGTTCGCCGCGCCCTCGTCGAGGGGAAGATGGTCTTCGAGGAGTCGACTGATCCAGACATCTGTCGCGAGGTCACCGACGTTGCTGTAGTGGTTGTGGAGCGCCTGCCTGCTCAAGCCAGCTCGCTGCGCCACTGCACTCATCGAGATCGTCTCGCCCTTCGGCGCCTCGGACACGAGTGCGGTCAACGCCCGGATCAGGGCGGCGCGGGTGCGGGTGATGCGCGGGTCCACCCGCTGGCTCGCGAGTGCCGCCGTGGGCGTTCCCTCCGTCATGCGTCCATCTTGCCAGACTGAGAGCTCTGATGTACGTTCGTCATCTACTGGACAAATGTAAAGGACACCATGACGCACGTGACCGAACCCGCACCGGACCGGCGAGACGGCCCGCAGCACCCGGCCTTCGAAGCGGCGGTCGCGGGCGGAACGCTGAACTCCGAAGGGCCGGGATCGGCTCATCGCTACCGGAACGTGATCCTCGGCGGGATCGCGATCCTGCTCCTCGCGATGGCGATGCTGACGAGCTACTCGAGCGCGTTCGGCGACCCGACGCCGAACAACGTGCATCTCGCGGTCACCGGCGACGCTGACGCGATCGTCGCGCTCGAGCAGCAAGGATCGCTGGACCTCACCGTCGTGGCCTCTGAGCAGCAGGCGCGGACCGCGGTGCTCGACCGCGACGTCGACGGCGCTGTCGTGTTGCCTGCTCCTGGGAAGGGCGCCGGCGTCACCACCTACATCGCCAGCGGCGGCGGCCGTGGCCTCGGACAGGCGATCTCCGGTATCGGTGACTCGATCGCAGCGAAACTGCGGACCACCAACACGGCCGCAGACCTCGCACCCCTGCCGAAGCAGGACCCGGTCGGATCGATCGAGTTCTACGCGATCCTCTTCGCCGGCCTGGGGGCCGCCCTCGGTGCGACGGTGTTCGGACGCATCCTCGGCACTGTCGACACGGCGGCGAAGTTCATCGAGCGCAGCATCGTCCTCGTGCTCTACACCGGTCTCCTCGCCGGACTGATCACCCTGTGGATCGACTCCGCACTCGGAGCGGTGACCGTCGGCCCCTGGGCCGTGTTCGGGAGCCTCTGGCTGACCGGACTCGCCATCGGGGGAGCGGTCACGGGCGTCGCAGCACTCGGCGGAACCATCGCGGCTCTGGTGATGACGCTCGCCCTGGTGATCCTCGGGAACACGTCGTCCGGTGGCCCGCTCGGGATCCACGTCCTCAACGACTTCTTCCAGACGCTCTACTACGTCTTCCCACAGGGCGACGCGCTCGACCTGCTGCGGTCCGTCCAGTACTTCGACGGCGCCGCGGTCGCCGCCCCGATCATCCGGCTGAGCATCTGGGCCGTGGCAGGCATCCTGCTCACGCTGACGGCGATGCTCATCCGGAACCGACGCGAAGCCGCGGCTCGACCGAAGGGCGGCCTCCGCTCCGAGCGCGATCCCCGCCAGACGGCCGGACCCTCGGGCTCCCACCTCGAGGCCGCTGCAGTCACGCCCAACGCGGCCTTGCTGCCGTTGACCCCAACGCCCTGAATGCAACAGGGGTCCTCGACGGGCGGGGATCCCTCGAGGCACCCACTCCTGCACACGACAACCAGCCCTCATTGCTGAGGACGATCGGAGGACTGCACCATGCCAGGAAAGATCGATGTCCACCAGCACCTGCTCCCGCCCCGCTACTTCGAGGCGCTGGCAGCGGCAGGATCGAAAGCGATGGGGGCCGGCGCCCCGGGGGATGCGCCGGCTGCGACCGGAGGGTCCGCGCAGTGGGACCCGTGGGGTGGAAGCGGCGGGACCGCACCGCGACGAGGGCCTCGGGCCATCGGTGGCTGGCTGATGCCGGAGTGGAGCCCCCGAGCGGCGATCGAGATGATGGACGAGGCGGGGATCGAGACCGGAATGCTCTCGATCAGCGCACCCGGCGTGCACTTCGGTGACGACGCCGCGGCGCGGGAACTCGCCCGCGAACTGAACGACTACCAGGCCGAGCTGGTCCGTGAGGCGCCGGACCGGTTCGGGCACTTCGCGGTGCTGCCGTTGCCGGACTTCGATGGTGCCGTCGCCGAGGCTGTGCGAGCACTCGACGAACTCCACGCCGACGGGGTGCTCCTGCTGTCGAACGCGCACGGACGGTACCTCGGCGACCCCGCGTACGAGCCGCTCTGGGCAGAACTCGCCGCGCGCTCGGCCGTGGTCTTCGTGCACCCCACCGCACCACCGATCACCCACCTGCCAGGGATGCCGACTGCATTGCTGGACTTCCCGTTCGACACCACCCGCACCGCCGTGGACCTCGTCGCGCACGGCGTGTTCGACCGGTACCCGAACCTCCGCGTCATCCTCTCCCACGCCGGCGGGTTCCTGCCGTACGCAGCCAGTCGATTCAGCGCCGCCGCGATGTTCAACCCCGACACCACGCCGGAGAGCATCCAGGCGGGCCTCCGGAAGTTCTACTTCGACACCGCACTGTCCGCGTCTCCCGCCTCGCTGCCGTCACTGCTGGCGTTCGCGGAACCCGGCCATGTCCTCTACGGCAGCGACTTCCCCTACGCGCACCCCGATTGGAGCGCCCGCTTCGACCACGACCTGGACACCTACGACGGCCCCGGCGCAGAACGACTGGGCGAGGTACACCGAACAGCCGCCGAGCAGCTCTTCCCCCGCTTGAGCGCCGAGCGCGTTCCGGGGAGCGAGTGAGTGTCGAAGCGGTCCGTGAGCCGCCAGGGTGCACCAGCCTGACCGTTCAGCCGAGTGTCCGCGGGGTCTCACCCGCGGAGCCGATCCGCAGCGTCCGACGCGGCACCGACCATGCGGCGGATGAACGCGGCGTGGTGCTCGAGCTCCCCGTTACCGAACGGCGATCGTCCTGAGTGGTGAGCACATCGCCACGACGACGGCGCCGGCGAACACGAGCGTCACCGCGAGCAGCGCGACGCCATCTCCAGCGACGGTCATGAGCGCGCCGCCGCCCACTGCTCCTGCAGCCGCGACGGTCCTGTTCGCGCTGCGCATCGTGCCGTTCATCCGACCGAGCAGCGCGTCGGGTGTGACGGTCTGGCGGAGACTCATCTCGTTCGCGTTCTCGCAGCCCGCTGCAGCGCCGTGCACGGCGAAGGCGACGAACAACACCGCGACAGTCGCCGGTGTTCCTGCGGTGCCGGTGCCGACCGTCGTGAGCGTGACGGCGGCCCAGGCGACCGGGTACGCGGCTCGAGCGGCGATGATCGTCCGGCCGGCACCGAAGCGGGTACCGAGGCGCGGCGCAGCGGTGGCGCCGAGGAGCATCGCGACACCGCTGACGGCGAGGATGCCCCCGTACACGGCCGCTGGGAGCGCGAAGGTGCGGAGCGCGAGTGTCGCGAACACCGTCAGTCCGGCGGCGTTGGCGAGGAACCAGAGATGTGTCGACAGCGCCAGCGGTGCGAGCGTCGCATGACCGTACGTCCACCGCAGACCGTCGGCGATGTCGCTCCGCAACCGCGCACCCGCCGTGCGCGCTGGCGTCTGCTCGATGACGCGGACGCGCGCGATGAGGACGGCGTCGATGAAGTAGCTCACCGCGTCGAGGGCGATCGCGACCGGCGCGGTCACGATGCTGACCAGGACACCTCCGAGAGCCGGGCCCACCGTCTGCGCTGCCGCATCACTCTGGTCGACCCGCGCATTCGCCGCCAGGAGGAGCGGGCGAGGGACGATTCGAGGGAGGAGGGACTGCGTCGCGGCGAATCCGATGACGGACAGGATGCCGAACACGAACAACGCCGCCGCCGTCACCCAGAGGTTCAAGAGCCCGGTGAACCAGAGCACCGGGATCGCGCCCAGGCACACGCCACGACCGACACTCGCCCAGATCAGGAGTGGCTTGCGCCGGAATCGATCGACGTACGCGCCGACGATCAGCCCGAACAACGCGTACGGGAGGAACTGGGCAGCGTTCACCAGCCCCACCTCGAACGGGCTGGCGTGCAGCACGGTCACCACGAGAACCGGTACGGCGACCGCGCTGACTGCTGATCCGAACGATGAGACGGTCGCGGCGGACCAGTACGAGCGGAACCCGGGTACTCGGCGCAGCGTGGTCACGTCCTCGCCCATGCGCCAACGCTGGCAGACGGCGACGCCGCGAGCAAGACACTTCCCACTCCGCATCGCTGTGGGGTGGTCGATCGGCCGACGAGAAGGCCAGTCCTCGATCGACGGACCTCGACGGCGTCTATCCGCGGAGTCGGTCCGCGGCATACGACGCGGCACCGACCATGCGGCGGATGAACGCGGCGTGGTGCTCGAGCTCTGCTGCAGGCACCTGTTGCAGGGCGGCAGCGATCTCGGCGGTCGACCGCTCCGTGAACGCCCGCGCACGCTCCCGTGCCGCCGGTGTCGGACGGAGGGTCACCCGGCGCCGGTCGGTGTGCTCGCGGCTGCGTGCGAGCAGACCGGCCGCTTCCAAGCGGTTCAGCAGGACGGTCACGGATCCGGAGGTCATCCCGATCCGCTGCCCGAGCCGGGCGGGTGACAGCGGGTCGCCGGACGAGTCTGCCCAGAGCACCTGTCCGAGGGCGTTCGCATCGGTGGTCGGCAGGTCGAGCCAGGAGGACATCAGCTGGTTGAGCTCCGCGAACGCCACCGCCCATGTCTGGAGCGCCTCCATCACCTCGACCTGAGGCGCGTCCCACTCCATCCCGAACACGTCGTCCATCAGACTCCTTTACTGTGTAGTATCTTTATTGTAAAGCTCGCAACGGAGGAACACCATGGCAAACCGCACCGCTGTCATCTCAGGAGCCAGTATCGCTGGCCTCTCGACCGCCTACTGGCTCCGCCGGACCGGATGGGACGTGACGGTCATCGAACGAGCCGCTGCGTTCCGTGACGGCGGACAGAACGTCGACGTCCGGGGCGTCGCGCGCGACGTGCTCCGCAAGATGGGCTTGTTCGACGCCGTGAAGGCACGGAACACCACCGAGACGGGCACCGTCCTCGTCGACGGGCGTGGAACAGTCACCGCTGAGCTGCCCTCCGACGGGGCCGGCGGTGCGACAGCGGAACTCGAGATCCTGCGCGGCGACCTCGCTCGGACGATCCTCGACAACCTGCCGCCCGGCGTCTCGTTCGTCTACGGCGACACCGTTGTCGACGTCGACGACGACGCCGCGGGAGTCGCCGTGACGACCGCGAAGGGCCAGCGCCTGCGTGCCGACCTGTTCGTCATCGCCGAGGGTGTGCGGTCCCGCACCCGTGCGATGGTCTTCGACCAGGACGACGTCGACCAGCGCGACCTCGACGTCACCATGGTGTTCGGGACCATCCCACGGACCGACGGCGACGACGACCGTTGGCGGTGGCACAACGCCGTCCGAGGGCGCCAGGTCCACCTCCGACCTGACCCGTACGGCACCACCCGTGCGATCCTCGCCTACTCTCCCGGGGACGACGTCATCGGTCTGAGTCGTGAGCAGACACTGGCGGCGGTGCGGCGCCGGTACGACGGAGTCGGGTGGGAGGCGCCGCGGGTCCTGGACGCGCTCGACACGTCGCCCGACGTCTACATCGACCAGCTCCAGCAGATCCGGATGCGGACCTGGCACCGCGGCCACGTCGTCATGGCCGGGGATGCCGGATGGTGCGTCACGCCCATGGGTGGCGGCGGCGCCTCGCTCGCGCTCACCGCCGGCTACGTCCTGGCCGCCGAGCTCTCCGACGCGACGCAGGACCAGGAGGCAGCGTTGACCGCCTACGAGACGTGGATGCGCCCACTGGTCGACGATGTGCAGGATCTGCCTCGTGGGCTCAAGGCCCTGGCGTACCCGCAGTCCCGACTCGCTCTCGCACTCCGCGGGCTCCTGAACAAGGTGCTGATGTCACGGCCGCTCCGACCGGTCGCCATGAAGCTCACGCAGGTCGCCGAGACCGACCGCGAGTTGCCGGCCCTGCGGGCCGTCGTCAGCTGAGGAGCCTTCGCCCCGCTCCTCGGACGTGCGCATCTGCCCCGCCGCCGGGTACGGCTTCACTGAGCCTCACCCATCAGCAGGCTCAACAACCTGCCTGGCCATCACACCGAGCTGGCGGCGGGCCTGCTGAACAGGTTGACGACGTTGCCGTCCGGATCACGGACCAGTGCGGAGCGGTTGCCCCACGGCATCGTGGTCGGCTCGAGGACGACGTCGTCGCTCCTCAGCTGCAGTCCGGTGAAGGCACCGTCGACGTCGGCGACCTCGAACTCGATGAGCACGGAACGGTTCGTCGCGGGCACCAGCGCATCGCCGAGCATGGCGACCGTGGCGGTGCTCGCGATCGCGAGGGTCCCACCCGGGCCGCTGAACTGCGCGAAGACCGGTGCGGGGCGCTCGGCCGGCTGGCCGGTGACCCGCTCGTAGAAGGCGACCATGCCCTCGAGGTCGTCGGTGATGATGCGGACGGATGCGAACGACATGGGGTTCCTCACGGTGGTGCTGCTGACTCGGAGCGACCAGCTTCACCGGCCGCCGCGACACCGTCCTGTCGGTGTTTCCGGAAACCGACCGCGTTTCCGGGGACCGACCGCGCTAGTCGTCGAGGACCGGCCGGAGTCGTCCGTACTGGATCGCGAGGTCCTCGGATCGCAGGACGCGCTGCGCCGGCCGCTCGTCGGTGACCTCGACCGACAGCATCCGGTCGCCGCGGAATGCCCGCACCCCGTCGCGGGTCCGGCACCAGGCGATCAGGTACCACTGACCGTCCTTCCCGATCGACCCCAGTGGTTCGACGTCGCGGACGGACTCCGCTCCGCCGGCGTCCCGGTACCGGAGTCGCACGACCCGATCCGCGCGCAGGGCCGCCGCGAACTCGGCCGGGACGGCCGTGTCCTCGTCGTCCTCCAGGAAGTGCACCCGGGATGCCAGTGCGCTGGCTCGTGCGGCGTCCCCGGCGGGCATCACCGCGAGCGTCTTCCTGGCCGCGGTCTGCGCCGCCTGCCGGAACGGACTACGCCCCAGCGAGCCGAGCCCGATCAGCACCGCGAGGGCCTCGTCCGGCGTGAAACCCGCCGGGCCGAGCGTCGCGGACGCGTCGATGACGTACCCGCCGGTCCGGCCGGGCTCCGCCCAGATGGGCAGACCCGACTGCTGCAGCGCGGAGATGTCCCGTTCGATGGTCCGGACCGACACCTCGAACCGCTCCGCGAGACGACGCGCGCTCCGCGGCTGCGGGGCGACGGCGCGCAACTCCTCCACGAGGCCGTAGAGCCGATCGGTGCGATTCACCTCGCCATCTTCGCGGTCGTCCCGATGTTCCGTCAGATCCACGCCGTCTCGTCTGCCACGTGCTCGTGGGGCTCGCGTCCGTCGGCCTAGGCTGCGAGGGTGTCCGCAGCCATGACCGTCGAACTCCTCCGGACGTTCGGTGTTGCTCTCGAACCCGGCTTGACGGAACGGGAACTGGCCCGGGCCGAGCGTCGGTACGGCGTCCGGTTCGGAGCGGACCACCGCGCCCTGCTCTCCCTCGCGTTGCCGAGCGGGGACGGCTGGTTCGACTGGCGCGCGCGGAACGACGAGCGACTGCGGCGAGCGATCCGGTGGCCGGTCGACGGCGCCCTGTTCGACGTCCGTCACGACGCCTTCTGGCCCGGGTCGTGGGGCGAGCGACCCGGCGACGAGTCGCAGCGTCTCGAGGTGGCTGCGCGGCACCTGCGGCAGTGGCCGCAGCTGGTGCCGTTGTACTCGCACCGCTACCTGCCTGCCGCGCCGCTCGGCAGCGGGGCGCCCGTCTTCTCGGTGCACCAGACGGACGTGGTCATCTACGGCGATGATCTCGTCGACTACGTCAAGCGGGAGTTCCGGCCGGATCGTACCGAGTGGGAGACCAGCGTCGGGATGCACGACCTGGAGCCGTGGACGCTGCTCGCCTTCGGCGAGGACGTGCCCTGAACGCACCGAGCGGATCGGACTGCCGGCGGTCCTGAACGCGACGGCTGACGGACTGGAGGCACGGTGCCAGCTGGCACCGTGCCTCCAGTCCGTCCTGGGGTTGCGCCCAGGGCGTGTCAGGACTCCGACAGGAATCCGGCGCGCAGCGTGAGGGGTCCGTCAGGGAAGCGCCCGCGCCGTCGGCGGTCCGGCATGCTCGGCAGGTTGCCCGCATGCACCACGGAACCAGGAGGACACCGGTGGCCCTCATCGACAACGGCATCTACGTCAACGGAACCCGAACGGAGTCGCCGCAGGACCTCAGCTTGACCTACGAGGCGCTCGACGCTGCCGGAAGCGGTGCGATGGCCTGGATCGGGCTGTTCCGACCGACCGCCAACGAACTGGCCTCCGTCGCCGACGAGTTCGGGCTGCACCCGCTCGCCGTCGAGGACGCGCACAAGGGGCACCAGCGGGCGAAGCTCGAGCGGTACGGCGACACGCTCTTCGTGGTGCTGCGACCCGCCTGGTACGACGAGGACGAGGAGACGGTCGAGTTCGGTGAGGTGCACCTGTTCACCGGGCGCGACTTCGTCGTGACCGTCCGGCATGCGGAGCAGCCGAACCTCGCCGACGTGCGGAAACGACTCGAAGCCGATCCGGACGCCCTGGGGCGCGGGTCCGAGGCGGTGCTCTGCGCGGTCCTCGACGAGGTCATCGACAGCTACGCCCCGGTCGTCGCCGGGCTGCAGGACGACATCGACGACATCGAGGACGACCTGTTCGACGGTGACGTCGACTCGGCGTCCTCGCGGCGGATCTACCAGCTGCTCAGTGAGGTCATCGGGTTCCAGCGCGCCATCGGCCCGCTGCCCGGGATGCTCAACGCGTTGCTGCGCGGCGCCGAGAAGTACGGCACTGACATCGAGGTGCAGAACCAGCTGCGGAACGTCCTCGACCACGCGATCCGTGTCACCGAGCGCGTGGACACCTTCCGGACGCTGCTCGAGAACGCGCTCACGCTGCACTCGACCCTGGTGACGCAGGAGCAGAACGACGCGATGCGGAGGATGACCAGCGCGAGCCTGGCGCAGGGGGAGGAGAGCCGGCGGCTGGCGCGGGCGTCGATGGAGCAGGGCGAAGAGGTGAAGAAGATCTCGTCGTGGGCAGCGATCCTGTTCGCGCCCACGTTGGTCGCGTCGATCTACGGCATGAACTTCGAGCACATGCCCGAGCTGCGGTGGGTGTGGGGGTACCCGGCGGCGATCGTCGCGATGGTCCTGTTGGCGGTCGTGCTGTGGGCGGTGTTCAAGCGGCGGCATTGGCTCTGAGCCTGCGTGACGACGGACTGGAGGCGCGGTGCCAGCTGGCGCCGTGCCTCCAGTCCGTCGGTCAGTCCGTCCAGGTCTGCTGGACGAGCGCTTTCAGGAGGCCGTCGGTCGGGACGTTCGACTGCGTGATCGAGATCCAGGTGTCGCCGCGCACGAAGAACGTGTGCGTCGTCTCCACCCGGTCCGAGTAGTACATCGACGTCTCGGTGTGCTGGCACGAACGTCCACCGAGCGTGTCGGTGCAGGTCCAGTCCTTGTCGGCGACGACGCGGAGGCGGGCCTGCAGGACGTCACGATCTGCCGTGCCCATCTCGAGGAACAGCCCCTCGTCGCCCTCGGAGGTACCGCCCGGTGTCCAGGAACAGACCAGCTCCGCGTCCTCCTTGAACGGGATCTCGGGGTCGATGTAGTAGTCGGTCCTGCCGCCCGGTACCTGGGGGCGGAACTGGGTGATCTCCAGCGAACCGAACAAGCGCGGAGCATCGGCGGCCGGCACAGCATCGGTGCACGCCCCGGGGATCGTCGCCGTGGTGTCGGCCGGCGCCGGGGTCGGCGTGATGCGGGCCGCGGACGGTGACGGTGACCCGGTCGGTGCCGGTGTCGGCGGTGCAGAGGACGGCACGGGTGCCGGTGCTGCGGCGAAGGGCGTCGGAACGAGTCCGAGCGCCACCGAACCGCTCGCGGTGCCGATGCCGAGCACCCCGATCAACGCCACGATGAGGCCGACGCGACGGCGTGCGGAGGCCGGGCGTGGCTTGTCGTGCATGCCCCGGACGACCTGCTGCCGCATGCCGGCGAGCATCCGGCGCATGTCGTCGCCACCGGGCGGCTCGTTGCTCATCGGGGACCCGTGGTCGCTTCGTCGTTCATCGTTCATCGTTCGTCACCGCCTTCTTGATCCGTGCACGGGACCGCCACACGCGCTGGGTGACGGCGCCGACGCTCATGCCGAGCAGTTCGGCGGCCTCGGCGTAGGAGCGGCCCTCGATCAGGCAGAGCTCGCACACCTGGCGATCGAGTGGCGCGAGCGCGTCGATCTCGGCGCGGACCCACCGCAGCCGCTCGCGGGCATCGTCGTCCTGTTCGGGCGCAGCGAGCTCGTCCGGCAGGTCGACGCCCTCGTGCCGGCGCTGCTGCCGTCGCAGGTTCGCGGCGTGGTTCCGGCACACGACGAGCAGCCACGGCAGGAGCGACTCCCCGGGGACCTCCACCGTGTCGGCCTTCTGCCACAGCGTCAGGAACGCGTCCTGCACGATCTCCTCGACGTCCATGCGCCGCGTGACCAGTGCCCACGTGTACCGGGTCATGGTCTCGGCGTGACGGTCGAACAACGCGGTGACGGCACTGCGGTCGCCGCGTGCTGCTGCCGCCACGAGCGCGCTGTCCGGCTCGGCTGATCGGTTCATGTTCACCCCCTTCACTCCGCAGTGTGCACGGAGGGGACATCCTCACAGATCGGTGGTCGCCGGGCGTGTCGTCGGGTCTGCGCTCCCGCCGTGGCTCTGGCTCTGCCCGGCGTCCACGGCCCGCCCGCGCTCGTCACTGCGCGTGGACGATCCGCACGCGTGTGACGGCGAAGCCGGCTCGTTCGAAGGCCGCTCGCATCGGCGTGTTGGCGGCGTCGGTGGTCCCGACGATGCGGTCTTGCCCGTCGTCGTGGTGAACATGGGTCATCTCTGCGAGCAGGTCGTGGACGAATCCGTGTCCGCGGTGTTCCGGCAGGACCCCGAGGCAGCTGATGCTCGCGTCGTACGCCGTCCTGGTGGGGATGATGAACCCCACGGCGTTGCCGTCAGGCAGGTGCGCCGTGCGCCACGCGTGCCGGTCGCCGGGCAGCGAGCGGTAGAACTCGAGATCGTCGTCGGCCAGGGCATCGATGCCCTCGCGGGCGACCATGTCGTTGGTGTGGTCGTCGAGGGAGCCGGGCGCGACGGCCGCGAACAGCGCCCGGAAGGTCGTGTCCTCGGCCGGGGCGAACCGGAGCCGAGTCGGACGCGGTGGTCTCGGGGTCGTCGTGGTGCGCGCGAAGCTGATGCGCTCGGTGGTGCGGGTGAAGCCGCCGAGGTGCGCTGCTTCGTGTCGCCACCGGACCGCCTCGACTGCTGCCGGGTCGCTCGTCCAGGTCGGCGCGACGTCCACGTTGTACTCGAGCGGAGCGCCGGCGCCGAACGCGTCGAGCCCGGCCCGGACCAACGCGGCACCGACGTCGACCGCGGCGGCGCCTCGAACACTCGTCGAGAGACAGTCCAGGGTGGCGGGTCGTTCGCTGTCTGCCTGCCCCCACCAGAGCGCTCGGCCGACGGGCTGCCCTGCACGTTCGGCGATCCACGACCACTCCGGTCGGTAGTTGCCCGTGCGGAGTTCGTCGGTCAGGCGCTCGGCGTCGACCCACGCCACGGTCTCGTCGCTGCTCCAGCGGGTGAGGGCCGGCACGTCGTCGGGCGTTGCGCGTCGGATCCGCAGCTGCGGGGAGGAGTCGGTCATCGAGCACGAGCCTGACGGATCGGCGGTCGATCCGCCAGGCCCGCGCTGCTCCGGGATCCGCTGCGCGTCGGCCTTCCTGCGGATGAGGCCGTGTCAGCCTCCCGGGGGACGCGAGTGCCACGGAGCGCGAGGGAGACTGCCGCGATGCAGATGCGTGAGAAACAACGTGCGGTGAACCTGGGCTTCGGAGTCGGCATCGCGCTGATCCTCGTGGGACTGCTGATGATCTGGTTCGCGCCGGCGGTCTGGAGCGGCTGGGCGACGTTCGTCGTCGTCATCGGCGTCCTGTCCGCGCTCGTCGGGTTCGTCTTCGCGCTCGTCCCGGCGAACGGCCGACGCTGACGGGCGTTGCCAGGTGGCGGGCCGAGGTCAGGAGGTCAGTGACCGGCGCCGAGGTTCCCGGCGAGGCGCCCGTGGAAGGCTCGGCTGGCGTCGTTCAGCCCGGCGATCTCGACCCGCTTGCCGTGCTGGTGGTACTTCGTCTCGATGGCGTCGAGCGCGGCGACGGTGGAGGCGTCCCAGATGTGCGACCCGGTCATGTCGATGACGACGAGCTCGGGGTCGTCGACGTAGTCGAACTGGGTGGTGAGGTCGTTGCTCGACGCGAAGAAGAGTTCGCCCTCGACCGTGTAGAGCGCGTGCTGCTCACCGGTGCTGAGCGTCTCGATGCTCCGCGACACGTTGGTGAAGTGCGACACCCGGCGGGCGAAGACGATCATCGCGGCGATCACCCCGATGATCACGCCGATGGCCAGGTTGTCCGTGGCGACGACGATCACGACGGTGAGGACCATGACGACGGTCTCGCCGACCGGCATCCGCTTGAGGGTGGAGGGCTTGATGCTGTGCCAGTCGAAGGTGCCGACGGACACCATGACCATCACGGCGACGAGTGCGGCCATCGGGATGATCGCGACGACGTCACCGAGCCCGACGACGAGGACCAGCAGGAACACGCCGGACAGGAACGTCGAGATCCGGGTGCGGGCACCGGACGCCTTCACGTTGATCATCGTCTGGCCGATCATCGCGCAGCCACCCATGCCGCCCATGAACCCGGAGCAGATGTTCGCCACGCCCTGCCCGAGCGCTTCGCGGGTCTTGCGGGAGCCGGTGTCGGTGACCTCGTCGACGAGCTTCGCCGTCATCAGCGACTCGAGCAGGCCCACCAGCGCCATCGCCAGGGCGTAGGGGGCGATGATCGTCAGCGTCTCGAGCGTGAGCGGGACGTTCGGGAGGAACAGGGTCGGCAGGCTGTCCGGCAGCTTGCCCTCGTCGCCGACGGTCGGGATGGCGATCGAGGCCAGCACGGTGACGAGCGTCAGGACGACGATCGCCACGAGCGGTGCCGGGATGGCCTTGGTGACACGGGGCAGCAGCACGATGATCGCGATGCCGACGGCGCCGATCGGCCAGACGAGCCAGTCGACGCCGATGATGTTCGGCAGCTGCGCGGTGAAGATCAGGATCGCGAGGGCGTTGACGAACCCCACCATCACCGACCTCGGCACGAAGCGCATCAGCTTGGCTGCGCCGAGCCCACCGAGGACGAGCTGGAAGACGCCGCCGAGGATGACGGTGGCGATCAGGTAGTCGAGCCCGTGGTCCCGCATGACCGGCGCGACGACGAGTGCGATCGCCCCGGTCGCACCGGAGATCATCGCGGCTCGCCCGCCGACGAACGAGATCACCACGGCCATCACGAACGCCGAGAACAGGCCGACGCGCGGATCGACGCCCGCGATGATCGAGAACGAGATCGCTTCCGGGATCAGCGCGAGGGCCACGACGAGGCCGGCGAGGACCTCGCGGAGCAGGATCTTCGGGTTCCGCAGGGCGGACAGGACGGTGGGACTGGCGTGCACCGGAGCCGGTGCGGGCACGACGGTCGTCACGGTTCTCCTTCGGTGAGGGGGTGCGGACGCTCGGCGTCCGCGGGGGAATGTCGTGGGGGCGCTTCGTCGCGCACTGACCGAGTGCGGCCAGGAACCAGAACCTTCCGCAACGGAAGAGTCGGTCGTGTCTGACTCTAACGCAACGGAAGGGTTGCTGCGCAAGCATCGGTACGATCGGTCCGGACCGGGCAACCGGGCGGAAGGGGTCAGCAGTGACGGACGCAGCAGGTGCATCGACGATGCGGATCGGTGAACTCGCAGACCGGACCGGGCTCTCCATCCGGACCGTGCGCCACTACGACGACGTCGGACTGCTCCACCCCACCGGACGGACCGAGGGCGGCTTCCGGCTGTACTCCGACGACGACCTGCATCGCCTGCTCGTGATCCGCCGGATGAAGCCCCTCGGCTACTCCCTCGAGCAGATGGCGGAGCTCCTCGGCATCCTCGACGGGCTCGAGACGGCGGACGGCATCGAGCGCGACCGGCTGCAGGCGCAGCTCGACGCGTACGTCGTCGACACCGAGGAACGCCGGGCGAAGCTCGCCCGCAACCTCGAGTGGGCCGACGAGTTCCTCGGCATCCTGCGCCGGCACTGAGGCGCCGTGACGGACTGGAGGCGCGGTGCCAGCTGACGCCGTGCCTCCCGTCCGTCCGCTGGTCGCGTCGCGCGACCGACGCCGGCTTGTTCACCCAACCGACGCGTCCGCGTGGCAGGGTGGTCCGGGGCATCGTCGCCCGCAGCCCAGCCAGCCGCCAGCGGAGCACGATGCCAACACCCGACCTGATGATCGTCACGGACCTCGACGGGACGTTCCTCGACCACCACGACTACTCGTTCGACGCGGCCCTGCCGATGCTCGAACAGCTGCGGGCGGACGACGCCCCCGTGGTGTTCTGCAGCAGCAAGACGCGTGCCGAGATCACGGCACTGCAGACCCGCACCGGGCTCGACGGGCACGCCTTCGTGGCGGAGAACGGCGCGGTCGTGGTCGGACCGGCGGGCGAGGCGCTGGTCGGACCGCGCGACGGCGACCTCGAGCGGCTGCACGCGGAGCTCGTCCGCGTCCGCCAGTCACTGGAGCTGCACTTCGAGACCTTCGGCGGCGTGACCGACGCGGTCGTCGCCGCGTGGACGGGCCTCGACCTCGAAGCCGCCGGACGAGCGCAGCAGCGCGAGGCGTCCGAGGTCCTGCTCTGGCACGCCGAGGACGACGACCGGGCGGACGCGTTCCGCGCGGCGCTCGCAGCGGTCGGCCTCGACCTGGTGCGCGGTGGCCGGTTCTGGCACGTGCTGCCGACGGGCCGCGACAAGGGCGCGGCGGTCCGGACGTTGAGGGCCGACCACGAGCGCCGAACGGGCACGATCCCGCGCACGATCGGACTCGGCGACGGCCCGAACGACACCGCGTTGCTCGACGCCGTCGACTTCGCCGTCGTGGTCCGCGGACACGGCCCGGCACCGGGGCCGCTCGCCGACGACCGACCCGAGCGCGTCCACCGCACGACCGTCCCCGGCCCGCAGGGCTGGACCGAGGGCCTCACCCGGTTCACCACCCCGTCCGTCAGGAGCCACCGATGAGCGACTTCCACCAGAACGGCGTCATCACGACGTTCCACGACCTCGGTCGCCGCAGCACCGCGAGCCTCGAAGAGGACCTGCGGGGCTTCGCCGAGAAGCGTCCGATGAGCCTGATCCTGCCGGCGCTGTACTCCGAGCTCGAGCGCCCGGCGCTGTCGCGGATCGTCGACGAGCTGGCCGAGGCCGACTGGCTCAGCGAGATCGTGATCGGGCTCGACCGGGCTGACCGCTCGCAGTTCGAGCACGCCCGCGAGTTCTTCTCGCGGCTGCCGCAGCGGCACCGGATCCTGTGGAACGACGGGCCGCGGCTGCGCGAGCTCGACGCCGAACTGGAGCGCGCGGGGCTGGCACCGGGGGAGCCCGGCAAGGGCCGGAACGTCTGGTACTGCACCGGCTACGCCCTTGCGTCGGAGCGGGCGGACTGCATCGCCCTGCACGACTGCGACATCACCACCTACGAGCGGGGCATGCTCGCGCGGCTGTTCTACCCGGTCGCGAACCCCGCGTTCGACTACGAGTTCTCGAAGGGCTACTACGCACGCGTCGCCGACGGCCGGATCAACGGCCGCGCGGCACGGCTGCTCGTCGGGCCGCTGCTCCGCTCGCTCCGCCAGGTCTACGGGGAGTCCGAGTACCTGGAGTACCTCAGCAGCTTCCGGTACCCGCTGTCCGGCGAGTTCGCGATGCGCGCCCACGTGCTGAACGGCCTGAAGATCCCCGGCGACTGGGGACTCGAGATCGGGATGCTCTCCGAGGTCTACCGCGACTACGCGACCCGGCAGGTGTGCCAGGTGGAGATCGCCGACGCCTACGACCACAAGCACCAGCCCCTCGCCGAGGCCGACGGCACCGGCGGCCTGGCACGGATGGGCAACGACATCGTGCAGTCGCTGCTCCGGAAGCTCGCGACGATGGGCGTCCCGCTCACGTCCGACTCGTTCCGGGTGCTCAAGGCGACGTACTACCGGAACGCGCTCGACATCGTCGAGGTCTACCGGCACGAGGCCGAGATGAGCGGGCTCGCGTTCGACCAGCACGCCGAGGAAGCCGCGGTGGAGCTCTTCACCAAGGCGATCCTCGACGCCGGCGGCGCCTTCACGGCGCGGCCGAACGACAAGCCGTTCATCCCGAGCTGGAGCCGGGTGCGCTCGGCGGTGCCGGACGTGCTCGACCGGCTGCGCGACGCGGTGGAGGCGGACCAGCAGGACTGATCCGGCGCCCTGCGCGCGCCCTGGGCGCGAGTCAACGGCGGACGGGAGGCACGGTGCCAGCTGGCCCGTGCCTCCCGTCCGTCGGTCTGGCGCCGTTCTCAGGCCGCGCCCTGCGACGCCCAGCCGAGTTCCGGACCCAGACGCTCCGCGATGTCGGTGATGATCTGCGCGTAGTCGTCGGCCTCGAACGAGAACGGGAGTGCGAAGGCGACCTCGGTGACCGCCTGGTAGCCGACGTCGGCGCGCAGCCGGTCCGCGATCTCGGCCGACGTGCCGACCAGGTCCGCAGCGAAGAGCATCCCTGCTGGACCCATCGGCACGCCGACGCGGCCCGAGCGGCTGTCGACGTAGGCGCGGTAGCGGGCCTCCTGCTCGCTCGTCGCGGTGTCGGTCGGGATGACGACCAGGCCCTGCGAGACGCGGGCGGCAGCGGGGTCGGGGTGGACGTCGAGGTACGCGTCGATCTGGGCGCGCTGGTTCGTGGCGAAGTCGGTGCCGACCTCGCTGCGGGTGACGCTCGAAGTGAGCAGGTGGAAGCCGTTCTCGCCCGCCCACACGGCCGACTTCGTGCTGCCGGTGCCGTACCAGATCCGGTCGGCCAGGCCGGTGCTGTGCGGCTGGACGGTGCTCGCGAACTCCTCGATGCCCCGACGTTCGACGGTCTCGGTGTCCGTCACCGGGTCACCGCGCACCAGGTCACGGAAGCGCAGGAGCCGGTCGTTGCCGAGGTCCTCGTGCTCCAGGGTGTGGGGGTAGATCGCGTCGCGGTACAGGTCGAAGTTCATCGGGGTCCCGACGGAGAACCCGGGGTTCAGGCGGCCACCGAGCAGGACGTCGACCGTGCTGAGGTCCTCGGCCAGGCGGAACGGGTTCTCGGCGCCGATCGGGGTGACGGCGGTACCGAGGTCGATGCGCGAGGTGCGCTGCGAGGCGGCGGCCAGCACCGCGACGGGGGAGGAGATGCCGTGCTGCAGGTGCCGGTGGCGCAGCCACGCGCTGTCGAAACCGAGGGCCTCGGCACGCTCGATCACCCGCAGCGTGTCCTCGTGCCCCTCCGATGGTCGCGCGGGGTCGAAGGACCCGATCGTCAGGAAGCCGAGCCGGTGCAGGGGAGTTCCGTCGAGGGGCATGGGTCGATCGTGCCAGACCATCGGGTGGCGCGGGGGTCCGGATGGCAGGGTGTATCCGTGCACATCACCCTGGATTCTGCGACCGACATCGTCATCTCCGGCATCCGGTTCCCGGAGGGCAACCGCTGGCACGACGGGCGGCTCTGGTACTCGGACATGCACACCGGCGAAGTCTTCTCGGTCGACCCGTCCTCGACCGACGGCCCCCGGCTCGAGGCCACCGTCGACGGGCAGTCGTCCGGACTCGGGTGGCTGGCCGACGGACGTCTCATCATCAGCTCGATGGAGTCCCGCACGGTCGTCGCCGTCGAGCCGGACGGCAGCACCTCGGTGTTCGCCGACCTGTCCACGATCGAGTCGTCGCTCGTGAACGACCTGGTCGTCGACGCCCAGACCGGCCGGACCTACATCGGCGCCTTCGGCTACGACCTGTACGCGGGCGAGGAACTGCGCCCCGGCCCGCTCTACGTGATCGACCCCGACGGCTCCGTCCGTCTGGCCGCCGAGGGCCTGGTGTTCCCGAACAGCGCCAACGTCCTGCCCGGCACCCGGACCCTGGTGGTCAGCGAGACGTGGGGCGGCCGGCTCACCGCGTTCGACATCGAGGACGACGGTTCGTTGACCGGGCGTCGGGAGTGGGCAGCCCTGCCCGGTGGCGTGACCCCGGACGGCAGCACCGTGGACCGTGACGGTGCCGTCTGGGTCTGCTCGGTCGACACGGGGGAGTTCCTGCGGGTCGTCGAGGGCGGCGAGGTGACCGACCGCGTCGACGCGCCCGGGGAGTGCGCGATCGACTGTGCGCTCGGTGGCGAGGACGGTCGCACCCTCTACCTGGCGACAGCCGACAGCTACGACCCGGCCGTGACGGCGACGACGCGCTCCGGCCGGATCAGTTCGGTCCGGGTCGAGGTCCCCGGGTGGTGAACCCGAGCGACCTCGCCGAGGCGACGCGGCGCGCGGAGCACCTGGTCGAGCACGGGCCGACCGTGGTCGTCATGTCGCAGCAGGCGGGACTCGCCGGCCTGTCGATCCTGTGGGCGTTCACCAGCGTTCCCTCCGTGCTCCGCACCGACTCGGTGATCTGGTTCCTGTTCGCCCTGGCCGGAGCGGTCGTGAACGTGACCGCATGGGTCCGTGCTCGACGCGACCGCAGGCTGCTGCCCTACCTCGTCGACACGCCCGAACGGCCGCTCGGCGCGCTCACCCCTGCGGACCGCAAGTCCGTGACCCGACAGGTCAGCGGGAGGGCACCAGTGGCGCCCGATGCCGTGCCGCTGGTGCGGGCGATGCTCGCGTGGCAGCGTCGGTCCACCCGGACCTCGGCCCCGACCCTGATCGGCACCGGGCTGAGCCTGTTGGGACTCGGCGGGGCCTCGGCCATGACGTTCGGTTGGGGTTGGGCGTTCCTGGTGTTCATCGCCGTCGTCGTGGTGTTCGTCACGGTCGCGACGGTGATCGGCGTGCGTCGAAGCCGCCGAGTCCTGGCCGAGCTCGATCGGGTAGGGGCGCCCGTCTCCTGACCTCGCGCGCGCCGCCTCCACCGCGCGTTAGCGTGGTGCGGGGAGGCCGTGATGGACAGTCCGGGCTGGTGGGCCGCGATCGGCTGCGCCGTGCTCCTGCTCATCGTCGAGGCGGCGATCTGGGGCATCGTGTCGATCGCTGCAAAGGGCCTGGGACGGAACCGCGCAGCGGGTATCCGACTGCCGTCGCTCATGCGGAGCGACGCTGCCTGGCACGCCGGACACCGGGCCGCCCGCCGGGTCTTGCGGCCGTTGCTCATCGCCGCCGCGGTCGTGGCGATCGTCTCCGTACCGGCCCAGCTCATCCCGGTGCTCTACGTGGTGCTGCTCGGGCTGTCCCTGGCGACCACGCTGGCGGCGCTCGTCGTCGGTGCGGTGTCGGCGTCCCGTGCTGCGAACAGCGTTCCTCGCGACGATTGATCGGAGCGGCCATGCTGGTCCCGTGCAGCGAATCGGGCTCAGCGACCCAGAAGGTGTTCGGTTCGTCCCTCCCCGCGGATCAGGGACCGGCGTCCTGGTGCTCGCGGGGTCGAGCGGGCGGATCGACGAGGACCGCGCGCGGGTCTTCGCGGAACTCGGGCACGTCGCTGAATCGATCCGGTGGTTCGGGGGAGCCGGCCAGCAACCGGGACCGTGGTCCGTCCCCCTCGAGCTGTTCCTCGCCCGTATCGACGATCTCGAGCGGACCTGCGATCGGGTCTGGCTCGTCGGGACGTCCCTCGGGGCCGAGGCCGCGCTGGTCCTCGGCGCCCTCCGCCCCTCGGTCGCGGGTGTCATCGCGTTCGCGCCCACCGACGTGGTGTGGCCCTGGCCGGACGACGAGGGCGTGGAACGATCGCACTGGACCCTCGACGGCTCGCCACTGCCGCACGTGCCGTTGGTGTGGGACACCTGGCGGCGGGAGGAACCACCGCGCTTCCGATCGCTCTACGAACACTCGTACGAAGCTGCCCCGGACCGGGTTCGGGCAGCGGCGGTACCCGTCGAGCGGATACCGCAGCTCGTCCTGATCGCCGGAGAGGACGACCAGGTCTGGCCGAGTGCCCAGAGCGCTCGCCGCATCGCAGCTCGGCGGACCGCGGTCGGGCACACCACGACCGTGGTCATCCATCGGCACGCAGGGCACCGGGCAGTCCTGCCGACCGAGCCGATCGTGGCCGGAGGGATCGCGATGGTGCGCGGCGGTACCGCCACCGCCGACGCGGCGCTCGGGCTGACGGCACTCGAGACGATCCGGATCGCCCTTGCTCAGGACCGCATCCGTTCATCGAGCTGACCGCGGGGCTGTTCTTCGCCGACCGGTGCGAGGTTGCACACGTGGTGCGAAGCATCAGGGTCGCACCACGCGTGCAACCTCGCACCAGGCGGAACCAGCGCCACGCGTCACACGCGGCGCGACCCCACCCGCCACCACGCGCACCCGCGTCACCCGCACCCCTCCGCGTACGGCAGACTCGACGGACCAGCATCCAGGAGTGATCGTCATGTTCGTCGCCGCCATCGTCTTCCTCGTCATCGCGCTCGTTGCGCTCTTCTTCCGAACACGCACCTACTCCACCGCCGCGCGCCCCGCCACACCCGGTCGCGAGGCGCGTCCCGCCGTCACCACGCGCCGCCCGAACCTCATCGCCGCGTGGACCGCCGCCGCCGCCGGGGTCCTGTTCGTCGGACTCACGCTCGGCAGCACCCTGTACGCGCAGGACACCGGTGAGTCGAAGGTCCAGGTCGACATCTCCGGCAACATCGTCGGGCAGACCACGGACTCCGGGTTCCACTTCAAGGCGCCGTGGGCCACGCTGCACACGTTCAACATCCGGAACCAGACCGTCACCTACATCAACGCGGTCAACGGTTCCGACTCGGACAACAACGGCAACGTCCGCTCCGGCCCGTACGTCACGGTGCAGGACCAGGACGGCGTCTCGTCGAACGTCAGCCTGAACCTGCAGTACAGCATCGACGCGAAGTCGGTCACCGACATCTACCGGTCCTACAAGACCGAGGAGAACTTCAAGACGCAGTTCATCGGCAACTCGGTGCGCAGCGTCGTCCGCCAGGTCCCGAACGACTTCACGACGATCGAGCTCATCACCAAGCGCGGCACGGTCGAGAAGGCGATGATCCAGGCGCTCGAGGCCCGGTGGAAGGGCTCCGGCGTGCACGTCGACAATTTCGCGCTCCAGGAGATCACGCCGCCGAAGTCGGTCATCGATGCCTACGCCACCGCGCAGCAGGCGCAGATCCAGGTCACGAAGGAGCGCGCGCTCCTGGACGCCAAGAAGGTGCAGGCGCAGCAGCAGGTCGCCGAGGCGCAGGGGCAGGCCGACGCGAACGAGGTCCTCAACGAGCACCCGCTGTCGGACGCCGCCCTCAAGCAGCGCGAGATCGAGGCCCTCAAGAGCGCCGGCGACAACGGCTCGCTGATCGTCGTGCCGCAGGGCACGGACAACATCCTCAGCCTGCCGGGGACCTCTGGCTCGAAGAGCAAGTGACGGCGGCGGGCCCCTGCACGGCGCTCAGTGCCCGAGTTCGACGAGGAGCACGCCGACGATGATCAGCGCGATCCCGCCGAGCATGAGCGCCGTGAGCGGTTCGCGGAAGAGTACGCGTCCGAGGACGGCGGTCAGTCGGTGCGAGGTTGCACACGTGGTGCGAGGCATCAGGGTCGCACCACGCGTGCAACCTCGCACCAGGCGGAAATGGCACGACGCTCAGTGCCCGAGCTCGACGAGGAGCACGCCGACGATGATCAGCGCGATCCCGCCGAGCATGAGCGCCGTGAGCGGTTCGCGGAAGAGCACGCGTCCGAGGACGGCGGTCAGGGCGACGCCGGTCGCGGCCCAGATGCCGTAGACCACCCCGATCGGCAGGCCGAGCGTCAACGCGACCGCGAGCAGGCTGAACGCGGTCAGGTACCCCGCGACGACGGCGACGTACCAGACGCGTTTCCCGTCCGTCGCGAGCTTGAGGCTGATCGTCGCGCCGACCTCGGTGACGATCGCGATCGCGAGCAGGACCCACCCCATCAGCGGGCCTCCTGCTCGCGACGTGCCAGCGCCCGCTGGGACCCGATCTCGACCAGGAGCACGCCCACCGCGATGAGCGCGATCCCGACGATCATCGTGAGGGTCGGGGCCTGCCCGAACAGGACGGCGGCGAGCACCGCGGTCAGTGCGACGCCGGAAGCGCCCCAGATACCGTAGGCGACGCCGACGGCCATGCCGCTCCGGAGCACCCGGATGAGCATGACGAAGGCGGTGACGTACCCGACGGCGACGACGGCGTACCAGGCCGGTTGCTCGACGGCTGCCTGCATGGACAGGGCCCCCGTGACCTCGGCGACGATCGCGATCCCGAGGAAGAGCCACTTCACGAGGCACCGCCGCCGACGAGGCTGGCGATCGCCCGAGCCGCCGTGGCGACGGTCTCGGAAGCGGCGGTGTCGTCACGATCGGCGAGCCACGACCCGCTGACGCCGTCGGCGGTCGCGATGAGCAGGCGTGCGACCTGCTCGACGGGTACCGCCCACGTGATCCCGTCCTCGCTCGACCAGGCGTCGACGTGCGCGCGGACGGCTTCGAGGTACGCCCCCTGTTCCCACGCGGCGAGCTCTGCCAGGTCGGCATCGCGACGGGAGTGCGTGACGAGTTCGACGAGGGCGAGTGCGGTCGCCGGGTCGCTCTTGGTCTGCCCGAGGTGCGCCGCCAGGCCCGCGGCGATCCGCGCCCGTGGATCGAGCCGTGTGGTCGGCGTCGCGAACGCGGCCGCCATCGCGCCCCGCAGCTGTCGTTCGAGCACCGCCCGGAACAGCGCCGACTTCGAGGCGAAGCAGTAGTGGAACGCACCGTGCGGGAGTCCGGCGGCCGTGGTGACGGCGCGCGTGGTGAGCGCGGCGATCCCGCCGTCGCGCAGGACCGCGATCGCCGCGTCGACGAGCTGGTGTCGCCGTTCCTCGATGCTGCGGTGCTCTTGGTGCAGGGTCATGGACCGACCGTACCGCCTGACTTGGCCAGGTGGCCAAGTCAGGCGGTGAACTGTCAGGGACGAACGGACGGGAGGCACGGTGCCAGCTGGCACCGTGCCTCCCGTCCGCCGACGTGGCGGGGTCCAGGGTTCCGCTCAGGCCGCGCCGTGACTGGCGCGGCTGCGCCGTGAGAGCGAGTCGATGATGACGGCCAGCAGCAGGACCGCGCCGGTGATCATGTAGCGGATCGACGAGTCGAGGCTCAGCAGGGTGAGGCCGTTCGAGATCGACTGGATCACGATGATGCCGAGCAGCGCCGACCAGGCACTGCCACGACCGCCGAACAGGCTCGTCCCCCCGATGACGGCGGCGGCGATCGCGTTGAGGTTCGTGTCGCCGGCACCGGACGACAGGCTCGCCGAGTTGAGGCGGGCGGCGGCGAGGATGCCGCCGACGGTGGCGAAGAGCGAGGTCAGCATGAACACCGAGATGTAGATGCGGTTCACCCGGATGCCGGAGCGCCGTGCAGCCTCGACGTTGCCGCCGACCGCGAAGACCGAACGGCCCCAGCGGGTGCGCTTGAGCACGAAGTTCATCAGCACGACCAGCACGATGAAGAACACGAACGAGGTGCCGGTGCCGAAGTCGCGTGACAGGTACCAGACCATCAGCGCCAGGCCGAGGAACAGGGCGACGGACTTCACGATCGTCAGGGACACCGCCCCGGTCGACAGTCCGGCGCGACGGCGACGGGCAGCGCGGCGGATCTCGGTGAAGAAGAGTCCTCCGGCGGCCAGGACGGCGAGCAGGTAGGCGAGCCACGGCGGCAGGTACGACGCCGAGGCGAACTGCACGATCGGCGAGTCGTACGGCAGGTTGATCGAGCCGTTCGGGCCGAGGATGAGCAGCTGCAGCCCGAGGAACCCGAGCAGACCGGCGAGCGTGATGACGAAGCTCGGCACCCCGAAGCGGGTGAACAGCAGGCCGTAGAGCAGGCCGGCGGCGGCACCGACGGCCAGGGCTACGGTGATCACGAGCCACAGCGGCCAGCCGAGTGTCGTGAGGCCCTGGCCGAGGATCGCGGCGGAGAGCCCGCTGACGCTGCCGACGGACAGGTCGATCTCGCCGAGCAGCAGCACGAGCACGATGCCGATCGCGATGGTGCCGACCGCCGCGCACTGCAGGGCGAGGTTGACCAGGTTGCCCGGGGACAGGAAGTCGGGGGAGAGCGCCTGGAACACCGCCCAGATGACGATGAGCCCGACGACCACCGGCAGCGAACCGATGTCACCGCCGCGGACCCGCCGGACGAACGCCTTCGCCGCGCCGCCGATCCCCTGGTCGCGCAGGAGCCGCTCGTCCTGCAGGTCGGCCGCCGAGGGGGTCGGGGTCGCCGCGGTGAGGGTCTCGTCGGTCTTGCTCATGCGCTGGTCTCCTGCTCGGTCCGGGCGGCGGCGCGACGGGTGACGGCGTTGTCGGTGGCGCCGGTGATGGCCGCGATGATCTCCTCGTAGGAGACGTCGTCGATGCGGAACGTGCCGTTGTTGCGCCCGAGCCGCAGGACCGCGACCCGGTCGGCGACGGCCTGCACGTCCGCGAGGTTGTGGCTGATGAGCACGACGCCGAGGCCGCGCTCGCGCAGGCGTTCGACGAGGTTCAGGACCTCGGCGGTCTGCGCGACACCGAGTGCGGCGGTGGGCTCGTCGAGGACGACCACCTGCGGGTCGCCGATCAGTGAACGGGCGATCGCCACGGTCTGCCGCTGCCCACCGGACAGCGACGCGATGGGGATCCGCACCGACGGGATCCGGGCCGCGAGCTGCTGCAGGAGCTCCCACGAGCGGCGCTCCATCTCCTCTTCGTCCAGGAACGGGTGGGCGATCTCGCGGCCGAGGAACAGGTTCGAGACCACGTCGAGGTTGTCGGCGAGGGCGAGGTCCTGGAACACCGTCGCGATGCCGAGGGTCTGGGCCGCCGCGGGGTTCGGGACGGTGACCTCGTCGCCGCCGAACGTGATCGTGCCGCCGTCCGGCGTGTAGACCCCGGCGAGGATCTTCACGAACGTCGACTTGCCGGCGCCGTTGTCGCCGACGATGGCGACCACCTCGCCCGGGTAGACGTCGAAGTCGATGTCGCTGAGGGCCTGGACGGCGCCGAACCGCTTGGTGATCCCGCGCAGGGACATCACCGGTTCGGCGGAGGGGTGTGCTGCTGGTGACGCGTTGCTCACGGGTGTCGTGCTCACGGGTGTCGTCCTCGATCGGTGAGGCCCGCCCGGTCCGCAGTCGGACCGGGCGGGCAGAGGGGGTCGGACCTACTTGATGCCGGCGCTGTCGCAGGCCGACTTGTACTGCGCGGTGCAGATCTTCGACACCTCGTACAGGCCGTCCTTGACGACCGTCGACTCGACGTTGTCCGTGGTGACGGCGACCGGGTCGAGCAGCGTCGACTGGACGCTGGCGCCGCCGGCGGTGTCGACGGTCGTGTCGCCCTTCGGGGTCTCACCCTTGGCGAACTGGATCGCCAGGTCGGCGGCCTTCGACGCCTCGGGCTTGAAGGCCTTGTAGACGGTCATGTACTGCTCACCGGCGAGGATCCGCTGGATGCCCGCGAGCGAGGCGTCCTGCCCGGTGACGGGCGGGAGCTCGGTGACGCCGGCCGACTTCAGGGCCGCGATGACACCGCCGCCGGTGTCGTCGTTCGCCGCGTAGACGCCCGTGATCTTGTCCTTGCCGAGCTTGCTGATCTGGCCGGCTGCCCAGTCCTGTGCCTTGGCGGGGTCCCATCCGGGGGTGTCGTACTCGGCGAGCACCTTGTAGCCGCTGTCGTCGATGACCGAGTGGGCGCCCTTCTTGAACTGCGAGGCGTTGTTGTCGGTCGGGGAGCCGTTCACCATGATGATGCCCGAGCCCTCGGGGACCTTCTTGGCCTTGAGGGCGTCGACGAGCGCCTGGCCCTGCAGCTCACCGACCTTCTCGTTGTCGAACGAGATGTAGTAGCTCAGGTCGGGGCTGTTGATGAGTCGGTCGTACGAGATGACCGGCACCTTCTTGGCCTTCGCCTGCTGGACGATGGACGCAGCGGCCTCGCCGTCGAACGGGTCGAGGACCAGGACCTTGACGCCCTGCGTGAGCATCGACTGGGCCTGCTGCAGCTGCTTCGACGCGTCGCCGTCGGCGTTCGCGTAGATGACCGAGCAGCCGCTGCACTGCTTCTTCACCTCGGCGGTGAAGAGCGGGCGGTCGGCGCTGGCGTACCGGGCGGTGACGGAGTCGGGCAGGAGCAGGCCGATCTTGGCCTTCGACGCGTCGCCGCCGCCTCCGCCGGAACCGGTCCCGGCGTCCGCGCCGTTGGAACAGCCCGCCAGGGTGGTGATCGCGAGCAGCAGGGCGCTGACGCCCAGCATCGCTCGTGTGGTGGATTTCTTCATTGAAACGTCCTCCAACAGTGGACCGCCCCCATCGGCGGTGCCCTGAGTGTGACAGTGAGCGTTCTTGGCTGCAAGAGTTGAACGCAAGGACCGCGTGCCGTGACGAAAACGTTATCCGGTGGGCGCGGAGCGGTGCGGCCGGTGCAGCACGGAGCGCCCGGCTGGCACGCCCCGGCGCGGGTCCGCCTAGCGTGCGCGCGTCACGTCCACGGCCTCGATCGCCAGGGCCAGCGCGCCGGTCACCGAGGCCTTCTCGCCGAGCTGTCCCTGCACCACGTCCGGGGTGCCGTCGACGTCGACGATCAACGACGACTCGAGGGCGTGCCGCATCGGGCCGAGCAGCAGCTCCCCGGCACGGGCGAACTCGCCGGTGACGACGACCCGCTCGGGGTCGAGGACGTTGCACAGGCCCACCGCCGCCGAACCGATCGCCCGCCCGGCCTCGGCGACGGCGCGCATGCAGACCTGGTCACCGGCCATGGCGCGCAGGATCAGGTCCGCCAGCTTGAGGGTGCCGACCTCGTCGCGCACGCCCTCGAGCACGGCGGGTGCTCCGGCGATCGCCTCGAGGCACCCGCGGTTGCCGCACCGGCACAGCGGCCCGTTCGGCAGGACGGGGGTGTGCCCGAACTCGCCGGCGATGCCGTGGTGCCCGCGGAACAGGTGTCCGCCCAGCACGAGTCCGGCGCCGATGCCGTTGCCGACGTCGAGCGTCACGACGGTGTCGCGACCCCGGGCGGCGCCGCTCCGGTGTTCGGCCAGGGCGGCGAGGTTGGCCGAGTTGTCGACCTGCACGGGCTTGTCCATGCGCCGCGCGAGGGACTGCCCGAGCGCGATGCCGTCCCACCCGCGCAGGATCCCGCCGCGCGCCGTCATCCCGGTGCGCGCGTCGATCGGCGCGGCCACGGCCAGGCCGACGGCGAGCACCTCGTCCATCGACGACTCGATGGACTCCACCATGTCCAGCACGAGCAGCGCGGTCTTGTCGAGCTCGGCATCGGCCCGGTGGTCGCGGGCCAGGGGCATGTGCCGCTCGGCCAGCACGGCGCCGTTCAGGTCCGACAGCGCCAGCCGCAGGTGCCGCGGTGAGACGTGCACCCCGGCGACCAGCCCGAGGCCGTGCGGCAGGGTCACGCGGAGCGCCCGGCGGCCGCTCGAGGTGCTCGGCGTCGCGTGCAGGGCGCCGGTCGCGACGAGTTCCTTGACGATGTTCGACACGGTCGCAGGGGAGAGCCCGGTCACCCCGGCGAGCTCGACCTGGGTCAGCCCGCCGTGCCGCTTGACCGCGCTGACGACCCGGCCCCGGTTGGCTTCACGCAGTGAAGCTTGGTTCCCCGGACTGCGGCGCGGCTCTGACACGGGGACAGCGTAACGGGCGGGTCCGGAACGCTCGCCGTGCCGGACTGGAGGCACGGTGCCAGCTGGCACCGAGCCTCCAGTCCGTTGCTGGTCGCGTCCACCGCCCGCACCCGTCGTCAGGCGCGTCGCGCCGCCCGGTCGAGGCGCGGGGTCGGGATGCCCAGGGCGGCGGCGGTCCGCCGGACGTCCTCGAGGACCGCCAGGGGTTCCGCGGCGGTCGGGTCGTCGTGCGCGGCGAGGCTCGCACGCGCGATCGGGACCAGCGCAGTGCCCGCGGCGACGAGCGTTGCCGTCGTCCCCGGCAGTCGGACGGGCAGCGTCGTGGAGCGGTGTCGGGAGAGGTCGACGCCCCGCGCCTCCAGCACCGGGAGGAGTTCCCGCCCGATCCGGAACGCCTCGCGGAGCGCCCGCCGATCCCCGACCATCGTCGCCAGACCACCGCTGTGCAGGGCCTGCGCGAACATGCCGGCGTCGAGCACGACGTGCAGCCACAGCCACCCGCGGATGTCGTCCTCGTCCTGCACGGTGAACCCGGCCCGCTGGAACACCGACCGCACGAGCTCCTGCCGGCCCGGAGCCGTGCCGGTCGTCCCGAGCCGGACCGACCGGAGGACGGCACCGTGCAGGACCCCGTCGGCGTCGAACCCGCCGCCGGCGCCCGGGAACCCGAACAGCACCCGCTCCGCGGCGAGCGGTGCGACCGCGGCGAGGGGTTCGTCCCACACGTTGCCGAGGACCAGCACCGTCGCGTCACCGATGTGGGGCACCAGGGAGGTCACGGCATCCTGCAGCCGATGGTGGCCCACGCTGACGACGATTAGGTCGTACGCGTCCGCCGTCTCGATCGACTCGACCAGTCGCGTCGGCGACGTCGTTCGGGTCCGCCGGCCCAGGGGGCCGCGGCGGCCGTCGATGACGTCGGTCTGCACGGTGTCGCCGTACTCGGCCGCTCGCCCGGGCCGCACCAGGTGGTCGACGTGGTGTCCGGAGTGCTGGAGGGCCTGGCCGTAGATCGTCGCGATGACGCCCCGTCCGAGCATGAGGATCCGCATCAGGCACCTGTCCGCTATTCTGGAGACGATCTCCACTTGGAAGATATGGAGATCATTTCCACTTGTCAAGGAGTGCCTGTGCCGGACGAGCAGCCGATGCCCGCTGAGAAGCCGATGCGTGCTGACGCCCGACGGAACCGCGACGCGATCGTCGCGGCTGCCCGGACGGCGTTCGAGCGTGACGAGCAGCTGCGCTTCGACGACTTCGCCGGACGTGCCGGGGTCGGGGTCGGCACCCTCTACCGGCACTTCCCGACGCGTGCAGCGCTGGCGGCGGCGGTGTACCGGGGCGAGGTCGATGTCCTGTGCCGGCGTGCTCGCGACTCGACGCTCCCCCCGGTTGAGAGCCTCGACGACTTCCTGCGCGGGTTCGTGGAGTACGTGGTCGACCACGCGGGGCTCGCGCGCACCCTCGCAGCAATGGTCGACGCCACCACCCAGGCGGAAGGCGGGGGAGAGCTCGAGCGGACGCTCGCCGAGCTGCTGGCGCGCGCGGCCGCCGACGGTGCCATCCGGTCCGACGTCACCTCCGGCACGGTGCTCATGCTGCTGCACGGCATCGGGGCCGGGATCGATCGCCCCGGGTGGGCGATGGAAGCCCGTGCTGCCGCCGACCTGGTCTCCCGAGGGCTCCGGGCCCGCTGACCTGCGACCGGTGGGGTCGTCCGGCCCGCGACCCGTCAGCGCAGTCGCCCCACCGGAGCGGTGCAGGCGCGGAACAGGACGGTCACGCTCGCGGCCGCGGCGAGCAGCACGAGTGCCCACGCCGCGGTTGCCACCACGCCGTTGGGGTGGACCACCGACTGTCCGACCGCGGCCTGCACCGTGAGGAGCACGGTGCCCGCTGCCCATGCGACCGCCACGATGACCACGATCCGCACTTGCGTGGTCTGGTCTGCCAGCCACGGCAGGCGCCGACCGGCGGCGGCGAGCACGAGCGCGACCAGCGGGAGTACCTGCAGGGCGTGCATGCCGACGAAGTGGGCGACCCGGTAGTCACCGGCGACGGTGCTCCACCCGAGCAGCGGCACCCCTGGGCCGCCGTCCGCGATCCCCACCGTGTGGGCGCCGACGATCCCGTCCGGAGCAGTGAGCTGGGTGGGGGTCGGGCCGGTCATCAGGAAGGCGACCCCGATGCCGACGAGTGCGATGACGGCACCGGCACGGACGGCGATCGTCAGCGCCGGGGTCGGCAGGCGCAGGAAGAACAGGGCGATCGAGGTGACGAAGGTGCAGAGGTAGAGCGTCGTGATCGCCACCGCCATCACCGCCCACACGACCACGTGCACGCTGTTCGACACGTTGAAGTGGCTCGTCGTGCCGGTCGCGGCGGCCCACACGATCAGCGCCTGTTCGACCACCAGGGCCACGGCGACCACGGTGCCGAGCCGCCGAGCGAGCGTCCGCCACTTCGGCAGGTGGGCGATGAGCCACGCCCAGGTGACCGCGTAGAGCAGGATCGACAGCGAGAACTTCAGCGGCTTCGCCCACGCTGGTGCCCCCAGGATGGTCCGGGGGTCCACGACGAGGCCGACGACGCAGACCGCGGTGGCCACGACCATCAGGCCGGCCACGGCCATGAGTGCCGGGTGCCACGCCACCGCTCGGCGCACGGCGGCGATCCGGCCTGGCGCGCTCATGCGCCGGCCTCGTCCGTGTCGGCGACGGGGAACAGGTCGTGGGTGGCGTCCTGCTGCGCCAGGCGCCGGAGTCCCGCGAAGAGCGGATCACCGAGGACGGTGCCGATCACCATCAGCTCTGCCATCGCGGTCCGGCCGTCGCGGTGCTGCAGCGCGGCGACGTCGGCACGTGCCGCGCTCGCCGCTGCCGACACGTAGGCGTCGAGGTAGTCGTCCGGGGCGTCGAACCCGATGGTGCGCAGCCCGTCGAGTGCCCGCGCCGCGGTCTCGAGTCCCGGGTTGTCCGACGTCGCGCACCAGCCGGCGGCCGACACCCGTTCCTCGATCCGGGCACGTGCCTCCGGCGTCGCCGCGGACTCGGGGGACCGCGGGGTGGTCATCGCGTACTGGGCGACGGCGAAGACCTCGGCCAGCGGTGCCGTCTCGGCGTCCAGCACGGCGAGGACCTGCTTCGCGACGGCGACGGAGAGCCCGCCGGTCTCCAGGAGTGCCCGGACGAGCCGGACCCGCTCGACGTGCCGGTCGTCGTAGGCGGTCTGGTTCGGCGCGGACTTCTCACCAGGGGGCAGCAGGCCCTCGCGCTGGTAGTACTTGACGGCGGTGACCGGCGTCGACGACGCTCGGGCAAGTTCGGATATTCGCACTATCGGAGAGTAGCTTTATCTGAACTTGCCGACAAGGGGCGGCGGACCGTTGCATATCCATGAGGGACCGTCAAGCTGTCAGTCCGCCTGTGCCTCCGCGCAGTTCGGCACGTGGGTCGTTGTCATGTCATACTCAGCGCAGCAGCAAGGTCGGCCGTCGGCCGGTCACTGCTCGCAGGGTTCGTCTCCTGCACCTGCCACTCCCAGCAGGTCGAGCACCACGTCCCTCGGTCGATGCGCCGCCCCCTCACCAGGGGCCGGCTGCCACCAGCTCATCGAGCTGTTCGCCTGGACACGGTCGACGCGTATCCGACGTTCGACGTCGTAGAGAGCACACCATGCAGAAGATCATCACCGCCTCGATCATCGGCGCCGCTGGCGTCGCACTCCTGCTCGGAGGCGCCGGGACGTTCGCGCTCTGGAACTCCAGCGCAGCGACCGCCGGGGGCCACATCGTCGCCGGTGCGCTCTCGATCAAGCCGACCACGCAGGCGGCGAGCTGGACCGTCAACGGTGGGTCGCCGCTCTCGACCCTGGACGGCTACCCGATCGTGCCGGGCGACGTCGTCACCTACTCGCAGGACATGGTCGTCACCGCGAACGGCAAGGGCTTGAAGGCGACCCTGGCCGTCGATCCGGCTTCGGTCGAGGCCACCTCGACGTCCGCCCCCGCCGACGTCGCGCTGGCGAAGTACCTGTCGGCGAACGCCGTGCTCACCGCGAGCGGTGACGGGGTCTCCGGTGCCGGTGCGCCGTACACGGTGACCGGGCAGACCGGCTCGCAGCAGGACGTCCGCGTCGGGGTGACCATCACGTTCCCGAAGAGCACCACCGCCGGTGTCGAGGACGGCATGCAGAACGGGTCGGTCGACCTCGACGCCATCGCCGTGACCCTGACCCAGGCGTGAAACACCGGCGCCGAGGGGCTGCGCTGACCGGCTGGCCGGCGGCGACGTTGCTCGCCGTCGCCGCGGTGGGGGTCGTGGTCGTCGTCGCGATCTCGACCGACGGTGGCACGTTCGCACTCCTCAGCGCCCGGTCGTCCACCCAGCCGGCGACGATCACCGCCGGTTCGGCGAACCTGTCGCTGAGCAGCCTCACGCTGCCGTCTGCACCGCTGTACCCGGGCGCCACCGAGTTCGGCGTGGTCACCGCGACGAACACCGGGGACGTCCCGCTCGACCTCGGTGTCGCGACGGGACGCGCCGGCACGACGACGGCGTCGGGTTCGGCGTCCGCCGTGCGCAGCGACCTGCGGGTGACCGTGGGCGCTGCGACGTCGGCGGCTGCGTGCCGGTCCGGCAGCGTGCGCCCCACGTGGTCCGGCACCCTCGACTCCACCTCGCCGCGGTCCGCAGGCATCACCCTGCGGCCGGGGGCCGACGTCGTCCTGTGCCTCGCCGTCGCGATGCCGGCGGATGCGGCCGCCTCGCAGCAGGGCCTCAGCGCCGACTTCACCACCACCATCAGCGGGACGCAGGCAGGATCATGACCGACAGCACACGACGTCGACGAGTGCTCCTGCTCGGAGCGACGGCCGCCGCGGTCGTCGCGATCGAGCTCGCGGGCGGCGGGACTGCCTGGGCGACCTGGACCGCTCCGGCGCAGTCCGTCCGGGCCGCGGCCACGACCGGGTCCGTGGCCGTCGGCATCCGTGGCGTCGAGGACCTCGCCACCACGTACTCCTCGGACGCGCTGACCCGCACCGCGCTCGTCACGGTGTCGAACTCGGGGTCCGTGCCCGCGGCCACCACGTTGTCGCTCGCCGCGACCGCCGGATCGGCCCTGTCGAGCGCCGTCCAGGTCGACATCTGGCAGTCCACCAACGCCAACCCCTGCTCGGGCGCTCCGTCCAGTGCTGCGATCACCGGTTCGGGCACGACGATCGCCCCCGTGGTCGCCACCCTCGCTGCCGGTGCCAGCCGTTCGACCTGTGTGCGGACGTCGGTCAGTCAGGGGCAGCGCTTCGACCTGTCCGGAGGCGCGACCACGCTCGACGCGACCGTCACCGCCCGACAGGGGTCCTGGGCCGGCACCGCGCACGCCCGCGCGGCCCAGGTCATCGCCGACACCGTCACACCGTCCGTGCCGTCGAAGACCGCCGAGACGGACAGCAGCATCACGCTCACGTGGGCAGCGCCCGCGGACACGATCGGCATCGGTTCCTACGCCGTGTACCGGGACGGCGTCCTGGTCCGCGTCGTGCCGGCGTCCGTCCGGTCCTTCACCGACACCGGGCTGCTGGTCTCGAAGTACTACGCGTACACCGTGCGCTCGGTCGCCACCGGCACGGGCGGCAACGCCTCGCCGATGTCGCCGGGCATCCAGCACGCCACCGGGTGGCTCACCGCCACCAGCCGCTACGTCCTGCGGAACGACGCCACCGGCACGTGCATCGCCAGCGGGGGGACGGCCTCCGGCTCGCCGATCGTCACGACGTCCTGCACGACGAGCGCGACCCAGACCTGGCAGTTCACGCCCGAGGACTCCTGGCTCCGGGTCACCTCACCGTCGAACTCGTCGCTGTACTGGGACGCCCCGAGCGACCGGTCCGCCGTGCTCCGTCCCGTCAACGACATCAGCGCCCAGAAGTGGACGGCCGAAGCGGTCGGCGCGGGCAGCGGGCTCTTCCGGTTCCGCAACCGGAACGACCTGTGCCTGACGGCGTCGAACGGGTCCGGCAGCACCAACACGATGACCGTCGCCGACTGCAGCACGTCCGGCCTCCAGCTGTTCTCGTTGCGATCGACGTCGTGACGTCCGCACCGCCGAAGCGGGAGCAGGCGCCGGTCACCCGCTGGTCGGGCGCGCTCCGGCTGCTGGGGCAGACGGTCGCGGTCCTGCTCCTGATCGCCGTGGTGGGGATCGCCGCGCTGGCCATCGCGGTGCCGCGCATCACCGGGTCGGTGCCGCTCACCGTGCTGACGAGCTCGATGGAGCCGGGGATGCCGCCGGGCACCCTGGCGGTCGTCCGCCCGGTGGACCCCGCGGACATCGGCGTCGGCGACATCGTCACCTACCAGATCCGGGTCGACCGGCCCGGGGTGATCTCGCACCGGGTCGTCGCCATCGCCGTCGGTGCCGACGGTCGCCGCCTGTTCACCTTCAAGGGTGACAACAACGCAGCCGTCGACCCCGAGCGGGTCGTCGCCGCGCAGGTCATGGGCCGGGTCTGGTACTCGATCCCCGGACTCGGTTTCGTGAACACCGCCGTCGACGGCGACGCCCGCGCGTGGCTCGTGCCGACGCTGGGCGCCGCGATGATCGGCTACGCCCTGTTCCTGGTGGTGCGGTCGGTGGCCTTCGGCGGAGCCCGCGGAACGTCGCACGGACGTCGTCGACGAGCAGGTCCGGCTGTGCGAGCATCGCGAAGTGCCCGCCGCGCGCGACCTCGTTGAAGAACACCGGGTCGGTGTACCGGTGTAGCCCGTCGACCAGTGTTCGACCAGCAGGCGTCGGCGCAGGTCGTCGAGCTCTGTCCGGGGGACGTCGATGGTGAACGGGGTGATGCGCTCCGTCCTGATCGCAGATGATCTTTGCGCAAGACGATCTTGTTGCGGTACGTTCTGCGCCATGGACAGTCCGATGCCGACCGATGCGCTCCCCGAGATCGACTGGGGTGCCGAGGGGATCGAATCCGAGCTCGGGTGGGCGCTGCCGCTGGCGCTCCAGGGCTTCACACGGCTGGGCAGCGAAGCGGTCGCCGACGTACCTGGCGGGCCCCGCGGCTACCAGGTGCTCGTCGCGACCACCACCGAGGACCCGTCGTCGCAACTCGGACTCGCGCAGCGCCTCGGGATCGACAAGACCCAGATGACCTACATCGTCGACGCGCTCGAGGCGGGCGGGTTCGTCGAGCGCCGCCCCGCTCCGACGGACCGGCGGGTGCGGCAGGTCCACCCCACCGACGCCGGCCGCGCCCTGCTCGCCCGGACGCGGTCCGCCCTGCGCGGCGCCGAGGGCGTGCTCATGCGGCACCTCGACGACGACGAACAGGCGACGCTGCGCCGGCTGCTGGCCCGCGTCGCCCTCACCGCCGGGCTCGGCCCCGCCGGACCCGACCACGCCGACCCCTCGTTCGAACACCCCCTCGCCGTCCCGGAGCGATCCCGACGGCGCACCACGACGACCACGTCGACCACCACTGCAGTGAGGCCCCGCCCATGACCACCACCATCCTCGTCGCCGGCGCCACCGGTGACCTCGGGCACCGCATCGTCCGCGAACTCACCCAGCACGACGTGCGGGTCCGGGTCCTCACCCGGCCCGGCAGCACGACCGCCGACGAGCGCTTCGGGGACGACCCCCGGGTCGACATCGTCACCGCCGAGTACAGCGACCACGACGGCCTGACCCGGGCCGTCAGCGGATCCGACGTCGTGGTCTCCGCCGTGAGCGGGACCCGCCCGGTGATCGTCGACGCCCAGCGCGCGCTGCTCGCGGCGACCGTGGCGGCGGGCGTCCGGCGGTTCATCCCGTCCGACTACTCTGCCGACTACCGGCGGATCGCACCCGGCACGAACCGCAACTTCGAGCTGCGACGCGAGTTCGCCGCCGACCTCGACGCCGCTCCGGTGCGGGCGACCTCGATCCTGACGGGCATGTTCACCGACCTGCTCACCGGCGACGCCCCGATGATCCTGTTCGGCCGTCGGCTCGTGCTGTTCTGGTCGTCGGCGGACCAGGTGCTCGACTTCACCACGAAGGACGACGTCGCCCTGGTCACGGCGCTCGCCGCCCTGGACGACGATGCTCCGCGGGTGATCGAGATGGCGGGCGACCAGGTCACCGCACGCGACGTCGCGCGCACCATGGGCGAGCTGACGGGGGAGCGCTTCCGGCTGCAGTGGGCCGGCACGACCGGGACCCTGTCCGCGATGAGCGCCGTCGGCAGGCGCCTGTCGAAGGACCCGGACGAGACGTTCCCGGCCTGGCAGGGGATGCAGTACTTCGTGAGCATGTTCAGCGGGCAGGCACAGCTGCACCACGTCGACAACGACCGCTACGGCGTGCAGTCGTGGACGAGCGTCCGTGACGTGCTCCGCGCACACCTCAGCGCGCAGGGCCACCCGGCGACGGACTGACGGGCGCGGTGCGCGGCCGTCGGCGGCGCAGCAGGAACGCGAGCCCGACGACGACGACCGGCACCAGCGTGAGTGCGGCGAGCCAGACGAGGACGTCCCACTCGGGCGAGAGCGGCACACCGAGTGCACTCGACGACGTCCGCCAGACCTGGTCGCCGGGCCCCTCGTGCTCGGTGGCCCCGGTGACCGGGAACAGCAGTGCCGTCACCAGCGCCCAACCCACCAGCACCACGACGGCGATCAGGGTCCACGGGCGCGGAGCGGACTGGGCCGGCATCTGTGTCACCGGGCCGCGGCACGCGAGCGCTCGGCCCGGGTGCCCCACCACGTCGCGACCAAGGCTGCTGCCCCGAGTGCGAGCCCGACGACGCCGGATCCGAGACACGGGATGAGGACGAGGCCGAGGCCGATGTTCGCACCACCGCCTTCGGGGCCGAAGAACGCGTCGTACATCAGGGCACCGACGCCGAGGAACCCCATGGCGAGGAGCACGGTGCTGACCCAGTGGAGTGTGCGGGCTGTGGTCATGGTGGTCGTTCCCCTCGGGAGTGCGGTTGACGAATCCTCGCACGGTCGCTCCGCGACACATTCCCCGAGCGGCATCAGTCGATCCGCACGCGTTCCACCGTGCGCTCCGTCCTGTCCGCGATCGGTGGCTCAACCATGCCGCACGCCGGACCGGACCGGTGTCTCGATCCTGCAACGACTCAGTCGTGCCGACAGGCGGACTGGAGGCCCGGTGCCAGCTGGCACCGCGCCTCCAGTCCGCCGGTTGGTCGCGTCCACCGCTCGGACCGAGTCGGACGCCGGAACCTGCGGACGGCGGTCAGGTGGTCCGGACCGTGCAGGCCTTCGCGACGACGTCGCCGCCGGACAGGTGTGCGGGAAGCGGGGCGTCGGCGCTACCGGATCTCGAGGTCGTACAGCGAGTAGCCGTACGGGGTCGCCCGTTCGACACCGTGCACGCGGACGTACCGCCACGAGCCGTCCAGGTCGTGCCGGTCGGTCCCGCCGTCACCGTCGGTCTCGGTGGCGAGCGTCGTCCACCCGTCGTCGCCCGCGTTCCGCGCCTCGATCCGGTAGGAGCGTCCGAAGGCGTCCTCCCACCGGAGCAACGCGCCGTGCAGGCGCTGCGATGCGCGGAGGTCGACGGCGAGCCACTGGTCGTCGGTGTGCCCGCTCGCCCAGCGCGATCCCGGGTCGCCGTCCACGGCGTTCCGTGCGGGGACGCCGTCGCCCTCGTCGGCCGATGACGACACGGTCGCCCGTCGTGCCAGGTCCGGCATCGGTTCGCCCTGCGTCGAGGTGACGCGGAGGTCCCAGAGGGAGACACCGAACGCGGTGTGCCGGCGGTCCGCGACGACCCGGACCCAGCGGCCGGTGACGTCGTCGCCCTCCAGCCGGTGGATCACCTCGCCGCCGGTCCCGTGGGCTTCTTCCGCGACGGTCCGCCAGGGGGCGTCTTCGTCGTCGCGGACCTGGACGCGGTAGGCCTCGGCCCACGCGGCCTCCCAGTCGAGCTGCACCTGGTCGATCGGCACGACCTGCCCGAGGTCGACCGCCAACCACGCACCGTCGCGTGCTGCGCTCGCCCACCGGGTCCGGGCGTCGCCGTCCACCGCATTGCCGCCGGACAGGTCGCCGCGCTCGTCCGACGAGGTGGTGACGGGCTTGCCGGCGGCCACGTCGCGAGAGCGGGCGGGTGCCGTTCCGCCGTCGTCGTCACCGTCGGTCGCCTCGTCGAGGGTCGTGACGGTGGCCGTCCCGGATGCTCCCGGCACGGTGGCCGTGACCGTCGCGGTCACACCGCCCTCGGCCGCTGCGGTGACGACACCGTCCGGTTCGACACTTCCGCCGCCGTCGACGGCCCAATCCGGGCGGTCCGCGGCGAGCCGCCCGCCGAACCCGTCGTGGTCGAACCCGTAGGCCGCCATCCGGACCGTGTCACCGGCGCGGACGGTCGTGGTGCGTGGTGCGACGAGCACGTCCTCGACGTCGACGGTCGAGGCCGCCGGGGTGCCGGACACGTGCACCTCCCAGATGGAGTACCCGTACCCGGTGAGGCGGTCGGTCAGGTGCAGGCGCACGAACCGGGCGGTCTCGCCCACGGGCACCGTGTCCGCGTCGGCGGTGGTCTTGTCGACCGTCTGCACGTCGCGCCAGGGGCTGTCGGCGGTGTCCCGGACCTGCAGCACGTACCGGGCGGCGGCCGCGTTCTCCCAGTCCACCCGCACGGTGTCGACGTCGGTCAGCCGCCCGAGGTCGATCGTGTAGTCGACCTCGTCCACACCGTGCGCGCTCTCCCACCGGGTGCTGCGGTCCCCGTCGACGGCCTTCCCGGCGACGTTGCCGCCGTCCGAGGAGCTCGCGTCGACGTCGGCACCCGCTGCGGCGTCGGGGATCGACGTCACCGAGGCGACGACCGCCGAGCCCTCGACACCGCCACCGGTCGCGACGACGTACCCGGAGCCCGCGGCTGTGGTCGTCACGGTGCCGTCGCTCCCGGCGCTTCCGGCACCGGTGTACGACCAGGTGACGTCGGCGGGCAGGGCCGCCGGGTCGCCGTACTGGTCGTGGCCGGCGGCACGGAACCGCTGTGGCGTCCCGACGACGAGCCGGTCGAAGCCGGGCGTGACGTCGAACCCGGTGAGGACCGGTGCCGGTGCGACCCGGAAGGCGTACGACCCGTGCACGCCGCCGATCGTGGCGGTGACGGTCGCCCGCTCCGCGCGCTCCGATGCACGGTGGACGCCGTCGGCGCTGATCGTGCCGGTGTCGGTCGACCAGGTGACGTCGTCCAGCGCGACGGTGGCGCCGTACTGGTCGTAGCCGGTGGCGGTGAAGGTCGTGGTCGCACCGGGGACGATCGTCTTCGGGGCTCCCTGGGCGCTGACGACCACCTCGGTGAGCCGCGCGTCCAGGTGCGAGGTGATCTGCGTCTGCGCCGGGACCGCGATCTGGCCGATCACCTCGGTGCCCTCGTAGACGTCGTACGTGTGCTGCACGGTGTCGGGGTTGTCGAGCACGTAGCTGATCGTGCCGTCCGGTGCGCGGAACACCTGGCTGAGCGGGTCCGAGGTGTGCCGGTCGGTGACCTCGGTGCCGACGGTCCGGTTCGACATCGCCTGGTGGTACACAAGGCCGGCCATCGACTGCCCGGTCACGGCCGGGTCGTCGGCCTTCCACAGCGCGGCGTGCACGTCGGCGTAGGTGTCCGGGTCGTACTGCCCGAGGAACCCGAGGACGACGTTGCCGAGCGCGTCGCCCATGCCGCTGAACACCCGTGCGGCGTGCTCGGTGTCCTCGCCGGGGGTGTGGTCGGTGAGGTCGACGCCGTACAGGTGGTCGATGGTCCGGGTGTCGGCGCGGAAGTCGTCCACCAGGAACGGCATCAGCGGGGACGGGGTCGGCCAGTCCTGGGGCCTCCGGTCGGCGGTGGGGCCGTCGAGCTCGGCGGGCACCAGCGAGTCGGGCAGGTTCTCCGGGGTCCAGTACCGGTCCGGGAACACCACCCGTCCGTCGTCGTCCACGCTCACCAGCAGGGTGTCGGTGGCCGGGTCGTACAGGGGGTTCGCTGCGGTTCGTCGGGTGACGTACCCGGGGTGGTTCGTCTCGACGGCGCGGATCGCGTCCTGCAGCTCGCCGATCGCGGCCGGCCGGTCACGGGTGATCTTCACGTCGCCGTAGCTGCCGACGCCCCACCACTTCTTCGTGAGCATCTGGATGCGTGCCGCGTTGCCGTCGGTGACCCCGGCCTGCCCGATGGACTCCGGGCGGGCGGCCATCATCTCGGCCATCAGGGCCTTCGAGAAGCCGGGATCCCAGCCGAAGTAGTCGAACCACGGGGCGATCGGCATCCACTGGATGCCGGAGATCCAGGCGGGGTCGCCGGAGAAGTACGTGGCGTGGGCCTGCCCGGAGTCGAACAGGATCCCCGCCTGCCCGTGCTCGTACTCGTCCGGGAACGCGCCGTTGCCGTCGTACGACGCCGAGGCAGGGTTGCCGCGGGCGTTCTGCCAGTACGCGCGGACGGCGGCCCGCTCGGTGACGTACTGCACCGCACCGGCGGCCTGCATCTCGTCGTCGCCCAGGACCGAGCCGAGCAGGAAGAGCCCCGCCTCGGACTGGATCGCCTCGGACGAGGACTCCTGGTTGTTGCCGCCGGGGGACGACACACCACCGGCGTTCGACCGGCCCTCCCAGACCCCGAACGTGCGCATGTGCGGGAACCGGGCGTCGTCGCGGTCCCAGTTCGCGTACTGCTTCGCGACGAGCGTCGCCATGCCCTGGTACTTCGCCGCCCACGCGTGGTCGACCCGGCCGAGCATCGCCGTCGCGACCGCGAAGTAGCCGTAGTGGAAGTGGTTGTCGTTGAACTGCGCGGACCCGTACGAGTCGGCGAACCCGATCAGGGCCTTCCACGTCGGGTACATCGCGAAGAAGTGCTCCGCCTCGCCGTCCGTGTACGTGTACCAGTCGGTCAGGGCGCGCTCGAGGGTGTCCTGCAGCGTCCGGGCGTCCTCGGTGGCACCGATCTGCCGCGCGATCGTCATGTACTCGGCGAGCTGCAGGACGTCCTTGCCGCCCCAGTAGGTGTCCCCGCCGTACGTCGTCTTCGCGGCGTAGTCGTGCAGGTACTCGCGCATGATGCGCTCGGAGTACGGGTCGTCGCCGACCGCCTCGGGTGTGGCGCCGATCGGGGTCATGCCCGTGAACGCGTAGTCCAGGGTCCAGCCGCCGTGGCCGACGGTGGTCCGCATGGTGCCGCGCGGGGTCTCGTACGTGGCGCCGGTGAAGCGCAGGTTCGTGGTGGCGTCGGCGTACTGGTGCTGCAGCCAGCCCTGGACGGTGTCGTGGCTGTCGCCCTGCAGCGTGTCGGTGCGGATCGACCACTGCTGACGGACGTTCGCCGCCGCCGGGTCGTACGCGTACGTCATCGTCGTGTCACGGGGGACCGCGAACGCGGTGCGGTGCAGGTCGTCGAGGGACAACCCCTGCTCGGGCACCGCACTGAGCACCAGGTAGGGCGTGCCCGACGAGGCCTCCAGCGTGTTCCCGACCCGGGTGAAGGTGGTGTCGTCGGGGGCGTGCACCCCGAAGACGTGGCCGTCCTGGCGGATCTCGAACCGGTCCGTCGTCACCGGCAGGTCGAGCGGTTCGCCGTCCCCGTCGGTGATCTCGGCGCCGTCCTGCAGGGTCAGGCGCGGGGTCATGCCGTGGAACTCGAACCACTCGTACGGCGAACCCTGCACGCTCGTGACGTCCATGTACTGTCCGCCCGGGCCGTCCTGCGGCATCCGCCAGCTGACGTTCCAGTCACCCCAGCGGAGCGCGTCGGCCTGCTTCGCCCGGAACGTGGTCGCGAAGCGCTCGGCGAGGCCGTCCGGGGCGTCGGTGAGCAGGACCTGGTCGACCAGGACGTGTGCCCACCCGGCGCGCAGGTCGTCCACGATCCGCAGCTGCGCGGACTGCCCCCGGTGCGCGGAGACGTCCCAGCTGTCCCACCGCAGCTGTTCGCTGTCCGTCCCGGTGCTGCTCGCCACGACGTCGCCGTCGACCAGCAGCTGCACGGCTTCGTGGTCGGGGTGCCGGCCACCGCCGACCAGGAACGCCAGGGTCGAACGGTCGATCGTGAACGCCGGCGACGTGAGGGTGCCGGTCGCGCCGTCGCCGTCCTCGTCGCTGAACGAGTTCAGGAAGCGTCCGCCGAGCCACCCGGAGACCGCGCTCTGCCCGGCGGCCGTCCCCGTGGCCGTTGCCGTGAACGCGTCACCGGTCGCGGTCCAGCCGCCAGGCAGCCCGTCCTCGAAGTCCGCCAGGGTGCGGTCGCTCGCGTCCGGGCTCGGTTCGACGGTCCCGCCGACCGTCACCGGTGCCTCCAGACGCATCGCCGTGCCGTCGCTGTTCCACCGCGTCGGGATCGTGAGCTTCGTGCCGGCGGCACTGTTCGACGAGACGAACGGGTACGCCCACATGTCGCCGGAGTACTTGCTGACCAGCAGGTCCGTCCACCACTGGTTCGTGGGCACCGGCTCGCCGGCCTTCGACGGATCGATGTACAGCTCCTGGTCGAGCGTCTTCCGCACGTCCGCGATGTCGGTGATCTCGTCGGGCGGGGCCGGCGCGTAGGAGCCGGCACCCACCTGCACGCCGTCGGCGGCGGGACCGACGCGGGACGAGCCTCCAGGCTGTCCCTGCGGTGCGGCAACCGCAGCACCCGGATCAGCCGGCGACCGCCGGGTGTCGGACGTCGCGGCGTGCGCCGTGGTGACGGCGGACGCCAGCAGTGTGGCGACGGTCAGGGCGCCGGCTGCGGCGCTGACGGCCGCTCGGCGGAACGACCTGGGACGGACGGCGGGACGCGGTGAGCTCACCGGGACTCCTGTCGGAACGGTTCGGCCGCGCACGACGTACACGGCCGTGGACGGCGGGGTCTGGTGGTGCTGGGCCTGCACCCGGACAGATCGGCAGCACCGGTCCCGCCGTCAGCAGTCCGCGTTCTGGGGATGCCCTACCGTTGGCCCCATGCCGACCATCGGACTGCGCCGGATGGTGCCGCGGGACCCCGACCAACGACACCGGGCAGCGAGTCCGCTCGAGCTCCTGTTCGACCTGGTGTTCGTCGTCGCCGTGGGGTTCGCCGCCACCAACCTGCACGAGATCGAGGTCGAGGGGCACGTCACCTCGGCCGTCCTGGCCTACGGGTTGGTGTTCTTCTCGATCTGGTGGGCGTGGATGAACTTCACCTGGTTCGCCACGTCGTTCGACACCGACGACTGGCTCTACCGGGTGATGACCTTCGTGCAGATGGCGGGGGTGCTCGTCCTCGCCGCCGGGGTGCACGCGGCCATGGTCGAGGACGACTTCACGATCGGCGTCATCGGCTACGTCGTCATGCGGCTGGCGCTGGTCGGGCAGTGGATCCGCGCCGCCGTGTCCTCCACCCGCTCCCGCCGCACCGCCGTCCTGCACGCCGTCGGCGTCACGGTCGTGCAGCTTCTCTGGGTGCTCTCCCTGGCCCTGCCCGACGAGGTCTGGGGGTACGCGGCACCGTTCCTCGTGCTCGCCGAGCTGTCCGTGCCGATCTGGGCACAGACCTCGACGGGGACGACCCCGTGGCACACCCGGCACCTGGCCGAGCGGTTCTCGCTGTTCACCCTCATCGTCCTGGGCGAGGGACTGGTGGCCTCGGCCGGTGCGGTGATCGACGCCCTCGCGCACACCGAGCACCTCGGAGCCCTGCTGGCGCTCGCCGGCTGCGGACTGGTGATCACCGGCGGGATGTGGTGGATCTACTTCTCCCGCGAGCAGCACGCGCACATCCGCTCGCTGCCCACCGCGCTCGTGTTCGGCTACGGCCACTTCTTCGTCTTCGCCGCCGCCGGCGCGCTGCCGGCCGGCATCGAGGTCGCGGTCAGCGCCGACGCCGGACACGTCGCACTGTCGTCCGCCTCGGTCGCCGCGACCGTCGCGGTGCCGGTCGCGGTGTTCGTGCTGTCGATCTGGGCGCTCGCGATCCGGCCGTCGTTGTCCACGCGGGCCAACGCCGCGGTGGTGGCCCTGGTGCTCGTCGTCCTCGCGTTGATCGCGGTGCCGGCGGTGTCGCTGCCGCTCACCGCGCTCGCCGTGGCGGCGGTCGTCGTGACCCTCGAGGTCGCGTCCGCGCGGACCGACACCTGACGGACGACGGACGGGAGGCGGGCCCCAGCAGCCGGTACCGGCGCGACGCGCCAGCGGCGGGACGGCCGTGCCTGGAGGGACGGTGCCAGCTGGCACCGTGCCTCCCGTCCGTCAGGTGGTCGCGTCGACGGCGCGTCAGCGCTCCGGCTGCTCCGTCGCCGACGTGTCGGCCGACGTCGGACGCGCGTCGAGGCTCGGGTCGACCGCCGGGTCCGCCGAGATCGACTCGGGTCGCACGGGGAAGTCCTCGAGCGCACCGGCCTCCACCGTCGGAGCCGCGGCTCCGCGGCCACCGCGCACGCGGCTCTTCACCGCTGCCCACGGACGGCCGAGAGCGGACCGTGCGGGACGCTCGGAGGGCGCCTCGACCTCGAGCCCGTAGTAGGCGCCGACGTGCTCGAGCAGGACCTCGCGCTCGGCCTTGTCGTAGGCCCGGCGCTCGCGGGTGAAGGCGATGATCGTCGACCAACAGGTCAGGATCAGGACGATGCTGAACGGCAACGCGGTCGTGATCGCCGCGGTCTTCAGCGCGTTCAACCCGCCGCTCAGCAGCAGTGCGACGGCGAGCAGTGCCGACACAGCGGCGAAGAAGACGCGCAGCCAGTTCTTCGGTTCGATGTCGCCACCCGAGGCGATCATCGCCATCACGAGCGACCCGGAGTCGGACGAGGTCACGAAGAACACGCCGATGAGCAGGATCGCGCCGTAGGTCAGCACCACGCCGGCGGGCAGGTCACCGAGCAGCGCGAACAGGGACCCCTCGATGTCGACCGAGCCGTCCGAGCCGACGAGGCCGCCGGCACCGTCGGTCTGGCGGTGGATGGCCGCACCACCGAGGACGGCGAACCACAGGAACGTGAGCGCGGTCGGCACCAGGAGGACACCGAACACGAACTGTCGGACCGTGCGGCCCTTGGAGATGCGGGCGATGAAGACACCGACGAACGGCGCCCACGACATCCACCAGCCCCAGTAGAAGGTGGTCCAGGCGCCCTGCCAGGCCTCGCCCTCGGCACCCTGCTGCGCGGTGACGTTGAACGACAGGCCGACGATGTTCTGCAGGTAGGAGCCGATCGACTGCACGAAGTCACGCAGCAGGAACTGCGTCGGACCGACGATGAGCACGAAGAGCAGCAGCGCGGCGGCGAGCAGCAGGTTGAAGTTCGACAGGATCTTCATGCCCTTGGTCACACCGGTGACGAGCGAGACGATCGTGACGGCGGTGATCACCGCGATGATGGCGATCTGGCTGACGATGCTGCTGTCGGCGATGCCGGCGCTCTCGAGTCCGGCGCCGATCTGGATGACGCCGAGGCCGAGCGAGGTCGCGACACCGAACAGCGTGCCGACCAGGGCGATGACGTCGATCAGGTTGCCCCAGCCGCCGCGGACGCGGTTGCCGAGCAGCGGTTCGAGCGCCCAGCGGATCGACACCGGGCGACCCCGGCGGTGGATCGCGTAGGCCAGGGCGAGGCCGAGGACGACGTAGATCGCCCATGCGTGCAGGCCCCAGTGCAGGAAGGTCTGGGTCAGTGCCTGCTGCGCGAGTTCCTTCTCGTTGCCGGTGACGCCCGGGCGCGGGGAGGCGAAGTGACTGAGGGGCTCGGAGACGCCGTAGAACACGAGGCCGATGCCCATGCCGGCGGCGAACAGCAGCGCGAACCACGAACCGGTCGAGAACTCGGGCTCGTCCTGGTCCTTGCCGAGCTTGATGTCACCGAAGCGGCTGAAGCCGACGAACAGCGAGAAGCCGACGAAGAACGCGGCGATCAGCACGTAGTACCAGCTGAAGTTCTGGACGATGCCGTCCTGCAGTCCGAGGAACATCGCCTCGGCGGTGGAGGGGGAGATCAGGGTGAAGGCCACGAACCCCAGCACGATGACGGCGGCGGGCCAGAACACCCACCGCCGCAACTGCGGTGTCGTGGTCACGGGTCCGGGCAGGGGAGGAGTGGTGCTTGCCATGCAGTCCATGGTGCCTGCTCGCGTTCCTGTGTGTTCGCCCAGGCGTGTCGTGGTCAGAAGTCGCGCGCGGACTCCGAGGGGTTCCCGCGGCCGACCCGACCCAGGTGGAGCCTCCGCGACAGCCGGATGACCGGGCGGATGAGCAGCTGGATGCTCCCGATCAGGAACAGCCACGTGCCGGCCGTCGTGGTGCTCTCGGAGAAGAAGAGGACGCTGCCGACGATGAACCAGAGCGCCACCATCACGTCGTTGACGATGCTGATGGTCTCGTAGAGCCCGCGGATGCGGAGCTCTTCGTGCCCCACCCGGAGTGCGATGTCCCGTTCGTCCTGCGCCATCAGACGATCCTGTCAGTTCTGTGGCGCGTCCGTCCCCGTGGGTGGCGGGGCGCGGCCGTGGAAGCGCTGCGCGGCGGACGGGAGGCGCGGGGCGGGCTGGCACCGTCCCTCCAGGCACGGCCAGATGCGATTACAACGTTGACGTACGCTTTACAGCGCTGTAAACAGGAGCCTGCGCGACGATGCGCGACGAGGGAGAGACCCGATGGTGGGAAGCAGGACCGCAACACTCCAGGCCGCGGTGAGCCGGCGGGGGTTCCTCGCGGGCGCGGCCGGAGGCATCGCACTCGGCACGATGGCGCTCGCCGGGTGCGCGACCCCGGGGCGTGCCGCCGGTGGAGCCACGACGCTCCGCTTCTACGAGCAGAAGCAGGAGGTCATCGCGTACTTCGACAAGCTGCTGCGGCACTTCGAGGGGGAGCACGCCGGCACGTCGGTCGTGCACGACAGCACCGCGGCCATCGCCCCGCAGTTCGTCCGCGGCGAACCGGCGGACGTCGGGTGCTTCAACGACAACCTCGAGCTCGCCCGGTACATCTCGCGCGGCGTGCTCAGCGACCTCGGCGACCTGCCGTCGGCCGCGCGGGTCCGACCCGACATCGACACCCTGACGAACCAGTACGCGACGTTCGAGGACCGCACGAGCGTGCTGCCGTACTCGCTCGCCGCGGCCGGCGTGATCTACAACAAGCGCATCTTCGCCGACCACGACCTGCCGGTCCCGACGACGTGGGACGACTTCGTCGAGGTCTGCCGGACCCTGCAGAAGGCCGGCGTCACGCCGATCTACGCCACCGACCGCGACACGTGGACGCTCTGGCAGGGCCTGTTCGACTACTCGGTGGGCAGCCTCGTCGACACCGGCTCGTTCTTCCGCAAGATGAAGGCCCTGGGCGCTGACGTCGGCCCGGACTCCGAGGTGTCGTTCGAGCAGGACTTCGCGGTGCCGATGGAGCGCGCGAAGACCATCTCGTCGTTCTTCAACCGCGACCACGCCACCCGGGCCTACGCCGACGGCAACCTGGCGTTCGGCAAGGGCGAGGCCGCGATGTACCTGCAGGGCCCGTGGGCGCTCGGGCAGATCGCGCTGATCGACGCGGAGCTGCCCGTCGGCACCTTCGCCCTGCCGGTGTCGAACGACCCGGCCGACCGCAAGGCCCGGGTCAACATCGACCTCGGGCTCTGGATCCCCACGGCGTCCGAGCACCCGGAGCAGGCGAAGGAGCTCGTCGAGTTCCTCATGCAGCCCGATGTCATCGACGCCTACAACCGCGACAACCTGGCGTACTCGCCCCGCATCGACGCACCGCCGCAGCAGGACGAGCGGCTCGCCGGCCTGCAGCAGTACGTCGACGACGCGGCGTTCTACCAGGGCGCCGGCACCTTCATCCCCACGTCGATCCCGCTCGGCAACTACCTGCAGTCGGCGATCCGGAGCGGGGACTTCACCTCGATGCTGCGGCGGCTCGACTCGGACTGGCGGCGGCTCGCCGGCCGTTCCGCGACGGTCTGAGCCGGACCAGGAACCAGGAGTCACCATGACCATGCAGACCCCGCTCTCCCGCGACACCGACCCGGCGACGTCCGGGCCGGCCACCGACGCAGCCCGCACGCACCGTCGTGTGGGTTCCCGCGGCGTCGGTTCACTCAGCCGCACCGAGGGCATGTACTACCTGTTCCTCGTGCCGGCCCTCGTGCTGTTCACGGCGTTCGTCGTCGCCCCCGCCTGCGTCGGCGTCTTCTACAGCTTCACCGACTACCTCGGGTTCGGGCAGTGGGACTTCATCGGCGTCGAGAACTACAAGGCGCTCGTCTCCGACCCCGCGATCCTGGCGTCGTACGGGTTCACCCTCGGCTTCGCGGCCGTCACCGTCGTCGTCACGCAGGTCGTCGCGCTGACGCTCGCGATCGCCCTGGCGAAGAAGATCCGGTTCGCCGCCGGACTGCGTTCGGTGTTCGTCATCCCGATGGTGATCTCGGGGATCATCGTCGCCTACGTGTTCAACTTCCTGTTCTCGAACACCGTGCCGGCCCTGGCCACGAGCGTCGGTTTCGGCCCGCTCGAGCAGAGCATCCTCGGCGACCCGAACCTGGCCTGGCTCGCGATCGTCATCGTGTCCGCCTGGCAGACCGTGCCCGGCGCGCTCCTCATCTACACGGCGGGCCTGACGTCCATCCCCGAGGAGCTGTACGAGGCCAGTGCACTCGACGGGGCGACCGGCTGGAAGCAGCTGCGGGCGATCACGCTCCCGCTGCTCGGCGGCTTCATCGTCATCAACACCGTGCTCGGTGTGAAGGGCTACCTCGGCGCCTACGACGTGATCGTCGGTCTGACCAACGGCGGCCCCGGCAGCGCGACCAGCAGCGTCGCGATGACGATCTTCGGCGGCTTCACCGGCGGCGACTACGCCTACCAGATGGCGAACGCGACCGTGTTCTTCATCATCACCGTCCTCATCTCCGTGCTGCAGCTCGCGGCGACCCGCGGAAGGAACCTGCGACTCGCATGACCGCCACCGACACACGACCCCCGACCGACACCCGAGCCGTGACCACCGGCGGCGGCGGACGCTCCGGCCGCGGACACCGCCGACGACTGGGCGGCACGAACTGGGCGCTGACCGTGGTCCTCGGCCTCGCGTCGCTCACCGTGCTCGTCCCGCTGTACGTGACGCTCTCGATGGCGTTCAAGACGACCGAGCAGTCCGTCGACGGCAATGCACTCTCGCTGCCGTTCCCGTTCAACCCGGGCTCGTTCGCCGAGGCCTGGCAGCTGACCCGGTTCCCGGTGTCCTTCTCGGTGTCGCTCGGCGTCGCAGCGCTCACCGTCGTCGCGACCCTGCTGCTCAGCTCGTTCGCCTCGTACGCGATCGTCCGGAACTGGCACAAGCGGTTCTTCCGGTACTCGTTCGTCTACCTGCTCGCGGCGATGTTCCTGCCGTTCCCGGTGGTGGCGCTGCCGCAGATCAAGCTGACCGCCGAGATCGGCCTGGACAACCCGATCGGTGTCGGGATCCTGCACGCCATGTTCCAACTGTCGTTCAGCGTGCTGCTCTACTCGGCGTACCTGCGGTCGATCCCGGTCGAACTCGAGGAGAGCGCCCGCATCGACGGGGCGTCCACGTGGCAGATCTTCTGGCGGATCATCCTGCCGCTCCTCGGCCCGATGAACGCGACGGTCGGCATCTTCGCGTTCCTGGCATCGTGGAACGACTTCATGATGCCGTCGCTCATCACGGCGGACCCGGGGTTGCAGACCCTGCCCGTGGTGCAGAACATCTTCCAGAGTCAGTTCGGAACCGACTACAACGTCGCCTTCGCCTCGTACCTGATGGCGATGGCCCCCACGATCATCGTCTACCTGTTCGCGCAGCGCTGGGTCATCAGCGGCGTGACCCAGGGTGCGGTCAAGAGCTGAGAGGCACCACGTGAGCAGCAGCACCACCGGCACCACCGGCACCGTCCTCCCCACCATCCGTCCGTTCCCGGGTTCGGACCCGGTCGCCGACCCCGCAGCCGTCGTCACCGGCGACCGCTGGCGCATCACCGTGCTCGACGCCGGAGCGTTCCGAATCGAGTGGAGCGACGACGGCGGGTTCGAGGACCGCGCCTCGACCTTCGCGTTGCGCCGCCGCCTGCCCGTGCCGGCCTTCACCGTGGAGCAGACGGCCGCCACCGACGGCACCGGCACCGACGGCGTCGTCGTCACCACCGACCGCGCACGCCTGCGCTACGACGGCCGCCCCTTCAGCCCGAGCGGGCTGGTGGTCGAGACCACCGGACCGGACGCCAACCGCTGGCGGTGGGGGCAGGAGCCGCGTGACCTCGGTGGCACCGGCCGCACCCTCGACGACGTCGACGGCCGGATGCCGCTCGAGGCGGGGATCCTGGCCCGCGACGGCATCACCGCACTCGACGACAGCGAGTCGTTCCTGTTCGCCGACGACGGCTGGATCGGCACGCGGGTCCCCGGTCGCCGCGACGTCACGGTCTTCGCGTACGGCCGCGACTACGACGCTGCGCTCCGCACGTACCACGCCGTCTCCGGCCCGCCGTCACGGATGCCGCGGTGGGCACTCGGCAACTGGTGGAGCCGGTACCACCCGTACAGCGACACCTCGTACCTCGAGCTGCTGGACCGCTTCGCCGACGAACACCTGCCGTTCTCGGTCGCCGTCATCGACATGGACTGGCACCGGGTCGACTCGGTGCCGCCGCGCTTCGGCAACGGCTGGACGGGGTACTCGTGGGAGCCGTCGCTGTTCCCGGACCCCGAGGCGTTCCTGGCCGAACTCCACCGCCGGGGGATACGCACGACGCTGAACCTGCACCCGGCCGACGGCGTGCGGGCGTTCGAGGATGCCTACCCCGCGGTGGCCCGGGCGATGGGCGTCGACCCGGAGACCGAGCAGCCGATCCCGTTCGACCCGACGGACCGCCGGTTCCTGCAGGCCTACTTCGAACAGCTGCACCGCCCGCTCGAGGAGCAGGGCGTCGACTTCTGGTGGATCGACTGGCAGCAGGGTCGCGAGACCGGGCTGCCCGGGGTGGACCCGCTGTGGCTGCTCAACCACTTCCACCTGCTCGACTCGGCACGACACGCGCCGTCCGGCGGCGCCGACGCGGGCCCGGACGCCGACGCAGCACCGGCCCCCGTCGACGGCATGACCTTCTCGCGCTACGCCGGCCCCGGCAGCCACCGGTACGCCGTCGGGTTCTCCGGCGACGCCGTCGTGTCCTGGGCGTCCCTGGCGTTCCAGCCCGAGTTCACCGCCACAACCGCGAACATCGGCTACCCCTGGTGGAGCCACGACATCGGCGGCCACACCCGCGGCGTCCGCGACGACGAGCTCGCCACCCGCTGGGTGCAGTTCGGGGTGTTCTCGCCGATCATGCGCCTGCACTCGGCCAACAACCCGTTCATCCGCAAGGAGCCGTGGGTGTTCCCGGCCGAGGCCCGCGCCGCGATGGGCGAGGCGCTCCGCTTCCGCCACCGCCTGGTGCCGTACCTGCACACGATGAACCACGGCACGGCCGAGGGCACCGCGCTGGTCCGGCCGCTCTACCACCTGGAGCCGCGCCGCGACGAGGCGTACCGGGTGCCGAACACCTACGCGTTCGGTTCGGAGCTGCTCGTCGCCCCGATCGTGGCGCCGCGCGACCCGGTCAGCCGGCACGGGGTCGCCCGGGCCTGGCTGCCGCCGGGCACCTGGACCGACGTCTTCACCGGCACGGTGTACGCGGGTGACCGGTTCGTCGACCTGCACCGCACGCTCGACACGGTGCCGGCCCTGCTGCGCGACGGCGGGGTCCTGCCGCTCGCGGCGGCCGACCAGCTCGACGCCACCGTCAACCCGACGGCGTTCGAGGTCCTCGTCGCACCGGGTGCACCCGGCGAGTTCACCCTGGTCGAGGACCACGAGGGCGAGGGCAGCCGCACCGCCCGGACCCGTCTGACCTGGGATCCCGAACACGCCGAGTTCCGGGTGCACGGCACCACCGGAGCCCTCGACGTCGTCCCCGCCCACCGCGACTGGCGGATCACGTTCCTCGCCGCGCCGGCCGACGGGCAACCGACATCGGCTCGCTCGGTCGACCGGTTCTCCGTCGACCTGTCCGTCGATTCGGCGTCGGGCGGATCGATCACGCTGGTCGGTGCTCCGGTCGTCGGGGGCGACGCGCGGGACGCCGTCCGGCAGGTCCTCGAGGGCGCGCAGGCCGGCAACGCGGAGAAGCTCGAGGCGTGGGAGGTCGTGGCGAAGGATCTGCCGCGTGCGGACCGCATCGTCGAGCTCGGCACCGTCGGGCTGCCCGACGCCCTGCGGGACGTCGTCGTCGAACTGCTCGGCAGCGTGCACCCGGGGGAGTCGGCTCCCGCAGGTCGCTGACGGCAATCGACGGGGGAAAGGCGGACGGGCGCGGCTCGCTCAGCAGTGTCGCGCCAGCGGCACGCGGGCCGCGCCGACCGAGCCTGCGAGGGAGGGGTGGCGGCGCCGCCACGGGCCTCCCGTCCGCCGTTCACGCGCCCTGGTGCGCCGCCCGGTCGGACGTGCCGTCAGCGTACGGCGCGCTCTCGCCGACGAGCAGGCGGTGGCCGACCGTGACCAGCCGGCCGGGCACGTCGGAGCCGTCCATCCGCTCGACCAGCAGGTCGAGCGCGGTGTCGGCGAGGGCGACCGTGTCGGGCGCGACGGAGGTCAGGCTCGGCACCAGGCTCGACCCGAGGCCGACCGCGTCCCACCCGACCACGGCCACGTCGCGGGGCGCGTCCAGACCGCGCAGGCGCATGGCCCGGAGCGCCCCGAGCGCGGCCAGGTCGTCGCGGCAGAGCAGCCCGTCGACGCGGAGTCCGGCGTCGAGCGCGGTACCGAAGGCGACCTCGGCACCGGCGGCGTCGCCGACCTCGCGGGGGACCAGCAGCGCGTCGTCGAGCGGCAGACCCGCGGCGACGAGTCCGGCGCGGTAGCCGTCCAGGCGCAGTCCGGACGTGCGCGACGACGGGCCGGTCTCGTGCCCGAAGAACCCGATGCGGCGGCAGCCGAGCGCCACGAGGTGCGCGACGGCCTCGGCGGCGGCACCGGCGTTGTCGATGACGACCTGGTCGGCGTGCGGGGGCCGGACGTCCTCGCCGAGGAACACCACGGCGGTGTCGCCGCGGATCCGGTCGATGGCCTCGGGCGTGAGCACCTGCGGGTGGATCACGACCCCGTCGACCACCCCGGCCTCACGCCCGCGCACGGCGGAACGCTCACCGTCCGGGTCGCCGGCGGTCTCCTCGAGCAGGAGCTGGTAGCCGCGGTCGGCGCAGACCCGCGAGAAGACGTGGGCCAGTTCGGCGAAGTACGGGCGTCGGAGGTCGGGGAACGCGAAGGCGAGCATGTTCGAGCGTCCGGTCGCCAGGGACCGGCCCGAGACGTTCGGGCGGTACCCGAGTTCGTCGATCGCGGCCTGCACCCGGCTGCGCATCGGGTCGCTGACGTGCTGGTAGCCACGGACGACGTTGGACACGGTCTTCATCGAGACGCCGGCGTGCGCGGCGACGTCCTGCAGCGTGACCTTGCCCATCCGCTCACCGTAGCGGGCGGCGGGGGCCGTGGTTGCTCGCCCGTGGTCGTGCGTGCTCCCCCGCGGTCGGGGTTGCTCGCCCGCGGTCGTCAGGGGACGAGTCGGCGCTGCACGACCGCGCGGGCCACCTCGGAGAGCGGCTCGCGGTGCTCGAGCGCGTACCCGCGGATCACCGCGAAGGCATCCTCGATCGAGACACCCCGCAGGTACGACACGACGCCCTTGGACTGCTCGATGACCTCGCGCGAGCCGATGGTGCGCTGCAGCTGCGCGCGGACGACCTCGTGTTCGCGCAGGGACCGCTCGTGCAGGATGCCGATCGTCGCCACGTCGGCCAGGGCACGGGCGACGCGCAGGTCCGATCCCCCGAGGGCACCCACGGCGATGCCGAACAGGTTGAGTGTGCCGATGACGTTGCTGCCCAGCCGGAGCGGGACGGCGTGCACCGACCGGAACCCGAGTTCGACCGCGCCCGTGCGGAACATCGCCCACTCCGCCGGCGCTGACTCGATGTCCGGGCAGGCCACGACCCGTCCGGTCGCGAACGAGGTCATGCAGGGTCCGGCCTCGGCGTCGAGTTGCAGGACCTCGACGAGCCGGCTCGCTTCAGAGGTCGAGGCCACGACCTCGAGCTCTTGGTCGTCGTTGGCCAGCAAGATGCCCGCAGCGTCGATGCCGAGTACCTCGGCGCAGGTCTCGACCAGGGTCTGCAGCAGCTCCACGACGTCGTAGGCGTCCACCAGGGTGTCGGCGAGCGACGTGAACGTCTCGAGGATCCGGGCTTCTCGGCCTGCCGTCGTCACTGGACCTCCTCGATCAGGTCGCCTCGCTTCTCGAACCGGACCGTGCCGTCGAGGATCTCCTCCGCCACCCGGCGCATGGTCGTCCGGCGGGCGAAGGCATGGCCCTGCAACAGCAGGTAGGCGTCCTCGGGGCTGATGTCGAGCTGCGCGAGCACCACACCGGTGGCCTGGTGGACCACGCGCCTGGACGACGGGCTCCGGTCGAGCAGGGCGTCGTCCTGGTCCGCGATGGAGCGGAGGGCTCGGCGGAGCACCCGGCGGCTGACTGCGGAGGCGAGGGTCATGGCCTGGCGTACGGTGTCCTCCTCGATCTTCGCGGGCTGCGGGACGTACACGTCGATCGCGCCGAGCGGGAACGGCCCGAAGGCGACCGGGAAGGCGAAGACCGCGCCGACGGGTTCGCTCCGGACGGCTTCGTTGAAGGCTGGCCACGCGGCGTTCGGACGCTCCACCAGATCCGTCTCCAGCACCGGGGCATCGGTCGAGAGCGCGGCCCAGCACGGTCCGTCGGACAGGTCGAGCTGGATCTCGTCGATCCGGGTGGCGACCTCGTCGGTCGCGGACACGGTCTCGCTCGGGCACAGCTCACCGAAGGTCGAGATCGAGACACCGCCCATCGGCAGCGCGAGCGCGAACGGCCGACTGAGTTGGTCGTCGGCGACGTCCGCCGACCGGAGCGCACGGAGTGCACGCTCGAATGCGTCATCCATGGGCGCCTTCCCTGCCGTCTCTCGATCCTACGCGCTGGGCGGTGTCGGACGATCCGGACGGCGCGGGCACGTTCGGCGGTGGGCCGGCACGCCAGGCCGGGAGCTCGGCGGGCGGGTACGTCCCCTGCTCGTCCTGCACCCGGAGCATCGCGTCCAGGGCCACCAGCGTCACGCCGGAGGTCTCGCGCACCACCGTCCGCACCGCGTTGCCGAGCAGGAACGCCATCAGGTCCTCGCTGCCGCCGTCCGGCCGATAGTCGCGCCATGGACCGGCCCCAGCACGCTGCAGCGCCCCGGCGAGCACCGTCTGGGGGTCGTCGACGTCCACCTCGCAGTCCAGCACCAGCCGGAAGCGCCGCTGGTTCCGGTCCGACAGGCTCGGCGCGCCGTCCTCGTCGTCCTCGCAGTCCTCGCCGTCCTCGGGCGCGAAGGAGCGCAGCGCCGACGAGGGCGCGATCCCGTAGGCCTCACGGAACGCCGCAGCCATCCGACCCGCGTTGCTGAACTGCCACCGCTGGGCGATCGCCGCGATGGTCCGCCGGTCGGGTGTGCCGGATGCCGCCTGCAGGTCACGACGCACCCCCTCGAGCCGCACTGCGCGCAGGAAGGCGCCCGGCGTCTGCCCGATCTCCGTCCGGAACCGCTTCTGCAGACTCCGCGGCGACAGCTGGACCGCCGCGGCGACGTCCGTGACGGTGATGTGGGTCGTCGCGTGCTCCTGGACGAACCGGAGCGCGTCCCGCACAGCACGTGAGAGCCGAGGCGGGACGTCCCGTGCCGCACCGCTCCCGTCGTTCATGGGCCGACCGTACGGGAACCGTCCACGGTGCGTTGCCAGGACCCCGATCCCGGCCGCGGATGATCCGCCAGACGCGGTCTGGTGTCAACCCCTGACGTGACGGGAAACGTCCTGTTGATACTGAAAGTGTCTCGTGCGCCGCTGGTCGAAGCAGTGCACCACATCGAACCGACAGGGAGGCGCGATGGGACACGCACAGGGAACCTCGACCATGGTCATCGACTCCGTCGTGCGACAGCAGGTCGTCCACACCGAACGGATCCGGGCACTCGCCCCGACGGACCCGACGGACATCCGGGTGCAGCCGGTCGACGCCGGGTGCTGGCGGGTCGTCGACGCTGCATCCGCCTGGGGGGACCCGGACATGCTCCTCGGCTGCGTCGAGCGCACTGTCGACGGGGTCGACTGCACGCTCATGGCGACACTGCACGAACAGGAACGGCTTGCGAGCCTGCGGGACGCCCGCTCCTGGTTCGAGCAGCGATGCGGACAGCACCTCGACGAGGCACCGTGTTGACCGCGGTCCACGGGGACGACGCGGCCCGGACCGTCACCGCGCGGATCGACACCCAGCGCCGCCACACCGAACGCTCCGGCACCGACCGGTCCTTCGCCGCGCGCGTGCTCGCCCAGGCCGGGCACGGTCGTGACGTCCGCTTCGACGTCGACGACGACAGTTCCCGGCTGCCCTTCCGGTTCCGGTACCGAACCCGCCGGGACGGATGCGTGAGCCTCGTCACGGCGTCGGCGACCTCCGGCTTCTCCGGGACCTTCGAACCCGTCGACCGCATCGTCGTCGGGTGGTCGAGTACCGGTGGCGTCCGGATCGCCGTCCAGGACGGTGCCGTCCTCGAGACCCGGCCCGGCACGCCCGTCCGGATGCCGACGTCGGGGGAGTTCTCCGTCCGCGCCCCGACGGGCACGCTGCAGCTGGTGAGCATCGACCGGCCACTCCTCGACCAGGTGCGCTCCTCGCTCGGAGCCGCGGCGCCGGAGCTGCCGGACCGAGGTGCCGAACCCGCCGCGGGGGTGCTCGAACACCTGCGCCGGTGCGTCGAACAGGTGGCGGTCACCGCGACGCGTGACGGCTTCACCCAGGGCGCCAGGACCAGCGCGCAGGTCGCGCTCGTCGAGGCCGTCCTCGGAGCGTTCGGGACGCGGGTGCCCGTGATCCTCCGGCGTGCCGTGACCCCGTCGACGGTCGAACTCGCCATGGCGTACCTCGAAGGACACTGCGATCAGCAGCTCTGCCTCGCCGACATCTGCGACGCGGTGGGTGTGAGCCCCCGCACGCTCCAGACGGCGTGCATGCGGGAACACGGCGTCTCGCCGATGACGTTCCTGCTGCGGATGCGGCTCGACCGGGTGCGCGCGGCGCTGGAGTCCGGCAGCCGGCAGGAGACCAGTGTGAGCGAGGCGGCCCTGACATGGGGCTTCCGTCACCTGGGGCGCTTCTCAGGCACCTACTTCCGCCGATTCGGCGAGTACCCGGGCCAGACGTTGCGCGCATCGTCCGGTGCGTGCGCAGCGGGTCCGGAGCGACACGCGGGGTGATCTCGAAGGTCGTGCGACGTGTTCCGGACACCACGGTGAACACGCAAGTTCGGCCCCTAGGGTCGCCGCAAGCGCAATCGCGTGAACTCTCTCGAACCGGTCGAAGGACCGATCCGTGACTGAAAGCGGTCCACATGACCACGACTCCGCTCGCTCCGGGTTACACCCGCACTCGCCCCGCTACGGGAGCCCGAAAGGGCACCTCGACCTACTCCGCGCTCCTGGCGCAGGTGAAGGAGAACGGCCTGCTCCGCCGTCGTACCGGTTTCTACTGGGCACTGTTCAGCGCACTCGTCGGCAGCCTCGCCCTCACCTGGGTCGCGTTCGCGTTCCTGGGTGACTCGTGGTTCCAGCTGATCGTGGCCGGTGCGCTGGGGGTGCTGTTCACGCAGTTCGCGTTCCTGTCGCACGAGGCTGCGCACCGTCAGGTGTTCGAGTCCCAGAAGTGGAACGACCGCGCGGGCCGCTGGCTCGGCACGTTCCTGGTGGGGCTGAGCTACTCGTGGTGGATGAACAAGCACACCCGGCACCACGGCAACCCGAACACGGTCGGCAAGGACCCGGACATCGCCCCCGACGGCATCCGCTTCCTGCCCGAGGACGCCGCCGCCGTGAAGGGTGGCGTGATGAAGACCTTCATGCGCTACCAGGGGTGGCTGTTCTTCCCCCTCCTCACGCTCGAGGGCCTGAACCTGCACCGCTACGCCGTCATGTCGATCGTGACCGGCAACGGCACCAAGGCCGACAAGAAGCACCGCCTCATCGAGGGCGCGCTGCTGGTGGCGCGGTTCGCGATCTACCTGACGGTGGTGTTCTGGTTCCTGCCGTTCGGGATGGCGTGTGCGTTCCTCGGGGTGCAGCTGGCCGTGTTCGGCGTGATGATGGGTGCTTCGTTCGCTCCGAACCACAAGGGCATGCCGACCATCGCCCACGACGCGAAGGTCGACTTCTTCTCCCGCCAGGTGCGGACCTCGCGCAACATCCGTGGCGGCTGGTGGGTGTCGTTCCTGATGGGTGGGCTCAACTACCAGGTCGAGCACCACCTGTTCCCGTCGATGCCGCGTCCGGCATTGAAGCAGGCCCGCCTGCTGGTGCGGGACCACTGCGACACCCTCGACGTGCCCTACACGGAGACCACGTTGCTGCGTTCGTACGGCATCGTCGTCCGGTACCTCAACCGCGTCGGCCTCGCCGCCCGCGACCCCTTCGCGTGCCCCATGGTCGCGCAGCTGCGCATCCACTGACGCCGTGCTGACCGCCATGCCCACGGGCACCGTGAAGTGGTTCGACCACAGCAAGGGGTTCGGATTCATCCACCCCGACGACGGGTCCGAGGACCTGTTCGCACACTTCTCCAGCATCGTCGCGGCGACCGGCTCCCGGCCGCTCGCCCAGGACGACCACGTGCAGTACGAGATCGGACCCGGCAAGAAGGGTCCGCAGGCGGACAACATCTCGATCATCCGCTGACGCGGACGACGGACGGGAGGCACGGTGCCAGCTGGCACCGTGCCTCCCGTCGTTCCTTTCCCATGGCCACTGCAGTGGTAGGCCCGGAACCGCCCCGGCGCCCTACTTGATGCCGGTCGAGGCGATGCCCTGCACGAACTGCCGCTGGAACGCCAGGAAGACCACGAGCAACGGCAGCACCGTGACGGTCGCGATCGCCATCACGGCTCCCCACGGTGAGCTGAACGCCGGGTTGTTTGTCAGGGTCGACAGGGCCACCGGCACGGTCAGGTTCTCGTTGCCCTGCAGCACGACGAGCGGCCAGAGGAAGTCGTTCCACCGCGTCATGAACCCGAGGATCACGAGCACCCCCACCAGGGGGCCGCACGAGGGCAGCACCACCCGGAAGAACGTCTGGAACTCGCCGGCGCCGTCGAGCCGAGCGGCCTCCATCAGCGCGTCCGGCACCCCGAGCATGAACTGCCGGGCGATGAAGATCCCGACGACGTCGAACACGGTCGGCAGGATCACCGCCCAGGGGGAGTCGACCAGGCCGATCTTCGCGACGACCAGGAAGCTCGGCACCAGGGTGACCTGGATCGGGATCATGATCGTGACGAGGAACGCCGAGTACAGCAGCCCTCGGCCCACGAAGCGGAACTTGGCGAGTGCGTACCCGGCCATCAGCGACACGACGACGCTCAAGGCGGTGCCGACGCTGGTGATGAGCGCGGAGTTGCCGAGCCACCGCCAGACCGGCTGCGTGCTGAACACCTGCGTGTAGTTCTCGAACGTCGGCCGGGTCGGGAACAGCGAGAACGTGCCACTCTGCGACTGCCCGCCGGGGGTGAGTGCCGAGACGACCATCCAGTACAGCGGGAACACCATCAGGATGGCCAGGGCGGTGAGCCCGGCGACGAGGACCCACCGACCGGGCCGACGCCGGGAGCGGACTCCAGCCGGACGGCGGCGGGGACCGCGGACATCGAGTACGGCCATCAGAGCATCTCCTCCGCCTTGCGGTTGGCGCGCTGCCGGAGCAGCGTGAACACGAGCAGGATCGCGACGAGCACCAGTCCGAGCGCCGCGGCGTAGCCCATCCGGGCATCGATGAACGCCGACCGGAACACGTACTGGATCAGCACGGTCGTCGAGAAGCCCGGGCCACCGCCGGTCATCACGTAGATGACGTCGAAGGCCTGCAACGAGAACACGACGTTCAGGATGAGCAGGATCGACGTCGTCGGGCGGAGCAGCGGCCAGGTGATGGTCCGGAACCGCACCCAGCGCGAGGCGCCGTCGATCGCGGCGGCCTCCTTGAGCTCGGCGGGCACGGACTGCAGCGCGCCGAGGTAGATCACCATGCAGAAGCCGATCCGGGTCCAGACCACGACGACCACCAGGGTCGCCATCGCCCACCCCGGAGCGGTCAGCCAGGGCACGCGCCCCATGCCGAGCGCTTCGAGCAGGTTGTTCACGACGCCGTAGTCGCCGTTGAAGATCCACGACATGATGACGCCCACCACGACGCCGGCGGCGACCATCGGCACGAAGAACAGGGCGCGGAACACCGAGCGCCCGGGCAGCGGCCGGTTCAGGGCGACCGCCAGGGCGAGCCCGATCGCCATCGAGGTCGGCACGGTGCCGAGCGTGAACACGAGCGTGTTCCGCAGCGCCGTGCCGATGAGCGGGTCGGAGCCCATGTCGACGAAGTTCTTCCCGCCGACCCAGGTGCCGTCGCCGAGCGAGGTGCTGGAGTCCTGGAAGCTCAGCGCGATCGCCGTGATGATCGGGATGAGCGAGAAGCCGAGGAACAGCAGCGCCGCGGGGCCGATGAACACGTACGGGACGAAGCGGCCGCGGCTTCGGCGGGCACCGTCGCCAGCGGGGAGTCCGCCGGTCGGAGGGGCGGTGGACGCCGTCGTGCGGACCGGCGCGGTCTCAGTTCGCAGTGACACTGCGCATCGCCTCCATCATCTGGTTCGAGGCCTCTTTCGGGCTCAGTTGCCCGAGCAGGCAGAGGTCGAGGTAGTCGGCGAACACCGCGTTGAGCGAGCTGAAGTACTCGCCGCTCTCGGCCTTCACCATCGAGAGCGGGATCGTCGTCCCCTGGTCGATGAACCGCTGCATCGTGTCGGTGTTCGCGGCGTACCCGATGTCCTTCGCGTCGAGGGACTTCCGGGCGGGCAGCCAGTTGCCGTCGTGGCAGAACTGCTGCATCTTCGACCGTGACGTGATCATCGCCACGAGCTCGGCCGCGAGCTCCGGGTGCTTGCTCGACTTCGTGACGGCCAGGGCGTTGCCGCCCAGGTCGCTCGCCTCGCCGACGTTGCGGATCATCGGGGCAGTGCCCCAGTTGTCGGGCATGTCGGTGTCGAGCTGCGCGATCGACTCCGGGTTGTTGAGCATCATGCCGATCTGCCCGGTCAGGAACAGGTTCCGCGAGACGTCACCGCCGCCGCTCTTGCTGAGGTTGCCGGTCGTCGCGAGTCCTTCGGCGTACCACTTCCGGCCGAAGGCCAGGGCGTCGATCGCCTCGGGGGTGTCCATCGACGGGGTCGCGCCGTCCTCCCCGAGGAACGCGCCGCCGTTCTGGTGGACCAGCGGCAGCCACCGGTACGCCGTCTCGGGCGACGACCAGCCGTACCCGAACGCGTACTTGCCGGTGACCTGCTTGACCTCCTTCGCGACGTCGAGGAACGCATCCCACGTCCACGCGTCGCCGAGGGCCTGCGGTGGCGTGACACCGATCCGTTCCATGACGTCGCGGTTGTAGTAGGTGATGAAGTTGTCGGTGTGCTGGAAGACGCCGTACACACCGTCGTCCCGCGCGCCGATCGCCCAGAACGGGTCGCTGTAGTCCTGCCGGTAGTCCGCCGGGACGGCCCCCGAGATGTCGACCAGGCTGCCGTTCGCGGCGTACCGGCCGATCTGCTGCGGGGTGATCCGGATGACGTCCGGCGCCAGGTCGGCGGCGAGCCGCGTGATGAACCACTGGTGGAACTGGCCGGTCGTGACCTCGACGGAGACGCTCGTGCCCGGGTGCGCCGCGACGAACTCGTCGGCGATCGCCTGGTAGCTCGTGATGTCCGTCGGGATGTTCCAGGTGGACAGGCGGATGTGCTTCGTGCTGCCGCGGGCAGCGGTTCCCTGGCCCGCGCAGGCGGCGAGGGCGCCGGCCATCGAGATACCGGCGAGTGCGAGGAACCCCCGTCTGGCGAGCTGGGGGGATGGTCGGGTCGGCATGGTCCTCTCCTTTGAGGTCGTGGTGCCGTGCAGGACGGACTGGAGGCGCGGCGCGCGGCTGCGCGTCGGCGCGAGCCGGACGTGGGGTCGCGGTTGCGGACCCGACCCCACGTCGGGCGCGACGGTGTCAGACCAGCGCTGGGCGGGCCTCCCGGTCGGCCGTGTGCGCGGCTGCGCCCGCGTCCGCCGGACGCAGCGACTCGGGGAGCAGCGCCGCATGGGCGTGCAGGAGCTCGTCGGTCATCTCGGCGATGCGGTCGAGCGTGAGGTGGGCCGCCGTCAGCGGGTCGAGGGCGACCGCGTGGTGGACGTGCTCGACGTTGCCCGTCAGCGCTGCGCGCACCGCCAGGGTCTGCACGTTCGTGTTCGTGCGGTTGATCGCGGCGAGCTGGGGCGGGAGCTCGCCGAACGAGGTCGGTTGCACGCCCTTGCCGTCCACCAGGCAGGCCACCTCGACGCAGGCGTCGGATGGCAGGTTCTGGATGACGCCGGTGCTGTTCGGGACGTTGCCGTAGACGACTGCGGGGACCCCTGTGACGATCGCGTTCACGATGCTCGCGCCGTATTCGACGCTCGGCGTCAGGTCGGCCTTGAGCTTCTCGAGCTGCGTGTCCACGTCGCCCTGCTCGTCGTGCGCCAGGCAGATCTCGTAGTAGTCCCAGCGTTCCGGGATGTACTCGAGCACCGTCTCCGGGTCCTTGCGGAAGTACGGCACGTACTCGCTGGCGTGGTGGCTGGACTCGGTCTCGAAGTACCCGAACGAGCGCATCAGCTGGGTGCGCACCTGCTCGTTGCCGCCCTCGTAGTTGCTCGCGGCGGCAGCCGCCTCGCTGTGGTCGCCGTCGTCGTCGTGCAGGTCGGACGCCGCGACGCCGCGCTGGTGCTTGGCCGCCATCACCTCGCGCAGACGCGGGTAGAGGTCCTCGCCGTTGCGACGCTTGAACTCGAGGATCCACGCCTGGTGGTTGATGCCGGCGCTGATGAACTCGACCTCGTCGTAGGGCACGCCGAGCGTGCGGGCGAGCATGCGGGTGGTGCCCTGCACGCTGTGGCAGAGGCCGACGGTCCGCAGGCCCTTCGCGTTGAGGAACGCCGTGGCCATCGCCATCGGGTTCGCGTAGTTGATGAACTGGGCGTCCGGGCAGAGGTCGAGCGCGTCGCGGGCGATGTCCTCGTAGGCACGGACCGACCGCAGGAACCGGAACACGCCGCCGGGGCCGACGGTGTCGCCGACGGCCTGGTCGATGCCGTACTTGCGGGGGATCTCGACGTCCCACTTGTACGACTCGACGCCGCCGACCTGGAACGTGATGATGACGACGTCCGCACCCGCCAGGGCCTCGCGCCGGTCGGTGGTCTCGAGGACCTCGACGTCGAGGCCGTGGTGGGAGACGAGTTCGCGGGCTGCGGTCGCAGTGCGGGCGACCCGGCCCGCGTCGAGGTCCATGAGGTGCAACGTCGCGTCCTGCAGTGCGGGGAAGGAGACGAGGTCGCCGATGAGGCGGAAGGGGAAGACGAAGCCGCCGGCGCCGATGATGGTGATCTTGGTCATGTGACGACGGTAGGAAGCGCCTGGGCCCGGGGGCCTCCGGCTTCGGACGGCGGGGTTCCAGGATCCTCGGATCGGACTCCGGGTCGTCCACGCCGCTGCCGTAGGCTCGGCACCGTGCTCGACGTGGAGACGGTGGAAGCGGCGTACTGGAGCCATCGCGGCCCGGCGCCGATGATGCCGTCCTCACACCGGCACGACGACCTCGAGATCAACCTCGTGCTCGAGGGACGGCTCGACTACCGGTTCGGCGGGGAGCCGGTGAGCGTCAACGCGGGGGAGATCGCGCTCTTCTGGGGATGGACACCCCACCAGCTCGTCGGTGACGCGACGGGGACCGGACAGTGCCGGTGGGTGCACATACCGCTCGGCGAGGTGCTGGCGTGGGGGCTTCCGGACCACGACCTCGGTGCCATGCTGCTGAACCGTCCCGTCGTGGTGCCGACCGGTGCGGCCGGGCGGGACGTCGAGTCGATGTTGTCGTCGTGGCAACGGGACTTCGCGGACGACGGAGCCGGAGTGATCGCGAACCTCGAAGCGCAGGCCCTGGTGCGCCGGTTGCTGCGGCACCACCGCGACGCCGTGGACCAGCGCGCGGAGGGCGGGCACGGCACCGCGGACGCGATGCACCGGGTGATCGACATGGTGCGGTTCGTCGTGGACCGGTTCCGCGAACCGATCGAGGTCGCCGACGTCGCCGCTGCGGCACACCTGCATCCGCACTACGCCATGACGGTGTTCCGGCAGGACGTCGGGACCACGATCGGGGAGTACCTGACTCGGTGCCGGGTGGCCGAAGCGCAGCGGTTGCTCGCGACCACGTCGATGACGACGTCGGAGATCGCGCACGCCGCGGGGTTCGGCTCGCAGTCGAGCTTCTACGCGCACTTCACCCGTGCTTGCGGGAGCGCGCCCGGGGCGTACCGAGCGCGGGCCCGCTGAGCTGTGGTTCCCACGACGTGAATCGGCCCGGACCGCGCTGCTGCGTGGTCCGGGCCGATCGTGGTGCGGGGGTGTTACTTGATCTGTGCGGTGATGGTGGCGGTGCCGACGAGGAGGCCGCGCTTGACGGCGTCGGTGCCGAAGGTCTTGTTCAGCAGGCCGGCGGCGTCTTCGCTGATGTGGACGGTGGTGCCGGTCAGGATGGCGTTGTCGCCCTCGAGCTGGAGGGGCTTGAGGGAGCCGCCGTGCAGCTCGAACAGGAACGCGTTGTTGACGGCGACCTTGCCGTTGACCAGGNTCCGCGCATGAACCCGGGTGTTTCGCCCGCTCGGCCGGGGGGGGGGGGCTCAGCCGAGGCGGGTCGCGGCGATGCCGCCGTCCACGTCGATGGTGGCGCCGTGCACGAAGGACGCCTCGTCGGAGGCCAACCAGCGCACGGCGAACGCGACGTCGACCGGCCGGACGGGTGCGCCGGCCGGTGTGCCCGCCGTCATCTGCGCGAGGACGTCGTGCGAGTCGGCGTTGCCCGGCGTGGCGGTGGCACCGGGGGAGACCGTCGACACCCGCACACCGTGCGGGCCGAACTCGGCGGCCCACGCCCGGGTCAGCTGCTCCACGGCCGCCTTCGTCGCCGGGTACAGCGCCGTGAAGGGGACGCCGACGCGGGACATCCACGAGCCGATGTTCACGATGACACCCGAGCCGCGCTCGACCATGCCCGGAGCCAGGGCGCCGACCAGGACGTGCGGTGCTCGGACGTTCGTGGCCCAGAGCGCTTCGGCGTCGTCATCTGGGAGCAGCGCCGTCGGGCCGACCGGGTAGACGCCGGCGTTGTTGACGACGATGTCGACCCGGCCACCGAGGGCCGCCGTGGCACTGGCCGCGAGGTCGCGGACGGCGTCAGGGTGCGCGTTCAGCTCGCCGATGACGGCCACGGCGGAGCCACCTGAGGCGGTGATGGCGTCCACCACGGCCTGCGTGCGCTGTACGTCACGGCCGGCGACACCGACCGTCGCGCCGGAGGCGGCGAGGACCCTGGCGACGGCTTCACCGATGCCGCTCGAGGCGCCGGTCACCAGCGCGGTCCGGCCGGCCAGTCGGTCGTCGGAGGTCAAGGAGTCGAGGAGTGCTTCGTTGGTCTGCATGCTCCGATGCTCGGTCCGGCGAGGCGGTCGGCGATTGCACAGGACTCCGGACTGCTTGCCGGATCCAGCACGGGCGTTCAGCGCATCCATCGGGTCGACAGAATGAGTACATGGACGACGTCACCTCGGACCGACTGGACCGCGCGCTGCAGAGCGTCCTGGCCCACGTCGACGACACGGAGCGCGCCGGACGGCTCGGACTCCGCCTGGCCCGGGTCGACGCGCCGACCGACCTCGGGTACCAGCGCTACACGCCGTCGGTGTCGGTGGTGCTCGCGGGGCAGAAGCGGTCCATCGTCGGGGACGACGACCAGCTCTGGGGTCGCGAGCGCTTCATCATCACACCCGTCGACCTGCCGGTGATCGCCGGTGTGGTCGCCGTGGAAGAACCGGCGGGATTCGTCGCGGTCGTCTGGCAGCTCGACCCCGCGGTGGTGGCCGAGGTCGCGACGGCGATGTCCCGCCCGCACCAGGACGAAGCGCCGCCGGCCCGACTCGGCAGCTGGACACCAGCGCTGGCGGACGCGTTCGCGCGACTCGTCGGATTGCTCGACACTCCGGAGGACATGGCGGTCCTCGCCCCGCTCGTCACCCGCGAGGTCGTGCTCCGGCTGCTGCAGACCGACCAGGCCCCGCGCATCCTGGCCGCGATCGGCAACCGGGACGGCGACGTGGTCGCGGCCGCCACGGCCCTGCTCACCGATCGGCTGGCGGACCCGTGGTCGGTCGCCGACCTGGCCGCGGCGGTCCGGACGAGCGAGTCGACCCTGTTCGCACGCTTCCGGCAGGTCACCGGGATGAGCCCGGTGCAGTACCTGCGGCGGCTGCGGCTGGGAGAGGCCCGGCGGCGGATGATCGTGCTCGGGGACACCGCTGCCCAGGCTGCTGCGGCGGTGGGGTACCGGAGCGCCTCGCACTTCTCGCGGGACTACCGCGCCCTGCACGGTCGTCCACCGGCTGCCGACGCCGGTCGGGCTCGTGAGCTCATGGCGCGGGGCGAGGTCGCGATCGCCTGACGCGTCAGTCCTCGGTGAGTGCTGCCGCGTAGGCGCTGACGGAGCGGTGGTAGCGGGGGAGCGTCGGCTCGACGGCCTCGATCGCGACGCGCAGGGCCTCGGCCGAGCGTCCCGCGCTGTGCAGCGCGAGCGCGAGGAACACCCGCGGTGCCGCCCCGGTGGCGGGGTGCTCGGGGGCGTCGCGGAGCATCGCGATGGCGGCCTCGACCCGGCCGAGGTTCCGCAGCGTCGAGGCGTGCTGCACGACCATCCGCGCCGCGCGTTCGGGGTCGACGGTGTCGAGACCCGCTGCGGTCGCGGCGGCGTACTGCACGTCGGCCTCGGCCTCGTGGCCGCCCGAGTCGAAGGCGCCGCCGAGCTCGAACGCGCCGAGGGCCGGGTGCGGGGCGTCCGCTGCGAGGTCACGCATCCGCTCGATCCGCTGGTGGTCGTCGATCGTCTCGTCGTCCCACAGCGTCGCGACGCGTGCTTCCCAGTCCCCGGTGCTCATCCGGCGAGCGTACCGCCGTCGGTGATCGTCGCGCGGAAGGAGCGGACGAGCGGTGCGCCCGGCTGCACGACCGCGGGGATGTCCCACGCCAGGGCCGAGCCGATCGCCGGGTACTCCTCGGCGCGGACGAACCAGGGGTCGTGGTGGTCGAGGGCCTCGATGCGGATCGTCGCCGGCCCGCCGTCGAACACCGCGGACCAGGAGATCCAGGGTGCGACCGAGCCGTGCACGGCGGTCTCGCCCTCGGCGTCGGCGGTCCGGACGACGACCCCGGTGCACTCCGGGAACCGCCAGGAGAAGCCGCCGTAGCCCGCGCCGACCCGGCCGTTGCTGCCCGGGCCGCCGAGGTGCACGGGGGAGTCGCCGGGGGCGCGGAACGACGACGACCAGGACAACTCCCACCCGGTTCCGACCGAGCGCCAGCGCAGGGCGCGGTCCTCGTGCAGGACCACCGCGCGGTCCGGACCCCGCCAGACCAGCTCCTCCGTCGACCCGTGTCCGTGCTGCGCAGCGTGCACGACCTCGACCGAACCGTGGTCGTCGCGCCAGACGTAGCCGGGGCCGTGGACGTAGGTCCGTCCGCCCCAGCAGTTCACGCCGTCGACGTCGGGGATCGCGACGCCGACCCCGCAGTGCCAGTCGTGGTCGCCCGGGTGGTGTGCGCTGACCACGGTGCCGCCGAGGGTCCGGACCGGGTGCAGGTACGGCCGAGGGGACGACGTGGCGATCGTGCCGGCCCCGTCGCGTTCGACGGCGACCGTGACGTCGTCCACGCGGAGCTCCTGCAGCGTCTGGTCGCGGGCCGTGTGCGCCCACGGTGCCCCGACTTCCGAGAACAGCGCGCGGGCGTCGGCGGCGCGCTCGATCGTGGCCTCGACACCGGTCACCACGGGGCGCCGGGTCGGCCCCTCGCCCTCCCACGTCACCCAGGGGTGGTCGAGCTGCACGGGTTCGGTCGCGCGGACCGCCTCGAGCACCTCGACGAACGCTCCCGTCGAGACGAGCGGCACGAGCAGTTCATCGCCGTGGGACCGGTGCGCCAGCAGGTTCTCGAGCAGGTCGGTGCGCTCCAGGCGCGTGGTCGCGCCGTCGATCGTGACGTCGTCCGTCGTGTAGTGCAGCACGCCGTCCCCCGTCGCTCCCCGCACCCGCACGGTCGGCGGGACCTCGGTGGTGGCGCAGAGCGTGAGCGCGGCAGTGGCCTCGAGGCCGGCGGTCGTGGTCACCCGGACGGCCGAGGTGTCGTCGCCCTCGATGGCGTTCGCCCGGTACAACTCGACCTCGACCCGCGCGACGTCGGCGGTCCGGCGGCAGCCGACGAGCGCCAGGGCCGTCGCCACGGCGTGGGCGAGCGGGTTGGTGACGACGCCGTCGAGCACGTCCACGCCGCCGACCCGACGGCGCCCCGCCCAGGGGGAGCGGTCCCAGTACGCCCGGTCGCGGGTCCACGTGCCGACGGCGGCCGCAGACCGGACGGCACCGACGAGCGCCCCGTCACGGAACGCCGGCAGCGCGGCGGAACCGAGACTCTGGAACCCCACCTGCACGACCCTGCCGGTCCGACGTTCGGCCTCGAGCAGCACGTCGAGGGCGTCGCGCGTGGTGACCGGAGGCTTCTCGAGCAGCACGTCGGCGCCGGCGTCGAGCGCATCGAGGGTGAGTGGCAGGTGCGCCGCGATCGGAGCCGCCACGACGACCACGTCCACCGGTCCGAGCCTGCGGGCCGCTGCCACGTCGGCCACGACGGGCACACCGGCGTCGGCGGTCGTGCCGAGCGCGGGGTCGACGACGGCGGTCACCGTGCAGACCCCTGCTGCCACGAGCCGGTCGATGTTCGCGCGGTGGTGCAGGCCGTAGCCGCGGGCTCCGACGAGCACCACGCCCGGCAGTGTCACCGGCCCGTCCCGATCACGATGCGTGCCGAGCCGGGGGCTCGCCCGGTGACGTGGACGTGCTCACCCCGCGGTCGGTCGGTCCCGCCGAGGAACGCGTAGTCCTGTCCCGGGGTGTAGCCCGCCGGCTGGCCCGGACCGGCGCCGTTGCCCGGACCGAACGTCACGACGTCGGAACCGACGCGGTAGCTGCCGGTCCCCTCCGCCAGGACCCGCTCCCCGTTGACGGCGTCGGTCTCGACGCCCGTGAGGGTCCCCCCGGTGCGGAACGTCAGCTGCAGGGACCACGGCACCTCGGCCCCCTCGGTCACGACGTCGAGGACGACGGCGTCCGGGGTCACCGCGACGTCGACGGTCGTGCTGAGGACCACCGTGTCGACGGACCGGGTGCCGAACGCCATGGCGGCGGAGAACCGGCCTTCGTCGGCGAGTGGGTAGCGGCCGTCCGGCTGGCGATCACTCGCGGGCAACGGCTGGTGGTAGCCGGCGGACACGGTCTCGGTCAGCCGGAACCGTCCGTCGCCCAGGGACTCGAGCGCGGTCGGTCGGAACGGTCCGAGGCCGAAGAACTCCCGCGAGAGCCGCACGTCGGACAGCACGACCGACCCGACGACGACCCGCAGGAACGTCGGGCTGTTCGCCAGCCCCGACCGCACGTGGCCCTGGGCCGGGACGTCGGAACCGGCGAAGAGCACGACACTGCGGTCGGGCTCGCGGACGTGCACGAGCCGTGCGTCGGCGAAGGTGTGCACGGCCGGCGCCAGGGCGACGGGTTCCGGCAGCGGACGCCCGAGCAGGGGATCGGTCATCGACCGCGCGGCGACGGCGGCGGGCTGCCAGGTCTCGGCCACGGCGGCGCGGGCGGCGACCGCGGCCAGGTCGCCCCGGCCGTCGAGCACCGCGACGTGCCAGAGCAGCGGCGCGAACGGCCCGATCCCGAAGGGCTGTGACTGGTCCTGCCGTCGGGACTGCACGGTCTCGACGGTGTCGTCCGGCAGCAGGAGCGCGAGCGTGGCGTCGAGCGAGCGGCGCACCGGGTCGAGCAGGGCGGGGCGGTCGAGCACGGCGGCGAGCACCAGGAACGACGGCCCGGACACGGCGGACGCGTAGTTCGGGCTCCGCTCCGACCACAGACCGTCGGCGTCGATGTCCGGCCCTTCGGCCAGCCACGCGTCGATGCGGTCGAGCAGCGCCGCCGCCGGGTGGAGTCGGTGCACCCGGGCGAGGGCGGCTGCGATCTCCCACCGGTGGTTCGGGGTGTGCACCCCACCGGTGAGCAGTGCGGGGGTCGCCCGGTGCACGATCGCGTCGAGGTCGTCGGCCAGCGCGGCCGCTGCCGGCACCGTCGCCCGGTGCGGTGCGAGCAGTTCGAGGGCGTCGCAGACGTCGTTGACGGTGAACGCGGAGTCCGGCGGGGAGAGCACGTTGTCGCCGCCGACGAACGTGCCGCCGGGCGACTGCCGGGTCGCGAGGTGCCGGACCCAGCCGTGCGCGGTGGTGAGGTCGTCGTCTGCGGGGTGAGCCGGGCCTCCAGGCCGTTGCCGGACCCACGCGCCGACCAACGCGAGCGCACGCGCCATCAGCTCCCGGTGCTGCAGCGTGGCCGGGTCGTCGTCGGCCAGCCGCAGGCGGGCGACCTCGGCGTCGGCGGCCGGGCCGGCCAGGTCGAGGAACCCCATCAGTCCTTCAGACCCGCGTTGAGGTCGGCACCGTTCACGTACTTCTGGAACACCAGGTAGAGCAGCACGAGCGGGATGATCGAGATGACGGAGGCGCCGAGCAGGACCGTCCAGTTCACGTTCTCGGCACCGACGATGCTCTGCAGGGCGATCTGGATCGTGAACTGCTTCGGGTCGTTGAGCACCAGGAGCGGCCAGATGTAGTCGTTCCACCGCCACTGGAACGAGAAGATCGCAAGCGTCAGCATGATCGGGCGGGAGATCGGCAGCATGATCCGCCAGAAGATCCCGAACTCACTCGCACCGTCGATCCTGGCCGCTTCGACCAGGTCGTCCGGCACGGTGATGAAGAACTGCCGGAACATGAAGATGCCGGTGGCCGTGATCACCGACGGCACGATGATGCCGGCCAGCGAGTCGTACATGCCGAGGTCGCGGATGACGATGAACGTCGGAGCGAGGATCACCTCGGTGGGGAGCATCGTCGTGGCGAGGATGCAGACGAAGAACACCTTCAGCCACCGGTTGTCGTACTTCGCCAGCGCGTACCCGGTGGCCGCACTCGCCAGGACCGTCAGCACCGTGGTGACCAGGGCGACGATCACGGTGTTGCCGAAGTACTGGGCGAAGTCGTAGCTGGACCACGCCTCGGCGAAGCCCTCGACCGACCAGTTCTTCGGCAGCAGGGTGAGCGGGTACGAGAACAGCTCGCCGCCCGGCTTGAACGCGCTGAGCACGAACCACAGCACCGGGAACCCGAACGCGATGATGAACACCCAGAGCAGGGCCGTGGCGGCGATGGCCTGGGGACGCGGCGTGGCGTCCACAGCCTTCGAGCGGCCAGAGCGGCCAGAGCGGCCAGAGCGGCCGGAGCGGCCGGAGCCGGAGCGACCGGCCCGACGGCCGCTTCCGGTCTTGTCGGTCTCGGTGGGGAGCGTGGCGGTCATCGACGGGACTCCGTCCGGCGGTTCACGGCCAGCTGGATCAGCGCGATGGCCATGAGGATGAGCATGAGGACCATCGACGCCGCGCTCGCGTAGCCGATGTGGGCGTTCTGGAACCCGTTCGTGTAGATGTACTGCACCAGCAGGTTGTTGTCGGTGCCAGGGCCGCCGCCGTTGAGCGCCTGCACGGTGGCGAACTCCTTGAACGCACTGAGCGACGACAGCAGGATGACGATGAACGACGTCGGCGCGATGCTCGGCAGGGTGATGTAGCGGAACTGGTGCCAGGCGCCGGCACCGTCGAGCGATGCGGCCTCGTAGTACGACTGCGGGACGTTCCGGATCGCGGCGACGAACAGCAGCATGTTGAACGCCGCCCCGGCCCACGCGGTGGCGAAGACGACGACCAGCAGCGACAGGTCGGCGTTCGACTGCCACGGGACGGCCTTGCCGCCCAGGGACTCGATGACGAAGTTGGCCAGCCCGAAGTTCTCGCCGAACATCCACCGCCAGATCACACCGGTGACGATGGGGGAGATCAGCCACGGAACGAAGAACACGATGCGGGCGACGCTCCGGCCCTTCGCCGCGGGGCTCGTGAGCATGAGCGCCATCGAGAGCGACAGGACGAAGCCGAGCGGCACGGCGACGATCGCGTACAGGAAGGTGCGACCGAGGGCAGCGTAGAAGGTGTCGTCGGCGAACAGTTCGAAGTAGTTCGCCAGGCCGACGAACTTCGGGTCGACGACGCCGTTGTAGTCGGTGAACGAGTAGCCGAGGCCGATCACGGCGGGCCACACGAAGAACACCACGAACAGGACGGCGTTCACGCTGACGAACAGGATCGGGGCGAGGACGGGCTTGCTGACGCCGGAGCGGCGGCGCTTCGTCGTCTTCGCGGCTCCGGGCCGGCGGGGCGGCACCGGGGTGGGGACGGCGGTCTGCACGTCACCGGCTGCGGTGGGGATGCTCACGATGATCCTCTTCGTTCGACGTGGTGCTGCTGTGGAAGGAGAGACAACGGGGCCGGACGCATGCGCCCGGCCCCGTTCCGTCACCCCACGTGCTCCTCGTAGTACTTCGTGATCGTGTCGAGCGTCTCCTTGGCCGACTGCTGCCCGTTGATGAGCTTGCCGACCTCGGCCGTGGTCGGGTCGGTGCCGATCTCCTTGCCCTCGACCGCCCACTCCGACGCTGCCTTGGCGTACGAGCTCGAGATCGGGTCGGCCGCCTCGATCTCCTTCTGGTACAGCGCGAAGGAGTCCTTTGCTGCCTGCGACTTGAAGGGGTAGGTGATGTCCAGCCCGGACTCGACCGGCAGGAACCCGTTGGTGGTCACGAGCTTCGCGTAGTTCGTCGGGTCGTACATGTAGTCGATGAACTTCTTCGCCGCGGCGCCGCGGGTGTCGGAGTTCTCGAACCCGACGATGTTGCCGCCGTAGTTGATCTCGGTGGCGTGGGTCGGGTCCGCCGGGGTGGCGGCGCTGGCCCAGTCGAAGTCGGTGATGTTCGACGCGAAGTCCGACGACTGCCAGACACCGGAGAAGTACGCCACGACCTGGCCGCTCTTGAACAGGGCGTTCGGGTCCTGGCCGCTCGTCCACACCGACTTCGGCATGACCGAGTCGTCGTTCATGTCGGCGAAGTCCTGCAGGGCGTCGACGGTCTTCGCGTCGGTGGGGAAGGAACCGTCCTTCTCCTGCTGCATGAAGTCGGTGCCCTTGGTGAACATGTAGGCCCGCAGGCGCGACGGCGACGAGTCGAAGACCAGGTCGTACTTGGCGCCGGTGTCGGCCTTCACCTTGTCGGCGGCGTCGAGGAACTCGCTCCACGTCCACGCCTTCGCGGGATCGGTCGGGTACGCGACGCCGGCCTTGTCGAACAGCGACTTGTTCACGAACAGTCCGGCCGCGGTGACGTCGGACGGGATCGAGGTGACCTTGCCGTCCTTGTCCTTCGCGATGAGGTCCTGGTCGATCCCGTTCGCCTTGTCACTGACGATCGAGGCGAGGTCGACGGTCTTGCCGCTCCAGATCGGGTCGATGCCCGCGGCCCGCACCACGTCGGGCAGCGAGTTCGCCTGCGCCGACTCGCGCAGCTTGGTCTGCAGGCCGTCGTACGGCAGGTTCACGATCTTCACCGCGACGCCGGTCTGCTTCTCGTAGGCGGTCGCGAGGTCCTGGTAGCCCTTCTCCTGCGCGGACGAGGTGGAGAGCCAGAAGGTCAGCTCGTCCACCTTGCCGCCGTCCCCGGACCCGCCGGAGGCGCAGCCGCTCAGGAGCGCGAGCGCGGCGATCCCGCCGACGAGTGCGAGCATTCTCTTGGATGACTTCATCGTCACTGCTTTCGTTCGGGACCACGTGCATCTGCCGTGGGCGAGCGTTCGGGGTGTCTCGGCCGAGGACCCCAGGTCTACACGACCCCCGCCGTTCTGGCAAGCGCTTTCCTGAGCGATGTTCTGACAATGTGACCTGCGGTCTCGACGGCGAGACCGGCCGCTCGGAACCCCGCCCTGGCCCGCGGGGAATCGCTATCCTCGCCACAGGCCGCGCACGGCGCGGACCCTGACTGGAGGCACGACATGCCCGAGCGAGGCACCGTCACCCTGGCCGACGTGGCCGAGCGGGCAGGGGTGTCGCTCGCGACCGCCTCGCGGGCACTCAACGGCAGCACCCGCAAGGTCCGGCAGGAGTCGGTGGACCGGGTGCGCGCCGCCGCCCGGGCCCTGCGCTACACCGCCAACGTGCAGGCGCAGGCCGTCGCTCGGGGGTCGACCACGACCCTGGCGCTCGTCGTCGGCGACATCGCCGACCCGTACTTCGCCGCGATCGCCGCCGGCGCGATCCGCGCCGCCGACGACGCCGGGCTCGTCGTCACGATCACCTCCACCGGCGGCGACCCGTCGCGCGAAGTGGCGGTGCTCGACGTGGTCGCCGGACTCCGCCCGCGAGCCGTCGTGCTGGCGGTCAGCCGTCGGCTCGGGATCGGCTTCGGATCCGCGACGGGCTCCGGCCCGTCCGAAGTCGCGGCGGCGGTCGGTGGCCTCGTCGCCGCGGGGGCGGGGGTGTCGGCGCTCGTGTCCGACCTGGACGGAGCCGCAGCGGGCGTCCCGGGCGTGCACGGCGTCGTGATCCGCAACCTCGGCGGGGCCGCGGCACTCGCCGGGGCACTGGTCGAACAGGGGCACGACTCGTTCGCCGTGCTCGCCGGCGACCCGGACCTCGTCACCGCCCACGCCCGGGTCGAGGGGTTCGTCGCCGGCCTCGCGGCCCACGGTCTGCGGGTGCCCGACGACGACGTGGTGCCCTCCGAGTTCACGCGCGACGGCGGGTACCGGGCGATGGCGTCGCTGCTGGACCGAGCTGCCGAGGGTGGGGCCGCGGTGCCCCGGTGCGTCTTCGCGGTCACCGACCTGATGGCCGTCGGGGCGGTCGCGGCGATCCGGGAGCGCGGGCTCGTGCCCGGGGTGGACGTCGGCGTCGCGGGGTTCGACGACGTGCGGATGCTCGCCGACGTCGTGCCGGCGCTCAGCACGGTGCGGCTGCCGCTCGAGGAGATCGGCGAGCGGGCCGTCCGCCGTGCGCTCGGGCTCGAGGCCGACGGTGCCGTCGACGGCGAGGTCGTCCTGCGCGCCAGCACCGCCCGCTGACCTCGCCACCGCGCACCCCGTGGTGTACGGTTCCGGCAAGCGCTTTCCACGACGACGGAGAGCGGGCCACAGCGAGCAAGGGAGCACGCGTTGACCACCACGCGCACCATCGGCATCATCATGAACGGCGTCACCGGGCGCATGGGCTACCGGCAGCACCTGGTCAGGTCGATCCTGGCGATCCGCGATGACGGCGGCCTGCTGCTGCCCGACGGCACGCGCGTGCAGCTCGAACCGATGCTCGTCGGTCGGAACGCCGCGAAGATCGAGGAGATCGCGACCCGGCACGGCCTGCAGCACTGGACCACCGACCTCGACGCCGCCCTGGCGGATCCCCGCTGGCAGGTCTTCGCCGACTTCGCCGTGACGAGTGCCCGTGCCGACGCGCTGCGCCGCGCGATCGCCGCCGGCAAGGCCGTCTACACCGAGAAGCCGACGGCCGAGACCTCCGCCGAGGCCCTCGAACTCGCCCGGCTCGCGGCCGAGGCCGGCGTCCCGAACGGCGTCGTGCACGACAAGCTCTACCTGCCCGGGCTGCGGAAGCTCCGTCGCCTGCTCGACTCCGGGTTCTTCGGCCGGGTGCTGAGCGTCCGCGGCGAGTTCGGGTACTGGGTGTTCGAGGGGGACTGGCAGTCGGCGCAGCGCCCGAGCTGGAACTACCGCCGGCAGGACGGTGGCGGCATCGTCGTCGACATGTTCCCGCACTGGAACTACGTGCTCGAGCAGCTGTTCGGCCGCGTCGAGTCCGTCTACGCCCGGGCGGTCACGCACATCGAGCAGCGCACCGACGAGCAGGGCGTACCCTACCCGGCGACCGCCGACGACGCCGCGTACGGCGTGTTCGACCTGGCCGGCGGCGTCACGGCGCAGATCAACTCGAGCTGGGCGGTCCGCGTTGACCGCGACGAGCTCGTCGAGTTCCAGGTCGACGGCACCGACGGCAGCGCGGTGGTGGGCTTGTTCGGGTGCCGGATCCAGCCCCGCACGGCGACGCCGAAGCCCGTCTGGAACCCCGATCTGCGCGACGACGCCGACTACCGCAGCCAGTGGCTCGAGGTCCCCGACAACGAGGTCTACGGCAACGGGTTCCGCGCCCAGTGGGAGGACTTCCTGCAGGACCTCGTCGCCGGACGCCCGCACCCCTACGACCTGCTGTCCGGTGCCCGCGGCGTGGCGCTGGCGGAAGCCGGTCTGCGATCCAGCGCCGAGGGCCGGCGTGTGGACCTGCCGGAGCTGACCCTGCCCGCCGGGGCCGAGCCGCGCCTCCCGGTCGAGACGCCGGAGGTCGCCCAGCGCACCGAGACCATCGGGGCGTCCGCATGACGGACCTGACCCTGCTGGCGCCCGACGGCACCACGAGCCGGACGCCGCTGGGCGCACCGGCCGTCGACGCCACTGCCGTGCCCGCGGCACCGCTCACCGAGCGCATCGTCTACGCGGCCGCCCACGTCGTCCCGCGCACCGCCGCCGACAACACCCCTGGTGCTCCGGCCGACCTCGACTGGGACGCCACCCTGGCGTTCCGGCACCACCTGTGGTCGTGGGGGCTGGGTGTGGCGGACGCGATGGACACCGCGCAGCGGAACATGGGACTGGACCCGGAGGCGACCCGCGAGCTCGTGACGCGCTCCGCCCGCGAGGCGCAGTCGGTCGGCGGCCGCATCGTCGTCGGCGTGAACACCGACGACCTGCCCGACGAACCCGTCACCGAGCAGCAGGTCGTCGACGCCTACGCCCGGCAGCTCCACCACGCCGAGGACGCCGGGGCGGGCGTGGTCCTGATGGCCAGCCGCCACCTGGCACGACTCGCGCTGGACGATCCGGACACCTACCGCCGCGTCTACCGTCGGGTCGTCGAGCGGGCGAGCGCCCCCGTCGTCCTGCACTGGCTGGGGGAGGCGTTCGACCCCGCCCTCGCCGGGTACTTCGGCGGGCACCGGGGCCCCGACACGGTGCTCGACATCATGCGCGACGCCGGGCCGGGGATCTCCGGCATCAAGATGAGCCTGCTCGACGCGACGGCCGAGGTGGCACTCCGCGCCCGGCTGCCCGAGACCGCCCGGATGTTCACTGGTGACGACTTCCACTACGTCGACCTGATCGCGGACCGCGACGGCGTGCACTCCGACGCCCTGCTCGGGGCCTTCGCCGCGATCGCACCGCTCGCCTCGGCCGCTGTGCGTGCCCTGCCCGACGAAGCCGCCTACCGCTCGTTGCTCGGACCGACCGAGGCCCTGTCCCGACACCTCTTCAGCGCCCCCACCTGGCACTACAAGACCGGCATCGCGTTCCTCGCCTGGCTGAACGGGCACCAGCCGGCCTTCGCCATGGCCGGTGGCCAGCACGCCGGCCGCTCGCTGTCGCACCTGTCCGAGACGGTCCGGCTCGCGAACGCCTGCGGCGCCCTGCAGGACCCGGACCTCGCCGCCGCGCGCTGGCACGCCCTGCTCGCGGTCAACGGGGTGGCGACGACCGCCGGGAGGCCCGCCCCACCCGCCGTCGACCGCACCGCAGCCGGGGTGGTCGCGTGAGCACGCCGTCCGGCACGGCCGCGCAGGTCGGTGCACCCGTGCCGGTGGCGCCGGGGTCGCCCGCGCCGCACCCGCGGCTGTCCGTCAACCAGGCGACGATCAAGTACGCGACCCTGCCCGAGGCGCTCGACACCGTCCGCCGTGCCGGGGTCGGGGCGATCGGCACCTGGCGCGAACCCGTCGCCGAGCTCGGGCTCGCCGAGGCCGTGCGCCGGGTGGCCGACTCCGGACTCCGGGTGTCGTCGCACTGCCGTGGCGGGTTCTTCACCCTGCCCGAGGGGACCGCACGCCAGCGGGCACTCGACGACAACCGCCGGGCGATCGACGAGACCGCCGCCCTGGCCGCCGCGGGTGCTCCGGGGTCGGCGCCCGTCCTCGTGCTCGTCGCGGGCGGCCTGCCAGCGGGCTCGCGCGACCTCGGCGGTGCGCGTGCGCGGGTGGCGGACGCCCTCGCCGCCCTCGTGCCGCACGCACTCGACACCGGCGTGCAGCTCGCCGTCGAACCCCTGCACCCGATGTACGCCGCCGACCGCGCCGTGGTGTCGACGCTCGCGCAGGCCCTCGACCTGGCGGCCCCGTTCCCGGCAGCGGCCGTCGGCGTCGTCGTCGACACCTTCCACGTCTGGTGGGACCCGGCGCTCGCGGCCTCGATCGCCCGGGCTGGTGCCGCCCGCCGGATCGCCTCGTACCAGGTGTGCGACTGGACCACCCCGATCGCGGCCGACCCGCTGCTCTCACGCGGCTACCCGGGCGACGGGCACGTCGACTTCGGGCCGGTGACCGATGCGGTGATGGGTGCCGGCTACTCCGGCGACGTCGAGGTCGAGCTCTTCAACCAGGCGATCTGGGACACCCCGCCCGCCGAGGTCGTCGCCCGCGTCGTGGCGTCCTTCGCCGAAGCGGTCCCGCTCCCGCGCTGAGGCGGGCGCTGCCCCCCCCCCCCCCCCCCCC